>NZ_DASZNO010000054.1:0-135915 GCF_035551235.1 Flexivirga sp. | reverse complement strand
CACACCCCCGGCCACAATTCCGCGAGGAGTCTTCGCAAAAGGTTCAGTCGAACCAGACGTCGAGGCCGTGGGAGGGGAAGACCGCTTCCCGCGTCGCCAGCACCGACCGGTCGATGGCGTTGTCGGGGTCGACGCCGGACTCCCAGGAACGCCACCAGACGTGCCCGTTCTCGGCCTGGCCGTCGCCCATCCGCGCCGGCCCGGGGCGGTCGAAGGTGCGCTCGACGTGTTCCCGCCATACAGCGGGGACCTCGGTGTCCAGGTCGATCGGGCGATGCGCGGCGATCGCGGTGAGGTGGGTCCAGGCGCGCGGCACGACGTCGATGAGCTCGTACCCGCCACCGCCGAGCGCGACCCACTTGCCGCCGGTGACTTCATGGGCGAGCTCGTGCAACGTCTGGTACGCCGTGCGCTGTGCGTCGATCGAGAGCGCCATGTGCGCCAGCGGGTCCGCGTAATGGGAGTCGCAGCCCTGCTGGCTGACCAGGACATCCGGCTCGAACGCGCGCACCAGCGACGGCACGACCGCGTGCAGCGCCCGCAGCCAGCCGGCATCCCGGGCACCCGGGGGCAACGCGATGTTGACCGCGGTGCCCTCGGCGTCCGGGCCACCGATGTCGCCGGGAAAACCGGTGCCGGGAAAGAGGACCCGCCCGGTTTCGTGGATCGAGATGGTCAGCACCCGGGGGTCGTTCCAGAACGCGCGCTCGACGCCGTCGCCGTGGTGCACGTCGACGTCGACGTAGGCGACGCGTTCGGCGCCGTTGTCCAGCAGCCACTGGATGCCGAGGGCGGCGTCGTTGTAGATGCAGAAGCCGGACGCCTTGCCCGGCATCGCGTGGTGCAGGCCGCCGCAGAAGTTGACGCCGTGGTCGATCTCGCCGCGCCATACGTCCTGGGCGATCCGCACCGTCGAACCGGCGATCAGCGCCGACACGTCGTGCATGCCGGCGAACGCCGGGTCGTCCTCGGTCCCCAAGCCGTATGCCGGATCCGCCGCCGACGGGTCGGCCGACGCGGCACGCACAGCGTCGATGTAGTCCGCACTGTGCACCCAGGACAGGAACGCGTCGCTGCCATCGGGCAGGGTCGGCGCGACGATCTCGAGGCCCGGGGAGTCGAAAACGCCCAGCTCACGGCACAGCCGCGCCGTGAGATCGAGCCGGATCGGGTTCATCGGGTGCTGCGGGCCGAAGTTGTATGCCGACAGCTCCTCACCCCATACGACTCGCACTCGGGGGTCGGCGGCGGTCACGGCGGAGCCGCTCAGAGCACCGAGCTCGGCACCGCGCCCGGGTCGTCGCCCAGCGGATAGACCATCGCCATTTCGTTCTCGGACACGTCTCCGTCATCGGAGGAGGAACTCTGCATCGGCCGGCGGCCGTCGGTCGGGCGGAAACCGAAGCTGGACGCGAAGGCCACGGCACGACCGTTGTCGGTGCCGACCCAGTAGAGGACGAAGTCATAGCTGTCCTGGCGGGCCTGCCGCACGCCTGCATCGACGAGCTTCCAGGCGACGCCCTTACCGCGCAGCTCCGGGCTGACCCAGAGGCCGAAGAGCTCGCTGACCCGCTCGTCATCACCCTTCGTGCTGCCGACCGAGACGACCCCGACGACCTTCTCGCCGTCTTCTGCGACCAGTCGCCGGGACCGCTTCACGCGGGCCTGCCACAAGTCGTCGTCGAACTTCTCCTCCTGCGAAACCGACGCCGCGAAGGCGTCGGGCGCTTCGCGCAGGGCAGTCAGTCGAACGTCCCGGTAAACCTGCCATTCCTCATCCCCGAGGGCGCGCACCGTGATGTCAGTCATGGACACAACTCTCCCATGTATCCCGCGGCGCCGGTCACCAGGTGCGGTGAACGGAGCGCGGGGCCTCGATAACGATTGGTCTTCACGCCCGGCCCGAGCCGGGTCTTCAGGCCTGACCTGCCGCCAACTCCGCGGAGCGCTTGGCTGCGGCCTCCATGGCGGTCACGAACGCAGCCCGCACCTTGTGGTCGTCCAGTTGGCGCAGGGCCGCGACGGTGGTGCCGCCGGGGCTGGACACCCGCTCGCGCAACAGCGTCGGGTGGTCGCCGGTCTCGGTCAGCATGGTGGCGGCGCCATACAGCGTCTGGACGACGAGCTCGGTGGCCGTGGCGCGGGTGACGCCGAGCAGCACGCCTGCTTCGACCATCGCCTCCACGACGTAGAAGATGTATGCCGGGCCGCTGCCGCTGATCGCGGTGACCGCGTCCAGCTGGCTCTCCGGCACGGCAACCACCTTGCCGGACGGGCTGAGCAGCGCCTGCGCGTCGGCGACCTGGCTGTCGTCGCAGTGGGTGCCGGGGCTGACCGCCGTCATACCCTGGCCGACCAGGGCGGGGGTGTTGGGCATGACGCGCACGACCGGCGTGCCCGCGGGCAGGCGTTCCTCGAGGTATGCCGTGGTGAGTCCGGCCGCGACCGAGATGACCACCGCACCCGGTTGCAGGTGGGCGCCCACCTCCTCCAGCAGCGCACCCATGTCCTTCGGCTTGACCGCGAGTATGACGCTGCCGGCGCCCGCAACTGCCTCGGCGATGGTGCCGGCCCGCACGCCATACTTCTCGGCGACCTCGGCCTGGCGTTGGGCGCTGTGGTCGGAGACGACGACCTGGTCCGGACTGCCATCACGCACGAGCCCGGCGAGCAGCGCCTCACCCATCATGCCGACGCCGAGGAAGGCGACGCGCTGCCGCGCGGATTCGCTGTGCTGGTCGTTGTTCTCGGGCATTTTCTCGGGCATTTCGGTCAGCCTTTCGTGGAACCGGAACGTCGGACGTACATCATGTCGGCAGGGCGCTCGGCCATCCGGTGCACGGCGTAGCGGTACCAGCGGCTGCGGTCGCCATACGGAACGTAGACCCGCACGGCGACGCCCGCCTGTGCGAGGCGCAGCTGCTCCTCGGGCCGGATGCCGAAAAACATTTGGAACTCGAAGGATTCGGGCGCTCGCAACTCCTTGTCGGCCAGCGAGCGGGCAACGTCGATCAGGTCCGCATCGTGCGTGGCCAGCATCGGGTAACCCTTGCCCTCCAGCAGCACCTTGGCGCAACGCACATAGGACAGTCGCACGTCCCGCTTGTCCTCGAAACGGGCGGAATCCGGCTGCGAGTGGGCAGCTCCCTTGCACAGGCGGACGCGGCTTCCGGCGGTCGCCAGGTCACGGCAATCGGCCTCGGTCCGGCGCAGATCGGCCAGCAGCACCGCACCGACCCACGGGAAGTCGGCCCGTAGGTCGCGCACCACCTCCAGCGTCTGGTCGACCGCCGTGGGGTCCTCCATGTCGATGGTGACCGTCGTGCCGGCAGCGGCGGCCGCCTCGCAGATCTGTCGCGCATTGTCGAGTGCGACCTTCGCGCCGTCCTCGGACAGCGCCCGGCCCACGGCGCTGAGCTTGATGCTGACCTCGGCGGCACCACGCTGCGTCGCGCCCGCCTCCTGCAGGGCACGCAGCATCGCCAGGTGGGCGTCCCGATTGCGGCTGGCCTGTGCGACGTCGACGGTGTCCTCGCCGAGGAAGCTGACCGTGGCGAGCCGCCCACTCGCCAGCAGCTCGGTGGCGGCGGCGACGCCGGCTGCGGTGTCCTCCCCCGCGATCAGGCGCTGCAGCGCCGCGCGACTGACCGGCGCGCGCTCGACGACTCGCCGCACGGAGTCGCTGCGGCCGAGGCCGAGCAGTCCCTGTCGCAACGCTGCGCGGGGGTCGATCACGGGTGGCTCCTTCACTGCCGTCGAGCGGTCGATCCGAGCGTATGGCGGAACCACTTGCCGGCGCGGAGCGACCCCGGCGTCAACTTGAAAGGAGCCTGGCAGTCGGACAGAGTGTAACCATGACGATTACACTCTCGTTCGACCACTGTCCCGTGATCGAACTGCGGCGATACCGGCTGCAGGCCGGTCGACTGCACGATCTCCTTGCGACGTTCGAACGTCATCTCGTCGAGCCGCAGGAGGACGCCGGCATGATCGTGGGCGCGACGTTCGCCGACGAGGACGATCCGGACTCGTTCACCTGGTTGCGAGGTTTCGCCGATCATGACGCCCGTGTCCGGGCGCTCGAGGCGTTCTATGGCGGACCGGTGTGGGCACGCCACCGCGACGCGGCCAACGCGACCATGGTCGACAGTGACGACGTGCTCCTGCTGCGGCCCACCCGGCCCGCTCACCGACCGGCGGCCGCCGTGGCACGCGGTGCGGCCGGTGCGGATCCTCGACACGAGCGGGTGCTGCTCGGGACGCATCTGGTCGGCGACGACGGGGACTCCCTCGAGCACTGGTTCGCCACCGCTGCGATCCCCGCGCTCGAGGACGTTCTGGGCGTTCGTACGGCGGCGTGGCGCACCGATCCCGCTCCCAACGGTTTCCCCCGCCTGCCGGTGCGCGACGACAGGGCGCTCGCCTGGCTCGCGGTGTTTCCCGACGCGGAGGCCCGGAACGACGCTGCGGCACGCGTCAGCTCCGCGGACATCGGCCGCGAACTCGAACGCCGCACGCATCGCTCACGCACCTTCCGGCTGGCACCGACCGCACGCTCAGCTCATCCGGCCGCCGAGCCCCCGCGCCGGCGCGCCGCAGATGCGGACACGACCCCGACGGACGCCGGGTGAGCGCCAACAGCCAACTGACGGTGGCCGTGCACGCGCTGTGCTGGCTCGAGTACGCGAGGCGTACCGGGCGCCCGGCCCTCACCTCGGCGGAGATCGCCGACAGCCTGGCCAGCCACCCGGTCCTCGTCCGACGTACGCTCGCGCCGCTGCGGGATCACGGCCTGCTCGAGGTCACCGGACGCGGACCCGGCGCGGGGTGGCGACTGGCCCGGCCCGCAGCCGCCGTCACCCTCGCCGATCTGCATGCGGCGCTGGCGGAGCCGGTGCCGTTCGACCTGCACCCGCACGAGCCCAAGCAGACGTGTCCCGTCGGCTACGGCATCCGTCCGGTGCTGAGCGAGGCCTACGCCGACGTCCAGTCGGCGATCAGCGCCACACTCGCGACGCGGAGCGTCGCCGACATACTCGACGCCACGCTCACCGAGCATCCCCTCCCGGCATCGTGAGCACATCCACGGCGGTCAGCGCGCTGCAGGTGCGGCGAAGTGCAACCGGGCAAAGGCGAGCGCCTCGGCCAGGTCGAGCTCGCGCTGCTCGGCCGAGTGCTTGCGGGTGCCGACCTCGAGGACGACGTCACCGGTGTAGCCGCGCCCGGCGAGTGACTCCAGCAGGTCGGCGCACGGCTGTGAGCCGCGACCGGGCACCAGGTGCTCGTCCTTGAACGAGCCGGACCCATCGGCCAGGTGGATGTGGGCGAGCCGGTCCCCGAGCTGCTCTGCCATGTCCATGGCGTCCGATCCGGCCGTCGCCGTGTGCGACAGGTCGAGCGTGACGTGCTCGTAGTCGAGCTCGACCGGGTCCCAGCCCGGCAGGTAGGCCTGCATCTCGCGGCCGCGCGCCCGCCACGGGAACATGTTCTCGACACTGATCCGCACGTCGGTCCCGGCGTTGCGCTCGGCGATGCCCTGGATGAACTCCACGGCATACTCGCGCTGCCACCGGAAGGGCGGGTGCACCACGACGGTCTGTGCACCGACCTCCTCGGCGAGCGCGACCGAGTTGTCGATCTTGGGCCACGGGTCAGGGCCCCAGATGCGTTGGGTGAGCAGCAGGGTCGGCGCGTGGATCGACACGATGGGTATGCCGTAGTGGTCGACCAGCTTGCGCAGTGCGCCGGACTCCTGGCTGACGGGGTCCGTCCACACCATCACCTCGACGCCGTCATAGCCGAGGCGTTCGGCCAACGCGAATCCATCGACGACGCCCAGCGGGTAGACCGACGACGTCGATAGGGCGATGCGCCCCTGCGGCAGGGTGATGCCCGGTGCCATCAGGCGCCGAGCCAGTCGAGCCGGCGCAGGATGACACCCTCTCGCAGAGCCCACGGGCACAGGTCGAGGGACTCGACGTCCAATACGTCCATTGCCCCGTGTATGACGATCGCGCCCGCCAGCAGCTGGCGGGCCCGACTGGCGGAAACGCCTGGCAGCGCTGCGCGTTCGTCGGCCGTCATCTCCGCCAGACGTGGCACCAGGTCGCCGAGGGCGGCACGTTCGAGAACACGCTTCACCCGCGGACCGTCACCTCGTGGGGCCGCACCCAGCACACGGGCCAGGGAGCGGATGGTCTTGCTGGTGCCGACCACCCGGTCCGGCGTGCCGACCTTGTGCAGGTCTCGCACCACCCGTGCGATGTCCGAGCGTGCCTGCTTGCGCAGCACCTTCAGGTCGGTGGCGGCCGGCGGGTCACCGGCCAGCTCGCGGGTGAGCCGGCCGGCGCCGAGCGGGAGGCTGAGCGCGACGTCGGGCTCCTCGTCGATCCCGGCCGCGAACTCCAGCGATCCACCACCGATGTCGATCACCAGCAGTCGTCCCGCCGACCAGCCGAACCAGCGGCGTACGGCGAGGAACGTCAGCCGCGACTCGTCGGCGCCCGACAGGACCTCCAGCTTCACGTCCGTGGCCGCATGCACCTGGGAGAGCACGTCGTCGCCGTTGGGTGCCTCCCGGATCGCGGAGGTGGCGAACGCCAGCAGGTCCTCGCAGCCCTGGTCATCGGCGATGGAGAGGCATTCGTGCACGAAGGCCGTCAGCTGCTCGACCCCGTCCGGCGAGATGCAGCCGTCGGCAGTGGTGTGCTCGGACAGGCGCAGCTCGCGCTTGTGGGAGGTCGCAGGCAGCGGATGGGCACCGGGGTGCGCATCGACCACGAGCAGGTGGACCGTGTTGGATCCCACGTCGATCACACCGAGCCGCATGTGTTCCAAACTATCCGACGCCGGGCCAGGCTCCTCATCTCCGCACCAGATGCTGATACGTGACGGCCGTCGCCCGGCCGGTTCGCGGGACGCACACCTACGATGTGGCTCGTGGTCGAAACAGCACTGGAAACCCCGCGGACCTGGGTCGAGTTCGACAACCCGGACGACGCCGAGGAACGCTTCCGCTGCGACCTGACGTGGCTCACGTCGTCGTGGACCTGCATCTTCGGCGCTGGCTGCCAGGGGATCTACGAGGACGCACCGGACGTCGGCTGCTGCACCCTCGGTGCCCATTTCTCCGACAAGGACGACCTCAAGAACGTCAGGGCCGCGGTTCGCGAGCTCGGAGCCGACGAGTGGCAGTACTACGACGAGGGCCACTCCCAGGACGGATGGCGCGAGAAGGAGGACGGCGACTGGAAGACACGCGTCGTCGACGGCGCCTGTATCTTCCACAACCGGCCCGGCTTCCCCGCCGGTGCCGGTTGCGCGCTGCACCAGCACGCCATACTCACCGGCGTCCCGCCGCACACGATCAAGCCGGACGTCTGCTGGCAGCTGCCGATCCGACGCACCTACCGCACGGTGGAGCAGCCGGACGAGACGTCATACCTGGAGATCTCGATCGGTGAGTACGACCGTCGCGGATGGGGCCCGGGCGGGCACGACCTCGACTGGTACTGCTCGGGCAATCCCGAGGCGCACGTGGGCAGTTCGCCGGTCTACGTCTCCAACGAGGGTGAGCTGCGGCACCTCATGGGCGACAACGCGTATGACGAGCTGGCGCTTCGTTGTGAGGCACATCTGCTGCAGGCGACAGCGCTGCGGCAGGCCGGCCCCGGTGGGCGCAAGCTGCTGCCGCTCTTCGTGCACCCGGCGACGCTCCTCGCGGAAGAAGCAGCAGAGTCGCGGAAGGCCAAGTGACACAAGAGGATTCGCCGCCCGAGGCGATCCCGTCACCGAACATCTGGATCACGCCGAGCACATACGAGATCGAGAACCGCGGGGTCGATCCGGACGGCGTCATCTGGGCGGCGATGCGACAGGTGCGCGACTGGCAGGGTGCCGACGTGCTGGACATCGGGTGCGGCAGCGGCTTCCACCTGCCGTTCTTCGCGCGTACCGCGCGGTCGGTGGTCGGTGTCGAGCCACATCCACCACTGGTGGACGCGGCGCGGGCGCGGGTGGCTGACGCGGGCCTGGCTGCCTCGGTCGAAGTGCGCGCCGGAGTCGCGGAAAAGCTTCCGCTGGAAGCGGATTCGGTGGACGTCGCGCATTCCCGGTGGGCATATTTCTTCGGCGCCGGGTGCGAGCCGGGGCTTGCCGAGCTGGACCGGGTGATGCGCCCCGGCGGCGTTGCCTTCGTGGTCGACAACGACGCGTCCCGCTCGACCTTCGGCGCCTGGTTCCGGCAGGCGCTGCCGTCATACGACCCGGTCGGGGTGGAGCGCTTCTGGCGGCGCGTGGGCTTCGCCTCGGTGCCGGTGATGATGCGGTGGGCGTTCGACTCCCGCGCCGATTTCGAGGCGGTCGTCCGGATCGAGTTCACTCCGGCGAACGCCGAGCGGATCCTCGCCGAACACGAGGGCACCGGCGTGGACTACGCCGTGTTCGTCCGCTGGCGTCGTTACTGACGGATCACGCCCCGCCGGCGGAGACGATCGCGTCGGTGAGGAAGCCGGCGGCAAGCCCGATCAGCACGCCGTAGGCGAGCAGGTCCGTGCGCCGGGTGCGGGCCGCGACACCGATGAGCTGCATGACGACATACAGGATCGAACCGGCGGCGAGGGTGAGGAAGATGACGCTCACCGCATCGCTGGTGAAGCTGTGCCCGACCCAGGTGCCGACGAACGTCGGCCCGCCACCGATCAGCGCGAGCAACAGCAGCCGCCCCCATGTCGGCAGCCGGCGCTGACCGGCGTCGTCGACATCGGCGGCCAGCGGCGCCGTGATGCCGAAGCCCTCGGTCGCGTTGTGCAGCGCGAAACCGACCACCAGCAGGGTGGCCATCGCGATCTCGCCGGTGGCAGCGGCCTGCCCGATCGCCAGGCCCTCCGCGAAGTTGTGCAGTCCGATGCCGACCGCGATCAGCGTCGCCAGCTGCATCGGCTGCAGGGCGTGCGCAGCACGAGCCTTGCGCAGCATCCACTTCTCGTAGCCCACCAGCGCGAGCAGGCCCACCGTGAGACCACCCGCGAAGAGCACGCCGTAGCCGATCGCCGAGCCGACCCCACCCTTGCCGGCGTGCACGTCGGACAGGGCGGCATCGATCGGCTCCCAGGCACCGGACGACACGTCCCAGAACAGGAAGAGCAGCACGCCGACCGCGATGGCGTTGAGCAGCGTTCGAGTGCTTACGGCCGGCGCACGCAGGCGACCCAGCGGCATGCCGAGCAGGATGGTCGCGCCGGCGATGAGGCCGAGGACCAGGGTGTTGGCGAGTGACATGAACATCCTTCGTCGGGGGTTAGGCGAGGCTAAGCTACCCGCACACCTTGAGAGGGGTGTCGGCAGCCGCCTCTAGAGTCCGGCGTATGGCGAGCAGCACACGCAAGAAGGCACCGGCCCCGACCTACCGCTGCACGGAGTGCGGGTGGCAGGCGATCAAGTGGGTCGGCCGCTGCGGCGAGTGCCAGGCGTGGGGCACGGTGGCCGAGGTCGGGCAGCAGCAGGTCCGCACCGCACCGGCGGCGACCATCGAGCGACCCGCGCTGCCGATCGGCGAGGTCGACGCGTCCCGCGCCCAGCACCGCGCGACCGGTGTCGGCGAGTTCGACCGGGTCCTCGGCGGTGGCCTGGTGACCGGCGGAGTCGTGCTGGTCGCCGGCGAGCCGGGCATCGGCAAGTCCACCCTGCTGCTCGACGTCGCGGCGCGCGCGGCGCGCGACGGCCAGACCGTCCTCTACGTCAGCGGCGAGGAGTCGGCGGCCCAGGTGCGGCTGCGCGGCGAGCGCATCGAAGCCATGGCGCGCGACCTCTACCTCGCCAGTGAGACCGATCTGGGCACCGTGCTGGCCCAGATCGACAAGCTGCAGCCCGACCTGCTGATCATCGACTCGGTGCAGACCATCGCCTCGGCCGAGGTCGACGGCGCACCGGGCAACGTCAGCCAGGTGCGCGAGGTCGCGGCCGCGATCATCCAGGTCGCCAAGCGGCAGGGCATCGGCACGCTGCTGGTCGGGCACGTCACCAAGGACGGCTCGATCGCCGGACCACGGGTGCTCGAGCACCTGGTCGACGTCGTCGTCCAGTTCGAGGGCGAGCGACACTCGCGCCTCCGGCTGGTCCGTGCCGCCAAGAACCGCTTCGGCCCGACCGACGAGGTCGGCTGCTTCGATCTGACCGAGCTGGGCATCACCGGCCTGCCCGACCCCAGCGGACTCTTCCTGTCCCACATGAAGGAGCCGGTCGCCGGCACCTGCGTGACCGTCACCCTGGAAGGCCGACGGCCGCTGGTCACCGAGGTGCAGGCCCTGCTCGTGCCCGGCAACGGCGGCTCGGCGCGGCGCACCACCAACGGCGTCGACAACGCTCGCACCGCCATGATCCTGGCCGTGCTCGACCGCCGTGCGGGCGTGCGACTGCGCGACGACGACTGCTACGTCTCGACGGTCGGTGGGGCCAAACTCTCCGAGCCGGCCGCGGACCTGGCGATCGCGCTCGCCCTGGCTTCGGCCAAGGACGGCTGCCCGATGCCCTTGGGAACCCTCGCGGTCGGCGAGGTCGGCCTGGCCGGCGACGTGCGTGGCGTCGGTGGCGTGCCGCGCCGGCTCGCCGAGGCGGCCCGCATCGGCTTCAAGCGGGCGATCGTGCCGGCCGGGTCGATGGGCACCGAGACCGCCCCGGCCGGGATGCGGGTGATCGAGGTTCGCGACGTGCACGCGGCGACGCGCGCCATCGCCATGCCGGTGAACGGAGGCGAGCACACGAGCGAGGCACGCAGCCGAGCGCAGAGGCGCGCAGCCGAGGGAAGAGGCGCGACCGAAAGCCTGAGCGCCGACCGAGGCGAGCACACGAGCGAGGCACGAGCGAGGCGCGCAGCCGACGGAAGAGGGGCGACGGAAAGCGTGACGAACTGATCGCGGCCGCTCGGACACATAGCGATCGGACAGGCACGACCCATGCGTGGTGGCCGTCCCGGACGCCCGCACGCACCTACACTGACGGAGTGAGTCGCTCCCCCGAAGTCATCCTCCGCGAGACCCTCGCGGCCGTTGCGCCCGGCACCGATCTGCGCGACGCGCTCGAGCGGATCCTGCGTGGGCGCACCGGCGCACTGATCGTCATCGGCCACGACGCCGTCATCGAGGACATGTCCTCCGGCGGCTTCCCCATCGACATCGAGTTCACCGCGACCCGGCTGCGCGAGCTGGCCAAGATGGACGGCGCGATCGTCGTCAACAGCGACGTGTCCCGGATCCTGCGGGCCGGCACCCAGCTGATGCCCGACCCGAGCATCGAGACCAAGGAATCCGGCACCCGGCACCGCACCGCGGAGCGCGTCGCCAAGCAGACCAGCTTCCCGGTCGTGTCGGTCAGCCAGTCCATGCACATCATCGCCCTGTATGTCGGGGGCGTGCGCCACGTCATCGAGGGCTCCAACGCGATCATGTCCCGCGCCAACCAGGCGCTGCAGACCCTCGAGCGTTACAAGTCGCGCCTCGATGAGGTGACCGGCACGCTGTCGGCACTGGAGATCGAGGACCTGGTCACCGTGCGCGACGTCGCGAGCGTGCTGCAGCGACTGGAGATGGTGCGCCGGATCAGCGAGGAGATCAGCGAATACGTCGTCGAACTCGGCACCGACGGCCGGCTGATCTCGCTGCAGCTGGACGAGCTCGTCGGCGGGCTGAGCGACGACCGCGAGCTGGTGGTGCGCGACTACGTCGACTCCAACCGCTCCGACATGAGCGTCGAGGACGCCATCACCCGGCTCGGGGAGATGAGCTCCACCGAGCTGCTCGACCTGTCGGCCGGTGCTCGCGCCGCGGGCTTCTCGGTGATCGGCGACATGCTCGACCTGTCCGTCAGCCCGCGCGGCTACCGCCTGCTGACCAAGGTTCCGCGGCTGCCCGGTGCCATCGTCGACCGGCTCGTCGATCATTTCGGCACGCTGCAGAAGCTGCTCGCCGCGGACTTCGACGACCTGATGGCGGTCGAGGGTGTCGGCGAGAGCCGGGCCCGTGCCGTGCGCGAGGGCCTGTCCCGCCTGGCGGAGAGCAGCATCCTCGAGCGCTACGTCTGAAGCACCCCACGACGTTTCTCCTCCAATTCGCTCCCCCGAATACTTCGCGAGGACCCCGCATGAGACCCCACGAAATTTCCATGAGCGACGTCGAGGCCCTGCACGACACGATCCTGCGCTGGTATGACGCAACCGCCCGCGACCTGCCCTGGCGCGTGCCGGCCGAGCAGTGGCCGTGGCCGGAGGTCGACCGGCCGTGGGCGGTGCTCGTCTCCGAGGTGATGCTGCAGCAGACTCCGGTCGCCCGGGTGGAGCCGGTATGGCGCTGCTGGATGCAGCTCTGGCCGACGCCGGCCGCGCTGGCCGCGGCCTCCCCCGGCGATGCGGTCCGCGAGTGGGGCCGGCTCGGCTACCCGCGCCGGGCGCTGCGCCTGCACGCTGCGGCGACCGCGATCACTGAGGGGCACGACGGCGTCATACCGGCGAATGTGCAGCAGTTGCAGGCACTTCCGGGCATTGGCAGCTACACCGCGGCGGCCGTGGGGGCGTTCGCATTCGGCATCCGCGCGACGGTCGTGGACGTCAACGTGCGCCGGGTCGAGGCCCGCCTGGTGACCGGCGCCGAACACCCGGCACCGAGCCTGAGCGCCGCGGAGACCCGGCTCGCCGAGAGCCTGTTGCCGGTGGCCGACGAGGACGCCGCCCGGTGGAACGTCGCCGTCATGGAGCTGGGTGCGCTGGTCTGCAAGGCGGCGAGTCCGGACTGCGGGAAGTGCCCCGTGGTCGATGGTTGCGCGTGGGTGCTCGCCGGCCGCCCGGAGCACGACGGGCCACGCAGGAAGGTCCAGAAGTGGCACGGCACCGATCGACAGGTCCGCGGCAAGCTGCTCGCGGTGCTGCGTGGTGCGACCGGCCCGGTGCCGCGTGCCGACCTGGACATCGTCTGGCACGACCCCGGCCAGCGCGACCGCTGCCTCTCCTCGCTCATCGAGGACGGGCTCGTCGAGGCGCTGCCACGGGAACGCTTCCGTCTGCCGGCCTGACCGTGGCTGGTTAGAGTGTCGCCATGACTGATGCTGCCAGCCACGCCCAGTTCCTCATCGTGATGGGGGTTTCCGGCTCCGGGAAGACCACCCTCGGCGAAGGCATCGCCGAGGCCATGGGATGGCTGTATGCCGAGGGCGACGACTTCCACTCGCAGGCCAACGTCAGCAAGATGGCCTCGGGCGTGCCACTCACCGACGAGGACCGCTGGCCGTGGCTGCGCGCGATCGGCACCTGGATCGACGAGCACGAGCGCGACGGCCGCAGCGCCGTCGTCACCTGCTCCGCCCTGAAACGGACCTACCGGGACCTGCTCCGCGAGGGTCGCGACAACGTGCGTTTCGTCTACCTCGACGTCCCGCAGCAGGTGCTCGAGGAGCGGCTCGCCAAGCGCACCGGTCACTACATGCCGCCGTCGCTGCTGCCCTCCCAGCTCTCGGCGCTCGAGCCGCTGCAGGACGACGAGGACGGCGTCGTCGTGCACGCGCACCAGACCCCCGAGGCATCGCTCGCCGAAGCGCTCGACCTGTTGGGCCTGACTGCGAAGGCCTGACCTCAGGGGGTTGCCATGGCGACCCAACTTCGGTAAGTTCTCGCGTTTGTGCGTGCGGCTGCGATCTATCCCTATGGCCGCCTCTTCACAGCCGGCTTCCGCGAGCAGGCCGCCTACCGCCTGGCGATGTTCGGCGGCCTCGTCGCGAACCTGACCTTCGGCTTCCTGAAGGTCGCGATGCTCTTCGCCACTGTGCGTGCCGCGGGCGGCACGGTCCAGGGGTATGACGTCGGCAGCATGAGCGCCTACATCTGGGTGTCCCAGGGCCTGCTCGGCTCGGTCAACCTGCACGGCCGCCTCGACTTCTCGGACCGGATCAAGAACGGCGACGTCGCCATCGACTTCCTGCGACCGGTCAACGTCCAACTGGCAACGATCGCAACGGAAGTCGGCAAGGCGGTCTTCGCCCTGGTCCCCCGCGGAGTGCCGAGCGTCGCCATCGGCGCCCTGGTCGTCGGTATGACGATGCCCAGCTCCCCCGCGTCCTACGTGCTCGGCGCGGTGAGCCTTGTCGTCGGGATCACGATCTCCTTCTCGACCGTGTATCTCGTTGCCGTTGCCGGGTTCTGGCTGATCGAGACGCGCGGTATCCAGATCCTCTACATGGTTCTCTCCGGCTTCTTCGCGGGGCTGTTCGTGCCGATCGCGCTCTTCCCCGACTGGCTGCTGGCGATCGCCGAGGCCACCCCGTGCCCGTCGATGATGATGTATCCGATCGACATCCTGACCGGGCGCACCACCGGCGGCGCGGCATACGGGCTGGTGTGCGTGCAGTTCGCCTGGTTGGCCGGAACGCTGCTCGTCGGCCACCTGCTCACCACTGCCGGACAACGCAAGCTGGAGGTGCAAGGCGGATGAGAATCACCCCACGAAGTTCTCCTCCGCTTCGCTCCCCCGATACTTCGCGGGGACCCCGAGTCCTCGATACAGCTTCTCTGCCAGGCAGATTCGACGGTTACCGCGCGGTCCTCGCATCCCGGATGCGCTCGCAGCGCAGTTACCGCAGCAACTTCATCATCGATCTGGTCAGCTCGGGTCTGGTCGGCGCGATCGAGCTGGCCGAGGTCTGGCTGCTCTTCCATCAGGTGACCGTGCTCGGCGGCATGGACTTCAAGCAGGTCCTGCTGGTCTTCGGGCTGGCCGACATGTCCTACTCGATCGCGGACATGTTCGTCGGCCACTGCGACACGCTGCCGAAGTACATCCGGGAGGGCACCCTGGACGTCTTCTACCTGCGACCGCAACCACTCCTGCTGCAACTGATGACCAGCGACATCTCGCTACGTCGCCTGACCCGCGCCGCAATCGGCCTCGCATCATTGGTGATCGGGCTGTCGATCAACGACATCCACTGGTCCGTGGCGCACATCGGGTTGCTGGTCCTGACGATCGTCTGCGCGATCGCGATATTCTCCGCGATGTACATCTGGGCCGCCGGCATGCAGTTCTTCCTGATCCAGGGCGCCGAGTTCACCAACGCCTTCGTGTACGGCGGACGCTACGCGTCGACGCAGCCCGCCGCGGTGTGGTCGCTGCCGCTCAAGGCGCTCTTCGGCTTCGTCTTCCCCATGGCGCTGGCGGCATACGTCCCGGCACTGCGCCTGCTCGACCTGCCCGGGCCGGCGGGTATGCCGAACTGGCTCGCGTGGTGCACGCCGATCGCCGCGGCGTGGATGTGGGGCTTCGCATTGATCATGTGGCGCTTCGGTGTCCGGCACTACCAAGGAGGGGGCGGCTGACATGACTGACGGCCTGATCATCGAAACGGACGGGTTGACAAGGGAGTTCACGCGTCGCGGCAAGGGCCGCGACGCGCTGCACCGCCATACGCTGCGAGCGGTCGACGAGTTGCGGCTGACGGTGCGGCCCGGCGAGTCGGTCGGCTACATCGGCGCGAACGGTGCCGGCAAGTCGACCACGATCAAGATGCTGGTCGGGATCCTGGTCCCCACCAGCGGCACGGTGCGCACCTGCGGCATCGACCCGCACAAGGAGCGCAAGCGCCTCGCGGCGCAGGTCGGTGTCGTCTTCGGGCAGCGCTCGCAGCTGTGGTGGGACCTGCCGGTGCGCGAGTCGTTCGAGATCCTCGCCGCGATCCACCGGCTGCCGGGCGCCGACGCCCGCGCCCGGACCAACGAACTCATCGAGCAGCTCGAACTGCAGGAGTTCCTCGCGACACCGGTGCGTCAACTCTCCCTCGGCCAGCGGATGCGCGCCGAGGTCGCCGCCGCTCTGCTGCACCGGCCACGCCTGGTCATCCTCGACGAGCCGACGATCGGCCTCGACGTGCTGTCCAAGCAACGACTGCGCGAGTTCCTCATCACCGAGCGCCGCGAGCACGGGACCACCCTGCTGCTCACCACCCACGACATGGGCGACATCGAGCGGCTCTGCGAGCGCGTGCTGGTCGTCGACCACGGCCGGGCGGTGTATGACGGCAGCCTCGACGGGCTCGCGCGGCGGGCCGGCGCGGAGCGCACCCTCGTGCTGGATTTCGCCGACGCGACGCCGGACCTGACCGGCATACCGCACACGACACACCTGGGCAGCGAGGTCGCCGGAGCCCGCCAGCGGTTGGCCTTCGACTCGGAAATGACCACTGCCGCAGCAGTTCTCGTCGCCGTCGGTGAACACGCGCAGCTGCGCGACCTGTCCATCGAGGAGCCGGACATCGAGGACGTCGTACGCCGCATCTACCACGCCAGCCGCTGAGCCCGGACCCAGACCCAGACTCAGACCCAGGCCTCTCTTCGCCGAGAGGACACGCAAACACCGAGAGGACACCAAATTCGCCCCGAATTGCCCCTGATTTGCCGGTCCTCTCGGCAATTGCGTGTCCTGTCGGCATTTGTGGTGTGGTGTGTCGGCGAGGGGCGGCGGTGGGTCGGTCAGCGGTGGTCGGGCGGTGGTGGTGTCGACGAGGGGGCGGCGGTGGGTCGGTCAGCGGTGGGTCGGTCAGCGGTGGATGAGCTCCATCCAGTTGGCCGGCACCCGATCCCGTGGCGCCGGAGCACCTTGATCGGCGGGGTGGCTGGTCGGCTCGGCAAGAGACGGTCCGGCCACCATCTGCTGCGACACGTAGTCGTAGAACCAGTCCTCACCGGGCTCGAAACTCTGCACGATCCGGTGACCGGTGTCGGTCGCATGCTTGGTCGCGTGCTGGCCCGGTGACGAATCGCAGCATCCGACATGTCCGCAGGCGGCGCAGCGGCGCAGGTGCACCCACCAGCCGCCGGCCGCATCGCAGTCCTGGCAGCCCGCGCCGCTCGGCGGGACGTCGACGTCGATCTGGCCGTCCATGGAATCGCTCACCCTTGAAACGCTAGCCCAGTGAGTCAGAAATGGAGCAGGTATGGATGTGCGCAAAGGCGCCGGCCGGGCGCGGAGCGACTGTCGAGCGATGTTGCACGCGCCGAAAGCCGCGGCCGGAGCGAAGTGCGTCATACCTTCGACCTCATGACCAGGATCGAAGTACGCAGGGCACGCGCGGGAGACGAGGCTGCTCTCGTCGGGCTACGGGCGGAGATGTTCCGCTCGATGGGTATGGCGACCGACGATCCCCTGTGGCGCGCGAACGCCCACGCGTGGTTCGAGAGCCGGTTGGGCGATCCGTCCTACGGGATCTTCGTCGTCACCGCCGACGAACGGGTGGTCGCAAGTGCGATGGGTTGCGTGCGCGACGCCGCGCCGTCGCCGACCTCACCCGACGGCGGCGACGTCCTGGTCAGCAACGTCTGCACGGCGCCGGCGCATCGCGGTCGCGGGCACGGTCGCGCCGCCTTCGACGCCGTCATGGCCTGGGCCCGCACCCAGGGCGTCGGCCGCGCCGAGCTGATGGCCACCGAGGCCGGCCGTCGGATGTACGAGAGTGCCGGATTCGAAGCACGACATGCCCCGGTGATGCGTGCTCCGCTCCGGTGAGGAGTCGCGTCATACGGCGCGAGCCCGGTGCCGGCGCACCGCGTCGCGATTGGCGCAGCGCACCGAGCAGTAGCGCTGCCGCCCGTTGCGGGTGACGTCGACGACGACGTTCGCGCACGGATCTCCCGGCGTCAGGCTCGCGGCACAGCGCCCGAGCCGGTGCATGCCACGCGTCGTCAGGTGCAGCGCCGTCCCGACGCTGATGACCGCACGCAGCACGTGCGGCATCGTCTGGTCCTCGTCGCGGTAGTGCAGGTGCCATCCCTCGTTGTCGTGGTCGACCAGCCGCGGGTATGCCGTGGCGCGTTTCATCAGCACATTGAGCAGCCGGGCACGCTCATCCGGATCCTGCGCATCGACCACCGCGAGCCACTGATCGATGACCCTTCGGGTCTCGGTGTGATCACCCGGTGCTTCCGGGAATGCCATCGTCATCCCGAACTCCCGCGTGCGCGCATCGATCCCGGCGCGATCTTCCGGCCAGTCGTTCGCGAGCGATGCGGCCAAGAGCACGGCATACTCACCGTAAGGGTTGAGTTGCATAAGGCCATTACATCACGCTGTTGGTATGACGCCCAGACACCAAGCTCAGATCCTCGAAACCGCAGCACTCGCAACGGAACACGCGTGGGTCACCGAGTCACGACATCCCACCTCGCTCGGCGTCGTGCTCTACGTGCGGTGCGCCGACTGCGGCGCCCGGCGGGTGGATCTGCACGAGGCGAGGAGCATCGCGCCCGAGGGCATCAGCCGCCCGGTGTGAGCGGGTCCCCTCAGAACGTCAGCAGCATCCGGGTGTTGCCGAGGGTGTTGGGCTTCACCCGGTCGAGGTCGAGGAACTCCGCGACACCCTCGTCATACGACTGCAACATCTCGGCATAGACCGCCGGCTCGACCGGATCGCCGTCGATCTCCGAAAACCCGTGTGCCGAGAAGAAACCCACCTCGAAGGTCAGGCAGAAGACCCGGCTCACGGCGAGCTCACGCGCCCGGTCGAGCAGCGCGTCCAGCAAGGTGCTGCCGATGCCCAGGCCCTTCTCGTCCGCTGCGACGGCCAGCGTACGGACCTCGGCGACGTTCTCCCACATGACGTGCAACGCCCCACACCCGACGAGCCGGTCCTCGCGTTCGACGACGAGGAACTCCTGCACGCCCTCGTAGTAGGCGACCGCGGGCTTGGGCACGATCGCTCGGGATTCGACATACGGCTTGGTCAGCTCTCGGATCCCGCGCACGTCCGTCGCCTGGGCCGGCCGGAGGTGCAGTGCGGGATCTTTCAGCGTCATGGACCCATCTTTCCGCAGGGCCCACCGGCGTGTGCAAGCAGACCGTCCCGAACCCGCGACCGTTGCCACTTGCGCACGCAAATCGGCCGTATCGCCCACCCACCCAGCAACCGTTGCCGCTTGTGCACCCGGCCGGCCCTGGGCGAAGCGGGTATGACGAAGGGGCCGGGCGAAACTCGCCCGACCCCTTTGCGTCATACACCCTGTGGCGTGACCGTCACTCCTTGCCGAGGTCGACGCCGCCGCTGCCGGCGGTCTCGACGTTCAGCGAGTCCGGAGCCTGCGGCTTCGGGCTGCCGGTGAAGGTGAACTTCGCGTCCTTGCCCTCGCCCTCGATGTCGACCAGCACGATCTCGCCGGCACCGATCTCGCCGTAGAGGATCTTCTCGGACAGCACGTCCTCGACCTCGCGCTGGATGGCGCGACGCAGCGGTCGGGCACCCAGTGCCGGGTCGTAGCCGCGCTCGGCGAGGACCTTCTTGGCGGCGGGCGTGAGCTCGATCGCCATGTCCTTGTCCTTGAGACGCTCGTCCAGGTCCGCGACCCGCAGGTCGACGATCTGGACGATCTCCTCCTGCGTCAGCTGCGGGAAGACGATCGTGTCGTCGACACGGTTGAGGAACTCGGGCCGGAAGTGCTGCTTGAGCTCGTCCTGGACCTTGGCCTTCATCTTCTCGTAGCCGGTCGAGCTGTCGTTGCCCGACGCGAAGCCGAGCGAGACGCCCTTGGAGATGTCACGCGTGCCGAGGTTGGTGGTCATGATGATCACGGTGTTCTTGAAGTCGACCACCCGGCCCTGGCTGTCGGTCAGGCGACCGTCCTCCAGGATCTGCAGCAGCGAGTTGAAGATGTCCGGGTGTGCCTTCTCGACCTCGTCGAAGAGCACCACCGAGAACGGCTTGCGCCGCACCTTCTCGGTCAGCTGGCCACCCTCCTCGTAACCGACGTAGCCGGGAGGCGAACCGAAAAGCCTTGAAACAGTGTGCTTCTCGGAGAACTCCGACATGTCGAGCGTGATCAGGGCGTCTTCGTCGCCGAAGAGGAACTCGGCGAGCGACTTGGCCAGCTCGGTCTTACCGACACCGGTCGGACCGGCGAAGATGAACGAGCCGCCGGGACGACGCGGGTCCTTCAGGCCGGCGCGGGTACGCCGGATGGCCTGCGACAGACCCTTGATGGCGTCGTCGTTGCCGATGACGCGCTTGTGCAGCTCTTCCTCCATCCGCAGCAGGCGGCTGGACTCCTCCTCGGTCAGCTTGAAGACCGGGATGCCCGTCGAAGCCGCCAGGACCTCGGCGATCAACTCCTCGTCGACCTCCGCGACGACGTCGATGTCGCCGGCCTTCCACTCCTTCTCGCGGTGCTCCTTGGCCTGGATCAGCTTCTTCTCGTCGTCGCGCAGGGACGCGGCCTTCTCGAAGTCCTGACCGTCGATCGCCGATTCCTTCTCCCGGCGGACGTGGGCGATCTTCTCGTCATACTCGCGCAGGTCTGGCGGAGCGGTCATCCGGCGGATGCGCAACCGGGCGCCCGCCTCGTCGATCAGGTCGATCGCCTTGTCCGGCAGGTGCCGGTCGTTGATGTAGCGGTCGGCCATGTTGACCGCGCCCACCAGCGCTGCGTCGGTGATGGTGACCCGGTGGTGCGCTTCGTAGCGGTCGCGCAGCCCCTTCAGGATCTCGATCGCGTGCGGGATCGTCGGCTCCATGACCTGGATCGGCTGGAACCGGCGCTCGAGCGCGGCGTCCTTCTCGATGTGCTTGCGGTATTCGTCGAGCGTCGTCGCACCGATCGTCTGCAACTCGCCACGAGCCAGCATCGGCTTGAGGATCGAGGCAGCGTCGATCGCGCCCTCCGCGGCACCTGCGCCGACCAGGGTGTGGATCTCGTCGATGAACAGGATGATGTCGCCGCGGGTGCGAATCTCCTTGAGCACCTTGCGAAGTCGTTCTTCGAAGTCACCGCGGTAGCGGCTGCCCGCGACCAGTGAGCCGAGGTCGAGCGTGTAGAGCTGCTTGTCCTTCAGGGTCTCGGGCACGTCACCGCGCACGACATCCTGGGCGAGGCCCTCGACGACGGCGGTCTTGCCGACGCCGGGCTCACCGATGAGCACCGGGTTGTTCTTGGTCCGGCGCGACAGCACCTGCATGACGCGCTCGATCTCCTTGTCCCGGCCGATGACCGGGTCGAGCTTGCCCTCGCGCGCCGCCTGCGTCAGGTTGCGGCCGAACTGGTCGAGCACGAGCGAGCCGGCAGGGGTGCCGCTCTCCTGGCCCGGCTGGCCGACACCGGCGCCCTGCGGCTCCTTGCCCTGGTAACCCGACACCAGCTGGATGACCTGCTGGCGGACTCGGGACAGGTCGGCGCCCATCTTGACCAGGACCTGCGCGGCGACACCCTCGCCCTCGCGGATCAGGCCGAGCAGGATGTGCTCGGTGCCGATGTAGCTGTGGCCGAGCTGCAGGCCCTCGCGCAGGGACAGCTCGAGAACCTTCTTGGCGCGCGGGGTGAAGGGAATGTGCCCGGACTGGGTCTGCTGGCTGGGGCCGATGATCTCCTGGACCTGCTCGCGCACCGCGTCCAGGGAGATGCCGAGGCTCTCCAGCGCCTTCGCGGCCACACCCTCGCCCTCGTGGATCAGCCCGAGCAGAATGTGTTCGGTGCCGATGTAGTTGTGGTTGAGCATGCGCGCTTCTTCCTGAGCGAGCACCACAACTCGCCGCGCGCGGTCGGTGAACCGTTCGAACATCTCTAACTCCTCGGGTAGCTCTCGCTACCATCGATGCTAACTGCAGCAGCTGATTTCGCCCGTGTTGACCACTGGGCGGTCAGCGAAGCTGCGGCAGGTCTTGGTGCGGACAACGCCAGCGGTCGCCAGCATGTTCCACCGATGGCCCCTGTGGCCAGTTGTTCGCGCAGAGCGAACAAAACCCGGCATCACGAGGTCGATAGCATCCGGGCATGACGGCCGTACATATCGAAGTGCTGGGCTCGGTCTTCGCGGTCGACATACCTTCCGCGGACGACGCCGGCCGGATCCGCGACCAATGGGCCCGCTGTATGGCGCCGGCCGACGCCGCGACCGTCGGGGACGTCCCTTACGGGTCGCACGACGACAGCGACCGGCGCGACTACGCCCTGGCCAGCTCGCTCACGATGGCCGGCATCACCCAGGCAGCCGGGTCCCGGCTGATGCTGCACGCTGCGGGCGTCGCGGACCGCGGAACCGGGCAGGTCGCAGTGCTGGTCGCCGCATCGGGCACGGGCAAGACCACCGCCGCCCACCGGTTGTGCTCCACGGAGTTCGGTTACGTCAGCGACGAGACGGTGTCGATCGGCGCCGACGATGACGTGCTCCCCTACCCCAAGCCGCTGTCGGTCGTGATCGACGGCGACTCACCGCAGCACAAGTCGCAGCACGGGCCGGACGAGCTGGACCTGCAGCCCTGCCCGGCGCAGCCACACGCCGCGCTCTTCGCGTTGCTGGAACGCGACCGCGACGCGGAGGCCGAACCCGGCGCCGCACCGGCGCTGGAGCGCGTCCCGCTCATGGACGGCCTGCTCGAGCTGATCCCGCAGACGTCCGCGCTCCCGGCGATGCGCCGTCCGCTGCAGACGCTGGCCGGTGCACTGCAGCGCGCCGGAGGTGTATGGCGGCTGCGCTATCGCGAGGTCGAGGAGACCGCGACCCTGCTGCGCGACGCCCTTCGGTCCCGCACGCCGGACCCGACCCGGGTGGTCGCCTTCGAACCCGCCGACGACCGGTCGAGCCGCCCCACCCCCGAGCCGACGGAGCCCACGCAGCCGACGGACAGCGACCAGACGTCGGCCGCGAGTGACGAGGTGCCGGATCTGCCGGACACGACCTGCGTCATACGGGCGCCATACGTGGACGCCGTGGGCATCGAGGACGAGATCGTCGTGCTGGTCGGCAGCCGGCCGGCGCGGCTCAGCGGCCTGGGCGCGACGTTGTGGATCCACGCGGCCGCGTCGGAGTCCATCACGCGACTGACCGAGCTGTGCGTCGCCGAGCACGGCGATCACCCGCAGGCCGCGGATCTGGTGCGCGATGCGATCCGGGACCTGCTGCAGCACAGCGTGCTCCAGCAGGTCGGCTGACCCCAGTCCCGAGTCAGTCCCCGAATCAGTCCCCGAGTCGGGGCACCAGCTCGTCGAGCAACCCACTGATCCGGCCGGCCACCTCGTGGGCGAGCTCGGGGCCCCTGCGATAGGGGTCGGGGACGTCGTCCTCGTCCCGCGCGCGCTGGCGGAAGGCACCGATCTGCGACAGCAGCTCGCTGCCGTGCACCTCCGGCGGGTAGTCCCGGGCGATGCGGGCCAGCTGGCCCAGCGTGAAGGTGCGGCGCACCAGGCCCGGGAAGTCGTCCAGCACCACCGAGCGGTGGAAGGTCTCCATCGCCACGATCAGATCGGCCGATTCGATGATCTCCCGGCTCAGCGACTGGGCACGAAACCCGGACGGGTCACCGCCGAGCGCCTGGAGTTCCGCCGCCATCGTGCGTTCCATCGACGAGCCGACCAGCGCTCCGGCGCCGGCGCTGGCGAACGTCCACCCGACGATCTCGGAGCGCTCGGCCACGTTCCGTGCGTAGCGTTCGGCGAAGGGCGAGCGACAGATGTTGCCGGTGCAGACGAACAGCAGGTGCGGCATGGACGGACGGCTCCTTTGGATGGCGCAGTGTGGCGGACTAGCGGCGGAGTATGGCGGACTAGCGGCGGAGTATGGCGGAGTATGGCGGACGGCCGGCCATCATGGTCGCACGTCGGAGGCCGGCGAACCTCCTCCGATATACTCTCGCCGTTCTGTGCAATCTCGGGGGACGCAGACTGTCTCCCGAACGCCGGACGCTGATTCGTGGTCTCGATCCTCGACCCGGGCGCCGGCACATTTCTCTCGTCATGGAGACAGACGTTGACACTGGAAGACCTGTGGAAGCTCACGCGCCGCTACTGGATCATGCTTGCGGCATGCGCGTGCATCGGACTGGCTCTTGCCGCGGCATACACCTGGACCCGGACGAAGCAATACACCGCGTCCGCTCAGGCCCTCGTCGCCGCGCCGAGCAGTTCCGGTAGTGGCTCCACCTCCAGTGGTGCGGCATACAGCAGCGGTCTGGTGGCGCAGCAGCGGGCCGCGGTCTGGGCCGACCTGGCGACGTCCCGGCAGGTCACCGGCGAGGTCATCAAGGCGCAGAAGCTGTCCCTGACCAAGGACCAGCTGGCCACCCAGATCTCCGCGACCGTCCCGCAGGACAAGCCGATCATCACCGTCAGCGTCACCGCCGACAACCCCGGCCGCGCCAAGGCGATCGCCAACTCCGTCGTCGACGTGCTGACCACCTACGTCCAGAAGGCCGACCCGGGCACCGGCGTCGCCATCAAGAACACCTCCAGCGCGGTCCTGCCCAGCGCGCCGTCCTACCCGAAACCGACCAAGATCCTGCCGATCGGCCTGCTGGCCGGCCTGATCATCGGCTACCTGCTCGCGCTCATCCAGCACCGCCGTGACACCCGCGTCCGCACCACCGACGACGTCGAGGAGAACCTCGGTGCCAGCGTGCTCGGCGTCATACCCGCGACCCGGCAGCTCCAGGCCGCCGACCGGTCGCTGCACGGCAAGCAGGACTTCGCGACCCGCGAGGCGCTGCGCCAGCTGCGCACCAACCTGCGCTTCGTCGACGTCGACCACGACCCGCGCAGCATCGTCATCACCAGCGCCCGGATGAGCGAGGGCAAGTCGACCGTCTCCGCCGCGCTCGCCTGGGTGATCGCCGATTCCGGCGACAAGGTCATCCTCATCGACGCCGACCTGCGCCGCCCCGCCGTCGCCGGCATCTACGACCTCGACTCCTCGGTCGGGCTGACCCAGGTGCTGGCCGGAACCACCTCGGTCGAGGATGCGCTCCAGCCGACCGACAAGCCGGGCCTGTTCGTGCTGACCGCCGGGCAGATCCCGCCCAACCCGAGCGAGTTGCTCGGCTCGCAGCGGATGAAACAGCTCATCGAGTCGCTGACCGACACCTACCGGGTGATCCTGGACGCACCGCCGCTGCTGCCGGTGACCGACGCCGCGCTGTTGTCGGCGAGCGCCGACGGTGCGGTCGTCGTGGTCGCGGCCTCCGACACGCGCGTCGAGCACGTCCAGCGCGCCAGGCACAACCTCGAGGCCGTCGGCGGCCGAGTGCTCGGTGGCGTCCTCAACCGGGTCAACACCCGCCGGATCAACCGCATCATGTATGGCGACACGCAGTACGGCCACGGCGCCTATGGCACCTACGCCGGTGAGAAGTACTACGGCGACCCGGACAACCCCGCCCAGCGACCTTCCTCCAACGGGTCGCACGCGGCGCAGGGCGCCCACGCCGCACACACCGCGAGCACCGAGCGCACCGCGAGCGAGGACGTGCCGGAGAGCCGGCGGCTCCGCCGGCGCGAGCGCGCCCAGTAGCGACCGGTCGCTCAGCCGGCCTTCTTGGCCTGTTTCTTGGCGGTCTTCGCCGTCTTCTTCGTCGCGGACTTCGTCGAGGTCTTATTTGCTGCCGTCTTCTTCGATGACGCCTTCTTGGCGGGTTTGGAGGACGCGGTCTTCTTGGCGGCCGCCTTCTTCGCCGGCTCCTTCTTCGTCGAGCCCGACTCGGCCTTCGCGGTCGACTTCGAGGTGGCCTTCGACTCCTGATCGTCGGGCTCCTCGACCGGCTCACCCCGGGACTTCTTGGCGCGGTTGACGCTCTGCTGCAACGCGGCCAGCAGGTCGAGCACCTCGCCGCCCTCGTCCTCCTCCTCGGGCACGGCGGTCACCTCATTGCCCTCGAGCTTGGCGCGCACGACCTCCTTGACGGCGTCCTCGTAGTCGTCGCTGTAGTCGTCCGGGTCGTAGTCGCCGGACAGCGAGTCGACGAGCATCCCGGCCATCGCCAGCTCCGCCGACTTGGGTTCGACGTCGTTCGCATCGTCCAGCACGCCGAAGTCGGCGCTGCGGATCTCATCGGGCCACAACATCGTCTGCAGCACGATGACGTCCTCGCGAACTCGCAACAACGCGACCGTCGAGCGGGTGCGGATCGACACCGTCACCAGCGCGACCCGGTCTGTCGATCGCAGGGCGTCGCGCAAGAGGACGTAGGGCTTGACCGATCCCTTGTCGGGCTCCAGGAAGTAGCTCTTGTCCAGCAGCATCGCGTCGATCTGTGAGCTCGGGACGAACTTGTCGACCGCGATCTCCTTGCTGCTGCTCACCGGCAGCTGCGCCAGGTCCTCGTCGGTCAGCACGACCATCTGGCCGTCCTCGGTCTCGAAGCCCTTGGCGATGTCGTCATACGAGACCTGCTCGCCGTCGATCGAGCACACGCGCTGGTACTTGATGCGACCGCCGTCCTCCCGGTGCACCTGCCGGAACTGCACGTCGTGGTTCTCGGTCGCGGAGTAGAGCCGCACCGGCACATTGACCAGCCCGAAGGAGACAGCGCCCTTCCAAATTGCCCGCATTCATCGATTGTGCTGTGTCGGTGTGACAGGCAGCAAGCGGTGCGTCTCCTGTTGCGCTCGGGTTCAGGGCAAGTTCAGGGCAAGATTGAGCTCATGCGCCCCATGCTCGCGACCCCCGCGGACACCGTGCCCGAGGGCGACGACTGGCTGCACGAGGTCAAGTGGGACGGCATGCGGGTCCTGGCCCACGTGTCCGGCTCGTCGGTGCGGCTGACCTCCCGCACCGAGCGCGACATCTCCGTGGCGTTCCCCGAGTTGCTCCGGCCACAGGCCGGACTGCAGGGGTATGACGACCTGCTCCTCGACGGCGAGGTGGTGATCCTGGCCGACGGTGTGCCGTCGTTCGCGGCCCTCGCCGAGCGCTTCAACGTGTCCGACGCGGCGATGGCTGCACGCCTCGCCGCGGCCGCGCCGGCCACGTTCCTGGTCTTCGACGTGCTGCAAGCGATGGACCGCCCCACCCTGGCGATGCCGTTGCGACAGCGGCGCCAGCTGCTCGCCGGGCTGGAGCTGGCGACGCGGTGTGTGCAGGTGCCCCCGACGTTCACCGACGGCGCGCAACTGGCCGAGGCCACCGCCGCCGAAGGTCTGGAGGGCGTGGTCTCGAAGAGGGTCGACTCGCCATACCGACCGGGTCGGCGCAGTGCCGACTGGCGCAAGATCGTCCATCGGCGCACCGACTCGTTCGTCATCTGCGGGTGGCTGCCCGAGCGCGACAACGATCTCGTGCTCGGCTCGGTCTACCTGGCCACACCGACGCCGCACGGGCCGCTGCTCTACCGGGGCCGGGTGGGCTCCGGGCTGGCGGGCACGCGGGGTGCGGGTCTCCTGTCGAGGTTGCGCGAACTGCGTTCTGATCATTCACCTTTCGAGGAGAGCCCACCGGTCGAACCCGGCCGTGGCGGCATCCGGTGGGTGCGTCCGGAGCTGGTCGCCGACGTGGAGTTCCTCGGCATCTCCGAGGGCGGCCAATTGCGCCAGCCCAGCTGGCGCGGCCTCCGCCACGACCTGCAGCCGCAGGACCTGATCGCGACGGAGACGAACGCTGATGAGTGACGGGCAGATCACCGCCGACGTCGGTGGGCGGAAGCTGAAGCTGAGCAATCTGGACAAGGTGCTCTATCCCGGCACGGAGACCACCAAGGGCGAGGTCCTGCACTACTACACGCAGGTCGCGCAGCCCCTCCTCGCAGTGCTCTCGGACCGGCCGGCCACCCGGATCCGCTGGCCGCACGGCGTCTCCGACCTGTCCTTCTTCGAGAAGAATCTCCCGCCCGGCGCACCGTCGTGGCTGTCGCGTGTGGCGCTGCCGTCGTCCGGCTCGCGCGGCACCGGGGACGAGGTCGTCTATCCCGTGATCGGCGAGCTCGCGGAGCTCGTCTACCTGGTCAACCTCGCCTCACTGGAGTTCCACGTGCCCCAGTGGCGGTTGGTCGATGACCGGCCGGTGGCGCCGGACCGGCTGGTCATCGATCTCGACCCCGGGGCACCGGCCGGGCTCACCGAGTGCGCGCGACTGGCGCTCATCGTGCGAGACCGGCTGGCCGACATCGGGCTGGACCGTTGCGTGCCGGTGACGTCCGGCAGCAAGGGCATGCAGGTGTATGCCGCTCTCGACAGCAGCCGGAGCAGTGAGGCGATCCGGGACGCGACCCGCGAGCTGGCACAACAACTCACCCGTGAGCACCCCGACCTCGTGGTCTGGAAGATGACCAAATCCAAGCGCCCCGGAAAGGTATTGCTCGACTGGTCGCAGAACACCGCTGCCAAGACGACGATCGCGCCCTATTCACTGCGCGGCAAGGAGCGGCCCACCGCCGCGGCACCGCGCACCTGGGACGAAGTCGAGAAGGGCGCACGGACACCGGACAGCCTGCGCCAAATATTGTTCGACGATGTGGTTGAAAGGCTGCAGCAGTACGGCGACTTGTTCGCCGATGGAATGGCCGCGAACGGCTGAACTACCAGCCCTGTGTCGCAGCCCGGGCACAACAATGACGCCGGCCGACGCGCATGGATCGCGCGCCGACCGGCGTCATTGAGGCTGTTCGGACAAGGTCAGCCGTTGGCCCGTGCGTAGGCTTCCTGCACCTCGGCGGACACCCGACCACGGTCGCTGACCTTGAAGCCGTTCTTGCGGCCCCACTCGCGCACCTTGTTGAGGTCCGTGCGACCCGTCGTCGTGCGGCCGGGTGCGACCCGACCGCCGCGACCGCGCACCGCTCGCGCGTGACCGATCCATTTGGCGAAGTCGTCGCGCAGCTGCGCGGAATTCGCTGCGGAAAGGTCGATCTCGTAGGACTTGCCGTCAAGGGAGAAATTGACGGTCTCGCTCGCTTCGGACCCGTCGAGGTCGTCCTCGAGCAAAATCTGGACGCGCTGAGCCATTACGTTTACTCCTACCAGGGGATTCGTAAAGATCGAAAGCCACGCTAACACAACGCGTAAGAAATCAGCGCGCACAGGAAGACTTATTGCGCGGTGGCATTCATTGCCAATGGTGGCGTTATATCTTGCCGCCCGGCCGAGTCACTTCTGCTGATCGGAACTTTCCGGCGCCACGCCCGCGGACTCCGCCTCGGAACGCTCCCACTGGGCGTGTGCGATGCGCTCACGCCGGTCGGCTTCCATCATGTGCTTGAGGATCACGTAGAGCAGATAGAGCAACCCGATGGACGGGATCAGAGTCTCGATGTAGGGCCACACACCATCCATGGTAAGCCCCTCAAAACAAGGAGTCCGCCACAGCACCGGACTCGTGGGAGAGCAGCCAGCGCTTGCGCTCGATGCCGCCGCCGTAGCCCGTCATACTCCCGTTCGCGCCGATCACCCGATGGCACGGGATGACGATGGAGATCGGGTTGCGGCCGTTGGCGAGGCCGACGGCGCGACTGGCGGTGGGGCTGCCGATGTGCGCTGCGAGTTCGCCATAACTCCACGTATGTCCGAACGGTATGTCGCACAACGCCCGCCATACGCGCTGCTGGAATTCGGTGCCGATCGGATGCAATGGCAGGTCGAACTCGGTCCGGTCGCCGGCGAAGTATTCGGACAGCTGTCGTGCGGCCTCGTCGAGCAACGGATCGTGTTCCACGCGTTCGCCGTACTCCGCGGGATCCGGCGCGTGCAGGTGAATTTCCATGTAGACCGCGATGATCTCGTCGCCCTCGGCGATCAGGGTGATCGGACCGATCGGCGTCGGGTCGATGATCAGGTGACGTTTGGTGTTCATGACACCTTCCTTGCCGGCTCGGGCAGTTGATTGATCTCGTGCGGGCCGCTCGCCCACAGGTGCTGGACGGCGTAGGCACGCCACGGGCGCCACGGCTCCGTCGCCGCCAGGGCTGCCCGCCCCCTGTCGGGTATGCCGAGCCGCGACATCGCCTGTCGCACGCCGAGATCCGTGGCGAGGAAGGCGTCCGGATCGCCGAGCGCGCGCATCGCGACGCCTTCAACCGTCCAGGGCCCGATCCCGGGCAATGCCAACAGATTTCGTCGGGTCTCGGCCCAGTCCGCACTGGTCGACACATCGAGCTCACCGTCGGCCAGTGCGGCGGCCAGGCCGCGCAACGTCGCCCGCCTGCTCTGCGGCATGGCGAGCGTCCGGTCGGATGCGGTGGCGATCCTCGAGGCGTCGGGGAAGGTCGCGGTGAGGCCGCCCTCGGGGTCGTCGATCGGCTCGCCATACGCCTCGACCAGCCGGGCGGCGTGGGTGCGGGCCGCACGGGTGGAGATCTGCTGGCCGAGGACCAGTCGCAGCGCGAGTTCGGCGCCGTCGACGGTGCGCGGCACGCGGCGTCCGGGTGCTCCGGCGATCATCGGGGCCAACACGGGGTCGTCGGACAGATGGGCGTCGACGGCTTCCGGATCGGCATCCAGGTCGAGCAGCCACCGGCTGCGACTGATCGCGACCGGCAGGTCTGCCAGCTCGCGCAACCAGACCCGGGCGGCGATGAAGCCGTCGTCCGGGCGCAACGCCACGATGCCCGGCCCGTGCGGCAGTTGCAGGGTCCGTCGGTAGGCGCCCTCGCGCCATTCCTCCACCCCCGGCACCGCGGTCGCGACCAGATGTCCGAAGAGGTTGTCCACGCGCAGCGGCCGGCGGAACGGCAGCCGCAGGTGCAGGTGGTGCCAGGCACTGCCCGCACTGGTGTGACCGGCGGAAAGCCCTGTCTTCGAACGAAGTTCGCGTGGCGCCATCGCGAAGACCGCGCGGACGGTGTCGTTGAACGAGCGGATGCTGCCGAACCCGGACGCATGGGCGACCTGGGTCAACGGCAGGGTCGTGGTCTCGATGAGGACGCGGGCGGTCTGCGCTCGTTGCGCCCGCGCCAGGGCGAGCGGGGAGGCGCCGAGCTCGGCACGGATCTGGCGCTCGATCTGCCGGGTGCTGTAACCCAGCCGCCGGCTCAAGCCGTCGACGCCCTCCCGGTCGACGACACCGTCGGCGATGAGCCGCATGGCCCGCGCCACCAGATCGGCGCGGACATTCCACTCCGGCGAGCCGGGGCTGGCATCCGGGCGGCAGCGCTTGCAGGCGCGGAAACCGGCCGCCTGGGCAGCGGCCGCGCTGGGATAGAAGGTGATGTTGCGTGCCTTCGGCGGAGTGGCCGGGCAGCTCGGACGGCAGTAGATGCCGGTGGTGCGGACGCCCGTGACGAACCAGCCGTCGAATCGGGCATCGCGGGACCGGACGGCCGTCATACACGTCTGGGAATCGGTGAGCACACGTCCATCCTGCTCCGCACCACCGACAATGACTAGCAGGAAAACGACACGTCGGTTCCTGCCGGTCGGGCTAGTGCGGTGCGTTCAAAGTTCCTTGACAGTCGCTTCGCGCCTGACCAGGAACTTTGCCCACATCCGTACCTGCTCTATTTCTGACTCACTGCACTACGCGGTCGGACCGATCTCCAGTGGCTGGTTGTCGATCAGCCGGGTGGTGCCGACCTTCGCGGCGACGGCCAGCAGCGCCGGCCCGCGGTACCACTCGGGCACCTGCTCCAGCGTCTCCGGATGCACCAGCACGAGATAGTCGACCAACGCGAGGGGCTCCCGGACGAGGACGTCGCGAGCGGCCCGGCGTACGGCGGCAGGACCGTTGACGACCTGGTCAGCCCCCGCCTGCAGGGCGCGCGAAAGAGTCAGTGCCACTTCCCGATCCGACGGACTCAGGTAGGTGTTGCGGCTGCTCAGCGCCAGCCCGTCGGCTTCACGGACGGTCGGGACGGCGATGACCTCCACCGGGAAGTCCAGGTCGCGCGCCATACGCCGGATCAGCAGCAGTTGCTGCGCGTCCTTCTGTCCGTAGAACGCGAAGTCGGGTTGCACGAGGTGCATCAGCTTCGCCACCACGGTCAGCACGCCGTCGAAGTGCCCCGGCCGGGAGGCGCCCTCCAGGACCTCCCCGAGCGCGCCCGCGGAGACGCGAACCCCCGGTTCCCCTTGCGGATAAACAACATCCGGGGTCGGCGCGAAGACGAGTGATACGCCCTCGCGGCCACAGATCGTCAGGTCGTCCTCGAGGGTCTGGGGGTACCGCGACAGGTCCTCCCCGGCGGCGAACTGCAGCGGGTTCAGGAAGATCGTCACGATGACGTGATCGGCGGACTTCTTCGCGGTCCGGATGAGTTCGGCGTGCCCCTCATGGAGTGCACCCATCGTCATCACCGTGGCGACGGTGCCCTGTAGCGACTTGCGTGCGTGCAGCAGGTCCTCACGGGAGTGGGCGACCACCGGTTGCGACGTCATCATCGGTCTTCCTTCGTGGTGAACAGATCGAGCATGGGTTGGACGGATTCGGCCGGCATCGCCCGGCGGTCGGCCGCGCGGGCCGTCGTCGCCGACGCCATTGCCCGGTAGGCACGTCGGATGTCCTCGGGCTGGTCCGCGAGCGCCTGCAGGTGCGCCGACACGGTGCCGACATCACCACGGACGACGGGTCCGGTCAGCGCCCGGTCACCGCGCTGCAGGCTGTTCTCCAGGGCCGCCTCCAACAGGGGTCGCAGCAGCCTGGCCGGGTCGTCGATGCCGATGCCACGCAACAGCTGCCCGGACTGGGCGATGATCGTCGTCAGGTGATTGGCGGCGTGCGAGAGAGCCGCGTGGTACGTCGCCCGGTCGGCGTCGGCCAGCCGGAACGGCTCGCCGCCGAGGTCCAGCGCCAGCGCGTCGGCCAGCAGGTCCGCTCCCATCGAGGCGGTCACCGCGATCGGTGTTCCGACGATCCGGTCGACGTCAGCGGGCACCCCGGTGAAGGTCATCACCGGGTGCAGCACTACTGCGTCACCACCCGCGTCGACGACGGGCTGCAGCACGTCGAGGCCGCGGAATCCGCTGGTGTGCACGGCAACTCGGCCGCCCTCCCATGCGCCGCCGGCTGCCAGCCCCGCGACCAGCGGCCCGATGGCGTCGTCCGGGACGGTCAGCAGCACGACATCCGCGGCCGCGACCACGTCCTGGACCTCACGCACCGGCACGCCCGGCAGCAGGCCGGCCGCTCGCTCCCGGGAAGCATCACTGACCGCGCTCACCGCGACGACCTCGTGACCGGCCGCGCGCAGCGCCGCTCCGAGCACCGATCCGACCCGGCCGGCACCGACGACACCCACCCGCAGGGTCGGCCGCTCCAGTTGACTCACCCGGAAGACGCTAGTCGACCGTTTCGGACCGCGAAGATGCGGTCCGCCTAGGGTTTGCCGGGTGGTGTGGCAATCCTGGCGATCGGCGTGGCACGACGCGCTCTACGGCCCCGACGGCTTCTATCGGCAGGTCTCCGGCCCCGCCGGCCACTTCGCGACGTCGGCACAGGGCATCCCCGGCGGCGGCCGTCTGCTGGCCCGTGCCCTCGTCATACTCGCCGAGCGCAGCGGTTGCACTCGATTGGTGGATGTCGGCGCGGGACGTGGTGAGCTCCTGGCCGAGGTCGCCGCGATCGCGCCGGGGCTGCGGTTGACCGGGGTGGATGTCGTCGAGCGTCCGGCCGAGCTGCCGGAAGTTGCGGACTGGTTGCGCTCCCCCGGTGGGACCGGGCTGCCCGACGACCTGCGCGGCATCGAGCATGCGCTGGTCATCGCCCACGAGTGGCTCGATGTGGTGCCCTGCACGATCGCCGAGTATGACGGGGCCGTATGGCGCACCGTCGAGGTCGACCCCGACGGCGACGAGCGTCTTGCCGATCCGGTTGCGGGCTCGGACCTGCAGTGGTTGCAACAGAATTGGCGAACGAACGCGACCGAGGGCGACCGTGCCGAGATCGGAACGACGCGCGATGCTGCGTTCCGGGAACTGCGCGCGCGCATCGACAGTGGCGTGTTGGTCGCCGTCGACTACGGCCACCTACGGGACGACCGACCCGAGTGGGGAACGCTGACCGGTTACCGCGACGGCGTGCAGTGCCCACCGCGGCCCGACGGCAGCACCGACATCACCGCGCACGTGGCGATGGACACCCTCGGCGCCGACGAATTGGTGTGCCAGCACACGCTTTTCGACCGCCTCGGGCTGCGACCGGAGGCTCCCGCGATCGCGTTGGCGAGCGAGGACCCTCCGGCATACCTGCGCGCTTTGGCGGAACGCGGCAGCTACGCGCAACTCACGGCGACCGGCGGCCTGGGCGACTTCTGGTGGGCGATCACGAGGATCGATCACTGACGGTGCGTGCCGGGCCTCAGTTGCTCGGGCGGAAGGTGGTGAAGACCTCGTCCAACGTCTTGGTGGGGAGGGTCTTCGGTCCGTCGGTCACCCGCACGGAGACCATCTGGTAGGACCTGCCGCCCGAGGAGAAGGTGACGGTGCGGATCTCGTAGGTCTTGCCCTTGTCGCAGCTGTCCGGGTCGCCGACGGCCGTCGTGATCGTGTATTCCAGCGCGGGGATCGTGCCCTGGTTGACCTTGATCTGCTTGGCCGCCGAGAGCTTGCCCTGCTTCGCCTTCGAGCCGTCCTTCTTCTGGGCGATCGCGTCGGCGAACCGCTGCGCGACATCCGGTCCGGCGTCCGAGGGGTCCCGCTTGCCGACATTCATCAGGCCGACCCACGCGGATTCGGCCGTCTTCTTGGCCGCGCAGTAGCCGACGCCGTACTGCGCCGGCGCCTTGCTGACGACCAGCGGCTTACCGGACTTCGGGTCCGCGTAGCCGAACAACGTGTCGCTGGACTCCAGTTTCCAGTCGGCGGTCTTCGGTACGTCGTAGACGCCCCGCCCGTCGGTGGCCTGCTGCGACTGCCAGCCGGCCTTGAGCGCCCGGGCGCCGACCGCGAGGGTCGGATTGGTCCAGGTCGTCGCCCTGACCGGTGGCAGCGCACTGGTGGAACTCGAGCCGCCGGCCTCCGTCGGGCTGTCATCACCACGGGTGAACGCGAAGATCGCCACCGCCGCGACGATCACGACGAGCGCAGCGGCCAGCCCGATCAGCACCTTGCCCCGGCCACCGCCGCCACCACCCTGCGGAACCTTCAGACCCTCACCCGACGCCTCGGAGAACCGGTCGTAATACGAACTCTGCTGATTGTTCATCGTCGGGCCGACATTCGGCCCCGTCTGCCCCGTCGACCACGACGGCGGCTGCGCCCCCTGACCACCGGACGCCCACGGCGGCTGACCACCCGTCCACTGCTGCTGGCCGCCATTCCATTGCTGCTCGCCGCCGGTCCACGGTTGCTGCCCACCACTCCATTGCTGCTCGCCGCCCGTCCACGGTTGCTGCCCGCCGGGCCACTGGCCGCCGGTGTCACCACCGGGCGCCTGTTGCCCTCCGGCGTGGCCACCCTGCGCTCCGGTGTTGCCGCCGGGCAGCCGATGACCACCGGTGTGCTGGCCAGAGTCCTGCTGATGCGTCGGGCCGTTCTGTCCGTTCTCCGGGTCCGGCTGCTGCGGCCACTGACCGTTCCCTTGATCGCTCACGGCTGAAACTACCTATCTCGTCGTCGTGGGTTCACCGGCCCGCGCATGGGCCGGAGGTCAATTCTTCGGTCGGAAGGTCGAGATGATCTCGTCGAGTTGCTTGGCCGGAAGTTCCTTGCTGACACCGAGAATCCGCACGGTGACCATCTGGAACGACTTGCCCGGCGTCGTGAAGTTGATCGTCCGGATCTCGTACTTCCTGCCCTTGGTGCAGCTGTTCGGATCCCCGGCCTCGGTGGTGACGGTGTATTGCAGCGCCGGGATCGTGCCCTGGTCGACCTTGACCTTCTTGGCTGCCGACACCTTGCCCGGCTTGGCGCTCTTCTTCTTGCCACCGGCGATCGTGTCGGCGAACTTCTTCGCCCATTTCGGCCCAGCGTCCGTCGGGTCCGATGAGCCGACGCCTCGAACACCGACCCACGCGGATTCCGCGTTGTCCTCGGCCGAGCAGTAACCGACGCCGAATCGCGCGACCCCACCGGCGCCCGCGACCGGCTTGTTGCTCTTGTCGGTGTAGGCCAGGCTGTAGCCGCCCGACGTCACCTTCCAGTCCTTGGACTTCGGCACGTCATACTGCCCGCGAAGTGCTTCGGAGTCAGAACTCTGGACCTGCCAACCGTCCTTGACCGGGCGAGCACCCACCGCGACGGTCGGGTTCGTCCAGGTGGTCGCCTTGACCGGCGGCAGCGCGCTGGTGGAGCTGGAGCCGCCGGCCTGTTTCGGGGAATCGTCGCCTCGGGTGAAGGCGAAGATCGCCACCGCCGCGACGATCACGACGAGCGCAGCGGCCAGCCCGATGAGCACCTTGCCGCGGCCACCGCCGCCACCACCCTGCGGAATCTTCAGTCCCTCACCCGACGCCTCGGAGAACCGGTCGTAATACGAACTCTGCTGATTGTTCATCGTCGGGCCGACATTCGGCCCGGTCCGATCCGTCGACCACGACGGCGGCTGCGCCCCCTGACCACCGGATGCCCACGGCTGCTGCCCACTGGTCCAATGACCGCCGGGCTCCCCCTGCTGTCCGCCGGAATCCTCCGGCGGGCGGCCATCCCCTTGGTTGCTCACCGCTGCAGATTACCTTCCGCCGAGTCAACGGCGCCCGAAGTGAGACGAGCGCGGTATGCCGCGACGTTCAGCCTGTTCCCGCAGCCCAGCTCGCAATAGCGCTTCGACCGGTTGCGCGAAAGGTCGACCAGCACACCGTCGCAGTCGGGCGCCGCGCACCGGCGCAGGCGACGCAACTCGCCCGCACGCACCAGGTCGACCATCGCCATCGCGGTCTCCACACCCCACCGCGTCGCGAGCGGTGCGTCATCCGGCGTCGCGTGCAGGTGCCAGTCCCAGTCGTCGTGCTTGACCAGTTGGGGCAGCGCCGACTCACGGCGCAGCAGTTCGTTGACACGCTCGACGACACCGCTCTCGTCGAGCGACCACAGCTCGCGCAACGCGGGTCGCAACGCGCGGACGGCGGAGCGCTCGGCGTCGTCGCCGCTGATCGGGCCGCTCCAGTCGCACCCCTGGACGAACTCGAGGTATGACGCCCGGTCCGCCAATGGATCCGGGTCCTCGCACGCGGTGTTGACCAGCGCCGCAGCGTCGACCAGCGCCACTTCCGTGTCATGAGCAAAAAGCACTTTGACTCCTGTCTGCGGCACACCCTACGATCAAGGCACTGTCATGAGCAACATGACAGTTTGCTTGTTACATTCTCGATGACCCACGGGGAGGCCCACATGACCACCGACGTCCTGACGACGCCCGGCGTTCCCTCCGAGCTGGAGACCCCGGCCTCCCTCCCGCGCGTCGGACCCGGCGTCGGCACGATCGGGATCGCCCTGCTGTCCGCCGCCGCCTTCAGCACCTCCGGCAGCTTCGCGACGGCCCTGCTGAAGGCCGGCTGGTCACCCGGCGCCGCAGTGACCGCCCGCATCGGACTGGCCGCGCTGGTGCTCGCACCGCCGACGATCTGGTCGTTGCACGGCAAGTGGCACCTGGTTCGGCGCAAGGCGGTGCCGATCATGCTCTACGGCATGACCGGTGTCGCCGGCTGCCAGCTCGCCTATTTCTATGCCGTGCAACATCTCTCGGTCGGTGTCGCGCTGATGCTCGAATACCTCTCGCCGGTGTTGCTCGTGCTCGGCTTCTGGGTGTGGACCCGGCGTCGTCCGTCGACGGCCACCCTCGCCGGTGCCGTGGTCTGCATCGGCGGTCTGATGCTCGTGCTCGACGTATTCGGCGACGCGCACCTGTCGCTGGCCGGTGTGCTCTGGGGTCTGGGCGCCGCCCTCGGCAACGCGGCCTACTTCATCATCGCCGCGCGGGACGACGACGAACTGCCGTCGATGGCCCTCACCGGTGTCGGTATGGCGGCCGGTGCGATCTTCCTCGGCGCTCTCGGCACGATCGGGCTGCTGCCGATGCACGCGACGACCAACCGGACGACCTTCGTCGGACACCATGTGCCGTTCTGGTTGCCGCTGGGCGCCCTGGCCGTCATCTCCACCGCGTTCGCCTACTTCACCGGCGTCATCGCAGCCCGCGGCCTCGGTCGCACCGTGGCGTCGTTCGTCGCGCTCGCCGAGGTGCTCTTCTCCGTTCTCTTCGCCTGGCTGCTGCTCGGGCAGTTGCCTCTCGTCATACAGCTGCTGGGTGGCCTGCTCATCGTCGGCGGTGTCGTGCTCGTGCGGCTCGGCGAGTTGCGGCCGCGTCCCGCGACAACGACCTAGGGCACGACTGGCAGACTGGCCCCATGCCAGAACGCGAGCTCACCGTCGGAGTCGGTGCCGGTGGTCTGGCGACCGCGGACATGGTGCTCAACATCGGGCCGCAGCATCCCGCCACGCACGGGGTGCTCCGATTGCGGGTCACCCTGGACGGCGAGCGCATCAAGAGCGCCGAGCCGATCGTCGGTTACATGCACCGCGGCGCCGAGAAGCTCTTCGAGGTGCGCGACTACCGGCAGATCATGGTGCTGGCGAACCGGCACGACTGGCTGTCGGCGTTCAGCAACGAGATCGGGGTCGCGCTCGTCGTCGAGCGGATGCTCGGCATGGACGTCCCCGAGCGCGCGACCTGGACCCGCACGCTGCTCGCCGAACTCAACCGGGTGCTCAACCACCTGATGTTCCTCGGCTCCTACCCGCTCGAGCTCGGTGCGATCACCCCGATCTTCTACTCCTTCCGCGAGCGGGAGGACCTGCAGAACGTCATGGAGGAGATCTCCGGCGGCCGGATGCACTACATGTTCGGCCGGGTCGGCGGTCTCCGGGACGACCTGCCGGTCGGCTGGCTGGGTCGGGTGAGCGAGACGATCGCGCTCGTACGACGCCGGATGCCCGACCTGGAGAGCCTGCTGATCGGCAACGAGATTCTGCGCAGCCGGACCCATGGCGTCGGCGTGCTGGACGCGAAAACCATTGCGGCATACGGGATCACCGGCCCGATCGCGCGGGCTTCGGGTGTCGATGTCGACCTGCGCCGCGACCAGCCCTACCTCAATTACGCCGAGCTCTTCGCGCCCGGCGGCCCCGGCCGGGTCGTCACCCGCACCGACGGCGACTGCCTCGCCCGGCTGGAGGTGCTGCTGGAACAGGTGCACGTGTCCCTGGACATCGCACAGGCCTGCGTCGACCGGATCGGCGCCCTGCCCGCCGGCCCGGTCAATGTGAAGCTGCCGAAGGTGCTCAAGGTCCCCGAGGGCTCCGACTACCTCGCGACGGAGAATCCGCTCGGCTTCAACGGCTACTACCTGGTGTCCCGCGGTGACAAGACACCGTGGCGGCTGAAGCTGCGGTCCGCGTCGTTCAACAACATCCAGGTGCTCAGCGAGTTGCTGCCGGGTGCCCTGCTTGCCGACATGGTCGCCATCCTCGGTTCGACGTTCTTCGTCGTCGGGGACATCGACAAATAGCGGCACGTCGAATCAGGCGACAGGCCCGACCAGACCCAGCCGCGCGACACGCGGACGCCCGCGGGACGACGACCAGAACGGCCGGTGGCAGAAAACTCAGCTTCCGCGGATGAGGCGGTCGCCATACACGGCCTCGAGCTTCTGGTTGCGCTCGTGGCCACCGGGGATGTTGGCCGAGATGTAGACCGGCGGCTCGGTGCCCTGCTGGCCGAGCTTCTCGATGGTGCCGAGCGTGAGCAGTTGGGCGATGAATGCAGCGGTCAGCGAGGACACCGCACCGGCACCGAGGCCGTCCACCTCCAGCGTCGAGTCGCCGTATGGCGCGAGGTTGTCGATCACCACGTCGGCGATCTCGGACAGGCGCTTCCCGCTCGGGTGCTTCGGTTCGACTGCGCCGGTGTGCTCGAGGCTGGTCACGGCGATGACCGGGTGACCGTGTTCCTTTGCCTGCAAAGCGAATCCGACGATTGAACCGTTCACACCGGAGTTCGACGCGATGACGATGACGTCCTGCGGTGACGCCGGCACGAGCGCCCACAGCTTCTCGGCGATCTGCGGATCCCGCTCGAGCAGACTGCTGCCGAGCAGCGACCGGTCCTCGTCGCCGCGCAGCACCAGATCGCGCAGGGCGATCTTGTTGGTGGGGATCAGCCCACCGGCGCGTCCGGCGAGCTCCATCGCGAACGCCTCCGAGTGCCCGGTGCCGAAGACGTGCACGATGCCGCCCCCGGCGATCGAGTCCGTCAGCAACGCGATCGCGGGGTCGAGACCACCGTCCTGCGCAAGCGCGGCGATCCGCTCCAGGCGGGTCGTGGTCTGTCCCAGGAAGTCGGCGGCAAGGCTCATCGAGTGGCTCCAGAATGGCGAGGTATGTGTCCCGGACGGAACACATCGATCGTAAGGCTCAGCCCCGTAGTTCGACCTTTCGGATCTTGCCGGTCGCGGTCTTCGGGAGTGACTCGACGATCCGGACGGCCTTGGGCACCTTGAAACCTGCGAGGCGTTCCCTGCAGTGCTCGCGCAGCTGGTCCGGCGTCGCAGCCGCGCCCGCACCGAGCACGACGTATGCCGTGACCGCCTCGCCCCAGCGCTCATCGGGCCTGCCCACGACTGCGCACTCCGCAACAGCGTTGTGCGTCAACAGAGTTCGTTCGACCTCGATGGATGAGACATTCTCGCCGCCGGTCTTGACGATGTCCTTGCTCCGATCGGTGAACCAGACGACACCCTCGTCATCGAGGTAGCCGATGTCCCCACTGTGGAACCAGCCGCCTGCCAGCGCCGCAACGTTCGCCTCCGGGTTGTGCCAGTAGCCCTCCATGAGTTGCGGTGTGCGGTAAACGATCTCGCCCTCCTGCCCCCGCTTCAGCAGTCGATCGTCCGGCCCCATCACCTGCACCTCCGTAGTAGCGACGGCCGGACCCCATGAGTCGTCCTTCGTACCCTGGTGACCCATCCATTGCATCTCCGAGGCGGGAGTGGTCTCGGTCTGTCCCGAGCCGAGAACGAACGCGGCGTCCGGGAAACGAGCACGCGATGCTGCCAGCAGATCCGTCGGCATCGGCGCCATCGCGTAGCAGCCGGTCACGAGGCGGCTGGTGTCCGCCTCTTCGAGCGCCGGCTGCGGCAGTAGTGCGGCCCACATCGCAGGCAGCATGGTCAGGTGGGTGATCGGGTGGTCCACGAAGTCCTGCGCAACGGCGGCCGGGTCGAAACCACGGTGCAGGATGGTGGTCATACCGGTCATCAAGGACGCCAACAGGATCGCGTCGAGGGCGGTGACGTGGAAGAGCGGAAGCACCAGTGGCGAGACGGTCTCCGCGGCGTCGGCGCGTAGGCCGAAAGCGAGCGCGGACGAGAGCGTCCCCAGCTGGACTGCCACGTGACTGGTCAGCACGCCCTTGGGCGCCGAGGTCGTCCCCGAGGTGTAGAGACAGTGCAATACGTCGCGGTCGTCGACGATCACCTCGAGCCGCGAAGCGTCCTGCGCGACAAGGGTTTCCCAATCGGCTGCGGGCACACCGCCGACCTCGTCCGGAGCGGCGCCGACGACATACACCTGCCGGACATGGGTGCCCGGGACGGATGCGGCGGCGAGCTGGAGTAGCGGTTCCTCGGTCACCAGCAGGCAGGCGCCGCTGTCCTCGAGCTGGTAGGTCAGGTCGACCGGCGAGAGAGCGACATTCAACGGCAGGACGATGGCCCCGAGTTTCGCGCAGGCGAAGAACGTCACCACGAACTGCCAGCGGTTCTGCAAAGCGAGAGCGACGCGATCACCGTGCTGCACACCGCAGCCCTGCAGTCCCCGCCCGACCGCGTTGGCGAGCTCCTCGATCTCGCGGAAGCTGACCCGGGTCTGCCCGTCGATCAACGCTGTCCGGTCCCCGAAGACGACGGCGTTGCGCGACGGCTGGTCGCCGACACACACTCGATGGGTCAGATTGGCCGTGAGTTCGTCGACCCCGGACAGGTCGGCACGCATGGACTCAGTCATCGTCTCGCCTTCCGATGGACGTGCGGTGCAGCCCATCATTTCGTGCAGGGCCACCGAAGACAACATACAAACAACCTTGACTGTTTGTATGTCGATCGGCGATGCTGGCGCCCGTGACGACCGCTGTTCAGCGCACCCCGCAACCGGAACGCACCCGCGCCATGCGCACGCGCCTCATGCAGGCGACGATCGACTGCCTCGTCGAGCGTGGTTGGGCGGGCACGACCACCACGCTGGTGTCGAAGCGCGCCGGCGTCTCACGTGGCGCCCAACTGCACCACTTCCCCTCCAAGCGCGAGCTCGTCGTCGCGTCCCTGGAGCACCTCAGCGGCCAGCTGACCGCCGAGCTGCAACGACGCCACGACAAGGCGACCGGAGGCAAGCCACGCAGCACCCGCAGTGTGCTCACCATGCTGGCCGACTACTACACCTCGGACCTCTTCGTCGCCTCCCTCGAGCTGTGGGTCGCCGCTCGCACCGATGAGCAACTGCACGACGTCGTCCTGCCGATGGAACGCCGCTGGGGGCGCGAGGAACACGAGCTGGCCGTCGCGATGCTCACCGCCGACGACACGGATGCCACGACCCGCGCGCTGATTCAGGCGACGTTGGACATGCTGCGCGGCTTCGGCCTGGCCAACACCCTCAGCGACGACAGCCGCCGCCGCAGCCGCATCCTGGCGGAGTGGTCGAAGGTCTTCGACGCCACGGCTCGGCGCACCGGATCGGCAGGTGGCCGGCGGTGAACCTCGAGACACTGCTCACCGACCTGCAGGCGGAGTCCGCGAGCCTGCGATCGATGGTCGGGACCGCCGGACCCGATGCGCTGCCACGCGCAACCCCGGCGGCCGGCTGGACGATCGCACACCAGCTCGCGCATCTCACCTGGACCGACGAAATGGCTTGCAGTGCCATCGCTTCCGTGGTTCCCACCGTCGCCGCGCCGCGAGACTGGGAACGCGCGCTGGCGGAGGCCGCGGCCTCACCCGACACGTTCGTCGATGACGGTGCGGCCGAGCTGGCGCGGGCCGAACCGACCGCGCTGCTGACCCGCTGGGACAACGGCCGTGCCCTGCTTCTCGCGGCCCTGCGCGCGACCCCTCCCGACGTTCGCATCCCGTGGTACGGCCCGCCGATGAAGGCGACCTCGATGGTCACCGCCCGGATCATGGAGACGTGGGCCCACGGACTCGACGTCGCAGGCGCGTTGGGCGTCGAACCCGAACGCACGGACCGCGTGCGGCACGTGTGTCACATCGGCGTCGCCACCCGCGCATTCGTGTATGCCGCCCGCGGCCTGCCCACGCCCGAGCAACCGGTGCGGGTCACGCTGACCGCCCCCAGCGGCGACACCTGGACGTGGGGCGACCCGAACGCCATACACGAGATCAGTGGTGACGCATGGGAATTCGCCCAGGTCGCCGTGCGTCGACTGCACCCTGACGACACCTCGCTGGTCGCCACACCCGGACTCGCCCGGGAGTGGCTGAGCATCGTGCAGGCCTTCGCCGGGCCGCCCGGGGCCGACCCGGAACGGAGGACGCCGTGAGCCCCGCGTCGCGCGGGCCGGTGCGTATCGCGAACGCGTCCGGCTTCTACGGCGACCGTCTCACGGCGCTGCGCGAGCAGCTCGAGGGCGGCGACATCGACTACGTCACCGGCGACTACCTGGCCGAGTTGACGATGCTGATCCTGGGCCGCGACCAGCTGAAGGACACATCGCTCGGCTACGCCAAGACCTTCCTGGAGCAGCTGCGGGACTGCCTGGGCACAGCCGTCGAGCGCGGCGTCCGCATCGTCAGCAACGCCGGCGGGCTGAACCCCGCCGGCCTCGCGGCGCGCATCAAGCACCTCGCACGGGAGGCCGGTGTCGTCGTCTCCGTGGCCCACGTCGATGGCGACGACCTACGCTCTGTAGCAACACAATTCGGGTTCGGTCAGACGCTGACCGCGAACGCCTATCTCGGTGCGTTCGGGATCGCCGAAGCACTGCACCGTGGCGCGGACATCGTCGTCACCGGCCGCGTCACCGACGCCTCCCTGACGATCGGCCCGGCGATCGCGGCACATGACTGGGGTCGCACCGACTTCGACCGGCTGGCGGGCGCGCTCGTCGCGGGGCACGTCCTGGAGTGCGGCTCCCAGGCGACCGGCGGGAACTTCAGCGGCTTCGACGAGCTCACCCCGGGGTTGCGTGCCGGCTTCCCGATCGCCGAGATCGCGGCAGACGGCAGCAGCGTCATCACCAAGCATCCGGGCACCGGGGGCGCGGTCACCGTCGACACGGTCAGCGCGCAACTCGTCTATGAGATCGGGTCACCGGCCTACCTCAACCCGGACGTCGTCGCCCATCTCGACACCGTGCGGGTCGAGCAGGACGGCGCGGACCAGGTCCGGATCCACAGCACCCGCGGGAGTGCGCCACCGCCGACGGCGAAGGTGTGTCTCAATCACCTTGCTGGCTATCGCAATTCGGCAGACTTCGTGCTGACCGGACTCGATGTCGAACGCAAGGCCGCGCTGGTGCGCAGGCAACTGACGGACGCGCTGTCGACCGATCCTCCGCAGTCGGTCATCTGGCAGCTCGACCGCGTTGCCGAGTCGGACCCGGCGACCCAATGGGCCGCCACCTCATTGCTCCGGTGCCACGTCCGCGACGAGCGCGAGGCGCCGGTGGGCCGCGCGTTCAGCAGCGCGGTGGTCGAGCTTGCGCTGGCTTCCTACCCCGGGTTCACCACCACCCGGCCGCCGTCGCGGGCGACGCCCTTCGGGGTCTACCGGGCGGCATACGTCGAGCAGGACCTGGTGCCGCACCGCGTGACCGTCGACGGCGAGACGCTGCAGATCGCCGCCCCGCTGCAGACCATGCCCGCCGAATCACCCACTCCCCCAATGCCACCCGCGGCATACGACGGTCCCACGGTCCGTGCACCGCTCGGCGCGGTCGCGTATGCGCGCAGCGGCGACAAGGGCGGCGACGCCAACATCGGCGTCTGGATCCCGGCCGCCCAGCCGCACCGGGACCTGGGCTATGCCTGGCTGGTGGGGCTGCTCACGCCCGACCGGCTGCACGAGCTGCTGCCCGAGTCGCGCGAGCTCGCGATCGACGTCTGGCCACTGCCCAACCTCCACGCGGTCAACGTCGTCATCCACGGGCTGCTGGGCGAGGGCGTGGCGGCATCGACACGCTTCGACCCCCAGGCGAAGGCACTCGGCGAATGGCTGCGCGCCCGGGTGGTCGACATACCCGAGGGGCTCCTGCTGTGACCGATCGCTGGAACACCCCCGAGCGCCAGGATCTGCGCGCGGCGGTCATGGACTTCACCCGCCGAGAGCTCGCACCACAGCTACCCGCCTGGGAGGACGCGGGCGCAGTGCCCCGCGACGCACACCGGCGTATGGCGGAGGCGGGTTACCTCGGGATCGGCTTCGCGACCGATATCGGCGGCGCGGGCGGCGACCTCATCGACAGCTCCGTGGTGACCGAATCCATCATCACTGCAGGCGGATCCAGCGGCCTCGTCGCTGCGCTCTGCACCCACGGCATCGCCTTGCCGCACATCGTTGCCGCCGACGATCCACGACTCATCGAGCGCTACGTCCGCCCGACGCTCGCCGGGGAGCTCATCGGATCGCTGGCGGTCACCGAACCCGCGGGTGGCTCCGACGTCGCGGCGGTGACGACCAGGGCAACCAGGGATGGCGACCACTACCTGGTGACCGGCTCGAAGATGTTCATCACCAGCGCCACCCGTGCCGACTTCGTCACCACCCTGGTGCGCACCGACGGTGACGGCCACGACGGGCTCAGCCTGCTGGTGCTCGACCGCGACTCCCCCGGCTTCGAGGTGTCCCGTCCGCTGCGGAAAATGGGCTGGCAGTGCTCGGACACGGCCGAGTTGTCGTTCGACCGGACACCGGTCCCGACCGGCAATCTGGTGGGAGCCGAAGGCGACGGATTCATCGCAGTGATGCGGCAATTCGTCCACGAACGGCTCAACCTCGCGGTCCACGGCTATGCCGTCGCCGAGCGTGCGCTGACGCTGGCGGCGGACTACGCGCGGGATCGCAGCACCTTCGGGCGACCACTCATCGACCGGCAACTCATCAGGCACAAGCTGGTCACCATGCACCGTCGGGTGGCCGAAGCCCGAGTCCTCACCCGCTCGGTGATCGAGCGCGTGGCGGACGGGGAGGACGCGATCGCGGATGCGTGCCTGGCGAAGAACTCCGCCGTCGCCGCCTGCTCGTTCGTGGTGGACGAGGCGGTCCAGATCTTCGGCGGCGCCGGCTATCTGCGCGAGTCGGAAGTGGAACGGCACTACCGCGACGCACGCCTGCTCGGCATCGGCGGCGGCACGACCGAGATCCTCGATGACCTGGCGGCCCGGCTGCTCGGCTACACCTCGACACACCGCAACGACTCACCAGCGTCCGGAGGCACCAGGTGACCGTCCTGAGATCCGCGATCGATGCGAATTCCCCGTCATACCAGGACAATCGCGCAGCGATGCTCGCCCGTGTCGAGGATCTGGCGACCGAGCAGGCGAAGGCCCTGGCCGGTGGCGGTGAGAAGTATGTCGAGCGGCACCACCGCCGCGGCAAGCTGCTCGCCCGGGAGCGCATCGAGCTGCTCCTCGACCAGGACACCGCCTTCCTCGAGCTGTCGACGCTCGCCGCCTGGGGCACCGACTTCCCCGTCGGCGCCAATCTGGTCACCGGGATCGGAGTGGTCGCCGGCACCGAGTGCATGATCGTCGCGAACGACCCGACCAGCCGTGGCGGGGCGTCGAATCCGTCGTCGTTGAAGAAGAGCGCACGTGCCGCCCAGATCGCCGCGGAGAACGACCTGCCGACGATCAACCTGGTCGAGTCCGGCGGCGCGGACCTGCCGACGCAGAAGGAGATCTTCATCCCCGGCGGTGGCGGGTTCCGCAATCTCACCCGGGCGAGCGCAGCACGGCGGCCCACGATCTCGCTGGTGTTCGGCAACTCGACGGCCGGCGGCGCCTACATCCCCGGCATGAGCGACTACACCGTCATGGTCCGTGGCGGCGCGAAGGTGTTCCTTGCCGGACCACCGCTGGTGAAGATGGCGACCGGTGAGGAGTCCGACGACGAAACCCTCGGCGGCGCCGAGATGCACGCGCGCACCTCGGGATTGGCGGACTACCTCGCCGAGGACGAGCACGACGCCATCCGCATCGGCCGCTCGATCGTGCGCCGCCTCGGCCGTCGCAAGCAGGGCCTGACTCCGGCGCCCACCTACGCCGAGCCCCTGTATGACGACGAGGAGCTGCTCGGCCTGGTGCCGACCGACCCGAAGGCGCCCTTCGACCCGCACGAGGTGATCGCGCGGCTCGTCGACGGGTCCGACTTCGACGAGTTCAAGCCGCTCTACGGCTCGAGCCTGGTGACCGGGTGGGCACAATTGCACGGCTGCCCGATCGGGATCCTGGCGAACGCCCAGGGTGTGCTCTTCAGCGAGGAGGCACAGAAGGCCGCCCAGTTCATCCAGCTCGCCAACCAGATCGACACGCCACTGCTCTTCCTGCACAACACGACCGGCTACATGGTCGGCGCGGAGTACGAGCAGCGCGGCATCATCAAGCACGGCGCACAGATGATCAACGCGGTGTCCAACTCGACGGTGCCGCACCTCAGCGTGGTCATCGGATCGTCATACGGCGCAGGCAATTACGGCATGAGCGGGCGCGCCTACGATCCGCGCTTCATGTTCAGCTGGGTCAACGCCCGATCCGCGGTGATGGGCGCCGCACAGCTGGCCGGCGTCATCTCCATCGTCTCGCGCGCGTCCGCCGAGAAGAAGGGCACGCCCTTCGACGAGGCCGCCGACGAGCAGATGCGGGAGCTCGTCGAGGCCCAGATCGACGCGGAGTCAACGGCATACGCCATCTCCGGAATGCTGTATGACGACGGCGTGATCGACCCGCGCGACACCCGCACCGTGCTCGGCATCTGCTTGTCGGTGATCAACACGCGCCCGATACGGGGCGCCGACGGATACGGGGTGTTCCGGCTATGACCATCCACCGCCTGCTCATCGCCAACCGCGGCGAGATCGCCCGCCGGATCATCCGGACCTGCCGTGCTCTCGGCATCGAAACCGTTGCGGTGCACTCCGATCCGGACGCGGATGGGCTGCACGTGCAGGACGCTGACCTCGCGGTGCGGTTGCCCGGCTCGGCGGCCGCGGAGACCTATCTTCGGGCCGACCTGATAGTCGACGCAGCAACGCGCAGTGGCTGCGATGCGGTGCATCCGGGCTACGGATTCCTCTCCGAGAACGCCGAATTCGCCTCCGCGGTGCTCGCCGCCGGCCTGACCTGGGTGGGTCCGCGCCCGGAGACGATCGGTGCCATGGGATCGAAGGTCGAGGCGAAGGCGCTCATGCGCAAGGCCGGTGTGCCCACCCTGGAGATCGATCCGGACAGCATCGACATCGACAGGTTCCCCGTGCTCGTCAAGGCATCCGCCGGCGGAGGCGGTCGCGGCATGCGCGTCGTGCACTCGCCGGACCGGCTCCAGGCCGAACTGTCCGCCGCCCGCGCCGAGGCAGCGTCGACCTTCGGGGACGACACCGTCTTCGTCGAGCCCTACCTGCCCACCGCGCGGCACGTCGAGGTCCAGGTCGTCGCGGACCAGCACGGCGGCTGCTGGGTCGTCGGCGACCGGGACTGCTCCATCCAGCGGCGACACCAGAAGGTGATCGAAGAAGCGCCTGCACCGAATCTCGCGCCGGCGGTTCGAGATCGGCTGCACGCTGCGGCACGGTCAGCAGTCGAAGCCGTCGACTACGTCGGCGCCGGCACCGTCGAGTTCCTCGTGCACGGCGACGACATCTTCTTCCTGGAGATGAACACCCGGCTCCAGGTCGAGCACCCGGTCACCGAGTGCGTGACCGGGGTCGATCTGGTCGCGGAGCAGTTACGGGTCGCGGAGGGGCAACCGCTCCCACAGCGCGACTTCACACCGCGCGGCCACGCCGTCGAAGTGCGCCTGTATGCCGAGGACCCCGCGCACGGCTGGGCGCCACAGACCGGACGGATTGCTGAATTCGACTTCGCGGCAACGGAGTTCGAGATCCCGTCGGAATTCGGTATCCGGGTGGACAGCGCCGTCGGCGCGGGCTCCGCCGTCGGGATCCATTACGACCCGATGCTCGCCAAGGTAATCGCCTGGGGTCCCGACCGGGCCCGAGCCTGCCGGATGCTCGTCGACGCGTTGCGGCGCGGCCGGATCCACGGGCTGGCCACCAATGCGCGGCTGCTCCGCACGATCCTGCAGGATCCCGGCTTCCTCGCGGGGCACATGCACACCTCGTTACTCGACGAACAACTCGATGACTGGCTGCGATCGACGCAGCCCGACCTCACCGCGGTCGCCACCGCTGCCGCGCTGGCCGACGCCGAGGCGGCATCCACCAATAGCGCTGTGCAACAACGGATTCCGACTGTATGGCGCAATGCACCTTCCGCCGACCGCACGCGTCGCTACCGGTGCGGAGGCGACGAGGTGGAGGTCTCCTACCGGTCCGTCCGCGGGCATCTGCAGTTGGCCGACGGCGACCACCACGCAGTCCAGGTCACCCCGGACGCTGTGCGCCTGGTGACGAACGGCGTGTCCGCGTCATACCTGGTGACGCGGAGCGGCACCACGACCTTCGTCGACGGTCCGGGAGGATCCGTCGATCTGGAGCAGGTGCCGCGCTTCACGCCCCCGGAGCAGGAAGTGGCCGGTTCACTGCTCGCGCCGATGCCGGGCGTGGTGACCGCGGTCGCCGTGGAGCTCGGCGCCGCCGTCACGGCCGGCCAACAGCTGATGACACTGGAGGCGATGAAGATGCAGCACTCGATCACCGCACCGGTCGACGGCGTGATCGAGTCACTCCCGGTCGCTGTGGGCACCCAGGTCGCCGCAGGCACGATGCTCGCGGTGATCGATGAATCCGCTTCCGAACGCTGACTATTGGAGGACCCATGACCGAGAACGAGATCGCCTTCACCGAGTCCCCCGAGCGCCGCGCACTGCGTGAGTCGGTGTCCGCGTTCGCGGCGAAGTATGGCGACAGCTACTGGCTGCAGTGCGCTCGTGACGACCGCAAGACCGACGAGTTGTGGGCCGACGCGGGACGTCAGGGTTATCTCGGCGTCGCCATACCCGAGGAGTATGGCGGTGGGGGCGGCGGCATCGGGGATCTCGCCGCGGTCGCCGAGGAGCTGCAGGCGGCGGGCTGCCCACTGCTGCTGATGGTGGTCTCACCGGCGATCTGCGGAACGATCATCGGACGGTTCGGCACACCGGAGCAGAAACAGCGCTGGCTGCCCGGATTCGCGGACGGCACCCGCAAGATGGGATTCGCGATCACCGAGCCGGACGCGGGTTCCAACTCGCACAACATCAGGACGACGGCCACGCGGGACGAGTCGACCGGCGAGTGGGTCCTCAAGGGCGGCAAGACCTTCATCTCCGGGGTCGACGAGGTGTCGGACGTGCTGGTCGTGGCCCGAACGGCTCACAACAGCACCGGCAAGCTGCGACCCGCGCTGTTCGTCATACCGACCGATGCCCGGGGGTTCACCTATTCCCGGATCGACATCGGGATCGTCGGCCCCGAGAAGCAGTTCGTCGTGCACCTGGACGATGTGCGCCTGCCCGAGGACGCCCTGGTCGGCGACGCGGACGCCGGCATCGAGCAGCTCTTCGCCGGGCTCAACCCGGAGCGGATCATGGCCGCCTCATCCGCCACGGGTATGGCGCGACGGGCCATCGCGAAGGCCGTCGAATACACCAAGCAACGGGAGGTCTGGGGAGCGCCGATCGCCACGCACCAGGCGGTCTCCCACCCGCTCGCCCAGTCGTATGTCGAGACCGAACTGGCCCGGCTGATGACGCAGCGCGCAGCCGCGCTCTACGACGCCGGGGAGCTGATGCTGGCCGGGGAGTCGGCCAACATGGCGAAGTATGCCGCCGCCGAGGCCGCCTGCAACGCGGTCGACCGTGCGGTGCAGGCGCACGGCGGCAACGGTCTGGCGGAGGAGTTCGGTCTGGTGCACCTGATCGGCAATGTGCGCCTGACACGGATCGCACCGGTCAGCCGGGAGATGGCGCTCAACTTCGTGGCGCAGTTCAGCCTCGGCCTGCCGAAGTCCTACTGAGTCCTGCCGACGTTCGACTTAAGCCCTACTGAAGCGGGTTCACCGCTTCCGGACGGTGGCCAGCACCTCCGGGTCGGCGCGCAGGTCGATCCGCCGGATCTGCCCGTCGACGATCGTGATGTCGAAAGCCACCTTGTATTCGCCACGCTGCATCCAGGCCAGGGCCGGGCGCTCGCCGAGGTGGACCGGGAACGCGGTCTTCATCCCGCCGTTGACCAGGCCGAGGACCTGCTCGCGGCCGACGAGGTTCCGCGAGCCCAGGGCGAGTGCGGCTGCGTCCGCCGCTTCGACGACAACCTCCGGTGCCAGCAGACCGAGCAATGTCTCGAGGTCGCCGCCCTTGGCCGCGTGCAGGAAAGCATCCACGACCGCTGTGTGGTCCGGGCGTGCTGCTGGCCGATCACCGGCGCTGCCCGCGGTCAGCTTCCGGCGTGCCCGCGACGCCAGCTTCCGCGCCGCCACCGGCGAGGTGTCGAGGATGGTGGCGATCGTCGGGAAGTCGACGGCGAAACTGTCGTGCAACACGAAGGCGACACGTTCGGAGGGGCCGAGCCGGTCCAGCACCACCTGCAGCGCGGTGCCGACCGAGTCCGCGAGCACGACGTCGTCCGCCGGGTCCGGCGCGGTCTCGTCGAGGTCGAACTCAAGGTCGTCCTCCGGCTCCGGGAGCTTGCTGCGCAGCCGGTCGAGGCAGAGGCGGGTGGTCACCGTGGTGAGCCAGCCCGGCAGGTTGTCGATCGGAGTTTCGTTGCGCGCCAACCGAAGCCACGCGTTCTGGACGGCGTCCTCTGCCTCCGCGTGATCTCCGAGCAGCCGCTCCGCGATCCGCACCAGTCGGGGCCGCTCCGCCACGAACACGCTGGTCTGCTCATCCATGGAGCAAGTCCATCACAGTCCGTCGCGTTGATGCGGTCACACTCCGCGAAGCCCGATCGTCATCGAAGTGACGCACGCCGGTGCGTCGTCATCGAACCTCGAAAGGCTTCCGCCATGGGCAACTTCCAGACCGTTCTGCTGCCGACCACCGACCTTGCCGCATCTCGCGAGCTCTACATCAAGCTGCTCGGCATCCAGCCGAACGCCGACTCCGACTACTACGTCGGGTTCGACGTCGACGGCCAGCAGATCGGCCTCGTCCCCGGCAGCACCAACGTCCAGCCGCACCTGCACGTCGACGACCTCGAGGCGTCGCTGAAGGTGATCACCGACGCCGGCGGCACCGTCGTCGACGGGCCCAGGGCGGTCGGCGGCACTCGCCGGGTGGCCGTCGTCCGCGATGCGTATGGCGCGCAGTTCGGCCTCACCCACGACGCCTGACCGCACGCTCCTTCGCCGACAGGACACCCAATCACCGAGGGGACACCCGTATCCGGGTCGAAATCGGCCCAATCGCGTGTCCTCTGGGCGTTCGGGTGTCCTCTCGGCGAGATTGCGAACCGGTCAGTCGGCCGTGAGCGACAGGTCGCGGTGCCAGCTCTCCGTCTTGTATGACGTGACCCAGCCCATCGACGTGTAGAGCCCGTCGGCCCCGGTCGGGGAATCGGCGTCCACCTCCAGCCCCACCCGATTGCTTCCGGTCTGCAGCGCGTCGCCGATCACGGTGCGCAGCAACGCTTTCGCGACGCCTCGACCGCGCGACCGCCGGTGCACTCCGATGTAGTCGATGTAGCTGCCCGGGGCTCCGGACGCATCGGGTGGGAGCACGGTGCCGACCACGGCTCCGCCGGGGAGCAGCACCCCATCGCTCTCGACCTCGGCCAACCACCAATGCTTCCAACGGTGTCCGGGGTCCTCGCGGAGTCGCTGCACGAATTCGGGGAAGCTCTCCCGATAGGAGTTGAAGTGATCCGCGAAGGACTGCTCGAGCACCAGGTGCACGGCCTGCAGGTCGATCGCGACCGGCGTTCCGTCGTCGTGCAGCCGGATCGGCCGGACCGTCACGCCCTCCCGCGGCGCCGGCAGGTCGGCATCATCGGCCGTCACCGGCCGGCTCATCTGCAGCCAGGTGCGCGCCAGTCCGTAGCCGGCAGCGGTCAGCCACCGCTGCTGGCGACCGTCCCCGGCATACGCGCCCGAGTCCAGCTGGGTGACGGTCAGCCCGCGGACGCGCATCATCGTGCGTGCTTCCTCGCTCGCCCACGCGAAGAGCTTCGCGGCGAGGTCGTCGGTGACCTCCGGCCGCGCGGAGATCTCGACGACCGTCCGCCCGGCCGCGCGATCGTGCACCACCACCCAGGCCGTCGCCGTTCCGTCGGCGTCGCGGACCAGCGCCTGCCGACGGGTCCACGACCCGGCGCCCGCGACATTCGAGGCGACCATGCCGGGGTCGACCGAACTACTGCCGTGCGCGGCCATCTGGTGGGCGGCGAGCAATTCGATGATGTCCGGAACATCCGGTGTGTCGGGCACACTCGCGACCAGTCCGGGCGGCACGTCTGGCATGGGCAGGATCGGTTCGCTCACGGCATACAGTCAAGCGCATCGGCGCCTCAGATCCGGATGGATCCGCCGCCCGGTGCGTCGTCGTCGTCCTTGTCCTTCGGGATCCGGCACCAGCTCTGCACGATCAGGCCGACGATGACGGCGCCGACCGAGCCGACACAGAGCACGATCGCCTGGATCATGCCGCCGAGCGCGCTGCCCGCGTCGAGCCTGCCGAGCTCGACCAGCGCGTATGCCGCGAACCATCCCGCGAACATGGCGCCGGCCAGCACCCAGGCCTGTGCGGCCACCAGCGCTCGGCGGGCCTTCTGCGGTGAGGGCGGACGGATCGACGTGCCGTTGAGGTAGGCCCGCACCTCCCAGCCGGCCGCCAGGACCGCGAAGGACAGCAGCACCAGCGTGACCAGGAGGAACCACGACATGTGCGGGAGAGCGTGGCCGTGCGCATCGGTCCAGCGCAGCAGGCCGTAGCAGATCAGCAGCACCACGGCGCTGACTCCCGCCGCGTGCCGCCAGGTGACCGCGGACTGGTTCACAGCGGCCGCCACTGCGGACCGACATGTATGCCGCTGGCGTCGCCCGAGCGCAGCAGCTCCGCGACCGGCACGACCTTCCGGCCGACGCGCAGGTGCGCCCGTTGGTCGGCGTCCAGCCACGGCGCGAGGACGAAGGCACGCTCGGCCGCACGCGGGTGCGGCAGCGTCAGCTTCTCGGACCCGAAGCGCAGATCGGTGTCCGCGTCAGGATCGCCGATCTGGATCAGGTCGAGGTCGAGTGTGCGTGCACCCCAGCGAATCTCACGGGTCCGTCCACGACCTGCCTCGATCTCGTGCAGCCGGTCGAGCAGCGTCCATGGCGCGAGCCGGGTCGTGCCGACGGCGACGGCGTTGAGGTAATCGGGCTGGGCGGGCCCGCCGACCGGATCGGTCTCGAAGAGGCCGCTGACCTCGGTCAGTGCCAGGCCCTCGATCCGGCCCAGCGAGCGCACCGCCGACTCCAGGGTGCGCACGCGATTGCCGAGGTTGGCCCCCAGCGCAATGACGACTGGTCGGTGCTGCTCGCGGCGGACCGTCACGGCCGGGCCGGTGAGCCCGATCGACGAGAAGTCAACGCCCGCAGGTGCATCCGGCTTGTGCACGGTGACCTCGACCGCCTCGGCGGCCGGCCGGGCGAGCACCGACGCGGCGATCTGCTCGGCGAGCGACTCGATCAGGTCGACCGGCGGCTGCAGCATGATCCGCTCGGCGTCCTGCGCGACGTCGGCGTAGCTGATCGTCTGCCCGAGGTCGTCGCTGGTGCCGGCCGACGACAGATCACACTCGATGACGATGTCGACGAAAAACCTTTGTGGCTCACGCTTCTCGTGCGCGAGCACCCCGTGCGGCGTGGTCACCGCGAGCTGGGTGATCGTGATCTTGTCGGTCACTGGGCCGCCTCTCGCAGGTGAGTGACGACGTCACAGGCAGCGAAGGTCGACCGGACGTCATGGACTCGGATCGCCCAGACGTCGGATTGCGCGAGCACCACGGACACTGCCGCGGTCGCGAAGTCCCGCTGCTCAGCAGGCACCGGCCCGCCATCCCGGGACCCGACCCTTGCCAGGAAGGACTTGCGCGACGCGCCGACCAGAACCGGCAGCTGCATGTCCTGGAACGCCGAAAGATGTTGCAGCAGAACCCAATTCTGCTCACCGGTCTTCGCGAAGCCGAGACCGGGGTCGATCACGATCTGCTCGCGCCGCACCCCGGCGTCGAGCGCCGCGCCGACCTGGTCGGCCAGCTCCCGGCATACGTCCGCGGTGACGTCGCCGTAGACGGCGCGGGTCTGCATGTCGTGGCTGTGCCCGCGCCAGTGCATCACCACGAAACCGGCGCCGGTCCGGGCCGCCACCGATGTCATCCGCAGGTCGGCCAGTCCCCCGCTCACGTCGTTGATGATCCGTGCACCGGAATCGACCGCCGCCTGGGCCACTTCGGAACGCATCGTGTCCACGGAGATCCAGACGCCGGTGTCGGCCAGGCCCTCGACGACGGGTATGACGCGCCGGATCTCCTCCTGCACGGTCGGCCGCCCGGCCCCCGGCCGCGTCGACTCGCCACCGATGTCGATGATGTCCGCGCCCTGCCCGACCAGCTCACGGCCGTGCGCGACGGCAGCCGTCGCGTCGAAGAAGAGACCGCCGTCCGAGAAGGAATCCGGGGTGACGTTGACGACGCCCATGACCAGTGGCCGATCGGCGGGACGCTGCGGCAGCACGCTCGCCGCAACCATCAGCGTCGGCTCTGGGCGTTGATCAGGCTCATCGCCTCGGCACGCGTGGCGGCATTCGTCAGCTGCCCGCGCACCGCGGAGGTGATGGTCATGGCTCCGGGTTTGCGTACGCCGCGCATCGACATACACAGATGCTCGCACTCGACGACCACCAGCACACCCTGCGCGTGCAGGTGATCGACGAGGGCATCGGCGATCTGGGTGGTCAGCCGCTCCTGGACCTGCGGTCGCTTGGCGAAGACGTCGACCAGCCGGGCGATCTTCGACAGTCCGGTGACCCGGCCGTCCGGGGCGGGGATGTAGCCGACGTGGGCCACCCCGTGGAACGGGACGAGGTGGTGCTCGCAGGTCGAGTAGACCTCGATGTCACGCACGATGACCAGCTCGGAGTGGTCGACGGCGAACGTGCGGCTGAGCGCTTCCTCCGGGCTCTGCCACATGCCGGCGAAGGTCTCGGCATACGCACGTGCCACCCGGCCCGGGGTGTCCTGCAGACCTTCACGGTCGGGGTCCTCACCCACGGCGAGCAACAGCTCGCGCACTGCGGCTGCTGCTCGCTCCAGGTCAATCCTCGGTCGGGTCGACATAACCGCCGTCCGGCACCTCGACGACCGCCTCAGGTGGGTGGACCTCCGCCTGCTGCTGCTTCTCGTCCTTCTCCAGGTCGACGCCCTTGGCGACCGCCTCGCGCTCGGCGGGGGTCAGCACCGGCGGGCGGTCACTGACGTTGCGACGGTCGCTGGACAGCCAGACCTTGCGCTGCGGGCGCTTGTGGACGTCCTGGAAGACGACCTCCAACTGGTGGACGTCGAGCGTTTCCTTGTCGAGCAGCTCGAGCACCAGGTTGTCGAGGATGTCGCGGTTGTCGTTGAGGGCGTGCCACGCCTCGTCGTGCGCCGCCTCGATCAGCCGACGCACCTCCTCGTCGACGACACCCGCGAGCTCCTCGGAGTAGTCGCGCTCGTGACCCATGTCGCGGCCGAGGAAGACCTCGGAGTTGCCCGAGCCGAGCTTGATCGCGCCCACACGCTCGCTCATGCCGAACTGCGTGACCATCTTGCGGGCCAGCCCGGTGGCCTTCTCGATGTCGTTGGACGCGCCGGTGCTCGGGTCGTGGAAGACGATCTCCTCGGCGACACGGCCGCCGAGTGCGTAGGCGAGCTGGTCGAGCAGCTCGTTGCGGGTCGTGGAGTACTTGTCGTCGACCGGCAGCACCATCGTGTAACCGAGTGCGCGGCCACGCGGCAGGATCGTGATCTTGTGCACCGGGTCGGTGTGGTTGAGCGCCGCGGCGACCAGGGCGTGCCCGCCCTCGTGGTATGCCGTGATCTTGCGCTCCTTGGCGCTCATCACGCGGGTGCGCTTCTGCGGACCGGCCATGACGCGGTCGATCGCCTCGTCCAGCGCACGGTTGTCGATGACCTGCGCATTCGAGCGAGCGGTCAGCAGTGCGGCTTCGTTCAGCACGTTGGCGAGGTCCGCACCGGAGAAGCCCGGCGTACGACGGGCAACAGCCAGCAGGTCGATGTCGCCGGACATCGGCTTGCCCTTGGCGTGCACCTGCAGGATGTGGTGACGCCCGCCCATGTCGGGGGCCTCGACCGCGATCTGCCGGTCGAACCGGCCCGGGCGCAGCAGCGCCGGGTCGAGGATGTCGGGGCGGTTGGTCGCCGCGATCAGGATGACGTTGGTCTTGACGTCGAAGCCGTCCATCTCGACCAGCAACTGGTTGAGGGTCTGCTCGCGCTCGTCGTGACCGCCACCCAGGCCGGCACCGCGGTGGCGACCGACGGCGTCGATCTCGTCGACGAAGATGATGGCGGGAGCGTTGGCCTTGGCCTGCTCGAAGAGGTCACGCACGCGGCTGGCGCCGACACCGACGAACATCTCGACGAAGTCCGAGCCGGAGATCGAGTAGAACGGCACGCCCGCCTCGCCGGCGACGGCTCGCGCGAGCAGGGTCTTACCGGTGCCGGGAGGGCCGTAGAGCAGCACGCCCTTGGGGATCTTGGCGCCCACGTCGAGGAACTTCTTCGGCGCCGCAAGGAAATCCTTGATCTCCTCGAGCTCCTCGACCGCCTCGTCCGCACCGGCGACGTCGGCGAAGGTGACCTTGGGCATGTCCTTGGTGGCCAGCTTGGCCTTGGACTTGCCGAACTGCATGACGCGGGAGCCACCGCCCTGCATCTGGCTCATCAGGAACCAGAAGATCAGGATGAACAGCACGAACGGCGCCATACTGATCAGGATCGACAGCCAGACGCTCTGCTTCTGCGGGTCGTCCGTGAAGCCGTTGGTCGGCGGGTTCTTCGCCAGCAGGTTGACCAGCTGGTCGCCACGCGGATCGACGTAGTTGGCCTCGACCTTGGTCAGGCCCTTCTTGTCCCCGACCGTGGTCGGATCCTTCAGGGTCAGCTTGATCGAGTCGGGGGTCAGAGTCGCCGAGTCGACCTGCTTGGACGAGATGAGCTTCTCGGCCTGCGAGGTGTCGATGCTTTGATAGCCGCCGACATTGCCGACAGCGAGCCAGAGCACGCCGATCAGCACGACGAGGATGACCCAGAGCCCAGGGCTGCGAAGAACGCGCTTGAAGTTCATGTACCTGCGGGGCGTGCCCCGATCCTCCTGCTTGAGTTGGGCGGAGCCCATGACAGACCAGTAGACGGTACACCGCCGGTAGCGAAGCTACTTTTCGGTGTCCCGGCTGGATCAACGCGCGGGCGGTGAGTGGTGTTCCGTATCAGCGCCGACAGCTGTAGATGCGACCCACTCGCGTGACGTGTGGCAGTTGTGAGTATTTACGAGTAGACGTGTGGGGCGAGGGTGCCGATGTCGCGCAGGTTCCGGTAGCGCTCGTCGTAGTCGAGGCCGTAACCGACGACGAACTCATTGGGTATGTCGAAGCCGACGTACTTGCAGTCGATCTCCACCTTCGCCGCTTCCGGCTTGCGCAGCAGGGTGCAGATCTCCAGCGACGCCGGCTCACGCGAGGTGAGGTTGGCGCGGATCCAGTTGAGCGTCAGGCCCGAGTCGATGATGTCCTCGACGATGAGCACGTGCCGGCCGGTGATGTCGGTGTCGAGGTCCTTCAGGATGCGCACCACCCCACTGGATTTGGTGCCCGAGCCGTATGACGACACCGCCATCCAGTCCATCGGGGCCGATCCGGGCAGCGCCCGCATCAGGTCCGCCATCACCAGGATCGCGCCCTTCAGCACACCGACCAGCAGCACGTCCTTGTCGTGGTAATCGCGCCAGATCTCGGCCGCGAGCTCCTCGAGGCGAGCATGGATCTGCTTCTCGGTGAAGAGGACGTGGTCCAGGTCATTGCCCATATGGCTGGAATCCATGAGCCCTATTGAACCCGACGGCCCTCGACGTGGATCAGCCCGGCACCGCGTCGGACCTGCAGAGCACCGGGAATGTGGATCGGCTGCTGCCCGTGCCAGCCGGTCACCAGTGCATCGACCGCCTCGATGTGGACCTTGCCCAGCGAAGCTGCGGGCGAACCTGCCCGGCGCAGCAGCTCGCGCCATACCCTCGTCCGCAAGGGGGTGGCGACGGCGGCCAATTCGTCGGCCGGCCAGGGTGATTCGCCGAGCGCATCGGCCAGCTGCGTCGCCTCGTCGTCCAGGTAATCCAGGTCGTCGCGCACCAGCGACGCCGTGCGGGCGAGGCCCGCGACGACACCCGGGCCGATGTCGGCCTCGAGATCGGCGAGCGCCTGGCGGACGCGCACCCGCAGGTAACGCGGATCGTCGTTGTGCGGGTCGTGCCACGGCTCCAGGTGCAGCGCCGCACAAGCGGCGTGCGTCTGCGCGCGCGTCACGTCGAGCAACGGCCGCATCCACCTCGGTGACCGAGGAGCCCGTGAGGCACGAGCGGGCGTCTCGAGGTCCCGAAGACCCTCCGAGCGACCTCGAGACGCTCCTTCGTCGCTCCTCGGCCATCTCGGTGCAACACGCGCCATACCCGTCAGCGCCCGCGGCCCCGAACCCCGTGCCAGCGCGAGCAACACCGTCTCCGCCTGGTCGTCGCGGGTGTGGCCGAGCAGCACCGCACCGGCGTCGTATGACGCAGCCGCCGCCTCGAGGGCGGCATACCTGGCAGTCCGGGCAGCGGCCTCGGGTCCATCGGCGGTCCGCGGAACGTCGATCGTGCGCACCTCGGCGTGATCCACACCGAGATCACGGCACTGCTCGACGGCACGCAGCGCCACGTCTGCGGAGCCGTCCTGCAGCTGATGATCGACGACGACCGCGACGGTCCTGATCCGCAGCTTCGGGGCCTCGAAGGCGACGGCCGCCGCGAGCGCCAGCGAGTCCGGACCACCCGAAACGGCAATGAGCGCAGTGCTTCCCGCGGGAAGCACTGCGTCGGACAGCGCGGCACGCACCTGCCGGCGGCAGGCAGCGACTGCGGGGTGTGGGCCCGTCATGGGTGCTTATCCGTGCACGCGGGCGACCCAGCTCGCCGGTGCGTAGATCTCGTCGGCGGTGGGCAGGTTCTCCGGGGCCGCCCAGACTGCGTTGAAGCCGTCGACGCCGACCTTCTGCTGGACCGCACGGCAGAAGGCGGCGCCGTCGCGGTACTGGCGCATCTTGGCCTCCAGGCCGAGCAGCCGGCGGATGATCCGATCCGGACCGACGCTGCCCTTGCGCCGTGCATTGAACTTGCGGCGGATCTCCTCGACCGTGGGCACGATCTGCGGGCCGACGTCGTCCATGACGACGTCGGCGTGGCCCTCGAGCAGCGACATGATGGCGGTGACGTTCGCGAGTTCGGCGCGCTGCTCGGCAGTGCCGATGAGATCGGTGAGGCCGCCGCTGCCCTCGCGCAGCAGCCCCGGCAGCGCCTTCGCGGCGGCCTGCAGCCGCTGCTGCAGCATCTCGGGATCGGGCACCATGTCGACGGCGAGAGTGCGGATGCGGTTGATCAGGTGCTCGCGCAACCACGGCACGGCGGTGAACTGCACACGGTGGGTCTCCTCGTGCAGGCACACCCAGAGCCGGAAGTCCGAGGGGCTGACGCCGAGTTCGCGTTCGGCGCTGACGATGTTGGGCGCGACCAGCAGCAGGCTCGGCTGACCGTCGGGTGCCAGGTCGAACTGCCCGAGGACCTTGCTCGCGACGAAACCCATCAGTGCACCGGTCTCGGTGCCGGTGACCTTGGCACCGACGGCGCGGGCGCGCGGTCCGGCCTTCCGCTTCGCGGTCAGCGCGTCGACGACGGGGTTGAGCAGCGCCGCCATCGACTCGACATTGACGTCGATCCAGGAGGCGCGATCCACGACATACACCGGCGATTGCGCGCCCGCCGACGCGTCGAGCCGGGCGGTGTCGGCGACCGGCTGCAGCGCCCGGTGCGCGGCAGCGCGCAGCTCCGCCACGACACCGGCGGCCTCGGCCGCTGTGGTGTCGGGGCCGTCGGACACCCACCGGCGGCCGGTGCGCTTGGCCAGGGCCCAGTCGACATACACCTCAGACATGACACCGAGCGTATGTCAGGCCGGGCGACGGAAGACCAGGTGCGCGAGTTGGCCGAGTTGCCGGAAGGGGTCCATCGCGCCGAGTCGCTCCTCCACTGCGATGAGTGTCTCGAGCTCGGCTGCTTCCGTCGGGGGCGCCGGCTCGTCGTCGGCCAGGTCGTAGGCGATGCGTATGCCGTACCACTGCTCCAGGTGCAGCCCCGCGTCGCTCGCGGCGGCGACGAGTCGATCGAAGGAATCGGCTCGCGCGGGTGCACCGATCTCGTTGGTGTAGCGCAGATCCGAGCCGCCGGCCCTGGCCTGCTCCCACTGCTCGAGCGCGACGAGCGCGGCCGGCCAGTCCTGGAGACGCGCCGGGCGCCATACAGCCGAGACGTCCAGGCGTACGGCGATGGCGAGTATGCCGCCGGGCGCGACGAGTTCCGCCGCCTCCGCGACCGCCGCCGTGCCGGACGGGAGATACATCAGCACCCCGAGAGCGAGCACCGCGTCGAAGCGACGGTCGGCGAACGCCACGAGTGCGCCGAAACCCGCGGGCGACACAGTGATTCGGTCGCGCACCTCCGGCGCGGCCGCGGCGATCCGTTCGTGCAGCACGGCACGCATGTCGTCGTCCGGTTCGGCAGCGACCACCGTGTGACCGCGCTCCGCAAGCTCCAGTGATTTGTGCCCCTGACCGGCGCCGAGGTCGAGCACCGTGCCCCGACGCCCGCGCAGATGCGCCTCGAGCTGGCGCCGCAGGAGTTCTTGGCGCAGCCGGACCCGGAGCGACTCCTCCGAATCGAGCCACTGCTGACGTGAGCCCGGGAAACTGCTGTCAGACAACGCGATCCGCTCTCATTCGGAGCAGCCACACTTCTGCAGCGCCGCGACGAAGTCGTCGATGGCGGCGCGCGTGCCGTAGGGGCCCCAGGACTTCGCCGCATTGCTGATGATCGCGAAGACCAGCACGCGGTCGTCCTTGGTGAGCACCGTCCCGGCGAGTGAGGCGACGTCGGTGAGCGAGCCGGTCTTGGCCCGGACGTCGCCGGCTGCGGAGCGGTTCGACGGCTGCAGGAACCGGTTGTCGAGTGTGCCGTTGTAGCCGCCGACGCTGAGCCGGGTGAGGACCTCGGCGAACGGCTTGTTCTTGCCGCTGGTGCCCGACAGCAGGACGTCGGCCAGCACCCGCGGCGGGATCGTGGTGCCGTCGGAGAGCCCGGAGACATCGGCCAGCTTGACGCCCCGCATGTTGAAACCGGCGTCCTTCAGCGTCTTCTCGACGAAGGCCGTGACGTCCGCGGTCGAGCCGCCGACTCCCTTATGAAACGCGGCCTGCCGGGTGAGCGACTCGATCATCGCGTTGTCACTGGCCTGCAGGGCATTGCCGAGGACGTCCAGCAGCGGCGAGGAGTCGACCTTGCCGAGGGTCTTGGCGTCCTTGCCCGCGGTCACGTGCGCGCCGGGCGTCGCGTGGATCCCCTGCTCGACCAGCGCCTTGACGAACGCCTTCTGCGTCGAGGCGACCGGGTCGACCGGCGTCGGGCGTGCGGGGTCGGTGGCGCGCTCGGTCGACAGCCCGAGTTGCGCGATGCGCGCGGTGTAACCGGCCGCGACCACACCCGGGTCCCAGTGCTTCGCGGTCAACGGCCCCGGCGCGTATGACGTGTCCACGCCCACGCTCACCTTGGTCGTGCCGGCCTTCTTCAGCGAGGTGGCCACCTGTGCCGCCAGGTCGGCGAGACCGGCGTGACCGTTGACGTGGTCCGGATCGCCCTTGCCCGGATTCAGTGCCGTGTCGCCGCCGGCAACCAGGACGATCCGGCCGGCGGATGCGCCATTGACCACTTTGGTCGTGAGCGGCTTTTCGAGGTCGAGGGTGTTCGCGACGACCCAGGCCGACAGCAGCTTGGTGACCGATGCCGGTGTCATCGCTGCGTTTTCGTTGCGCTGCAGCAGCACCTGACCGGTCTTGGCATCGAGCACCTCGATGCCGAGCTTCTTGGCGAGGTCGGACTTCTTCATCGCCGCGGCGACCTGCGCCCGGACCTTCGCAGGCACCTGCTCGGGTCCGTCGCTGGCGGCGAGCGGCTTCGCCGACGCCGGCGTCGGGGGCGCCACTGACGGCCCGACCCTGGTTTTTCCGGGTTCGGGGACCGGCGCTGCCGCCGCTGCCGACCGGGTGAGCGGGCCGGGCACGACGTCATACACATCGAGCGCCTCGTAGGCGACGCCCAGCGCCACGACGGCAGCGATGCCCATCGCGATCGGCTTGCTCATCTCACCCCTACCACCACAGCGCGCCCGTGTGTGCGCCAAACTAGGCGTCAGTCAAGCACAAAGATCCGGCGAAGGGACAAAGCCGTAATGGAGTTCGACGTCACCATCGAGGTGCCGCAGGGCAGCCGCAACAAGTACGAGATCGACCACGAGACCGGGCGCCTGCGCCTGGACCGCCGGCTGTTCACGTCGATGCAGTACCCCACCGACTACGGATACATCGAGCACACCCTCGGTGAGGACGGCGACCCGCTGGACGCGATGCTGCTGATCACCGAGTCGGTCGTCCCGGGTGCCGTTGTCGAGGCTCGCCCGGTCGGCGTCTTCAAGATGGTCGACGAGGCCGGCGGCGACGACAAGATCCTGTCGGTCATCGCGGGCGACCCGCGCTGGGACGACATCCAGGACGTCAGCGACGTCAACAAGTTCCTGCTGGACGAGATCAAGCACTTCTTCGAGACCTACAAGGTGCTCGAGCCGGGCAAGAGCGTCGAGGAGGGCTCGCACTGGGCCGGCCGCGACGAGGCCGAGAAGATCGTCGGCGACGCGCTGCAGCGTGCGAAGGACCAGAAGGTCGACACCGCGCGCTGGGTCTCCCCCAACCAGCACTGAGTACCGGTTCCGGCTCGCGCCGGGTGCGCGCCGTCCTGATCGACAGGTCCGTGCCCTCCTGATCGAGCGGCGCACAACCGCATTGAGCGGCGTACGAAATCACGCTGATTTCGTACGCCGCTCAATGCTTTGGTATGCCGGTCGATCAGCGGTTGGTGCGCAGCGCGCCGACGCCGACCTTGAGGTGCTCGTAGTCCTCCGAGGCGTGCACCAGCCGCCGGGTACGACGCCGCAGACGCAGGATCTGGACGATCCCGAACGCCCACACGACGTACTGGAACGACATGGCCACCCGGAAGGCGTGCATGTCGTAGTGCTCCGCACCGCCGGGCGCGACGTGGTCGAGGATGACGCCGATCACCAAGACCGACATCAAGGTGGCGGAGAACCCGCCGACATTGACGATGCCCGAGGCGGAGCCGATCCGGTGTTTCGGGTTGAACGTCCGCGCCAGGTCGAAGCCGATCATCGAGCCCGGGCCACCGATCGCGGTGACGACCACGAGCAGGATCAGCACCGGCAGCGGGGCCTGGCCCGGCCAGAGCAGCACGACCGCCCACATCGTCATGATCGCCGTGACCGTGCTGAGCACGAGAGTCGAGCGGTTGTAGGGGAATCGGGCGGTGAACGCACCGAAGAACGGGCTGGCCGTGACGGTCGCGACCACCATGATCTCCAGCAGCAGGCTGGCCGTCCCGGGCGACAGGCCCTCCGCCTTGGTCAGGAACGGGAAACCCCACATCAGGCTGAACACCGTCGCGCTGAACTGCGAGGTGAAGTGGCACCACAACCCGAGGCGGGTGCCCGGTTCACGCCAGGCGCTGGACACCGCACGCGCCACGGCGCGCAGTTTGATCTCGGTCCGCTCCTTGGTCGTGTATGGCGAGTCGCGCACGACCAGGATCAGGGCGATCCCGAGAACTATGCCGATCGACGATGCCAGCACGTAGGACTTGGTCCAGCCCAGACCGTGCAGACTGGCCGAGAGCGGCCCGGCCGCAGCGATGGCGCCGAACTGGCCGAAGACGCCGACGAGCTGGGTCATCATCGGGGAACGCGCCGGCGGGAACCACAACGCCACCAGACGCAGCAACGACACGAAGACCATTGCGTCGCCCATACCGACGAAAACCCTTGCCAGCACACCCAATGCGAAGGTGTTGGCGAAGGCGAAGCCGAACTGCGCGATCGTCATCGTCGTGACACCGGCGATCAGCAGGATCTTGGAGCCGAAGCGATCCAGCAACGCTCCGACGGGCACCTGCATCGCGGCATACACGAACAGCTGGACCATGACGAAGGTCGCGAGTTGGGCCGAGCTGATGTGGAATCGCTCGGCGGCCATGACCCCGGCGACACCCAACGAGGTGCGGTGGAAGATCGCCAGGATGTAGACGAGCAGGGCGGTGACGAAGACGGCCCACGCACGACGACCGCCCAACGGCCATTGGGCGGAAGGGGATTCGACGACGCTGGGCAAGTGGCCGGACTCGGTGGCGGGCGCGTTCATCGGGTGCCCGCCAGACTTCCGGCATACGCCACGTGCTCGCTGCAGGCGTGCACGAACTGCGCCTTGCTGCCCGACTCGAGCAGGTGCAGCAACTCCCGGTGCTGACGCAGCGACTTGGTCATCCGCGGCTTGTCGCCCCGCAGATTGCCGGCGACGATCACGATCTGCCGGTCGCGCAGGTGGGAGTACTGCCGGGCGATCACCGAGTTGCCGGCCGACACCACGATGACCTCGTGGAAGGCCCGGTCGGCGGCGCTGAAGGCGCTGACATCGTCGACCTTCATGGCGGCCGCCATCTCGTCGAGCTTCTCGCGCAACGCGGGCAACGCCTCGTTGCGACGCGACCACATCTGGCCGGCGGCCCACTCCTCGATCAACGCGCGCGCCTCGAAGACCTCGCGCATCTCCTGCGGCGTCGGGGCGATGACGAGCGCACCCTTCTTCGGGAAGAGCTCGACCATCCCTTCCGCCTGCAGCCGCAGCAGTGCCTCCCGGACCGGGGTGCGCGAGATGCCGACCGCCTCCGCGAGCTGCCCCTCGGTCAGGAAGCTGCTCGGAGCGATGTCACCGGCGAGGATGCCGCCCTTGACGTGTTCATATGCCTTATCGCTTGCACTCATGTTGTATCTATCATAGATGCAACAGCGGAATCGAGGTCAAGTCATGCGCACGTGACCTTCGCGACATCCATCGGGCGCGCAGCCGGGCTACGGTCGGACCATGCAGACGTATCGCCGCGGCCAGCTGACCTTCGACGTCTCGGATTCCGGGCCGGAAGATGCACCGATCATCGTGCTGCTGCACGGTTTTCCGCAGGACCGCCAGGCCTGGCAGAAGGTGACGCCCCTACTTGTCGAGGCCGGCTACCGGGTCATCGCGCCCGACCAGCGCGGTTACTCCCCCGGCGCCACCCCGAAGAGCCGGACGGCATACCACCTGTCGCAACTCGCGCGGGACGTCATCGCGCTGATCGATGCCGCGGGGGCGGACACGGCGCACGTCGTCGGCCATGACTGGGGCGGCGCCGTGATCTGGCAGCTCGCGCAGCGGCATGCCGACCGCATCGCGTCGGCGACGACGCTGTCGACGCCACACCCCGAGGCCCTGGCGTGGGCGCTGCGGCACAGCGATCAGTGGCGCAAGAGCAGCTACATGGCGTTCTTCCAGGTGCCGTGGATCGCCGAGCGCGGAATGCTTCGGCAACTGCCGGAGATGTATGTGAAGACGGGTATGTCGCGCGAGGACGCCCAGAAGTATGCCGACCGCTTCGACACACCGCAGTCGCTGACCGGCCCGCTGGGTTGGTATCGCTCGATGTTCGCGGGGCAGCTGCGCGCCGCACTGCCCGGCCGGAAGCGCGACGGAGCGGCGCATCCGGTCCGGCGGAGCACGATCACCGTGCCGATGACCTACGTGTGGGGCACCCGGGACTTCGCCCTGGGTCGTGAAGCCGCCGAGAAGTCAGCCGAATTCGTCTCCGGCCCTTACGAATTCGTCGAGCTGGAGGGTGCCGGGCACTGGCTGCCGGAGGTCAACGCAGCGGAGGTCGCCGAGGCCGTCCTGCGACGAGTGCGGTCAGTGAAGTGATCTCGCCGCACCGGTCGCCCAGGCGGCGCGCAGCGCGTTGATCGACGTCTCCGGGCGATGCGGGTGCACCGCATTCGTGAGGAGTATGGCGGTCGCGCCGCTCGCCAGGTCCGCGACGAGCGAAGTCCCGGTGAAGCCGGTGTGGCCGATGGTGCGCGGGCCGCTCAGCTCGCCCATGTAGCGGGGCTGGTCGATCTCGAATCCGATGCCATGCGCGTCGTCGGGCAGGTCGGGGTTGAGGTTCGTGGTCATGACGATCACGCTGTCGGCGCTCAGGATTCGCGGGTCGCTGCCGGTGAAGACCCGGGCGAAGCGCAGCAGGTCGGCGCCAGTGGAGAACACACCGGCATGGCCCGCGACTCCCTCGAGGGACCAGGCGTTCTCGTCGTGCACCTCACCGCGCACCAGACCGCGACCCGTGTCGTCCTCGATCTCGGTGGCGGCGAAGCGAGCCGTCTCGACATGTCCGAGCTGGGTGAGGAACCCGGTGTCGCGCATGCCCAGCGGCACTGTCACGCCGTGATGGACCAGCACATCGAGGGTTGCGCCGCCGAGTTGCTCGAGCAGCACGCCGAGCGCGATGAGGTTGAGGTCGCTGTAGACGAACTGCTCCCCCGGCGGTGTGGCCGGCGGGTGAGTCAGGGCCGCGTGGATGCGGGCATCGCGGTTCGGCCAGTCCCGCCAGAGCGGCAGCCACCACTCCAAACCGCTGGTGTGCGTGAGCAATTGGCGCACGGTGATGGCGGCCTTGCCACCTGCGGCGAAGTCGGGCAGGTGGTCCGCGACCGGAGCATCCAGCTCGAGCAGACCCGCCTCGACCTGCTGCATCGCGACGGTCGCGGTGAAGAGCTTGGTCAGCGATGCGACGTCGAAAACGGTGTCGAGCTGCATCGGCACGCGGGCGTGCGCCGGCAGGAGAGCGGCGGAGTCGTCATACAACACGGCGGAGCCGGTGGCGTATGACGTGAGGACCTCGTCGCCGACGGCGAGGATGCCGACCGCGCCAGGGACGAGGGGTGCTCCGGGTGCGACGGGAGTGGTGCGCGCGGCCTCCAGTGCCGCGATCGCCTCAGTGACCGGCGTTACGGCGCCGCTCACGCTCCTCGTCCTTCTTGATCAGCAGGGGAAGCTGCGGAGCTTCCTTCGGGCCACCGCGGCGCTTGTCACGCTGCTTGCCGACCCAGATGATCAGGGCGAAGAGGGCGATCATGAAGATGCAGATGCCGAAGAAGGTGACGCCCATCCCGATGGGGTGCCCGTTGTTCTGGTCGAGCTTGGTCGACAGGGTGGCAATCACCCCTCCATTGTGCACGGCGCCCCTGAGCAGCACCGGCACGCCCCTCGGTCACCGCAGCGCGGCGCAGATGTCGGTCTCGGATCCGAGTTTCACCGTGAGCGTCCGCTGCGTCGTGTCCGCGTTGAAGCGGAGCACGTGATAGCCGTCCACCACGTAGTAGCTCGCCGGCAGGCCCTTGGACGCGCCGATCGGCATGCCGATCCCGACCGGCCCGAAGAGCTGATAGATGTGCGGGTTCCCCGTCGAGTAGTTGCTCGCCAGCATGTCACCGCCCATGTCGTAGTCCTTGGCCTTGCCGGTGCTGAGATTCTCGGCGCGAACGGTGAGTGCGCCGGTGTAGTAGGTGTCCTTCGGCGTCCCGTTGTCCCAGCGCGACAGCACCTTGCTGCGAACGTCGTCGCTGATCGAGTCCAGCTCGAGGTCGAACGTCCCGCAGTAGCGCGCGGCCGGCAGCGTGTTGTCGCCCTGCGGTGCCGGCTCCCACCCCTCGTTCACCCAGTGCCAGCCCGGGGTCCCCTCGTTCGCTCGCGGCGCCGCCACGGCCGGCGCCGCCTGCGCCGTACCGACAGCGAGCACCACTGCTCCGATCGTTGCGGTCACTCCTCGTGACAGTCGCATCGCCATACCCCTAACCATTGATTTGAATTAACCGGTTACGTCGATAACAGTGGTTAGATGGTTCACATGTCAACCCCCTGGACGATCGAGGTCGATGGCGTCGTCCTGCCCAAGCCGCTCAGCGGAGACCCGGCCCTGGAGCTGTGCAACACCCGCGCCGGCTGGGACGGACCGCCGGATCCGCGCGGCGAATACCTGCGGTCGTATGACGCGCTCGCGCTGCTCGCGGTCACGTCCGGCGTCCTGTCCGCTGAGGCCGGCGACGCGCTGCGGCAGCATGCCGTGCAGGACCCGGGGACGGCCGACCGTGTCCTGGCTCGCGCCAGGTCCCTTCGAGCGGACCTCTACGCAGCGCTGACCGGCTCGCCGAGCGCAGCCGCCAGAAAGCGACTCGCCGACGCCATCAGCGCAGCGCACTCACGGCAGCGCTTCGTCGTCGATGTCGACAGCGCACGGTGGGAATTCAGCGGACACGGCACGCTCAAGGACCCGCTCGATGCCCTGCTCATCGAGGCCGGCCGGCTGCTGGCCGACGAGCAGCGGGAGCTCGTGGCCGCCTGCCCCGGCGAGGACTGCGGCTGGCTCTTCCTCAACACCTCGGGCCGGCGTCGCTGGTGCCAGATGGCAGTCTGCGGCAATCGCGCCAAGCAGGCGTCGTTCGTGAACCGGCAGCGCGGCTGACCGGGGCGGATTTCGATACGGGCTCGTCCCTCGCCCTACTCAATCCGCACGACATACGACTCGTCCCTCGCCCTACTCAATCCGCAAGACATACGACTCGTCCGTCGCCCTACTCAATCCGCAGGACGCACGACTCGTTCCTCGCCCTACTCAATCCGCAAGACGCGCGTACGCCGTCGCGAGGTGCGCGCCGAGCAGCGCGTTGTTCTTGACCAGTGCGATGTTCGCGGTCAGCGACGCACCGCCGGTCAGCTCCACCACGCGCCCGAGCAGGTATGGCGTCGTGTCTTTGCCGGTGATGCCGAGTCGGTCCATGTCGGCGAGGGCCTGCGTGATGATGCCGGAGATCTCCTCGGCGGGGATCTCGTCTGCCGCCGGGATCGGGTTGGCGATGTCGAAGCCGGCGGTGACGCCGAGGTCCCACTGGGTCGCCATGATCGCGGCGAGTTCCTCGGGGCTGTCGGCGCGCATCGGGACGTCATACCCGCTGGATCGTGAGTAGAACGAAGGGAATTCGTCGGTCTGGTAGCCGACGACGGGGATCGAGAGGGTCTCCATCGCCTCGAGCGTCAGCCCGATGTCGAGGATCGACTTCACGCCCGCCGAGATGACCGCGACCGGCGTGCGGGACAGCTCGGTGAGGTCCGCGGACACATCCATCGAGGTGGCCGCCCCGCGGTGCACACCCCCGAGCCCGCCGGTCGCGAAGACCCGGATGCCGGCCAGCGACGCGAGCCGCATCGTCGCCGCCACCGTCGTCGCCCCGTGGATGCCTTTGGCGATGACGTAGGCGAGGTCGCGCACGCTTGCCTTGGTGACGGATTCGCCTGCCTTGCCGAGCATTTCGAGGTTCTCATCGGTCAGCCCGACGCGCGGGACACCGTCGAGGACCGCGATCGTCGCCGGCACCGCTCCCTCGGCGCGGATGAGCGCCTCGACCTCGCGCGCCATCGTCACGTTGTCCGGGTAGGGCATGCCGTGACTGATGATCGTGCTCTCCAGCGCGACGACCGGCCGCCCGTCGGCGAGCGCCTCGCGCACCTCGTCGGTCAGCTGCAAACGGGGGTGGACGCTCATGAGTGAGGCTCCTTCAGGACGTTCCCGATGAGTGCCGGAGTCAGATCCGGCCGGACGGTGTGCTCACTGGTGATGGTCAGGTATGCCGCGGCCGCTCCGTGCCGGGCTGCGGTGACGTCGTCGTGTCCGGTGACCAGCGCGTGCACGTATGCCGCAGCCATCGCGTCACCGGCACCGGTCACATTGCGTACGTCGGCCGGGATCGCCGCCACGTGGGTGCTCGACCCGGGCGCGAAAAGCGTTGACCCGCTTGCTCCTTCACGCACCCATACGCGGCCGACCCCGAGGTCGCGCAGCGCGGCGACGCCCTTGTCCAGGTCGTCCTCACCGGTCAGTGCCACGAGCTCGGTACGGGTCGGCGTGATCGTGTGGACCGGGCCGGCGTGCAGTGCCTTCAGCACGCGGTCCGCCTTGGGCACCGACACCGGATCGATGACGACAGCGACGCCGTGCGCGGCGGCGGCGCGGCATACATGCTCCAGCAACTCCGCCGACAGGTTGGCGTCGAGCACGACATACGCGGCCGCCGCCACGACGTCCTCGGGCACGTGCTCCGCGCGCAGCGACTCCGCTGCGGCCATGTCCGACACCGCGCCGACCAGCTCACCGTCGGCGTCGAGCATCGCGAGGTAGCTCCCACTGGGCATCGGCAGCTCGACCGCATGCGTGAGATCGACTGCGGCTGCGGCGGTTTCGTCACGCAATCGACGGCCGAAGGTGTCGTCGCCGAATGCAGTGATGAGTGTCGTGGGCACGCCGAGCCGGCCGAGGTTCGCGGCGATGTTGCGACCCACCCCGCCGGCGCTCGAGTAGGTCCGGCCCGGGTTGCTGGTCCCGGGCGTGAAGCGTCCGGTCGACTGCGCGACGACGTCGACATTGGCACCGCCGACCACCAGGACCTGCCCCATGGCGCCATCCTGCCAGCCGGCCGTCGAGTGCCTGTTGTCGCATTCCGCGGTCCTCACAGCGTTCGTTGAACTACTCTTCCGAGTTCTGGCAGAGATCCGTGGTATGGGCATCACTGCCGAGTCCAACTATCGGCAGGAGACAGGCGTGACGAAGAGAGCATTCCGACTGGGAACGGCGGTGGTCGGGGCCCTCACAATGGCCACCGGTATGACGCTTGCAGCGCCCGACCACGCACAGGCAGCCGCGGGCGACACCCAGGTGCAGATCCTGGGCATCAACGACTTCCACGGGCGCATCCAGGCCAACGGGCAGGAGGCCGGTGCCGCAGTGCTCGCCGGGGCGGTGAACGACCTGCGGGCCAAGCAGCCGAACACCACCTTCGCCGCGGCCGGCGACCTCATCGGCGCCTCCACCTTCGAATCGTTCATCGCACACGACAAGCCGACGATCGACGCGCTCAACGCATCCGGCCTCGAGGTGTCCGCGGTCGGCAACCACGAGTTCGACCAGGGGTATGACGACCTGGTGAACCGCGTCATGGCGCCATACGACGCAACCACCAATCCGTATGGCGGGGCGACGTGGAAGTACCTGGGCGCGAACGTGAAGTTCAAGGACAGCGGCAACCCGGCGCTCGACCCGACGTGGGTCAAGGACATGAACGGCGTCAAGGTCGGCTTCGTCGGCGCGGTCACCGAGCACCTGCCCGAGCTGGTCTCCCCCGGCGGCATCTCGAACATCCAGGTCACCGACATCGCGAGCGCGGTCAACAAGGAAGCCGATGCGCTGAAGTCGAGCGGCGAGGCGGACATCGTGGTGATGCTGGTCCACGAGGGCGCCCCGAACACCGACTGTGCGTCGGTCAGTGACCCGACCAACGACTTCGGCAAGGTCGTCACCGGCCTGGACGACAACGTGGACGCGGTCATCTCCGGCCACACGCACCTGACCTACAACTGCATGGTCGACGTGCCCGGCTGGGCCGACCGGCAGGTGAAGCAGCGCCCGGTGGTCTCCGCCGGCCAGTACGGCTACAACCTGGACCAGCTGAACTTCACCGTGTCCGCCGCCGGTGACGTCACCGGTGTCGAGTCCAACACCCTGGCGCTGACCAAGCAGGTCGACGACCCGAACTCCGACGACCCGACCAAGATGATCTGGGTCCCCAACTACGCCGCCGACGGCAGTGTCGGCAAGATCGTCGACACCGCGGTCGCCAACGCCGAGGTGCTCGGCAAGAAGCCGCTGGGCAACATCGCCGGGCCGTTCAACCGGGCCAAGAACTCCGCCTCGGACGAGAACCGCGGCGGCGAGTCGACGCTGGGCAACCTGGTCGCCGAGGCCCAGCGCTGGGCCACCGAGTCGACGACGACCGGCTCTGCCCAGATCGCATTCATGAACCCCGGCGGGTTGCGCGCCGACATGGTCGGCAACGACCCCTCGGCATACCCGACGGTGCTGACCTACAAGCAGGCCGCCACCGTCCAGCCGTTCGCCAACACGCTGGTCAACATGTCGCTGACCGGCGCGCAGATCAAGCAGGTGCTGGAGCAGCAGTGGCAGCCGGCCGGTGCGTCACGCGCCTTCCTGCGGCTGGGCATCTCCAAGGGCTTCACCTACACCTATGACCCCGCAGGCGCGACGAACGACCACATCCGGCAGATGTGGCTGAACGGCGAGCCGATCACCGACAGCGCCACCTACTCGGTCACGGTCAACTCGTTCCTGGCGACCGGCGGTGACAACTTCGGCGAGCTCGCCAACGGTGCGAACAAGAAGGACACCGGCCAGACGGACCTGCAGGGCATGGTCGACTACATGGCCGCCAAGGCTGCGGATTCGGCTCTGCCGGTTGACAACTCGCAGCGCTCGGTCGGCGTGCACTTCCCCGACGGCGCGCCCGCGGCATACAAGGCGGGTGACACAGTGGCGTTCGACCTGTCCTCCCTCGCAATGTCGACGGGCACCACGACCGACAGTTCGGTCACGGTCAGCCTGGGTGACACGAAGCTCGGCTCCTTCCCGGTCGACAACACGGTCGGCACCGTCAAGGACGACGAGACCGGCAACGCGACCGTCAGCGTCAACCTGCCGGCCGGCACACCGGAAGGCACCGCTGCGCTGACCATCACCGGTGACACCACGGGTACGACGACCCGGGTGAACGTGCCGGTCGAGGCCGCGCCGGAGAGCTCTGCCGAGGTCAGCCTCGACGCGCAGGGCACCGTCCAGCGGTACGGCAAGGGCAGCGGCACCAAGCTCACCGCCCAGGTCACCCTCGAGGAGGGCACGGCCAAGCAGCTGCCGGTCGAGTTCTACGACAACGGCGCATTGGTCGCCACCGTCACCACCAACGGTGCCGGCAAGGCCACCTATCGGCTGCCGAAGGACGCAGCACTCGACGCGCACACCATCACTGCTCGCTACACGGACGCCGACGGCGGTATGGCGGCCTCCGACCCGGTCGTGATCACGGTCGTCAAGTAGCGAGAGCAGTTGATGCCCCGGCACCGGCGGACCACCGCCGGCGCCGGGGCATCAATGCGAGTGCGGGCGAACGCTCCGCTGCGCTACCGTCCCCGCATGTCCGACAAGCGCACCATCCTCGCGACCTCCGGCGGCGTCCGTGCTGGCGAACGCACCTACTTCGAATTCAGCGAATTGACCCAGTTCGCAGTCGATCTCGCCGGCGTCACCGGTCGCGCGCCGCGCATGTGCACCGTCTCGACGGCGGTCGGGGACAACCCGCACGTGCTGCACGCGCTGGCCGAGGCGGCAAAGGTCGCCGGCTACGAGCACTCCCACCTGCAGCTCTTCACCATGCCGAACGTCGCCGACCCGGCCGAGCACCTCCTGCAACAGGACGTCGTCTGGGTGATGGGCGGCTCGGTCGCCAACCTGCTCGCTGTATGGCGCGTGCACGGCCTCGACGACGCGATGCGGGCGGCCTGGGAGGCGGGCGTGGTGCTGACCGGGGTCAGCGCGGGCTCGATCTGCTGGCACACCGGTGGCACGACGGACTCCTTCGGAGTCGACCTGCGACCGGTCACCAACGGTCTCGGCCTGCTCCCCTACGGCAACGGCGTCCACTACGACGGCGAGGCCCGCCGCCGTCCGTTGATGCAGCGTCTCGTCGCCGACGGCACGCTGCCGGAGTCCTACTGCACCGACGACGGCGCCGGCGTCCTTTACCGCGGCACCGAATTCGTTGAAGCGGTGTCCGAGCTCGACGGCGCGGGTGCCTATCACCTGGTGCGCGACGAAGACGCTGCGGTGGAGACCGAGTTGCCGATCCGCCGGTTGTGACGCGGTAGTCATCGCGCGAAACGCCCGGCACGCACGCTGGGCCGCTACAGTGCAGGACCCGTGAGTTCCGATACCCAGCCCGCACTGGACAAGCTCCTGACGTCCTTGCCGTTCCAGCGGTGCCGCCGTGAGGCGGCCCGCGCTGCGAACGACCCCGCGGCGCTCACGCAGTTGCTCGAAAGGGTCGCTGCCCACGAGTTCGGCATCGGCCAGTTGCCCGACGCTCGCGGTGGCATCGACATCGACATCGCCTGTGCGGTCGTGGACGCCCACATCGATGACCTGACCAGCGGCGACACGACCAATCCGGTCGCGGATGCGCGCTGCCGCCTGGTGATCGCGGCCCTTCTCTATCTGGTCGACATGAACGACGTCATACCGGACAACCTGCCGACGGGACACGTCGATGACGTGGCCGTGATGCGCTGGGCGACGCGGATCGCGCGCGGTGAGGTTCCGGCGGACTAGAGCGCCACTGCTCTCACCCGCCTCGAACGGTCGGGTACCCGCGGGTATGGCGCCATACTCGCGGGTGCTCGACCTCTTGGGACAGTTGCAGTGTTCCTATCGGGGCGGTCAGGACGCTGTCACCACGAACGTCGCCGTGGAATGACCGCTTTCGAGGACGGTCGACGCGTTGGAGCACGTCGGGTAGTTGCCCAACACACTTCCTACGGACAGGAATCCCTTGCAGTCCGGAATCCTCGCCGAGATGGACGCCGACGTGAACCCGGTCTTCGAGACGAGCGCCCACGGTTTGTCGCCGATGCCGGTCGCGTTGATGTCGGAGATCAACCCTCTCGGGTTCTGGACCGTCACAGTGCACGTCGGATGTCCCTCGGCGCTGAGAGTCTGCTCACCACCGGGCCAGTACTCGAGCGTGCCGCTCGGGTTACTCGTCACTTTGAAGGTCAGGGTTGAATTCGCCGGACACGCCGGCTCCGGTGTGCCGCAGATGATGTCGCCCGAAGCGTCGAACCCGGTGACGGCTCCCGTCGCACAGGTCTGGCCGGCCGCGACATTCGTTCCAGCGGGCCCGGTAGCACCCGTGTCGCCCTTGGGCCCGACGGGACCAGTAGCGCCCGTCTCGCCCTTGGGCCCGGCCGGCCCGACGGGACCAGTAGCGCCGGTCTCGCCCTTGGGCCCGGCGGGCCCGGTTGCACCCACCGGGCCGGTCTCGTTCCAGGTGATCTGAACTTGCGGCTTCTAACAGGGCATTCGAGGCGACGTTCCGATCGCAGCATTGAGGATCTGGCCAGCAGCGGGGTTCAGGCACGCCGTGTACTGCTGCCCTTCGTCGGGCGACGTCGCGTGTGCGACACCGACGCCCACGCCTGCGAAGCCGAGCGCGACGACCGCCACCTTGACTCCCATATGACGACTGGCTCTTCGCGGAACTGAGGTTCTTGACATTTCAGGCCACCATTCAGTGTGTGCGGATACTGGTCCCGCCGACATTAGGGACGCCGGAGACACTGCACATCGGGCAAATGCCCCACGGGTCCGATCCCCTGATGCCCTTCCTCCGTGTGAGATGTCGGCTCTCGGTGCCACACTCGGTCGTCATGGGTGGAACAACCCCGCGAGCCCGGGTCACGGCGGCCGTCGCACGAGACGGTGAGCACGAGTTCGTGATGCGCTGCGTCGCTCTGTTGGGCGGCGCGACCGATCCCGCACTGGTGGAAGCCACCGGTGGCGACAGTGCGGCATACGTGCTGGCGGGGCACGAGGGCGGACCGGCCGGCTACTGGCCACGCACCTGGGCACTGCGGGCGTTCCTCTACGCCTGGGACCCGATCGCCGAGGCGTCGGTCGTTGCCGCCTCTTCCGACGAGCACTGGCGGGTCCGCGAGATGGCCGCCAAGGTCATCGCCGCCCGTATGACGTCCTCGGTCGACGCACCCGCCGCGCTGGAGCAGCTTGCCGAGGATGACAACCCGCGAGTGCGCACGGCCGCCGAGCGCGCCCGGGCGAAATTCGCCTGACACCAACGCTTTCCGGCGACCGTCAGGGCAGGTCGCTGTGCACGTCTCCGATCCGGAGGTTGTTGCCGAACGGATCGCGGATGGCGAAATCGCGGCCATACGGCTGCTCGACGATCTCCTGGGTGAAGTCGACGCCGGCCTCCTTCAGCCGGGCGAACGCCCCGTCCACATCGTCGGTGTCGAATGCCAGCCAGCCGCCGCCGGCTCCCTTCGTGACGAGTTCCCGGACCTGCGCCGCGGTGGCCTCATCGATCCCCGGAGGACCGGGCTTCTCCAGCAGGATCACCTTCGGGTCGCCCGGGACGCGCACGGTCAGCCAGCGCATGGGGCCGAAGTCCATGTCCTGGTCCACCTCGAGGCCGAGCACCTCGGTGTAGAAGGTCTTCGCCTCGTCCTGGTCGAGCACGAAGATCGAGGAGATGTTGTTCCGCTTCAACATGGTGTTGGTCCTGTTCCCGTCGGTGGTGCCGGTCGAATGCTCTCGAGCGTATGGCGGGCCGCGCGGTCGCGCTTCTCCGAAAGTGCGCGGCTGTTCGCCGCCATACGATGAGGCGGATGGAGCCCCAGGAGGACCGCAACCGCCGGTTGTTGCGGGCCCGCGACGCGATCGACGTGCACTACCGCGAGCAGCTCGATGTGCCGCGCCTCGCACGCATCGCGCTGATGGGCCGGGCGCATTTCATCCGGGAGTTCAAGGCGGCCTTCGGCGAGACACCACACCGCTACCTGCAACGACGCAGGGTGGAGCGTGCGATGTACCTGCTGCGCTGGACCGACCACAGCGTCACCGCGATCTGCATGGAGGTCGGGTTCAGCAGCCTGGGCACGTTCACGCGGACCTTCACCGAGATCGTCGGCAAATCGCCCCGTTGTTACCGGGCCAGCGCCGAGCGACCCGATTCCTTCGTGCCCGGCTCGTTCACCATGCGCTGGACGCGCCCTTCTGGCCGAGGAGAGCGGACCGCACAATCTCGCGAGCCGGATAATTGCCGGAGCACCTGAGGACCGGCTGTCCCTGGACAGGGAGCCGGTCATCAGGTGCTCGCTGAACCAAACCCGAGGGGCCGGTGCAGTGCTATCAGAAGCCCATCAGCGACTTCAGCCGCCGGCTATCTCTGCCCCTTCGGTCCTCCGTGGACGTTCCGCTTTCACTCCGCCTGCACGCACAGCGCTCGACGTTTCCTCACCGAGTGACTCGCCGGGCAGATCACGGCCGCGACCAGCCAGAATGCGGCGAGCACGGTCCTGGTCGAAGTCCTTCTCCCATTTCGCGATCACGATCGCCGCCACGCTGTTGCCCAGCACGTTGATGAAGACGCGGCCCTCATTGAGTATGCGGTCGATTCCGACGATGAGCGCCAACGCGGCAACCGGCACTGTGCCGACAGAAGTCACGGTGCTGGCCAGGATGACAAATGCCCCTCCGGCGACACCGGCGGTGCCCTTGCTCATGAGCATCATGACGCCGATCATGACCAGCTGCTGCTCCCAGGACAGGTGCGTGTCGGTGGCCTGCGCCAGGAAGAGGAACCCCATAGTCAGATAGAGCGCCGAACCGTCGAGGTTGAACGAATAGCCGGACGGGATGGTGATGCCCACGACTGGTTTGCCGACACCGAGGTTCTCCATGCGACGAATCACTTGAGGCAGGACCGACTCGCTCGAGCAGGTGCTCAGGACGACGATGAGCTCCTCCTTGAGGTATCCCAGTAGTCCGAAGATGCTCAGACCGCAGGCGCGCATCACCAGACCTAGCACCACGACGACGTACACGACACAGGTCGCTGCGAACAACACGATCAGGTAGGCCAGGCTGCGCAGGCTGTCGAGACCGGTTGTCGCGACCACCGAAGCCAAAGCTCCGAAAACTGCGATCGGCGACAGGCGCATGATCCACCCGACAATGCGGAACAAGACGTTCTGCAGAGCGTTGATCCCGGCGACCAGTGGCCGCCCTTGGTCCCCGCTGAGGTTCAGCGCGGCACCGAATAACAGCGACACGACGAGCGCGGCGAGAACGTTTCCGCCGGTGACGCCGCCGAGCAGGTTGTCGGGTATCAGGCTGCTGACGAAGTCAGTGAATCCTCCCGTGTGAAGTTCGTCAGCAGGTATGCCGGCGGTCGACAGGGATGACACGTCGATGTGCATGCCGCGCCCGGGCTTGAAGATCGCCCCGACGGCGAACCCGATCAGCATCGAGAGCAGCGAGAAGACCAGGAAGTATGAAATCGCCTTGACGCCGATCCGGCCGGCCTTGCCGAGGCTGTCCATCGATGAGATGCCGGCCACGATGACGCAGAAGATGACTGGGACGACGATCATCTTGATCAGAGCGATGAACCAGTCGTTCAAGGGTGCCAATGACTCGCCGACATGTGGGAAGACAGCACCCACAAGGATGCCCAGGGCAAGTCCGATGATCACCTGGAACCAGAGCTGGCCAAGAAAGCGTGTTACCAGGGATCGCTGGTCCGGCGGTGCGGACGGAGGTTGGGAGGGGTATGCCATGACGGCTTCTTTCGGTGTCGGCGCTCAGGCGTGCAGCGCACGCAGGACTTGATAGAAGTTGGCCTTGCCCTCGAAACCGATGCCAGGTCGATCGTCGAGGGCGACCCTGCTGTTGCGCACCACCGCGTCGTCCGCGAACCCGCCCGTCGGTTGGAACTCGCCGGGATAGGACTCGTTTCCGCCGAGCTTGAGTGCGGCAGCGATGTGCAAGGAGAACTGGTGCCCGCCGTGCGGGATGCATCTGCGCGACGACCAGCCGTGCTGGGCGAGCATGTCCTGTATTCGCGTGTATTCGACCAATCCGTAGCTCAGGGCCGGGTCGACCTGGATGTAGTCCCTGTCGGGACGTAGCCCGGCGTACCGGATGAGGTTGCGGGCGTCCTGCAGGGAGAACAGGTTCTCGCCGGTCGCTATCGGGCCGCGATAGTTCTCGGCGATCGTTGCGTTCAGCTGGTAGTCAAGCGGGTCACCGACCTCCTCGTACCAGAACAGGCCGTAGGGCTCGAGCGCGTGGGCGTAGGCCAGTGCCGTCTCGAGGCCGAAGCGGCCATTCACATCGACTGCCAGCCGGGAGCCATCGCCGCCGAGAACCTGCAGCACGGCCTCGATCCGGCGGAGGTCGTCGGCCAGATCTGCGCCGCCGATCTTCATCTTGACGACCTCGTAGCCCGCGTCGAGGAAACCTTTCATCTCGTCCTGCAGGTCCTTATCGGCTTTCCCAGGTGCGTAATAGCCGCCGGCTGCGTACACAAAGACGGAGTCGTCGTACGTGCCGTCGCCGTACTTCTGCGCGACCCATCGGTAGAGCGGGACGGCGGCGACCTTTGCCACGAGGTCGTGCAGCGCCATGTCGACGACACCGACCGCAACAGAGCGCTCGCCATGACCGCCAGGCTTCTCGTTGCGCATCATGGCGTCCCAGGCGATCGCCGGACTGAGTTCGCCGTTCTCGTCCAGCAGGCTGTCGGCAGGGGCGTCCATCAGACGCGGGAGAATCCGGCGGCGCAGGATCTCCCCCGCGGAGTAGCGGCCATTGGAGTTGAACCCATAACCGACTACCGGCTCGCCGTCGACCGTCACGTCGCTGACCAAGGCCACGATCGAGCAGTCCATCGTCGAAAAATCGATGAACGCGTTGCTCATCGAGGAGCTGATTGGAATGACGCCCTCATGGGCGGAGATGATCTTCATCGCGACCCTTTCTTGTAACTTATAAGATGTGACGACGAGCATACGAGGCCGAACCGAGCGCCCGCAAGAGGTTCTTATAAGAACGTGGGATGCTGTGGTCATGACGACGTACACCTTCACCAGCAAGGCGGACGTCGCGTATGCCGAGATCCGCCAGCAGATCCTCGACGGCACCCTGCGACCCGGCGCAAAGCTTCAGCAGTATGAGCTGGCTGACTTGCTGGGCATCAGCATCACCCCCCTACGGGAAGCAGTCCGCCGGCTGAGTGGCGAGGGCTGGATCCTGCTGGACGCACACCGCAACGCGCGTGTGGCGGGCATGGACCTGGAGGAGGCGCGCCAACTGTTCGAGACACGCCGCGCGCTCGAACCAGCGGCGATCGCATTGGCAGCTGATCGCCGCACGGACGACGACATTGCGAGGATGACTGATGCTTTGGAGCAACTGCTACCAGTGACGCGCGAATGGGGCGAGTCGGCCCTGGCCGCCCATCGCGCGGTGCACGAAGCGCTCTATCTGTCCTCCCACAATGCCGTCATGATTCGCATGCTGGGCGACCTCTGGGACAAGTCCGACCGTTACCGTCGCATGGGCCTTGAACTACCGGATGGAGCAGAGCCTCGCATCCGGGACTTCAACGAGCACCACGAGATCGTTCAGCACGTCATCGACGGCGCGGCGGAAGACGCAAGAGCGCTGGCCCTCTCCCACATCGACCACAGCCTCACCGCCACCGCACTGCAACGACAAGCGAACGCCGATCAGTCCGGCTGAGCGACCAGATTGGAGCGTCACACCGCTCCACCCTCGGAATGCCGAAGGAGCACTTGTCCTCGATCGCCTCGATGAGGCCGACGTATCCGGCCGAAAACGCCTCGCACGAATGATCATTCGGCGAGGGCCGAAGTCTTTGCGCCATACGGTGCAGGTATGACGACCCACCTGTATGACGCCGCCCTGACCTGGACCGGGTCCACCAGCGACTACCGCTCATATCCCCGTGAACACGAGGTGACCGCGAACGACAGTGCCCTGAAACTGAGCGCGGACAAGGCATTTCGCGGTGATCCCACGAAACTGAATCCGGAGGCGTTGCTGGTCGCGGCCGCGAGCTCCTGCCAGTTGCTCAGCTTCCTGGCAGTCGCTGCGCGCGCGAAGCTCGACGTGGTCAGCTACGAGGACGACGCCGAGGGCGAGATGCCCGACGATCAGCAACCAGTGCGCATTTCACGCATCGTGCTGCATCCGCACATCCGCGTGCGAGGCGGCGACGCTGAGCGCGTGCATGAGTTGCTGCACACGGCGCACGAGCAGTGCTACATCGCCAACTCGCTGACCACCGAGATCCGGCTCGAGCCGACCGTCGAGGTGGTCTGACTGTTCGACATCGAACTTCCCGCGCCGGACGGCGCCGCGTCGTTGCACGACATCGGACGCGCGCTGGGCGCCGCCGGGATCGGCATGGAGGGCGGCGGGATGTGGTCAGGTGTTGCTCACTACCTCGTGGCCGACGGCGAGCTTGCTGCAAAAGCGTTGCGCGACAACGGTTTCCGTGATGTGACCGTGACACCGGTCGCGGTCGTCGACCTCGACGCCGACGCGCCGGGTGCTCTGGCGCGGATGATGACGACGCTGGTCGACGCCGGCGTGACGCTGCACGGCCAGTACAGCGACCACGACAACCACAAGGTGCTGCTCGTCGACGACGTCGACGCGGCATACGCCGTTCTCGGCAAGCCCGGTATGCCGAGGCCTTTCCGAGCCTGACGGGCGAGTGGTATCAGCGGACACGGGCGCGGCGTACGGTGGAAGGACGGAGCCATCAAGGCTTCCGACAATGGGAGTGACCATGAGCGACAAGTCGCCACGAAGCACGATGTCCAAGAAGTCCTCCAAGAGCATCAAGGAGAAGCGCGCCGAGAAGCGCGCCAAGACCACGACCACCAAACTCCTGAAGGACATGTGACGACCGCGCCGTCCACGCCTGCGCCCCCAACGGCCGTATGGCGAAGGTCAACCGACCAGGACGATCCGGCCGAAGACGGTGCCGGCATCCATCGCCCGATGTGCCTTCGGCGCCTCCGCGAGCGTCAAGATGTCGTGCACGACCGGCGTCAGTTCGCCACGCGTCGCGGCTGCGAGTAGATCGGACCGGACGGCGTTGCGGTCGGCCACCGGCACGGTGTTCAGGCTGAAGGTCGAAAACATCCGGGATGCCTGGAAGGTCTCGATGAGGCGCATGCCGAAATCTGCCGGTGGGAGACCGGCGACCGCACCTACGAGAACCAGCCGCCCGTTCGGGGCGAGCTTGTCCAGGAAACGCGGCACGTCGGCACCACCCACGATGTCCACGATCACGTCGTAGTCCTCCGGCGCGGACTCCCCGACGCCGGCTCGGTCCAGCACGTGACTCGCGCCCAGCTCCCGCAGGCGGCGACCACGCTCCGACGACGATGTCGTCACCGCGACGGCGCCCGCACCACCTCGTGTCGCGAGTTCGACGGCAGCGATACCGATGCTGCCCGCCGCTCCGCGCACGAGCACCCGCTCACCCGCGGCGAAATGCGCATGCGCGAGGGCGAAATGCGCGACGGTGCCCGCGCTGCCGAGAGCGACGGCGTCCACCGGCGACAGTCCGTCCCGAAGCTCGGTCAGGTCGTCGACATACGCAACGGCTCGCTCGGCGTACCCGCCGCTGGTGCCGACGAACGCCCAGACGCGTCGCCCGATCCACACCGGGTCGACGCCCGCGCCGGCCGAGACGACCTCGCCCGCCACCTCGCTGCCGGGAACGAAACCCGGGGAGAAGCCGCCGATGGTGCCGCGGCGGATGACCGCGTCGACCCCGCCGACACCGATCGCCTCGACCGCGACCTCGACCTGGCCCGGGCCGGGCCGCGGTGCGGGCACCTCCTCCACGATCATCCCGTCGGGATCCCCGAAGTCGCGGATGACCACTGCCTGCATTCGTCTCAGCTCCTCGTCATGTGCGGTACCGTCGCACGTTAACGGACGCAGGCGTCCGCCTGGAGGGAGTGAGAGTGATGTGCGCGCAATCGTCTCCCTTACGGGCCGACGCGCAGGACAATCGGGACCGGATCGTCGAGGCGGCTCGCGAGCTCTTCTCGCGGGACGGTCTCGAGGTCGGGATGCGGGACGTCGCCCGACGTGCCGGTGTCGGGCCGGCCACGCTCTACCGGAGATTCCCCACCAAGAGGGATCTCGTCGACGAGGTCTTCGCCGGCGAGCTGCTCACCTGTCGCCGAGTCGTGGAGGAGGGACGTGCCGTCGAAGATGCCTGGAATGCCTTCGCGTCCATCGTCCGGCGACTGATCGCGCTCAACTCCCGCAACCGGGGCCTGGTCGACGCGCTCACCGCAACCGAGTCGATGGGCGACGTCATCGCGGCACATCGTCGCCAACTGCTCCGGATGATCGCTGAGGTCGCCCGGCGCGCCCAACGCACCGGACGGCTGCGGAGCGACTTCACCATGGACGACCTGATCATGCTCCTGGCTGCCGGTCGCTCCATCGCCTCCTTGCCGGAAGGTCGGCGGGCCCGCGCAGCCGAGCGCTACGCGACGCTGGCACTCGACGCGCTTGCCGGCGGGACGACGGGTGAGCGGCCGGGCTCACCGAGTGCGTCGTAGGCGTCCGCCGGGAGCCGGCACTGGGCACCGCACCGGCAAAGGAAAATGCCCCCGACATACGTCGAGGGCATTGGTGGAGCCGCCTAACGGAATCGAACCGTTGACCTATTCATTACGAGTGAATCGCTCTACCGACTGAGCTAAGGCGGCATGACCCCGGCGTGCGCCGGAGGCCGCGACGAGTATACGCAGCAGTCGGCCAAGACACCGAATCGGCCGCCGGGAGCGGCCCGCGCCATGCCAGGAGCGCGCCATACGACGCGATCGGCATGGCGGCGAGCGCGTCCGTTGTCAGCGCCGTGCCAGACGTGCGCCATAGAGCGCGATCGGCATGGCGGAAGCTGCGGAACGCCTCCGCGGCCAAACTCAGCAGGTCTTGCCCTTCGCGGGGACCTTCCCGTCGATCAGGTAGTCGTCGACGACGCCGTCCACACAGGACGAGCCGAGCTTGTATGCCGTGTGCCCGTCGCCGTCATACGTCAGCAGGTGACCGTTGTCGAGCTCCTTGGCCAGCCGCTGGGCCCATTCGTATGGCGTGGCCGGGTCGCGGGTCGTGCCGACCACCAGGATCGGCCCGGAGCCCTTGGCCGTGACCCGCTCCGGCTTGCCCGTCGCCTTCACCGGCCACTCGCCGCACGCGAGACCGCCCCACGCCAGCATCGGCCCCCAGGTCGGCGCGACCTTCGCGAAGGTCTTGGCATCCTTGCGGTAGGTCGCCAGGTTCGAGGAGCCGCCGCGGTCAAGGCAATTCACCGCATTGAGCACCTGCATGATGTTGCCGCTGTAGCTGCCGTCGCTGTCGCGCTCGGCATACTGATCGGCCATCGCCATCAGCTTGTCCCCGCTGCCGTTGAAGGCCGCCTGGAACGCATCGGTCAGTGTCGGCCACGAGCCCTTGTCGTACATCGCCTCGGCGATGCCCATCGTCGCCCAGCCCTCGGTCAGCCTCGTGACGTCGCCCTGGCCGGTGACCTTGAGGGGCTTGGCGTCAACTTGCTTGAGGAACTTGCGGATTCGCGTCATACCGGCGTCGAGGTTGTCGCCGAGCGGGCAGTTGTTCTGGGCCACGCAGTCACGCACGTAGGAACGGGTCGCCTGCTCGAATCCCTTGGCCTGGCCAAGCCCCATCTGGGTGCCGGTGATGTCCGGCGGCACGACGCCGTCCAGCACGAAGCGACCGACGCGCTTCGGGAAGAGATCGGCATAGGTCGAGCCGATGAAGGTGCCGTAGGACTTACCGAGGTAGTTGAGCTTGCCGTCGCCGAGGGCGGCACGCAGCACGTCCATGTCCTTGGCGACCTCGACGGTCGACACGTGCTTGATCAGGTCGCCGGTCTTGTCGACACAGGCCTTGCCGAAGGCGCGGCTCTCGGCCGCCGCTTCCTGCTGCTCCGTGGCGTCGTCCGGGGTCGGGTCCGCAGCCAGGTACTTGTCCATCTGGGCGTCGCCGTAGCACGTGATCGGCGCCGAACGCTGCACCCCGCGAGGGTCGAAACCCACTACGTCGTATGACGATCGGACGTCCTTGCTCACGACATACCCCGAGGCCGCAGCGGCTGCGTAGTCGACGCCGGAGCCTCCCGGCCCGCCCGGATTGACGACCAGGGAGCCCTTCTTATGACCCGTCGCCGGCACCTTGTCGATCGCCAGCTTGATGGTCGGCCCACCTGGCTTCGCGTAGTCGACCGGGACGGTGAGGTCGGCGCACTTCGCCTCGCCGCAGTCGGTCCACTTCAGCTGCTGGTCGTAGAACTTCGCGAGACCGGCCGGCGCGGCAGGTGCGCTGCCGGACGCGGCGTCACCCGATGCCCCGGCGGACGAGGCCGTGCTGGATTGCCCACCGCCCGAGGATCGCGTCGCCGAATCACCGCCGCCGGATCCACCACTGCACCCGGCCAGGGCCAGTCCCAGGACGGTCACACTTGCAAGGCCGGCCATGGACCGTCGCACCACCATGCGCTGCACGTTACGTCATACGCCTTGGCTGGCGGTGTGGACTTGCTCGTGCGCCGGAAATCGGTTGCCCGCCCACACGGGATCGCGCACCCTCGCTGTATGACGGAACCGACCGGGGGCTTGCGGCTCGAGCTGCTGTCCCTCCGGCATCGTCGCGCGCTGGAGGTTTTCGAGCGCGTCAACCGTGAGTTCTTCGCCCGGCACATCGGCGACCGCGGCGACGACTTCTTCACCCGCTTCGATGTGCACCTCGCCGAGCGCGTGGCCGAGAACACCTCCGGCCGATCGCTGCTCTGCGTCGTCACCGACGCGTCCGGCGAGATCGTCGCGCGCGTCAACCTGCTCGACATCGACCAGCCGGAGCAGACCGAGCTCGGCTACCGCGTGGCCGAGCGCGCGCAGGGCCGAGGCATCGCGACCTGGGGCGTCACCTGTGCGCTCGACCTGGCGGTCGGCCGTGGTGTGCGTCGCGTGCATGCGAAGGTCGCCACGACGAACCCGGCATCGCGACGAGTCCTGGAGCATTGCGGCTTCGCGCTGGTCGGGCCGACCGATCCACCGGCCGGATCTCCGAAGTCATTCCTCGGCTGCCGCCGCGACCTGTGAGCCGTCAGCCGTCAGCCGTCAGCCGTCAGCCGTCAGCCGGGGATGCTCGCCGGCGCCTGCAACCCGATGGTCATGGCTTCCAGTGCCAGCAGCGGCGGCACGTTGGCCTCGATCCGCTCCCGCGCGGTGCCGATGGTGTCCATGGCGAGCAGCAGCTGCTCGCTGGTCCGGCCCGCGGCCAGGTGCTGCACCTGATCGGCGAGATCGGCGTTGATCAACTCGACCGTTCCACCGGCCTGCAGCACCAGAGCATCCCGGTAGATCGACAACAGGTCGACCAGCGACCGGTCGATGACGTCCCGGCTGAAGCGGGTGGCGCGGGTCTTCTGCTCCTTCTCCAGCGCGGCCAGCTGCGAGCGCACATGCGGCGGCTGGGTGCGCGCCGACGGATCGGCACCGAGCTGCGCCATCAGGCGTTCCTTCTCGGCGCCATCGCGCTCGGCGGACGACGCGGAGGACTCCTCACCGGCGATCGCCGCGAGGTCGGCTGCCGCGGTCATCGCGTCGCCCAGGTTGGCGATGTGTCCGGCGAGCAACAAGGTCTTGCGGCGGCGTTCGCGCGCCGACTGGTCCGTGGCGAGCCGCTTGGCAAGGCCCACGTGTGACTGGGCTGCCCGTGCCGCGTAGGTCGCGACCTGGGGGTCGATCCCGTCCCGTTCGGTCAGCAGCTTGGCGACGGCCTCCACCGGTGGCGTGCGCAACCGGACGTGGCGCGACCTGGACCGGATGGTGATGATGACGTCCTCCAGGGACGGTGCACACAACAGCCAGACGGTGCGCTCCACCGGCTCCTCGAGCGCCTTGAGCAGCGCGTCGGCCGCACGTTCGGTGAGGCGGTCGGCGTCCTCGATGACGATCACCCGCCAGCGGCCGATGCTCGGGCGGCGCTGTGCGAGACCTGCGAGCTCGCGGGCGTCCTTGACCTGGATCGACAGGCCCTCGGTCGCCATCACCGTCACGTCGGCGTGGCTGCGGTCCAGCACCGTGCGGCACTCGTGGCATTCGCCGCACCCGCCCTGCGGGCATTCCAGAGCGGCCGCGAAGGCACGCGCGGCAGTCGATCGCCCGGAGCCCGGGGGCCCGGTCAGCAGCCAGGCATGCGTCATACGGGCCGGGTCGGCGACGGCAGCTCGCAACGTGGCGACTGCCTGGTCCTGGCCGATGACGTCACGCCATACACCTGGATAGTCGGTCACAGGCGATCCACCCGCTCTGCCACGATCGCCGCGATCTCCTCGCGCGGCAGGCTCGCGTCGACCACGAGGTAACGGCCCGGATCCTGCGCGGCCAGCTGCAGGTAGTGCTCGCGCACCCGGGCGTGGAAATCATCCTGCTCGGACTCCAGCCGGTCGTGCACGGCGCCCCGCCGGGAGCGGCCGTCCTGCGGCGTCACGTCGAGCAGCACCGTGAGATCGGGCAGTAGATCCTCGGTCGCCCACAACGAAAGTCTTTTGATCTCAGCAGGATCCAGCTCGCGTCCAGCGCCCTGGTAGGCCACCGACGAGTCGATGTAACGGTCCTGCAGCACCGCCGCGTCGCGGCGCAGCGCCGGGCGCACGACCGTTGCCACATGGTGCGCCCGATCGGCGGCGAAGAGCAGCGCCTCCGCACGCGGGGCGATGGCATCGCCGTGCAGCAGCACCTGCCGGATGCTCGCGCCGAGGTCGGTGCCACCCGGCTCGCGGGTGACGACCACGTCCTGGCCGTCCTCGACCAGTCGCGCACGCAACAACTCGATCTGGGTCGTCTTGCCCGCGCCGTCGCCGCCCTCGAACGCTATGAACACAACCCGAAGCGTAGGCGACCCGGATGACAGCACCATCGTGAGCCGGTTCGCGACGTGACGCGGCTCCCACCCCCGTAGGTTGGGTGTATGACGCAAAACCCTTCCCTCCTCAGCGATTCGACGGCCCGGGTGCTGACCGCCAAGGCGATCCGGGCACAGCGCGACAGCCGTACCCCCGCACTGGTGGCCGGCGTCGGCAGGCACGGCGCGCTGCTCTGGTCCGAGGCGGTGGGGCAGGCAGACCTCGCCGACCCGAGCGTGCCGCTCGGGCCCGACACGCAGTTCCTGGTCGCGTCCAACACCAAGACCTTCACCGCCGTGCTGATCATGCAGTTGCGCGACGAGGGCAAGCTGTCGCTGGACGACACCGTCGACACGATCGTGCCGGAGACGACCCACGCCCGGGTGACGATCCGCGAGATGCTCGCCCATGTCAGCGGCATGCAGCGCGAACCCGTCGGCGACGTGTGGGACACCCTCGAGTTCCCCGACCGCGAGGGCCTGATCTCCGGCTGGAACGAGGCCGAACGCGTGCTGCGGCCGCACAACCGGTGGCACTACTCCAACCTCTGCTACGCGCTGCTCGGCGAGGTCGTCGCGCGCCTGGACGGCGGCAGCTGGGAGGAGTCGTTGCAACGACGGCTGCTCGACCCACTCGAGTTGCGCCGCACCACGCTGAGCCGGGTGGCGCCATACGTCGGGCTCTACTACGTCCCGCCGTTCACGGACGTCCCGGTGGAGGAGCCGGTCCTGGCCAAGAACACCACCGCGTCCGCGGGGGCGCTGGCCAGCACGCTGTCCGACATGATCCGCTGGCACGGCTTCCTGCTCGACCCGGACGAGGAGATCCTCTCCCCCGACACGGTCGAGGAGATGCGCCAGCCGCAGATCGCAGCCGACCCGGGCTGGAACACCGCATGGGGCCTCGGCCTGGAGCTCGAGCGCCGCGACGGGCGCATCTGGTTCGGCCACACCGGCGGTATGCCGGGCGGCATCACCGGCTTCTTCTCCGAGCCCGAGTCCGGCACCACCGGCGCCGTGCTGATGAACAACTCGATCTCCAAGGACCCGGCCGGCACCGCGATCAAGCTCGGTGAGTATGTCGTCGTGAACGACCCGGAGCTGCCGGAGCCGTGGACGCCCGGCACGGTCGAGCCCGAGGAGCTGAAACCGCTTGTCGGCCAGTGGTTCTCGGAGGGCGCCGAGTTCACCTTCGCGATCAGCGAGGGCAAGCTGACCGCACGGCTCGCCGCCGCGCCGGCCGGCACCCCGCCGTCGATCTTCGAACCCGAGGGCACCGATGTCTATCGCACGGTGAGCGGTCGTGAGCGCGGCGAGCGGCTCGTCATACACCGGCGTGACGACGGGTCGGTGCGCCAATTCAACTGGGCGACCTACCGATTCACCCGCGAACCGCTCGGTTTCGGCCAGCCGACGCCCTGAGGTCCGCCAGGCCGAGAAGGGTGTCCCGGCGTTCTGGACGGTCCTGCCGATCTCGCGGGGGAAGAACAGTCACCGGCGCGTCGTACTTCGGGTGATGAACGGAAAGCGGTCACCTCCCAGGAGGAGGTGACCGCTTCCAGTGAGCGCGGAGAGCCGGCGAGCGCCGACTCGGTGTTACTTGGACCAGACGATCTCCACGTCGTAGGTGTCCCACATGACCTTCGTGGGAGCCGGACCGGTCACCTGGTAGTAGTAGCAGGCGGAGCCACTGCCACCGACGGGAATGTCGTCATACGAGGCCTTCTTGCAGCCCGGCAGGTCCTGGTAGGGAGAGCCGCCGGCGCGACCCTTCTCCGATGATTCGAAGACCGGCTTCAGGAAGAACTGGTTGGGCGCAGTTGCCTCGAAGCCGTACTTCGCACCGCCGAGGTTCGTCACGTCGAAGTTGACGTAGTACATCTTGCCGTTGGACTTGTTGAGGTTGGCCGTTGCGTATGCCGACTCCGGCGCGGCCGTGATCGACTTGACCTTCAGCTTGTACTTGCCGTCCGACTCGTCGTCGATGACCGCAACCTGGCCGAACTTCAGCTTGGTGCCGGTCGGCGTCACCTTGGTGTTGTCCTTGGATCCGCCGGCAGCGGGCTTGGACGACTCACCGGTGGAGGATTCGCTCGTCGCCTCGCTGGTCGTCGGCTCGCTGGCCGTCGACGCCTCGGTGGTCGGCGCCTCCGAAGACGTCGACGGGGCGGCCTCCGTGGTCGAGGTGGCCGCTGTCGGCGCCGAACCGGTCGGCGTGGTCACACTCGCGGTGTCGTTGTTGCATGCCGCGAGTCCCAGGGCACCTGCGATGGCAACGGCACCGACCATGGTGCGGCGAAACATGTTGCTGGACATGACTTTCCTCCGTGTGTCCGTTCTGAAGATCGAGCCTGTGACGGGTGAACGGCTCGATTGGTTCCGCAGAATCGTATAGGTTCTCGCAGCGAGCTAGAACCGGACAGTCGTATGGCGGAATCGCGTCAGTCGGTCGATTTCGCGGCCGAAGCCTTCTTCGCGGTGGACTTCTTGGCAGCCGTCTTCTTGGTAGCCGTCTTCTTCGCGGTGGCCTTCTTCGTGGTCTTCTTCGCGGCCCGCTTGCGGGTGGTCGGACCCTTGGCACGCTTCTCGGCGAGCAACTCGAAACCGCGCTCAGGAGTGATGGACTCAGGCTCATCACCGCGGCGCAGTGTCGCGTTGGTCTCACCGTCGGTGACGTAGGGACCGAACCGGCCGTCCTTGACCACGACCGGTTTTGCGGAGACCGGGTCGTTGCCGAGCTCCTTCAGCGGCGGCTGGGCGGCCCGTCCGCGGCGCTTGGGCTCGGCGTAGATCGCCAGCGCTTCTTCCAACGTGATGTCGAAGAGTTGCTGCTCGGTGTTGAGCGACCGCGAGTCGGTGCCCTTCTTCAGGTAGGGCCCGTAACGGCCGTTCTGCGCAGTGATCTCGACCTGCTTGGCCTCGTCGCCCTCGCCCTCGGTGACCGTGCCGAGGACTCGCGGCAGGCTGAGCAGCTTCAGTGCGGTGTCCAGATCGATCGTTGCCAGGTCCATGTCCTTGAAAAGACTGGCAGTCCTGGGTTTCGGGCCGGCCACCTTCTTGGCGCGCTTGGGCTTGGCGCCCTCCGCGGGCGCGGGCGGCTCCGGCGGGGCAGGCAGCACCTCGGTGACGTAGGGGCCGTACCGTCCGGCCCTGGCGATGATGTCGTGGCCCGTGGCAGGGTCCTGTCCGAGCACCCGACCGTCGTCGTCCGCGGAGACGAGCAACTCGCGTGCCCGCTCCGGGGTCATCTCATCCGGAGCGATGTCGTCGTTGATGGTGGCGCGTCGCGGCTTGGGCGCCTCTGCCGAATCCGATGTCACCTCACCGGTTTTCGCGTCGACGCCCTCGGGCACGACCTCTTCGACATACGGGCCGTAGCGTCCGACGCGGACGACGACGCCGTCACCGATCTCGATGGTGGAGATGCCGCGGGCGTCGATCTCCGGCAGGTGCTCGACCATCTCCTGCAGGCCCTCGTTGCCGTCCGGGCCACCGGCGGGCAGGCCCGGCGCGCGGTCGTTGCCGTCGCCGAAGTAGAAGCGGGTCAGCCAGTCGACCCGGCCGACGTCGCCGGCCGCGATGCGGTCCAGGCCCTCCTCCATCGAAGCGGTGAAGTCGTAGTCGACCAACGACGGGAAATGCACCTCGAGCAACCGGATCACGGCGAACGCGGTCCAGGTCGGGATCAGTGCGGTGCCGCGCTTGTTGACGTAGCCGCGGTCCTGGATGGTGCCGACGATCGAGGCGTATGTCGACGGGCGACCGATGCCCATCTCCTCCATCGCCTTGACCAGCGTGGCCTCGGTGTAGCGCGGCGGCGGGCTGGTCTGGTGACCCTCGGCCTCGGCGCGGAGCACGTCGAGGGAGACGCCCTCGCTGAGCTTCGGCAGGCGCGTGCCGGTGTCGTCACCCTTGGCGTTGCGCTCGACATCGCGGCCTTCTTCGTATGCCGCCAGGAACCCGCGGAACGTGATGACCGTGCCGGACGCGGTGAACTCGGACTGCTTCGCGACGCCCGAATCCTCAATCGGCACAGTGAGCTTCACGGTCGCGGTGCTGCCACGGGCGTCGGCCATCTGGGAGGCGACCGTGCGCTTCCAGATCAGCTCGTAGAGCGCGAACTCCTCGCCGCGCAGCTCACCGGCGACCTGGGCCGGTGTGCGGAAGGTGTCACCCGCGGGTCGGATCGCCTCGTGCGCCTCCTGGGCGTTCTTGACCTTGCCCTGGTAGCGGCGCGGCTGGTCGGGCACGTAGTCGGCGCCATACAGATCGCGAGCCTGGCCGCGGGCAGCGCGAATCGCCGACTCGGACAAGGTGATCGAGTCGGTACGCATGTAGGTGATGTAGCCGTTTTCGTACAGCCGCTGCGCGACGCTCATCGCCGCCTTGCTGCTCATCCGCAGCTTGCGACCGGCCTCCTGCTGCAGCGTGCTGGTCGTGAAGGGTGCGCTCGGACGGCGCGTGTAGGGCTTCTCCTGCACCGAGCTGACCGTCGCGACGCCCGCGGCGACGTGCTCGGCGATGGCGTTGGCCTGCGTTGCGTCGAGGTGGAACACCTTGTCGCTCTTGAGGTTTCCACGGTCGTCGAAATCACGGCCCGTGGCAACACGCGCACCGTCGAGTGCCGTCAGCTTCGCGGTGAATGCCTGGGCCGTGCTGCTGCCCGGCGCGAACTCGCCCTCGACGTCCCAGTAGGAGGCGGAGCGGAACGCCATACGCTCACGTTCGCGCTCGACGACCATGCGCGTGGTGACCGACTGCACGCGGCCGGCGGACAGGCCGCGGCGGATCTTGCGCCACAGGACCGGGCTGACCTCGTAACCGTAGAGCCGGTCGAGGACGCGGCGGGTCTCCTGCGCGTCGACGAGGTGATCGTCCAGGTCACGAGTCGTGTTGGCCGCGTGCTGGATCGCCTCGCGGGTGATCTCGTGGAAGACCATCCGCTTGACCGGCACCTTGGGCTTGAGCACCTCGAGCAGGTGCCAGGCGATGGCCTCGCCCTCGCGGTCCTCATCGGTTGCGAGGTAGAGCTCGTCGCTGTCCTTCAGCAGGCGCTTGAGCTCGGCGACCTTCTTCTTCTTGGCCGAGGCGACGACATAGTAGGGATCGAACCCCTCATCGACATTGACGGCGAACTTGCCGTACGGGCCCTTCTTCATCTCCGCCGGCAGCTCCGACGGGTTGGGCAGATCCCGGATGTGCCCCACACTCGCGTCGACGACGTAGTCGTCCCCCAGATAACCGCCGATCTTCTTCGCCTTTGCCGGCGACTCGACGATGACAAGCTTCCGCGCCACTCGCTCTTCTCGCTTCCCGTCCGACGTGCAGTGGATTCGTCACTGCTTCGACGTGCGAACGGGGCTGAGTCTAAGCACGTCCGCCGGAAAGCACCCACCACGGTCGCCAAGTGCGGCGCCCATCACACAAACTAGTTGAATATTAAATTTGTTTCTGGCACCATGGAGTCCATGAGCACAGATCGTCAGCCCGTCCTCTTCCTCAGCCACGGCGCCCCGCCGCTCGCCGACGATGCTCGATGGACCGCCGAGCTCGGCGCATGGGGCAAGAGCCTCCCGCGCCCGAAGCGGATCCTGATGGTGTCCGCGCACTGGGAGTCGGCCCCGATCGCGGTCAGCTCCACGACGGGCGCCCCGCTGCTCTATGACTTCTGGGGCTTTCCGCAGAAGTACTACGACGTCCGGTATGACGCGCCGGTCGCCCCCGACCTGGCCGACTACGTCGCCAAGCTGATCTCGACGCCCGGGCAGTCGCTGGTGCGCGATGAGAGCCGCGGCCTCGACCACGGCGCCTACGTGCCACTGAACGAGATGTTCCCCGAGGCCGACATACCGGTGCTGCAGCTGTCGATGCCGACGCTCGATCCGCAGCAGCTCTACGAACTCGGCCGCAGGCTCGCTCCGCTGCGCGAGGACGGCACGCTGATCGTCGGGTCGGGCTTCACGACCCACAACCTCAGCTGCATGCAGCCCAGCGCCGACTCGGCGCCGCCGTCGGTGATGTCCGAGTTCGACCACTGGGCCGCCGAGACGATGGCCGCCGGCGACCTCGATGCCCTGATGGACTTCGGCCACACCGCGCCCGCTGCGCAGCAGGCACACCCGCGCACCGAGCACTGGGCGCCGCTGTATGTCGCGCTGGGCGCCGCCTCCGCCGACGGCTCCGACTCGCATTCCGTCATCGACGGTTTCTGGCACGGCCTGTCCAAGCGCTCCTGGCAGCTGGATCCGACTGCTGCCTGACCGCCCGCCCGCCCCACCGTCCAGCTTCTTTGCCGAATGACGGCTTCTTCGCCGAGTGACGGCGCTACAGGACCGTCACTCGGCGAAGAAGCCGTCACTCGCGGGAAAGGTGCGGCATGACCTCCGCTGCTATCAGGTCCAGGTGCTCCAGGTCCTGTATGTCGAGCACCTGCAGGTAGACCCGCTCGGCACCGGCGTGCGCGAGCGCACCGAGCCGGTCGATCGCTTCGGCCGGGGTGCCGGCGACACCGCTCGCCCGCAGCTCCGCCTTGTCGCGGCCGATCGCCGCGGCCCGCCGGTCCAGCTCCGCCTCGGTGCTGCCGACGCAGACCACCTGTGCCGCGGAGTGGGTCATCGAGTCCGCGGCACGACCGGCCGACTCGACCGCAGCACGCACTCGGCCGAACTGCACGCGGGTGTCCTCGATCGAGGAGAACGGCATGTTGAACTCGTCGGCATACCGAGCAGCGAGCGCGGGCGTGCGCTTCTTGCCGTGGCCGCCGATCACGATCGGCGCACCACCACCAATACCGTTGCGCTGCACCGGTTTCGGCAACGCCGGGCTGTCGGTCAGCTGGTAGTGCTTGCCGTCAAAGGCGTAAGTGCCGCCTGCCGACCACAGCCCGGTGATCACCTCGAGCTGCTCCTCGAGCCGGTCGAAACGCTCCCCGGTCGGCGGGAACGGTATGCCGTAGGCGGCGTGCTCCTGCTCGAACCAACCGGCCCCGAGTCCGAGGTCGACGCGGCCGCCGGACATGGCATCGACGTTCGCGACCTCGATCGCCAGCACGCCGGGCAGCCGGAAGGTCGCGCTGGTCACCAACGTGCCGAGCCGGATCGTGGAGGTCTCCCGGGCGATGCCGGCCAGCGTGATCCACGCGTCGCTCGGTCCGGGCAGCCCCGGGCCGTCACCCATGGCCAGGTAATGGTCGGATCGGAAGAACGCCCCGAAACCGAGTGTCTCGGCATGCTTGGCGATGGTCACGAGGTCGTCATACGACGCGCCCTGCTGGGGTTCGGTGAAGATGCGCAGCTCCATGGGGCGAGCCTACGAGTGCTCAGTCACCGGCCAGGAGGAGGCCGTCGGCCACCAATTCCCGTATGGCGGGCAGCGATCCGCGCACCAGCTCATCGGTCGGCACGTCGAGCAGCGACGCGATCGCACCGAGCGCCCGACCGGTCGACAGCTCGCCGTCGCAGACCGACACGAACGCCGCGACCGCGGTGTCGACCCGCACGGCGCGACCCAGCCCGCCGCCCTGCCGGATGACGATGACCGACGGGTCCTCGGCGCCGGGACGACCGTGCCGTTCCTCGGTGACATCGGCGGCGACGGTCAGGTGCGCGTCGAGCAGGCCCTGCTCCCCCGCCTCGGCCAGCCAGGTCCGTGCCCGCAACCCGGCATCGATCGCCGGTCCCATCGGGGACTGCACCGGCCCGGTCACCTCGACGATTTCCTTCCAGGGACGGCGTCGCGTCTCCGGCAGTTGGACGGTGATCACGCCGAAGCCCACCTCGGCGATCCCGCGAGCCTCGAAGTCGTGCAGCCACGCGCCATACAACTGCTCGAATCCGGTTGCGCCAGCACGTAATCCGCCGTCGCCGGACCAGAGCTCGGCATACTCCGCCGGATCCTGGGTGTCGCGTTGCACGACCCAGGCGTCGAGGCCGGTGCGGTCGAACCACTCGCCGACCACGTCGCGCCAGTCCTTGCCCTCCGGGACCTCCCAGTTGGCCAGCAGCTGCGCGACGCCCCCGGGGTTGAGGTGTCGGGGCAGCTCGTGGATCAAGGAGCGGACGATGCCGTCGCCGACACGGCCGCCGTCCCGGTATTCGTAGGTCGGCACGCCCTCGGCGCGTGGCGTGATCACGAACGGCGGGTTGCTCACGATCAGGTCGAAGCGTTCTCCGGCAACGGGTTTGAAGAGATCACCGCGCCGCAGGTCCCACTCGTAGCCGTTCAGCGCGGCGTTCCACGCGGCGATCTCCAGCGCACGCGCGGACGTGTCGGTCGCGACGATCTGCTCGGCGTGCCCGGCCAGGTGCAGCGACTGCACCCCGCAGCCCGTGCCGAGATCGAGCGCGCGGGCCGCGGGCCGGCGCGGCGTCCACGACGCCAGGGTCGTCGACGCACCGCCGATGCCCAGCACGTGATCGACCGGCAACGGCTCACCGGTCATCACCTCGGACAGGTCCGAGACGACCCACCACTGGTGGTCGTCGTCGCCATACGGGCGCAGGTCGTATGCCGCGTGCACGTGCGAGCCGTCGACCCGCACCAGTCCGGCGGCCCGCAGCCGCGCGGTGTCCCAGCCGGGCAGGGCGCGATCGAGTTGCCGCACACCGACCGGCAGGCCGAGCGCGAAGAGGCGCACCAGCGTCGCGACCGGCGAGCTGTCGTCCCGGGTGGCGAGGTCGGCCGGCAGCCGCTGCTCGCGGTGCAGCGCCCGGGAGGCCATCGGGCCGAGGCAGTCGCCGATCCCGTCGAGGGTGAAGCGGGCTGCTGTCAGGGCGCGCCGGAGAGCGGCGGGGTCATCGGCCAGCGGCGCGGGGTTCGGCATACGCCTATCTTCGCCCACTGCCCGGCCCGCTCCATTCGCCGACAGGACACCAAAACACCGAGAGGACACCCAAATCGGCTCCGAAACGGCCCGCTTTTGGTGTCCTCTCGGAAAAACGGTGTCCTGTCGGCGAGGGTCAGGCGTCGGCGGCGACGGCGTCGGCGACCGAGGCGTGGATGTTGAAGACGCGGTCCAGGCCGGTGATGCGGAAGTTTCGCAGCAGGCGCTCGGACTGTATGACGAGAGCCAGGTCCCCACCGCCGACCCGCTGGGCCTTCAGGCGACCAACCAGCACGCCGAGGCCGGTGGAGTCCAGGAACGGGACGTCGGTCAGGTCGACGAGAACCTTCTCCGCGGGGTCGGCGATGAGCCGTGCGAGCGCATCCCGCAACCGCGCCGCGGCCGAGACGTCCACGTCACCGACCAGACGAATGACGGTGAAGTCGCCCTCGTCGCTGCCGCTGATGTCCAGATCGGTCACGAAGTTGCCTTTCGCGGAGGTGCCGGTTGCCGGCGGCCAGTCTTTCATCGTCGCCGTCGGGCGGTGCAGCGGATGTCGGGGATCGGACCTACCGTGGAAGGCGTATGACGAACATCGCGCCCGTCACCGGCCTGCCGCACGCCCGGCCGGAGCCCACCGCTGCCCTCGCACTGCCCGGTGACTTCGATGCGCAGGCGGCGCTGGACGCGCTCGACGGTGCGGGCACCGGGCGGTTGCTGCACAGTCGCCGGCTCCCGGGTCGTGCCGCGATCGACGCGCCGTGGCCGGAGTGGGTCAACCCGCAGGTGAGCGCCGCCGTCCATGGCACCGGGATCGACCGCCTCTGGTCGCACCAGCGCGAGGCCGCAGATCTCGCGTGGTCCGGTGAGCACGTGGTGCTGTCGACCGGCACCGCATCCGGCAAGAGCCTCGGCTACCTGCTGCCCATGCTGTCGGCGGTCGCGGACGGCTCGGCCGCGCCCACCGGTCGGGGTGCCACCGCGATCTACCTCGCACCGACCAAAGCGCTTGCGGCGGACCAGGAAGCACGGATCCGGGGCTTCGCCATACCCGGTGTTCGGGCGGCGACGCTCGACGGCGATACCCCGCTGGACGAACGCCGCTGGATCCGCGACCACGCCGCGCTGCTGCTGACCAACCCCGATCTGCTGCATCACACCTTGCTGCCCGGACACGAGCGGTGGGCGTCGTTCTTCCGGGCACTGCGCTATGTCGTCATCGACGAATGTCACGTCTACCGAGGGGTTTTCGGCTCCCACGTAGCCGGAGTGCTGTGCCGGCTCCGACGCATCGCCGCTCGCTATCACGCCGACCCGACGTTCGTGCTGGCGTCGGCGACGGTCGCCACCCCGGGCCTGCATGCGAGCGAGCTCACCGGACTGCCGGTGCACGAGGTGACCCGGGACGGCTCGCCCCGGGCACCGATGCTCGTCGGCCTGTGGCAGCCCGGCACGAAACCGGGCGCCGGCCCCGACGCCGCACAGCGCAGCGCGGTCGCCGAGTCCGCGGACCTGATGACCACGCTCATGGATCGGGGTGTGCAGACGCTGACCTTCGCGCGGTCCCGCGTCGGTGTCGAGATCGTCGCCGAGATGGTGCGCCACGCCGCGGGTGATCGGGTTGCGGCATACCGCGGGGGCTACCTGCCGGAGGAACGTCGTGCCCTGGAGAACGACCTGCGCAGTGGGAAACTGCGCGGGTTGGCGGCGACGTCCGCGCTCGAGCTCGGCATCGACGTCAGCGGACTCGACGCGGTCCTGCTCGCCGGCTGGCCGGGCACGCTCGCCTCGTTGTGGCAACGCGCCGGACGTGCGGGGCGCAGCGGCCGGACCTCACTGGTCGTGCTCGTCGCCGGGGACGACCCGCTCGACTCCTTCCTGGTGCACCACCCCGAGGCGATCTTCGATCGACCCGTCGAGGCGACGACACTCGACCCGACCAACCCCTTCGTACTGGCGCCGCACCTGGCGGCGGCAGCGCACGAGTTGCCGGTGACCGAGGCCGACTCCGAGCTGTTCGGGCCATCGATGCCCGGCATCCTGCAGTCGCTGGTGTCCCACGGCATTCTGCGCAAGCGCCCACGTGGCTGGTTCTGGGCACGGGACGACCGGCCGGCCGATCACTTCTCGCTGCGCGGTGGCGGCGAGGACGACGTGCGGATCGTCGAGACCCGGACCGCCCGGGTGCTCGGCACCGTCGACGCCACCCGCGCTCACGCCGCGGTGCACACCGGCGCGGTCTACCTGCACCAGGGGACGTCGCACGTGGTCACCGAGCTCGACCTGGAGGCGACGACCGCGCACGTCGTGGTCGGCGACCCCGGATGGTCGACCTTCGCGCAGTCGGTGTCGGCGTTCGACATACGGCAGGTTGAGCGCGAAACACGTTGGGGCAGTGTGGGTTTGCACTTCGGGACGATCCGGGTCCGCACGCAGGTGACGTCGTTCCAGCGCATGTTGCCATCGGGTGAGGTCATCGGCCAGCACCCGCTGGACCTGCCGGAGCAGGAGCTGGTGACCCGGGGCGTCTGGTGGACGATCAACGAGGACGACTTGCTGAGCGAGGGACTGGACGAAGCCGCGCTACCCGGCGCACTGCATGCCGCCGAGCACGCCTCGATCGCGATGTTGCCGCTGGTCGCGCAGTCGGACCGGTGGGACGTCGGTGGGGTTTCGACCGCACTGCACCCGGACACCGGGCTGCCCACCGTCGTGGTCTACGACGGTTATCCCGGCGGCGCCGGCTTCGCCGAGCGTGCGTATGGCGAGGCCGCCACCTGGCTGATGGCCACGCGTGCCGCGATCGACGCGTGCGCCTGCACCGACGGCTGCCCGGCGTGCGTGCAATCCCCCAAGTGCGGCAATGGCAACAACCCGCTGGACAAGGCCGGCGCGATCGTCGTGCTCGACCGCGTGCTGCGCGACCACCGATGAGGTCTCGCGAGTCCGCCTAAATCGGTTGCCGCCAATGCTTTCCGCCGGGCAGGGTCATCGTCGTGATGGACGATGCGAGCCTGCTTGCGGCATACGACGAACAACTGCGCACCGACGCCGAGATGCGATCGTTGCTCGACGTGGAACGACACGGCCCGCTCCTGTGGGGGACGTTCGCCGGCGGACGCGGGTTCGTCAGCTACCGCAGTCTCGGGTCACCGACCGACGCCGAGCTCGAGCGGCTGATCGTCGAGACGGTCGCGCACTATGAAGCCGACCCGCGGACAGCCGAGTTCGAGTGGAAGACCCGCGGCCACGACGGCGTGCCGGCTCTGGATGCGCTGTTGCGCAAGCACCGGTTCGTCGCCGGGGAGGTCGAGTCGGTGATGGTCGGCGAGGCCACCTCGATCGCGACGGATATCCCTGTGCCCGAGGGAGTTTCGCTGCGCCGTGTGACGTCGCGCGAGGATGTCGTCGCCATGGTCACCATGCAGGCCAGCGTTTTCGGCGACCCGGAGACGATCGAGGAGCATGTCGACTCGATCCTGCAGCGGCTGACCGACCCGGACGCCGTTGGGCTCGAGTTGTGGGTCGCCGAAGTCGAGGGCCGCCCGGTCAGCGCCGGTCGCGTGGACCCCGTCCCCGACACCGATTTCGCCGGCATCTGGGGCGGCGCCACCCTGCCCGAGTGGCGCGGAAAGGGCATCTACCGAGCGCTCACCGCCAAGCGGGCCCAGGCCGCACTGCGTGCCGGCAAGACGCTGATCAACTCCGACTCCACCGAATTCTCGCGGCCGATCCTGGAGCGCTCCGGTTTCCGCCGGGTCACGACCACCACGCCATACATCTGGAGACGCTGAGCGGCGAACCGGTCCGTCGCTCCGGAGACCCGAACCCGCGCGGACGCCGACGGTGGACCGATGTGATCGGTCCGAAACTCCCGACGAACGCTGTTTCTGCAATATCCATGGGATTCGGTCACCTGAACCGCGCGCAGGGTGGAAGATGCGGCCATGTGGGAGGTTGCAAGACGGAGGGGGCACGTGGGGCTGGGACCTAGCGTCTCAGGTCCATGGCAGACGCTCGCCGACATGAATGCGGTGACCGGCTGGCTGCTCTGGTCGCACCGGATGGCGTCGCGCTTCGGGGGTATGACGGGCAAGGCGTTCGCCGCCGCTGCCCGTGAGCGCGGCGTCTCGCTGTCGGAGACGGAGGTGTCTCGCACCGAGAACGGTGAGTCCGACATCGCCATCACCGCGATCGGCAAATACGAGCGGATGCTCGAGATGCCCCCGGGCACGCTCAGCGCTCCGTTGCGTTCGGCTGCGCGCCTCGCACCGCACGCCCCCGGTTCGGACCGACTCGCTGTGTTGCGGTCGGTGCCCAAGACGCAGGAAGCTCGACGGCAGATCGTCGACGACTTCTACGTACGGTACGTGGACGGAGATCACTTCACGGCCGGCGACTGGCTGATGCTCGTCGACGCCATCACCTACCGCGACAACTCGCTCCTACCGGATGCGTTGGTGGCCCAGTGGATTCGAATCCTGCTGGACGAGACGATGCGATCGGTCAACAGTGCCTACTACCCCCGTGTCGAAGCACTGTCCACCATCGCCGAGTGTGACCGGTATGCCATGCACCTACTGGTGGCCACGCGTGAGCTGACGGCGGTGCGGGGCGTGTCGGGAGCCCCGGATGCCTGGAGCGTCGTCGGCGACATCCGCAACCCCGAGGTCATCGACACGCTGATCGCCGAGCTGCCGTCGGTGCCGGATCACCGGCTCATGGACTACGCGCCCACCTTGTCCATGCCGGCCTATCGCAACTCCTTCAGCACGGAACAGGCACAGGCGATCGCGACCGAGCTGGAGCGACGCCTGGCGACCTGGTCGCTGGGGTCGTACGAACCGATCGCGGTCCTGGCCGCCGAGCTGCCATCATCGATCGGCGAGCCGATCCTGCGTCGCATCGACAACGTCCACCCGCTGTCACGCCTGACCGGGCACCGCGCCGACCGGGACGCCACTCGCGAGATCACGACCTACACCCGTGCGGCCATGGCCACGACGTGGCCGAGCCATCCCCATGGCAGCGTGCTGCCCGAACTGCTCCGGCTGGCCCTCACCAGCGAGCACGCAGGTTTTCGCCATCACGCGACGACGCTGATCTACTGCAGCCCGTTCGCGGCGTCGATCTGCGACGCCGCCGCCGACCTGTGCACACCCGACGAGCGGCCGTTGACCCGCCAGCTGGCGACCTACCTCGTCTCACGCCTCGCGACGCCGGACAACGACGAACGGCTCCGGCTGTTGCTCAAGCAGGGCCTCAGCCGTGGGCTGGTCAACAACACCCTCACCGCGATGGCGCACGCCGGCATCCTCACCGATCAGGACGACCTACAGCCCTTCCTGGCGCACCGGGACTACCACTACATCGGTGTCTACGCGGCCGGCATCACCCACCACCCGGACCTCTACAGCAAGGCGGCCGACGGCGACGCCGCCGCCTGGTGGCGTGAGAAACGCGGCGGCATCTGGGAGTGACCCCGATCAGTGCCCCGCCACCTTGCTGGGGACGGGGTCGGGAGGCCTGCTCGGCGCCGGCTCCGGCCCGGCTCGGGCTCGAGCCTGCGCCCGACCCAGCCCCGGCCAACCCGCCCGGGTCGCGACCCGGACCGTGAGGTCGTCGCCGGCGATCGAACACTCGATCAGCGCCGCTCCATTGCGCGCGGCGACGCCCGCTGCCACGTCACACGGCGAGCCTGCCCCGCCTACCCCGCCTCCGACCAGCACCTGTGCACCGGCGAGCGCGGCCAGATCGGCCGCCGCACGAGCCCGGTGACTCGCCTGCACCGCGGACAGCAACGCCAGCGCACCTGCCAGGCAGAGCAGCACCACTCCGATCGCCATCACCACCAGGACCGTCGCCGAACCACGCTCGCTGCTTGCACGCCGCCTCATGAGACCGGCTCGGAACTTTCCACCGGCGTCGTGATCACCGACTGCAGCGGCTTCCCGCCGACCAGCCAGCCGAACGGTCCCGGCACCGGGGCCGTCACGGTCACGGTGACTTCGGTGCCGCCCGTGGCGACGGCCACCGTGCTCTCAGCCGGACCGGCGCGTGCGCCGACCTGCTGCACCGCAGATGCACTGTCACCCCTCGCGGCTGCGCGCGCCGCCACTCGGGCGGCATCGACGCACCGCACCTGGTTGATGCCGATCATCACCGCGTTGACCGCTATCAGCAGCACGAAGATGAGCGCGGGGATGGTGGCCGCGAGCTCAGCGGTGACCATGCCGCTGTCCGTGTGCCGAGCCCGTGACGCCTCTCCCGCCCGCACCCGTCGCGGCCACCACCCCGGCATCAGGACGCGACGCTGAGCGCCGATTGGATGATGCCGGTCAGCGCGGTCTTCACAGCACCCGACTTCACCACCGCCATCAGCACGACCGCGAACGCCACCGCCGCGAGCGTGCCGACGGCATACTCCGCGGTGGTCATCCCCGCCTCACGGCGCTCTGCCCGTGTGGTCGCCAGCTGAAGCCAGCGCGAGTGCAGGCGCGCGCCCAGCCGGACTGTCCTTCGTGACATGTGATCTCTCCTTCTCTCGATGAATCGCCCTCTGCGAGAGCGTTGTCCACGCCATGAGCGGCGCGGGTCATGAAGTCGCTCAGCCCGTCCCGGCCAACAGGTCTCCGGCGAGCGCGGCGATCACCGGCACGACGGTCAACAGCGCGAATGCCGGCAGGAAGCACAGCCCGAGTGGTATGACGACCAGCACCGACAGCCGCCCGGTTGCCTCCTCGATGCGACGTTGCTCCGCCCGACGCATGTCCGAGGCGGCCCGCTTGAGGAGACCGGCCGGCGGGACACCGGCCATTCCCGCGAGGGCGACGGCCTGCCCGGCGGGCCGCCAGATGCTCGGCAGACCGTCCCAGGCCCGGGCCTCGGCCACGCCCCACCGCAAGGCGGCCACGACCTGACGCAGATGTGCCGCCACGACCGGGCCGCTGCGCTCGGCGACCACCTCGACCGCCGTCACCAGCGGCACTCCACTGCCGAGGGCGAGCGCCATCAGATCGAGTGCCCCGGCAACGCTGAGCACGTCCTCCGGGTCGAGCCGCTCAACCGACCGTGCGTGCGTCGCGCCGGCTCTCACCTGCGGGCCCGGCGCCGCGCGCGACGGCCACACCAGCGGAACGACAGCGACGATCAGTGCAGCCAGCAGGATCGTCATGTCAGCACCGTGGGCGCACTCGCCCGTCGGATCATCCGCCGCGTCAGCAGTCTCCCCGCCAGCACGAAGCCGCCGCCGAGGACGAGCACGGTGAGGCCGAGCGGCCCGGCATACAGCCGCCAGGGCGGCACACCGATCACCATCGCGATGCCGATGCCGAGCACCGGCAACACGGTCAGCAGTTGCATGGTCGCCCGCGGGCCGGCGGTCGCGCCGGCGATCCGGCGCTCGAGGTCGAGTTGTTCGCGCATCATCGCGGTCGCGGCGGCCAGTGCGTCGCCGATCGCGCAGCCCAGCTGCTCCGACAGTGCCCATGCCCGGGCGACCTCGCCGAGCGCGGAGACACCGTGCCGGGCCTGCAGCCCTGCCCAAAGGGGCGCCAGCTCTGCACCTGCTGCGGACTGCCGCGCGAGCAACCGTAGGTCCTCGCGCAATGCCGGCGCCGACACGGTGGCGGAGGTCAGCAGGGCGGACGTCGCCACCGCGGTCGCCGGTGTCACGCCGGCCGCGATCGCCGGCGCGATGCCCTCGACCATCGTGGTCAGCGCATCCAGGTCCGCGCTCTGCGTTGTCCGGCCACGTGGTCGCCATCGGATCGACCGCCGCCCTTCCAGGCGGGACGGCAAGGGACCCGGCCGGCCCGGCCAGCACAGCACGGCGAACATCACGCACGCGGCAGCCAGCACCGTCACGACGACCCACCCGCCGCGCGTGATGCCGCTGCTCGATCGGACCCGTCCCGGTCGAGCAGCGCGACCAACTGACTCCAGCCCTCGACCGGGCACAGCCGGTCGCCCTGACGTCGCATCGCGGGAACCACCTGCAGCCGGTCTCCGTTCCGGCTGATGACACCGATCTCGGCAACGACCCGGGCCACTGCGTCGCGGCGGACGTGGATGACGATCTTGACCGCCGATGCCAGCTGCGAGCGCACAGCGCCACCGGACATCGCCGCGAGCGCGCCAAGGGCTTCGAATCTGCTCAACACGTCGCTGCTGGTGTTGGCGTGCACCGTGCCACAACCACCTTCGTGCCCGGTGTTGAGCGCACTCAGCAGCTCACGCACTTCGGCGCCGCGGACCTCACCGACGACCAGCCGGTCGGGACGCATCCGCAGCGACTGCCGGACCAGGGTCGACAGGGTGATCTCGCCCTGGCCCTCGACATTCGGGGCACGGCTCTCCAGGCGGACGACGTGCGGGTGATCGATCTGCAACTCACGGACGTCCTCGACCACGACGATGCGCTCGGCCGCCTCCACCTCGGCGAGCATCGAAGCCAGCAAGGTGGTCTTGCCCGATCCGGTGCCGCCGCTGATGACGAAAGCCACTCGTGCTTCGACGATCCGGCGCAACACTGCCAGGCCCTCAGGGCAACAGGTGCCGGACTCGGCGAGCTGGCTCAGCGCCGGAGGCTCCCGCCTCGGCACGCGCAGGCTGATGTGCGCGGCGCCCTCCACCAGCGGTGGCAACAATGCGTGCAACCGCACGCCGCCGGGCAACAAGCCGTCCACGTATGGCGAGGTCTCGTCCAGTCGACGCCCGGCATGGGTGGCCAGGCGGGCCGCAAGCCGGCGGACCGCCGCCGCGTCCCCGAGCTCGACCGGCGCACGCTCCAGGCCGAGGCCTCGGTCGATCCACACCCCCGTCACCCCGTTGACCAGCACATCGGTCACTCCGGGCACGGTGAGCAATGGCTCGAGTGGGCCGGCACCGAAGACGTCTGCACGCAGTCTTCCGGCCAGGGTCTGCACGCTGCGCTGTCCCAGAACAGCGGCATCGAGCTCGGCAAGTTGCTCGACGCTCTCGCTCGTCGGCGACCTGCCGTCGCGGATCTGGGCCCACATCGCCTCCCCGACGGCCGCGTCGCCGCGTGGGGTGCTCATGCCGCGGCTGCACCGGGCAGCAACAGGTCGCGCAGCAGGCGGTCGCACTCGGCGACATACGCCGACCGGGAGCGGGAGCCGGCGGGCACGCCCCTCTCGGCGTCCACCGCGAGCCGGCGGTCGGTCGGCAGGACCGCCGCGAGCTCCATCCCCAAAGCATCGGCGGCCTCGCGCGCCGCAGCACGCCCTGCACCGCGCACCACCAGCTGGGGGACGCGCTCGATGCGCTGGGCCGTCGCGCCGGCGGCCGCGAGTCCGGCGGCGGTGCCGCGGGCGACGAGGATGAGCTCGTCATACCGGGCGACCGAATCCGGTGTCGCCAGATGCCTTCCGATGTCGATGAGCAGCACGTCGTGCACCGCGCGCAGTCCACTGAGCGTGCGGTCCAGCAGCTCGTCGGCGACGGTGCACCACTGCCGACCGAACGACAGGACCCTCGGCCCGTCATCGCCGGACGGCAGGCGTTCGGCGAGCCGCTCGCCGTCCAGCGGTCCGTCCGAACCGAGCAGGTCCTCCCAACGCACGCCCGGCTCGGTCTCGATGCCGAAGCCGACATCGAGGCCGCCGCCGCACGGATCGGCGTCCACGGCGCTCACCCGACGCCCCGCGGCGTGTGCCCGCACTGCGAGCGCCACCAGCAGGCTGGTCGCACCCGCGCCGGTGCCACCGCCGAGGACCGCGACCGTTCTCACGTTGTTCATGCAACTGATGGTGCGATCGCCGGAACCAGGATCGAAGTGTCGACGTCGCTACTTGTGGATGCCGGCCGACTGCCAGACGGGGTGTGGATGAGGGGACCGGAAGGCGGTCGGTCGGCATTCCTCTCCAGCGCCTCACGCTGCGGGGGAAGCACCGGCCCCCGGACATATGAAGACCCCCGCCGGGGGGGTGGCGGGGGTCTTCAGTTGCAACGTGTCCCCGGGGGGGGTTAGGAACCCGTTGCGGCGCTTCGACCTGGAAGGGAGCGCTTCGTGTTCAAGTGTGGGCGGGCGACGAGCGCAACACAATGGCCCCGGGCGTTCCCATAAGAAATCCTTACCTTCCGCAGAACTGCAGGGTTTGAGTAAGGAAATCGGCGGCGATCCGGGACCGCGGTGACGCCGAGAAGAATCGGTCCATGAGCGCAATCGGGGCGTTCATTTTCCTGCTACATCCGGGGCGGACCGGACGTCTGCCGCAAACCCGGCTGAAAAGGGCGATGGCCCCGCCAACTCCGAGAAGTGGCGGGGCCATCAACCGCTGTCTACCTCCAGTTACCAGGCGTGCATCCTCAAGGTTTGTCGCCAGGGCACAAGGCCCCGAACGAGCCGTCCATAACGTGGACTGTCTCCGCGTGGGTGCCGGTTTCGATAGCGGTGGTCGTCGGATTCCCATCCGTCGTTGTTGACCTAAGGTCTACTCCGATCGGCGCCGTCATACAAGACTTGTATCTGCGCCGCCCGGGGCGGACAATCCGCGCCCGGGCAGGGGCGCCTCAGGGTGCGGTCAGGCGACCGGCGAGCACGGCGTCGGCGATGGAGGTCGCCTCCGCGACGCCGGCGACGACGGACTCCGCGTAATGCCGCAACCACAGCGCCACACCGTCCGGGCTGCCCGCGGTGTATGCCGCAAGGGCGCCCTGGTATGCGACCGCGCCCTGGCGCGAGTAGCCGGCCTCGCTCACCACGGCACCGGTGGGTTCGACGCCGAGCACCTGCAGCAGCAGACGCTCCAAAGCCCTTGCCACCATTGCGTTTCCGTGCACGAACGGACGCGCCGAGGCGATCTCGGCGTGTGCGATCGCCGCGACCAGGATGCCCGGCTCGTCCTTCGAGTTCGCGATCAGCTCGATGACTCCTCGCAGCCGGGATCCCGCGGTTGCTGCGTCCGGGGGCTCGCCGAGATCACGCAACTCCGCCGCGGACTCGCCGGCCCTCCGGGGCCGCCCGAGCTGGTCGGCATCCGCCAGGTCGGCGGCCGCTGCGGTGTGCAGCCGGGCGAGCGCCTGGGCCGGCGCGGTCAGAACCACCGACGCCAGCTGCTCCGTGGCACTGGTCACCTGGATCGCCCCGTGCAGCACCCGCTCCTCGGGACCGTCATGCCCCAGCGGCGCCGCACCGCGTATGACGTCACGCACCAGGTCGACCGGGAACTCCGCGCCGTCCAGGAACGCACTCGCCCGCGCCCCACGCACCCGCGACTCGGCCGCCACCTCCGGCACGCGGCGGCGCAGCGCACCGTGCCAGCGCAGCTGGGTGCACGCCTCGCGTGCGGCGTCGATGGCGTCCGCGACCCCGGGCAGTGCGGTCAGGCCGCTCAGCGTTGCGGTCATCGCGTGTCGTTCTCCTCGGCCCGCTCGTCATGGACCCGTCGAGGATAGGTGGCGACGCGGCCGGGGCATCCGGCGACCGGGTCAGTGTGCGGCCGCGGAGACTGCCAGCGCGGCATACCGCTGCAGGTAGACCGGCCAGCCGTTGTCGCCGTCGAGCGCCGCGAGCTGCCCGGGCCATCCGGGCCCGTGCCGGTCCAGGTGGTGGTGACGCAGGTCGACGTCCGTGCGGTCCGGCCCGTCGGCGGTGAAACGCACCTCCACCTCGCTGGCATTCTCCTTGGCGTGCACCTGCCAGTCGCTACCGATCAGCCACGCGAAACGCAGCAGGTTGGGCGGCTGGACCTCCAGCACCTCGCCCCAGACACACTCCGAACCGTCGTCGGCCCGATCGAAGATGCGACCTCCCGGCCGCACCTCCATGACCGTGCTCTCGACCGGACGCGACATGAGGTTGTGCTCGCGGGGTTTGATCAGATCGAACTGCTCGGTGAAGACGCGGAAAGCGTCGGCGACAGGCAACGGCACGCTGACCGACCTGCGGACTTCTGGGGTTGTGTTCGTCATTTCTTCGGGTCCTTCTCGTGCGTTCCCTGCTCACTGAATCTGGTGAGCGTGCGTGCCCAGAAGGCGTCGAGTTGGTCGCGCAATGCTTCCACCGCAACGGGATTCAGCCGGTAGACCCGACGGGTGCCGGAGGGCTCCTCGTCGACCAGACCCGCATCCTTGAGCACTTTCAGGTGTTGGGAGACGGCCGGCCGGCTGATCGGCAGGCCGGCCGCGAGGTCGACCACCGCCAGTGGTCGCTCCGCGAGCAACTCGACGATCGCCCGGCGGCGGGGATCCGCCAGCAGGTTCCACTCATCTTGGTAAGTCGCCACGAACGGTAAGTTGCCACTTACCATTGCCGGTGTCAAGAGGGGTTGGTATGCCGCTTCGCCTCGTCCTCCAGGACCTCGGCGTTGATCGGCATCCGCCAACGACCGGCGCCTCCGTGGCCGGTGACCGCATTGAGCAGGCCCGCAACGCGCCAGGAGATGCCGACCGCCATACCCATCAGGAAGATCGCGAGCGGGATCTCGATCAGGATCGCGGATGCGACCGACAGGTGCAGGTCGTCGGCGTCGGACGTGGTGACGTCGAACCAGACGTCGGCCAGCAGCAGCACGCCGGTCGCGAACGACGTGAGCACCACGAGCATCCGGCGCTTCCAGGCGAAGAACGCCGTCAGCCCGAGCAGCACGATCAGCAGTACGTCGAACCCCGACCAGGTCAGCGCCCACGCCCTGGCGACGTAGCGGTCGGGCAGGCTCACCGCGAGGTACGCCGTCCACGGGACCAGCAAGCCGGCAGCGACCGCGGACACCGTCAGCGCGATCGCTCGTCGACGCCGCATGCGACGCTCGGCCGCGGCCACCGCGGCATCGATCACGACGACGCGCCGCAGCCGGCGGATCAACTCGCGACGCGCCGCAGGGTCGAGACGATCGATCTCGTCATCCGTCAGCGGCATACCTCAAGTCAACCGCATCGCAGGGACCGCCACCGGGCAAACGCCGACAAGCGGGGCCCACGGGGCGCCCGTCAGGCCTCGGCCAGCCGGAAGACCGGGTGATCCGCGGTGACCGCGGCGAGCTCGGCGTCGGTCGACTTCGCACTGACACCCTCGGGGAAGAACCGGCCGACCTCCCAGGCCCAGCGCTCCATGTAGCGCCGCATCACCGGGACGGCACTGTCACCCAGCACTTCGTGCGCGGTGTATGACGCCTCGGACCGCCCGCTGCGCAACGTGATTCGAGGATCGTGGCGGACGTTTCGCACCCACTGCGTCTGGCCACGCGGCGCGACCAGGTAGAGCTGCCCATCGACACGCACCGGGTTGACCGGGGTGCTGTGCGGCTTCCCCGACTTGCGGCCGGTCACCACGAGCTCCTTCGCACCGAAGGCGCTGATCCCGAGGCGGGACAGCCGCTTCACGATCACGTTGAAGACCCGAGTGCCGCGGTCGAGTTGCTGAACAGACATGGCGTTCTACCTCTCCTGGGATGTGCGAGAGCACCGCTCTCGAACATGAGATTACCGCTGCTGCCCCCGGATAACAAGAGCACTGCTCTCTCTTGTGTTCCCCGCTCACACTTGCCACCATGACCCGATGAGCCCGACCCCGCGCGAACGCGCCCGCATCGACACCATGCAGCGGATCCTGGAGTCCGGTCGCACGCAACTGGCCGAACACGGAGCCGCAGCCCTGTCACTGCGAGCCGTCGCGCGCGACCTGGGGATGGTGTCCTCCGCGGTCTACCGCTACGTCGCCAGCCGCGACGACCTGCTCACCGCACTGATCATCGAGGGCTACCGGGATCTCGCCGATGTCGCGGAAGCCGCAGCCGCCGGACGTGCCGCACCGGGCCGCCGGTTCGTCGCGCTCTGTGAGGCGATCCACGGGTGGGCACGGGAGAACCCGCACCAGTACGCGCTGCTCTACGGATCGCCCGTGCCCGGCTATCGCGCTCCCGCCGACACCATCGCGGACGCCGCGCGCGCGCCGGCTGCCGCCATACAACTGGTGGCTGCGGCGTGGTCGGCCGGCGACCTGGCCGAGGGCGCCCCGATGCCGGCCGCCGGACCCGTCCTGCGCCGGCAGGCCAAGGAACTGGCCGCAGCGCTCGAGACCGAGCTGCCCGAGCCGGTGCTGTTGCGCTTTGCCGCCGCGTGGACGCAGGTCTTCGGCGTCATCAGCTTCGAGCTCTTCGGCCAGTTCGTCGGCAGCTTCGAGCCAGGCGACCAGATCTGCACCTTCACCTTCCGCACCGCGGCACGGGCGATCGGCTTCCCCGAGTGACCGCTTGACGCGGGTGCGCCCGCTGACGACGCAGACCGCCATTGACGCTCGAAACCGCGATTGACCCTCTTGCTGCGCCGTCAACGACCGTTTCGGCCGTCAATGGGCATCCATGATGCATCCGTGAGCATCCATGAGCGTTGATCTCGGAGCACCGGCGTGCGATTCCACCCCCGTGGACAACGGTTTCGGCATGCGCGGAGGTCACATCATGAAGCGATGCGGAAGCCGGAACGCACCTTGCACCCCGACGACTTGCTGCACACCCAGGATCTGCTGAGGCGCGGTGTCGTCCCATGGGACGAAGCGCGACGCAACACCTCGACGCTCCGCCGCGTCCGCCGCGGGTCGTATGTCGAGGAGTCCCGCTGGGCGGAGCTGGGCGACGAGAACCGCTTCCGCGCGCTGGTGGTCTGCACCTACGAGTCGATGCGCAGCACACCGAGACCCCCTGCCTGCCTCTATGCAGCAGCAGTCCTGTGGGAGCTGCCGATCCTCGGGAGCTGGCCGAATCACGTTGATGTCGTGACCGATTCGAACGCCTCCGGTGGCAGCCGGCTGATCCGCAGACACCGTGTCGCCGCCGTCCCCGCGCCAGTGGATGTGCGCGGCATACCCGCCACGGCGGTCCCTCGAACCGTCGTCGACCTCGCACGCAGCGGCGATCTGGCGACGGGCCTGGTGACCGCCGACGCGGCGTTGCACGCGCACAAGTGCACCCTGGAGGAACTGGACGCCGAGGTCGCCGCGATTCCGGCCGGCGCGTCGGGCAGGCGGCGCGCAGCGCTCGCCATACGACTGGCGGATGGGCGCTCCGAGTCGCCCGGGGAATCGTTGAGCAGGGCCCGGATCTTCGAGCTCGGCTTCGCCCAGCCGGACCTCCAAGTCCCACTTGTCGACGGTCGCGGCCTCTTCGGATACTCCGACTTCGGCTGGGAGCACCAGCGCGGCGAGTTCGACGGCGAGGTGAAGTATGACGACCCCGACGTCCTGTGGCAGGAGAAGCAGCGCGAGGACCGAGCCCGCCGCGCCGGGGAACCATCGACCCGATGGGTGTGGCGGGACGCCTACCGCGGAACGGAACTGCGCGCCATCCTCACCACCGCCGGCATGCCGCGATCGAGGGCGCAGTGGCGCCGCTGGGACCCAGTCCGGCAACCGATCCGGACTGATACCAACTTCCACTGACGGCTCAAACCGCCATTGACGCTCGAAACCGCGATTGACCCTCTTGCTGCGCCGTCAACGACCGTTTCGGCCGTCAATGACGGGCGCCCGTGCACGCTAGGGTAGGAACACTTGGTGTGCCGGGAAGTCTGGTCGGCGTTGGCAATACGCGACCCCAAGCCCCGAAAGGCCCCGTATGACGATCCGGCCCATCACCCGTGTGTTCACTCGCGGCGACTGGCCCGAGGCCCGCCGTGTCGCCGGGTTGCTGCGACAGGAGACCGTCGGCGGCGCACTGCTGCTCATCGCCGCGCTGCTCGCTCTCGCCTGGGCCAACAGCCCGTGGCGCGACGGCTATCACGACCTCGTCGCCTTCGCGGTCGGCCCCGACGTCCTGCACCTGCAGCTGAGCCTGGCCCACTGGACCTCTGACGGGCTGCTGGCGATCTTCTTCTTCCTGGCCGGACTGGAGCTGAAGCACGAGTTCACCCATGGCGCACTGCGCGACCCCGGCAAGGCAGCGGTCCCGATCATCGCCGCATGTTGCGGTGTCGCCGTGCCTGCCGTCCTCTATGCCGCCTGGCAGCTGTATGGCGGAGGCGCGCTCAAGGGCTGGGCGATCCCGACCGCGACCGACATCGCCTTCGCCCTGGCAGTGCTGGCGGTCATCGGCACGCACCTGCCGGCAGCACTGCGGTCGTTCCTGCTCACGCTCGCCGTGGTGGACGACCTGATCGCGATCACGATCATCGCGTTCTTCTACACCTCGAGCATCAGCCTGATCTGGCTCGTCGTCGCCGCCCTCGGGCTCGTCGCGTTCGGGGTGACCATCCGGCGAGGCCGAAACGTGTTGCTGCTCATCGCTTTCGGGCTCGTCACCTGGCTGGCCGTGCTCAACTCGGGGGTGCACGCAACCGTCGCAGGTGTCGCACTCGGCCTCCTGGTGCCCGTCACCGCACGACGGGGCGAGGACACCTCGGCCGGCGAGCGCATCGACAGCCGCCTGCGGCCCGTGTCCGCGGCGTTCTGCGTGCCCGCGTTCGCCTTCTGCTCCGCCGGTGTGACCGTCGTCGGCGGCGGCCTCGGCGGGGCGGTGCGCGACCCGGTCACCGTGGGCGTGGTCATCGGTCTCGTGCTCGGCAAGACGATCGGCGTCTTCGGCGGCACCGCGCTGACCGTGCGGCTGACCCGCGCCGAACTGGACGACGACCTCGCCTGGTCCGACCTCTTCGGCCTGAGCCTGCTGGCCGGCGTCGGCTTCACCGTGTCGCTGCTCATCGGCGAGCTGGCCTTCGGCGACGGCTCGATCGCCGACGAGCACGTCAAGCTCGGCATACTGGCCGGCTCGCTGCTCGCGGCCCTGCTCGCGACGGTGGTGCTGCGGTCCCGCAATGCGACATACCGACGCATCCAGCTGGTGGAGACCCTCGACGCGGACGGCGACGGCGTGCCCGACTGCTACGCCCGCGATGACGGGCCCCAGACGAGCCCGTAGGCCCGCCGGTCGCCCGGGCTTGGTGCGAAGAACCCTGAAGTCGCTAAGGTACCGGTGAGTTCGATGCGCTTATTCTGGCAAGACAGAGCGAGCCGACAACCACTACGAGGAGTAATCGATGGCCCAGACCACCAAAGGCACAGAGCGCAGTCTCGGCCAGTTGGTCGCGGATGCCTCCACCGACCTGAAGGCGATCGTCAAGGACGAGATCGCGCTGGCGAAGGTGGAGGTCAAGGCGGACGTCTCCAAGGGCGGCAAGGGTGCGGGCCTGCTGGCCGGCGCCGGGCTCTTTGCGCTCTACATGCTCGGCTTCCTGCTGATGGCCCTCGCCTGGGGGCTGCATGCCGCCGGCCTGTCGGTCTGGCTCGGCATGCTGATCACCGCGGGCGTACTCCTCGTGATCACCCTGATCCTCGCACTGCTGGGCATCAGCGCCCTGAAGAAGATCAAGGGCAAGCCGGCGCGCACCATCGACAACGCCCAGCGCACGGTCGCCGCGGTCAAGCCGCCGAAGGTCTGAGCTCGTCACCACACACGCTGCCGAAAGCCCCGGTCCGCCGGGGCTTTCGTCATGTATGGCGCCTCGGTATGGCGTTCGGTATGGCGGCTCGGTATGGCGCGGCCTCAGCCGCCCTGCAGATAGCGGCTCGGCACCGGTCGCCGGTCGGACCGGTCCCAGGGCAACTCCATGCCGGCCAGTCGCAACGTCGCGTCGAGCAGAATCGCGGTGAACCCCCACACGTAGAGACCGTTCACCTCGAACGCCGGGGCGACGTACTCCCGTCCCGGCACGACCGCGCTGAAGCGGTTGGCCGGATCGACCAGCTGGGCGAGCGGCACCCGCTCCACGCGCGCGACCTCCGCGGTGTCGACGACTCCGATCGGTGAGGGTCGCTCCCACCAGGCGGCGATCGGGGTGACGCGGAAACCCGTCACACTCAGCGGCAATGCGGGCAGCACGCCGACGACACGCACGCCCTCGCGGTCCAGGCCGATCTCCTCGTGCGCCTCGCGCAGCGCGGTGTCCGCCGCCGACACGTCGCCGGGGTCGGCGCGACCGCCCGGGAACGACACCTGCCCGGCGTGCTTGCGCAGGGTCGCCGACCGCTCGGTGAGCACGACGTCCTGGCCGCCCAGCTCGTCCTGGCCGAAGAGCATCAGCACGGCCGACGCGCTTCCGGCCGCCTCGGGCAGGCCGGTGACCATCGGCGTCTCGTGGGCGCGCTGCTCCAGGTCACGCAGCCAGTCCGGTTCCGGCGCGGGAACGAACCCGGTCACAGCACCGCGACCGGCTCGGGCACACCCTCGGGCCGGGTCGCACCGGGCGCCAGCTCGAACTTCAGCAGCTTGCGTGCCTTGTCGGGGTCGGTCTCCCCCGCGCCGTACGACGGGCACCACCGCGCTATCGGACACACCCCGCAGGCGGGACGCTTGGCGTGGCAGATGCGGCGGCCCTCGAAGATCAGTGTGTGGCTGAGCTGCGTCCACTCCTTGCGAGGGAACATCTCGCCGATGGCGTGCTCGACCTTGACCGGGTCCTCCAGGTCGGTCCAGCCGGCCCGGCGCACGACCCGGCCGAAGTGGGTGTCGACGGTCAGCCCGGGCTGGCCGAACGCGTCACCCAGCACCACGAAAGCCGTCTTGCGGCCGACACCTGGGAGCGTGACGAGATCCTCCAGCCGGGGCGGCACCTGTCCGTCGAACCGCTCGACCAGCGCCTGCCCGAGGGTCATCACCGACTTCGCCTTCGCCCGGAAGAACCCGGTCGGGCGCAACAGCTCCTCCAGCTCCTCGCGGTCGGCGCCGGCATACGCGGCGGCGTCCGGGTAGCGGGCGAACAGGGTCGGCGTGACCTTGTTGACCCCCACGTCGGTGGTCTGCGCGGACAGGATCGTGGCGACCAGCAACTCCAGCGGCGTGGTGAAGTCGAGCTCGCAGTGCGCATGCGGGAATTGCTCCTGCAGCGCGCGGAACATCTTGCGGGCTCGACGGGTGCGGGCGAGGTCGGACTCCGCCGACACGTCGATGGGCTTCACGACATACGACCTTAGGGGAGCGCGCCGACAGCCGATCGGGGAAGGCAGCTGCGCAATCGGTCCCCCTACGACGGGCGGTCGGTGCGGCGCGACGAGCGGTCGCTGCCGATCCCCGAAAGGCAGTAGGACCACGGGAATCCGGCGCCATGGCGTGTGAGCTGTGCAACAGAGCGGCCTGCTCGTGGCAGACTGCACACCGTGGATACCGAGGCCGTGCGCAAAGCGCCATTGTTCGCCGCTCTGGACGACGACGCCGCAGAAGCGTTGTTGTCGACGATGACCCGCACCAAGATCGCCCGTGGACAAGAGCTGTTCCACGAAGGCGAGCAAGGTGACTCGCTCTACGTGATCACCGCCGGCAAGGTGAAGCTGGGTCGCCGTTCGGCGGACGGGCGGGAGAACCTGCTCGCCATCCTGGGCGAGGGCGAGATGCTCGGTGAGCTGAGCCTCTTCGACCCCGGCCCGCGCACCGCGACCGCGAGCGCCATCGCCGACACCGAGCTGGTCGGGCTGTCACACCCGGACATGACCGCCTACCTGGGCACCCGTCCCGAGATCGCGATGACGATGCTGTCCGCGCTCGCCGCCCGGCTGCGCCGCACCAACGAAGCGCTCGGCGACCTGGTCTTCACGGACGTGCCGGGCCGCGTCGCGAAGGCGCTCCTCGACCTATCCCGTCGCTTCGGGCAGCCCTCCGGCGACGGCATCCTCGTCGCCCATGACCTGACCCAGGAAGAACTCGCCCAGCTGGTCGGCGCCTCCCGCGAGACGGTCAACAAGGCGTTGGCCGACTTCTCCTCGCGTGGCTGGATCAAGCTCGAGGCACGCGCCGTGACCCTGATGGACTCCGAGCGGTTGCAGCGCCGGGCCCGCTGAAGCCCCGCACATCCTGCAGCGACCCGACATACTGTCCCCGCTGCGGAACCACGCACTTGCCGCTGACGTCTGGATGACGGATGACGGCACGACGGCAGTTGGCTGACGGAGGAGAGGCGCGGGAGTGGACACGAGTGAGGCACCGGAGGCGACGGAAGACCCGCGCAATCACGTTGTGCTGTCACCACATCCGTGGGTTGCCGGCACGTCCGACATCGGCCGGCGTCACCACCGCAACGAGGACTCCATAGCGCTCGCCGCCTCAAGCGAGCCCGGCGCCCGCGCGGTGCTCGTGGCGTCCGACGGCGTGTCCACCTCGACCGACTCCCACCTGGCCTCGCAGGCCGCCGCGATCGCGGCGATGGAGCGACTCTCGCAGCCGATGCCGCGCGCCGGCGTGCCTGCCGAAGCCTGGCTGGAGACAGCCGCGCAGGCCTTCACCGAGGCCGCCGAGGCCGGTAGTGCCGCCGCTGCGGCGACCGGCACGGACGACGAGGACCCGACTCCCCCGTCGTGCACCCTCGCGGCCGCCGTCATCGAGGACAACCTCATCGTCGGCGGCAATGTCGGTGACAGTCGCGTCTACTGGATCCCGGCGGCGACCCCCGAGCGCGCCGTGCAACTGGGCCAGGACGACTCGATGGCCAACGAGCTGATCCGCCACGGCGTGCCGCGCGACAACGCCGAGAACGCCCCCAACGCCCACGCGATCACGCGCTGGCTCGGCCGCACCGCGCCGGACGATCTCACGCCCCGCCTCGCGCACCTGATGGCCGAGGAAGCCGGCTGGGTGATCGTGTGCACCGACGGGCTCTGGAACTACTGCTCCGCACCCGCCGACCTCTGGGATCTCGTGCACCGGATCCGCTCCTCGCACGGCGAGTCACCCACCGAGATCGCCGCCGGGCTGGTCGAATTCGCCAACGACTCCGGTGGCCACGACAACATCAGCGTGGTGCTGGCGGCGTTGCAGCCGGTCTCACCCGCGTAGGTAGTCCAGCTGCGCCTGCACACTCAGCTTGGCCGCGGGCCACACCTCGCGGGGCACGTCGGCATACACCCGCTCGACGACTGCCTGCGCGACGTCGGGCGCGTCCGCATCACCGGCCGCGAGCGCGGCCCGCACCTGCTCCAGGCGCTCCAGCCGATGTTTCTTGTATGACGTGATCACGCCCGCCGCATCGGGGTGCGTCGGCCCATGCGCGGGCGCCAGTGCCGTCGGGCGCCGTGCGGCGATCGTATGCAGCTTGTCGAGTGAGGCGAGGTAGGGACCGAGCGCGCCGTCGGGATGCGCCACGACCGTCGTACCACGGCCCAGCACGGTGTCACCCGTGACGAGCACGCCGGCGTCGGGCAGGTGGAACGACACCGAGTCCGCAGTGTGCCCCGGTGTCGATATCGCTCGAATCTGCAGTGTTCCCACCGTGATCGGCTCGTCGTCAGCGAGCATCTCGCCGTGCCCACCGCCGCGGATCGGCGCATCGACCAGCTCCGCCCAGCGCCCGAGCGACTCGGTGTGGTCGTGGTGCCAGTGCGTGATCAGGGTCAGCGCGACGCGCGCGTCGAGCTTGGCGACATACGCCAGCACCGCCTGCAGGTGGCCCTCGTCCAAGGGGCCCGGGTCCACCACGACCGCGACGTCGTCACCGGGCGCGTGCAGCACCCAGGTGTTCGTTCCGTCGAGCGTCATCGGCCCGGGATTGGGAGCCAGCACCGCGTGCGCGTGGTCACCGAGCGAGCCGCCGCGCCATACCGAATCATTCGTCACGGTGTGCAACGTTAGCCAGCGCACGGGAAAGGACCCGGGGCAGGCACGAATGTGCGCAAGATCACCTGCAATGCACCTATCCGCAGCAGCCGCGGCGGACCGACTCGCCGACTTGTCAAAAGTTTACCGAGTGCTGAATCGGAGTTTACATTGTGTGAATACCGTGATTGGTGATGAAGTTGAGGTTTCCCCTGGCTCCAGCTTCGCCGTTGATCGACCACTTCGTGCAAAGGACCCCGACCCATGAAGAAATCCCTGCCCATCGCGACTGCCGCGACCGCCACGGTCGCCGCTGTCGCCCTCGCAGCCACCGCCCTCCCCGCCCAGGCCACGCCGAACTCGCCCGAGAAACCGACCCGGGCCGCCCAGAACGCCGGCATCCACAAGATGGGTGACGCGTACGCCGGCTGGCATCAGCCCAAGAGCGCGGGACCCATGGCCGCCGGATTGACGCGTGCCGTATCTCCGGCGATGACCGCGACCAAGACCCTGGGCATCGACGTCTCGGCATACCAGGGAAACGTCGACTGGAGCGCGCAGTACAGCTCGGGCGTCCGGTGGGCCTACACCAAGGCAACCGAGGGCGATTACTACACGAACGCCTACTTCGCCCAGCAGTACAACGGCAGCTACAACGCCGGCATCATCCGCGGCGCCTACCACTTCGCGAACCCGGCCGGCCGCTCCGCGTCCGCCCAGGCGGACTACTTCGTCAACCACGGCGGCGGCTGGTCCCGGGACGGCAAGACCATGCCCGGCATGCTCGACATCGAGTACAACCCCTACGGCTCGACCTGTTACGGCCTGTCCAAGTCGGCGATGGTGACCTGGATCAAGACATGGCTCGCGCGCTACAAGGCGCTGACGAGCCGTGATGCGGTCATCTACACGACCGCCGGCTGGTGGAGCACCTGCACCGGCAACTCCACCGCGTTCAACCAGACGAATCCGCTGTGGATCGCGCGCTACGCCTCATCCCCGGGCACTCTCCCGGGCGGCTGGCTCTACTACACGATGTGGCAGTACACCTCGTCCCCGATCGACAAGAACCTCTTCAACGGCGACCTCAGCCGGGTCAAGGCGCTCGCCTACGGCTGAGCCGCAGCCGACCCTTTCACCGCCACCCGCTCACCCACCGGCCCCTGCGCCGACAGGACACGAAACACATCGACAGGACACAAAACACGGGCCCGAACGGCCCGTGTTTCGTGTCCTGTCAGCAATTCGGTGTCCTGTCGCCGCGAGGAGTTCGCCAGAACCTGCGAAGTCTTTACCGCGGCGAGGTAACCAATTTACGCGAACTCAATAGCGTGGGCACTCCTTACCGAGCGTCGTGCTGCCCTCCGCTGGACGACATCGCGCACACCCCAGTGAAGGAACACCCATGAAGAAATCCCTGGTCACCGCTGTCTGTATGACGGGCGCGGTGGCGCTGGCCGCCGCGGCCTCGGCCGGACCCGCACATGCCACGCCGGCCGCCGACCACAGCCCGACGGCTGCGGCCGCCCGCGCCGACATACATGCACCCGGTGAGGCGTATGCCGGGTGGAAAACCGCCGGCACGCAGCCGCTGACCCGATCGGTCGCCCCGGCACTCGCATCGGGACAGACGCTCGGCATCGACGTCTCGAGCCACCAGGGCAACGTCGACTGGGCCTCGCAGTGGAGCGCCGGGGTGAAGTGGGCCTACACCAAGGCGACGGAGGGCACGAGCTACACGAATCCGTATTTCTCCCAGCAGTATTCGGGCTCCTACAACGTCGGCATGATTCGCGGCGCCTACCACTTCGCACTGCCCGACGCCTCCTCGGGCGCGGCACAGGCCGACCACTTCGTCAGCCACGGCGGCGGCTGGTCCAAGGACGGCAAGACCCTGCCCGGCATGCTCGACATGGAGTACAACCCCTACGGTTCGACCTGCTACGGCAAGTCCGCCTCGGGGATGGTCAGCTGGATCAAGTCCTTCCTGACCGAGTACAAAGCCAAGACCGGCCGCGACGCCGTGATCTACACCAGCACCAGCTGGTGGAGCCAGTGCACCGGCAACTCCGGGGCGTTCACCAGCACGAACCCGCTGTGGGTGGCTCGCTACGCCACCTCGCCCGGCACGCTGCCCGGCGGCTGGCCCTACTACACGATCTGGCAGTACACCTCGTCGCCGATCGACAAGGACTGGTTCAACGGCGACATCACCCGGGTGAAGGCGCTCGCCGTCGGGTGACCCAGCCAGCCGAGAGGACACCCTCCGCACTGACAGGACACGCTAATCGCCCCGATTCGGGGCGATTATCGTGTCCTGTCAGTGCTTTCGTGTCCTCTCGGCGAGGGGGTCAGTCGTTCAGCTCGGCCCGGATCAGCACCCGGTCGCCGTCCTCGACCGGCTCGGGCATGACCGCGCGCAGGCCGTCACGGTTGATCGTCGCGGGCGTGAGGTCGGCCCAGCCGGCGAGCCGGTGCAGTTGCACGAGCGTGGGAGCGAACATCCGGGCCCGGCCGGATGCCTCCTCCGCGATCACGTCGGACGGGCGGCGCCATACAGCAGTGTCCACCTCGGTGGTGCGGTCGTCGGCGACCTGTCGCTCCGGCAGCCGGGCCGAGAAGAACCACGTGTCGTAGCGCCGTGGCTGCATCTCGGGGGTGATCCAATGGTCTTGCAACGCAAGCAGATCCGAGCGCAGCACCAGACCACGACGCTCCAGCAGCGACGCGAACGGCAGCCGGCGTTCGAGCACCGCGGCCCGGTCGGCCTGCCAGTCGTCGCCGGTGACGTCGAGCACCACATCGTCGCTCGACGTGCCGGCCAGCAGGACACCGCACTCCTCGAAGACCTCGCGAACCGCCGCGCTGACGATCGCCTGCGCGGTCGGTTCGGGTATGCCGAGCAGACTCGCCCACTCGGCCGGCGACGGGCCGGCCCACGGGACGCCGGGCGACTCGTCACGGGCGTCGACCCCACCGCCGGGGAAGACCCACATCGACGGCGCGAACTTCATCGACGAGACACGTCGCTGCATGAACACCTCGACGCCGGAACCGGATTCGCGCACCAACAGCACGGTTGACGCGAGTCGCGCCGGCGCGACGGTTCGGTCCTGGGCGGGCGTCGCCAGCCACTCGCGCGCGTGCTCGTGCAGCGCGGGTGGCAGCTCGAGCTCGTGCGTCGAGGTCATCGCGTCCTACTCGACGGAGACGGTGATCTCGACCTCGACGGGTGCGTCCAGCGGCAGCGCGGCGACGCCGACGGCCGAGCGGGCGTGCGCACCGCGCTCGCCGAATGCCTTGGCCAGCAGTTCGCTCGCGCCGTTGATGACAGCCGGTTGTCCGGTGAACGACGGGTCGCTCGCGACGAAGCCGACGACCTTGACCACGCGGACCACCTTGTCGAGATCGCCGACCTGCGACTTCACGGCGGCGATCGCGTTGAGCGCACAGGTCTGGGCGAGCTGGGCGGCATCCTCAGGGGTGACCTCGGCACCGACCTTGCCGGTGGCTGTGAGCTTGCCGCCCACGAGGGGCAGCTGGCCGGAGGTGTAGACGAGGTTGCCGTCCTGGACGACCGGGACGTATGCCGCCACGGGCGCGGCCACCTCGGGGACTTCGAGACCCAGCTCGGCGAGGCGGTCTTCAACTGCGGACATCTGTCACTGCTCCTTCGGACGCTTCAGGTAGGCAACGAGGCTGTTGCCGTCGGGGCCGGGCACCACTTGCACCAGCTCCCAGCCGTCCTCGCCCCACTGGTCGAGGATCTGCTTGGTGGCGTGGACGATCAGCGGCACGGTTGCGTATTCCCAGGCAGTCATGCCGTCACCCTATTCCCAGGCCGCACGCGTATGGCGGCAGGCCGGAACGATCTGCCCGCCCGCGGATTGACCGGCGTACTGCCGTATCGAGCGGCATACCGAAATGCGGCCATCCGTTACGCCACTCAATGCCGTTGTATGCCGCTCGATCGTGGGACGGGCCGGCATGGCGTCATGGTTCAACGCGTCGGGCTGAAGGGCAGCAGCTCGGGCGGGGTGACGCCGGTGACCATCTGCTCGGCCAGCAACTGACCCGACAGCGGACCCAACGTGATGCCCCACATGCCGTGTCCCCCGTTGGAGAACACCCGCGGCACCCGGGTGGGTCCGACCAGCGGCAGGCCGTCCACGGAGACCGGGCGGCCGCCGACCCAGGTGTCCTGCTGGTCGTCCCAGTCGACACCGGACAGCAATGGCTTGCCGTTCTTGACGATCGCGTTGACCCGCTCCACATGCAGCGGCTCCTCGGTGCCGGCGAACTCCATCGTCCCGCCGATCCGCAGCCGGTCGCCCAGCGGCGTGCACGCGATCCGCTCGAACGGGAAGTAGACCGGACACGGCACCGGACGGTTCGCCGGATCGGTGACTCCGACCGAGAAGCTGTAGCCGCGGCCGGCGCGCACCGGGACCTTCACCCCGCACACCTTCGCCAGCTCCGGCAGCCACGCACCTGTGGCGATCACCACCGCGTCCCCGGAGATCGGCTCTCCGCTGACCATTTCGACGGTGACGCCACCGGGACCGTGCCGCAGCGCACGTGCGTTGGACCCGATGACCATGTGACCGCCACGCTGCGCGACGGCGTCGGCGAGTGCGTTGACGTATGCCGGGGGGTCGATGAAGCGCTGCCCGCCCAGCCGGATGGCCTTCTCCACATCGGGGCTGACGATCGGCAGCTCGGAGCGCAAGGTCGCGTTGTCGACCTCGGTGGCCTCCAGCTCCAGACCGGCCTCACGGATCAGCTTGATCTCGTGCTCCAGGCCGGCCGCATCCTCGGCACGGCGGAACGCCGCCATGATCGGCGCGTCGTGCGACTTCGCCGCCACCCCGTGGTCCTCGAGGTACTGGAACGCTTCGATCGCCTGCCGGTTGACCGGCACGAACTTGTCCATGGTGCGCTTCCACTGCCCCGGTGTGCAGCGCCGCGCGAAACCGAGCAGGAACGCCGCCAGCTTGGGATCCGGCTTCATCGGGATGTAGAGCGGCGAGTCGGGGTCGAGCAGCGCCTTCAGGCCGTACTTGATCACCGACGGATCCGACAACGGCACGCACAGCCCGGGCGACACCCAGCCGGCGTTCCCCCACGAGCTACCGGCCGCGACGCCGGACCGCTCGACGACTGTCACCTCCACGCCGCGCTCCTGCAGATGCCAGGCGGTCGCAAGACCGACCATCCCAGCACCGATCACCACAACATGCGGAGTGCCCTGGCCCTTGGCAGGCCGAAGGGGTTCGAGCACCATTGCCAACCTCTTTCTTTCAACTGACGGCAGGCCATTTCAGCACTTCTCACGTCTGAGGTGGGCTCCTCACTTCAGATATTCAAGAACTAGGCTGAACGAGCACATTTCCTCCAACCCGACGATCGGATAGCGTGCCTGTCATGGAGGATGTGCGACCGCGAAAGGTGACGCGCGACACAGCAATCGACGACATCGACCGTCGGCTGCTCAGAGCGCTGTCCGAGGATGCCCGGCTGTCGAACAGTGCCCTTGCCAAGCGGGTGGGGATCGCCGCTTCGACGTGTCACTTCCGGGTGCGGCGGCTGATCGACCGTGGTGTCATTCGCGGTTTCCGGCTCGACATCGCACCCGAAGCGCTGGGCTACGGCATACAGGCGATCGTCGCCGTGCGACTCCAGCCGACGGCTCGTGGGCAGATTCCTCGTTACGCGGCCGGCCTGGTGCGGCTCCCGGGTGTCCTGAACGTCTACTTCGTCGCAGGGGTCGATGACTTTCAGGTACACGTGGCCGCCGCGTCGACCGAGGATCTGCGCAACTTCGTCGAGAGCCTGAGCAAGTCGCGAGAGGTCGCAAGCACCGAGACCAGCCTGATCTTCGAGCACACCGTCGGGTCCGCCGGGATCGTCTGAGCCCGTGCCCACGGGCGCCATACAAGTAGGCTCGCCTGGATGTCCATCCTCGACGCCGAGCAGCCGCCACCAGACCGCACCGTCTCCTACGGAGCCTCCCCCGATCAGCTGTATGACGTGCGCGACCCGACCGGCGAAGCGCGGGGCGCGACGGTGCTCGTCATACATGGCGGGTTCTGGCGGCCGGCATACGACCGGGCACATGCCGGTCAGCAGTCGAATGCATTGGCAGCACACGGCTTTCACGTGGCCACGATCGAATACCGTCGCGTCCCGGGTGACTGGCCGACGATGGCGGCGGACCTGCTCGCCGCGATCGGTGCCGTCGCCGCGGACCCGGACCTGCCGGACGACATCGTGCTGGTGGGGCATTCCGCGGGCGGTCACCTCGCGACCTGGGCCTCCTACCAGCCGGAGGTTGCCGTCACCGGTGTCGTGTCATTGGCCGGTTGCGTCGACCTGCACCTGACGCGGGACATGGGCCTCGGCGACGGAGCGGCCGCGGCGTTGATGGGCTCCGCCCCAGAGGCTGTATGGCGCAGCGCCGACCCCGCGATGCTCGGGCAGCCGCCGACGGAGGTCCGGCTGGTGCACGGAACGGCCGACGACCGCGTGCCGGTGGAGGTGTCCGAGAGCTACCAGTCCGCCGCGGGTGGGGGTGTCTCATTGCAGGTGCTGGCCGGCTGCGGTCATCACGAGCTGATCGACCCCGCCTCGGCGTACTTCCGGCACACGGTGGCTGCGGTCGAGGCGCTCCTTTCCTGACAACCGTCGTCCCGAAATGACCGGATCTGCCGCCTTCCCCGTACTTTTCGGACGACGGTCGGCCGGAAGACGCGTGCGCACCCACCGCACGACCTGACCCAGCACCACCATCGTCACCAGCGAGATCGCCGCGACGACGAGCGGGCCGGCACCGGTCAGCGCTCCGACCGTCGCCCCGATGCCGATCAGGTATGCCGCCCACAGCGTCGAGCCGAGCGCACTCGCCACCAGGAAGCGGCGCATCGGCAACCTGCTCGCGCCCGCCAGGAAGGTGATCGCCACCCGCCAGCCGGGCAACATGCGGGCCGACACGATGAGCGGCACACCTTGCCGATCGAGCGCGGCGCCGGTCCGCTCGAGCAGGCGGGCGATCCACGGACGACGCTGCCACGCAAAGCGATTCGTGCCGATCCGGCGGCCCAACAGGTAGGTGATCGCGTCACCGAGCATGGCGGCCACCGCAGCGAGCACACCCAGTCCGAGCAGCGCCGGCCAGCCGCCGGCAGCGGCCGCCGGCACGTGTGCGAGCAGCACCGCCTCACTCGGCACAGGGGGTATGACGCCGTCCGCCACGATCAACAGGAACAGCACGGCGAGGCTCATCGCGCGATCCTCCTCAGCCGGGTGAGGGCGAGCGGCATACAGGCTGCCGTGATCACCACGGGCCACGCGACGGCAAGCACCGCGGCGTGTTCCGCGACCCACGACGTCGCCGGACCAGCCGGGTTGCCGAAGAGTCCTCGTGTCGCAATCACGGCGGCGGACAACGGATTCCACTGCGCAACACCGGACAGCCAACCCGGCATCAGCTCGGTCGGTATGACGGTGTCGGCGACCATCGCCAGCGGGAAGAGCAGCGCGAAGTACTTCATCGCCGCCTCCGGGCCACTGACCAGCAGCCCGAGCAGGATGCCGATCCAGGAGAACGCCAGTCGCAGCAACGCCAGCAGGCCGAAGGCCGCGAGCACCGCGCCGATCCCGCCGTGCCACTGCCAGCCGAAGAGCGTCCCCAGCCCCATCACGATGGCGAGTTCGGCTGCGGCAGTGAGCAAGTCGGCCAGCGAGCGACCGGCCAGCACCGCCGCCGGTGACATCGGTAGGGACCGCATCCGGTCCAGGACGCCGCCTCGTATGTCGGATGCCACCGAGATGGTCGTGTTGCCGATCCCGAACGCCATCGTCAGGGCGAAGAGCCCGGGCAGCAGGAACTCGCGGTATTCGGCGCCCGGAAGGGTCATCGCCGCACCGAGCGCGTTGCCGAAGACGAACCCGAACATCAGCACCGCCATCACGGGGATCAGCAGCGTGCCGAGCAACTCGTCCGGCCGGTGCAGCAGGCGCTGCAGGTGGCGGCGCGCGACGACCCACGTGTCGGCCGCGAACCACCTCAATCGGGTTGGCACTGGCTGCAATTCGGCAGAGACCGCGGTCATCACGCCACGCTCCTGAGTGCACGGCCGGTGAGGTGGAGGAAGGCGTCGTCGAGTGTTCCTCCCACGCGCGCCTTCAGCTCGCCCGGCGAACCCTCCGCGACAACCTGCCCACGGTTCATCACAGAGATCCGCGAGCAGAGCCGGTCGGCCTCCTCGAGGTACTGCGTGGTGAGCAGCACGGTCGTGCCCGACGCGGCCAGCTCACGCACCGCGCCCCAGACCTCGCCGCGACTGCGCGGGTCGAGACCCGTGCTCGGCTCGTCGAGGAACAGCACGCGCGCACTGCGGATCAGGCTGACCGCCAGGTCGAGCCGCCGGCGCATGCCGCCGGAATAGTGCCGCACCGGGCGGTCGGCGGCGGCCAGCAGGTCGAAGCGCTCGAGCAGCTCGTCGGCGCGAGCCTTCGCAGCGCGAGCGCGCAGGTGGTGCAGGCGACCGAACATCACCAGGTTCTGCCGGCCGGTCAGCACCTCGTCGACGGCGGCGTACTGCCCGACCACCCCGATCCGGGCACGCACCCCGGCGGGGTCGCGCGTCACGTCACGGCCGGCGACGACGGCGCGTCCGGAGTCGAGCCGCTGCAGTGTCGACAGGATGCGTACGGTGGTCGTCTTGCCCGCTCCGTTCGGGCCGAGCAGCCCGTGGATCGTGCCGGGTTCCACCGCGAGGTCGAGGCCGTCCAGCGCCGGGCCGGAGGCCGAGCCGCGGCCGCGGAAGCCCTTGCGTACCGCCTCGCACAGGATCGCGGGCACGGTGGCGCTCATGCCGCCACCCCCATGGAAGTCGTTGCGGTGGAGTCGGTTTCGCACGAACGCTGCACCGGAGCCGCGCCAGCCGGAGTCACGTCGTCATACCGACCGGTGGCGATGCGCGCGATGTTCCGCAACGACTCGCTGCCCTCGGTGTAGTAACCGCAGTGCCCGGTGATGTCGCCGGTGCCGAACCGCGTCGCCCGTATGGCGGGGTGCAGCGGCGGGCGACCCAGGCCGAGCCGCCCGATCCGGCCGTGCGGGAAGAAGCGGATCCAGTCGGACTCGGTCTGTGCGGCCCACAGCCGAGCGGAGCCGCCGAGTTCGTCGCGCCGCCGCGCACCCATGCCGGCACTGCCCAATGCGACGCAGTCATCGACGCGTGCCGTGGGGAGCGCGAGACCGCAGACCGCGCTGCCGTAGCTGTGCCCGATCAGCGTCAGGTGTGCCGAACGCGGCAGGTAGTGGGTGAGGCGGGCCAGATCGTCGGCTCCCTCCCGGGCGTAGCTGTTGGAGAATGCTGACGCCATACCGGCCGGGGTGCGGTAGCCCACCCAGACCACGACGGCGACCCGCTCGCCGGGTGCAGCCGCAGACATCGCGCGCAGCACCTGCACACCGCGTGCGCGCGGGCTGACCGGACCACGGTCGGTGAAGTAGTTGCCCAGGTGATGGCCGTTGCCCGGCACGATGACGGCGATGTGATCGGCGAGCGCCACGTCGCCGAACGCCTCGACCACGCGCCGGCCGCCGGGCGGGTCACAGGCCAGCAGGGTGTGTTCGTCGACGTGGTGGAGTCGGTAGTGGAGCGTCTGTGAAGTGGTCATGCCCCGAAAGCTATGGAGCAGGTTCCGCGCGTCGCGTCACACCGGAGAGCCAAAAGCCGACCCCTACCCGAGTACTACTCGCCCGGTGTCACGAGTCCCGACTCGTAGGCGAACACCACGGCCTGCGCGCGGTCACGCAGGTCGAGTTTGGTGAAGACCCGACTGACGTGGGTCTTCACGGTCTGCTCGGCGACAAAGAGCGCCTGCGCGATCTCGGCGTTGGAGCTGCCCCGGGCGACCAGCGTGAGCACCTCTGTCTCGCGCTCGGTGAGCGCATTCAGCCGCAGTGCGGGCTTGCCCCGACCGAGCGGGGGCTGACGCTGGGCGAAGTCGGCGATCAGCCGGCGGGTCACCGACGGCGCGAGCAGCGCGTCGCCCGCGGCGATCACGTGGACCGCTGCGATCAGGTCGGCGGGCGGGGCGTCCTTCAGCAGGAACCCGCTGGCGCCCGCCCGCAGCGCCTCGTAGACGTAGTCGTCGAGGTCGAAGGTGGTCAGCATCAGCACCTTCGTCCGGTCCGCGACCGCGGGCGACGACAGGATCCGGCGGGTCGCCTCGAGTCCGTCCAGCTTCGGCATCCGGACATCCATCAGCACGACGTCGGGGTGGGTTCGCATCGCCAGCGCGACGCCCTCCTCGCCGTCGGCCGCCTGGCCAACCACCTCGATCCCGTCCTGGGCAGCGAGCAGTGCGGCGAACCCGGCGCGCACCATCGCCTGGTCGTCGACGATGATGACGCGCGTCGTCACGTGAAATCCTTTGCAGTCGTTGGGAGTTCGGCAGCCACACGGAAGCCGCCGTCCGGCAGTGGTCCGGTCTCGAGGGATCCACCGACCAGCCGCACCCGCTCGCGCATGCCGACCAGGCCCTGACCGGTGCCCGTGTCCTCGAGCGGTGACTCGGGTGGCTCGGGGGACGGCCCGTTGACCACCAGCACGAGCACCTTCTCGTCGCCCGCCGACACCGTCACCCGGGTCGGGGCGCCCGGTGCGTGCCGCACCACATTGGCGAGCGCCTCCTGCACGATCCGGTATGCCGACAGGCCCACCGTCTCCGGCACCTCGATTTCACAGGTCGTGACGTCGACCGGGACGCCGGCGCGGGTCGTGGCCTCCGCGAGCCGGCCGATGTCGGCCAGGCCCGGCTGCGGCGTGAGCTCGCCGTCGGCGTCCTCACTGCGCAGCACCCCGAGCAGCCGCCGCATCTCCCCCAGCGACGCGCGGGCGGTGGTCGCGATGGACGTGAACTCCTCCTGCACCTCCGGCGACAGCCCCTCGAGCCGGTAGGTGGCCGTGTCGGCCTGCACGGTGATCATCGACATGTGGTGCGCCACCACATCGTGCAGCTCGCGGGCGATCCGGGCGCGTTCCTCCAGCAGGGTGCGCCGGCTCCGCTCCGCCTCGCTGATGGTCTCCTGCTCGGCGAGGCGGCGCTGTGCGTCATACCGCTCGCGGAGCGCGGCGCCCAGGATCAGGGCGACCGCACTCAGCACGATCACGGTCGCGGCCGTGTTGCTGGTGCTGTCCGGAGCCAGGAAGGTGAGACCGACACCCGCGACGATCGTCGTCGCCCAGACCAGCACCAGCGTCCGGCGTGACTCGCGCAGGCCGACGGCCAGGCAGAGCAGGACGAGGCCGACGATCTCCATCGCAGGGAACGGCCACGCGTAGCCGGCCGTGTCGGCGGTCAGCAGCGCGAGCGCACCCACGACGTCGGCCGCGAAGACGATGCACCAGGCCTGCAGCGGGCGGATCACGGCATACAGCAACGGCACCGTCTGTATGACGGCGAGCGTGCCGGCGATCCCGGCGTTGAGGTTGTAGTCGGCGTTCAGCACGCCGAGCGTGACCGGCATCAAAGCGGCGCAGTAAACGAACGCCACGACCCACGGCAGCCAGCGCACCCACCGACGCGACGCCCCGGCGAGCAGGGCGTCCTGGCGCCACGGCTCGACCAACGACATACGAGCAGCGTAGGTGAGCAGGCGTCGCCCGGCGTCCCGCTGGAGTATCACCTCCGGCATCACTCCGGGGTATGACGACGCGCCTCCCCGAGGCGCCCCGCTACCGTGAGCGCATGAGCAGCAGTGACTGGGAGGGCGTGCGGCTGCACGTGGTGACGGGCAAGGGCGGCACCGGCAAGACGACCGTGGCCGCCGCGCTGGCGATGGCGCTGGCGACCGACGGCAAGCGCGTGCTGCTGGTCGAGGTCGAGGGCCGCCAGGGCATCAGCGGCGTTTTCGACGTGCCACGCCTGGGGGACGACGAGGTGCAGGTCGCCACCGGCCCCGGCGGCGGCGAGGTGATGGGTCTGTCGGTCGACCCGAAGGCCGCGCTGCTCGAATACCTGCAGATGTTCTACAAACTCGGCATGGCCGGCGGCATGCTCGAACGCTTCGGCGTGATCGACTTCGCCACGACCGTCGCGCCCGGCCTGCGGGACGTGCTGCTGATCGGCAAGGTCTACGAGGCCGTCCGCCGCCGGCCACATCGCCGCGGCACCCGCAGCGATCAGCTGTATGACGCAGTCGTCCTCGACGCTCCTCCGACCGGCCGGGTGGGCCAGTTCCTGGGCGTCAACAGTGCGATGTCCGGGCTGGCCAAGATGGGCCCGGTGAAGAACCAGGCCGACGCGATCACCGCGATGTTGCAGTCGTCGCAGACTGCGGTGCACGTTGTAGCGCTACTGGAGGAGATGCCGGTGCAGGAGACCGTCGAAGCAGTGGCCGAGCTGCGTTCCCTGTCGTTGCCGCTCGGTGCGGTCGTGATCAATCAGGAGGTCGCTCCCCCTGTCAGCGATCACACGCTCGAGTTGCTCGCCGCCGACGACTTCGATGACGAACCGTTGTCCGCCGACCTCACCGCCCTCGGCCTGCGGGTCGGGCCGCGTATGGTGCGCGGCCTGACCCAGACGGGCCTCGACCTGACCCAGCGGCTGGCCCTGCAGGAGCGCGAGCGCCATACCCTGCAGGACCTCGACCTGCCGACCTACCACCTGCCGCTGGTGCCCGGCGGCATGGACGCCGGCGGACTGCTCGAGCTGACCGCGGCGCTCACCGAGCAGGTGGCTCCGGTATGAGCTCCGACCCGAACGAGGACACGAACGAAGTGAGGCCCGGAGTGAGGGAAAGAGGCGCGACAAAGTCATGACGCAGACACCCACCCTCGACATCGACGCGCTGCTGAAGGACGAGACCGTCCGCACCATCGTGTGCTGCGGGTCCGGCGGCGTCGGCAAGACCACGACGGCGGCGGCGATCGCCATCCGGGCTGCGGAGCAGGGGCGCACGGTCGCGGTGCTGACGATCGATCCGGCCAAGCGGCTCGCGCAGGCGCTCGGGCTGGAGCACCTGGACAACGAGCCGGCGCCGGTGGAGGCGATCGACACATCCGCGGGCGGCTCGCTGGACGCGATGATGCTGGACATGAAGCGCACCTTCGACGAGCTGGTGCTGCGGCACTCCACGCCGGACAAGGCGCAGCAGATCCTGGAAAACCCCTTCTACCAGGCGGTTTCGAGCTCGTTCGCGGGCACGCAGGAATACATGGCGATGGAGCGCCTGGGTCAGCTGCACGCCGAGCAGTCCGGCGATGATGCGCGCTGGGATCTGATCGTGGTGGACACCCCGCCGTCGCGTTCGGCGCTGGACTTCCTCGACGCACCGAAGCGGCTCGGGTCGTTCCTGGACGGCAAGTTCATCCGGCTGCTGATGTCACCGGCCAAGGCCGGCGGCCGCGCCTACCTGAAGGTCATGTCGGTCGGCGTCAACACGATGACCGCGGTGATGTCCAAGGTGTTGGGTGGGCAGCTGCTGCGCGATGCGCAGACCTTCGTCGCGGCGCTCGACTCGATGTTCGGCGGTTTCCGCGAGCGTGCCGACGAAACCTATGCGCTGCTCAGCGACGCGGCGACGGCGTTCGTCGTGGTCGCGACACCGGAGCGGGACGCGCTGCGCGAGGCGTCGTTCTTCGCCGGCCGGCTGGCGTCGGAACGTATGCCGCTCGCCGGTCTCGTCGTCAATCGGGTGGAGCAGACCCATGTGCCGTCGCTGCGGGAGGGCCGCGCCGAAGCGGCCGCGGACGAAGCGGACGGCCTGGAAACACGCACGGGATCCGGTTGGCAGCCGGAGGACACCGCGGGATTGTTGCGCCTGCACGCCGAGCGGGCTGCACAAGCGGGGCGCCAGGAAGCAGCCATCGGCCGCTTCACCGCGGCACACCCGACGATCCCGCAGGTTGTCGTCGCAGCCTCTGCCGAGGACGTCAACGACGTCGAACAACTGCGCGCCATCGGCGAACAGCTGGCCGACTGACCCCTACCAAGGTGGTCGAGGAGCGAGGAACGAGCGTCTGGAAACCCCGCCGATCCCTACTGGTTGGCTTCGTCGGCGCGGGCCTGCTTGAAAAGCTGCGCCCACGACGGCACGTCCGGCCGGCGACGCAACAGGGCGCGACGCTCGCGCTCCGTCATACCACCCCACACGCCGTACTCGGTGCGGTTGTCGAGGGCGTCGGCCAAACACTCGGCAACGACCGGGCACCGCTGGCAGATCACCTTGGCGGACTGCTGCGCAGCCCCCTTGGCGAAGAGCTCGTCCGGAGCTGACCCCGTCCGGCACACGGCGCGCGCCGCCCAATTCTCATCCCAGGTCGCCTTCTCAGGCATCACAGCAGTCATGTTCTCGCTCTCGGCCTTCCCCGCCCCGGTTTGGAAATCTTTGGTGCACGCCCCCCGCGGGTGTCTTGGGTCACGGTATTGACCCTTGGCGTCGACCGCCAGATCCTCGGGGAACTATTTCCAAATAGTCCTTTCGCACTATACGTGCGACTTTGCCGATTCGTCTATCATGCCGAGCCGCCGGATGCGGCCGATGACAGTTTCGCCGGTTACGCTGCCCACCATGCGTGTTGCGTCCCGCCTCGGCACTGTCTTCAGTCTGCTCGGCGCCTTCGTCGCCACAGCCGTCGCGATGGGGCTGATCGTCGCGTGCCTCTTCCTGCCGGCGATCGGTGCTGCCGGCCAGGCGACGAACGGTGGTGTGAAGCTCTTCAACGACATGCCCGGCTCGTTCGCGATGAACCCGCTGGCGCAGCAGTCGCGCATCCTTGCCTCCGACGGTTCGGTCCTCGCGACCCCGTTCAACCAGAACCGCATCGTCGTGCCGTTCAGCAAGATCTCCAAGAGCATGAAGCACGCGCAGGTCGCGATCGAGGACGAACGCTTCTACCACCACGGTGCACTCGACTCCAGGGGACTCTTCCGCGCCATCGGCTCCAACGTCTTCAGCAACGGCACGCAGGGCGCGTCGACGCTCACGCAGCAGTACGTCAAGATCGCCATACAGAACGAAGCGATCAACAGCGGCAACACCGCCCAGGCGCAGAAGGCCGTCAGCCGTACCGGCATGGAGGGCTACGTCCGCAAGATCCAGCAACTCAAGTACGCCGTGTCGCTGGAGCAGAAGTACACCAAGGACCAGATCCTCGACGGCTACCTCAACCTCGTCTACTACGGCGGTCAGGCGTATGGCGTGGAGGCCGCTGCGCGGCAGTACTTCGGCGTCCACGCCTCGCAGCTGAACCTGCCGCAGTCGGCGCTGCTCGCGGGCATCGTCAACGAGCCGGGCAACCTGGACCCGTTCACCAACGCGGCGGGCGCGACCGCGCGCCGCAACGTCGTGCTGTCGAAGATGTACCAGCAGAAGATGATCACCCGGGCGCAGATGATCTCGGCCCAGAACACCAAGCTCAAGCTCAACCCGCACCCGCTGCAGTCCAACAGCTGCGCCAACTCCAAGTACGCCTACTTCTGCTACTACGTCATCGACTGGCTGCAGACCCAGCCCTCGCTCGGGAAGAACCCGAAGGAGCGGATGGCGACCCTGGAGAGCGGTGGCCTGACGATCCAGACCAGTTTCAGCCCCAAGATGGCGAACATCATCGACAAGCAGGTCCGTCAGAAGGTGCCGCAGGGGAACAAGGAGGGGATCGACTCCGCGGGCGTCATCGTTCAGCCCGGCACCGGCCTGGTGCTCGCCAGTGGTCAGAACACCACGTACTCCAACGCCGGCGGCAACGGCAAGAGCGCTTCGGACTTCACCGTGTCCGGTCGCGGTTACGCCTACGGTTCGACCGCGAAGATCTTCGCCGTCATCACCGCGCTCGAGCACGGCTGGTCCCCGGAGAAGAAGATCCAGGTGCCGGTCTACAACGCCCAGTCGAAGGCGGGTGCGCCGGCGCACGCGTTCACCCACGAAGACTTCCCGGGCCAGTGCGGTCTCGGCCGCGGCGAGAAGTGGGTGCTCCCGAACGACAAGCCCTACCCGCAGGCGGGCCAGGACTGGTCGATCACCGACGCCACCGCCCAGTCGGTCAACACCATCTTCGCGACCATGGTGAGCAAGCTCGGTGCCTGCAACGTCATGAAGACGACGACGAAGTTCGGCGTCAAGGACGGGGTGGGCAGCACCATCTCGGCCAGCCCGGCGTCGATCACACTCGGCACCTCGAACGTCACGCCGGTCGACCTGGCCAATGCCTACGCGACCGTGGCGTCGGGCGGCATGTACTGCCCGCCGCATCCGGTGGTGGCGATCAAGGACGGCAGCGGCAAGAAGCTCAAGCTGTCCGGCACCAAGTGCAAGCGCCTCATCAGCAAGAAGGTCGCTGCAGAGACCTCCAAGATCTTCGAATCGGTGCTCACCGATCCGAAGGGTACGACGCATGGCGACATCCTGCTGGCGGGTGACCGGCAAGCAGCCGGCAAGACCGGTACCGAGGACGGCTCCGCCAACATCTGGTTCGTCGGCTACACGCCGCAGATCGCGACCGCGGTGTGGGTGGGTCATCACGAGGCCCCGAAGTACATGAAGGACATCACGCTGGCGGGCCACTTCTACAAGGGCTACGTCTTCGCCGGTGACCTGGCCGCACCGATCTGGAAGGGCATCATGGATCAGGCCCTCAAGGGCCAGCCCATCAAGCACTTCATGAAGCCGGATGGCACGACGCCGAAGGACTCGCCGTCGCCCAAGACGAGCGACAAGACCACGACCTCGAATCCGCCGACGTTCTACCCGCCGCCGGCCACCTCGACAACACAGGCCTACGTCCCACCGCCGGCAACGACGCGCGCCTACGTCCCGCCGCCCACAACGACGACGACGACGCAGCCGCCGAAGACGACACAGCCGCCCGTGACGACGCAGCCGCCACCGACCAAGACGGCTCCGCCCAAGCAGACCGGCCCGCCGCCGAAGACGAAGTAGCGGCCCTCGCGAAAGAAGGCCCCCGCCCATGTGGC
>NZ_DASZNO010000053.1:0-9895 GCF_035551235.1 Flexivirga sp. | reverse complement strand
GCACGCCTCGATGCACAGACCGCAGAAGATGCAGCGCAGGTAGTTGATCTGGTAGACGCGGCCGTAGCGCTCGCCGGGCGAGAACCGCTCCCCCGCAGCGTCGTCGTTGTCGGCGCCCTCGACCAGGATCGCGTCGGCCGGGCAGGCCCAGGCGCACAGCTCACAGCCGACGCACTTCTCCAGCCCGTCCGGGTGGCGGTTGAGCTGGTGCCGGCCGTGGAAGCGCAGCTGCGTGGGCCGCTTCTCCTCGGGGTACTCCTCGGTGGTGACCTTGCGGAACATCGTCGAGAAGGTCACGCCGAAGCCGGCGACCGGAGCGAACATCTCGGACAGGAATCCCTGTCCCTTGTCCACGTTGTTGGTAGCGGTCGGCTTGTCGGTGCGCTTGTCGGTGCGCTTGTCGTTGCGCTTGTCGTTGCGCTTGTCGTTGTCAGCCACGAGTCTCCTCCTTCTCGGAATCGGTCTCGCCCGGTCGGGTGTCGCCGGCTGTGTCATCTGCCTGGTATGCCGCGGACGATGTCAGCGCAGGAGCAGGCTCGCGCAGCACCTGACCCGGCAGCGGCGGCACCGGGTAGCCACCGGCATACGGGTCGATCTCGGTCGGTTGCTCCGGGATCGCCTTCTCCCGAGCGGCGGCCTTGTAGTCGTAGATCCATGCCGCCGCGAGCACCAGGAGCACGATGATCACGATGGTGATCAGGGTCGACCGATGCAGCCGGCCGCCCCAGACCATCGTCTTGCCCAGGAAGCCTTCGTTGGAGGCGCGCAGGAAGGCGACCGCGACGACCCACACGAGGGTGCTCGGGATCAGGACCTTCCAGCCCAGCCGCATGAACTGGTCGTACCGGACACGCGGCAGCGAGCCACGCAGCCAGACGAAGAAGAACATGAACAGCCACAGCTTGATGACGAACCACAACAGGCCCCACCAGCCGCCGTTGAACATGCCGCCGCCGATGGCCGCGATGCCCGGAGGCGCCTGCCACCCGCCGAGGAACAGCGTGGTGGCCAAGCCGGACACGGTGAACATGTTGACGTACTCGCCGAGGAAGAACATCGCGAACTTCAGCGAGGAGTACTCGGTGTGGAAGCCACCGGTCAGCTCGCCCTCACCCTCGGCGAGGTCGAACGGCAACCGGTTGGTCTCACCGACCATGGTGATGATGTAGACGCCGAACGAGAAGAACGCCGGGATGCAGAACCACAGGTTGTTCTGGGCCAGCACGATCTGGCTGGTCGACATCGATCCCGCGTAGAGGAAGACCGCCACCAGCGCCAGGCCCATCGCGATCTCGTAGGAGATCACCTGCGCGCTGGAGCGCAGGCCACCCAGCAAGGGGTATGTCGAACCCGACGACCAGCCGGCCAGCACGATGCCGTAGACGCCGACACCGGCGACCGCGAGCACCAGCAGGACGGCGACGGGCACGTCGGTCAGCTGCAGCGGCGTGTAGTGACCGAACATCCAGACATTGCCGGACAGCGGGATGATCGCGAACGACACGAACGCCATCGCGCCGGCGATGATCGGCGCCAGGACGAACATCAGCTTGTCCGCGTTGCGCGGCGTGATGTCTTCCTTCAGCGCCAGCTTCACACCGTCGGCCAGGGTCTGCAGCAGACCGAACGGGCCGGTGCGGTTGGGGCCGGGGCGTTCCTGCATCCGGCCGATGACGCGGCGTTCGAACCAGATGACGACCAGGGTGTTCACCAGCAGGAAGACGAACAGCAGGAGCGCCTTGATCAGCGACAGCCACCAGGGCGTGTCGCTGAAGTCGGCCGCCGGGTTGTCCGTGCTGGCGGCCAGCGCCGGGCCGGCGAGCGCAACGAAACTCACTGCACACTCTCCTTGTCCGTGGTCGTCTGCTCGGCCGGGGTCGCCGCCGGTGCCTTGGCCAATGTGACGATCGCGCCACCGTCGGCGCCGAGCGTGGCACGCACCGTGCTGTCGGTCGAATTGGTCGGCAGCCACACCACGTAGTCGGGCATCTCGGTGATGACGACCGGCAGCGTGATCGAGCCGTCCTTGGTGGACACGGCGAGCCGCTCGCCCTCGCGTACACCGACGCTGGCCGCAGTGGCCGACGACAGTCGGGCGACCGACGAAGCCGCCGTGCCGGCCAGGAACGGCTCGCCATCCTGCAGCGCACCGCGGTCCAGCAGGTGCGTCCAGGTCGACAGCACGGCCTCACCGATCAGTGGGCGCGGGACGCCACGGGACTTCACCCGCGGACGTGCCGGACGCTCGCCGGCGAACGCGCCGAGTTCACGCATCTCCGCACGGACCTGATCGGTCGTGCGGGTGCCGAGGAACTCGCCGAGCTCGGCGGCCAGCAGGTCCAGGGCGCGGAAGTCGGAGATGCCGGTGCTCTCGATGGCCTGCTCGAAGGGCCGCACGCGACCCTCCCAGTTGACGTAGGAACCGGACTTCTCCTGCTGCGCGGCCACCGGCAGTATGACGTCGGCGTATGACGCAACCGCGCTCTCGCGAACCTCGAGCGAGACCACGAACGCCTTCTCCAGACCGGCCTGCGCCGTGTGCTGGTCGGGCAGGTCCCGCGGGTCGACGCCGCCGACGACCAGGCCCGCGAGCTCGCCCGAGGCGGCCGCCGCCAGGATCGCGCCGGAGTCACGGCCGACCTGCTCGGGCAGTTCGCCGGCTCCCCATACGGCACCGATCTCGCTGCGTGCGGCCGCGTCCCCGACGGGACGGCCGCCCGGCAGCAGATTGCCGATGGCGCCGGCCTCGAGCGCACCGCGCTCACCGGCCCGACGCGGCACCCAGGCCACGCGGGCGCCCTTGGCCTGCGCCAGGGCGAGCACGGACGACAACGCACCGGGCACGGTCGCCATACGCTCGCCGACCATGATGATCGAGTCGGAGCTCAGCTGCTGCGCGGTCTCGGCCAGGTCACCGCTGGCGGCGGTGATCGCGTCGAGCACCTCGGCCTCGGTGCCGGGAGCGGCCGCGATCAGCGTGCCGCCCATCTTGGCCAGGCCACGCGTCACGAACGGCGCGACCGACATGACGTTGGTGCCGTTCTTGCGGTAGCCCTTGCGCAGCCGCAGGAAGATGATCGGCGACTCCTCCTCGGGCTCGATGCCGACCAGCAGCACCGACGGCGCGTGCTCGAGGTCGGTGAAGGTGACCGAGCCGGCCGCACCGTCCCCGTCGGGACCGGTCGCGACGACGGAGTGCGCGAGGAAGTCGGCCTCCTCGGCGGACACCGGCCGCGCGCGGAAGTCGATGTCGTTGGTGTCGAGCACCAGCCGCGCGAACTTGCTGTAGGCGTAGGCGTCCTCGGCGCTGATGCGACCGCCGGTGAGCACACCGACACCGCCCGCAGCCTTGGCCCGCGCGATGCCCTTGGCGGCGAACTCGAGCGCCTCGGGCCAGCCGGCCACCCGCAGCTCGCCGTTCTCGTCACGCACCAGCGGGGTCTCGAGGCGCTTGCTGGTGGCGTACTTGAACGCCCAGCGGCCCTTGTCGCAGTTCCACTCCTCGTTGACCGCCGGGTCGTTCAGCGCCATCCGGCGCAGCACGACACCACGACGGTGGTCGGTGCGGGTGGAGCAACCGCTGGCGCAGTGCTCGCACACCGACGGCGTCGACATCAGGTCGAACGGCCGGGACCGGAAGCGGTATGCCGCGCCGGTCAACGCACCCACCGGGCAGATCTGCACGGTGTTGCCGGAGAAGTAGGACTCGAAGGGCTTCTCCTCGTAGATGCCGACCTGCTGCAGCGCGCCGCGCTCGATCAGCGCGATGAACGGGTCACCGGCGATCTGGTCGGAGAAGCGGGTGCACCGGGCGCACAGGATGCACCGGTCACGGTCGAGCAGCACCTGGCTGGAGATGTTGATCGGCTTCGGGTAGGTGCGCTTGACGTCCTCGAAGCGCGACTTGGGCCGGCCGTTGGACATGGCCTGGTTCTGCAGCGGGCACTCGCCGCCCTTGTCGCAGACCGGGCAGTCCAGCGGGTGGTTGATCAGCAGGAACTCCATCTGACCGTGCTGCGCCTTGTCGGCGACCGGCGAGGAGACCTGGGTCTCGACCTTCATGCCCTCGGCGACGGCCAGGGTGCAGGAGGCCTGCGGCTTCGGCATACCGCGGCCGTTGCCGGCATCGGGCACCTCGACGAGGCACTGCCGGCACGCGCCGACCGGCTCGAGCAGCGGGTGGTCGCAGAACCGCGGGATCTGCACGCCGACCTTCTCGGCCGCGCGGATCACGAGCGTCCCCTTCGGGACGCTGACGGGGACGCCGTCGATGGTCAGGCTGACCAGTTCCTCGACAGGTGGTGCTTCCGGCGTCTTGCCATCGGTGACGGTCGTCATACGGACGCGGCCTCCTTCTGAGGAACCGGGAAGAGAGCGGAGTGCTCCGGCGGGTAGGCCTCCCACCACGGGGTGTGGGTGCCCAGCTCGAACTCCTCGCGGAAGAGCTGGATGCCGGAGGTGACCGGCGACGTCGCCGCGTCACCGAGCGCGCAGAACGAGCGGCCGAGGATGTTGTCGCAGACGTCGACCAGGGTCTCGATGTCGTCCGCGGTGCCCTCACCGCGCTCGAGCCGGGTCATGATCTGCTTCATCCAGTAGGTGCCCTCGCGACACGGCGTGCACTTGCCGCAGGACTCGTGCGCGTAGAAGTCGGTCCACCGCGCGACCGCGTGGACGACGGACGTCGTCTCGTCGAAGATCTGCAGCGCACGGGTGCCGAGCATCGAGCCCGCGGCCGCGACCGAGTCGAAGTCGAGCGGCACGTCGAGGTGTGCGTCGGTGAAGATCGGCGTCGACGAACCACCGGGCGTCCAGAACTTCAGCTGGTGGCCCTCGCGGATGCCGCCGGCCATGTCCAGCAGCTCGCGCAGCGTGATGCCCAGCGGCGCTTCGTACTGCCCCGGCCGGGTCACGTGGCCGGAGAGGCTGAAGATGCCGAAGCCCTTGGACTTCTCGGTGCCCATGCCGGCGAACCAGTCGGCGCCATTGGCGATGATGCTCGGAACCGACGCGATCGACTCGACGTTGTTGACCACGGTGGGTCGGGCGTAGAGGCCCTCGACGGCCGGGAACGGCGGCTTCAGCCGGGGCTGGCCGCGCCGGCCCTCGAGCGAGTCGAGCAGCGCGGTCTCCTCGCCGCACTCGTAGGCGCCGGCGCCCGCGTGGACGGTGATGTCCAGGTCGAAACCGGTGCCCTTGATGTCCTTGCCGAGCAGCCCCGCGTCATACGCCTCCTGCACGGCGTTCATCAGCCGGCGGTAGACGTGCACGACCTCGCCGCGCAGGTAGATGAACGCGTGGTTGCAGCCGATGGCGTATGACGTGATCGCGACGCCCTCCACGAGGAGGTGCGGCGTGGCCATCATCAGCGGGATGTCCTTGCAGGTGCCCGGCTCGGACTCGTCGGCGTTGACGACGAGGTAACGCGGGCCGCCGTCCGGCTTGGGCAGGAACGACCACTTCATCCCGCTCGGGAAGCCCGCGCCGCCACGGCCGCGGAGGCCGGAGTTCTTGACCTCTTCGATGAGGTCCGCGGGCTCGATGCCGAGTGCCTTGTCGAGCGCCCGGTAGCCGCCCTCGCGCTGGTAGGTCTCCAGGGTCCAGCTGCGCGGGTCGTCCCAGTGCTTGGTGAGCACCGGGGTCAGGGTCGTAGCCATCAGTCCTCCTGGCCTTCAGCCGAACTGTGCGGGTGACCGGGCAACGGGCCGCCGGTCTCGCCCGTGGTCGCGGTGTTCTGGTGGGCGTTCCGTTGGTTGTCTTCGGACAGCGGGCCGCCCTCGTCGCCCGGCGCTCGCCAGTCGTTCTGGTGCGCGAGCCGCAGGCCCTCCAGCGAGGGTTCGCCGGCGCCGACGCCTTCATTGGCGTGGCCGTCGGGGAAGCCCGCCAGCACGCGCTCCACGTGCTTGAACGAGCACACCTTGGCGGCACCGCGGGTCGGCGCGACGTCCTTGCCGGCGCGCAGGTCGTCGGCCATCTGCACCGCCGAATCGGGCGTCTGCTTGTCGAAGAACTCCCAGTTGGCCATGACCACCGGGGCGTAGTCGCAGGCCGCGTTGCACTCGACCCGCTCGAGGGTGATCTTCCCGTCCTCGGTGGTCTCGTCGTGGCCGACGCCCAGGTGGTCCGAGAGACGCTCGAAGATCAGGTCGCCGCCCATGACGGCGCACAGCGTGTTGGTGCAGACCCCGATGGTGTAGTCGCCGTTGGGGTGGCGCTTGTACTGGGTGTAGAAGGTCGCGACACCGCTGACCTCGGCGTCGCTCAGGCCGAGGCGTTCGGCGCACAGTCGCACGCCGCGGCCGCTCACGAAACCGTCGACGCTCTGGATCAGGTGCAGCATCGGCAGCAGCGCGGAGCGCTTCACCGGGTAGCGACCGATGATCTCGTCGATGTCCCGATTGAGCTGTGTCAGCTGCTCGTCGGTGTAGGGCTCGTCGCTCGCGCGCAGCGGCGTCTGCGGGTGCAGGATCGCGTTCGACGCGTGCGCACGCACTTCTGCGTGAACCTTGTTCTCTTCACTCATAATCAGCGATCCACTCCACCCATCACCGGGTCGATGCTCGCCACGGCGACGATGACGTCGGCGACCGAGCCGCCCTCGGCCATCGCGGCCACGGCCTGCAGGTTGTTGAAGGACGGGTCCCGGAAGTGCGCCCGGTAGGGGCGGGTTCCTCCGTCGGACACCGTGTGGCAGCCGATCTCGCCCTTGGGGCTCTCGATCGCGGCATACGCCTGGCCGGGCGGCACGCGGAAGCCCTCGGTCACCAGCTTGAAATGGTGGATGAGGGACTCCATCGACTCGCCCATGATCTCCCGGATGTGGTCCAGGCTGTTGCCCTGGCCGTCCGAACCGACGGCCAGCTGTGCCGGCCAGGCGATCTTCTTGTCCTCGACCATCACCGGGCCGGGGTTCTCGTCGAGCCGCTGGATGACCTGCTCCACGATGCGCAGCGACTGGTACATCTCGTCGACCCGCACGCGGTACCGCGCATAGGCGTCGCAGGTGTCGCGGACCGGGACGTCGAAGTCGTAGGTCTCGTAACCGCAGTAGGGGTCGGCCTTGCGCAGGTCGTGGGGCAAGCCCGTCGAACGCAGCACCGGGCCCGTCATACCCAGCGCCATACAGCCGGTGAGGTCGAGGTAGCCGACGTCGCACATGCGCGCCTTCAGCACGGGGTTCTCGTTGAGCAGCGCCTCGAGCTCGCCGATGCCCTTGCGGACCAGCGGGATGTTCTCGCGGACCTGGTCGATCGTGCCGGCCGGCAGGTCGGCGGCGACGCCACCCGGGCGGATGTAGGCGTGGTTCATGCGCAGGCCGCTGATCGCCTCGAAGATCCGCAGGATGCGCTCCCGCTCACGGAAGCCGATGGTCATGACGGTCGTCGCGCCCATCTCCATACCGCCGGTCGCCAGGCAGACGAGGTGCGAGGTGACGCGGTTGAGCTCCATCATCAGCACCCGGATGGCCTGGGCGCGCGCCGGGATCTGGTCGGTGATGCCGAGCAGCTTCTCGACGGACAGGCAGTAGACGGCCTCGTTGAACAGCGGCATGACGTAGTCCATGCGCGTGCAGAAGGTCACACCCTGGGTCCAGGTGCGGTACTCCATGTTCTTCTCGATGCCGGTGTGCAGGTAGCCGATACCCGCGCGGGCCTCGGTGACCGTCTCGCCGTCGAGCTCGAGGATCAGGCGCAGCACGCCGTGCGTCGAGGGGTGCTGCGGACCCATGTTGACGACGATGCGCTCCTCGTGCAGCGCCGCGGCCTCGTCGACCAGGTCGTCCCAGTCGCCGCCGGCTGCGTTGAGCACCGGGGTCTCGTCATCGACATCGTGCGTGGTGGCGCCATAGGCGTCGGTCCGTGCGGTCACTTGTACGACCTCCGATCACTGGGCGGGGGCACCGTGGCTCCCTTGTACTCCACCGGTATGCCGCCGAGCGGGTAGTCCTTGCGCTGCGGGTGGCCGGGCCAGTCGTCCGGCATCAGGATCCGCGTCAACGCCGGGTGCCCGTCGAAGATGATCCCGAACATGTCCCACGTCTCGCGCTCGTGCCAGTCGACCCCGGGGTAGGTCGGCACGATCGACGGGATGTGCCCGTCACCGTCGGGCACCGCGACCTCGAGGCGAACTCGCTTGCTGCCGTTGGTGATCGACACGAAGTGGTAGACCGCGTGCAGCTCGCGACCGGTCTCCTCCGGGTAGTGCACACCGCTCACGCTCAGGCACTGCTCGAAGCGCAGCGTGGGCTCGTCGCGCAGCGCCTGCCCCACCAGGGGCAGGTGCTCGCGGGCGATGAACAGCGTCAGCTCACCGCGGTCCACCACGACCCGCTCGACCGCGGCGGCGTAGTCGCCACCGCGCTGGGTCAGTGCCTGTTCGAGAGAGTCGGTCAGCTGGTCGAAGTAGCCGCCATACGGCTTGCCGGCGGAGCCGGGGAAGAGCACCGGGCGGTTCAGTCCGCCATACCCGCTGGTGTCGCCGCCGAGCGACGGGCCGAACATGCCCTTGCGATCGGCGATCTTGATCGGCTCGCCGACCGTCGTGGACTCCACCAGCTCGCCCGGCGTCACCGCGTCGGTCGTCGTCGCCTCGGCGCTGGGTGCGTCCGGCTTCTTGTCGTCGCTCACGCCAGCAGACCTTTCATCTGGTGCGTCGGCGTCGCGACCATCGCAGCCTGCTCAGCAGCGCGCGCGGCCTCGACCCGGTTGACGCCCAACTTGCTGTTCTGGATCTGCTTGTGCAGCTCCAGGATCGCGTTCATCAGCATCTCCGGGCGCGGCGGACAGCCCGGCAGATAGATGTCGACCGGTATGACGTGGTCGACGCCCTGCACGATCGCGTAGTTGTTGAACATGCCGCCCGAGCTGGCGCAGACACCCATCGAGATGACCCACTTGGGCTCCGGCATCTGGTCGTAGACCTGGCGCACGACGGGTGCCATCTTCTGACTGACCCGGCCGGCGACGATCATCAGGTCGGCCTGGCGCGGAGTCGCACTGAAGCGCTCCATGCCGAAGCGGGCGATGTCGTAGTCGGGCGTGCCGACGGCCATCATCTCGATGGCGCAGCAGGCCAGGCCGAACGTGGCCGGCCAGACCGAGCTCTTGCGCATGTAGCCGGCCAGCTGCTCGACCGTGGTCAGCAGGAAGCCTGAAGGCAGCTTCTCTTCGATACCCATGTCGTCCTCGTCAGTCCCAGTCGAGCCCGCCGCGGCGCCACACGTACGCGTAGGCCACGAATACGGTCAGGATGAACAGCACCATCTCGACCAGCGCGAACAGGCCCATCTGGTTGAAGGCCACCGCGAACGGGTAGAGGAACACGGACTCGATGTCGAAGATGATGAACAGCATTGCGGTCAGGTAGTACTTGATCGGCACGCGTCCGCCACCCGCCGCCTGGGGAGTCGGCTGGATCCCGCACTCGTAGGCATCGACCTTGGCGCGGTTGTAGCGCTTCGGACCGGCGATCGACGCCGCGAAGACGGAGAAGACGGCGAAGCCGCCGCCGATGGCGAGGAGGAAGAGCAGCGGGACGTAGGGGTTCATCGCAGAGCCACTCCTTTCCGGTTGTCACTGCCGTCGTGGCCACGGTCGCCGTGGTCGCCGACTGCCTTGTCGGCCACGCGCGGACGCTGCCCCATCCTAGGGGCGGCCCCTAACAATGCACGTCGGGTCATGCGGCCGGCGCGATCTTCGACAAGGCCGTGATGACGCGGTCGCTGGCGTCGCCTCCGCGAGGCTCCGCCAGGTTGGCCATCACCTTCAGCAGGAACTTCATCAAGGTGGTGCGCGGCAGGCCGTACTTCGTCGCGAGCCGCATCACCTCGGGGTTGCCGATCATGCGGGCGAAGTGGCGCCCCAAGGTGTAGTAGCCACCCAGCGCATCGCCCATC
>NZ_DASZNO010000052.1:0-30181 GCF_035551235.1 Flexivirga sp. | reverse complement strand
CCGTCGTGCTGCGGGCGATCTTCCTGCCGTGCGCGACGGCGGCCTACAAGAAGGCCGTCGCCAAATACCTCGGGGGACCGGTGCGGGGGAACACGAAGGGCGCCTCGCAGCGATCGCTGCGAGGCGCCCTTCGTGTGTGTGGGTGAACGGTCAGCCGGTGTATGCCGTCGCCTCGAGCACCTTGACGTCGATCGTCTTGCCGTTGGGCGCTTCGTAGGAAACGCTGTCGCCGACCTTCGCGCCGTTGATCGCGGCGCCGAGCGGCGACTTCTCGCTGTAGACGTCCAGGGCGGAATCGCCGGCGATCTCGCGGCTGCCGAGGAGGAACTTCTCCTTGTCGCCGAACATCTCGACGGTGATGACCATGCCCGGGCTCACGGTGCCCTCGGTGGAGACGGAATGACCGACGACCGCGTTGCGCAACAGCTCCTCGAGCTGGCGGATGCGGGCCTCCATCTTGCCCTGCTCCTCCTTGGCCGCGTGGTAGCCGCCGTTCTCCTTCAGGTCACCCTCCTGGCGAGCCTCCTCGATCTTGTCGGCGATCTCGGTGCGTCCCTCGCCGGAGAGGTGGTCCAGCTCGGCCTTGAGGCGGTCGTATGCCTCCTGGGTCAAGAAGCTGGCCGATGCGTCAGCAGTGCTCACGGTGTCTCTCCTTAGGTCGGTTGACCCTGGTCAAACAGTTGGTCAAACAATGAGGTCCGGGGCCGCTCCGGCACGTCGCTCGGATGCTGGTCCCAGACCTTGGGTATAGCTGTCAACCATAGCACCGGTGGTCCTGCTACCCGAATTGTTCAGCGGTATTCGCAGTGGTCCACGATGCCGGTCACGGCCTTCGCGACAGTGGGGATGGTGCGCGTGTACTCCGTGGTACGGAACGTGCTGGGAGGCAGCTTCACCGTGAGGACGCCGACCCGGCCGTGACTGATGTCCTGCGCCTCCAGCTGGCAGGTGACCGGCTTGCCGTCCTGGTTCGTGACGTAGAAGGTCACCCGGACGCTGCGGTCGTTCTTGACGACGAAGGGGCCGTTCTCCCAGCTGACACCGCGGGTCGCGGAGATACCCCACCACACTGCGCCCGCGGTCATGATCAGCACGCCGATGATGCCGATGACCCACCACTTGCGATCCTCGGGTGCGGGTCGAGGGATGTTCATGAGGTGAGACAATAGGTCGCGAACTCGGACGATCCCCGGTCGCCCCCTCGGTTGCCCGAGCCGATCGTTCCCCTGAGCACCGTGACAAGGAGTGCAGCACGTGACTGAGGCCCTGCGCCTGATGGCAGTGCACGCCCACCCCGATGACGAATCGAGCAAGGGGTCGGCCACGATGGCCCGCTACGTCGACGAAGGTCACCCCGTCCTGGTGGTCACCTGCACCGGAGGCGAGCGCGGCGACATCCTGAATCCGCGGCTGAAGGGCAACGCGGACATCGCGCGAGACCTGCCCGAGGTGCGGCGCGCCGAGATGGCCAAGGCGCGCGAGATCCTCGGTATCCAGCAGACCTGGCTGGGATTCGTGGATTCCGGTCTGCCGGAAGGTGATCCGCTGCCGCCGCTGCCCGAGGGTTGCTTCGCGCTGGAGCCGCTCGAGATCACCACCGAGGCGCTTGTGCGGGCGATCCGCGAGTTCCGGCCGCACGTCATCACGACGTATGACGAGAACGGCGGCTACCCGCACCCGGATCACATCATGACCCACGACGTGACGCTCGCGGCGTTCGAAGCTGCCGCCGACCCGGAGGCGTTCCCGCACGCGGGAGATCCGTGGCAGCCGTTGAAGCTCTACTACGACCGCGGCTTCTCCAAGGCGAAGATGCTCGCCTTCCACGAGGCGCTGTTGGACGACGGGCGTGAGTCGCCATACGCGGAGTGGCTGGCGCACCGCCAGGACCGCCCGGAGGGCCGGGTCACCACCCGGGTCGAGTGCTCGAAGTACTTCCCCGTGCGCGAGCAGGCACTGCTGGCACACGCGACCCAGATCGACCCCGACGGCACCTTCTTCGCCCTGTCACCGGCCGATCAGGCGCGGATCTGGCCGACGGAGGAATTCGACCTGGCCCGGTCCTACGTGCCGTTCGTCGAGGACGAGGACGACCTGTTCGCGGGGCTGCCGGCCGATGTGGCGGCAGCCGATGCGATGGCGACCGGGGACCTCGGCGAGCCCGTCGTCGACGACGTGAAGCAGCGAGTGGCGCAGGAGGCGACCCATGGGTAGCGGTGGCAACGAGAGCGTGGCGATCACCGCCGGCATCTGGGGTTTCCTCGTGCTGTTCGGCCTGGCGATCGCGTGCTGGCTGCTCTTCCGGAGCATGAACAACCACCTCCGGAAGGCGCAGTGGCAGGAGGAGCACGACCACCCGGTCCGGCAGCGGATCCCGACTGCGCACGCGCGATCGACGGCTCACACGAAGACGCCGGACGCACAGGCGAAGAAGGACGGGCCGGACGACCAGGCCGAAAGCCCCTGAGTCTGCTGCGTTTCCGGAGGTCAGCGGTGGTGGCCGTAGATCGCCAGTGACACCGCGACGTAGTGCGAGATGAACGCCAGGATCGTCAGCGAGTGGAACACCTCGTGGAAGCCGAACCATTGCGGTGACGGGTTCGGTTTCTTGATCCCGTAGACCACTGCGCCCAGCGTGTAGAGGCCTCCGCCAACCGCGATGAGGGTCATCACCGCGGCACCACCGGCATCCAGCAGTGGGCCGAAGTAGAAGATCGCCACCCAGCCGAGTGCGACATAGATCGGCGTGTAGAGCCAGCGCGGTGCACCGACCCAGAAGACCCGGAAGAGCACTCCGAGGATCGCGCCGCCCCACACCAGCAGGAGCAGGCTGAGCTCCTGGGAGCCACGCAACAGCGTCACCGCGAACGGCGTGTAGGTGCCGGCGATGATCAGGAAGATGTTGGAGTGATCCATCCGCTTGAGCGTCCGCTCGACCCTCGTGGACCAGGTCCCGCGGTGGTATGCCGCCGACGTGGCGAACAACAGCACGGCCGTGAAGGCGAACGCGGCCGCACCCAGGCGCTCGCGGGCGGTCGGTGCCAGGCATACCAGCACGATGCCCGCGGCGGCGGCGAAGGGCGTCATACCGGCGTGCAGCCAGCCACGCAGCTTGGGCTTGACGGAGCGCACCAGCTCGGCTGCGTCCTGCTGCAGGGAGCGGGCGGCCGGACGGCGCGACTCGATCATGGGCCAAGGGTAAGTGACTTCGCCCGGACCCAATCCACGCTGCCTGGTCGATGAGACGTGCGCCTCGGCATACTCTGGATGTCTGCAGACTCGACAACAAGAAGTGGGGGACGACCGATGCGCGTCAGTGATCTGCTGTATGCCGCATATGAGCGACACGTGCGCAGGTCCCTGCCGCAGCAGAACCTTCCGCGGCACGTCGGCGTCATGCTCGACGGCAACCGACGGTGGGCCAAGGCGCGCGGAGCGCAGACCGCCGACGGCCATCAGGCGGGTGCCGACAACATCAAGCCGTTGCTCGGCTGGTGCGAGGAGGCCGGTGTCGAGGTCGTCACCCTGTGGCTGCTGTCCACCGACAACCTCAACCGTTCGCCCGCGGAGCTGAAGCCGCTGCTCGGCATCATCGAGGGTGCCGTCCAGGGGTTGGCGGCCGACCAGCGCTGGCGGCTGCACCCGGTCGGCGCCCTCGACCTGCTGCCGGACTCCACCGCCCAGGTCCTGAAGGAGGCCGCCGAGTCCACGGCCGGGGTCGACGGCATGATCGTCAACATCGCCGTCGGGTATGGCGGCCGCCGCGAGATCGCCGATGCGGTGCGCGCGATGCTGCAGGAGCACGCCGCTCGCGGCACCTCGATCGAGGAACTCGCCGAGAGCCTCGACGTCGAGCACATCGCGCAGCACCTCTACACCAAGGGCCAGCCCGACCCCGACCTGGTGATCCGGACCTCGGGGGAGCAGCGGCTCGGCGGCTTCCTGCTGTGGCAGAGCGCGAACTCCGAGTTCTACTTCTGCGAGGCCTACTGGCCCGACTTCCGCCGCGTCGACTTCCTGCGTGCCCTGCGTGCGTATGCCGTGCGCGATCGCCGCCTCGGCAAATAGCAGGTAGTGGCCGCTGTCGCGGCACCACCACCCCGAGCTCGCGAATGACGGCTTCTTCGCCGATTGACGGTCCTATTGCGCCGTCACTCGCCGAGGAAGCCGTCATTCGGCATGGTGGTGTGGTCACCCGCGGGTGGTGGAGACTTATCCGAAATGGGCTGTGATCGTTCGTGATTCGCCGTCGACGGTGACGCTGCCGCCATAGGGCAGGAGCAGCTGCGGGCTGGTGTGCCCGAAGTCGACGTCGAGCGCCACGACGAGCTCGGGGTTGTATTCACGCACTGCGCGCGACACCACCTCGCGGTGCTCGGCACGCCATTTCGCGGCGGCGTCCTGGGTGGTCGGGTGCTCGTGGTCGCTCGCCGGCGGCCGGCCCCAGAGCAGAGCCGACGCGACGCCCAGGAGACCGCGCTCGCCCAGGCTCCGCAGCAGTCGATAGTTCTGCTCCGGCGTCTGCAGCTCCTCGTGCGGTTCGAGCACCAGGATGGCGCCCCGATAGTCGTCGACCGGACGCATCCAGCGGTTCGCAGCCAGCGTCCACTCGACGATCTCCAGGCAGCCACCCCAGGTAAGCGCCGTGACCGTGCGGCGCGGGCCGCTCCAGGTCCAGGGTTCGGCGGGCAGATCCGGGGCGCGATCGGTCAGCGCACGTGGATCGTCCCAGCGGATGCCGACGTCGCGAGTGCGTTCCGGCTGGGTGAGCCGCACGTCGCCGCCGAAGAGCGCAGCCCGTAGCGACTCGAGGTGAACGTCGTCAGGGACAGGTCCGAGATGCACCTGCGTCGAACCGCCATACACGCTCGCAATGCCTTGGAACCACAGGTAATTCGACAGGTTGGTGTTATCGCTGTAGCCGATGAATCGCTTCGGGTTGGCGCGTATGACGTCGGCGTCCAGGTGTGGCAGCACGGTGATCTGGTCGTCGCCGCCGATGGTCGCCATGATCGCCCTGATGCTCGGGTCTGCGAAGGCCGCGGTGACGTCCCGTGCCCGTTCCTTCGGCGTCGCGTCGCGCCGGGTCGTCGGGAACTCCACCGGCTCCAGTCCGAAGTCGTCGCGCAACCGCCCCAGCGCCTGCTCGTGTATGGCGGGGAAGTGCGCCGGCGCCGCCCAGCTCGGCGACAGGATCGCGACGCGATCACCGGGTTCCACGGGCGCGGGCAGCACGGGGGACGTCATGGGCGGTAATTCAACAGGCACACAGGTGGATCGGCAACGGACTTTCCGGTGCGCCCCGCTGTGGCGTTTGGGGCTGAAGGTGCTGCAGTGACTGTGTTGATGACGCGGCTCTGGACGGCCGGTGAACACCTGGTGCGCTGATCGCATTTCGTGCGGTGTGTCGGCTGATGATCGGCCCGACCCGTCGTAGTGTCGATCTTGACGCACCACGATCCCCGTGGGGCGTTCGGGAGGCCCGAGATGGAGCGATCTTTGCTCCGGACGAAGGGCCGGCACCGGCCCTCTCGGGCCCGGTCCCGGCACCTGGTCCGAGAGTAGGTCACACGGCGCGACATGCCGTGTGACGTAGGAGATCGTTATGGCCAACAGCTCCCAGCCCTCCGCTTCGACGTCCACCGCAGACTCGCGTGCAGTGCGCACCTACGTGCTCGACACCTCCGTCCTGTTGTCGGATCCACGTGCGATGACCCGCTTCGCCGAGCACGAGGTCGTGCTTCCGGTGGTCGTCGTGACCGAGTTGGAGGCCAAGCGTCATCACCCCGAGCTGGGCTACTTCGCCCGCTCCACGCTGCGTGCGCTCGACGACCTGAGGGCCACCCACGGCCGCCTCGACGCGCCCGTCCCGATCGGTGACGGGGGCACCCTGCGAGTGGAGCTGAACCACACCGACACGCAGTCGCTGCCGAGTGGGTTTCGCTTGGGGGACAACGACACTCGCATCTTGGCGGTGGCCAAGAACCTCGCCAACGAGGGCCGTGATGTCACCGTGGTCAGCAAGGACATGCCGATGCGGGTGAAGGCATCGGCGGTCGGCCTCCGTGCCGACGAATATCGCGCCGAGCTCGCGGTCGACTCCGGCTGGACCGGGACCACCGAGCTCGATGTCGCACCGGACCTGCTCGACACGCTGTATGACGAGGGTCGCGCCGAGATCCCGGAGGCCGCGGACCTGCCGTGCAACACCGGCGTGGTGATGCTCGGTGCCGGCAGCAGCAGCGCACTCGGCCGGGTCATGGCCGACAAGTCGGTGCGGCTCGTGCGCGGCGACCGTGATGCGTTCGGACTGCACGGCCGGTCCGCCGAGCAGCGCATCGCGCTCGACCTGTTGCTCGATCCCGACGTCGGCATCGTCAGTCTCGGCGGCCGGGCCGGCACCGGGAAGTCCGCGCTGGCACTGTGCGCCGGCCTCGAGGCGGTCATGGAGCGCCGCCAGCACAGCAAGGTGATCGTCTTCCGTCCGCTGTATGCCGTCGGCGGCCAGGAACTCGGCTACCTGCCCGGCACCGAGAACGAAAAGATGGGCCCGTGGGCCCAGGCGGTCTTCGACACGCTCGGTGCCGTGGTGTCCCGGGAAGTGACCGAGGAGGTCATGGATCGCGGTCTGCTCGAGGTGCTGCCGCTGACCCACATCCGCGGCCGCTCGCTGCACGACGCCTTCGTCGTGGTCGACGAAGCACAATCCCTCGAGCGCGGGGTGCTGCTGACGGTCCTGTCCCGGATCGGTCAGAACTCCCGGATCGTGCTCACTCACGACGTGGCACAGCGCGACAACCTGCGGGTGGGTCGGCACGACGGAGTGGCCGCGGTCATCGAGAAGCTCAAGGGTCATCCGCTCTTCGGTCATGTGACGCTGCATCGCAGTGAACGCAGTCCGATCGCGGCGCTGGTGACCGATCTGCTCGAAGGACCTGACGCCTGACCAGTCCCGGACAGCAAAATTTTCTGAGGCCGAATAATCTCGTTTCGGTAACGCGGCGGTCGACTTTCGGGGTAACGTACCTGCGACGCGCTCGACCGACCGGGCCCGCAAGGGTCCGGATGGCGTGATTCTCCCCCCGAGAATCACACCGGCGGGCGCGGCAGTGTGATGCGACAGGACCACTTGGTTCTGTCGCATCGCGCTGCCGGGCCTGCTGAGCGCGTCCGCCATGTCTTCCCCCGAAAGGCTGCTGCTTCATGTCTCGTCCTGTGGGACGTCACCGCGCCCGTCGCGATACCGGGATCGGCGCACTCCGCCGGCCGGCCGTTGCCGCAACTGCAGCGATCTCGACCGTTTCGGTCGCTGCCGCTGCCTACTCCACCGCCGCCACCGCCAACGCGACCGTTGCCGGCACCGCGCAGGCGAAGCTGCTGCTCGGAACCCCGGCAACGACCTCGACCGCACTGCGCGCCGCCAACTCCGGCGTCGCCGCCGACGGTGAGGCGCAGCTCGCCGCAGCGCAGAACGCCGTCAGCGCGCGCAAGGCCGCGGATGCCAAGACCCGGTCGGCCGCGGCCGCTCGCGCTGCCGCGGCGAGCAAGCTGCAGAACGCCGCGAAGTCCAGCGTCGCCGCCGCGCAGAAGGCAGCAGCCAACGCCGCTGCCGAGGAGAAGGCTGCAGCCGCGAAGAAGGCTGCGGAAGCGAAGAAGGCTGCGGAGGCGAAGCGGGCGCGCGCCCTTTCCACCTCGCGCGACAGTTCTCGTCCGCCGGCCGCGGCTTTCAGTGGCAGCCCGCAGGCCTACGCATCCTCGCTGCTGCCGTCATACGGCTGGGACCAGGGCCAGATGGGCTGCCTCGTCAGCCTCTGGAACCGCGAGTCCGGCTGGAACGCCAGCGCCACCAACCCGGGCTCGGGTGCCTACGGCATCCCGCAGTCGTTGCCCGGCTCGAAGATGGCCAGCGCCGGTGCCGACTGGCGCACCAACCCCGCGACACAGATCCGCTGGGGCCTGGGCTACATCAAGGCGACCTACGGCTCGCCGTGCGGCGCCTGGGGTCACTCCCAGGCCACCGGCTGGTACTGAGGCGACTGAGCGCCCTTGTGGCGCTCCGCTGCGGCGGGCGGCTCCGTGTCGGGGGTCGTCGCCGGCCGGGCGATGACAGGTATGGTCGGCGAAACGCCGACACACGAGTGATCGGGATCCTGCCGAACGACGGGCTATTTTGAGCACCATGCTCCTGCACAAGCGCTGGTTCGTGGCGACCTACTGGGTCGTCGCAGTGGTGCTGATCGCCTTCGGCGGTGCACTCGGAGCCAAATGGGGCGACAGCCAGGCACCCACCTTCAACAACAAGGAGAAGGGGTCGGTGCCGGCGAACGGCGTCTCCCACCTGCTCTACCAGCTCTTCGGGGGTGTCCTGCTCGCGCTCGTCGTGGCGGCGGTCTTCGCCGGTGTCTGGCTGCTTCTGTGGGTGCGTACTCGCCGCGCCGAGCAGGCGTTCGCCGGCGATGAGTATGACGACGAGCCCGACACCATGTCCGTCGACGACGTGGAGCACATGTTCGACGAGGACGACGAGGACTCGCTCGACGAGGAACCGGCCGAAGACATGGCCGAGGACGTGGACGACGAGGAGCTTTCGAACCCGTCCGAGAACCGCTGAGTCAGATTTTCCGCAGCCGGATCCGGGTCACGTTGTGACTCGCGTCCTTGCGCAACACCAGCGTCGCGCGACTGCGGGTCGGTGCGACGTTCCGCTCCAGGTTCGGGCCGTTCGTCGTCTCCCAGATCTGCCGGGCGCGTGCCACGGCCTCGTCGTCGGTCAGGGCGGCATACCGGTGGAAGTAGGAGTTCGGGTCGGCGAACGCCGTCTGCCGCCAGCGCAGGAAGCGCTCGACATACCACTGCTTGATGTGGTCCTCGCGGGCGTCGACATAGACCGAGAAGTCGAAGAAGTCCGAGACGGCCAGCGTGCCGCGCTGGTCGGTGGTGGGCGTCGAGGGCTGCAGCACGTTGAGACCCTCGACGATGAGGACGTCGGGCTGCTCGAGGGTGATCTGCTCGCCCGGCACGATGTCGTAGCTCAGGTGCGAGTAGACCGGCGCGGTGACATGCGGTGCGCCGGACTTGACCTCGGTGAGGAAGCGGATCAGCTTGCGCCGGTCGTAGGACTCGGGAAAACCCTTGCGTTGCAACAAGTTCCGGCGCTCGAGCTCCGCATTGGGGAACAGGAAGCCGTCGGTGGTGACCAGATCGACGCGCGGTGCACCGGGCCAGCGGGCGAGCAGCTCGCGCAGGATGCGCGCCGTGGTCGACTTGCCGACCGCCACGGAGCCGGCGATGCCGATGACGAACGGCGTGCGCGCCGGGCGCTCGCCGAGGAAGTCGGTGGTGACGCGGTGCAGCCGGCCGGTCGCGGCGACGAAGATGTTCAGCAAACGGGAGAGCGGCAGGTAGATGTCCTCCACCTCCGGGATGTCCAGGCGGTCGCCGGTGCTGCGCAGCCGCCGGACGTCCTCGCTGGTCAGGCTCATCGGATGGGAGTCACGCAGGCCGATCCACGCGGCCCGATCGAACTCGACATAGGGCGACGGAACGGGCATGCGGCTGCGAGACACGCTGGCCATTGTCCACGACACGTCGGCCATCAGGTTCAATAGCTGCCATGTGTGGAATCGTCGGGTATGTCGGCTCACAGGTCAGTCCTCGAGCCCAGGATGTGGTGATGGAGGGCCTGGCCCGACTCGAATACCGCGGGTACGACTCCGCCGGGATCGCCCTGGTGGGGGACGGGACGGTCGAGACGCGCAAGCGCGCCGGAAAGCTCGCCAACCTGACCGGTGACATCGAGGGGCAGCCGCTGGCAGTCTCCCGCACCGCGATCGGGCACACGCGCTGGGCGACCCACGGCGGACCGACCGACGCGAACGCACATCCGCACCTGGGCGGACCGGACGGCAAGCTGGCGCTGATCCACAACGGCATCATCGAGAACTTCCACGCGCTGCGCACCGAGCTCCTGGCGACCGGGGTCGAGTTCACGTCGGAAACCGACACCGAGGTCGTCGCACACCTGCTGGCCAAGGCGTATGACGGGGACCTGACCGCTGCGATGCGCACCGTCGTCGCCCGTCTGGAGGGCGCTTTCACGCTGCTCGCCATACACGCAGACCAGCCGGGCGTCGTGGTCGGCGCGCGCCGCAACAGCCCGCTGGTGGTCGGGCTCGGAGAGGGTGAGAACTTCCTCGGCTCCGACGTCGCGGCATTCATCGGATACACCCGCGAGGCGATGGAGCTCGAGCAGGACCAGATCGTCACGATCACCCCGGACAGTGTCGAGGTCATCGGCTTCGACGGTGAGCCGGCGAAGGGCAAGACCTTCCACGTGGACTGGGACGCCGCGGCCGCCGAGAAGGGCGGCTACGAGTGGTTCATGGCCAAGGAGATCCAGGAGCAGCCGCAGGCGGTCGCCGACACGCTGCTCGGTCGCACCGACGAGGCCGGCGCGCTCGTGCTCGACGAGTTGCGCATCTCCGAGACGCAACTGCGCGACGTCGACCGGATCACCTTCGTCGCGTGTGGCACTGCGGCATACGCGGGCATGGTGGCGAAATATGCGATCGAGCGCTGGACGCGGATCCCTGTCGAGGTCGCGCTGGCTCACGAGTTCCGTTACTGCGACCCCATCGCCGACGAGCGCACGCTGGTCGTGTCGATCAGCCAGTCCGGCGAGACGATGGACACCCTGATGGCCGTCAAGCACGCTCGCGATCTGGGCGCCCTCACCGTGTCGATCTGCAACACGCACGGCGCGACCATCCCGCGCGAGTCGGACGCCGTTCTCTACACCCACGCCGGACCCGAGATCGCGGTCGCCTCCACGAAGGGCTTCCTGGCGCAGATCACCGCGTGCTACCTGCTCGGCCTCTACCTCGCGCAGTTGCGCGGTGAGTCGTATGCCGACGACGCGCGTGTCGTGCTGGGCGAGTTGCATGAAATACCGGATCGCATCGCCGAAGTGCTCGAGCGCCTCGACCGGGTCCGCGAGATAGCGCACTTCATGGCCGACACCCGCTCGGTGCTCTTCCTCGGGCGGCACGTCGGCTTCCCGATCGCGCTCGAGGGCGCCTTGAAGCTGAAGGAACTCGCCTACATCCACGCCGAGGGTTTCGCCGCCGGCGAGCTGAAGCACGGCCCGATCGCGCTCATCGAGCCGGGCCAGCCGGTCTTCATCGTGGTGCCAGGGCCGGACACCCCGCACGGGCTGCACGGCAAGGTCGTCTCCAACATCCAGGAGATCCGCGCTCGCGGCGCGCGCACCATCGTCATCGCGCAGGACGGCGACACCGCTGTGGAGCCGTTCGCCGACGAGGTGATCCGCGTGCCGCGCACGTCGCCGATGCTGCAGCCGCTGCTGACGGCGGTGCCGTTGCAGGTCTTCGCGATGGAACTGGCCAATGCCAAGGGACTGGATGTCGACCAGCCGCGCAACCTGGCCAAGTCCGTGACGGTCGAATAACTGTGATCGTCGGGGTCGGCATCGACGTGGTCGACGTGGCGCGCTTCATGACCAAGCTCGAGGCGACCCCGCGACTGATGACGCGGCTGTTCGCCGAGCAGGAGCGCGACCTGCCGCCCAACTCGCTGGCCGGTCGGTTCGCGGCGAAGGAGGCGCTGGCCAAGGCGCTCGGTGCCCCGGTCGGGTTGCACTGGGTCGACGCGATCGTCGTCAAGGACGAGGTCGGCAAGCCATCCCTGGAGTTGCAGGGCTCGGTCCAAGCGCGTGCGGCCGAGCTCGGCATACGCTCATTGCATCTGTCGATCTCGCACGATGCGGGCATTGCGTCCGCGGTGGTGATCGCCGAAAGCTAGGAGGCGCAGCATGATTCGGGCGTATGACGTGCCGGCGGTGCGAGCCGCCGAAGACGCTGTCCGCGCGTCGCTGCCCGACGGCGAGCTGATGCAACGTGCTGCCACCGGGCTGGGACGGGTCGCCGCGGCGCGACTGGCCGAGGAGGACTCCGACCGCGTGGTCGTGCTCGCGGGCGGCGGTGACAACGGCGGTGACGCCCTGTACGCCGCAGTGCAACTGGCTGCTGACGGCGCGGACGTCGCCGCGATCCTGGTCGGCTCGCGAACACACGAGCAGGCGTTGACGGCAGCCACCGGGAGCGGCGTCGCGATCCTCGAATGGCGCTCCGGCGCGGCGCCGGTCGAGGTGCGTGAGGCGCTCTCGGCCGCGCAGCTGGTGATCGACGGCGTCCTCGGCATCGGCGGCCGACCCGGCCTGCCGGACCACCTGCGGGAGCTGCCCGACCTGATCGCCGACGAGGCGCTGGTGCTCGCCGTGGACCTGCCGTCGGGGCTGGATCCGGCGGGTGAGGTTCGTAGCGACGGGATCTTCGCCGACGAGACGGTGACGTTCAGTCTGGCCAAGCCGGTGCACCTCATGCCGGCGACCGAGCAGGCGGTCGGATTGCTCACCGTGATCGACATCGGTGTGCCCGATCCGGAAGTCGCTGCGGTGCAACGGTTTTCGCATGCCGAAGTGGCGGGCTCCTGGCCGGTGCCCGCTCCGGGTGATGACAAGTACTCACGTGGTGTGCTCGGTGTGATCACCGGTGGCGAGCACTACACCGGGGCGGCGCTGATGTCGGTCACCGCGGCGGTCACCGCCGGTGTGGGGATGGTCCGGTACGTCGGCCCCGAAGCCCCCAGCAACCTGCTGCGCCAGGCGGTCCCGGAGGCGGTCTTCGGAGTCGGCCGCGTGCAGGCCTGGCTGATCGGGTCCGGGATGGACATGAGCGACGCCTCGCCGGAGCAGCTGTCGGCGGCGCGGGACGCGCTCGCCTCCGACCTGCCGGTGCTGCTCGACGCCGGTGGCCTCGACCTGCTCGAGCAGCCGCGGACGGCGCCGACCCTGCTGACACCGCATCTGGGGGAGCTGCTGCGGTTGGCGAACCGACTCGGCATACCGGGTGAGGGTGGCGAGCTGACGGCGGACGACGTGCACCGTGCCCCGACCGTCGCCGCGCGCAAGGTGGCCGACCGGCTGCGGTGCACGGTGCTGGTCAAGGGCGCAGTGACAGCCGTGGTGCCGCCGTCGGACACCGGTTCTCCGATCCTCACGCAGGCTGACGGACCCGCCTGGCTCGCGACCGCGGGCAGCGGTGACGTCCTCGGCGGTGTGTGCGGGGCGCTGCTCGCCTCCGGCATGGACCCGCTTCGGGCGGGTGCGCTCGGTGCGCTGGTGCACGGCGTCGCGGGGGAGCGTGCCAATCCCGGCGGACCCCTGCGTGCGATGGACGTCGCACACGAGCTCGGCCGAACGGTCGCACACCTGCTGCGACTGCCGTCCTAGGACCGATCGGACACGGCCCGACGGGTGCGTGGCTCCGCGAGCCGAGGTGCCACACTTGCCCCTGTGACTGACCAGCCGAAGGCCCTTCTTGGCGGAGTACCCGCACGGGTGATCGTCGATCTCGACGCCATCGCCCACAACGTCGAGGTGTTGCAACGCTACGCCGGTGACGCGATGGTGATGGCCGTCGTCAAGGGCGACGCCTACGGACACGGCCTCGTCCCGAGCGCTCGCGCGGCGCTGCGTGGTGGCGCGCACTGGCTCGGCGTGGCGCAGCTGCAGGAGGCACTCGCGCTGCGCAGCGCCGGCATCACCGCCCCGGTGCTGACCTGGTTGCACGCGCCCGGGATGGACTTCACCGCGGCGATCGCGGCGGACATCGATCTCGGCGTGCCCGCCGTCTGGGAGCTCGACGCGATCGCGGCCGCAGCACGCGAGACCGGGAAGACGGCACGGGTGCAGCTCAAGGTCGACACCGGGCTCGCGCGCAACGGCGCGTTCGGACCGGACTGGCCGCTACTCGTCGAAGCAGCCAAGCGCCATGCCGCCGACGGAACCGTCACTGTGACAGGGGTTTTCACCCACTTCGCGTTTGCCGATGCCCCGCACCACCCGACCGTGCAAGCCCAGCAGGTGCGTTTCGCTGACGCCGTGCGTGACTGCGAGCGCGCCGGATTCGATCTCGAGGTGCGGCACATGTCCAACTCGGCGGCCACGCTGACGACGCCCCGGGCCGCGTTCGACATGGTGCGGCCCGGCCTCTCGGTCTACGGGCTCTCGCCGGTGCCCGACATCGGCGGACCATCCCGTTTCGGACTCGTCCCGGCCATGACAGTCACCGCGAATGTGACTGTCACCAAACGGGTTCCGGTCGGCCAGGGCGTGAGTTACGGACACACCTATGTGACGCCGCGGGAGACGACGCTCATCGACATCCCGTGCGGGTATGCCGACGGCGTGCCGCGCGCGGCCTCGTCCAAGGGCACCGTGCAGGTCGGCGGCCGGCAGTTCACCATTGCGGGGCGGGTCTGCATGGACCAGTTCGTGGTCGACGTCGGCGACCTGCCCGTGCAGGCCGGTGATGAGGTGATCCTCTTCGGGAACGGCGCGAACGGCGAGCCCACAGCGCAGGACTGGGCCGCGGCCACCGACACCATCAGCTACGAGATCGTCACCCGGATGAGCTCGCGGCTGCCGCGGATCTACCTGGGCGAACGTTGAGAATCACACCCCGAACCTCTCCGCTCGTCCCTCGCTTCGACACTTCGCGGGGACCTCGATGAGCAGCCGACGCGGACTGACCGGGTTGGGCATCGGTGTGGCGGCAGCCGGCGCTGCGACGGCGGCCGGCGTGGCCACCGACCGCGTGCTGCGAGCCCGACGCAAGGACCGTGCGGTGCCGCGTCCGGCGGACGACCCGGTGCTCGAACAGCACGGTTCGGTGGTCGTCGCCGACGATGGTGTCCCGCTCTACGTCGAGATCGACGAGCCGGGCGATCGGGACGACACAGCCACCACCGGCGCCAAGGCGACGACGGTGCTGCTGGTGCACGGTTATGCGCACAGCCAGGCCCTCTGGGCGCAGCAGCGGCGCGCCATACATGACGCCGGTTATCGCGTGGTGAGCCTCGATCTTCGGGGGCACGGCCGGTCGGGGGAGGGCGACGACGCGTCATACACGATCGCGCAGCTGGGCCGTGATGTCGCGAGCGTCGTCGAACAGGCGGTCCCCGACGGTCCGGTCGCCCTCGTCGGGCACTCGATGGGCGGTATGGCGCTGATGGCGCTCGCCGAACAGCGTCCGGAGCTGGTCCGCGACCGCGTCGTCGGTGTCGCGTTGATCAGCACCAGCGCGGGCGGACTGTCCGAGGTGAACTTCGGGCTCGGCAAGCAGCTCGGTGGTGTCGTGCACCGGCTCGGACCGGGAGCGGTGGCGCGTGCCGACCGGCAACAGAATGCGTTCAACGCGGCTCGGTTGCTCGGGCGCAACGTCGAATCCGCTCTGGTGCACCGGTATTCGTTCGGTGGGCCGGTGCCCAGGGACGTGATCCGGGATCTCGCCGAGATGATCTTCGGGACGCGCTTGCACGTGATCGGTGCCTACCTGCCGACGCTGATGGAGCACGACCGCGAGGCGGCGCTGCCGGCCTTCGAGGGCATCGAGACGCTCATCATGCACGGCACCCGTGACCGGATGACGCCGATCGCGCACGGCGAGAGCCTTGGGCGTGCGCTGCAGGGGGCCGAGCTGGTCGTGGTGAAGCGGGCCGGACACGTGCTGCCGCTGGAGACCCCGGAGCTGGTGAGTGCGCAACTGCTGGCGTTCCTCGAGCGTGCGGAGCGCTCGACCCAGGACGAGGAGGCGACGTGAACACGCAGGTGCGGCTCGCAGACGCGGACGCAACGCAGGAGTGGGGGTCCCGGCTGGGTGCGCTGTTGCGGGCCGGTGACCTGCTGGTGCTGACCGGGGGGCTTGGCGCGGGCAAGACCACGCTGACCCAGGGCATCGCCGCCGGGCTGGGTGTCCGCGGCCCGATCACCTCGCCCACCTTCGTCATCTCGCGGATCCATCCGTCCCTGGTGGGTGGGCCGGCGCTGGTGCACGTGGACGCCTATCGGCTCGGCGGCTCGGCCGAACTCGACGACCTCGACCTCGACGCGGAGATCGCCGGCTCGGTCACCGTCGTGGAGTGGGGCTCCGGGCTGGCCGAGGATCTCGCCGACGCGCATCTGGAGCTCGTCCTCGAGCCGGACGGCGACGCGCGCGTGGTGACGCTGGTCCCTACCGGTGCTCGTTTCGAAGCACTGGTGCCGCAACTCTCTCGCGAGTGACGGCTTCTTCGCCGAGCGACGGTGCGATACGGCCGTCGCTCGGCGAAGAAGCCGTCATTCGGCAGTGACTGCGTGGCGCCGTACCCTTGTCCGGTGCTGCTGCTCGCTCTCGACACCGCCACCTCGGCCGTGACCGTCGCCCTCCATGACGGCGCCCGGGTGATCGCCGAGGAGTCCTCGGTCGACTCCCGGCGTCACGCCGAGACGCTCACGCCGATGATCTCCGCGGTCGTCGCGGGGGTCGGCCGATCGTCCACCGACCTCACCGCCGTGGCGGTGGGTGTGGGACCGGGCCCGTTCACCGGGCTGCGCGTCGGCCTGGCGACCGCATCGACGCTGGGTCTCGCGCTCGACATCCCCGTGTATGGCGTCTGCAGCCTCGACGCGCTCGCGCACGCCGCCGCGCACGAGGAGGGCGCGCCGAGCGACTTCGTCGTGGCCTCCGACGCGCGCCGCAAGGAGGTCTACTGGGCGCGTTACCGCGCGACCGACGACGGCGTCGAGCGGATCTCCGGTATGCCGCAGGTATGCCGCCCCGCCGAGCTGCCGGACGAGATCCGCGGGTTGCCGGCCGCCGGCCGCGGACCGCAGCTCTACCCCGAGGCGTTCGCGGCTGCGCTGCAGCCGCTCGATGTGCCGGCGGGTGGGCTCGCGTCATACACCGTTCAGCAGCTGGCGGCCGGTCTGGAACTGTTGCCCGTGCAGCCGCTCTACCTGCGCCAGCCCGACGCGAAACCCGCGACCGCGCAGAAGTCGGTGCTCCCACGATGACCGTGGAGTTGCGCGAGCTGCAGTGGCCGGACATCGAGGTGCTGACCGCACTGGAGGAGCAGCTCTTCGAACACGATGCCTGGTCAGCGCCCTCGTGGTGGTCCGAACTCGCCGCCCGGCCGCGGCGCCGCTACACCGTCGCGACCGAGGCCGACACGATCGTCGGGTATGCCGGGCTCGATTGCGCCGGAGCGACGGCCGACATCATGACGATCGCGGTCACCCCCGGCCAGCAGGGTCGCGGAGTGGGGCACACACTGCTCGACTGGCTGATGGCACAGGCCCGCGAGAGTGGCGCCGAAGCCGTCCTGCTCGAGGTGCGCGCCGACAACGAAGTCGCCCGAAATCTTTATGCCCGAGCGGGTTTCGAGCACATCCGGACACGGCGTGGCTACTACCGGCCGGGCAACGTCGACGCGCACATCATGCGCGCGCACCTGGAGGACTCGCATGCCTGAACCACTCATCCTCGGCGTCGAGAGCTCCTGCGACGAGACCGGTGTCGCATTCGTGCGGGGCAACACGCTGCTGGCCGACGTGGTCGCCAGCAGCGTGGACCAGCACGCCCGCTTCGGAGGGGTCGTGCCGGAGGTCGCCAGCCGGGCGCACCTCGAGGCGCTGCTACCGACCATCAAGCGGTCGTGCGAGGAGGCCGGCCACAGGCTGAGCGACGTCGACGCGATCGCGGTGACCTCCGGCCCCGGACTGGCCGGTGCCCTGATGGTGGGTGTCGCCGCCGCGAAGGCCCTCGCCTGGGCGCTCGACAAGCCGCTGTATGGCGTCAACCACCTCGCCGCGCACGTGTGCGCCGACGTGCTCGACCACGGCCCCTTGCCGGAACCCACTGCGGCACTGCTGGTTTCGGGAGGACACACCAACCTGCTGATGGTCCGTGACATCGCCTCGGACGTCGAGGAGCTCGGTGGCACGATCGACGACGCGGCCGGTGAGGCGTTCGACAAGGTCGCGCGCGTGCTGGAGCTGCCCTACCCCGGCGGGCCGCACATCGAAGCGGCGGCCGCGAGCGGCGACCCGGCGGCGATCCGCTTCCCGCGTGGACTGACGTCACGCAAGGACCTGGAACGCCATCGTTTCGACTACTCGTTCTCCGGCTTGAAGACCGCGGTGGTGCGCTGGGTGCAGGAGCGGCAGAACGCCGGCGAGACGGTGCCGGTCGCCGATGTCGCCGCGAGTTTCAACGAGGCGGTCGCCGACGTGCTGACCCGCAAGGCGATCGACGCCTGTCAGGAGTATGGCGTGAGCGATCTGCAGATCGGCGGGGGAGTGACAGCCAACAGTCGGTTGCGCGCCATGGCGCAGGAGCGTTGTGACGCCGCCGGGATCAGCCTGCGGGTGCCGCGCGTGCGGCTCTGCACCGACAACGGCGCGATGGTCGCGGCGCTCGGATCACAGATGGTGCAGCGCGGTCTCGCCCCGAGTTCCCTTGACCTGCCGGCGGATTCGTCGATGCCGGTGAGCCAGACCAAGGCGTCCTGAGCCCTACGGCGCGACGCCGAGCCGCCGGGCCCGCGGATGGTGCGGGAGCCAGGCCGCACGTTCTGCCGGTCCGGCGGCTCAGATTTCGGCACTCCCGGTTTGGGTCCAGCAGAAGGTGCGCTGGGGCGCACGTGCTGCTGGACCCAACCGGTGGCCGCGCGCCGAGGAGAGGGTGTGGCCTGCAGATAGTGCGGAATCGACGCCGCACTATCTGCAGGACTCAACAGTGCAGCAGGCCGAGGCGCTGCTTCAGCGCCAGGACGCGCTTCGTGGAAGCCGCCACCTTGCCGGCGAACTTCTTGTCGGAGTGGGCACGTGAGACGAGGGCGTCCGACATCGTCGGTGCATCCGCAGCCCTGCCGGTCAGCACGATGTCGCCGCCGGCAGCGATGAACCGGTCCGCTCGTTCTCCGGGTGGAACACCTTGCACCGCAACGGCATTCATGTCGTCGGTGATGACCACGCCCCGCCAGCCGAGCTTCCCGCGCAGCAGGCCGGTGATGATCTTGCCGGAGAACGTCGCGCGGTTGGCCGGATCAAGCTTCGCGTAACGCGCGGAGGACATCATCACCGCACCGGCGCCCGCCTTCATGCCGGCGGCGAACGGCTTCAGGTAGCTGTCCGAGGCAGTGGTCTGCGTGTCGGTTGTCCCCGAAGCCGTCACGTCCGTGTTGCCGGTGACCCGGCCGAGCCCCGGGAAATGCTTCACGGTCGCGCCGACGCCCGTGCCGTGCAGGCCGTGCACGATGTCGGTCACCGAGGATGCAACGGTCGTCGGTTCGTGGCCGTACTCGCGCCCCCACTTGCCGATCGGCGCGTTGCTCGCGGCCGTCGACGCGGGCACGGTGTCGGCCACCGGTGCGAGGTTGAGATTGATCCCGGCCGCCTTGAGCTGCCGGCCGATGCGGGCGCCGTAGTCGACCTGCTGCTGTCGGCTCAGCTGCCCCTGCTGCAGGGCGGACACCAGTCGCGGGAACCCGGCGCCCTTCAACTGCTGCACCGCGCCACCCTCCTGGTCGGCGGCGATGAGGAGCGGCACACCACCGGTCGCAGCCGAATTCACCTGCGATTGCAGGTGATCGGAGGTGGATCGCACGCGAGATGTTCCCGTCCAGCCACCGAGGTAGATGATGTTGCCGACGTGCTGTTGCGCGATCGGCGCGTCGTCCGCGGAGGCCGCGGAGTTGCCGTCCAGGCCGATCATCAGCAGCTGGCCGACGCGTTGTGCGGGGGACAACCGGTCGTAGGTGCGCTGCACGCAGCTGTTCGATGGAGCGGGCACAGCAGAGGTCGGGGCGCGCCGCGTGCTCTTCGAGGGCTTCGCAGTCCTGGAGGACGATCTAGAGGTCGACGATGTCGACGATGTGGACGAACTGCTCGGCATACGGGACGTCGAGGTCGCGGCGGTGCCGATCGGCGATGACGGCGTCGTACCGCCGGCATCCGTGCCACCGCCGGAGGAACACCCGGCGAGGACGAACCCGGAGATGACGCAACCACTCACGGCGCGCACGAACTGGCGGGAAGCAGGCACGGCTAGACGGTAACTCACCGAACGGGCACCAGCATGAGCACCGCTTGCGCGCCGCCCACCCGGGTCACCAGGATCGTCGCGTCATTGTCGCCGCGCAGTCGCAGCTGGCGTCGCAATTGTGCGGGGTCGACCGAGGCACCCTTCTTCTTGATCGTCAGGTGGCCGATCCGGTTGTCACGCACCCACGACCGCAACGCCTTGATGTTGAAGGGGATTGCGTCGGTGACGGCATACTTCTTCGCCCAGGGGACGACGACGTCGCGCGGCGAGGTGACCACGCCGACCCCGGTGTCGAGCTCCGCGCCGTCGACCCGGCGGACCAGCGCACCGCTCAGGCCGGCGCGGATGATCGCGCGGTCGGCCTCGTAGAGATAGCCGTGCAGCCGATCGAGGCGGGCCGGCTCGGGATTGGCGCCCTCCGCATCGCGTTCGAGCACCTCATGCGCGAACTGGCCGCTGACGACGACGGCGGATCGTCCCGGATCCCATGCGGCGTCGTTCCACCACAGCACGCACTCGACCACCTCGCCGTCGTACGACGTCCACTGCGCCTGCGTCCCGAGCGGGATCCGGGCGTGCGGGAACGAGGGCGAGAGCTTCACACCGGCCGCAGCTGCCCCGGCGCTCAGCTCGCGGACGAGATCCCAGGACGGCGCCAGCTGGTCCAGGCGGAAGGTACGGCGGGTCCGCCCCTGTATGTCGCTCACACCCGGCGTGCGTCGGGCCGGATCCAGCCAGACGGCGACGTCGCGAGCGCCCGGCCCGGACGGCAGGGCGACGTTCTCGGCCAGGTCGTGGGTGACGGTGGCGTGCGGCCAGGCGCGGAGATTGAAGTCCGCGACGGCGGCCGTCACCTCGTCCGCGTCCACGGCTGCGACGCGCAGGCCGACCTCGGCGAACGCGCGCGCATCGGCGCCGACCCCGCACCCGAGGTCGAAGAGCCGCCGGCCACCGGAGTCGCTGAGCCGCCGGGCATGCAGCCGGGCCACCTGCTGCCGGGTCGCCTGCTCCAGTCCGTCGACGGTGAAGAGCATGGTGTGCGCCGCCTCGCCGAACTTGCGTTCGCCGCGCGCTCGCAGCCGGGACTGGGTCAGCGCGGCTGCGACGAGGTCGGCGTCGAACCCCTCGCCACGCAATCGGTCGCCGAGGCTGAACGCCTCCGCCTCGTCATACGGGGGCAGCGACGCCAGCAGCGCCGCGCCCTCGCCGCTGAGCAATCTGGCCAGCAGGGCGGGCGTCACGGAACATCACGCCGACGGAGCGGGGCACCGGTCACACCTTCCATACGGTTAAGTGTTGCGCATGAGGGGAACCCGATTCGGTCCGGCGCGGACCATCGTCGTGTTCTACGCCATCACCGTCACTCTCGGCACCTTGTTGCTGGCATTGCCGTTCACGACCCAGGGCGAGGGTCGCGCCCACTTCAGCACCGCGCTCTTCACGGCCGCCAGCGCCACGTGCATCACCGGTATGTCGCCGGTCGACGTGGCGACCTACTGGAACTCGTTCGGGCATGTGGTGATCCTGCTGCTGGTGCAGGCCGGCGGGCTCGGCATCGTGACGCTCTCGGTCCGCCTGCTGCAGCTGGTGCACGGGCGAATGGGCATCGGCGGAACGCTCGCGGCACAGGCCGACGCGCACACCGACACGCCCGCGCACGCGCGCTCGATGATCCGGGTGATCGTGCGGTTCTATCTGGCGCTGGAGGCGTTCCTCGCCGTGCTGATGGGCCTCCGGCTGCATTTCGCGTATGGCGAGGGCGTCGGCAGCGCGGCCTGGCACGGCCTCTTCCACTCGGTCTCGGCGGTGAACAACGCCGGCTTCAGCCTCTACTCCGACGGCGCAGCCAAGTTCGCCCACGATCCGTGGGCGCTGGCCATGCTGTGCGGTGGTGTCTTCATCGGGGGACTTGGTTACCCGGTGTGGTTCGAGCTGATGCGGCGCAAGCGGCCGCTGCAGTGGACGATGCACACGCGGCTGACGGTCGGCGGATCGCTCGTGCTGTTCGTGGTCGGCTTCGTCACGTTCCTGGCCTTCGAATGGCGCAACCCCGGCACGCTGGCGCACATGGCGTTCACGGACAAGCTGTGGAACTCCATCGGCGGAGCGGTCTTCCCCCGCACGGCGGGCTTCGCCACGGTGGACTACACGGAGGTCCGGCCGGAGACCATGGCGGTCAACTACGTGCTGATGTTCATCGGCGGCGGCAGCGCCGGCACGTCCGGCGGCATCAAGGTGTCGACGTTCTTCCTGCTCGGAGCGGTGATCATCTCCGAGATCCGTGGGGAGCCGCAGGCTCGCGTCGGCCGTCGCGCCATACCCGTCGCCGTGCAGCGGCAGGCACTGACCGTGGCGCTGCTCGGCGTCGGCACCGTGATGATCGGCATGATCGCCATCCTGGCGATCAGCGAGCAGCCGATGCAGCTGGTGCTCTTCGAGACGATCTCGGCCTTCTCGACGACGGGTCTGAGCGCGAACCTGACCGCGCAGCTGCCCGAGGGGGCGCACTTCGTGCTGATCGCGTTGATGTTCATCGGCCGGGTCGGCACGATGACGGTCGGCAGCGCGTTGGCGATGCGGCGCAGCAAGCGGCGCTACCAACTACCGGAGGAGTTCCCCATTGTCGGCTAAACGGCGCGGAGCACTGGACCCGCACAGCGTGCTGGTGATCGGCCTCGGCAGGTTCGGTACGGCGGTCTCGGCCACTCTCACCGAGCAGGACTGGGACGTCCTTGCGGTCGACCAGTCGCTGGAGCTGGTGCAGAAGTGGTCCGATCAGTTCACCCACGTCGTGCAGGCGGACAGCTCCGACGTGGAGGCCCTCCGGCAGATCGGTGCGGGCGACTTCGAGCGCGCGGTCGTGGCGATCGGCTCCAACCTGGAGGCCAGCATCCTCACGACGGCCAATCTCGCGGATCTCGGCGTGCCGAGCATTTGGGCGAAGGCGATGACCAAGCAGCACGCCCGCATCCTGCAGCGCATCGGTGCGCACCACGTGGTGCTGCCGGAGCGGGAGATGGGCGCCCGCATCGGGCGCTTGCTGGTCGGCTCGCTGGCCGACTACTACGAGCTGGAGAGCGGCTTCGGGATCGGCCGTATGTCGTGCTCGGACAAGTTCGCCGACAAGACCCTCGCCCAACTCGACCTGCGGGCCCGGTACGGCGTCACGGTCGTCGCGGTGAAGCACATCGGCGGCACGTTCGAGGACGCCCGTCCGGAGACGCCGATCAAGATGGGGGACCAGCTGGTGATCACCGGGTCGACCGAGCGTCTTCAGCAGTTCTCCGGCCGCGCATAAGTCAGTAGAGTTGCGGTCGAGAGCACCTGAGTCCGCCGCCTGGAAGGGTTAGTCGCTCGTGCGCGAGATCGTCGTATTCTCCGGATCTGCCCACCCCGCCCTGGCCGACAGCATCTGCACCCACCTGGGCGTGCCGCGCTCGTATGTCGACCTCAAGCGCTTCAGCAACGACTGCCTGCAGGCGCAGTTGCTGGCCAACTGCCGGCAGCGGGACGTCTATCTGGTGCAGCCGCTGGTGCCGCCGACACAGGACCACCTGATGGAGCTGCTGCTGATGATCGATGCGGCCCGCGGTGCGTCCGCGGAGCGCATCACCGCAGTGATTCCCTACTACGCCTACGCACGCTCGGACAAGAAGGACTCCTCGCGGATCTCGCTCGGCGGCCGGCTCGTGGCCGACATGCTGGCAGCCGCGGGCGTGCACCGCGTGATCACGATGGCACTGCACGCACCGCAGGTGCACGGCTTCTTCTCCACGCCCGTCGACCACCTCACGGCGATCGGGGAGCTGGCCGACTACTTCCGCTCGCGTGGTGACCTGACCGACTCGGTGATCGTGTCGCCGGACTTCGGCAACGCCAAGACCGCGCAGCAGTTCGCCCGACTGCTCGGCCTGCCCGTGGCGGCCGGGTCCAAGAAGCGGATCTCCGACGACCAGGTCATCATCGACACGATCGTCGGCGACGTCGACGGCAAGCGGGCGATCGTGCTCGACGACGAGATCTCCACCGGCGGATCGGTGGTCGAGTTGCTGGACCGGCTGGCCGAGCGCGGCTGCACCTCGGCGGACATCGCGTGCACGCACGGACTCTTCGTCGGGCCCGCGGTGCAGCGGCTGTCCGGCCATCCGTTGATCCGCCAGGTCGTCACCACCGACACCGTGCCGACTCCGGTCAATTGGCCGCAATTGCAAGTGCGTTCGGTTGCCGCGCTCTTCGCGGAGGCCATCGCGCGCATCCACGCCGGCGAATCGGTGAGCAGTCTCTTCGACGGTGTCGACCCGTCCCACGCGCCGCCGGCGGCGACCCTGCCGTTCGGTTGATCCACCGGGCTGCCCCCTCGGCCCGAACACCCTCCGACACACCTTCCGACGAGTTTTGGCACTCGAGTTGCGTGAGTGCTAACGAACGCCTAGATTCAGTGCTGGCACTCTTCCTGGGACAGTGCCAACCGCATTTCGTGGTCGACCCCCGCGACGGCGCCCACGACATGACACCCGGTTGGACTGGGCCAGGGCACGCATCCACGGCCCGCCAGATCGGGCCCCCGAACAGGAAGGTCACACCGTGTCGGTGAACATCAAGCCGCTCGAAGACCGCATCGTCGTCAAGTCCGTCGAGGCCGAGCAGACCACCGCGTCCGGCCTGGTCATCCCGGACACCGCCAAGGAGAAGCCCCAGGAGGGCGAAGTCCTGGCGATCGGCCCCGGCCGCATCGACGACAACGGCCAGCGCGTCCCGCTCGACGTCGCAGTCGGCGACCGCGTCATCTACTCCAAGTACGGCGGCACCGAGGTGAAGTACTCCGGCGAGGAGCTGCTCATCCTCTCGGCTCGCGACGTTCTCGCAGTCGTCTCCAAGTAAGACCCGAACGTTTCGTATGACGAGCCGCCCCGGCTCCGGCCACGCAGTGGGCGGGCCGGGGCGCCGTCATACCGATAAATAGACGAAAGGCCAACCATGGCAAAGGAACTGGAGTTCAACGACTCCGCACGCAAGGCGCTTGAGCGGGGCGTCGACGCGCTCGCCAACGCCGTCAAGGTGACGCTCGGCCCCAAGGGCCGCAATGTCGTCATCGACAAGAAGTGGGGCGCCCCGACCATCACGAACGACGGTGTCACCATCGCTCGTGAGATCGAGCTCGAGGACTCCTACGAGAACCTCGGCGCGCAGCTGGCCAAGGAAGTCGCCACCAAGACCAACGACATCGCCGGTGACGGCACGACCACCGCGACGGTGCTGGCTCAGGCCATGGTCCACGAGGGCCTGCGCAACGTCGCCGCGGGAGCCGGTCCGGCCGCACTCAAGCGCGGTATCGACCAGGCCGTCGACGCGATCAGCGAGCAGCTGCTCGCCGACGCACGCGAGCTCGAGGGCAAGGAAGAGATCTCCCAGGTCGCCGCGCTGTCCGCGCAGGACCAGACCATCGGCGGCCTGATCGCCGAGGCGTTCGACAAGGTCGGCAAGGACGGCGTCATCACCGTCGAGGAGTCCTCGACCGCCGAGACCGCCCTGGAGTTCACCGAGGGCATGCAGTTCGACAAGGGCTACATCTCCCCGTACTTCGTGACGGACACCGAGCGCATGGAGGCCGTCCTGGAGGACGCCTACATCCTCATCAACCAGGGCAAGATCTCGGCGATCGCCGATGTTCTGCCGCTGCTGGAGAAGGTCGTGCAGGCCGGTAAGCCGCTGCTGATCATCGCCGAGGACATCGAGGGTGAGGCCCTCTCCACGCTGGTGGTCAACAAGATCCGCGGCACCTTCAACGTCGTCGCCGTCAAGGCGCCGGGCTTCGGGGACCGCCGCAAGGCCATGCTGCAGGACATCGCGATCCTGACCGGTGGCCAGGTCATCGCCGAGGAAGTCGGCCTCAAGCTCGACCAGGTCGACCTGGACATGCTGGGTCAGGCCCGTCGCGTCGTCGTCACCAAGGACACCGCGACGATCGTCGACGGACAGGGCGACGCCGAGGCCGTCGGTGGCCGGGTCAAGGAGCTCAAGGCCGAGATCGAGCGCACCGACTCCGACTGGGACCGCGAGAAGCTGCAGGAGCGCCTGGCCAAGCTGGCCGGCGGCGTCTGCGTCATCCAGGTCGGTGCCCACACCGAAGTGGAGCTCAAGGAGAAGAAGCACCGCATCGAGGACGCGATCTCCGCGACCCGTGCGGCCATCGAAGAGGGCATCGTCGCCGGTGGTGGCTCCGCTCTGGTGCACGCCGCTGCCGCGGTCAACAAGCTCGACCTGGCGGGCGACGAGGCGACCGGTGCGGCGCTCATCGCGAAGGCATCGGTCGAGCCGCTGCGGTGGATCGCCGAGAACGCCGGCCTGGAGGGCTACGTCGCCGTCGCTCGCGTGCAGGAGGAGGCGACGGGCAGCGGCCTGAACGCCGCGACCGGTGAGTACGGCGACCTGATCAAGCAGGGCGTCATCGACCCGGTCAAGGTCACTCGCTCCGCGCTGCGCAACGCCGCGTCGATCGCGTCGATGGTGCTGACCACCGACACGCTCGTCGTGGACAAGAAGGAGGACGAGGAGCCCGAGGCCGGCCACGGCCACGGTCACTGACCTCCTGCCCCCAGCGGGCGCGCAACACCCACGATGCCCGGACGAAGCAAGCGCTTCGTCCGGGCATCGGCGCGTATGCGATCGGAGCGGAGTTATCCACAGATATCCGGCGGAGTAGGCGAGACCGGCGCCGACGACCTACGCTGAGGACAGCGCGACGTACTGGATCGGCACGATCGGCTCCACACATCCCTACGCGCGTGAACGCATTTCGGCAACCGGACGTTGGGACGACGTGAGCTCGGGGACTCCACGATCGAGTGCCGGCCAGGAGCACCTGGCCGGATCGTTCGACCCTGCCCCCGTAACGTTTTCGCACCCTGCGCCGATGTCATCGTCGGACGCGCACACCCCGTTGCGTGTTTTGGCAGCGGCCGCCCGAGAGGGTGATGTGGCCGCCACCAATGAACTCATGGCGGCCGTTCACCAGTTGGCCGTGCGTTACGCGCGCGGCAAGTTGGGACGCTTCTCGGCTGCCGCCGATGCCGCGGCGGATGCGGCGCAGGAGGTGTGCGTGGCCGTCCTCACCGCCCTGCCGCGCTACACCGACCGCGGTGCGCCGTTCGAGGCCTTCGTCTACCGCATCGCCGCCAACAAGGTCGCCGATGTGCAGCGCGGTGTGATCCGACGGCCGACGCCGACCGATGAGCTGCCCGAGACCGTGGACGAGACGCCCGGACCGGAGGACCACGCCGTCGCCGACGAGCAGTCGGCGCAGGTCTGGGCGCTGCTGGACCGCCTGTCGCCGCAGCACCGCGAGATCCTCACCCTGCGCGTCGCGGTGGGCCTCTCCGCGGAGGAGACCGCCGATGCACTCGGCACCACTGCGGGCGCCATACGCGTGGCGCAGCACCGGGCACTGACTCGATTGCGGGGCTTCCTCGAGGACGGGCGGGGCGAGTTGTGACCCCGAGCATCGACGACATCCGGCGCGACGACGAACTGCTCGATGAGCTCGGGGGCCGCAGGACGCCGCACCGCAGCGACGCCGCCACGGACGCACTCAGCTTCTGGGTGCAGGAGATCGACGCGCCCGATCGGCCCGCGGTCGCAGGTCGCTACGCGCGCGCCAAGCGCACCCCTGCGCGGCTCGGCGTGGTGGCGGCCATCACCGTGGCCACCCTGTCGATCTCGGGAGTCGCCGCCGCCGTCGGCGGAGTGCCCGGCATCTCCCGCGTCGCCGAGCAGATGGGCTTCGTGCACCGCAGTGCCGACTTCGGCTCCGGTGCCGGCGGTCCGGTGAGCACCGAAGACGCTGTGTCGGCGCCGTCGAGCACCTCCTCCGACGTGGTCAGCACCAGCACCACCGCCCCGCTGCCGCCGACGAGCACGGTGCGGTCGACGACCCGTGCGACGCACCGCGTGCTGCCCGGGGCCCTCATGCCTGCCGGCACGGCGCACAATCGCCCGGGGCACAGCGCGACGCGGCCCTGGCAGACCGTGCGGACAGTCGGCTCGTCGCCCTCCACGCGTTCGTCGTCCGCCGTGCCGAGTTCGACGGCGTCGTCCGCGCCGACCTCGTCGTCCAGTCGTTCGTCGACTCCGACGTCGACGCGTTCGCCGTCGCCGTCCAGCAGCACATCGGCATCGACCCGTCCGACGCATCCGACCCACCCGCCGAAGCCACCATGGCCGTGGCCGCCCTGGCTGCCGACGCCGTCGGCGACCGCCAGCAGCACGGCCTCTCCGTCGGCGTCCAGCACGACACCGCCGACGCTGTCGTCCACATCGTCCGCGCCGAGCTCCGGCTCCAGCAGCGCATCCAGTAGTGCATCCAGCAGTGCATCGAGCAGCTCGTCCTCCTCGAGCACGAGTTCGCTGCTCGGTCTGCGCGACGGTCACTGACCTTCTGTTGGGTCTCCGGCAGTCGCCTTCTACACTTTTGAAATGGCTTTCGAGGAGTCGCCCGCGCCCGCCCATTCCTACGATCAGTCGCCCGGTGTCCCGGCCAAGTTCGGCCAGCTCGGTCTCACCTACGACGACGTGCTGTTGTTGCCCGGTGAGACCGACGTCATTCCCAGTGAGGTCGACACCACCAGTCGGCTGACCCGCGAGATCAGCCTGCGTGTGCCGCTGGTCTCCGCGGCCATGGACACCGTCACCGAAGCACGTATGGCGATCGCCATGGCACGTCAGGGCGGGATCGGCGTGCTGCACCGCAACCTGTCGATCGCGGACCAGGCCGAGCAGGTCGATCTCGTCAAGCGCACCCAGACCGGCATCATCTCCAACCCGGTCACGATCGGGCCGGACGCGACACTCGAGGAGCTGGACGAGACGTGCGGCCGCTACCGCGTGTCCGGCCTGCCGGTGGTCGATGTCGACAACCACCTGATCGGCATCATCACCAACCGCGACCTGCGCTTCACCCCGGTCGCCGAGTGGGCGACCACGAAGGTGTCCGAGGTCATGACCTCGGCGCCGTTGGTCACCGGGCCGCTCGGCATCAGCCGTGACGACGCCACCGCGCTGCTGCGCCAGCACAAGCGCGAGCGGCTCCCGCTGGTCGACGACGACGGCCGCCTCGCCGGACTGATCACCGTGAAGGACTTCGTGAAGTCCGAGCAGTTCCCCGACGCGTCATACGACGCCGACGGCCGGCTGCTGGTCGCGGCCGCGATCGGTTACTTCGGCGATGCCTGGGAGCGTGCGACGACTCTGGTCGAGGCCGGTGTCGACGTGCTCGTCCCGGATGTCGCCAACGGTCACGCGCGGCTGATGCTCGACATGATCCGCAAGCTGAAGTCCGACCCGGCGACCCGCCACGTGCAGATCCTCGGTGGCAACGTCGCGACCCGCGAGGGCGCTGCGGCGCTGGTCGAGGCGGGTGTCGACGGCGTCAAGGTCGGTGTCGGCCCGGGCTCGATCTGCACGACCCGCGTCGTTGCGGGCGTCGGCGTGCCGCAGGTGACCGCCATCCACGAGGCGTCGCTGGCCTGCAAGCCGGCCGGTGTCCCGGTCGTCGGAGACGGCGGCCTGCAGTTCTCCGGCGACATCGCCAAAGCCCTTGTCGCCGGCGCGGATTCGGTGATGTTCGGTTCGTTGCTGGCCGGCTGCGAGGAGTCGCCCGGTGACCTGATGCTGGTGGCGGGCAAGCAGTTCAAGACCTACCGCGGCATGGGCTCGCTCGGCGCGATGGCCTCCCGCGGCAAGAAGTCCTTCTCCAAGGACCGCTACTTCCAGGCCGACGTCGCCAGCGACGACGAGATCGTGCCCGAGGGCATCGAGGGCCGCGTGCCCTACCGCGGCCCGCTCGCCACTGTCCTGCACCAGCTCATCGGCGGGTTGCACCAGTCGATGTTCTACGTCGGTGCCAACACGATCCCGCAGTTGCAGGAGCGTGGTCGCTTCGTACGCATCACGACTGCGGGGCTCAAGGAGTCGCACCCGCACGATGTCCAGGGCATCGTCGAGGCGCCCAACTACTCGCGCTGAGGTCATCGGACGCTACTTCCGGGGACCCCTTCGGGACTGGCCGCCGGTGGTAAGGACCAGCAGGAGGTGCGCTCCCGCGCACTGTGATGTCTCAGGACATCGGTAACACTTATGTCTCAGGACTTCGGTAACGCTACTGGTGGGGCCTGGTTACGTGCTTGGTAGCGGCGGCGGGCGACGGTCAGGGTGAATTCGGCGATCAGCTGGTTGCGGTCGAA
>NZ_DASZNO010000051.1:0-224979 GCF_035551235.1 Flexivirga sp. | reverse complement strand
CGCGCGCCGACTGGTGCACGTGCCGATGGGCCGCTTCGGCGAGCCGGAGGAGATGGCCAGTGCGGTGCTCTTCCTCGCCTCGGACGACGCGAGCTTCATCACCGCCAACACGTTCCTGGTGGACGGTGGCATCTCCGGTGCCTATGTGACGCCGGTATGAACAAGCTGTCGGTGATCGGCATCAGCACCTACCGTGAGTCGGCGTCCTGGGGAGTCTGGCATCAGGTCGCCGACCTGCAGTTCGCGCAGTATGCCGATGCGGTCGTCGAATTCGACGCCGTACCAGTGCTGCTCACGCCCGCACCGGCCGGTGGGGCCGACCTCCCCGGGTCGGCCGCCGCCGTCGTCGCGCGCCTGGACGGGCTGATCATCGCCGGCGGCGCCGACATCGATCCTGCTCGGTATGACGCGACGCCGCACCCCGAGACCAGCGGCATACGACCGGATCGGGACGCCTGGGAACTGGCCCTGCTCGACGCTGCCGACGCGCGCGGCCTGCCGACACTGGGCATCTGCCGCGGGATGCAACTGATGGCAGTGCACGCCGGCGGGACGTTGGTGCAGCACACGCCCGACGATGTCGGCCACACCGGGCACTCGCCCGGCGGTGATGTCTTCGGCACCACGGAGGTGCAGTTGGAGACCACTTCGCAGCTCGCCGACGTGCAGGGTGGCCAGGTGTCCGGTCCGTGTCATCATCACCAGTCGGTGGCAACGCACCCCGGGTTCGTCGCGACCGGACGCTCGGCGGACGGCACCGTCGAGGCGATGGAACGCGTTGCCGCAGAGGATGATCCGCATCCGAGCCGCTTCTGCGTCGGCGTCCAGTGGCACCCCGAGATGGGTCCGGATCACGCACCGATCGAAGCGCTGGTCCGCGCGGCCGGCGCCGACTGACGCCCCAAACAGCGGTTGACGCCGCTGCAGTGGCGTCAACCGCTGTTTGAACCGTCAATCGCGAAGAACTCGGTCAACAGTCCCCGAGCCCGCCGATCAGCCGTCGCGGCGCGTGACGATGTTCATCAGCGTGCAGGTCATCACGACGACGCCATCCTGATTGGTGACCTCGCACTGCGTACGCAGCAGCCCGCGGTCCGGCTTGCTACGGCTCGGACGCGTCTCGAGCACCGTCGTGCGCAGCGTCAGCCGGTCGTCGGGCCGGACCGGCGCGGTCCACCGCAACTCGTCGATCCCGGGGCCGCCGAGACTCGCGGTGTGCGACATGTAGTGGTCGACATACAGCCGCATCATCAGCGACGCGCTGTGCCAGCCGCTGGCGATGACCCCGCCGAACGGTCCGGCTGCAGCGGCCGCCTCATCGATATGGATCGGCTGAGGATCGAATTTCGTTGCGAAGTCGAGGATTTCGTCACCAGTGGCCGAAATGGGCCCATACGTGGCCGTATTGCCGACCACGTAGTCCTCAAGACGACGGTCATCACGTGGTATGTCGGAGAAGCTCATACGGCTGATTAGATCAGCTGCACGCTACTGCCCCGTGCGACCGTCGATGGTCTCCCGCAGCAGGTCGGCATGGCCGGCGTGCCGGGCGTACTCCTCGATCAGGTGCACGAGCACGTCGCGGATACTGGCCCGCTCGTCCTCGTAGTCCGCGGCCTCCTCGGGAAAACCGATCTCCTCGCCGAGTCGCTCCTCATCCAGCGCGTCGAGCCACTTGTCGGCCGCCGCGATCTCCCGCTCCCAGCTCGCGAACGCGTCGTCGACACAGTCCTGCGTGCCGACCACCCCGGTGAAGTCGAGGTCCGGCTCCTCCGGCGTCTTGTAGAGCCGCGGCTCGTCCCACTTGCCCTGCAGGAACCACATGAACCATGAGTTCTCCACGCGCGCCATGTGCCGGATCAGGCCGAGCAGGCTCAGGTTGCTCGGCGGCACGCTCTGGGTCGCCAGCTGCTCGGGCGTCAGGCCCTCGCACTTCAGCCGCAGCGTGGTCCGGTAGTTGCTCAGATACTCCTTGTATGTTGCCAGCTCGCCCTGCGGATTCCCTTGTGTCCGTGGGTCTTCCGCGGTGGGAAGCCACATGCCGTCATACCCGGTGGAGTTCGTCATACAGGCAAGTCAACCGCCCTCGCCGGGCGGCGGCAAGAGGGTTTTCGCCGCCGCCCGCCGCTGTATGGCGCTCAGCGCTCGCTGTCGAGGTTGCCCATCAACGCCTCGGGATAGCGGGTTCCCGCCACGGCATCAGCAGGTATGGCGCGAGAGATGTCGTCCAGATCCTGCGCGCTCAACGTCGGAGCGACCGCGTCGATCGCCGGCTGCACACGCGAGACCCGCTTCATCCCGACCAACGGCACGATGTCCTCCCCCTGCGCGCCCACCCAGGCGATCGCGAGCTGCGCGACCGTGAGCCCGTGCCGGTCGGCGATCGGCTGCAGCCTTCCGATCAGGTCCAGGTTGTGTTCCAGGTTCGCCCCCTGGAAGCGCGGCCACGCCGAATGCTGTTCGTCCGCAATGTGATTCGCCGGTGAGGTCCCGATCAGGCCGCGGGATAGCACGCCATACGCTGTGATGCCGATGCCCAGCTCGCGGCAGGTGTCGAGGATGTCCCCCTCGATGCCCCGGCTGAGCACGGAGTATTCGATCTGCAGGTCGCTGATCGGGTGCACGGCCGCCGCCCGCCGGATCGTCTCCGAGCCGACCTCGGACAGGCCGATGTGCCGGACATACCCCTGCTCCACCTGCTCGGCGATCGCTCCGACCGTCTCTTCGATCGGCACCGCCGGATCGAGCCGGCCGGGCCGGTAGATGTCGACGTGCGAAACGCCCAGCCGGGTGAGGGTGTAGCCGAGCGAGTTCGCGACCGCGGCCGGCCGGCCGTCGAATCCGGTGAATCCGCCTGCCGGCTCACGCATTCCGCCGAACTTCACGCTGAGCACGTAATCGTCGCGGTCCCGGTCGCGCAACGCACGGCCGAGCAGCATCTCGTTGTGCCCGAAGCCGTAGAAGTCGCCCGTGTCGATGAGCGTGACACCGGCATCGAGCGCCGCGTGCACGGTCCGGATGCTCTCCGCGTCGTCCGAGGCGCCATACGCACCCGACATGCCCATGGCGCCGAGGCCGACGGCGCTGACGGTGGGTCCGGTCTTGCCGAGAATCTTCGTAGTGAGTGTCATGCCATCCACGGTGCGCCGCCGGCGCTCGGTCAGCTAGGCACGGCTGCTCCGAGGGACTGCCAGTCCCTGGTTGATCGGACGGGACTGAGGCATCGTGGAGGGCATGGACCGTGTTGCCCTCGCCGATCTGCTGCGCAGTCGCCGCGAACGGCTGGATCCGGCCGACGTCGGACTGCCGGCCGGTCGCCGTCGCCGTACCCCGGGACTGCGCCGGGACGAAGTCGCGGCGCTCGCCTCGATCTCGACCGACTACTACGCACGCCTGGAGCAGCGGCGCGGACCGCACCCGTCCCCGAGTGTGCTCAGTGCGCTCGCGCGTGCCCTGCGTATGACGGAGGACGAGCGCGACCACCTCTTCCACCTCGCCGACCAGACGCCGCCCGCGCGGCACGCCACCGGCGCGCACGTCAGTCCGGGCGTGCTCTACCTGCTCGACCGCCTCGACGACACACCGGCATTCGTCATCGACGACCTGAGCCGCGTCGTGATCCAGAACAGGATGTCCAAGCTGGTCTCCGGTGACCAGGAGCAGCTGACCGGCCGCGAGCGCTCCCACGTATGGCGCTGGTTCACCGACCCGTCGTCGCGCGATCGCGTGCCGCCACAGGACTGGGAGTCGCACTCGCGCATCCACGTCGCCGACCTGCGGGCGACCGTCGGCCGACGCGGCGACGACCCGGAGGTGGCCTCGCTGCTGACCGACCTGCTCGAGGCGAGCGAGGAGTTCGCGACACTGTGGGCCGAGCACGAGGTTGCCGTCCGGCGGGCGGACGAGAAGCGGATGATCCACCCGGAGGTCGGCCTGCTCGACCTGCTGTGCGAGCACCTGACCAGTGGCGTCGACGGCTCCACCCTGGTGCTGCTGCACCCGCGCCCCGGCAGCGACTGCCGGGAGAAGCTCGACCTGCTCGCGGTGGTGGGCACTCAGCAGCTCGGGGCGACGCAGGCATAATCGGGTCGCATGACGCAGACACCGCTCGAGCTCTTCTCCACCGACCAGCTGATCGGCGATGACGACCGCGAGCTGCGTGACGCGGTGCGGTCGTTCGTCGGCGACCGGATCAAGCCCCACATCGCCGACTGGTATGACGCAGGAGACCTCCCGGCGCGCGAATTGGCCCGTGAGCTGGGCGAACTCGGGGTCCTGGGCATGCACCTGGAGGGCTACGGCTGTGCCGGGACGTCGGCGACGGCATACGGGCTGGCCTGCATGGAGCTGGAGGCGGCCGACTCCGGCGTCCGGTCCCTGGTGTCCGTCCAGGGGTCGCTGGCGATGTTCGCGATCCACCACTGGGGCAGCGAGGAGCAGAAGCAGCAGTGGCTGCCTCGTATGGCGACCGGCGAGGCGATCGGCTGCTTCGGGCTGACCGAGCCGGATTTCGGCTCCAACCCCGCCGGCATGCGCACTAGGGCCCGCCGCGACGGCGACGACTGGGTGCTGACCGGCAACAAGCTGTGGATCACCAACGGTTCGATCGCCGACGTCGCGGTGGTCTGGGCGCAGACCGATGAGGGTGAAAACGGCCGTGGCATCAGGGGATTCGTCGTTCCGACGGACACGCCCGGCTTCTCCGCGCCGAAGATCAAGCACAAGGTGTCACTGCGTGCCTCGGTCACCAGCGAGCTGGTGCTGGACGACGTGCGACTGCCCGCTGACGCGGTCTTCCCGGAGGTCAAAGGCCTGAAGGGCCCGCTGACCTGCCTCAACGAGGCCCGTTACGGCATCGTCTTCGGTGCACTCGGTGCCGCGCGTGACTGCCTCGAGGCGACGATCGCGTATGCCGCGGACCGGCAGATCTACGACAAGTCCCTTGCGTCATACCAACTCACCCAGGCGAAGCTCGCCGACATGTCGCTGGAGCTCGGCAAGGGGATGTTGCTCGCCCTGCAGCTCGGCAAGCTCAAGGACGCGGGAACCCTTCGCCCCGAACAGATCTCGCTCGGCAAGCTGAACAACGTCCGCGAGTCGATCGCGATCGCCCGGGAGTGCCGCACCATCCTCGGCGCGGCGGGAATCACCCTGGAGTTCCCGATCATGCGGCACGCCAACAACCTGGAGTCGGTGCTGACCTACGAGGGCACCAGCGAGGTGCACCAGCTGATCATCGGCCAGGCGCTGACGGGGCAGTCCGCGTTCCGGTGATGGTTCTACAACATGTAGAGTCTGCGGCGTGACGTCGAAATTGCCTGCCCTGTCCCGGCGCGCTGCCGCCACCATCGCGACCGCCGGCCTGCTGCTGGCGGTCCCGGTCGCTGCGCAGGCGCACGTCAAGATCAGCCCGGACACGGCAGCGGCCGGGTCCTACGCCACGCTGAACTTCCGGGTGCCGACCGAGAAGGCGAACGCCTCGACCACCAGGGTCGAGGTCGACCTGCCGACCGAGCACCCCTTCACCTATGCCGCCTACCAGCCGGTGCCCGGCTGGACCGCGAAGGTCACGACCTCCGCGCTGCCCAAACCGGTGAAGACCGAGGACGGCACGATCACCAAGGCGCCGACCAAGATCGTCTGGACCGCTTCCAAGGGCGCCGCGATCAAACCCGGCCAGTTCCAACAGTTTCCGGTGTCCGTGGGCGTCGTGCCCGACGTCCCCTCCGTCAGCTTCACCGCCATCCAGACCTACTCCGACGGATCGGTCGTGAAGTGGGACGAGCCGACCAAAGCCGGCAAGGCGGAGCCGGAGCACCCGGCACCCGTGCTGACCATCGGCGCCGCCGCGCCATCGTCCGCGGCTCCGTCGGCGGCATCGTCAGGGGCACCGAGCACTGCGCCGTCGGTCGCGGCCGCCCCGCAGTCCTCCAATGACAGCGCCGACTCGGGCAGTGGGGTCTGGTTCGGCGTCGGCGGCCTGGCCGTGGCCGTGATCGCCCTGCTCGTCGCCCTGTATGCCGTGACCCGGCGATCCCGGTGAGCGCCATACCGGCTCGAATGACGTTGCGCCGCCTGGTGATCGGGGCGGTCGCGCTGGTGCTGGCGGTCCTCGGCGTCATACCTGCTGCGCAGGCGCACGACTACCTGGTGGGCAGTACGCCCAAGCTCAACAGCACCGTCACCACGGCGCCAAAGCAGGTGTCCCTGGAGTTCAACGACATCGTGCTCACCCGCCCGGCGCCGCCACAGCTGACCGTGCGCGGTCCGGACGGCCGCTACTACGAGACCGGGTGCGCCACGGTCACCGACACCACCGTGAAGGTGCCGGTGGCGCTCGGTGGCGCCGGCAAATACACCGTGACCTGGCGGGTCGTCTCCGCCGACGGCCACCCGGTGTCCGACAGCATCTCCTTCACCTATCGCCCGAAAGCCGGCGTCACGGGTGCGCAGGGGATCAGGTCGCAGAAGCAGTGCACCGCCAAGGCGGCGAGCACGGGCAGCGCGGCCGCACCCGCGGACACGTCGTCCGGCGGCGGCACGCCGACCGCCGCCATCGTCGCGGTCGTCGCGATCGTGGTCATCGGTGTCGGGGGCGCCGCCCTCATCGTCCTGACCCGCGGCCGTCGTGGCCACGAGGAAATGATCGAGGACGACGACGAGGACTGACCCGGGCATCGACTAGTAGCTTTGGGGGACACGACGATGGAGGAGACCACCCATGCTGTTGTCGACGCACGAACAAGAACGGCTGATGATCTATCTGTCCGCGAAGCTCGCCCAGGAGCGCAAGGATCGCGGCCTCAAACTGAACCTCCCGGAGGCCACCGCGATGGTGACCTCGTTCCTGCTGGAAGGTGCACGGGACGGCGCGTCGGTTGCCGACCTGATGGATGCGGGCCGCACGGTGCTGACCCGCGATGACGTGATGGAGGGCGTGCCCGAGATGCTCGGGCAGGTGCAGGTCGAGGCCACCTTCCCCGACGGCACCAAGCTCGTGACGGTGACGGGGCCGATCCAATGACCGGCAACGACAATCCCGACGCCCCGCAGCCGGTGCACGTGACGGACGACCCCGGGATCGAGGAGGTCGTCGTCGCCGACGCACAGGAACGCCACCCCTCCTCCGGCGAGGGCGTGCCGAGCCCGCCGCGACATCCCGGCGGCGGCGTGCGGCAGGCGCCACGCCGCAAGACATCCCGGAAGCTGCGCGTCTCCGATCCCGTCATACCGGGCGAGATCCTGTATGCCGCGCAGGACGTGATCATCAACGAGGGTGCGCCGGTGACGACGCTGACCGTCGTCAACACCGCGGACCGGCCGATCCAGGTCGGCTCGCACTACCACTTCGCGGAGGTCAATCCCGGGCTGCAGTTCGACCGCGAGAAGGCATGGGGGCAGCGCCTGGACGTGTTGTCCGGCGGGTCGATGCGGTTCGAGCCGGGCGTCACGATCGAAGTCGGACTCATCCCGATCCGCGGACGCCGCATCGTGCGCGGCCTGCGGGGCGAAGTAGGAGGGCAGCTCGATGGGAGCCGTTGATCGCAGGGAGTATGTCGCCTCGTTCGGCCCGACGACGGGCGACCGGATCCGGTTGGCCGACACCGATCTGCTGATCGAGGTCGAGGAGGACCGCACGGTCGGCGGCGACGAGATGGTCTTCGGCGGTGGCAAGTCGATCCGCGAGTCGATGGGCCAGTCCGCCATGACCCGGGCCGAGGGCACCCCGGACCTGGTGATCACCGGAGTGGTGATCCTGGACCACTGGGGCATCATCAAGGCCGATGTGGGTGTGCGCGACGGACGGTTCGTCGCGATCGGCAAGTCCGGCAACCCGGACACCATGGACGGCGTCCACCCCGACCTGGTGATCGGCCCGTCCACCGAGATCCTGGCGGGCAACGGGCTGATCATGACCGCCGGTGCGATCGACACCCACGTCCATTTCGTCGGCCCCGACATGTTCAAGGTCGCCCTGGAGTCTGGCATCACCACCGTGACCGGCGGCGGCACCGGACCCAGTGAGGGGTCGAAGGCGACCCTGGCGACGCCCGGATCCTGGTGGACCGCGCGGATGTTCGAGGGCATGGACCCCTGGCCGCTGAACTTCCTGCTGCTCGGCCGCGGCAACACCGTGTCCCACGAGGCGATGTGGGAGCAATTGCGCGGTGGCGTCGGCGGATTCAAGGTGCACGAGGACTGGGGCGCCACCCCGGCCGTCGTCAACGCCGCGCTGGAGGTCGCCGATGCGTCGGGCGTCCAGGTCGCCATACACAGCGACACGCTGAACGAAGCCGGCTTCGTCGAGGACCTGCTGCGCGCGGTGAAGGGGCGGCCGTTCCACGCCTTCCACACCGAGGGTGCCGGCGGCGGTCACGCGCCGGACATCATCCGGATCGCCGGCGAGCCCAACGTCATGCCCGCGTCGACCAACCCGACCCGGCCGTTCACGGTCAACACCGTCGACGAGCACCTCGACATGGTGATGGTCGCGCACCACCTCAACCCGCAGGTGCCCAACGATCTCGCGTTCGCCGAGAGCCGCGTGCGTGCGGCGACGATCGCCGCGGAGGACGTGCTGCAGGACATGGGCGCACTGTCGATCATGTCGTCGGACGCGCAGGCGATGGGCCGCATCGGTGAGGTCATCATCCGCACCTGGCAGACCGCGCACCAGATGAAGAAGCTGCGGGGGTCGCTGCCGGGCGACACTCGTGCCGACAACCATCGCGCGCGCCGGTACGTCGCGAAATACACGATCTGTCCGGCGGTCACGCACGGACTGGAGCGCGAGATCGGCTCGATCGAGGTCGGCAAGCTGGCCGACTTCGTGCTGTGGCAGCCGGCCACCTTCGGGGTCCGGCCGTCGGTCGTCTTCAAGGGCGGTGTCGCGGCGGTCGCCGCGCTGGGCGACCCGAACGCGTCGATCCCGACGCCGCAGCCGGTGCTCGAGCGGCTCGGGTTCAACGCGCACACCCGGGCGGCCGCGGAGACCTCGGTCGCGTTCGTGGCCCCGGTTGCGATCGAGGACGGTCTCGCCGACCGGCTGAACGTCGACCGGCGGCTCGTGCCCGTCGAGAACGTCCGTGGCCGCGGCAAGGTCGACCTGCCGGAGAACACCGCGATGCCGCGCATCGAGGTCGATCCGGACACGTATGCCGTGCGCGTCGACGGCGAGCTGATCGACCACGAGCCCGCCGACGAGGTGCCGATGGCACAGCGGTACTTCCTCTTCTGATGCCGGCGGCGAGAAGCTCCCTCGCGGCGCTGTTGCTGCTGGGCGATGGGCGGCTGCCCTCCGGCGGCTACGCCCATTCGGGCGGGTTGGAAGCCGTGGTCCGCAGCGCCGGAGTCACCGACGTCGCCGGCCTGAGGTCGTTCCTGGAGGGCCGCGCGGCGACCGCCGGGTATGTCGGGGCGTGTTTCGCGGCGGCCGCCTGTGCGGCCGCGAGCGGGGCCGCTGCCACCCGGCAGGGCCGGATCTCCTTGCTGGACAAGGAACTCGACGCCCGGATGCCGTCACCGACGACGCGGGAGGTGTCCCGGTCGCTCGGCCGACAGCTGCTGCGTGCGTTGTCGAGCATCCACGCGCATCCACTGCTGGAGACGATCACCGGTCCGATCCACCAGCCGGTCGCCTACGGAGTCGGAGCGGCCGCCTTCGAGTTGACGCCACACGATGCCGCCGCAGTGACGGTTTACGAGTCGGTGGCCGGGCCCGCCGCCGCGGCCATGAAGGTGCTCAGCACCGACCCCTTCACGGTGCAGGGCGCGGTGGCCGAATTGGCCCCACTGCTCGATGAACTCGCCGCCGACGCGGCCGCCCTCGCCGAGGCGCCGGCCGACGAGCTTCCGTCGCTCAGTTCGCCGCTGCTGGACATCGCGGCCGAGCAACACCGCGGTCTGGAGGCACGCCTCTTTGCCTCCTGAAGCCTGCAGGTCCGGTGGCTCGAGTGCCATGACCGCGCACGCGCGCGTGTCGACGTCCGTGGCCATCGGCCCCGACGGTGTGGCGTTCTCGCGGGTCGACGACCTTCGTTCCGAAGGTCCGCTCGTGCTGCGCCCGACGATCGCGAACCGGCCGGAACCGTTGCTACGAAAGGATTTACGCGCGGCACGCGTGGCGCTGGCATCGGGTGCAGCCGGCCCGCTCGGCGGGGACGAATTCACTCTTTCGGTGACCGTCGGCGCCGGGTCCACGCTCCTGCTGTCCGAGGTCTCCTCGACCCTGCTGCTGCCGGGCGCGCGCGGCGGGCGCTCCCACATGCGCATCTCGATCACCGTCGAGAGCGGTGCGACCTTCTGCTGGTTGCCCGAGCCGCTGGTGGCCGCGCGCGGCTGTCATCACGTGCACGAGATCGAGGTCGAGGTCGCACCGGACGCGACGATGCTGCTGCGCGACGAGCTGGTGTTGGGCCGGTATGGCGAGGAGCCCGGCCGGCTGAGCCAGCGGCTGCGCGTCGCGTGCGAGGGCCGCTCGATCTTCCAGCAGCGGCTCGACCTGGGCGCCGGGGCACGAGGATGGCGGAGTCCCGCCGTGCTGGGCGGCCACAAATGTGTCGGCACCGTGCTCGCCGTCGCACCGGACCTCGCGACGGGCACCCGGCAGCCGCAGCTGATCGGCGATGCGGCGGCGCTGCTGCCGCTGAGCGGGTCGGGTGTGGTGGTGAGCGCCATGGCGGACGACACTGTCCGGTTGCGCCGGCGGCTCGAGGAAGGCATCGAGTTGCTCGGCGAGCCCTGGACCGAGGGCACAGCGGGTTCGAGCGACAGCACCGAAGGAGAACGAGAATGGTAGATCAGCAGGACGGTCCGGGATCGCGCTCATTGCGCATCGGGGTGGCCGGCCCCGTGGGCACCGGCAAGAGCTCGACGATCGCCCTCCTCTGCCGGCACCTCGGCGAGGAGTTCAACCTCGGCGTCATCACCAACGACATCTACACCGATGAGGACGCCCGCTTCCTGCGCTCCACCGGTGTGCTGCCCGCCGAGCGCATCCGCGCCGTCGAGACCGGAGCCTGCCCGCACACGGCGATCCGTGACGACATCACGATGAACCTCATCGCCGTCGAGGACCTCGAGCGCGACTTCGCACCGCTCGACATCACCCTCGTCGAGAGCGGCGGCGACAACCTGACCGCGACGTTCTCGCCGGCCCTGGTCGACGCCCAGCTCTTCGTGCTCGACGTCGCCGGCGGCGGAGACGTCGCCCGCAAGGGCGGCCCGGGCATCGCCCGCGCGGATCTGTTGGTGATCAACAAGATCGACCTCGCCGAGTACGTCGACGTCGACGTCGAGCAGATGGTCGCCGACGCCGCGGCCGCGCGGCACGGAGCACCCGTGCTCGCCCTGTCGAAGAAGCACCCGGAGACGATCGACCAGCTCTGTGACTGGGTGCGGCAACTGCACGCGGCACACCTGCAGGGCACCCACATCCCCACCGATCCCGGTCCGATGGCGCCGCACTCCCATGCCGGCCAGGACGGTCCGCACGGCCACTCCCACGAGCACCCGCACCGGTGATGGGCGACATGATGCGAGCCGTTGTCATGGACGCGATCGCCGAACCGCTCGCGGTGCGCGAGGTGCCGGTGCCGTCCGCACCGGCCGGCGGCGTCGTGGTGCAGGTGCGCGCGACCGGCCTGTGCCGCAGCGACTGGCACGCCTGGGCCGGTCACGACGACATCACCCTGCCGCACGTGCCGGGTCACGAACTCGCGGGTGTCATCGCCGAAGTCGGTGCAGGAGTGCGCAATTGGCGGGTCGGCGACCGTGTCACGGTGCCGTTCGTCGAGGGCTGCGGCCACTGTGAGTGGTGTATGGCGGGCAATGCCCAGGTCTGTCCCGACCAGCAGCAACCGGGTTTCACCCACTGGGGTTCGTTCGCGGAGTATGTCGCCCTGCACGCGGCCGACACCAACCTCGTCGCGGTCCCTGACACGGTGACCTTCGAGGCCGCGGCGAGTCTGGGGTGTCGCTTCGCCACGGCATATCGCGCGCTCGTCGGCCGGGCACACCTGCAGCCCGGCGAACAGGTCACCGTGGTCGGCGCCGGCGGTGTCGGCCTGTCCACCGTCATGATCGCGAAAGCCCTTGGCGCGCAAGTGATTGCGGTCGACCGCAACCAAGGTGCGCTCGCCAAGGCAACCGAGTTCGGCGCCGATCACGTGCTGGTGGCGGACGGGTCCGACATACCCGCGCAGGTGCACGAACTCACCGGCGGCACCCACGTGGCGGTCGACGCGGTGGGCACCGAGCAGACCTGCGCCGACTCGATCCTCAGCCTCCGACGGCGCGGTCGGCACGTGCAGGTCGGCCTGCTGCCGCCGGTCGAGGGTCACCCGCGGGTGCCGATGGCGCGGGCGATCGCCTGGGAGCTGGACCTGCTCGGCAGCCACGGCATGGCCGCCGCCGACTATCCCGAGATGCTGGCTCTCATCCAATCGGGCATCGAGTCCGGTGCCCTGAGCCCGCAAAGCCTCATCGAGCGCCTGGTCGGGCTCGATGAGGCTGCTGCGTTGTTGCCCGCGATGGAGACCGCCACACCCGCCGGTATGACGATCATCGACCCGGGCCTGTCGCCGGCTACGGCTTGATCGTGGAGGTGTCGATCACGTAGCGGTAGCGCACGTCCCCGGCGACGACCTTGTCGTAGGCGTCGTCGACCTGCGAGGCGTCGATACGCTCGACGGTGGCACCGATGCCGTGCTCGGCGCAGAAGTCGAGCATCTCCTGGGTCTCCGGGATTCCACCGATCATCGAGCCGGCGACGACCTTGTTGCCGCCGATCAGCTTGCCCGGGGCGATCACGTAGGGCTCGTTGGGCAGACCGACCGAGACGAGCGCGCCGTTCGGCTTCAGCAGCCGCACGTAGTCCTCCATCGGCAGGTCCGCGCTGACCGTGTTGAGGATCAGGTCGAAGCGGCCGGCGTTGTCCTTGAAGACCTGCGGGTCGGAGGTTGCCAGGTGCTCGACCGCGCCGAACTCCTTGGCGTCCGCCGACTTCGCGGTGGTCCGGGACAGCACGGTCACGTCGGCACCGAGTGCGGCGGCGATCTTGACGCCCAGGTGGCCGAGGCCACCCATGCCGACCACGGCGACGCTCGCACCGGGACGGGCGCCCCAGCGCTTCAGCGGGGAGTACGTCGTGATGCCCGCGCACAGCAGCGGCGCCGCGACGTCCAGGTCGATGCCCTCGGGAATGCTGACCACGAAACGCTCGGAGACGACGACCTGCTGGGCGTAGCCGCCCTGGGTGATCTCGCCGTCATACCCCTTGCTGTTGTAGGTGCCGACCGAGCCGCGCTCGCAGAACTGCTCGAAACCGTTCTTGCACTGCTCGCACTCGCCGCAGGAGTCGACCAGACAACCGACGCCCACGCGGTCGCCGACCTTGTGCCGGGTGACGCCGGAGCCGACCTCGCTGACGACGCCGGCGATCTCGTGGCCGGTCACGAGCGGGAAGTTGGCGGTGCCCCACTCCTCGCGGATGGTGTGTATGTCGCTGTGGCAGATGCCTGCCCATTGGATGTCGATGCGGATGTCGTTGTCGCGCAGGTCGCGGCGCTCGAGGTTGATCGGAGCGAAGCGCTCACCGGCCGCGGAGACGGACAGTGCGGGTGTTGTTGTTGGCATAGCAAAACGATAGACCGGTTGGCCGACGCGTCCAAACGGTTGGAATGCCTTGGCGGATAAGAAAATTCACACCATTAACAGGGAATACTTCTCGCATGAGACAGGTCTGTCGCGCGGCGAGCGCACCGTCATACGATCGAAGTCGTGCCTGTGCAGTGGTGCGCAGGAAAGCAATCTTCAGGAGAGCCAATGTCAGATCTCGACGGTAAGAAGTACGACTACGTGATCGTCGGTGGCGGTGTCGCTGCCGCCGCAGCGGTGGGTGGCATTCGCGAGGTCGACGAGAGCGGCTCGATCCTCGTGCTCGGTGCCGAACCCGACGGCCCCGTCTACCGGCCCGACCTGTCCAAGAAGCTCTGGCTCGACAAGGACGCCAGCCTGGAGAAGACCCAGCTGCTCGACGGCAAGCAGGCGCAGCTGGAGACCAGCAGTCCCGTCGCCGCGATCGACCCGGGCGCGCACACGGTCCAGGTGCAGGGTGGCGACACGGTCACCTACGGCAAGCTGCTGCTCGCGACCGGTTCGACGCCTCGGACGCTCGACCTGCCCGACTCCGACCGGGTCATCTACTACCGGACCGCCGCCGACTACCGGCGCCTGCGCGACCTCGCCGGGAAGGACACCGAGGTCACCGCTGTCGGCGCGGGTTACATCGGCGCCGAGATCGCGTCCGCCCTCACCCAGAACGACGCGAAGGTGACGATGATCTTCGACGAGGAGCTGGTGCAGCAGCGCATCTTCCCGTCGTCGATCGCCGAGCTGATCACCAAGGACTTCACCGACCGCGGCGTGCGGCTGATCGCCAAGAAGCAGGTCGCCGCCGGCTCGCTGGCCGACGACACGGTCGCCATACAGGTCGGTGACGGCACGTCCGTGGAGGCGGGCGTGGTCGTCGTCGGCATCGGCGTCACCCCGCGGGTGGAGCTCGCCGAGGCCGCCGGCATCGACACCGACAACGGCATCGTCGTCGACGACCACCTGCGCACCTCCGCGCCCGATGTGTATGCCGCGGGCGATGTCGCCAGCTACGAGGACGCGCTGCTCGGCCGGCGTCGCGTGGAGCACGTCGACAACGCCGAGGCGATGGGCAAGAAGGCCGGCCGCAACCTGGCCGGCGCGGACGAGGTCTACGACTACACGCCCATCTTCTGGTCCGACCTGTTCGACAACGGCTATGAGGCCGTCGGCGACCTCGACTCCCGGCTCGACACCGTCGAGGACTGGAACGACGACCACACGGCGGCGGTCGTCTACTACCTGGGCGACGACATGGTGCGCGGCGTGCTGTTGTGGAACGTCTGGGACTCCTCGGACAAGGCCCGCGACGTCATCGCGAAGTCGCGCGACGGCAAGCTCGACCGCGACAAGCTGGTCGGCACGATCCCGACGAGCTGACCGGACTCAGGGGTCTGGTCAGGGATTCTTCGGCAGCACCTGGAGGAGGTCGTCGTGCATCGTGCGGACGACGTCCTCCAGGTCCTCGCCGAGCAGCTCGGCCCGAACGGCACGCTCCCGGAGCGCGTCGACCTGTGCGGCCAGCAACTCGAAGGGCGGGTCGAAGGTCCAGCCGAGCGACTCATAGCGCTCCCTCACGGCGTCCTTGGCCGCGGTGTAGGCCTCTTCGATCTCGTCCGCGTAGACCCGCAGGGCCGGCTCGAACTGGCTCTGGTTGCGCAGGTCGAAGCGGATCCGGTGCAGGCGACGGTTCTTGCGGAAGCTCTCGCAGATCGTGTCGGCGACGAGTTGCGAGTATGACGTGATGTCGCCGACCTTCCCTTCGCCGGCGCTGAAGATCTGCGAATCACGGATGATTCGCACGCATTCGGCGACGAGGGCATCCTTGCTCTGGAAGTAGTAATGGACCATGCCGTGCGAGAACCGAGTGCGGCGGGCGACGTTGCGCACGGAGACCTGGGAGTAGCCGTATTCACTCCACGTGTGCAGAGCGGCAACAGCCAGGTCGTGTCGACGACCTTCGTGTACGTCGTCTTCGGATCGGTTGGCGGATCCGGCGCGGGCGAGTTGGGTCACCGATTCATTGTCCCATCGTGGGGGAATGTGATCGAATTTGACAGGTATTGAAATGCCCAAGTTTTGGTATATGACGGGTCAAGCTCGAAACGTGGCAAAAGGCGCGGGTGCGGGGCGCGGACGTACGCTGACCGGTATGCCGAGCAGACCCCGGAACGGTGCGGCATCCGCCCCTGTCAGCGCCACCGCCGGCACCACCGCCGGCACCGTTGTCAGCACCGCTGGTCACGGTGTCCTCGGAGCCGTCGCAGAGGGGCGGACGCACGGTTTCGCCGTGGCCGCGCTCTTCGCCGCCGACGGCGAGTTGGGTCGCGTATGGCGCATCCCGCGTGCCGTCGTCTATCGGGAACTCGGCCGGCTGGAGGACGCCGGCCTGGTCCGCCCCGTCGGCGTCGAGACCGACGGGCCGGGGCCGGACCGGACCGTCGTGCAGCTCACCGCTGCCGGCCGCCGTCGGCTGCATGCCTGGCTCGACGAACCGGTGTCGCGTCCGCGCGATGCCCGCTCCGCGCTGCTGCTGAAGCTCGCGTTGCTGGATCGCAGCGGTCGCGATCCGAGCGCGTTGATCGCCGCCCAGCGCGAGGTCTTCACGGCACGGGTGGAGCGGTTGCGCGCCGACGCTGCGGCGGCGGAGGCGGGGAGTTTCGAGCAGACTCTCGCGCACTGGAGGGTCAGTTCCACCCAGGCAGTGCTCGACTTCCTCGCCAGGCTTGCGAGCTGAGTAGCGGAGGACCAAAGCGGGGGAGCGTATCGAAACCGACCGAAGCGGGTTGAGTAGCGGAGGAGCAGGCGGGAGCGTATCGAAACCGAGCGCCCGGTATCGACGACTAGTCACACTGTCACTAGCTGCCTGCTAGCTTCGGACACCATGAGCACTCTTTCGCGTCGCGGTGCCCTCGGCCTCGGCCTCGCCGGCGGCCTGGCGGCGATCACGGGCTGTGGCTCCTCCGGCGGCGGCTCCGGTTCGTCCGGGTCGGGCAGCGTCAACGTGCTCTACGCCGGCTCGCTGGTCACCCTGATGGAGAAGCAGCTGGGCCCGGCATACGAGAAGGAGACCGGCTACACCTTCGCCGGTTTCAGCGCGGGCTCGACGGCGCTCGCGGCGCAGATCAAGGGCAAGGTGCGCAGGGCCGACGTCTTCGTCAGCGCCAGCCCCGACGCCGACGCGGAGCTGATGGGCGCGAAGAACGGCGACTGGGTGCAGTGGTTCGTCACCTACGCGACCTCGCCGCTCGTGCTCGGCTACAACGCGAAGAGCAGGTTCGCGGCCAAGATCAAGACCGGCCCCTGGTATGACGTGATCGGCCTGCCCGGCTTCCGGATCGGCAGCACGGATCCGAAGGCCGACCCCAAGGGCAAGCTCGCGCACAAGGCGCTGCTCGCCGCCGGCAAGGAGCACCCCGCGCTGCTCGACATCGCCACGAACGAGAAGACGGTCTTCCCCGAGGAGGCGCTGGTCGCCGACCTGCAGTCGGGGCAGCTGGACGCGGGGTTCTTCTACTCCAGCGAGGCGAAGATCGCCGGCATACCGACCGTGCAGCTGACCGGGCAGTCGCTCGAGGCGACCTACACTGCGACTGTGGTCAAGGATGCTCCCAACCGAGCCGGCGCGGAGGCGTTCGTCGCCCACCTGCTCGGGCCCAAGGGCCGGGCCGTCCTGCAGAAGGACGGCTTCGAGGTGGCGTCCCCGCCCACGGTGACCGGCTCCGGAGTGCCGGCCGCGGTCCGCAAGGTCTTGCCCGGCAGGTGAGTCGTCGGCGAAGCGGGCCGCTCCCGTTGTTGGGGGCCTTGCTCGCCCTCTACCTCGCGGTCCCGCTCGTCGCCTTCCTGATCCGGCTCGCGGGCTCGGACAACCGCGGCTTCGGCGAGTCCGGCCTGTATGACGCCGCGCGCACCTCGGCGATCAGCGCCACCATCAGCGCATCGATCGTCACCCTGCTCGGCATACCCCTGGCGCACTGGATGGCGCACTCCACCGGGCCGCTGCGCCGTGTGGTCGGCGTGCTCGTCCAGTTGCCGCTCGCGCTGCCGCCGGTGATGAGCGGCATCGTGCTGGTCTACGTCGTCGGCCCCTATACGTGGCTGGGCGAGCGCTTCGGCGGCCGGCTCACGGAGTCGATCGCCGGAGTGGTGATCGCGCAGACCTTCGTTGCGGCACCGTTCCTGATCATCGCGGCGCGGTCGGCGTTCGAGGCGATCGACCCGCAACTGGAGGACGTTGCCGCGACCCTCGGGCACCGGCCGCTGGCGCGTTTCGTCCGGGTCGATCTGCGGATCGCCGCCCCCGCCATACGGGCCGGGCTGCTGCTGACCTGGCTGCGTGCGCTCGGTGAGTATGGCGCCACGGTGCTGCTCGCCTATCACCCCTACACGCTGCCGGTCTTCACCTACGTGCAGTTCTCCTCGACCGGCATACCGACGACGCAGGCGCCGACGGCCATCGCCCTCGCCGTAGCGGCAATCGTGCTGCTGCTGGCCGGTTTTCGCGTGCCACGGGCGTTGCGTGACCGGATGCGGCGGCCGGCGCCATCGATCGAGCCGACCCGGCCGAAGGCGGTCGACGCGCGCCCGGTCGCGTTCGACATCGACACGCGCGTGGGCAGCTTCCACCTGCAGGTCGCGCACACCGCACGCAGTCCCCGGATCGCGGTGCTGGGTGCATCCGGCGCGGGCAAGTCGGTGCTGCTGCGATCCCTGGCCGGCCTGTTGGGATCCGGTGTCGGCTCGGTGCGATTGGGTGACACGGAGTTGAACGGCACCGCCGTGGAGGACCGGCGACTGGGCTACGTGCCGCAGCAGCACGGTCTCTTCCCGGACCGAACCGCCTGGGAACAAGCGACTTTCGGCGTCCACAGCGAGCCGGGGCTGGCTGCCTGGTGGTTGCACCGCCTGCAGCTGGACGGGCTGCAGGACCGGCTGCCGCAGCAATTGTCCGGCGGGCAGCGGCAGCGGGTGGTGCTCGCGGCGGCACTCGCCGGGTCGCCACGACTGCTGTTGCTGGACGAGCCGTTCTCCGCACTCGACTACCCGGTGCGGCAGGAGCTGACCGGACTACTGCGCCGGCTGCAGCAACGGGACTCTCTCGCAACGGTTCTGGTCACGCACGACCCGACCGAGGCGGCGATGCTCGCCGACGAGCTGGTGGTGATCGTCGACGGCCGGGTCGCCCAGGCCGGCACCGTGCGAGAGGTGTTCGACGCACCGGCGAGTCCGGCCGTGGCGCGGCTGGTCGGACTGATGAATGTCCGCACCGGGGTCATGGCGGCCGGTGGTGCGCTGGAGGCCTGCGGCGTACGTGTGCTGACGGACTCGACGCTGCCGGCGGGCACGCCGGTCACCTGGTGCGTGCGGCCGGAGCGCGTCGTGGTCGGCGACACCGGCGGTCACGAGGCCACCGTCACCGACGTCGTCGACCTCGGCAGCCAGTTGCTGCTCGAGCTGCAATGGTCGGCAGGACTGGATCTGCAAGCGCACCAATTGATTTCGAACGGCAAGCGACCGCGCCCCGGCGACACCACCCGCGTGCACATCGACCCCGCGGCGATCAGCGTCTGGCCAGCACAAGCGGGTTGAGTAGCGGGCAACCTCGCGGGTTGAGTAGCGGAGGAGCGAAGCGGAGGAGCGTATCGAAACCGCCACACACGCGGGTTGAGTAGGGCGAGCCGCTAGGCGAGCCCGTATCGAAACCCCGCAACCCGTCAGCGACTCCGGAACTCCGCGCGATACCGGATGCCGTCCGCATCCTGCTCGATCCCCTGCAACGCCAGCCCGTCCGCGCCGAACGCCTCGATCTCGGAGCGCGTGAGCCGCCACGGCGGGCCCTCCGCGGGATCGACCTCCGCGGGCAGCACTCCCCCGATCAGGAGCAGCACGCCACCGGGCGCAACGAGCGACCGGATCGCAGCCGTTGCCCGGGCGCGCACGTCGCGCGGCATCGACTGCACGGTCATCGACTCGAGGACCAGGTCGAAGTTTCCGCGCCACTCCTCCGGCAACTCGAAGAGGTCGGCCACCCGGTAGTCGACAGCGCTGTCCGGATGTGCGCTGCGCACCTGCGCCACCGCGGTGGGCGCGATGTCGAAGGCAGAAGTGCGAAAGCCCAATGACGCCAGCAATTCCGAGTCGTGGCCCGGACCCATGCCCGGCACGATCGCGGTCCGCCCGTCACCTGTTGCCTCCTCGGGATGCTGCGCGAACCACGCGCTCAGCAGCGGATGCGGCGTGCCGCGGTCCCACGGGATCTCCGCCTCGCCGCGACCGGCCGCGTCATACAACGACTCGAACCATGCCGTGGGGCTGCCGGACGCGAGGGACTCGGCGGCCAGGTCCTGGGCGTGTTCGTCGGCTGAGGATGTCTGGCTCATACGGTTCACCCTGCCAGAATGCCCCCGTGACCTCCTCGATCCGGCGCGTGACGAACCGCAACGCCACCTTCCAGCAGTGGCAGGCGCTCCTGGGCAACCGGACCAAGCGCCACCGTGCCGGCGAGTTCATCGTGCAGGGCGTGCGCCCGATTTCGCTTGCGCTGGAACATCATTGGGACTTCGCGGCGCTGCTGCGGCCGGTCAACGCGCGCCCGACCCGCTGGGCCGAGGAGGTATGGCGCACCGCGCCCGGGCAACGGTTCGAGCTCGCCGACGAGCTGCTCGCCGAGCTGGCGGAGCGGGACGCCGAGGAGCCTCCCGAGCTGGTGGCGGTCGTGCGTATGCCGGCCGATGACCTCGATCGGCTCGTGACTCCCGGCAAGCCTCCGCTGATCGCGGTCTTCGACCGTCCGTCCGGCCCGGGCAACATCGGCACGCTGATCCGGTCGCTCGACGCGTTCGGCGGGACCGGCCTGATCGTGGCCGGTCATGCGGCCGATCCCTATGACCCACGCGCGGTGCGCGCCTCCACCGGGTCGCTCTTCGCGGTGCCCACCGTGCGCGTCTCCGCCGCGGCCGAAGTCATCGATTGGATCGCGGCGCAGCGCGAATCCGGTGTCGGGTTCACGGTTCTCGGCACCGACGAGACCGGCGAGGCCGACCTGCGATCAGTGGATCTGGCCGGCCCGGCGATGCTGGTCATCGGCAACGAGACGCGCGGCATGAGCCAGGCCTGGCGGGAAGCCTGCGACCAGCTGCTCAGCATCCCGATGATCGGCTCCGCCAGTTCCCTGAACGCCGCGATCGCCGGCTCGATCGTCCTGCACGAAGCGCTCCGCCAGCGCCTTCCGTAAGCAAGCCGGTCGAGTAGGGCGAGGGACGAGCCCGTATCGAGACCCGCGCCCCTCGCTCGGGGGAGCCGTTTCACCCGCGCGAGCATGTCGGCCGGGTCGTGTGCCGCCATACGTTCGTCGGCATGACACGACGCACCCGATCCCTCGGCATCTTCCTGGCAGTGTGGTCCTTCGGCTTCGCCTGCGTGCATCTCGCGTGGGCCGCCGGCTGGCGTGGCGGACTGGACGACTCCTTCGGCCCGATCTTCGAACGCCCATGGTTCCTCGCGTATGACGTCCTCGCCGGCCTGCTGATGTATGCCGCCGCGGCCGGCGCGCTCCGCCTCGCCGGTGGTCGCGCGACGCCGGCCCTGTTGCGCGTCACGCAGGTCGCCGCCATCGGTGCCCTGCTGCGCGGTGCGCCCGCGCTCGTGTTCGACGTGATCGGCGGGACCTACGACGTGGTGAGTTTCGGCGCGGACGTGTGGTTCACGGTGGCCGGTGCCGCCGGTCTGATCCTCTGGTCGCGCGCTAGTCGGGCATCGGTGCCAGCGCGATGCTCAGTTGGTACGGCGTCAGGTCCGACTCGTCCCGGCTGCGCGCGATCCATCGGTCGCGAAGGGCGTTCAGCTCCTGCGCGAGCTCGCGGGCCTCATCCTCGGTGATGCGGACCCTCCACATGCTCTGATGGGTCACCTCACCGCGATGCCCACCCCCGCGGAGCATCCGGTCCTGACTGCTGCGGGTCGGTGACGAGGCGTGGATTCGGAAGTCCCCGGCAAGCACCCACTCCGGGGCTGCCGCGACGAGCGCCTCGGTCATCTCGTCGTTGGACCGCCGCATCACCCGTTCGAAATGCCCGCTCGGGAGCACTTCAGCAGGAACCACGAATTCCGTTGCAATTGCTCGATATCGCTTGATCGCGCGGCCCTTGCGTGGCGTCTCCGCCACCACTTCGAGGAGGCCCACGTCATACAGGCTGCGCACCCAGTAGTGGACCTTCGCCAGAGGGAGGTGCAACAGCGCCGCGGCTTCGGCGACCGAGTGGTCGCCGTGCAGGAACGGCGCGAGATAGGTCGCAGCCTCGTCGCGCACCAGGGAGCGGACCATTGCCGGATCGGTGATCTGCACCTACTCAGAATAGGCAGTAGTAATCGAAGTAGCTCTGTGTTTACATTCCTCGTTGTGCAAACTCTCGATATATCGCGTCTCACGAGATGGATGTGGCGCTGGGTGGGTGTCGAGCGACATTTCTGGCGGATGATGTGGCGCTCCAGTCCGCCGCTCGTGCTCACCCTCCTCGTCGTCATCGCCGTGCGCGGCTTCAGCATCTGGCTGATGGTCCACGCCAGTGGGCAGGCGCTCGACGCGCTGACCCAGCACGACGATCGGGTCTGGTTCTGGCTGGCGATGACCGGGATCGGAGTCGGTCTCGAACCGTTGGCCGAGTCCTGGCAGGCGGCCGGAGCCGCCGCGTTGCAGCGGTCCTTCACTCGTCAGCAGGTCGTCCTGCTGGCCGAGGCCGCCAACGCACCGCAGGGCATCGAGCACCTCGAAACTCCGCAGACCAGAGCACGATTCAACGAGATCGAGAACTACCTGCGGGGCATGTTCGGTGTCAACGCGATGTCCTCCGTCTGGATGGTGCTCGGGTATGCCGCCGTCGGCATCGGCGGCCTTGTCGCCGTCGCGCAGTGGTCGTGGCTCGGGGCGCTGTGGACACTCATCGCGTTCCGGATCCTGCACGCGACCTGGACCGGCTACCTCGACGTGTTGCTGCGGGATCTCGTCGAGGAGGGCAGCGTGGAGCGGCGAGAGGCCGATTACCTCCGAGCACTGCCGCTGGAGCGTGGTGCAGGCAAGGAACTGCGCCTCTTCGGTATGACGCCGTGGGTGCTCCGCCGCTACGCCGACGTCTGGACGCTCGCGTTCACCGGCATCTGGCAGCGACGCAACCGCGCGGTGCGCGGCGCCATCGTGGGTGCGTTCGTCACGGCGCTGATGATCATCGGCACCTACGTGTGGGTCGGCCATGCCGCCTGGACCGGAAGTCTCGCGGTCGGCGGGGCGGTCACCGTGTTGCAGGGCGTGATGCAGATGGCCGCTCTCGGCGCACTCGGCGACATCAATGTCCAGGCGATCCGAGCACGGTTCTACGAGAACGAGATCCGCGAGTTGCGGGCACGCTTCGGCCTCCCCGGCGGCTTGAGTAGGGCGAGGAACGAGCCCGTATCGAAACCCACGGACTCCGCCGGAGGGTTTCGATACCCTCCTCCGCTGCGCTCCCCCGCTACTCAACCCGCAGGTGCTGCGAGCGTCGACTTCACCGACGTGACCTTCACCTACGCATCCCGCGCCGAGCCCGTCTTCCGACACCTCGACCTGCACATCCCGGCCGGCCAGGCGGTCGCGATCGTCGGCGTCAACGGCGTCGGCAAGTCCACGCTCATCAAACTGCTCTGTGGTCTCTACCGCCCGGACACCGGCACCGTCCGGGTGGACGGCGAGGACCCGGCGGCCGACGACGCGTCCCGACGCAGAGTGGCCACGATCTTCCAGGACTTCACCCGCTACCACCTCAGCCTCGAAGCCAATGTGGCCCTGCCGCTGCTGGCGGACGGCGCCGACGCGGACGCACGTCGCCATACCGCCGATCGAGCGCTGTATGACGCCGCCGGCGCGGACGTCCTGTCTCGCGTCGACAATGACTGGGACACGATCCTCGAGCCCGGATATGCAGGCGGCACAGACCTTTCCGGCGGTCAGTGGCAACGTGTCGCACTCGCCCGGGCACTCGCGGCGGTCGCGACGGGAGCAGGTGTGCTCGTGCTCGATGAGCCGACCGCCGCGCTGGACGTGCGTGCGGAGGCGCAGATCTTCAGCCGCTTCCTCGAGGTCACCCGCGGCGTCACCACGATCCTGGTCAGCCATCGGTTGTCCAGCGTCCGACATGCCGAGCGGATCATCGTGCTCGGTCCGGACGGCGTCCTCCAGGACGGCTCGCACGACGAACTGCTGGCCGGCGGCGGCCCGTATGCCGACATGTTCCGCTTGCAGGCCGCCCGTTTCGCGGCCGCCGGGGCCTACCCCGATCGACGAAATGTCCGGTGAACCCTCATGATTCGCTATCACTGGCAGTCCGTCGTGCTGATCCTGCGAACCTCCTGGCGGATCAGCCGAAGCGCCACCGTCATCGCCTTCCTGGAGGCGACCGGCCGCATCTTCCAGTACCTCCGGCCGCTCTTCCTGGGGCTCGTCGTCACCGGCCTGGCCGCGCACCGGCTCACGCCCCTCGTTCTCGGGATCGGCGGGATGATCTTCACCGAGGCGTTCGGCTTCATCCTCGGCATCTGTGGCGTGCAGGCGCGGATCGGCCTCAATGAACGCATCGGGCAGCATTTCGATGCGGAGGTCGCCCGGATCAGCGGCACCACACCGACGCTCGATCACCTGCAGGATCCGCAGTACCGAGACCAGATGCATGTCCTCCGCGAACGCATGGGCGCCCTTGGTATGGCGTACAACTCGCTCATCAACGCGGTCAACAATCTGGTCGCGCCGATCACCACGATCGCTGTGGCGGTCGGCGCGGACCTGAGGCTCCTCCTGCTGCTGCTGATCGGCGCACCTGCGTCGTGGTGGGCCAGGTCGACGATGCGGTGGGAGCAGGAGGCGGAGGACGAGTCGGCCACCGCGGGCCGCCGCAGCAAGCACTTCGCGGAGCTGACGACGGATCCGGTCGCGGCGTCCGAGCTGCGTGTCTTCGGGGCCCGGAACGCGTTGCTGCGACTGCTCGGTCGGGAGGCCTACGAGTGGCGAATGCCGTTCGCCCGTGCGGAAACTCGCGGCGCCGTGTTCTCCAGCGTCGTCACCGTTCTGTATGTCGCCGCAGCGATGGGCATCCTCGTCTGGATGGCGCACGACACCCTGCGCGGAACGGTGTCTTCCGGACAGTTCGCGACCGGGATCCTGGTGGTCGGCCAGCTGCGCGACGTCGTCGGCAGCCTGCAGAGCACGGTGCACTTCCTCGGCCAGATGCTGCGCACCGTCAAGCGCTACCGCTGGCTCGAGGAGTATGGCGCGACCGCGCGAGCGGCACATCCGGGCACGCGGCGGGCGCCGGACGCACTGCGGGACGGCCTCACCCTGCAGGACGTCAGCTTCCGCTACCCGGGCGCCGGCCGCGACGCGCTGCGGCACATCGATCTGCACCTGCCCGCGGGCGAGGTCGTGGCCGTCGTCGGTGAGAACGGCGCCGGCAAGTCCACCCTCATCGGGCTGCTCACCGGCATGTATGACGTCAGCGGCGGCAAGGTGCTGGTGGATTCCGTTGATCTGCAGGACCTTTCGTTGGACGACTGGCGCCGCCAGTGTGCCGGGGCGTTTCAGGATCACCTCAAGCTCGAACTCTCCGCTCGGGAAGCCATCGGCATCGGAGGACTCGACGCCGACGACGAGATCCCTGACGACATACGGCTGCTCGATGCGCTGGACGACGCAGCCGCATCCGAGGTCCTCGCCGCGCTCCCGGACGGTCTCGAGACCCGCCTCGGTCCGTCGTGGCCGGGCGGGGTCGATCTGTCGGGCGGGCAGTGGCAGCGGCTGGCGATCGGCCGCGCGATGGTGCGCCGGTCCCCGCTGTTGCTGGTGCTCGACGAGCCGACCTCTGCCTTGGACCCGGCGACCGAGCACGCGCTCTTCGACCGCTATGCGGCCGCTGCGAAGAAGACCTCGCGGGCCGGCGGCGTCACACTGATCGTGACGCACCGGTTCTCAACGGTCGCTTCCGCTGATCGCGTCATCGTGCTGGCTGACGGCGCCGTCGCCGAGCAGGGCACCCACGAGGAGCTGATGGCAGCGGGTGGCCACTACGCCGAGCTCTACGGGCTCCAGGCCGCCGGCTACAGCTGAACCTCAGATTGACCGGCGTAGACCCGTATTGACCGGCATATCAAATCGGGCCGATTTCGTACGCCGCTGAATGCACTGGTATGCCGCTCGATCAGGGCGTCGCCCAGGCCCGCGCGAGCGACTCGAGCTGCTCGTCGAGATCCGGCCACGGGAAGAGGCTCATCGGCTGCCGCAGCACCACCAGCCCGTGGACGCCGCACCACAGCTGCACGGCGCGCAGGTGTGCCTCCTCCGCGGAGGACGAGACGTCACGCAGCACGTCGGAGATCAGCGAGAACTGTGACTCGCCGGCGAAGGTCATGCCGTCGTCAACCGGCAGTTTCCACGCCTTGGTGAAGAGGGTCCGGAACACACCCGGGTTCTCGTGGGCGAAGGTGACGTAGGCACGCCCGAACGCGAGGACCTTGTCGTACGGCTGACCTCCGGACGTCTCGGCCGCGCTGACCATCTGCGCGCCGAACTGTTGCCACATCTGATGTTTCGCGGCCAGCAGCAAAGCCTCGAGCGACTCGAAGTGCAGGTAGATCGAGGTCGCGGTGATACCCACCTTCCGGGCGACCGCCCGCAGGGACAGCTGCCACGGATCGTCGAGTTCCTCCACGAGGGCGATCGTCGCGTCGAGGATCTCCTCGCGTAGCCGGGTGCCTTCGCCACGGGGCGCGACGGCGCGACGTCGGGACCGGTTCTGCGTCATGGCGCGATCTTGTCAGACATTTCAGTTGACGAGTGTAGCGCTACAGGTGTTCACTAATCGCACCGAACACCTATAGCCCAAAGTACGACCTGTCCGAGACCAAGGCGGAGACGATGACGACGACCACCCTCCAGAAGCCCGACGGGGGCAGCATTGCCGCACCCCCGAGGCCGGGCCTGGCGCTCGCCCTGGTCTGCGTCGCGATGTTCATGCTGATGCTGGACATGACGATCGTCGCGGTCGCGCTGCCCGACATACAGGCCGACCTGCACGCCAACCTCGGCGACCTGCAGTGGGTGGTCGACGCCTACACGCTGCCGCTCGCCGCGCTGCTGCTGACGGCCGCGACCCTCGGGGACCGTTTCGGTCGCCGCCGCCTCTTCTGCGCGGGTATGGCGATCTTCACGATCGGCTCACTCGCCTGCGCGCTGGCGGCAAACCCGTTGATGCTCAACACGATGCGCGCGGTCCAGGGTGTCGGCGCCGCGATGCTCTTCGGCACCGCGATGCCGATCCTCGGCCATGCCTATCCGGACGTGAAGGCACGCGCGAAGGCGATCGGTGCGTTCGGCGCGACGCTTGCCGGTGCGACGGCGGTCGGCCCGTTGCTCGGCGGTCTCATCGTGGACAACGCCGGCTGGCAGTGGATCTTCGCGATCAACGTGCCGATCGGTGTCCTGGCCTTCATCGCAGCACGCGTGGGACTGCCGGAGTCCAGGGCCGAGAAGGCCCGTCGGGTCGACGCAGCCGGCACGGCACTGCTCACGATTTCGTTGGCAGCGTTGGTGTTCGGGCTGATCCGTGGTCAGTCGGAGGGCTGGGGCTCGGCACTCATCGTCGGCTCCTTCGTCCTCGCAGCGGTGGCGTTGGTCGTGTTCCTGGTGCGCGCCGCACGCACCGACGAGCCGATGGTCGATCTCGAACTCTTCCGCCGCCCGGGCTTCGTCGCCATCGGCGTCACCGGCTTCGTGGTGGCCGGAACCCTCGTCGCCGCAACCAATTACGTCGGTCTCTACTTCGTCAACACCCTCGACTACACACCTTTCGAAGCCGGCCTGCGCTTCCTGCCGCTGACCGTGACCTCGTTCATCGCCGCCCCCGTCTTCGCGCAACTCAGCCACCGCGTCCCGACGATCATCACGATCACCGGCAGCCTGGTGGTCGTGACCGGCGGTCTCTGGTGGGCCTCGCAGGTCAATGCGAACTCCGACTGGACCGCGCTCGCGCCCGGTTTCATCCTCGCGGGCATCGGCCTCGGCGCCTCCAGCGCCATACTCTCCAGTGCGGCGTTGGCGAGTGTCGAGCCGGACCGCGCCGGTATGGCGACCGGTGTCGTCAACACCATGCGGCAGATCGGCACCGCAGCCGGAGTCGCAGCATTGGGAGCGCTTTTCGCCGGTCGCACCGGCTCTCGTATGGCGAGCGACGTGGCCCCCGCGCACCTGCCGGCGGCACAGCTCGGGCAGTTGCAGGACGCGATCGCCTCGGGCGCCGGACGCCTGGTCGCCGGTCACGCGCCGGCGCACGTCCGGGCGCAGCTGACACATGCGGCCGTCGACAGCACGGCATACGGGATCCACACGATCCTGCTGGTGGCCGCGATGATCGCCGGCGCGGCGACCCTGGTCGTCGCCGCACTGCTCGCCCGGGCGCACCGCGCGGCCTGAGTCGGGCCGACCCGCACACTTAACGGCGAGTCGCACACCTGCAGGTGTGCGATTCGGCGCCAACTGTGCGCCTCAACGCGACAGGGTCTGGTTGAGTGACCACATGAGTGCCGATCAGCGCCGGGCCCGTGACTACGTCGACTTCGACGGCGCACCCGGCACCTGGAACGCCATCACCGACGTCCCCGGGGTTGAGGTCGGCTACACGACGCTGATCGACGGCGACGGGCCGCTCGTTCCGGGGACGGGGCCGGTCCGCACCGGTGTCACCGGCATCCTCCCGTTGGGCCGTGAGCGGGTCGGCACTTCCGTCGCGGCGGGCATGTTCTCCTTCAACGGCAACGGCGAACTCACCGGCAGCCACTGGATTGAGGAGACCGGGTCGCTCGCGCTACCCATCACGATCACCAACACCCACGCGGTCGGTCCGGTGCACCGCGGCGTGCTCGAGTGGTCGTTGGCGCGGAACCCCGCACTGCAGCAGGGCTGGCACCTACCGGTGGTCGGCGAGACCTTCGACGGATACCTCAACGACATCAACGGCCGGCACGTGCGCGAGGAGAGTGCGATGGCCGCACTCGACGCCGCTGCGTCCGGGCCACTCGTGGAGGGCAGCGTCGGCGGCGGCACCGGCATGAACTGCTACGGCTTCAAGGGCGGCACCGGCACCTCGTCGCGACGTGTGGCCATCGGCGAGGACTCGTATGTCGTCGGCGTCCTCACCCAGGCCAACTTCGGTGCCCGTCACGAGCTGACCATCCGCGGCCGGCATCTCGGCCCGCAGCTGCTCGACGACAACCCGATGGAGGACGCCGCCCGGAGCGCGCCGCCCGGTTCGGGCTCGTGCATCACGGTCGTGGCGACCGACGCGCCGCTGCTGCCCCTACAGTGCAAGGCGCTCGCCCGGCGCGTCTCACTCGGGCTGGCCCGCACCGGCACGACCGGCAGTCACTTCTCCGGTGATGTCTTCCTGGCCTTCTCGACGGCCAACCCGGGTGCTCTGGACAGCGGCATCGGCGCTGCGCCGGCCGGGATACGGCGCCTGGACTTTCTGCCGTGGCCGACGATCAATCCCCTGTATTCCGCAGTGGTCCAGGCAACCGAGGAAGCGGTGGTCAACGCATTGGTCGCTGCCGACACGATGATCGGCCGCGACGGTCATCGCAGCCCGGGCTTCGCGAACGACGTCCTCAGCGGATGACTCAGGGGTTGACCAGTCCTGCTCGCAGCGCACGCATCGCGGCCGCCCAACGCAGCAACGCGTCGAGCATCGCGTCCAGGTTGCCGACCTGATAGTCCCGCGGGGTGAGCTGCACGAAGTCGGTCATGTCGTCGTAGATCGACAGCGACACCTGCGCGCGCACGGTCGCGATCTGCACCTCGCCGAGCGTCGACTTCAGCTGTTCGCCGGCCCGCAGCCCACCGCTGGAGCCGTAGCAGATCAGCCCGGCAGCCTTGTCGTTCCACTCCGAGTAGAGGTAGTCGATCGAGTTCTTCAGCGCCGCCGAGACCCCGCGGTTGTACTCCGGTGCGACGAAGACGAAGCCGTCATACGAGTCGATCAGCCGGGACCACCGCTTCGTGTGGTCGTGCCGGTAGTGGTGGGCGGCCGCCGGCTCCGGCTCGTCGAGCAGCGGCAGTCCGACATGCGCCAGGTCGATCAGGTCGTATGACGCGTCGCCGCGCTCCCGCGCATGGTTGAACGCCCACTCGGCGATCGTGGGCCCGACCCGGTCGGGTCGGGTGCTGCCGATGATGATCGCGATCCGCAGAGAAGTCACCTGCGCACTCTATGGTCCCGGAATCGTGCCGCCGGTTCGTTCGTTGGGCACGACATGGAACGCGGGGCACCTTCGCGCGGTCGTATGACGTGTGCGGGGTGTCGATGTCCCGCGCTGATACATAAGGTATGAGGAACAACTCGGGGGTCCGCGGAACGACCGCGGCAGCTAGGAGGCTCACAACATGTCCAACCTCGATCTGAGCGGTGGGCTCGGTGACCAGTTCCAGCAGAACAACGGCGGCCAGCAACAGCCGCCGGCACCGCAGCAGGCTGCGCCGCAACAGCAGCCGGCAGCCCCCCAGCAGCAGACCGCGCAGCCACCGGCCCAGAACCTGCCGCCGGCCCCTGCCCCGACGTCGACCGGCTTGGTGCTGCAGGCACCGGAGGCCGTGCCGATGATCCAGGAGCAGCAAGCCGTGCAGGCGGTGCCGGTCGCCGCCGAGGCACAGACCGAGCTGGACAAGAAGGCCCAGGCCTTCGTCAACGAGCTGACCTCGATGGACATGAAGGCTCCGGCCTTCACCGACAAGGTCAACTCCATCGTCAACATGGGCGACAGCGAGATCCGGCGTACGTCCGACGTGTCCAACCGCATGCTGCAGCGCCCGGCCGCTCAGGCGGGCAAGGACTCCGCACAGTCCAAGGTCGGCGGCACGCTTGTCGACCTGCGCCGCACGATCACCGACCTGGACCCCAACCGGGCCGACCTCAAGGGCGCCAAGAAGATCCTGAAGTGGCTGCCCGGCGGTAACAAGATCGAGAACTACTTCATGAAGTACCAGTCGGCGCAGAGCCACCTGGACGCCATCATCCGCTCGCTGGCCGCCGGTCAGGACGAGTTGCGCAAGGACAACGCCTCCATCGAGGTCGAGCGCAACAACATGTGGCAGGCGATGCAGAAGCTGGGCGAATACAACCAGCTGGCAACGGCATTGGACACCGCGGTCGAGGGGAAGATCGCCGAGCTGTCGGCTGCGGGCCGCACCGAGGACTCCGACATCATGAAGTCCGACGTGCTTTTCGCGGTGCGCCAGCGGCGGCAGGACATCATGACCCAGATGGCGGTGTCGGTGCAGGGCTACCTCGCCCTCGACCTGGTCCGCAAGAACAACCAGGAGCTCATCCGCGGCGTCGACCGCGCACAGACGACCACCGTCGCCGCACTGCGCACCGCCGTCATCGTCAGCCAGGCGCTCGCCCAGCAGAAGATCGTGCTCGACCAGATCACCGCCCTGAACAGCACGACGTCCAACCTCATCGAGCAGACGTCTCAGCAGCTGCGCACCCAGGGCGCCGACATCAACCAGCAGGCGGCCAGCAGCACGATCGAGATCGACAAGCTCCAGGCGGCGTTCGACAACGTCTTCGCCACCATGGATGCGATCGACAAGTTCCGGTCCGACGCGACGGTGTCGATGTCGCAGACGATCGGCGCCCTGGAGGGGCAGGTGCAGCGCGCCAAGCCCTACCTCGAGCGGTCGATGCGCGCGCAGGGGCTCGACGCCAAAACGGCTGCGTCGTTCCAGCCGACCGGCGGCAACCAGCAGCTGCCGGGCGGTAACCAGTAAGGTCCCGAGCCGTGGGATTGCTGTCGCGCCTGTTCGATCCGGAGGGATCGTCCGGCCGCCTGCGCGCGCAGGCCGAGAGTCGATTGCAGTCTGCCTCGCAGGCGGTGACCGACTCCTCCGGTGACTCCGTGCAGGCGCTGCTGCGCAAGAACCAAGCGCTGATCCTGGAGATCAACAGCAGCGCCGGCGAGCTGCCGACGATCGGGGTGGTGCTCGCGCGGGCGGTCACCGACACCGTGCGCGAAGTGCTCACCTCCGGTGAGGCGGACCGCCTCGACATCGGGGTGCGAGTCGCGATCAACGGCACGCTGACCGACTACCTGCCGGGGTCGATCCGGGCGTATGTCGGAGCCGTGCGCGCCGCCGCGCCGGCTCATCGCGGGTCGAGTAGCGCGGAGGAGCGGAGCGGAGGAGCGCGTATCGAGACCGCGACCGACGCGCTGGTGGAGCAGCTGACGACGTTGCGGCGCAGTGTCGAGCAACTCGCCGAGGCGAGCCGGTCGCGCGACATGCAGGCGTTGCAGGTTCACGGCCGGTTCCTGGAGGACAAGTTCGGCGAGTCCGACCTGGACCTGTGAGACTGGGAGCGACCGCCGCCCGGGGATCATCGCTGCTCGGCTCGAAGGGGTGATTTAGTGACGACGGTCGCCAGAAAAATACGCGGATCCGGCCCGAAACGGTGATTTTCTCGCGACGGTCGCGAGAAAAGTACGCAGCAGGGCGGATTCTCGAGATGGAGAGGTGCAGATCGTGAGCCCGATGGCCAAGGGTGCCAACATCGCGCTGCAGCGTGAGTTGCCCAACCTGACGGGTGTGGTGTTCGGAGTCGACTGGGACTCCGGCGGCGAGCGGGTGCTCGACGACAACCTCACGCTGCTCACGGTGCTGGTCGGCGCGAACGGCCAGGCCCTCTCACCACAGCACGTCGTCTACTTCAACCAGCTGGTCTCGGCCGACCTGTCGACCGCCCAGCTCGAGGAGGCGCTCGGCACCGACGACGCCCAGGTCGAGGTCGAGCTCACCGAGGTCCCCGACGATGTCGCCAAGATCGTCTTCGTCCTCTACCTGTCCGAGGGCAGCGGCAGCAGCCGCCACATGGGTCAGCTGCGCACTCTCGTCGTGCGGTTGCTCAACCTGGATGGCGGCGCATCGATCATCTCCTCGGTCGACCTGGCCGGTGACCTGACCAGTGAGAGCGCGTTGAAGCTCGCCGAGCTCTACCGGCACAGCGGCCAGTGGAAGCTGCGCGTGCTCGGCATGGGGTACTCCTCCGGACTGGCCGGCGTCGCCAAGGAGTATGGCGTTCCGCTATGACGCAGCGAACCGACCTTCCCTTCCTGCGCGCCCGCCGCCGGAATGCGCCGTCGCCGGCACCCGCTGCACCGCCCGCGGCCGCGTCGTCGCTCGACCTGAGTGCACCATCCCCGGACCTCTCGACCAGTTCTTCTCTCGACCTGGGCGGTTTCGATACACCTCCTCCGCTGCGCTCCCCGGGCACTCAACCCGCTTCCGAGAGCGGGCCGTCGACGAGTTCGTCGTTGGACCTGGGCAGCAGCGAACCGGCTCCCTCCACGCCGTCGGGCGGTACGTCATTGTCGCTCGATCTCACTGCGCCCTCTCAGGCGTCTCCCTCCGTCGCTCGATCCGCGAGGGGACACATCCGTCCTGAGGCACACGACCTCGGGCTGCCGACGATCACGGCCGGCGAGCGTCGGCTGATGACCGAGCACGAGCCGGTCGTCGAGCTCACCCGGATGCAGTCCGCCGCCGGTGGGCTGGAGGCCAAGGTCGCCGTACCCAACCCGTCCGAAGTGGTCCTCGGGCTGGTCTTCGAAACCAGCGACACCCGCGAATCCCTCGTGCTGCCAGGTCTTTCCCAACAGGGTCCGGACCCACGCCGGCCGATCTTCCGGGCCACGTCCAGTGGCGTCGCGGTCAACCTGCGCCGCATCACCGGAGTGCACCGGTGGTTGCTCTTCGCGGTGCCGACCCGTCCGTCCAAGCAGTTGCCGGGTGGCACGATCACGATCACGACGTATGGCGACTCCCGCCTGGAGGTGCCGCTGGTCGCCGGGCCGACGCTCGGCGCCCAGGCGCTGATGACCGGCCACGTCGTCGAGGGCCGGCTCGTGTTGCGGGCCGAGCACGATCCCTACTCGGGCACCTTGCAGCAGGTCTGTTCGGCATACGGTTATCGAGAGATCTCCTGGCGCGACCCCTACACCCCGCTCGTATGACGAGCCAAGACCAGAAGTACGACAAGAAAGGAACCTCACGATGGCTGTGAGCCTCAGCAAGGGCGGCAACATCTCGTTGGCGAAGGCCGCGCCGGGTATGACGAACGCCGTGGTGGGTCTGGGTTGGGACCCGCGGACCACCGACGGCGCACCGTTCGACCTCGACGCGTCGGTGCTGCTGCTGGCCGACACCGGCAAGGTCCGCGGTGACGCCGACTTCGTCTTCTACAACAACCTGACCGGCGACAACGGCGCCGTACAGCACCAGGGCGACAACCGCACCGGTGAGGGTGAGGGCGATGACGAGCAGATCATCGTCTCGCTCAACCAGGTGTCACCCGACGTGCAGCGCATCGTCGTGGTCGCGTCGATCGATCAGGCGGACCAGCGCGGGCAGAACTTCGGCCAGGTGGCCGACGCCTACATCCGTGTCTACGACGCCGACGACCCGCACAACACCGACAAGGGTGTGCGCTTCGACCTCGGTGAGGACGCCTCGACCGAGACCGCGTTGATCTTCGGCGAGCTCTACCGCCACGGCGGCGAGTGGAAGTTCCGCGCCATCGCGCAGGGCTTCGCCGGTGGCCTCGCAAGCGTCATCACCCAGTTCGGCCTCCAGGTGGGCTGAACGAACCCCACGACGCTCTGGACGAACGCTGGGCCACGACCGGGAACCCTTGGTCGTGGCCCAGCGTTGGCCAGACCGGAGCAGCGATCGTGAAACCGCTCACCGGTGAGCGGTCGTCATACTGGCACCCCGTTCGTCACCGTCACGCCGAGAAGAGCCCCTGTTGCAAGCCCTGAAGCATTTCCGAATCGACTTCGTCATCACGGCGGCCGTGCTCGTGGTCGCATTCCTCTACGACAACTGGGCCGGGGTCGGTCTGACCGCGATCCTGATCGTGGTCGAGATCGTCTTCTCGTTCGACAACGCGGCGGTCAACGCCAAATACCTCGACCGGCTGAACCACTTCTGGCAGACCATGTTCCTGACCGTCGGCGTCATCGTCGCGGTCTTCGGTATGCGGCTGGTGTTCCCGTTCGTCATCGTCTGCCTGTCCGGCTCGATCAGCCCGTGGCGGGCGCTGGAACTCGCGCTGGAGAAGGGTGACCCGCACACACCGGGCACCTACGGCTACATCCTCACCGAGGCACACCCGGCCATCGCCGCCTTCGGCGGCATGTTCCTGCTGCTGCTGTTCCTGGACTTCATGTTCGACCCCGAGCGTGAGATCAGCTGGCTGACCTGGATCGAGAAGCCGCTGCAGAAGCTCGGCAAGCTCGACGTGTTGTCGGTCATCATCGCGGGCCTGTTCCTGCTGGTCGCCAGCGAGACGCTGGTGCACCAGACGCATGTGCACACCGAGGTGCAGATGCGCTCGATCGTGCTCTTCTCGGGCCTGCTCGGCATCATCCTCTACCTGGCCGTCAATGGCCTCTCGACGATGATGGAGGAGCGCGAAGCGGCCAAGGACCACGAGTTCGAGGAGGCCGACGCACACTCCTCGACCGGGCAGAAGGTCCTGCTGGCGGGCAAGGCAGCGTTCTCGATGTTCATCTTCCTCGAGGTTCTCGACGCGACGTTCTCCTTCGACGGCGTCATCGGCGCCTTCGCCATCACCCCCGACCCGATCATCATCATGCTCGGCCTGGGCGTCGGTGCGATGTACGTCCGGTCGATGACCATCTTCCTGGTCCGCAACGGAACGCTCGCCGAATACCGCTTCCTGGAGAACGGCGCCCACTGGGCGATCGGCGCGCTCGCCGTGATGCTCGTCATCAGCATCCGCTACGACCTGGGCGAGTTCGTGATCGGCGGCGTCGGTATCGCCTTCATCCTGGCCGCGTGGGCCAGCTCGGTGATGGCCAACAAACGAGATGCGGTGGCCGAGGGGGCCGCTGACACAACGGAACAAGGAGCCAAGGTATGAGCATCAGTCTTTCCAAGGGGCAGACGGTCGACCTGCGCAAGCAGGACGGCGGCAACCTCAGCCGGGTCCGCATGGGGCTGGGCTGGGACGCCAAGGTGGTCACCAAGAAGAAGATGTTCGGCGGCAGCAAGCAGGTCCAGCGCGACATCGACCTGGACGCCTCGGCCATCGTGATCAGCGGCGGACGCGTGCTCGACACCGTCTACTTCGGCAAGCTGCGCTCCAGCGACGGCGCGATCCAGCACACCGGCGACAACCTCACCGGTGAGGGCGAGGGCGACGACGAGTCGATCAACGTCGACCTCTCAGCGGTGCACGGCTCGGTCGAGCACATCGTCTTCGTGGTCAACTCCTACAGCGGCGAGAACTTCACCGAGATCGACAACGCCTTCGTGCGGGTCGTCGACTCGATGGCCGGCGACACCGAGCTCGCCCGCTTCCAGCTGACCGGCTCGGGCACGCACACCGCGCTGGTGATGGCGCGCGTGTCCCGCACCCCGGCCGGCTGGAACTTCACCGCGATCGGCGCACCCGGGAACGGTCGCACCGCACGCGACCTCGAGCCGCTCGCCCTGAGCGTGCTCTGACGCACCACGCTCCAACTGGTATGACACGGCAGACACGGCCGGGCGGGGTCAGCCTCGACATCTGGGGCACCCTGCTCGGCAGTGACCCGGCCTTCAAGCCGGCCCGCAACACCCTGCTGCGCGACGCGGTGGCGCCGGACGTTCCCGGCGACCGGTTCGACGCCGCGATGCGCCAGGCCGACCGCGACGTCGACGACGTCTGCGTGCGCGACGGGATCGACATCGGCTTCGGCGGCCGGATCGAGGCCACCCTTCTCGCGCTCGACCTGCCCGTCGACGGGGTCGCCGGCCGGCTGCCCGAGCTGTATGCCGCGCAGGAGGCGCTGGCCCTGGCGCATCCGCCGCGGCCGTTGCACGTGGAACTTCCGGCGGCGGTCTCCGCGCTCCCGTTGCCGGTCGTGCTGACCAGCAACACCGGCATGCTGCCCGGTGAGTTGATGCGAAAACTGTTGGCACTGGCCGGTTTCGGCGCGGTCCCCGGCGTCTTCTCCAACGAGCTCGGCGTCGCCAAGCCGCACCCACGGATGTTCGAGGCGGCGTGCGACCTGCTCGTCATACCCGCTGCGGACGTGTTGCATGTCGGTGACAACCCGGACGCCGACGTCGCCGGCGCACAAGCCGCCGGTATGACGGCGGTTCTGGTGCAACCGGACGGTGCGTCGACGCTCGCCGTCCTCGAGCAGCTGTCATGAGCGCACCCGTCACCCAGGTGGTGGCGCATCCGCTGACCGGCACCGCGGAGCGACCGGTCGACGCGAGGACCGGCGAACCGTTCGACACCCGGACCTACTCGCTGATGAAGCACGGCGACCGGCCCGCGATGCACCGGCTCGCCGACGAACTGGCGGACGTCCTCGTGGCAGAGCGTCCGTCGCTGTTGACCGACCCGCGGCCGGTCGTCCTGCCGGTCGCCTACCTGGTGGCGCCGCCGGCGTGCCGCTATCTCGCGGACCGCATCGCCGGTCGGCTCAACGCACTGCGCACCACCGCGCCCGCCGTCCGGGTGATGCACGTGCACAAGGACTCGGTCACCCACATCGACTACGCCGCGTCGTCCGCGCAGGATCGCCGAAACGACCTGGCAAGCATCGGTTTCCGGCTCACCGAGCCGGTGCGCGACGCGATCGCGATCGTCGTGGACGACGTGCGCGTGACCGGCCTTGCCGAGCAGGTGATGCTGGATTTGTTGCAGGACAACGGGATTGGGCAGATCGTCACGGCATACGTCGCGACCTGCGACGAGCAACTGGCCAGGGACCCGAGCGTCGAGTCGGCCCTCAACCACGCCGAGATCGGGTCGATCCACGACATGCTGCCCAGTGTGCGGCGCGGCGACTTCGTGCCGACGATTCGCTTCCTCAAGCGGCTGCTCGCCGACCCGGACGTGGCCGGATTCCTCGCTGCCTGTCCGACCGGCCTGGTGCAGCGTTTCCGCGCCGATGCCGAGGCCACCGGGGCGCAGTTCCTGGCCGGTTATCCAGCGGGAACCGCTGCACTCCTCGGCGAGTCCGACCTCCGGTCCCACACCACACCGGAAGAAGCGACGCCATGAGCAAGAAGCGGATCTGCCTGACCAAGCTGGCGTCCGAGCACGGACTGCCGGACGCGGCGCTGGTCGACGCCAGGAGCTATTCGCGGTTCAAGCACGGTGACGCCGCCGTCGCCCGCCGCTTCGCCGTGGCGCTGGCGGCGCTCGCTGCGCGGCGGCTCGACGAGCGGCCGGTGCTGGTCACCACCTCGGCGTTCGCGCAGGTGCCGCCCGCGGCATACAGCCTGCTCATCCCGTTCGTGCAGCACCTGCGGCTGCTGCGTCCCGACCTGCAGGTCGGCACCTTCCGGATCACCCGGCGCGGCGTCAGCAACGGCGACTATTCACGCATGACGCGCGAGGACCGGCGCGCGTCGATCGGCGCCGGCGACCTGACACCCGGCCGCGACGTGACCGGTGCCGTCGTGCTGGCGCTCGACGACATCCGGGTGACCGGAAACCACGAGCGCGCGATGGATCGCTGCCTCACCAAGGCCGGCGTCGCCGAGGTTCGTCACCTGTATGTCGTGGACGCGGCCGCATTCGCGGAGTGCCCGCAGATCGAGTCGGTGCTCAATGAAGCGGCCATGGGCGGTGCGGCGGAGTTGCTCGACATCGCCGCAGGCCGGCGGTTCGTGCCCAACGCCCGGCTGTGCCGACGGGTCCTTGCACTGCCGGTGGACGAGTTGCGCGACTTCGTGGAGCGTGCGGAGCCGACGCTGCTCGGATGGCTCTCGGCGGCCGTCGAGCACGACGGGCTCGCGCGTGTCCCGGCATACGAGGACCGGGTCCGCGTATGGGAAGCGGTGCGTGCGGAGCTCGATGAGGAAGCCGACACCGGCACCGCCTGAGTCGAGGGCGAACTGGACGGTCGTTAAACCCTTGCGCCCCCGCGCGCAAGCTCGGTGACGTCACGACTTGGCATCGAACCGGCAGCGCTCAGGAAACACTCCGAAAGCCCTCATTCAGCGGGGATATTTTTCGCAGAAGTTGGTTCACACCTCCTGATCGCGCGACTGACACCAGTCCAACGCGCCGAGGCGTGCTGCTGAACGGAATTCCCCGGGGGCACAGCAGTGCAGTGGAGTGATGAACCGGCTCTTCCTGGCAACCCCAGGACGTGACGAATGAAGGAGAATCACCATGCGCTGGACGAAATTGGTCGTGTTGGCGGCCGCGGGCGCCACTTCCGTGTCCCTGGCAGCCTGCGGCAGCGGCTCACCATCGGGCAACAGCAGTGGCAGCGGCGGCGGCAACAACTCCGCGGCGGCTGCTCAGACCCAGGCTGCCCAAGCGGCGACCAACCCGAACCTGAAGGGCCCGGCTCCCGCTGTTGCCGGCGCCAAGAAGGGCGGCACGCTCTACATCGACGACGGTTCGAACCCGCCGACGATGGATCCCTCGGGCATCTACTACATCGATTCGAACGCCTACGCGACGCAGTACCTGTACCGCACGCTCACGCAGTACAAGCTGGTCAACGGCAAGCCGGTGCTGGTGCCCGACATGGCGACCAACGTGGGCACGCCCTCGGCCGACGGCCTCACCTGGACCTTCAAGATCAAGCCGGGACTGAAGTACTCCAATGGTCAGCCGGTCAAGCTGGCGGACTTCGTCTATGCCATCAAGCGGTCGTTCGCGACCGAAAGCGTCGCCGCCAACGGCACCAACTATCAGATGCAATATCTGAAGGGCGGCAGCACCTACAAGGGACCGTTCAAGCAGCCGAAGGCGAGTTTCCCGGGCGTCACGACAAAGGGCACCGACACCCTGGTCTTTCACCTGACCAAGAAGCTCCCGTCGTTCAACTACTTCGCGTCCTTCCCCGAGTTCAGTCCGATCCCGCAGAGCGCGGACACCAAGGGCAACTACCAGAAGCACCCCGTGACGACCGGCCCCTACAAGGTGGCGAGCTACAACATCGGTCAGAAGATGGTGCTGACGCGCAACCCCAACTGGGACCCGAAGACGGACCCGGTGCGCAACGCCTACCCGAACCAGATCCAGATCAACTTCTCGATCGTCGACCTGCCGTCGCAGCAGCGGATCCTGGCCAACAGCGGCAACGGCACCAACACCATCAATATCGACGCGATCGACTCCTCGCTGACCAACAAGGTGACCGGTGCGCAGCGGAACCAGTTCGCGATCGGTTCCTCCTCGTGTGAGTACTTCGACGAGCTGGACTCGCGGAAGATCCCACTGAACATCCGCAAGGCGATCGGCTATGCCTGGCCGTACAACGAGATTCGCAAGGCGGCAGGTCTGTCCAAGCTGAACTACCAGCCGGCCACGACCTTCGCGGCGCCCAGCCTGCAGGGGTTCAAGAAGTATCCGCCGCTTCCGTATGCGACCGGGCAGGGCAACGGCAACCCGGCCAAGGCGAAGGCGATCCTGAAGAGCGCGGGCAAGCTCGGCTTCCAGCTCTCGTACTACTACCAGAGCGACAAGCCGACGAAGGTGGCCGCGAACAACGCCCTGAAGGCAGCGCTGAAGGCGGCGGGCTTCAAGGTCAAGGACATTCCGGTGTCCACGGCCGAGGTCGAGAAGAAGATCGCCGACCCGAGCGCCCCGGTCAACATGGGCCAGGGCACACCCGGCTGGTGCTACGACTGGCCGACCGGTGACTCGGTCTACCCGGTGCTGTTCAACGGCGCCGGCATACCCAACGGACTGTCCGTCGGGCAGTTCAAGAACGCCGCCGTCAACAAGCAGATGGCCGCCATCCAGCAGCTGTCGCCGGCTGCCGCGGCGCCGAAGTGGGCTGCCCTCGACAAGGAGCTGATGACGAAGTACCTGCCGTCGCTGCCCGACTACTACTCGATGAACACGGCAACCTTCGGGACCAACGTCAAGAACGTGGAGATGGACCCGTTGATCAGCATGCCGAACCTGTCGCAGCTGTGGGTGAAGTGAGGGCCTGACGAAGCGACACCCCACAAGGCGGGGTGGCCGGGAGCGGTGACGCTCCCGGCCACCCGTCGGGTCACCACTCTCTCCCTTGGTGATGGCCCCGTGCGGCTGTGGATCCGGTGAGCCAGCGCCGATCCGGGTCCGCAGCCGCGCCCGAAGCGACTGACCGGCTAGTAACTTGGTCGTGTGACCACACAGGACACCGACACCAGAGTCCACGCATTCACCGATGACGCGCTGGGGGACCTCGACGCCACCGGGGTGGCCGAGCGCATCCGCAGTCGCGAGATCAGCGCCGCGGAGGCGGTCGAGGCGGCCATCGAGCGCAGTCGACGGGTGGAGGAGTCGCTGCAGGCGCTCCAGCACCCCGACTTCGACCGTGCCCGCGAGCGCGCCCAGGACCCGGGGAGTGCCGAATTCGCCGGCGTACCAGCGGCATTCAAGGACAACATCAAGGTCGGCGGTATGCCGATGACGGAGGGCTCGCAGGCGCTGCCGCGCACTCCGCAGCGCAAGGACGGCCGGATCGCGGCACAGTTCCGGCAGACCGGCATCATCCCGATCGGCACCACGACGATGCCCGAGTTCGGGTGGACGGCGACCACCGAGACGCTCAGCCGGCAGACCCAGAACCCGTGGCACCTGGACTACTCCAGCGGTGGCAGCTCGGGCGGTTCCGCCGCCTGGGTCGCCTCCGGCGTCGTGCCGATCGCGCACGGCAACGACGGTGGCGGCTCGATCCGCATTCCGGCCGCGGTCTGCGGACTGGTCGGGCTGAAGCCGACGCGCGGCCGGCTGCGGTTGACCGACGGCGGAGAGGCGATGCCGGTCCGGATCGTCACCGACTCGGTGCTGGCCCGGTCGGTGCGCGACGTCGCGAACTTCTATCTCGCCGCCCAGCGGGTGCACCGCAATCGGCTGCTGCCCCCGATCGAGGGCGTCGACCGGCCGATCGACCGGCCGCTGCGTATCGGCCTGCTGCTGGACTCGCCGGTCGCGCCTCCCACGGACGCTGCCAGCCGGGCTTCGGTGGAGGCGCTCGGCCGCTTGCTGGAGACCCTCGGTCACCGGGTCGAGCCCTACACGCTGCCGGTGCCCGACTTCTTCAAGAGCGACTTCATCGACTACTGGCGCTTCCTGGCGCTGGCGGTGGAGAGTTCCGGCGCCCGGATGTTCGGTGCCGGTTTCGACCGCGACAAGCTCGAGCCGCTGACCCGTGGTCTCGCGGCACAGGGCAGGTCGCGCTTGTGGAAGGCACCGGTCTTCATCAGTCGGTTGCTGGCGTCGTCGGCGGCTTCTCGGATGGCATTCGCGAAGGGTCCGGATGTCGTGCTCAGCCCGGTGCTGGCACACGCCACGCCGAAGCTCGGCTACTTCTCCGCCGACCTGTCCGCGGAGGAGCACTTCCGCCGGCTGGTCGACTACACCGGATTCACGCCGCTGCACAACGCCACAGGCGGTCCGGCGATCTCGGTGCCGTCCGGCCGGACCGCTGAGGGCCTGCCGATCGGCGCGATGCTCTCCGCCAACCACGGCACCGAGTCGCTGCTGCTGCGGCTCGCGCTGCAGATCGAGCAGGCGCAGCCCTGGAAGCGGATCCAGGACTGACCCCTGGCGCCTGATCGACCGGCCGGTGACGCTCAGTCGACGGAGACGGCGCCGGTGAGCATGACGTCGCTGGTCTGCATCCGTGGTTCGACGCCGGACTCCGGGCCCTGGCAGACGCCCTTGATCCGGGCGCCGAAGATCGTGCGGGTGCCGCTGTAGGTGCCGTTGCCGGTGGCGCCGGCGTACGCCCCCGTCCCGTGATCGATGTGCCAGTCCCCGCTGAGTGTCACCACGGCGTGGCAGGCGGCGAGATTCAGGTCCATCGACTCGTTGTCGGAGGTGACATCGACGACCACGGTGCCGTCCCGGAAGGTGAAGACGGCTTGGCCGCCGTCGTCGCCGAAATTCTCGACATCGGTGCCGACACCGCTGATCGGTCCGTGCCCGATCACCTGGCTGACCTGGTCGGAAACACTTGAGTTGTAGTGCAATTGGAAGTTCTGTGCTCCTTCCGACGAGGCTGCGTGGGCGGCTCCGGCGGCGCCGAAGGTCATCAGCAGCCCGGCGAGCGTCGTCGCGGTCACCGTGGTGCGGGTCAGTGTGCGCATGGTCTCTTCCCTCTTCCCTGAAGCCGAGCGGGCCCGTTCGTGGACGGCTCGGAGCCGGGCGATTCGCCGGCTGTCACCACGCTGGCCCGGCATACCGATCGGCGCGTCCGCCCGTGGTCGGAAAAGGCGGGCGCCGCGGTATGACGCCATACACCGAGGGCCTGCAACCGTGGGTGGAGGCGCATTCACCCTGAAGTGGACGCGCGGCGCGCGCAACGGCGTCACCATGGCGGAATGGATCGACCCGTCCGCCCCTCGCGCTTCGACCTGGCGCTCAGTGGGTTGCTCACGGTCGCCGCGGTCGCCGAGGTGCTCGCCACCCCCGCTCTCGCGCCGAGGGCGGCCGCGCTGGTGACTGAGGTGGCCATGGCGCTGGCGCTGGCCTTCCGTCGGGTTCGGCCGCTGCCGGTGGTCGTGGTGGTCGCGGTGGCGGGGACCCTCGAAACGCTTTCGGGCGTACCGCTGAACCAGGGCACGATGGTGCTCGTCGCGCCGGTCATCGCCGTCTTCACCGTGTGCACCTGGGCGTCGATGCGCACGGCACTGGTCGCGGCGGCGATCTTCCTGGTGGCGTTCGCCATACAGACCTGGTCGTTCGGCAACGGGATCGGAAACTGGCTGTTCGGAGCGGTATTCGTCATCGCGACGCTCATCGCCGGCTTCACCATCCAGGCCCGCACGCGCGAGGCGGAGCGACTGCGGGAGGCGGCGGTGCGGCACGAGACACAACTGGAGTTGCGCGCGCGGGACGCCGCCGACCGGGAGCGGGCGCGTATCGCCCGCGAGCTGCATGACGTGATCTCGCACTCGGTTTCGGTCATGGTCGTGCAGGCCGGTGCCGCCGAGCGCGTGAGTATGGCGAATCCGCCGGCGCAGGAGGCGATGCGCACGATCCAGCAGGTGGGGCGGCAGGCGCTCGGTGAGCTGTCCGGCCTGCTGGGGGTGCTGCGGGACGGCGATGAATCCATCGGCCTCGGGCCGCAGCCGGGACTGGACGCGCTGCCGGAACTCTTCGACCGGTCGGCTGCCGCGGGTGTGACGGTCGAGGCGTGTCTTGCGCCCGAACTCGCCCGACAGGTGCCGGCCGGACCGCAGCTGGCAAGCTTCCGGATCCTGCAGGAGGCGCTCACCAATGTGCGCAAGCACTCGGCGGCGACGTCGGCCCGGGTGGGCGTGCTGCTGGACGGCGGTGCCCTGCAGCTCACCGTCGAGGATGACGGCCCGGCGCGTGAGGAGGGGCCTGCGGCACCCGGTGGCGGGCTCGGCCTGCGGGGAGCGCGCGAGCGCGCCAAGGTGTATGGCGGCACGATCGACGCCGGTCACACGCCCGGCGGTGGGTTCAGCGTGCGGGCCGCCATACCGGTGGAGGAGCTGGAATGAACGAGCGGCTGCGCGTCGTCATCGCGGACGACCACGCGCTGGTGCGGGCCGGTTTCCGGATGATCCTGCAGAGCGAGCCGGGCCTCGAGGTCGTCGCCGAGGCGGAGGACGGCAGCGAGGCGGTGGCGGCGTGCGCGCAGCACGGCCCCGATGTCGTGTTGATGGATCTGCGGATGCCCGGGATGGACGGCGTGGCGGCGATCCGGACGCTGCACGATGCCGGTTCGCCGGTCAAGGTGCTGGCGCTGACGACCTTCGACACGGATCGCTATGTGTATGCCGCGCTGCGCGCCGGGGCCGCCGGTTTCCTGCTGAAGACCGCGCCGCCGGACCGGCTGGTCGATGCGGTGCGGCAGGTGGCGGCGGGCGACGCGCTGCTCGCGCCGAGCATCACGCGGCGGCTGATCGAGGACTTCACCCGCCGTCCTCCGCCCGGCGCCGAGCCGACCACCGGGGCGATCGCAACCCTGACCGCACGCGAGCGCGAGGTGCTGCGCGAAGTGGCGCACGGCCGGTCCAACGTGCAGATCGCACAGCTGCTCTTCGTGTCCGAGGGCACCGTCAAGACGCACCTCAACCGGATCCTTGCGAAGCTGGGCGCTCGTGACCGGGCGCAGGCGGTGATCGCGGCGTACGAAGCGGGGCTGGTGCGGCCGGGTGAGCAGCGGCCGGGTGATCGGTCGCCCGGCTGAGGTCGCCCGGCTGAGGCCGGGTGTTGCCGAGTGCGGTCAGCAGTGCGGCGCGCATGGCCGGGTGGGCGGGTGACGGCAGGGCGTCCAGCCGGAACCAGCCGATGTCCACGTGCTCCTCCGGCGCGTTGTTCAGCGGGGTGCCTTCCCAGCGGTGGACCAGCCAGGCGCTCACCAGCGCGGGCTCCTCCGCCGGTCCTGCGGTCAGCCGGTAGAGGTGCGACACCGCATCAGGGTCCATGTGTATGGCGAGCTCCTCGTGCAGCTCTCGCGCCAGCGCGCCGAGCTCCGACTCCCCCTCCTCGACGCAGCCGCCGGGCAGATCCCACACGTCCGGGTGCGCTCGCTTGGTGGGGCTGCGGTGCGCGAGAAGAACCCGACCGTCCTCAACGAGCGCGCCCAGCACGACGTCCGCGACTACCTCTTCCATCGCCGTAGTACAGCACCGGCCACCGACAAGCCATCGACAAGCAACCGACGTGTCACTGACAAGCCACCGACCCACGTCGCCGTGCGCCGACGCTGTGGACAGACCTCGTCGCAGAAAGGGGATGTGGATAACAAGGCCAACCGAAAGTGCTTGCAGCTCAATGCAATTCGCGATAGACTCGAACACATGAGCGACGTAGTGACAGACGACATCGAGGGTGCAGCGAGCGTCCTCGATGCGGCTGCGGTGCGTGCGTTCCACGACCGGCTCGACGGTCCGGTTGCCGGTGATGACGTGCTGGCCGAGTTGCGGGCGTGCGAGGAGCTGAAGAACGCTCTGGCCGCGCGGCAGGCGCGTCTCGCGGTGGCCGTGCACGAGAACCAGTCGGCGCGAGATGTGCCGCGCGGCATCTCCCCGGCCGACACCGCCCGAGAGGCCGGCTCACAGGTCGCACTCGCCCGGCGCTGCGCGCCGCATCTGGGATCCCGGTTGCTCGGTCTCGCGCACGCCGTGGTCGAGGAGATGCCCCACACAGGGGCGGCGCTGGCGGCCGGGGTGATCACCGAATGGGACGCCACCGTGTTGTGCCGGGAAACCGCATGTTTGGCGCGAGACGATCGCGCCGAGGTGGACACAGCAGTCGCCGAACTGTTTGGCACGGTCAGTCACCAACGGCTTGAGGCCGAGGCCAAGAACCATGCCTACCGGGTTGACCCGGCTGCCGTGACCGCGCGGCGAGCACGGGCCGAGACCGAACGCCGCGTCACCCTGCGGCCGGCGCCGGACTGCATGACCCGGTTCAGCGCACTGCTACCGGTCAAGGACGGCATCGCCTGCTTCGCGGCACTGTCCGCGTTCGCCGACGCCGCTGCAACCCCGGACCACCCGCGCGGGCACGTGATGGCCGACACCCTGGTCGGGCGTGTCACCGGACGCTTCCCCATGGGCGCGAAACAGCCCGTGGACGATGCGGATCCGTCCGCAGCCTCCGAACCAACTGTGAACAACGACGATCCGTCCGCTACTGCCGAACCGGCCGACGGACCTGGATCCCCCGAGGGGTCCGGATCGCCGAACGCGGCCGGCGCACCTGCATCGCCCGAGCGGTCGGGAGCGCCAACCGCAACCGCTTCACCGAACACAACGGGGCAGCCCGACCGAAGCGGACCCGAGTCGGCCGCTGCCGACAACCCACAACCCGCGCGGAGCCCCCGGAGCTGGAGCCCCCAAAGCTCACCGAAGCCACAGATCCGGATCAACCTGCTGATGCCGATCGACACCCTGACCGGTGACGTACCGGCCTACCTTCCCGGCTACGGCCCGATACCGGCCGACCTGGCGCGGGAGTGGTTGACCGACCCCGAGCTGGCGGTCCAGATCCGGCGCATCTTCGCCTTCCCCGACACCGGCGACCTGGTCGGCATGGACTCCCGAGCCCGCACCTACCCCGGACTGTTGGCCGAGTTCATCAGACTGCGCGACCAGACCTGCCGCACCCCCTACTGCACGGCACCGATCCGACATACCGACCACATCCGACCCCACGCCGAAGGCGGGCCAACCAGCGAACGCAACGGCGACGGCCTCTGCGAATGGTGCAACTACGCCAAAGAACACCCCGACCACCACGTCACCGGTCACGCCGGCGAAACCACCACCACCCTCGGCAGCCTCACAGCCACCAGTCGGCCACCCGCGCCACCAGGAATGCCACCACCCACCACGTCATACGTCGAACGCACCCTCATCGACGTGATGTGGGCGCATCACACAACGCCACCCGACCAGGATGGCGTCGCCTGAATCAGTCGCGCTGCCAGCGGGTTTCGCCACCGACGACGGTCTGCAGCACCTGCGTGTCACGGATGCGCAGGGGTTCGTCGGCCAGGATCTGCGGGTCGGTGATGTCGGTGTCGACGGCGATGAAGTCGGCGAGCATGCCGGGCGCCAGGGTGCCCTTGTGATCGGCAGTGCCGGTGAGCTTCGCCGGGCCGGTCGTGTATGCCGCGATCGCCTCGGCCACGGTGACGCGCTCGCCGGGCTGGAAGCCACCCTCGGGCGTGTTGTCGCCGCGCTGCCGGGTCACCGCGGCGTGTATGCCGTGGAACGGATTCGCCTCCTCCACCGGGGCATCGGAGCCGAACGCCAGATCCGCGCCGGAGTCCAGCACGGTGCGCCAGCCGTAGGCGACCAGGTCGTGGTCCGGCAGCAGCGTCCGCACCAGGTCGATGTCGCTGGTGCAGTGGGTGGGCTGCATCGACGCCGTGACGTCCCACTGCCGCAGCCGCGCGACATCACCGGGCTGCAGGAACTGCGTGTGCTCGATGCTCAGCGGCAACGTGGTGCCGGTGTCGCGGCGGATCCGCTCGTAAACGTCCAGCACGACATGGTTGGCCTGGTCGCCGATGGCGTGCGTCGCCACGGCGATGCCGGCACTGACGGCCGCGTGTGCGGCGTCATACAGGTGCTGGGGGGTCATGACCGCCATACCGAGGTTGGTGGTGTCGTCGGCGAAGCCGCGACTCATATGACACGTGCGCGAACCCAGGGCGCCGTCGCTGAAGAGCTTGACCGGGCCGGTTCGCAGCCAGTCGTCGCCGTCGCCCGTATGCCGTCCCTCGGCGATCGCCGTCTGCAGCGCCTCGATCGGGATGCCCTTGACGACCCGGATCGCGAGTTCGCCGGCGCGGTGGAGTTCGAGGTATGCCGCCCGTGCCTCCTCGCCGTTGAGGTCGGTCACGGTGGTCAGTCCCACCGACAGCAGGAGCGTCTGCGCCGCGAGCAGCATCTCGGCCAGGTTGCCCGCGTCGGGGCCGGCCGCGATCTCGCCGATCGGGTCCTGCGCCGACTCGCGCAGGATGCCGGTCGGGTTGCCGTGCTGGTCGCGCACCGCCATACCGCCGGGCGGGTCCGGCCACTGCGCGTCGATGCCGGCCTGCCGCAGGGCGGCGGAGTTGGCCCACATAGTGTGGCCGTCGATGCTGGACAGCGCGATCGGGTGGTCACCGCTGACACCGTCGAGATCCGCGGCGGTCGGCTGCACCGGTTTCTCCCACTTGTTGCTGTCCCAGCGACCGCCGAAGATCCAGCTGCCCGCGGGCAGCAACTCGGCGTGCTCGCGCACCCGCTCGAGCGCCTCCTGCAGGGAGCGTGCATCGCGCAGGTCGACCGCCACGAGTGATCGGGCGATACCCGCGGTGTGGATGTGGGCGTCGTGCATGCCCGGTAATACGAGTTTTCCGGGCAACTCGATGATTTCGTTCGGAGCGTATGCCGCGCTGAGCTCGGCACCGTCGCCGATCGCCGCGATTCGGCCGTTTTCGACCAGAATTCCGGTCACGAGCGGCTGGTTTGCGTCGCCGGTGAAGATACGCGAGTGACGGAAGAGTATTGACACGGCGGCCAGCTTAGGGAGGGATAGAAGAGGAATGGTGATCGGTGCCCGTGTCCGGGCGCCGACATCCGTCGACGTTCTCCATGAAAGGAGTCGGTCAAAATGGTGTGGGTATGGATCATTGTCGCGATCATCATCATCGCGCTGATCATTTGGTTCTTGATGCGAGCCAGGGCCTCGAAGGGTGCCTCAGCGGAGCGGCAAGGACAGGGCGGACGCCACGCGTCTGCCGAGGGCCGATCGGACACCGGAAGCACCGGGTCCGGAGCGTCCGACACGGGAGCCGCGGGCGCCCGGTCGAGCACGAAGGGTGCGGCTGCAGCAGGTGCCGCGGGTGTGGCCGGAGTTGGTGCTGCAGGTGTAGCAGCTGCGAAGGGTCACGATCGTTCCGACGATTCGGCCGACACCGGGGCGGCCGCCACGGATGGAACCTCGCAGGGTCGTGAGCCCGGCACCGCCGGCGCCGGCGCCGGCGGCACTTCCAGCGCTGCCGACGTGGACGGGACCGACGCTTCGAACGGCAGCGTTGCTCACACCACGACCAACTACGGGTCGGCCGCCGACCCCAACCCGCAATCGGCGTCCGCTCTGCCCACCGACGAACCGGCCGGCCGTGGTGCCGAGGCCGGCGCCGGCGGCGACGCAACCGGTCCCGACGCGCCGACGAGCGCGATTCCGGTGGTCTCACAGGACGAGCGCGGTCAGCAGGGTACGGCGCTGCCCGCCGACGGAGCCGGCGAGTTCAACGACGTGCACGACGCCGTCGACACGGCGCACTCGCCCACCGGCGAAACCGCTGCGGGCACTGACGACCGGATCGCCGGCGAGAACGACGACGCGACGCCGCGGCACGCTGACACACCGGCGCAGACTCCGGCTGAGGCGACCAGGCACAGCGACAACGAGATCCAGGGCACCCAGGTCCAGCACCCGACGGCCGGCACCATCAGCCCGGAGGGCTCCGCCGGCACGACCGGTGCTGACACGACCGGAACTGGCGTGGCCGACACGGCAGGCGCGGGCACGGCTGGTGCGGGCGCGGCTGGTGCGGGCGCGGCTGGTGCGGGCACGACCGGAGCCGGCACCGACACAGCCGGCACGGCCGTCGGTGACGATGCCGGTGAGGGTGCCGGGCACGTCTGGAGCGACGGCCACGACCCGGAGCGCGCCACCGGCAACCTCGACGGCAGCGCCGGCGACGCCGGCTCCACTGCCACCGGCTCAACCGCGACCGACTCGACTGTCACCGGCTCGACGGACACCGGCTCGACGGACACCGGCTCGACGGACACCGATTCGTCGGCAGCCGATTCGTCGGTGACCGACTCCACCGCCACCTCGAGCAGTGACGACTCGTCCGGCGGGCACGGGGCCGGATATGCCGCAGCCGCCGGCGGCGCTGCTGTAGTCGGTGGTGGCGCTGCAGCAGTTGCCGCGTCGCACCACGATGACGACAAGGCGACCGGCAGCGACGCCGCGTCGACCGCCGACGACGACAAGTTGCCGCTCGGCGACAGTCAGGCCGGGTCCGCGGATTCGACTGCGGGCCAGGCGGATTCGCTGTCGCAGACGACGTCGGACAAGGCCGGCACCGGCGACGCCCAGACCGTGGGCGGCGCGACCGGGACCGGCGCAGCACCGCTGGCCGGTGGTACGCCGGGCACATCGGCCGCTGCGCCGGTGGCCGGTTCCTCGGAGACCGCACCCGCGGGCACCGAGGCCGCGGCCGGCGATGCGCCGCAGTCGGCGAGCGCTGGTCAGAGCGTCGGGTACTCCGTCGACCAGGCATCCGGCGGGACGGCCGACACCGCCTCGGCCTCGGGCAAGGACCCGATGGCCGAGCGCTTCGGTGACGGTGCCGCGTCGGCGAGGCCGGACGGCTCCGCACCGGCCGGATACCCGATCAAGGGCAACGCCGACTCGATGCTCTTCCACACCGAGGACAGCCCGCGGTATGCCGCGACGCAGCCCGAGGTCTGGTTCCGTGACGAGGCGGCGGCGACCGCCGCCGGTTTCGCCCACTGGGACCGCGAGAAGCGCGGTAAGGCACCGTCCGGGTCACCGGCGTCCGGCTCCGGTGCCGGCACGGGCTCTGCTTCGGGCGCCGGCGCAGGAACCGGCGCTGGCGCTGGAAGCGGAGGCGGCGCTGGCGCTGGTGCTGGTGCGGCGGGAGCTTCCGCAGCAGCGGCAGCCACCCCGACCGGGACCACGAGCGGCTCCGACACAGCCGCTGGCGGAGCGCCGAGCGATTCGGGTTCGACCGGAGCAGCTCCCACGGGGTCGGCTCCGAGCGGATCTGCCTCTTCCGGGTCGACAGCGGCCTCCGGTGGTTCGTCATACACCGTGGGCACGAGTCACACCGGCCCTGCGGTCACGGGACTGACCGGGACCTCGACGACGGGTCATTCGGCCGACACTGCCGCGTCGGAAAGCGGCACCACGTCGACGAGCGGCACTGCGTCGGGCACCACTGCGTCCGGCGCCGCACCGCTGGCGGGTGGCACCACCACGTCGAGCGACGCGGCACCGGCGGCGGGCAGCACCGGTTCGCCAGTGGCCGGCACCGGCTCGGCAGCGGGCAGCACCGGCTCGGCGGGCGCCACGGCCGCACCGGCGCACGATGCCGAACGCGACCCGATGCAGGAGCAGTTCGGTGCGGGCGCGGCATCGCCCCGCGAAGACGGGAGCGCACCGTCCGAGCGCCACCGGATCAAGGGCAACGCCGACTCGATGCTCTTCCACACCGAGGACAGCCCGCACTACGAGCGGACCGACGCCGAGGTGTGGTTCACCGACGAAGAGGCGGCGAAGGCGGCCGGTTTCAAGCACTGGGACCACCGCAAGCGCTGATCTGGCCTCATCGGCAAGACCCGAGCCTGGGCGACGCACCCTGCGTCGACCCAGGCTCGGGTGGTTATATGGCCCGGTGACGGCCCTGACGCGCGACCTCCGCACGCTGTGGCGCGGGCCGCTCACGGTGCCCGACAGCAGACTCGCGCCGCGCACCCTGGTCACCGAGACCGGCCTGGTCCTGCTGCTCAGCCTCGGCGCCTCGGCGATCTACTCGATCCTGTCGATCATCCGGGACCTGCAGTCGAACGTCGCGCTCAATCAGCAGACCTCGTCACTGAACAACTCGCAGGCCACCCAGTCGTGGCTGGACCTGACCTACCAACTGGTCGGCATCGCGCTCGGCGTCGTGCCGGCGCTGCTCGCCATACACCTGCTCGGGCGTGAGATGCGCCGCTCCACCACCTACCTCGGCATCGATCGGGCGCGCCCCGGCCGCGACCTCCTGTGGGGCCTCGGCCTGTCGGCGCTGATCGGCATACCCGGCCTCGTGCTGTATGTCGTGGCGCGCGACCTCGGCTTCAACACGACCGTGATCGCCGCCGACCTCGGCAGCCACTGGTGGGTCGCACCGATCCTGTTGCTCTCGGCCGCCCAGAACGCGATCGTCGAAGAGGTGGTCATGGTCGGTTACCTCTTCACCCGGTGGAGTCAGGCCGGCTGGCCGTTGCCGGTGGTCATCGTCTGCTCGGCGCTGATCCGCGGCAGCTACCACCTCTACCAAGGCTTCGGCGGTTTCGCCGGGAACATCGTGATGGGGCTGATCCTCGGCACCGTCTATCTACGCACCAGGAGAGTTCTTCCGTTGATCATCACCCACGCGATCCTGGATTCGGTGGCCTTCGTGGGCTACGCGCTCCTGCACAACCACGTGGGGTGGCTGTCATGAGCGAGCGGACAGTGCTGGCACCGAAGTTCGAGCGGATCAAGGTCGACAAGGTCACCTGCGTGCAGGGTGAGGTCACCATGCTGCCGCCGACCTCGATGACCGTGAAGGCCGGCGAGAACATCGCCATCCTCGGTCCGAACGGCGCCGGCAAGACCACCTTCCTGCGCGTGCTCACCGGCAACCTGGCGCCCACCAGCGGCAGCGTCGTCATGGACGGCCAACCGATCGACGAGCGCGATCAGGCGACCCGCCGGGTGATCGCGCCGCTGATCGGCCCGGTCGCCGGCTACCGCGACCTGACCGTCGCCGATCACCTGATCCTGATCGACCAGACCTGGGGCGGCGATCGTGACGGCGCCGGCGAGCGCATCGCGGCGATCCTGAACCGGCTCGACATACTCCGCTTCGGCAACCGCTTCCTGGCCGAACTCTCCTCGGGCCAAAGGCAACTCGTCGAGCTCGCGATGGTGCTGCTGCGCCCCTCCGCGCTGCTGGTGCTCGACGAGCCGGAGCAACGTCTCGACGAGGACCGCCGGGCGCTGCTCGGTGAGGTGCTGCGCGAGCGGGTCGCCGACGGCGGATCGGTGGTGTGGGTCTGTCACGACAGGGAGCTCGCCAAGTCGACCGCGACCCGGACCGTCAGCTTCCCGAAGGGCGCCTGATGGCTCGCGGCGGCACCCCGGAGGAGCGTGAACGCCTCTCGGACGCCTACGAATTGCGCTACCGCGGCGACGGCGGTCCGCTGTCGTCCGCGCTCTTCGGCGCCTATCTGGCGGCACTCGTCGGCACCGTCTACGGGTCGGTCCTTGCGCACTACGTCTTCGAGGAGTGGCCGCAGATCACCCGCTGGGTCGAACGGCAACCGTTCGCGGCCACCGGCATCGCCGTCGTGGCCGTCCTGCTCATCGCCGCCATCGCGTTCAAGGTCGGCGGTGCTCGCGGGCCGGTGCTGCCGGAGCCGGGCCACATCGAGTTCGTCGTCGCCACCGACCTGCCGCGTCGGGTGACGCTGCGCGACTCGTGGTGGGGCAGCCAGCTCATGGTGATCACCTCGTGCCTGTGCCTCGGTGCCGCACTCCCGATCGGCTTCACGATGGCGGGCGGTTCACCGGTGGCGCTCGCGGTCGGTGTCGTGCTCGGCCTGCTCGGCGGCATCCTGATCGTCCAGGCCTGGCTGCGTGGCCAGGTGCGTGGGCACGCACCGCTGACGGGTATGGCGAGCTGGCCGCTGGTCGAGGCACTGCCGGGACACAAGCTGCTGACCCAGTCGCTGCTCTCCGAGGCGGTCACGTCGTCGCTGGTCGTGTCCGACACACGGCGGGCACGGGCCCAGGCGTTCTCGCTGAAACTGCGGCACAAGCCGGAGCGGATCCGGGTCGCCGGCCAGCACCTGACGGTCGTCCTCGCCGACGTGACCGGCCTGCTGCGGACCGGCTGGTCCTCGCTCGGCTGGGTGCTGCTCGAGGTGGTGGCCGTGGCGCTGGCCGGCCTTCACGCCATCCAGCACGCGAACTCCCCGCTGCTGCTGCCGATCCTGGTGCTGCTCACGCACATCGGCGCGACCGGCCTGACCCGCGGGCTGCAGGGACAGGCCGCGGCGGCGGGTGATCAGTCGCTGCTCGGCCTGACCTGGATCCACGAATCGGTGCTGCACCTGGCGCCGCTGGTCGTGGTGCAGGTCGTCGTCGCGACCGTCGTCGGTCTGGCCACCGGGTCCGGTGGCTCCGCTGCGGCATACGCCGTCGCGATCGCCGCACTCGTCGCGGGCGGGCAACTGCTCTACGCGCACAAGGGCCCCGCGCCGGGCGCGCTCATGTCCGGTCCCGGACGCGGCGCCGGCGTGCTCTGGTCGATGCACCCGGGCATCGTGGTGCTGGCCGGTGGCTTCGCCGCCACGCTCACCACGAACTTCGCACTGATCGCCGGAGCAGCCGTGCTGGCGATCGGATATGCCCGTAGCTCAGCGGCTTTCGCGCCCGCCCGGGTCGGCTGAGTCCACACCGCGCCGCGGAGCGGGAGGATCGGCCGCAGGGGTGAGGGCGCGAAACCTCCGTGAGTTCACGGATCTTTTTCCGACGGCGGACTAGGACGCTGGAAGGCATGCTTGTCCGATCCCTAGGAGCCGCATGATGTTCCAGCACTTCCCGAGTCGCGCTCTACGGGCGCGTCTCGTCCTCGCCATACTCTCGGCGCTCGCGCTCATCGGCGCCCTGCTCGCGGCGCCGTCCCCCGCCTCCGCCGCCCCGACCCCGACCGCCACACTCAGCGTGAGCGCCTCGACCGACCCGGCGCTCCTCGCTGCGTTGAACGGGGCACCGGGCGCGTCCATCCCGACCGTCCTCACCGCAGCGAATGTGCGGTTCGAGGCCACGGTGTCGCTCTCGGCCGCGCAGAACAAGGACACGATCGTCGCGCTCTCGCCGCAGAGCGGTGTCGGCCGGCTGAGCACCACCCAGGTCGTCATCCCCGCCAACGCCACCAGCGTCACCGTGGACGAGACCTACGACACTGCGACGCCGGCACTGCAGCTCCACGCCGACGCCACCAACAACAACAAGATCGCAAGTGGCAATTCGGCCGCCTTCCGGGTCGAGTCCTCGCTCAGTGTCCTCACCGGCGGAAGCTCCGCTCTCACGGCCGGGGCCGACGGCGCCGGGTGCACCACGGTCAGCGCGGCCGACCCGATCTGCGGCATCGTCAACCTCCCGAACGGCACCACCACCAACGCCGTGATGACCATCGGGCCGTGCATCACCGGGACAGCGGACTGCCACACCGGAAACACGGTGACTCAGTTCATCGCCGGCCTGACCGGTCTCTACACCCGCGACAACCCGGCGAGTATGACGCTCGTCTGCGACAAGTCGCTGTGCGGGAAGGGCGGCGTGCCGCACTACACCGCGCTGTGGGCGCAGTCGGCGACGGACACGCTGACGAGCGCACCGGCCTGCCCGAGCAAGGGCGTCATCGGTGCCGATCAGGACTTCTGCACCGACTACGTCGCGAGCACCCGCGACAACGCCGGCGATCTGCTCCTCGTCGTGCTCTTCGTCAAGGACGTGCGCGGGACGATCTGAGCAGCAACCGATCAGGTGGGCGCCGATGCGCCGGGTCCTGTCGGGGGCGACACCCCGAGGGTGGACAGGGCCCGGTGGGACGCATCGCGCAGGTCGGTGTCCTGCGTCGCGTCGGCCAGCGCAAGCCGCAGCAGCGCGGGTTCGAAACCACCGAAATCCCCTGTGGCCTGGTCCAATCCGGCAAGTGCCGCAGCGGCAGCTTCATCCCGCAGGCCCTGTGCCACCAGTGCGTGCGCGCGGATCCGGTGCAGCCTGGCGAGCGTGTCGGCGGCGCGAGCCCGCGCCGCGCTGAGCGCATCGTCCACCAGAGCCAGCGCCTCGGCGGGGCGTCCCGTCTCCAGCAGGGCCTCGGCCCGGGCTGCGTCCAGCAGGATGACCTCGGTGGTCAGGTGCAGGCCGTCGAGCACGGTCCGCGCCTCGTCGAAGAGACGCCACGCCTCCGACCGGTCACCGACCCCGGCGCGGGCGCGCGCCTGCTCCCGGTAGGTCAGCCCGATCAGCTCCTCGTCGTCGACCCCGAGCGCGAGTCGCAGCGCCGCGTCCAGGACGGGCAGCGCGTCCGCGTGACGGTGTTGGGTGACGAGCACGTCTGCGCGGTTGTAGAGGGCGGTCGCCTCATTGGCGTCGTCGCCAAGGCGGCGGAAACTGCCTGCCACCCGGGCGAATCCGTCGACGGCTTCGTCCCAGCGTCCGTTGTTGTAGGCGTCGATCGCGAGATTGTTGACCGTGAGGGCCTGCCCACTCAGGTCGTCCAGTTGCTCGTAGAGCGCGAGCGCGAGCTGGCCGTAGGGCCGGTCCTCCGGGACGGTCGAGGCGCCATACGCCAGATGGAGGGCGTTGTAGGCGTGCGCGATCACGGTCCGGTCCCCGGACTCCTCCGCCCATTGGACGCCGAGCCGTCCCCACCGCAGCGCGTCGGTCGCCCGCCGCTGCAGGTGCCGGCAGAAGCCGTAACGGGTGGCCAGCGTCGCGCGGACCGCCGCGGCGGCCGGCCCGTCGACTCCTTCGAGCAGTCTCAGGGCGCGCGTCAGCTGCGCCAGCGCCGGCTGATATCGCCCCAGCCGCAAGGTGATTCGCGCTTCCTTGTAGAGCACCTCGGCGGTCGCGACCACGTCCGTGCGCAGGTCCCGGCGGGCGCGACGGAACGCGGTCAGCGCGCCGGCCGAGTCGCCGGCCATGTCGAGACTTTCGCCGAGGGAGACGTATGCCGCGGAGCGCGCCGCCGGGGTCGTCCCTGGCCGGTTCGCGCCCGCGTCGAGTGCCCGCGCATAGAAGGCGGCCGCCTGACCGTAGGCGTATTTCGCCCGTGCCTCGTCACCGGCCCGCAATGAGTAGGACCACGCCTTGTCCGCCAGGCCGGCGGCGTGGAAGTGCATGCTCAGCAGCGCCGGCGTGGCGGTGGTCCGATCGGGAGACTGCTCGAGCGCGACCGCCACCTGCTCGTGCGCCTCGCGACGCAGCCGGAACGGCAGCCCGGCATACGCGACGTCCCGCACCATCGCGTGCCGGAACTCCACCATGCCGGACTCGACCGGGCGGACGAATTCGGCCAGCCGGAGCGGCAATTCGGCTGCGCTGGTCAGGCCGGGGCGCAACTGTGCCACCAGCGCCGGGTCGAAGCGCGAGCCCACGACCGCGGCGATCCGCAGCAGCGTCCGGTTCGCCGGCGTGAGCCGGTCGATGTCGGCGATCAGGACGGCCTCGACCGAGTCCGGCAACTCCTCGTCGCTCCCTGCCGGGGCGTCGGTCATCGAACCCAGCGAGGTGAGGAAGAGCGGGTTGCCGTCGGCGCGCTCCGCCATCGCCTCCAGCAGGCGCCGGCTCGGGCGGCGGGCGGCGGACACCGACTCCAGCAACTCGAGCGCGGCCTCCGGTGAGACCGCCGCCAGCGTGACGCGCAGATCGGTCGGCGCCGACAGGACCGGCTCGTAGCCGATCGGGACGTGCCGCCGGGTGATCATGAGGCACCACGACTGCCGGTGGCTCTCCGCGGCCAACCGGTGCAGCAGCGCACTCGAGGCCTCGTCCATCAGGTGGGTGTCCTCGAAGAGCAGCAGCGTCGGGTCGGTCAGCAGGGCGGCGAGCAGCGCGACCGTCACCTCCTCGATGCGGCCGCGCCGGAACTTCGGATCCAGCTCCTGCACCTCGCGCGTCGGCCGCAGGTCCAGGTCGAGGGGTATGCCGAGCAGCGGCAACCACGGCAGCAGCTCCGGCGCTTTCTGCTGGACCCGCCCGGCGAGGCGGAGCGCGATCGCCTCGGCTGTGTCGTGCGGCTGGATGCCGAGCACCGAGCGCAGCAGGCTGCGCACCGCGATGTAGGGCATGCCGGTGTCGTAGCTGCTGACGGTCGTGACGTGGGTCGTCATACCCTCCGGCACGGGCAGTTCGGCGACCAGCCGCGACTTGCCGATGCCCGGTTCGCCGACCACGTCGACGACCGACCCGCACTGCTGCATCGCGGCGGCGAGTGCCCCACTCAGCGTTGCCAATTCGTCCGCCCGGCCGACGAACGGTGTTTCCACCCGGCCGAGGTGCCGGTCCAGCACGCTGTGCACGACGACCGCGTGGATCGGGTCGCGCTTGCCCTTCACGGTGAACGGCGCCAGGGCCGTGGAGACGAGCTCCGCATCACAGGCGGCAGCGGCCGCCTCGGTGGCCACGACCTGACCCGGCTCGGCGTGCCCGAGCAGCCGCGCCGCGAGGTTCACGGCATCACCCTTGATCGAGTACGTCCGGCGTATGGCGGGACCGAAGTCCCCGGCGAAGACGTGCCCGGTGTTGACGCCGACCCGTACCCCGAGCGCTCCGTCGTGTGCGGCGATCCGGGTGGCGGTGCGCAGCATCCGCTCGACGTGGTGGCCGGTGCTGTGCGGTGCCCCGGAGGTCAGCATGATCTTGCCGCCGTCCGCGGCGATGTCGGATTCGAAGAACGTCACGCCGTGCTCGAGGCAGGACCGTTGCACCCTCGCCACGATCTGATGGACGGCCTCCGCGGCAGCTTCCGGATCGCTGTCGCGCAGCAGCTGATCGGAGCCGAGGAACTGGACGAAACCCACTGCTATCGAACGGTGTTCGGGGTGCATGGCCTCTTCCTGCAGGTGCGCCCGAATGGGCGGTGGCAGGGTGTCCGCGATCGCAGCGCTCGGACCGGCGCGCACGTCGGGTGGCGTGCCCGGCACCTGTGGGCACGACCGCAGCAACCAGGCGGCGGAGTCCCCGACCGGCACGGCCTCACCCAGCGCGGTCGCCGGCAACAGTGCGGCCGCCTCGGTGCTGAGCAGGATCTGGCCGGCGCCGCAGGCCTGCTCCACGGCCGCCAGGTGGCTGGTCTCCGGTCCGGCGACCAGGAGCTCGCGGTGACTGCCCGGATCGCCCACGAAGAACACGTCGAAACCGCCGCTGTGCACGCCGATCGACATACGCAACGACGCCGGCACCGGAAGCCCGCGACCGCGGACGAGCCCGCGCAACTCGGCGCGCATCCGGTGCGCGGCGTGCGCGGCCCAGCGCGCGTGACCCTCGCCCCGGAAGAGCAGCAGCACCGCGTCCCCGCCCCACTTGAGCAGATCGGCGCCGTCCCGGAACGCCGGGGCGAGCAGGGTGCCGAAGGTGAGATCGAGCGTGTCGCTCATCAGCTCGGCGCCGACCCTGCCCCGGCGAGCGAGTCGCTCGGTCAGCGCGGTGAAGCCGGAGATGTCGGCGAAGACCATCGTGCAGTCCAACCGGCGGTGCCGCAGGTCCGGGTGATCGGTGAGCCACTCGGCCGCCAGCCGGGACGCGAACGGCTGCAGAGCCGTTGCGGGCCGGTCGGATTCGCAGGACACAGCTCCTCACCCCTCACTAAACTTCGGGGATCGAGCGACCTGGGAGGCGGTGTCATCAGCATGCCTCCAGCCAGCCGCCGGGCCGCCCCGCGCGACCCGCCGGGACACGTCTTCCTCGGCCGGGAGCAGGAGGTCGCGTCGTTGCTCGCCGCGGTCACCGGCACGTCGTCCACCGGCCGCTTCATCGCGGTGCTGGGCGAGACCGGGATCGGCAAGACCTCGCTCATCGACGCGGTCCTCGACCGGGTCCCGCCATCGACCGTCGTCCTGCGGGCGGCCGGTGATGCCATGGCCCGGCGTCATACCCACCGGTTGTTGCTGGACGCCTTCGCACCGGTGCTCACCGACGCGGACCGGCGTGCCATGGCCGGGCAGGCGGAGTATGCCGTGGGGGAGCGTCTGCACGCGGTGATCGACCGGCTGGCCAGAGCCCCGACGCTGCTCGTCCTGGACGACCTGCACTGGGCGGACCCCGCGTCCCTCGGCCTGCTGGCCAGGCTGAGCGCGACGCTCGACCAGATCCCGCTGCTGATCATCGGGTCCCTGCGGACCCAGGCACGGCACCGGACACCACCCGCGCTGGATCACCTGCTCGGCGTGCTGAGCGAGCGCGAACTCCTGCAGACGCTGACGCTCGGGCCGCTGCCGGACACGACCTGCGTGGCGATCGCCGAACAACTGACCGGCGGCCGGGTCGAGGGCGTGCTCGCGGGCCGCCTGGTGGCGGCGGGCGGCAACCCGCTCTTCCTCACCGAGATGGTGCGAGCACTGCTGCGCGACGGCGCGGTCACCATCGGACCGCACGGTGAGGCGCTGCTGGACGCGCCTGCGGGGCCGTCGCCGTCCCTGTCGATGGTGATCATGCGCTACCTCAGCCACCTCGGTGCGGCGACCCGGCAACTGCTCGCGTCGGCGGCGCTGCTCGGCACCCGCTTCCCCGTGGCGCAGTTGCGGATCGTCGCCGACCGGCCGATGAGTGCGCTCGTACCGATGCTGCGGGAGGCCCTTGCCGCGGGCATCCTCGAGGAGACCCCACAGGAGATGCTCGGCTTCCGGCACGCGCTGATCCGGTCGGTGCTGCTCAACGACCTCCCCGGCATCGTGCGCGCCGAGCTGCACCGCGAGATCGCCATACGCCTGGAGGCGGAGCAGGTCGACCCCGCGACGGTCGCCGAACACCTGCTGCGCGCCCCCGCCGCAGCACATGACGTCCCCTGGATGCTGCGGCTCGCCGACCGCACCGCACTCGCCGCACCGGACACCGCGGTCCAGCTGTGGCACCTGGTCGAGTCGGTGACGGCGGAGGACGACCAGCAGCATGCCCGCGCCAGCACCGGGCTGGCGTTCGCGGCGCTGCGCGCCGGCCGGGTCGTGGAGGCGGGCGAGATCGCCGAGCGCACCCTCGAACGCGAGGTGCCCGTCGCGACCCTCACGACACTGGCCACGATCCGGACCCACACCCTGCTGCTGCAGCACCGGCACGCCGAGGCCCGCGACGCCGCCGAGGGCTTCGCGGCGGCGGAGGTGCTCGAGCCGGCGGCCCGTGCCGAGCACCTCGCGTTCGCGGGCTGGCCGCGTCTCCTGCTCGGTGACCTCGACGGCGCCCGGCGGGTGGCGCAGCAGGCGGCGGCGTTCGGCGCGGAGGTGGGCAGCAGCGGCGCGGAGGTCTACGCGCTCACCCTGCAGGGTCTGCTGGCCAACTGCCGCGGGGATCTGCAGGAAGCCGTCCGGTTGCTGTCCGACGCCGTCGCGAAGGCCGATCGCCACCCGACCCTGACCGCGATCGAGCCGTTCCCGCACGCCCAGCTCGCGGTGGCGCTCGCCGACCTCGATCGCACGGACGAGGTCATCACACAGTTGCACCGCGGGCTGCAGGTCTCGGCCGCCTTCGACTACCGCACCGGTGTGCTCGCGGCCCACTCGCTCGGCGCACAGGCACTCAGCCACAGCGGCAGCCTGTCCGACATCGCCGCGGAACTCGACGCGCACCGGTCGCTCGTGGGTTCGATGGAGGTGCGGCTCGACCCGCCGGTCCGCGGGCTGTGGGCGCACGTGCTGCAGCACCAGCTCGGACCGGACGCCGCACAGGAGTGGGCGTCGGGGCTGGATCCGGTCCCGGACCGGATGACGTGGGCGGGTCGTGGCCGGGCCTGGATCTGGCGCGGGCGCAGCCAATTGGAGCTCGCCCGCGGTGATCTCGCAGGGATGTTCGAGGTGCTCTGGGCCGGCTGGGAGGAGTTCCGTGCCACCGAGATGCTGATGGACTGCGCCGAACTCGGGCTCGAACTCGTCGACCTGGCACGCGCCGTCGTCCTGGCGGGCACGGGCGATCCCGCCAGGGCGCGGGACCGCGCCCACGAGGTGGTCGAGGTGCTCGCCGAGCTCGCCGAACGCAACGCACCGGTGCCGCACCTGCGCGCGACGGCGCTCGCGGTCCGGGGTGTGGCAACGGACGATCCGGCGACGCTCGTGGAGGCCGCAACCCTGATGGGCACGACCGTCCGGCACCTCGATCACGCGCGGATGGCCGAACTCGCGGCCCTCACGGTGCGCACGCACGGCCTGCAGGCGCGACGGCCGGCCGAGACCGCGCTGCGCCGGTATGCCGAGGTCGGCGCCGACCACGACGTGAGCCGCGCCCGCACGGCGTTCCGCCGGGCCGGCATCCGGGTGGCGAACCCGTCGAGGGACCGCCCGAGGATCGGGTGGGAATCGCTGACCCGGACCGAGGAGCGCATCGCCCGGCACCTCGCCACCGGCGAGACCAATCCCGAGATCGCCGAGAGCCTGTGCGTGTCGCGACGGACTGTGGAGAGCCATGTCTCAAACGTCCTCGCCAAGCTCGGGTTGCGCTCTCGCACCGAGGTCGCCGTCTTCGTCGCGCGACGTCTCGAGGACGTCCGACAGGACGGCTAGCAGGTCGATCCAGCCGCAGAACGGCACGGGCTCGCCGTGGTCCCCGACGCGCCCGGTCGGCGGGTCGGTGCCGTCGACCCAGATCTGGATGCGCACCACCCCAGCGTCATACGACGGTGGCGGTGGCGGATCCGTGAACTCACGGATCTTCGGCGTGAATCTCCTGCAACGGGCGGCGCTCTCGCGGCAGTGTGCGGCCGTCCGGCAACTGCACGGCGTATGGCGCGGGCGCCTGCGGCGGCACACCGATCGCCGCCATGGTGGCGACCTGCCACCCCGGCGCGACGGTCAGCAGTGCTTCGACGGCGTCGCGGTCGAAGCTGCGGAACTGCCGCACCGACAGGTCGAGCGCCTGCGCCTGGACGGTCAGGTGGGCGACTGCCTGACCGAGGTCGTACATCGCGAATTCGGAGTATTCATAGTCGGTTTCGTCGACCCGCAGGTGGCACAGGTTGACCAGCAGCAGGCTGGCCCGTGGGCCCCAGCGGCGCGCGCCGCCGAGCAGGTGCGGTGTGAGCCGGCGGTGCATCTCGTCACCGCGCCGGGCCGCCACGAACGCCCATGGCTGCGAGTTGCCGGCCGACGGCGCCCAGCGTGCCGCCTCCAGCAGCGTGGCGACGTCCGTCGCGTCGAGCTCGTGGTCGGTGCGGAAGTCCTGCGGACTCCACCGCTCGCGGAGCAGCGGGTGCAGGGGGTATGGATCGGTCACAGCTCGGTCACCTGTTCAGTTCACCACGCGCAGGCTGCGCGGTGTCACGCCGGGCTCCGGGAGCCGTAATGGCTTGTCACCGGGGCTGATTCGGCCCAGCACACGCGGGGTCCGTGCCCCCGTCAGGGTCCGCCCGTCGGCGCCGGCGAGCACTCCCGGTATGCCGTGCCAGGTCAGGTAGCCGATCAGCGCCATGAGGTAGCCCTCCTTGTCGTCGGTCGGCAGCCCCAGCTCGTCACTGGTGGCGAGCCGGGCCGGCGCGAGGTGCACGGCCAGCCGGTCCATCAGCACCGGATTGCGCACACCGCCGCCGGAGGCGTGAACCTCGGTCACGTCGTATGGCGCCAGCGCGTTCGCCACGGTCACCGCCGTCAGCTCGGTCAGCGTCGCCACCAGGTCCGCGAGCCCTTCGCGGGTCGAGTAGCCGTGAGGAACGAGCGGCGTATCGAGACCAGGCGCCTCGAGACCCCGCACATCGAGATCGAACGCCGCCAGGTAATCCGCCCGGAACAGCTCTCTCCCGGTCGATTTCGGCGCCGGTAGTGCGTAGTAGGGCTCGGCGAGCAGCCGCTCGAGCAGCACCTGATCGACGTGCCCGGAAGCGGCGAGACGACCGCCTGCGTCATACGACTGGGCGCCGGAGGTGGCGGCCGACACGGCGGCGTCGATGAGGCAGTTGGCCGGGCCGGTGTCGAACGCGGCGCTGCCGTGCGGCGATGCGACGGTGACGTTGGCGATGCCGCCGAGGTTCAGCAGCGCGCGTGAGGCCGGTGGTGAGATGCCGTGCAGCAACAGCGTGTCCAGCGTGCCCGCGAGCGGCGCGCCCTGACCTCCGGCGGCGATGTCGCGACTGCGGATGTCGCTGACCACCGGCAGCCCGGTGCGCTCGACGATCTCCGCGGGCTGGCCCAGCTGCAGCCCGCCGTGGGCGATGTCGCCCTCGACCCAGTGGAAGACGGTCTGACCATGGCTGACCACGAGATCGGCTGAGCCACTGGCGAATTCGTCGATCGCGGACTGCACCGCCGCGGCGATCTCCCGGCCGGCGAGCACATCGAGGCGGCATACATCCGCGGCGCTCGTCGGTGAGGGCGGCAGTAGCGCGAGCAGGCTCGCCCGGGTCGACGACGACCAGGAGTAGGTCCGGGCGCCGAGCGGCCGCAACGTGAGCTGCCCGCTGTCGGCTCCGGCGAGGTCGGCCACGGCGACGTCGATGCCGTCGACGGACGTGCCCGAGATGCAGCCGACGACGATCACCGCGAACCTCCTGCAATATGGGCCGGCTTCCCAGGGAACTGACAGACAATTCGCGAGTTCAGGCGTTGTGCGCCGGAATTGCTCGCGACCGTGCACCATGAATCACGCAATGTCCGGGTCAGGATATGTCAATCTTTTCCAAATGGAGAGACGGTCCTGGCACCTGATTTTCATTCGATGGTTACAGTGACCGGGCAGGAAGAACAGGTGGTTCCGGGGAACGACCGACCGCAACACGAACGCCTTGCGACGCCCCGCGCCGAAGGTCGGAAAGGGACGTCATGACGAAGGAACCGGGTGACCCGACGGGCGACCCCACGCGCGACGTTCTCGTCCGCATGCGGTCCGCCCTGCCGCAGTTGCAGCCGGCCGAGCACCGTGTCGCGGACGTCGTGTTGCGCGATCCGGCGGGCGCTGCGCACCTGTCCATCACGGAGCTGGCCGAGCGCGCGGAGACCTCTGTCGCGACGGTCGCCCGCTTCAGCCACAGCGTCGGATTCGGCGGCTACCCGCAGCTGCGCCTCGCCCTCGCCGGTGCCGCGGCCCGCGAGTCGGCGCTCGGCGGCGCGACCCGCAAGCCCCCGGCGGACCTGGACGAAGCACAGACGACCGAGGACATCGTCGCGGCGATCGTGCACCACGAGGTGCGGGCGCTGCAGGAGACCGCCGAGCACCTCGACCTGTCGGCGCTCGACGCGGCCGTCGCAGCCGTCGCAGCGGCGCCGCGCGTGGAGATCTTCGGAGTGCAGGCGAGTGGCCTGGTCGCCACCGACCTGCAGTACAAACTGATCCGAGCCGGCCGAATCGCCTTCGCCTGGACGGAGTTCCACGCCGCGATGACGTCGGCGGTGCTGCTCGGTCCCTCGGATGTCGCCATCGGCGTCTCGCACTCCGGCAGCACGCAGGACGTCGTCGAGGCGCTCGCGGCGGCCAAGCAGGCCGGCGCGACCACGATCGCCATCACCAACTTCTCCGGCGCCCCGATCGTCGAGTATGCCGACATCGTGCTGACCACCGCCGCCCGCGAGACCACGTTCCGCTCGGGTGCGCTGGCCAGCCGGACCGCGCAGCTCGCCGTGGTCGACTTCCTCTTCGTCGGTGTCGCACGCAGCTCGCTGGAGGCCACCACCGAGGCGTTGCGGCGCACCCACGAGGCGGTTCGTGACGCGCGCCCGATGAAACGCGGCAAGGCGACCAGGGCGACGAAGGCGACGAACAAGGCGGCGAAAAGGAACACCAAGGCATGAATCTCGGTGAACTGACCACCGAAGCGCGCAACCCGCGCAGTGCCGGGCTGGACTCGATGGACACCCGGCAGCTGTTGGAGCTGATGAACGACGAGGACGCGACCGTGGCACTCGCCGTCCGGGACGCGCTCCCGGAGATCACCGAGGCCGTGGACCTGATCGCCGAGTCACTGCGCTCGGGCGGCCGGCTCATCTATGTCGGTGCCGGCACGAGCGGGCGGCTCGGGCTGCTCGATGCGGTCGAGTGCCCGCCGACCTTCGACACCGACGCCGACCAGGTGACCGCCCTGCTCGCCGGCGGGCAGTGGGCGTTCGTGCAGGCGGTCGAGGGCGCGGAGGACGACCTGGACGCCGCGGCAGCCGACGTCGACGGTCTCGCGGTCGGCTCTCATGACACGGTGGTCGGAATCGCGGCCAGCGGCCGCACGCCATACGTCATCGCGGGCCTGCGCCGGGCGCGGGAGCGGGGTGCCCGGACCGTCGCCCTCGCCTGCAACAAGGACTCGCTGATCGGCCGCGAGGCGAAGGTCGCGATCGAGGTCGCGACCGGGCCGGAGGTGCTGACCGGGTCCACGCGGCTGAAGGCCGGCACCGCGCAGAAGATGGTCTGCAACATGCTGTCCACCGGTGCGATGGTGCGGATCGGCAAGACCTACGGCAATTTCATGGTCGACATGCGCCCCACCAACGACAAGCTGGTCGACCGCGCCCGCCGGATCGTCGCCGCGGCCACCGAGTCCGACGAACAGACCGCCGCCGACGCGCTCACCGCGGCCGGTGGCCGCACCAAGGTCGCAGTCGTGATGCTGCTGGCCGGCGTCGACGCCGTGCACGCGGAGGAACTGCTCGACAAGGGCAACGGCAGCGTCTCGACTGCTATATCCGCGGGTTGAGCTGGCGCCCTGAGGAGCCCGTGAGGGACGAGCGGGCGTCTCGAAGGGTAGCGGAGGAGCGAAGCGGAGGAGCGTATCGAAACCGCGATTTCGATACGGGCTCGTACCTCGCCCTACTCAATCCGCGGGCGTGCTGTTTGCACAATCTGTGATCCACGACACGTCGGCGTTCTACAGTTGTCGTCATGACGAACCTCGCCGCAAATCTCGCCCGTACGGCGCAGCAGCACCCGGACGCCGTGGCGGTGAAGCTCGATGACTTCACGCTGACCTACGCGGAGCTCCGTGATGCCGCAGCGAAGTTCGCCGGCAAGCTGGCCGCGCGCGGCATACGGCCCGGCGACCGGGTCGCGCTGTCGCAACCCAACCTGCCGACCTTCCCGGTGATCTTCTACGGCGTGCTGTGGGCGGGCGCGACGGTCGTGCCGATGAACCCGCTCTTCAAGCCACGCGAAATCGCTTACTACCTCAGCGATTCCGGCGCTTCGCTGATGTTCGGTATGCCGGGCGACGGCCCGCAGGGTGCGCAGGACGCCGGCACCGACTTCGAGCTGGTCGACCCTTCGACAAGCTCAGGGAGCGAGGCGGAAGCCGGACTGCTCGGCGACGCCGACCCGATCCCGGAGCCGGTGGAGCGGGCCGACGACGACACCGCGGTGATCCTCTACACGTCCGGCACGACCGGCCGCCCCAAGGGCGCCGAGCTGACACATCACAATCTGGACGACAACGCCCGGATGGTCGTCGATCAGCTGGTGCACATCGGTCCCGGCGACGTGATCATGGGCTGCCTGCCGCTCTTCCACGTCTTCGGCCTCACGTGTGGGCTCAACGCGGCGGTCGTCAGCGGCGCCACGATCACGCTGATCCCGCGCTTCGAGCCGGGCCGCGTGCTGGAGATCATGCAGCGCGACAAGGCGACGATCTTCCAGGGCGTCCCGACGATGTACAACGCGATGCTGCTCGCGGCCGCCGATCAGGACGACATCGATGTCTCGTCGTTGCGGACCTGTTGCTCCGGCGGCGCGGCGCTGCCGGGCGAGGTGATGCGCAAGTTCGAGGAGCGCTTCGGCGCCAAGATCCTGGAGGGTTACGGCCTGTCCGAGACCTCTCCGGTCGCCTCGTTCAACCTGCCGGACAAGCAGCGCAAGGTCGGCTCGATCGGCGTGCCGCTGCAGGGTGTGCAGATGCGCCTGGCCCAGGCCGACGGCTCCGACGCCCCGAAGGGCGAGATCGGTGAGATCGCCATCAAGGGCGACCTGATCATGAAGGGCTACTGGGGCCGGCCGGACGCCACCGCCGAGGCGGTACGTGATAAGTGGTTCTACTCCGGGGACCTCGCCACGATGGACGACGACGGCTACTTCTTCATCGTCGACCGCGCGAAGGACATGATCATCCGCGGCGGCTACAACGTCTATCCGCGCGAGGTCGAGGAGGTCCTCTACGAGCACCCGGATGTCGTGGAGGCCGCTGTCATCGGAGTCCCGCACCCGCACTATGGCGAGGACGTCGCGGCATACGTGGTCCGCTGCGAGGGATCAGATCTGGATGCCGAGACGTTGACCTCCTATGTGAAGGAGCGCGTGGCGGCATACAAATATCCGCGCACGATCACGTTCATCGACGCGCTGCCCAAGGGCGCGACCGGCAAGATCCTCAAGCGCGAGCTGCGCGAGCCGGCGAAGTGAAATCCCGAGTTGACGACGCATAGTTATTCTATGTAATATTCGGCCATGGAACCCGCAACTGTCGATCTCGAAGGCGCCCGACTGCTGAGTGCGGTCGCGCGGCTGAATCGCTGGGCGACACGGCACGCCGAGTTGCCGATCCCGCCCGCGCAGGCCCGGCTGCTGTCGCTGATCGACGAGCTGGGACCGGCGCGGATCGGTGAGCTCGCCAACGCCGATCACTGCAGCCAGCCCACGATGACCACCCAGGTGCAGCGGCTCGAGGCCGCGGGCTGGGCATCCCGCTCGACCGATTCGCACGACGCGCGCGTCGCGCTGATCGACCTCACCGACGAGGGCCGGGCGAAGCTGGAGCAGCTGCGCGCGTCCCGTGCCGCGGCGCTGGCGCCCGAGGTGGCTCGGCTGAGTGATCAGGAGCGGCAGGCGCTGCGCAGTGCCACGGAGATCATCCTGCGGATCGTTCACCCGGGTGACGATGACCAGTAGTCGGCCGGGGGCCGTAATCTGAGCGGTATGGCCAGAAACCACCCCGCAGCGCGTGCCGAGGACGCCGTCAATGCCGTCGTGGCCAAGCGGCTCCGCAAGCGCGGGTGGCAGCTGCAGGTCCTGCCCTACATCGGGTATGCCGGCACCGGCTTCGCCCGGTTGCTGGCCCGTGTCGTGCTGGCCCGCGATGGCCAGCCCGCGACCGCGCCGACCGCCGAGGACGCGCCGATCCGGCGCGGTTTCAAGGTGTTCTTCACCGCGCCGCTGGCCGGCGTCGACGTGCGACTGCGCTGCGGTGCTGCAACGGCGGTGGCCACCACCGACCGCGGCGGCTACCTCGATGTCGAGCTGCGCGATCACGGGCTGGAGCCCGGCTGGCACACCGCCACGATCAGCGTCGACGACCTGGACGTCGAGGTGCCGCTCCAGGTCATCTCGCCGGAGACCCGCTTCGGCATCATCAGCGATGTCGACGACACCTGCCTGGTGACCGCGCTGCCGCGGCCGATGATCGCGGCCTGGAACAGCTTCGTGCTCGAGGAGACCGCTCGCAAGGTCGTGCCGGGGATGCCCGCCATGTACCGCTCGCTGCTCGCGGCACACCCGGGCGCACCGATCGTCTACCTGTCGACCGGCGCCTGGAACACCCAGCCGATCCTGACCCGCTTCCTGCGGCGGCACGGCTTCCCGTCGGGCCCGGCGCTGCTGACCGACTGGGGCCCGACCAACGACAGCATCTTCCGCAGCGGCCAGGCGCACAAGCGGGCGTCGTTGCGGCGGCTGGCCGCCGAGTTCCCGCACATCCAGTGGCTGCTGGTCGGCGACGACGGGCAGCACGACCCGGTGATCTACGAGGATTTCGCCGTCGAGCACCCCGACAACGTGGCGGCCATCGCGATCCGGCAGCTCACCGCGACCCAGCAGTTGCTCTCGCACGGCCACCCGCTGGTGCGCGATGAGCTGCGCGGCCGGCCGGTGCGGATGATGGTCTGCGAGGGGCCGGACGGCTTCACGCTGCACCGGCTGGTGCGCAAGGCGCTCGCGGGTGCGGGGGACGGTTCCGACACGAGGAGTGGTGCCGATGCCTGAGCTGCCCGAGGTCCAGGGCCTCGTCGACTTCCTGGCGTCCCGTGTCGTCGGCCTGCCGGTCGCGCGCGTCGACCTCGGGTCCTTCTCGGTGCTGAAAACCTATGATCCGCCGGTGGATTCACTCGGCGGCCTCACGGTCACCGATGTCCGGCGGCACGGCAAATGGATCGATCTGGACGTCGACGGCATCCACCTGGTCTTCCACCTGTCGCGCGGCGGTTGGCTGCGCTGGTCCGACGCGTTGCCGCAGACCGTGGTCCGTCCGGGCAAGTCGCCGATCGCGCTGCGGATGCGCTTCGCCGACGAGTCGGGCTTCGATCTCACCGAGGCCGGGACCAAGAAGCGGCTGGCCGTCTATGTCGTGCGCGACCCCGCCGAGGTGCCGGGCATCGCTTCGCTCGGGCCGGACCCGTTCTCCCTGTCGCGGGCGGACTTCGCGGGGCTGCTGGCCGGTTCGCGGTCACAGATCAAGGGGGTTCTTCGGGACCAGTCGGTCATCGCCGGGGTGGGCAACGCCTACTCGGACGAGGTGCTGCACGCCGCGAAGCTCTCGCCATACGCCGTCGCCGGGAAGCTGGACGAGGAGGCGGTCGACCGGCTGTATGACGCGCTGCGCGACATCCTCACCGAGGCGATCGCGGCCGCGTCGGGCAAGCCGGCCAAGGACCTGAAGGACGCCAAGCGGGCCGGCATGCGCGTGCACGGCCGCACCGGCGAGCAGTGCCCGGTGTGCGGTGACGTGGTGCGGGAGGTGTCGTTCGCCGACCGGTCGATGCAGTATTGCGCGACCTGCCAGACGGGCGGGAAACCGCTGGCCGACCGCCGGATGTCGCGCCTGCTGAAGTGATGGACGCCCTCGAGGAGCAGGGGCGGGAGCTGAACCTGTCGGGCTTCCTGTCGTTCCGGGGCGGTATGGCGTTCGGCGGCCTCGGCTATCTGCTGGTCGCGGGGTTGTTCGTGGTCTACTTCGGCGCGACACAGGGCGCGGACGGACACACCGTGCGGCCGGTCGTCGTGACCATTGGCTGGATTCTCGCCGCGCTGGCCACCATCGGGTATGCCGGGATGCTGCACCGATTCCTGCGGTTCCGGCGCGAGTTGCGTGGGTGGGTGCGGCAGGTGGTGCAGCGCGACCCGAACGAGACGGGGGCGCGGCGACTCGAGTTGCGGCTCCGCCGGCGCAGCACACGTGGGACCTCCGGGCCGGCCGACGCCTTCCTGTGGGGCGGGCTCGCGTTCACGCCGTTCGGTTTCGTGCTGCCCTACCTGGCGCTGCTGGTCCAGGTCATCGGCATCGTCGACACTCTCGCCGGGGACGGCGCAGCGACCGTCCACTGGATCTTCATGCTGGTGGCTCTGGCGCCGAGCCTGCTGGGCGTCACGCTCGGCACGCTGGTGCTGGCCGGCATCGGTTTCGCCGGTGCTCCGCTGCGCACCTGGCGGGCGGCATGAGTCAGGATTGACCCATGACTGATTACACGACGCCCGAGCAATTGGCGGACGACGCCGTCGTCATCGATGTGCGCGAGCAGAACGAATGGGACGCCGGGCACGCGCCGGGCGCCATACACATCCCGCTGGGTGAGCTGCCGGCTCGGCTCGGCGAGCTGCCCGAGGCCGACGAGCGCGACCCGCTGCCGATCATCTGCCGCTCCGGCAACAGGTCCGGACGCGCGGTCCAGTGGCTCAACCAACAGGGCTTCGACACCGCCAACGTCGAGGGCGGCATGAAGCAGTGGGCGTATGCCGGCAAGCCGGTCGTCGCCGATTCGGGAGCCGACCCGCAGGTCATCTGACCGTCCCGCCATACACTGCCGCGGTGAACATCCTGTCGATCCAGTCCTCGGTGGCCTACGGTCACGCGGGCAACAGCTCTGCGGTGTTTCCGTTGCAGCGCCTCGGTTTCGAGGTGTGGCCCGTCTACACGGTGCACTTCTCCAACCACACCGGGTATGGCGAATGGCGTGGTCCCGTCTTCGAGCCGGAGACCGTCGCCGACGTGATCACCGGCATTGAGGAGCGCGGCGTGCTCGGCGAGTGCGACGCGGTGCTGTCGGGTTACCAGGGCGGCGAGCAGGTCGGCGCGGTGATCCTCGATGCGGTCGCTCGGGTGAAGGCGGCGAACCCGAAGGCGATCTACTGCGCCGACCCGGTGATGGGCGATGTCGAGCGGGGCTTCTTCGTCCGGCCCGGCATACCGGAGTTCATGCGGGACAAGGTGATTCCCGCCGCGGACATCGTCACGCCGAACCAGTTCGAACTGGACTTCCTCACCGGGAGTGAGGTGCACACGGTCGACGGGCTGCTGGTCGCGGTCGATGCGCTGCGCGCGCGTGGCCCGCGCACGGTGCTGGTCACGTCCGTGCAGACCGACGAAACCCCAGCGGACTCAGTGCAACTCGCGGTCGTGACGGACGATGGGGCGTGGCTCGTCACGACGCCGCTGCTGCCGATGTACGTCTCCGGTGCCGGTGACGCGACAGCGGCGATCTTCCTGGCCCGCTGGCTGACCGTGGAACCCGCGAAAGCCCTTGCGGACACGGCGGATTCGGTCTTCTCGATCATGGAACGCACCCATGACGCCGGCACCCGGGAGATCCAGCTCATCCCGTCCCAGGACGCCATCGCCCATCCGCAGGGCCGCTTCGAGGTCGTCCGGCTGCGCTGACCTACCCGTTCACTCAGTGGGTGAACTTCAGCATCTGCCAGGTCGACGCGGCGGCGACCACGATGATCAGCGCCGCGAAGCACACCACGAGCGTGACCGTCGGCACCCAGGTCAGCAGCACACCGCACGCGATGACCGGCACGGTGATCCCGGCGTATGCCGCGAGGAACATCCCGGCCACGGTCTCGCCGCGCTTGGCCGGGTCGGCCATCCGGTTGGCCGCGGCGATGCTCGAGGCGAAGATCAGCCCGATGCCCGCGCCGGCGATGACACCGCCGATCGCGAAGAGCACCAACGACGCGATCAGCGTCGCGACCGAGACCAGCACCAGTCCGGCGACGATGAGGCCGATCCCGGCCTGCAGCTTGGGCCGCGGCCGCAGGCCGTGCAGCACGACCTGGGACGCCGACGAGGCGCCCATGGCACCGAAGACGACCAGTCCGGTCACGAGCCTCGAGTGCTCGTGCATCACCTCGCCGAGGACACTGCCGGTCAGTGAGGTGAAGAAGCCGAGCACCGCGAACGACCCGGCGGCAGCCAGCCCGGAAGCGATGAATTCGCCTCGCACGTCTGCGGATACGCTCACGCGCTGTGGCTTGTATGGCGGCCGCTCATCCGGCACCTGAACCGTCTCCGGCGCCAGGAGCGCAACGGCACCCACCAACAGCAGTGCCGCCACGAAGACGAGGAAGGGAAGCGTCAGCGGGTGCGGCCACCACTCGGTGAGCAGGCCACCGGCGAGTGGCCCGAGGGCGAGGCCGCCGGTGTTGACGGCGCTCGCGACCAGACTGCCGCGCCGCCCGTCCTCCTCGGGCGCACCGATCGAGCGCAGTTCGCTCAGGTGCGCCGTCGCGGTCGACGTCAGCGCGCCGATGCCGGCCCCGCAGATGAAGCGCGCGATGAGCAGGCTGGTGACGTCCTTGAGGAAGACGAACATCAGACATGACACCAGCTCGGCGACGACGGCACCCAAGATGACCGGTCGCCGGCCGAGGTAGTCCGACACGTGCCCGACGATGAAGAGCCCACCCATCACGCCGAAGCCGTATGCCGCGAAGATCACCGTGATCATCAGCGTCGGGAAGCCGTCGCGCGCCTGGTAGAGCGCATACAACGGAGTCGGGACCGTGGTGAACGCCATCGTCGCGGCGAACGCTGCGGCCACCAGCCAGAAGGCGCGCCGGTGCCCGGCGTGGCCGGGCCGCACGGCGGCGGTGTCCGAGGTGGTTGTCGTCATACGTCCATGGTCCGCCTGCAGGCTGATCGTGTCCAACGAACAATCGTCAGATGATTCATCGACATACCCGATTAGTATGCCGGGATGGACACCCGGCAACTCGAATACTTCGTCACGGTCGCGCAGGAACGCAGCTTCACCCAGGCCGCCGCACGACTCAACGCCGTGCAATCGACCGTCAGCGCCGGGGTCGCCGCACTGGAGAAGGACCTGCGGTATGCCGTGCTCACCCGCTCCACCCGCCGCGTGGAGCTGACCCCGCAGGGTGCCGCGCTGTTGCCGGTTGCCGAGCGAATCCTCGCTGATGAGAGGGTGATTCGCTCGATCGGTGGCGATCGGGGTATGACGCTGCGCGGCCGGATCCGGATCGGCACGCTGACCAGCCTGGAGTGGCTGGACCTGCCCGGCCGGCTCGGCGCGTTCCACCGGCGGCACCCGGACGTGAAGCTGTCGCTGGCCCAACGCCCCCGTGGATCGAGTGACATCGCGCGGGATCTGCGGGCCGGCCGGTTGGACGTCGGTCTGGTCGGGTTCGACGCGACGGAGCTGGAGGATCTCGCGCCGATCGTGCTGCAGGACACGCCGTTCGTCGCGATGCTCCCGCCGGCGCACCCGGCGACCACCGACAGCATCGTCTCGATCAGCTCGCTCGCACGTGACGCATTCGTCGACGTACCAACGGGATTCGGCAACCGCACCATGGTCGACCGCTTCCTGGCCACTCAGGGGGTGCGTCGGTCCGTCCTCGTCGAGGTGCCGGACCTGACCACCGTGCCCGATTACGTGCGCGCGGGGCTCGGCGTGGCAGTGGTGCCACGGCCGTCGGTGGAGACGCGCGGTGTCGTCATACGAGAGCTGGCGGAGCCGCTGCGCTGGCAGCTGTGCCTGGTGTCCTCCCCGAAGGCACGGGACAGCGAAGCCGTGCAGGAGTTGCTGCGCGTACTCGGGGAGCGGTTGCCGAAACCCCGTTAGGTTGGGTGTATGGCGGACCAGACCGGACGGGTGCTGCTGACGGGCGCCAGCGGCTACATCGGCTCACGGCTCGCGCCGCAACTCCTTGCGGCGGGATGGCGGCTGACCGTGCTGGCCAGGCGACCGGACGCCATCCGCGAGCGTCCCTGGGCTCGCGACGAGGAGTCGGTCCGGGTGGTCGCCGGTGACGCGACCGACCCGGAGGACCTGGAGCGTGCGTTCGACGGGGTCGACGTCGCCTACTACCTGCTGCACTCGATGGACGGCAAGGGCGATTTCCGGCGACGCGATCGACAGATGGCCGACGGATTCGCCCACGCTGCAGCGGATTCCGGCGCACGGCGGATCGTCTACCTGTCCGGCCTGCACCCGGAAGGCGAGTCGCTCAGCCCGCACCTGGCGTCCCGGGTCGAGGTCGGTGACATCTTCCTGGGCGGGGAGGTCCCTGCCACGGTGCTGCAGGCCGCCATCATCATCGGGTCGGGATCGGCGTCGTTCGAGATGCTGCGGCACCTCACGCACCGGCTGCCGGCGATGATCGCGCCGCGCTGGCTGAATTCCCGCATCGAACCCATCGCGGTCCGCGACGTGCTGAACCTGCTGGTGGCGGCCGCCGATCTGCCGGCGGACAGCAACCGCACCTTCGACATCGGGTCCGGCGAGGTGTTGACCTACCGCGCGTTGATCGACCGCTTCGCCGAGTCCGCGCAGCTGCGCCGCCGACTGGTGGTGACCGTCCCGGTGCTCACGCCATCGCTCGCCAGTCAGTGGCTCGGACTCGTGACACCCGTGCCGCTCGGTGTCGCCAAGCCGCTGGTGGGCAGCCTCGTGCACGACGTCGTCTGCGCGGAGCGGGACATCTGGCAGCTGGCCGGGGTGGCCGATCCGCTGCCGCTGGACCGTGCCATGGCGGCCGCCCTGGGCGGACCATCGCGTCGATCCGGTGAGTTGCCGGAGCCGGGCGACGTGGATCCCGCCTGGTTGACCAGCGCGGACCCGGAGTGGGCGGGCTGACAGTGGGCGCGCCGAACCTGCGTCCCGACACCGCGACGGCTGCTGCCGCCGCGACTCTTGCGATCGGCACGCCGATGCTGCGCCGGGCGATCCGCAGCCCGCGGGGCGGTATGGCGTTCCGGCGGCGCACCGTCGAGCTGGCGGCGGTGTGGACGGCGGGGGCGGCCGCCATACGCCTGATCGACGGGCGGGGATTCGAGCTGCCGGCCGATCTGCGTGCTGTCGTGCTGCAGCCGGCCGCCGTGGGGGCGGTGACCGTCGGGGTCTTCACCGCCGGCGCGCTCGTCGGCTCGCGCCTGCCGTTCGTGCGCGACCGGATGGCCGACGTGCTGGATCACGCGCGCAAGGGCCCGTTGCCGACCGTCGCGGGGCTGGCACTGCTCACCGGCGCGACCGAGGAGCTCTTCTTCCGCGGAGCGCTGTATGACGTCGCCGCGCACCTCGGGTTGCCGGTCCTGGCGACCACGACGGCGCTGCACATGGCGGTGACCACCGCGACCGGCAACCCGATGCTGGTGCTCGCCTCGGGGCTGCTGAGCACGCTGACCGGCCTGGAGCGCGCACGAACCGGGTCAGTGGTGGCGCCGGTGGTGCTGCACGTGGTGTGGTCGGCCGGGATGCTGCTGGTCCTGCCGCCGATCGTTAACGGCCGGAACGGTATCCGCCCTGGAATCCGTCCTCGCCCTCGTCGAGGATCTGCTTGGCGGAGCCGACGATCTTGGGGTCGGGGTAGCCGATGACGTCGCGGTCCTTGTCGGGGTAGGGCATTGCGTCGAGCACATAACGCATGGCCTCGAGCCGGCCGCGCTTCTTGTCGTTGGACTTGATGACCGTCCACGGCGCCCACTCGGTGTCGGTGTGCTCGAACATCGCCTCCTTCGCCTCGGTGTAGGCGTTCCACTTGTCCAGGCTGGCGAGGTCGGTCGGGCTGAGCTTCCACTGCTTGACCGGGTCGGTCGCGCGACGTTCGAAGCGCCTGATCTGCTCGTGCCGGCCGACCGAGAACCACAGCTTGATCAGCCGGATGCCGGAGTTGACCCACATCTGCTCGACCTGCGGGCAGGACCGCATGAACTCGTCATACTGGCTGTTCGTGCAGTAGCCCATGACGCGCTCGACACCGGCGCGGTTGTACCAGGAGCGGTCGAAGAAGACGATCTCCCCGGCGGCGGGCAGGTGAGCGACATACCGCTGGAAGTACCACTCGGATTGCTCACGTTCCGTGGGCTTTTCGAGTGCGACGACGGTGGCGCCACGCGGGTTGAGGTGCTCGGTGAAGCGTTTGATCGCGCCACCCTTGCCCGCGGCATCGCGGCCCTCGAAGGCGATGACGACCTGTTGGCCGGTCTCCTTCACCCACGCCTGCATCTTGAGCATCTCGATCTGCAGGGTGCGCTTGACCCGCTCGTACTCCTTGCGGGTCATCCGCGTGTCGTAGGGGTGCCCGGCCCGCCACGCGTCGCGCCGCGCGTCGGGCAGTTCGACGTCCTTACTGGGCAGCGCGACCGAGTCGTGCTGGTCGACGGTTTCCTCGGCAGCTGTCTCGGTTTCGTCCACCGGATGAGTCTGGCAAATCAGCACCTGCCGGTCGAGGGCTGATGCGGGTTGAGTAGGCGTGAGGTACGAGCGCCGTATCGAAACCACGCCCTCGATGCCCGCCTCTACCGCTCTCTAGGATCGAGCCAAGAACACGCGATATCTCCATCGACATCACTCGACACTCGGAAGGAAGGCCCGCATGCCACGCGCGGTCACCCGCTTCGCAGACGCGACGACCATGCCCTGGCTGGGTGGAGGTGGCATTACCCACGAGCTGGCGCGTCACCCGGCCGACGGTGACTTCGCCTGGCGCCTGAGCGTCGCGGAGGTGCAGCAGGACGGCGCGTTCTCCCGCCTCGACGGTGTCGATCGGGTCATCGTGCTGTGCTCGCCCGGCCGGATGACGCTGCACACCCCCGATCCGGTGGAGTTGCAACGGTTTTCGCCATACGCCTTCGACGGCGGGAGTGAAGTCAGCTGCACCGTCCCCGACGGCCCGACGCGGGACTTCAACGTGATGACCCGGCAGGGAGCGTATGTCGCGGACGTCGCGACCGTCATCGGCGCCGACGCCCCGGTCGACGTACCGACCGGCGGGCAGGTCTTCGTCTTCTGCATGGACGGCACGGTGACGTGCGGGACCGAGCTCGGCACGTTCGACCTGGCCGAACTCGACGAATCCACAACAGTCGACGCCACCCACGGCGCCGCGGCAATCGTCACCTTCGCACCTCCCGCGGGTTGAGTAGGCGGAGCAGCACTGCGGGTTGAGTAGGCGGAGCAGGACTGCGGGTTGAGTAGGTGGAGGAGCGAAGCGGGGGAGCCGTATCGAAACCAGCGGCTGGAGACCCGCGACGCACCTAGGGTGAACCAATGACGGAGACCGAGGCCGAAACGCCGGCCGGAGCCTACGGCGGACGCATCAAGCTCAGCGGACTGGTGGCGATGCTCGCGTGGGACGTGGGGCTGCCGCTCGCGGCGTACTACCTCGCCCGCGTTACGGGGCAGACCGCGTTCTGGTCGCTGATGGCCGCGACGATCGTCGCCGGCCTGCGGGTCGTGTGGGGAGCCTGGCGGCACAAGCGCATTGACGCGTTCTCGGCGTTCATGATGACGCTTTTCGCGCTCGGGATGGTGCTGTCCGCGGTCACAGGCGACGCGCGGTGGCTGCTGGTGAAGGGCTGCGTCGTCACGGCGATAGCGGGACTCGTCTTCCTCGGCAGCGCTGCCCTGAAGCGACCGCTGACCCTGACCGTGGGCAAGCGACTCGCCGCGAAGGATCCGGAGTCGCTGGCCGAGCTCGAGCAGGGCTGGCGCGAATCTGCTGAATTCCGAGCGGGTTTCATCCAGCTGGCGCTTCTCTGGGGCTTCGGCCTGGTGCTCGAGTCGATCCTGCGGCTGGTCATCATCTACACGACGTCGATCGATGTCTCGGTCGCCGCGTCTGCCGCCATACAGATCCTCGCGTATGCCGTGATGATCTGGATCACCATCCGCGAAGTCAAAGCCATGCGAGCCCTCGCCGAACAGTGGATTGAGTAGTCGGGGGAGCGTAGCGGAGGAGACGTATCGAAATCGCCGCCGCGCAAGCTGGTCGCGTCAGGCAAGCTGGTCGAGTAGCGGTGAGGGACGAGCCGCGCATCGAGACCCCGGGCCCGAGGGAGATCACCGTGAGCAGAGTCATCGCCAACCAGACCATCACCGCCGACGGCTACGCCGCCGGGATCAATCAGTCGGAGGAGCGTCCGTTCGGTGAGGACGGTGGCGACGGATGGGGCGACAGGCTGCACGCCTGGATGTTCGACCACGCGGAGGAGAACCGGGACGAGGTCGAGCAGCTGGGCGCTGCGCGCGTGCACATCATGGGCAGGAACATGTTCGGTCCTGTGCGCGGCGAATGGGACCGGGAGTGGAACGGCTGGTGGGGTGACGACCCGCCCTTCCACGGCCCGGTGTTCGTTCTCACCCATCACCCGCGCGACCCACAGCCGATGGCAGGCGGCACCACCTATCACTTCGTCACCGACGGAATCGAAGCGGCGCTCGTCCGGGCTCGCGAGGCGGCAGGGGACGGCGACATCTCGATCCAGGGCGGTGCGGACACCATCAACCAGTACTTGGCAGCGGGACTGGTCGATGAGCTGCGACTGCACATCGTCCCCTTCACCCTTGGTGGCGGCGCCCGCCTGTTCGACGGCGTGCAGCCGCTGAAGCTTGAGCAGGTCTACGCGCGTACCGCGAGCTCGGTCATCCACGTGACCTACCGAGTGCTGCGCTGATCGGCAGTGTTCGGGTTCGAGCCTGCTCGATGCGACACGCTAACGATGTATCACCCAAACCCTAGATTTCCCCATACAGTCCTCGCGTGGACCCGATACGCAACCCCTACGCGCCCGGTGCCGGGCAACGCCCGCCCGAGCTGGCCGGCCGCGACGACGAGCTGCGCACCTTCGACGTGGTGCTCGAGCGCATCGCCCGGGGCCGCCCGGAGCGCTCGGTCGTCCTCACCGGACTGCGCGGGGTCGGCAAGACCGTCCTGCTGAATGCGTTGCGGTCAGCGGCTGTTCGCGCGAAGTGGGGCACGGGGAAGCTCGAAGCACGACCCGACCAGCGCCTGCGCCGGCCGCTCTCGTCGGCGCTGCACCAGGCAGTCCGGGAGCTCGGCCATTCACAGCAGGACGACGTCGACCAGGTGCTCGGCGTCATCAAGTCCTTCGCGCAGCGGGACACGCCACCGAACGCGAAGCTGCGCGACCGCTGGAACCCGGGCATCGACGCACCCGCCGTCCCGGGCCGTGCCGACTCGGGCGACATCGAGATCGACCTGGTCGAATTGCTTTCCGACGCAGGCGGATTGGCCGCCGACATGGGCCGCGGCATCGCTATCTTCATCGACGAGATGCAGGACCTCGACCCCGAGGACGTGTCCGCGCTGTGCGCGGCCTGCCACGAGATCAGCCAGGCATCGCTGCCGATCATCGTCGTCGGTGCCGGCCTGCCGCACCTGCCGGCGGTGCTCTCGGCGTCGAAGTCCTACAGCGAGAGGCTCTTTCGCTACGCCCGCATCGACCGCCTCCCGCGCGAAGCCGCCGACAAGGCGCTCCAGTCGCCCGCTCAGGAGGAGGACGCCGAGTTCGACGACGCCGCCCTCGAGGCGATGTATGCCGCGACCGGCGGCTACCCCTACTTCATCCAGGCCTACGGCAAGGTCGCGTGGGACGTCGCGCCGGGCTCGCCCGTCGGCGCTGCCGACATAGCAGTGTCCGCGCCAGCCGCGGAGGCCGAGTTGGCCGTCGGGTTCTTCGGATCGCGTTACGAGAGAGCGACTCCCGGCGAACGTGAGTACCTGCGAGCCATGGCCGACGCGGCGAGCGACATACCCGACGACGAACGTGACGACGTCGAGTCAGTGCCCACCTCCGCCGTCGCCACCGTCCTGGGCCGCAAGCCGCAGTCCCTCTCACCGGCCCGCGACGCACTGCTGAAGAAGGGCCTCATCTACTCCGGCGAACGCGGCCGCATCGCGTTCACCGTCCCGCACTTCGGCAGGTATCTGCGTAGCGTCAGTTGATCGATCCCCGCCACATTCGCTGCTGCGTGTCACTCGCGGCGGTGTGACGCGCGGGTCGGCGAGTTGCCCGGTTCGCCGCAGCTCCCGGCTGGCCGCAGCCTTCGCCCCGGCTCCAACTGGGTCGCTCAGACTTGCCGGCGACGGGTGAAGTCGTGTGGCCGTCGACAGCCGTCTATTTGCGGATACCAAGTCTGGTGTCGGGACACCGCTGCGGCGTTCTGAGCAGGGAGCCGAATCAAGGGGTCGCGGCGTTGACGAGGATGTCGGTGAGGTCGGCGACGTCGTTGATAAGGACGGTGCCGTAGCGCTCGCCGACCTTGCCCTGCCGGAGGCGATGAGCCCACTGCTTCTCGGTCACGACGATGTCGCAGTACACCGCGGCGACCGGGAGAGCGACAATGTCGATGAAGTCGTTCAACTCCCACGGCTGTTGGCTCTGGCGGTGTTTCGCGGACCGCATCACGTTGGTGACATACCGCGTCGGAAGGTCGTCGATGAACCGGACGAGCCCTCGCTCGCCGAGGGTCGTTGCGAACTGCTCGAACGTCGTGCCGATGCGCTCAAGCGCCTCGGTAAGCGGAGGCTTGATGTCGCCGAGATCGGCGCCCCGGACCGCCAGGTCGACGAGGTCGCCGGTGAGACCCTTCTTCGCGATCTCGCCGGCAAGGATGTTCTCGAACTCGACGAAGCGCTTCGCGTGGTCGGAGTTCGCGAAATCGAATCCGGACTCGGCGAGGTCCTGCGGACCGGCGCGATGTAGCGCCTCCTCCATTGTCGAGTACAACGACTCCTCAAGCTGTGCGCGCATCGCCGGAGACATGGACGCGCCACCGTCGGGAAGCGTCGACAAGTCGAGCCCGGGCCAGTCCATACGCTTCCCGGCGATGTGCCGCATGCCCAATCCGAACACTTGCTGCTGCCGTGGGTGAGTTGGCCTTCCAAACCGCCGCAGCAGTGCCTCGTCGAGCTCTTGGTCGAGCAGTCCGAACGGGAGCGCCATGGTCTGGCCCCGGGAGAGTTCGCGCATGATGTCAACGACGTCGTTCCGGGAACGGTTGTCGCCGCGCTTACTGGTCTCCCAGTACCTGTACATGTCGAGCGGGAAGCACACTGCGCCCGATTCCACTGCTGCACTCGCCATGGTGAGCGCGTCGGCGAACCGGGCACCATGGGGCTTTCCTGTCGCCGCGCGGGCAAGGTCGACCCACTTGTTCTGGTCGAGGTAGATGTGCAGCACGAAGACATGCTCCCCGCCGCGACCTGCGAGATCAAGCGGTTTCAGAAGGGCTGGTAACGCCGTCGAGGACCCATGTGGCTGGACTAATGGGCGCTTGCGGCGGTAAGACGCATCCGCCCGTTGGCAGATCCGGAAGTTTGCCTGCATCTACCTTCCGAGACCACGTCGCGAGCGCGGCCGTCGAACTAGGACTTCGCTCCCGCCTGCTGCGATTCGTCCAAGCCTCAGATCTTCCAGTGCCAGGTCGATCCGTAGAGCTGGTAGCCAAGATCGGAGGTGCCGAGGTCGGTCCACATGTTCTTCTTCGATTCTGCGCCCCCATACTTTGCCCAGTCCTTAAGCATGCTGTACACGTCGGCCGAGATGTAGGTCGGGAATCTCGGGTCGAGCGCTGCCATCTTTGCTGCGTGGTTCGACGCGTTTCCGACCCACACAAGATCGTTGCTCCCCCGAATCCCAGTGCGGACAATGAAGAGCTTCGAGGTATCCACCCCGACTCGCTGCTTCAACTCGTATGTGGTCCTGGGGAACTTCTTCTTGTAGTGAGGCATCACGAGGTTGTCGGCGGTCCAATGGATTTGAAGGCCCGTCTTTGCGGCGCTGGAGTTCTTCGTGCCACCGATGAAAACGGCCATTACCCGGTCGCCATCGTACGCGGTAATCACGCCGCCGTTGGAGCGGATGATCTTCGCCGCGCAGTACAGGTACGACTTGTAGATGCTGGCTGCCACCCAGTCGTGTTTCTCCTCGACCACCTTGGTGGAACCTGCGAGGTCTGCGTAGAGGACAGTTGCGTCAAGCTCCACTGCCTCATTCTTCAGCGGGAGATCATCGGTCTCGGGAACCTTCTGGCCGCTTCTCCTCGTCCAAGTTTCCGTGAAGACGTTGTTGACGTACGTTTCTAACTCGTCCTTCAGTGCCATGCCGCCTATTCCTTACGTACTGCCAGAGAGGGTGGTGTGGCGGCAACTCCAGCTTGCAGTGGGCATCAATTCCCTATGCAGGATGGACAGCTTGCAGCAGTCCGCCAACGGACATCACGTGCAGTTCTGCTGATACCAGTCCTCCATCGCCACGTTTACGACGTTGGCCGTGTAGCAGTCGCTCTGCCAGTCCTTAGTGACAAGAGTCGCGTCATCGTCAGTTAGGTTCTCGGCGAAGAGATTTCCAAGGTAGATCGGCTCGGCATACCAGCCACTGGTGTTCCCCTTAGATGCCAACTTGGCTGCATGGTTGACGACGTCGCCCATATAGATGACGTCACTGAGACCGCTGCCGTTATAGCCTGCCTTGATCATTAGCGCACGACCGTAGGAGGCGCCGATTCCTATGCTGATCCCGTCGTCGTAGGCAGCCTTCTTCAGTTTGTAGTCGAGGACTTTAATCATGGATCTGAGTTGAGCGATTTTGTCGAAAACTCGCCCAATGTCTGCCTTGTACGGCGTGTTAAAGACGGCCCATACGCAGTCGCCCACGATGTTGATCTCGCGAGCTTTCTGGTGTGAGTTAAGGATGGCGACTGCCTCGGAGATGAACGCGCGGTACAACTTTGCAAGCGCGGGACGCTTGTATTTTGATGGAAGTCCAGAGGAGTCCCGGATGTCGATGAAGACCGCGCTGCACATGGCGTAGAAGCCGTTGGCGTATGTCAACCGGTCTCGGTCCGGGAGTTCGGAAACCTCTTCATAGTTTCCGCTCGACGCGGCCAGATAGCCATCGATTCGGGCGAAACTCGCAGTGAGGTCGAACGCCTTGTGGTTACTGTCCACCGAATCACCACCCCACGACGCGTACGTATCCGAGCACGGCCAGCAGCGACCAGCTAGCCACGAGGCGAACAATGGCCCGGTTGGCCCAAGTGAACTTCCGATCGGCCACAGAAGCGTTTGCCCAAACCTGCTGGCCGACATGCTCTGTCATGCCCGCTGGGTCCGCTGTCAGTGCGGCAAAGACCTCGCGGTACTCGGGCCCCTTGTCTCCGTACACCTTGGTGATCGAAGAGTAGAACAGCAGGTTCACGACGTCTTCCGGGGCGTCGGTAGGGTCCAGTGGCTCCGTTGACTTGGAGCCAGCCTTGGCTCGTAGCCAGTTGAGGCCGGCTGCGGCATGATCGATGAACGCGTCCTTCTCGGACCCCGCCGTTCGCCGCGGAAGCAGCCCCATCGCGCATGCCCACCCGGCTGTCAGGAGAACCAGTGCGTCCAAGTATCCAACGATGACGGCAAGCCAGGAAGGATCACTCCAGTCTCTCCAGATCGTGAAGAGAACTCCGGCGGAGACGCCCGTCGCCGCGAGGGTCGCAGCCACTTTCGTTTCGGCGTGTCGGATCCAGTCGTTGACCAGCGACAGCGCCTTCCATGCTTGGTCCGGTTCGGGAGTGGGCTTGCCATCTGTTTCCATGCTGGACCTTTCGTCGCTCGCACCTTCCGCCTCATCATCTCGGAACGCTCCGACAATTTCGGTGATTCCGCGGCGACGGTCGAACCGAGACGGCGGAGTTACACAATTGTCGTTCGCTGCGCTGGCCGCCATGGCGGAACTGCGCTGTTCCGGCACCAATTGACGCAGGTACGGATGACTTCAGTTGGTCTGGGTGGCTGGAGCGCGCTTCGACCGGCCTCGTTGATCTGGAACAGCGTCAAACTGGGCGGTGTGACGTGGGGGTGCCGGGGTTTGTCACGAGGACGTGGGCGCGAACTGTCTTGAACGCGTACAGGATTCGCTCCGAGTCATTCCGGAGCGAAGCCGCAGCGGTGAAGGCTCCTCCGGACCGATTCACCGAGTTACAGGATGGATCCGTTCTTGAACTCGATCTGCGACGTGGGTATGCCGGTCAGGTCGCCGACGGAGCGGCGGGCAGTTTCAGCCGCGCGGCGGGGCCTTCGCCCTGCTCGGAGAGCCCGACCTGCAGCGCTGTCGGCGCGTGCGACTCACCGGGCGCCGCCACGACGATGACGCACTGAGTCAAGATTCCGTTCTTGACCCTTGCGTGGGTCTCGTCCTCGGAGCTGGTGGGTCCTGGCTGGCAGTGGTCGTCGAGTTGGCTGTTGAACTCCAGCGTCCCGATTTTCGCGTCGTGTGCCTTGTTGACCGGGGTCTTCACCCCCGCCCCATCCGCGGTGACGGGGTCGCCCTTGATCGTCGCCGTCTGCAGGGCGACGTAGTACGGCACCGCGGTCTTCATCGATACGGTTCGATCCTTCGGGTCGCCCATCAGCTTGATGTCCTTGAGGCCACCGGACTTTCCCGCCACGACACCGGCGACGCGCACCAGGTAGGTGTGCGCCCCGAGCCCACTCTCGTCGCGCTCCACCCGCGCCCACCGGCCCGCCGGCACCAGCACCTTCGGCGAGTTGCTTGCCGACTTGATCTGCGCCTGCGTGACTTTGCCGACCTTCGCCGACGACGAGTGCGCCGAGCTCCCTCCCGAGGATGAGCAACCTGCGGCGAGCAGGGCGACCGCCGCCATACCTCCGACTGCCCGCACGATGTGAGTCGCCCGCGATCCCCTTGCTATGTCTGTTTGCTTCGACATGCGATCCATTATGTGCACGCCGCAGCCGCGCCCGGGTCTAGGCGGACGGCGCGGATTTGGCCGGATCACGGAGCAGCAGCAGCGCGATCACGATGCCGGTGATCACCAGGCCGGCCGCGATCATGAACCCGAGGTGGTAACCGGCAGTGAGCGCGGCCGCATCCGGTACGCCGCCGTGGCTCAGTGCGCGGGTGCGGGAGGTCGCTGCGGAGGAGAGGACGGCGAGGCCGACGGCGCCGCCGACCTGCATCGAGGTGTTGATCAGGCCCGACGCGACGCCGGCGTCCTGCGCGGACGAGCCGGACATCGCGTACATCATCACCGCCGGAGCACCGGCCGCGGCGCCCAGGCCGAGCACCAGCGCGGCGGGCAGGATGTCCGTCAGGTATGACGCCTCGACCGGCACCCGGGTCCACAGCGCCAGGCCGATCGTGATGGCGGTCATGCTGGCCAGCAGCATCGGGCGCGGGCCGAAGCGGGTGGTGAGCGGCTCGGCATACCGCACCGAGACCAGTGCCATCAGCGCGGTGAGCGGCAGGAATGCGATGCCGGTGTGCAGCGCGTCATACCCCTGAACCTGCTGCAGATACAGCACACCCAGGAAGAACAGGCCGAACATCCCTGCAACGATGAGGCATTGGATGAGATTCGCGCCAACAACGTTGCGGGAGCGGAAGATTCGCAGTGGCAGCAGCGGAGTCGTCGCCTTCGCCTGGCGCCATACGAACGCCGCCAGCAGGAGCGCGGTCACCGCCGCGCCGGTGAGAGTCGCGCCGTCGGTCCAACCGTGCTCGGCAGCAGGCTTCACGATCGTGTAGACACCGGCCATCAGGGCTGCAGTCACCAGGCCCGCGCCGAGCACGTCCAGCCCGGCGCCGAATCCGGTGCCCTGATCACGCGGCACGAACCGGACTGCTGCGAAAAGCGTGACGATGCCGATCGGCAGGTTCACCAGGAAGACCAGGTGCCAGCTGGTCAGCTGCGTCAGTGCGCCACCCGCGAGCAGTCCGATCGCTCCGCCGGCCGATGCCACGAACGCGAAAACCCCTATGGCGCGGGCCTGTTCGCGCGGCTCGGGGAACATCGTGAAGATCATCCCGAGGATCACCGCCGACGTCATCGCGCCGCCGACGCCCTGCAGGAAGCGGGCGGCCACCAGCATGCTGCTCGTCCAGGACAGGCCGCACAGCAGCGACGCGACCGTGAAGACCGAGATGCCGGTCAGAAAGACGGTACGGCGCGAGACCAGGTCACCCAGGCGGCCCGCGAGCAACAGCAGCCCGGCGAAGCTGATCAGGTAGGCGTTCACGACCCAGGCCAGGTCCCCTTGCGCGAATCCGAGGTCGTGCTGGATCGCCGGCAGCGCGACGTTCACCACCGTGCCGTCGAGGACGATCATCAGCATCCCGGTGCACAGCACGGTCAGGGCGATCCACCGTACGCGCGGCGATCGGGCCGTGGGCGGCTGGGCCGGCGGCTCCACCAGCACGGGCTCCGCGGGTGGTGTGGCCGGTTCGGCAACTTCGGCGACTGCAGGCATGACATCCGTCCTCTCGCGGGCCGGCAACCGCTGGTGGTCGCCGTTCACCAAAGACAGACCGGGCCCCTCACCGAAACTCATCCGGGCCCGAGCGATGAGTTTTGTCGCGCTCGCCGGTCAGTACCTCGTGAGCCGCGCCCGCCGCGGCGCGTCATACGAGAGGAATCGCTATGAGTACCCAGGTGGCGAGCGTGCTTGGCACCCGCGACGTCGGCCGGCTGCTCAGACGCCAAACGGATCGGCCGGCTGAGCGACGCGGCCACGAAAAAGATGGCCGGGCGATGATCACGGCTGCCAGACTCGAGAGCGTGAGTGGGACCGACACGTCGGCGACCGACGACTTCCCGGCGCAGACCGAGGCATATCGTCGCGAACTCTTCGCGCACTGCTACCGGATGATGGGGTCGACGCACGACGCCGAGGACCTGGTGCAGGAGACCTACCTGCGTGCGTGGCGGTCGTATGACGCCTTCGAGCACCGCTCATCCATGCGGACCTGGCTCTACCGCATCGCGACCAATGCGTGCCTCACCGCGCTCGACGGCCGAGCGCGTCGTCCGCTGCCGACCGGACTGGGAGCACCCAGCACCACGGCCGCCGAGCCCCTCGAGGAACGACTCGAAGTGCCGTGGCTAGAGCCGGTGCCGGACGCCCTCATCGACACCGACACCCGCGACCCGGCCGCCATCATCAGCGCACGGGAGAGCGTGCGGCTCGCCTTCGTCGCAGCGTTGCAGAACCTGCCGCCGCTGCAACGCGCGGTGCTCGTGCTGCGTGACGTGCTCGCGTGGAAGGCGGCCGAAGTGGCGACCGCACTCGACACCTCGGTCGCGAGCGTCAACAGTGCGCTGCAGCGCGCAAGGACCCAGATGGCGTCCGCGCGTGTGGCGGAGAGTTCCGTGGTCGTCGACCTGACCGCCGAGCAGCGCGAACTCCTGGAGCGATGGACGAAAGCGTTCTGGGAGAAGGATGTTGAGGCGCTGACCGCACTCTTCACCGCCGACGCCGTCTGGGAGATGCCGCCGTTCGCCGGTTGGTACCAGACGCCCGCCGTCATCGCCGAGCTGATCGGCACGGCATGCCCGGGGCAGCGCTACGACATGCCGATGATCCCGACCTCGGCCAACGGTCAGCCGGCGTTCGGGCTCTACCTGAAGGCCGCGGACGGATCCTTCGAGCCGTTCCAGCTGCAGGTGCTGCAACTCGAGGGCGCGGCGGTGCGGCATACGGCGGTGTTCTTCGACAGCAGCCTCTTCCCGATCTTCGGACTGCCGGACCGACTGCCCGCAGGCACCGGCGCGGAGCCGTCATGACCGCGGCCGCACCGACGCTGACCGCCGGGGTGGAGATGTTCGAACGGTCCGTCGCCTTCACACGCGGCGTGCTGGCCGGTCTGCCGTTCGGCGCGGACTTCGACCTGTCGGCGCCGACCCCGTGCCACCGGTGGACGGTCGGCGACCTGCTGGAGCACCTGGACGACTCGCTGCAGGCGCTCGAGGCCGCCGCGGCATACGGGCACGTCGACATGGTCCCTGCGGAGTATGACGACACCGTTGATCCCGGGCTCGGTCTCGGACTCGTGGACCGGGTGCGGCGCCGCACGAGCACCGCGCTCGGCGCGTGGGTCACCGACACCAACGAGCGGGTCACCGTCGCCGACGCCTCGTTGTGCTCGGCGACCCTCGTCGCGGTCGGCGCACTCGAAGTGGCCGTTCACGGCACCGACCTCGCCCGCGCCGCACACCTGGGGCTCGGGTTGCCGGACGACCTGGCGGACGAACTCCTAGCAGTGGCACCGCTGCTCGTGACCGGCGCGGACCGCGGCATACGCTTCGCACCCGCTGCCCCGACGTCGTATGCCGCCCGCCCGGCGCAGCGACTCCTCGCGTACACCGGGCGCCACTGCGGGTGAGACCGCTGAGGGTCAGACAGTGCAGCCGATCTGGTTCCGCACGTCGCGAGCGTCCTGGATCAGGTTGGTGGCGTTGCTGATTCGCGGTTTGAGGGCAGTGACTTGGTTGATGTATGCCGTGAGGGTTCCGCAGGCTTGTGCGGTGTCGTCGGCGTTGTAGAAGGCCTGCGCGTTGGAGGCCTTGTCGGCAAGGCTGGTGCCGGGCCCGGCGCCTCGGGATTCGTCGATCAGTGACTGGAAGCCCAGCGGCGTGAAGGTGGCCGCCTCGTCCACCAGGTAGGCGGAGGACGTCCATGTCGTGGCGAAAGTATCGCCGACGGCCGGCTGCGGGATCGCGGCGTAAGGGACCTGGGAGTCCGCACCGCCTGGAAGAATCCCCGCCCAGATGCTCACCACATAGACGCCGAGGACGTCGCCTTGTTGGACCGGGATGTTCACGGGGTAGTTGTGGAGTGCGCTGTCGCAGGGGTCGGTCTGGTTCCCCGTATGACCGATCACCGTGTATCCGGCGGAACTTGGTCGCAGCACCTGGAAGTCGAAAGTGCCGTTCACCGGGCAGGAACTGGATTCGAACTGGAAGTCCGTCACGAAGCCATCGGCAGGCATCGCCGCGGCGGAACTGACGAACTCGAGGTTGGCACGGAAACCGAGGTCAGTCGACGGTGGTCCGGTCTGTCCGATGGTGGTGCTGGTGCCGGCTGCGGATGCCGAGCCGGCCAGGACGAGTGGTAGTGCGCTTGCAATGAGTGCAGCGGCGATCTTGCGTCGCATGGGAGACCTCCGTGGAAGTGGTGGGACAGTGACGGGGCGCCACTCCTGCGACGCTAGGAGGGCGGTCCTGCGCGTGCATCGGGCATATGCCCCTCATACGTCTGCGGGGATCCGCGGATCAGCGGCGGTTCAGGTGGCGCACAGCTAAGCTCGTGAGATGTCCCACGGATCGGACAGGTCGCTCGCGTGACGGTCGAACCTGCCGCATCAGACCGGGCGTCGGACGCCGCGGTTGCGGCTCTGCCGGCGGGCGCACTTCTGGGCCGGGGACTCGAACTCGCAGCGATGCGACGGCTGCTCGAACCCGGCGGACCGGTGATCATCAATGTGACCGGTGCCCGGGGTGCAGGCAAGTCGACGTTGGTGTGGGCTGCCCTCGACGCGACGAGTGGCTTCGCCGACGTCCGGCGGCTGGAACTGACGGGCCAGTCGGTCACGAGCGCGCTGGCCGGTTTACGGCATCGGCTGTCCCGGATGCCCATTTCGGTGCGCCGGGGCGACGCGCAGGGTGAGGACCGAACCGTGCTCCACCTCGAGCGAGCCGACATGCTGACCCGGTCGGCCCGTGAACTGTTCGAGCTGGTCTCCGGGCGGGGCCGAATCGTCATCGTCCTGGAGTCGGTGCCCCGGATGCGCGCACCCGGGGTCGGCGTCGTGTATGTCGGACCGCTGAACGCGGCGGACGCCGAGGAGTTGTTCCGCCGGAGGGCCGGGTCGGTCGCCGCCGGGTTCGACCGCGACAAATCGAGCACGGCATACATCCGCCGGATCTGTGCCGTCGTGGACGCGAACCCGTTGGCGATCGAGCTGGCGGCGGTGCGACTGTCGATGATGTCGCTTGCCGCGCTGGCCACCGTTCTGGAGTCCCCCGAGCATTCCCTGGCGATCCTGTCGAGGCCGGCCACGGTCGTGACGGGACCGGCTCGGGGTGTGCGCGCGGACCTGGCCGAGGGGCACGAGGCAACATCGCCGGCTGCACAGCGGCTCCTCGATGTGTTGAGCGTCTTCGAGGGTTCGTTCGGGCTGGAGGCGGTCGAAGCTGTCAGCGCAGGAGTGCTCACGCATTGCTATGACTCCCTGGGTGAGTTGCTCGACCTGCGGCTGGTCGAGCTCGACTCGGCGTCCGGTGCAGGTAGGTACCGGCTCAGTCGCCTCGTGCGCGGGTTCGCTGCTGAGCGACTTGCGGCCTCGGGTGGGCGGCCGGCCGCGCAGGGCCGGCGAGCCACCTATTACTGCGAACTGGCCCGGCGTGCCTCGGCCGCATTCGACGACGTCGAGGAGGATGAGGCCGAGCGGATCCTGGGCGAGGACTTCGCGGAGGCGCTCGCCGCGCTGCGGTGGCTGCGCGGGGACGATCCACGACGCGCGCTTCGGCTTGCGGCCGACCTCGGGTGGGCGGCCGACCGGCGTGGGGGTAGCGCCGGGCTCATGGAGGTGCTGGTGGATCTGACCCGGGTCGAGCTCGCGGGCGATCAGAGGCCACGCCGGGACGCTCTGCTGTGGACGGCGGCGATCGGCAGCTGGTCGCCGTTGGCCGCCGACCGATCCGAACTCATTCGCGGTCAGCTCGCCGAAGGCGTCGAGCTGGCTCGCCGACTCGCCGAACCGTTACCTCTGCTCCGGGCCTTGCGGACCCAGTTCGTCACCACGATGGCCCTGGCAGACATCGGCAGCGCGATCGCGTCGTGCGCCGAGGGCATCCAGGTGGCGACCAGGATCGGGCACGTCCGCTGGTTGGGGCGCTTCGAAATCGCCTCGGGCGCAACGCAAGCCGTGATTCGCCAGTACGCCGAGGCGGCCCGGGTGGGGGCCTCGGGTCTGGCGCGCGCGATCCGGTCAGGGGACGAGGAGGGGATCGCACTGGGCTCGCTGTCGCTGCATGCGATGCCGCCCGAGTATGTCGAGAACCGGGCCGAGCTGCCGCCGCTCGAGGCGGTCCTCGAGATCTTCGGCAACCAGCGCGACGTCACCTACCAGGCGCACACGTTGGCCACCCTCGCCCAGGAAGCGATCGACGCGGGCGACCCGGTCGCCGCCGCCGAGTGGACCTTGCGGCGGCTGGGCACACTCGGGGAGGAGGACCTGCTGCACGGGCTGACCATCTGCGTCATGCTCGGAGTCCACATCACCCGCATGCACGGTGACCACGTGACGGGTGCTCACCTACACGGGTCGGTGGCCTCCTATGTCGAGCCACTGCTCACCATCATGGCGCCGGTCCATGCGCAGCTCTATCGCGCTGGCCTCGACATCTTGCGAAAAGCGTTGGGGGACAGCGAGTTCGACGCACAGGTAGCCCGCGGGCAGCTGCTGGACCGAGACCGGACACTCATCGAGGTCACCGGCTACCTGCGCCAGGTGGCCGACGCGGCGCCCGCTGCGGCGCAACCGTGTCCCCGGGCCGAACCGCACGGCGTGCTCACGGCCCGGGAGCTACAGGTTCTGTGTCTGCTCGGCAGGGGTCTGCGCAACAAGGAGATCGCGGCCGAGCTGCGGGTCACACCCAAGACCGTCATGCACCACACTGTCGCGATCTATCGCAAGCTCGGTGTGCGCGGACGACTGGAGGCGGTGACGGCCGCGACTCGTTGCGGCCTGCTTCCTGTCTCCTGATGCGCCTCGCAGTGAACCTACCGGGCACCGGTGCTATTCGGCCGCACCCATGACCAGGCCCTCGATGGTGTGCTTCTGGGTGATCGGCGTCAGGCGTTCGACGACCGGGCAGTGCAGGTGTTCGCGGACTCGCTCGGGCAACTCGGCCCAGTAGTCCGTCGTGACAGCCAAGCTGTGATGGTCGGCGTTGTTGGCTTCCGGCGAGTCGACGCCGAGGACCAGCACGGGCCGGGATTTCTCGGAATGGTTCGTCGTTCCGCGGTGAATCGTCAGTGCCGAGCGCGCCGAGATGTCGCCCCTGCGCGGGTAATTGCGGGTCGCGAGCGCTTCGTAGCGCGACCACGTCGACCGGTCCGGGAACATCTCGTGTGCGAAATCCTCGCCGGTCTCCCACTGCGTGCCGGGCGCGATCTCGAAAGGTCCCATGTCCTCCTCGGTGTCAACCAGAGTCACGTTGAACGCCAGGCTGGTGAGTCGTTTGTCGACCCGGGTCTCGACGGGCGACGGGAAGTCCCGATGCCAGGGCTGATCCACCGCGCCGGCGAACGGTATGTCGAAACCGACCTCGACGATGCTGTAGTCCGGCCCGAGGACCGCGGAACTCACCGCTCGCACCCACGGGTGGTCGACCAGACCCTGGAATCCCCGCAGCGCCTCGGGGTGGACCTCGACATACCAACGGTTCGGCCCACGGCCCACGGCTCCGTCCTCCCGCGCACGAGCCTCCTCGAACGCAGCCTCGACGTCGACGCGCAGCTCATCCACGAATTCGGTTGTGAAAGCACCCTTGCGACCGACGACACCGGCGGTGTGCAGCGCATCGACTGCTCCCGTCAGGTCGGTGTCAGTCACCTCGAAGTCCTTCGTCATGCCCCGGGTCATGCTCGGTCTCCTCTCGCGGTGGTCTGTTCGTGCCAGCTTCCTCCTACACTCCGCGCGACGTGGTCGGCCGTGGCAACGGGATTCAGACGGCGACGCGTCCGCCATCGGCCGGCAGGATCGCTCCGTAGATGAAGCTGGCGTCGTCCGAGGCGAGGAAGCAGACGGCAGCGGCGATCTCGTCGGGCTTGGCGCCCTGTCCGGCAGGCGTGCTGGAGGCGAGGACGTCGAACGTGTCGCCCATGGCCGCGCTCGCCGGGGTGCGCGTCGGGCCGGGAGCGACGGCGTTGACCCGGACGTGCGGGGCGTACTCCGCGGTCCACGACTTCGTCAGGGTCTCGAGCGCGGCCTTGGATGCGCCATACGCGGCCAGGCCGTTCATGCCGACCGCCGCGGCCATGGTGGAGATGTTGATGATCGAGCCGCCGCCCCTGGCCGCCATACGGGGAGCGATGGCTGCGGTGAGGAAGAACGGTGCCTTGACGTTGATGTCGAAGGTCGAGTCGAACGACTCCTCGGTGGTCTGCGCGGTCGGGCCGCCCGGGAAGATCCCCGCGTTGTTCACCAGCACGTCGACGTCGGCGGCGACCTCGGCGAGCCGTTGGACGTCCGCGAAGTCAGCAAGGTCGGCGGCGATGAATTTGGCTGTGCCGCCTGCGGATTCGATGTCCGCGACGACCTGGTCGCCGCGCTCCTGGTTGCGGCCGGTGATGATCACCGCGGCGCCGTCGCTCGCGAGGCGTTGCGCGACGGCTTGGCCGATGCCCGAGGTCGCGCCGGTGATGAGTGCTGTCTTGCCGTGCAGGGTCATGGGTTTCGTCCGATCAGTGAGGCTTCAAAAATGGATTGCGCGATCCACTTTACTCACAAATGGATCGCGCACTCCACTTTGGCTAGACTCCGTCCATGACCACCACGGCTCCGTGTCGACTCACGCGCAAGGGCAGGGAGACCCGTCAGCGGATCGTCACCGCGGCGGCGGACCTGATCTTCGAGCGGGGCGTCGCGCACACGACGACCGAGGACGTGCGGGCGGCCGCGGGAGTGTCGAGCTCGCAGCTCTACCACTACTTCGAGGACAAGCCGGCCCTGGTGCGGGCGGTCATCGAGCACCAGACCGACACGATCGTCGAGGGACAGCAGACCTTCGACCTGAGCACCCTGGACGGCCTGCGTGTATGGCGTGACTGGGTCGTGCAGCACCAGGTCGAGCTCAACTACACCGGTGGTTGCCCGATCGGGTCGCTCGGCAGCGAACTCGCCGAAACCGACTCGGACGGAAGGGATTTGGTCGCGGCCGGTTTCCAGCGATGGGCCACCACCATCCAAGGCGGGTTGCGTGAGATGTCCGCGCAGGGCCGACTCGCGGCGGACGCCGACCCCGACCGTCTCGCGCTCGCGTTGCTTGCGGCGCTGCAGGGGGGCCTGCTGCTGACTCAGGTCGAGCGCGACACCAAGGCCCTGGAAGCGAGCCTTGATGCCGTGATCGACCTCATCGAGCGCTCGGCCTGAGTCACGCCCCCGGCATACCGCCGGCCAGCGGGCCGCGGATCACCGCGGTGTCCCGACGGAACTGGCGGTGCCCGATCAGCTTGTAGATCAACCGAACTGGCGCCGGGATGACCTGCATGAAGGTCTTGCGCTCAGCGGGGTCGGACTCCTCGGTGATGTGACCGAGCATGACCAGTCGCCGCGTGATCGGGATCGCGGTCATGCCGTGCTTGCCGAGCGCGTTCCATTCCTGCTGCGTCACAGTGACCGACACGATGGGCAGGATCTTCTCCTCTTCCTCCGCCAGGTGCTCGATCAGCGACGGCATCGCGTCCTCGACGAGCTTCGCCATACGTTCGCCGGCGGCGGGGTCCGCGCTCGCGGTCCATGCGGGCAGCTCCGCGCCGACGGACGTGACGGCGTGGTCGACCAGCGCGTGCTGGGCGTCCATCCGGTCCATCAACTCGGGGTCGAGCGACGCGCGCTCGCGCAGCTTCGGGAAGAGCAACTCGTCCTCACCGGAATGATGCGTGTGCAGGAAGTCCAACATCTCGTACGCGTGCGCGCCGACGACCTTCGACCGTGCCCGATCATTGGCCGCACCGCGGAAAAGCGCTGGCAGTCGGCCGATCTCACGTCGTATGACGCGGTGGATCAACACCATCTCGTGGGTGTCGACGCCGGTCATCGCGCGTCCTGAGTGGCGGCGGCCTGCTGGAACGCCTCGTGCGCGGTGATCGCCGGACGGCCGATCAGCTTGACCAGGTCGTCGCTGGCGGTGAACAGCTCGCCACGGGCCAGGCCGGCATCCGCGTCGGCGACGGCGTCGGCCATCTCCGTGGGGAGCCCGGCGCCGGCCAGCACTCCCGCGTAGTCAGCCACCGGCATGTCCCGGTAGGTGATCTCGACGCCGAGGACGTCACTGATGGTGACCGCGAGCTCGGTCAGGGTGAACGGTGCGCCGCCGAGTTCGTATGTCGCACCGTCGTGTCCGTCCTGCGTCAGCACGACGGCGGCGGCCGCCGCGAGGTCCTGGCGGGCGGCTCCGCTGACTCGACCGTCCTGCCCACTGCCCATCAGGGTGCGGTACTGGCTGATGATCGGCAGCTGGTCGGTGTAGTTCTCGAGGTACCAGCCGTTGCGCAGGATGACGTATGCCGCGCCGCTCTCGCGCAGGTGATCCTCGGTGCGGCGGTGTGCGTCGGCCAGCGTCATCTGCGCGGTCGAGGCGTTGAGCATGCTGGTGTAGACGATGCGGGCGACGCCGGCGCGCTGGGCCGCGTCGATCGCGGTGCGAGCGTTGTCGAACCGGTCGCCGACCGTCGTCGTGGAGACGAGCAGCAGGGCATCGGCGCCGGCGAACGCGTCGTCGAGGGTGGCCGTGTCGGCGAAGTCCGCGCGGCGCACGGTGACGCCCTTGGCGGCGAGGTCGGCGAGCTTGTCGACCTCGCGGCCGGTCGCGACGATCTGCGCCGGGGGTGTGCCGGTGGCGAGCAGTTGATCGACGACGAGACGACCGAGATGACCGGATGCGCCGGTGATGACGATGGACATGGTGACTTCCTTCAGAAGAGGTGGGGCGTGGCGAACTCGTCAACGCTCCTGACCAAAATAGTAAATAAAACTGACCAATGTCAAAACGTCGTGCACTGCTGCCGATGCCGGCCGCTCGGGATGGGGGAAGAGGGGAAGTCGTGGCCCTGCTGCGGCGGACCTACCGGGCGTAGGGGTCGGTGATCTCGCGGAGCTGATCCAGGATCTGCTTCAGCAGCTCGAAGTTGCGCGTGCCCAGGTATGCCGACCACTCGGCGAGGATCTCCTGCGATGTCGCGCGAGCCAGGTCGGCGGCGCGGCGTCCGCGCTCCTCGATCACGATCAACCGGGCTCGCCCATCGCTGGGGTCCGGAATGCGGCGAACATAGCCCAAAGCCTCGAGTTGATCGACGAATACGCCCGCGCTCTGCTTGCTCATCTGCGCCTGTGCGGCGAGTTCGGTGAGCCGCGAACCGTCCGGGGCGATCCGCTGGAACACCCGAACTTGGGCCAGGGTCCAGTCGGCGAAGCCGGCCCCCTGCAGAGTGCGAAAGATCCGGTCCTCCATGTACCGGTACGGGATGAACAACCCCAACCCGAGATCTACGTGTTGCGCGTCGTCCGCGACGTCATCGGGTCCACCGGCCACTTCGTTCATGGGCCGCACCCTACGGCACTGCCGCGCCGGCAGGTGGCACCTCCGGCTGGTGTCGGCGGCGGCCTTCATTGGGAGTATGGTCAATTTTGCTGACTAAATGTCATTGCAAGGCGCGGGCGTCTCGAGGCCCCACCACGCAGCTCGACGACACGGAAAGAGACACACATGGGACACACGGCATCGACACAGGCACCCACACCGATCCTCGCGGGCAAGCGGGCGCTCATCACCGGCGGCAGCCGCGGCATCGGTGCCGCGGTCGCGCGACGGCTGGCCGCCCAAGGCGCCGCGGTTGCGGTGAACTACCGATCCGATCAGGAGACCGCCGAAGCACTGGTCGACGAGCTGACCGGCGAGGGGTTCACCGCGTCGGCCTTCCGCGGCGACGTCAGCGGCGCCGCGCCGGCATACGAGCTGGTGGACGCGGTGGTCGCGGAGTTCGGCGGGCTGGACATCCTGGTCAGCAACGCCGGGGTGGAGCACTTCGGAGCACTGGAGACCATCACCCAGGCCGACTTCGACCTGCTCTTCCGGACCAATGTCGCGGGGCAGCTCTTCGTCACCCAGGCCGCGGCGGCCGTCATGAGCGAGGGCGGCCGGATCGTGCTCAGCTCGTCGGTGAGTGCGCGGCTGGCGGTCCATCACCACGCCCTGTATGCCGCGAGCAAGGCCGCGATCCCGGCGCTGGTCCGCAACCTGGCCCCCGAGCTCGCCGAGCGCAACATCACCATCAACGCCATCGCGCCGGGTGCGACCGAGACACGGATGGCCGCGTACGCGCCGAACTACATCCACCCCGCGCTGGTCGACGTCCCGTTCGACGCGCTGCTGCGTTCCATGAGCGCGCTGGGCCGACTGGGTCAACCGGACGAAATCGCTTCTGTCGTAGCGTTTTTGGTCTCCCCGGACGCGTCCTTCGTCACCGGCGCCACCATCGGAGCCGACGGCGGCTGGAGCTGACGCTTCTCCGTGCTGACGTGCCCGGGCAGCCGACTCGTTGCGTGCCGTTAGCCCAGCGGGATCTCCTCGATCCAGCGCCGTGCCAGCAACGGGATGATCTGCCGCACCGCAAGATCCTGGAAGTGCTCGGTCTCCCGGTGCGCCGCGAAGTCCGCAGCGCGTTCGTACCGCTCGACGATCAGGATCTCGGCGGCGCCATCGGGGGAGAGGAAGTAGTCATATCCCCGGTTCCCCGGCTCCGCCCGGCTGGCCACCGCGAGTTCCTCCAACAGGGCCAGCACTGCGGCGTGCTGACCGGGCGCAGGGTGGTAGTGCGCCAGCACCAGATGCGATGCCTCAGTCACGGTTGCTGTCCTCCATCGGAACCCACAGGTCCTGTTGACTGGTCGATACGGCGACGGCGCCCAACTCCAACGCGTCGTCGACGTCTGCCCGGTCATGGACAAAACCACTGACGATGAAATTGGGCATCGCATCCAAGAACTCGCCGCGGAGCCGGGGGACCACCGGCCACGGCATCAGTTGCACGAGGTGCGGCCGACTCTGCGCGATCGAGGCGCGGATCCTGGGAAGGTTGGAGCGGTCGGTCGCAAAGACCTTCTGCAAGGTGAGCAGGCCACTGTTCGCCGCCTTGGCCACGATCGCGGCGTGCGTGGACACAATGCCCATCACCCCGACGGACCGCAGGTAGTTCAGCCCGTCGGGGTTGGCGCTCAGGCCCTTGACCGTGTCCACGTTCAGGATCGGGAAGCTGCCGGCTTCCTGCAGCTGCTGCACCACAGGGGCGACCTCCACCAGAGGCAGGTTGGCCACGAAGCAGAATGCGGTCGGCGCCTGCAGGAACGTGTCCAGGTCATGCGTCCCGAACAACGTGGCGATGACAGGTGCGGCGTGTAGCCGGTCGACCACAGACATGGCGGGCGGTTCCTTTCTGCTCAGAGTTCGAACTTCCCGGGGTTGAACAGACCATCAGGGTCCAGTGTCGCCTTGATGGCCGCGAGAACCTGGTGACCCTCGCCGAGTGCCCGGCCGACATACGGCGAACGCAGCAGACCGACACCGTGGTGGTGGCTGATGGCCGACCCCTTGGTGAGGAGGATTTCGTTGACCGACTGCCACACTTCGTCGTACCAGGCCTGGCGTTGCTCAAGATTCACCTCCCCGCGCAAGGAGAAGTACAAGCACGCTCCGTCCAAGTAGGCGTGGGACTGGTGCGCGGAACCCGCCAGCGTGCCATCGACGGAATTGATCGCCGCGACGACCTCGTCATACATCTGCGGCAGGTCCGCCCATCGGGCGGCCATCTCGAGCGTGTCGGCCACGAAGCCCTTCCCCTCGGTGGGGGTGAAGCCCTCGGCGGACTTGCCGGTCAGGTATCGCGTGTCGAGCCACTTCTCCAGAATGGCCGCCTGGTCCAGCGGCTGCGCTCCTTCGCAGACCTGCTCGGTCACGGTCATCACCGCGTCCACCAAGGGCTGGTCGCCTTCGTCGGCGATCAGTAGCACGTTGGTCTCCCCGTGACCGAACTGCACGCCCGATTCGAGGTTGTCGTACAGGCGCAGCACGGCCGGGCTCGCGCCGCGCTGCAGGATCTGCCGGCAGGCCTCGAGCCCTGCTGCGAAAGTGTCGAAGCCGAACGCCAGGGCGCGGGAGTATGACGGCAGGCGGTGCACCCGCAGCCGGACGCCGACGATGACGCCCAACAGACCTTCGGACCCGACGAAGACCTGGTTCAGGTCCGGGCCGGCCGCCGCACGCGGATTGCCTCCGGTGGTGATCAACGAGCCGTCGGGTAGCACCACGTCCAGGCCGACGACCATGTCCTCGATCTTTCCGTACCGCGTGGACAGCTGGCCGGCGCCGCGGCATGCGACCCAGCCGCCGACGGTGCTGATGCCGAAGGAGGACGGCCAGTGCCCGGTGGTGAATCCGCGCTCCTGCAGCCAGTGCTCGAAGATGTCACCGAAGACACCGGGTTCGGCGGACACGATCTGACTCGTCTCGTCCAGGTCCAGGATGCGGTCCAGGCCGCACACGTCCAGCACGACGCCACCGTGGACGGGCAGGGCCGCACCCGTCACGTTGGAGCGGGCCGCGGAGACCGTCAGCGGGATCTTGGCGCCACGGGTGATCCGCACGGCCTCCTGGATCTCCTCGACCGTGGCTGCCTTGGCGATGACCACGCCGTCGGTGCCGCCACGGCCGTCAGTTTCGGCGATCATCGTGCCGGCCCACCAGTCCCGCACACCGTCACGCACTTCCGAGGCTTCGGTGACGACGTCCAGTCCGGCGGCGCGCAGCTTCTCGACCACCTCGGCGGGCACGGGCACCGTGTTCTGGAATCGCTGACCGGTCGGGGTCGGCCCGCCCTCTCGGGCGAACTTCGGTTGCGTCGGTGCTCCGACGTTGTAGTCGCCTCGGTTGTAGCCCCGGCGGATGGCTTCCTTGCTGATCATCAGACGTATGCCTCCTGGTTGATGTCGGAGTTGAGCGCGGCCACTTCGGTGGCCACGGAATCGCTGTATTGGCGCACTTGTTCGGCGGCCTGCGCCTCGGATGCGGCCCCCTCGATGACCAGGATCCGGGCAATCTGGGCGGCTGCCTGCAGAGACGCGTCACGGGCGAACAACCTGGACCTGGTGCGACGCTCCAGGACGTCGGCGACCGTGCCGGCCATCTCGTGTCGGATGGCGTAGACCGCTTCTCCAGCGGTGTAGGGCAGTCCGGTGATGAGTGGTTCGGCCAGCCGCGGGTCCGACTCGATGATGTCGCTCACGAAATGTGCTTCGTTGCCGAAACGCTCGCCCAAGTGGGCTTCCAGGCCACCGGTGGCCGTGGTCGACTCCGCGTCATACCCGGCCGCGCCGAGCAGGTACTGCTTGGCCGTCTGCGAACGACCTCGCACATCCAGCACTCGCTGGACCGCGTCGATGGTTTGCGCGCCCATGTGACGAGCGGTCGTCAACTTGCCACCGACGACCGTGACGAGCCCGTCGCGGTCCACCCGGATCTCGTGGTTCCGTTTGGCATCAACGGTTTTCCCTCCGGGCGCCGCGATGAGCGGTCGGGTGCCCCCGATCGCGCCGACGACGTCGTCGGCGTCGAGGTCCGTGTTCAATGCGGTCCGTGTGCCGTCGATCAGGAAGTCGCGCTCCTCGGCGGTGCAATACACCGCGTCGAGGTCGCCGGTGTAATCGTCGTCGGTGGTGCCCAGCAACGCGTAGTCGCCCCAGCGGGTGATCGTCGCGCGCCGGGATCGTCCCGGCACCGGAATGGTGACCGTGCAGTCGTTGCGGATCTTCTGCCAGGGAACCGCGATGTGGACGCCCTTGGCCGGTCTGATCGGTGGCACGTCCGCGTCGGGCAGGGCGCCGTTCCAGTCGCGCAGCCAGGAACCTGTCGCCATCACGACGGACCGCGCGCGCACCGACAACGAGCGGTCGCCCAGGTCGACCTCGACACCGGCTACTCGGCCGTGGTTGCGGCGCAGTTCTGTGACGGTGGCGTGGTTTGCCACGACCGCGCCCAGGTGTGCCGCAGTGCGGGCGACGGTCAGTGTCAGGCGCGCGTCGTCGACGCGAGCATCGAAGTACATCAACCCGTACTTGAGCCGGTCCTGTTTGAAGGTGGGACAGTGCGCGAGCACTTCGGCAGCCGACAACTTCTGGTGCAGGATCCCTTCCCGCCAGCCCCCGGCGAGATCGTAGGTCCACAACAGGGCCTCGAAACCGGCCGCCAGCCGTGGGTCGAACACACCGTCCTGGCTCAGCACCGGGAAGAGGAATGGCAGGCGGTGGACCAGGTGGGATGCGTTGCGGCGCAAGCGCTGTCGTTCCAGCAACGAGTGCCGGACCAGTCCCAGGTTGCCCTGCTCGATGTACCGCAGGCCGCCGTGGACCATCTTCGAGGACTTCGACGAGGTGCCGGACGCGAAGTCGTCCTTCTCGATCAGGGCGACGTTCAGGCCGCGTCGGGCGGCATCCAGGGCGGCATAACTTCCGGTGATGCCGCCTCCGATGATGACGACGTCGAAGTGTTCGGACTCCAATCGCGACACCATGGTGGCGCGCGTGAAGTCCAACGGTTCGGTGCGAACCATCGCAGCGCGCTGCGGATTGATTGCGCGCGCGGGTAGGGACACCATCTCGGTATTACCTTTCTGACGTTGACAGAGGTTCGGTGTGATCCAGTTCGGCCAGCTCGGCGTTGATCACCGAGCGCCAGGCGTGGATGCGAGTGCAGCGTTGGTCCTCGCCGATCTGTGGCTCAAAGGTCTCCGGAGCTCGCAGGGTTGCCACCGCGTCCGCCAATGAGGCCCAGAGCACGTCCACACCGGCCAGGAATGCCGCGCCGCGTACGGTCGTCTTCTCGGTGTCCCGGTAGCGCAGCATCGGCAGGCCCGTCAGGTCTGCCTGCAGTTGCAACAGCGGATCACACAGCGACAGACCGCCGCCGACTCGTACGGAGCCGGGTGCCGTTCCGGCGATGGACCGGTTGGCATCGACACTGCGAGCTACGCATTGGGCGATTCCCTCGAGCATTCCGTGCGCCAGGTCGACGCGGGTCGTCGCCAGGTTCAAGCCGGTCAGCGATCCCTGCACCCGGGTTTCCACGCGAGGCAGGCGCACTCCGGTCAACGTGGGGGCGAAGAACGGAACCGGCCGCGACCACAGCGGCTGCTTGGCGGCCAGGGCGGAGATCTCCTGCGGGGACGAGAACCAGTCCAGTTCGTCACATGCCCACTGCAGGGCCGACCCGGTGGTGGCGGTGTAGTTCTCCAGTGCGAGAACAGGATCACCGCGCTTCCATGCCACGTGGTGCACGACCGCGTCGGGCGCCGTCCTCGGTATGACGCTGTCGGAGCTGACGATCTGGTCCACGAAGCTGCCTGTTCCGTGGATGCAGGTTCCTTCGCGGGTGGCCAGACAACCGAGGCCCAACAGTGCCGCGTGCTGGTCGCCGATCACCGTGCGCAGCGGTACCTGGAGTCCCAGCACGGTGGGATCGGTGCAGGCGATGTCGCCGCCGTCATCGACCAGCTCCGGCAGTAGTTCGGCCGGCAGACCCGTGGCGTCGATCCAGTCCTTGAAGTAGGTGCCTGCAGCCAGGTCGTACCCGCCGCAGGCCACCACATTGGTTGCCGACGTGACGTTTCGCCGGCCGCCGGTCAGCTTCCAGGTCAGCCACGTGTCGACCGTGCCGAACCGCAACTCACCCCGTTGGTGTGCGGCGCGGACCTCGGCGTCCTCGCGAATTCGATGCGCGGCCCACAGGTATGGCGACCGCACCCCGGCGACGCGACCGGTGACCGACCGCAGGCGCTGGTTCCAGGCCGTTCCGAGGTCGGCCAGCTCTTCGGCGTAGCGGGTGTCCTGCCAGACCATGCCGGGACCGATCGGCTTGCCGGACTTCGCATTCCACAGCACGGCCGAGGACCGCTGCACGGCGACAGCAGCTGCCACGACCTCGACGCCGTCGACGGCGGCTTGCGCCAGCACGGCACGGGCAGCGTCGAGGGTCTCGGTCCAGATTTCGTCGAAGTCCTGCTCGACAACGCCGGCGACCGGGTGCTGCACCGCCAACGATCGGTAGGTCAGATGGCGTACTTCACCGGCGTCGGTGACCAGCGCGGCACGCGTGCCGGTCGTGCCCTCGTCGATGGCGAGGATTGCTTTCACACTCATGGACGCACACTCTCCGGCACCGGGGAGACGGGGGAGGACTCGAACCGTGGCGCGTCGGTCTCCTCATCCGGCGACAACGGTGCTCGCGTCGGCTCCCACCGGACGACCGAGCAGACAACGAACGCCAACAACGGGGCGATCGAGATGATCAGGAACGTGTTTCCGAGGCCGAGGTCGCTCTTCAACAACGGGAACACGACCAGGCCGACCGCGGCGCCGACGGCGCCGATCGCGCCGATGAAACCGTTGGCGGTCGCACGCACTTCCGACCGAAAAGACAATGAGGACAATGACTTTCCGTTGCCACCCGGACCGGCCGACTGCGCCAGGATGAACGCGGACGGCACGACGAACCCGAGCCACAGCGGGAGATCCTCATAGAACAGGCCGAGGATCACCAGCATCACGAAGACGACCGCGAAGCCCCACTTGGACGCGATGCGCAGACCGAACCGGTGCGCGATCGCCGCCGAGCAGAACCCACCGAGGATGCCGAAGAGGTTGAAGATCAGGGTGCCGAACGTGTTGAACACGAAGTCGGAGCCGAACAACGCGACCGAGATGATCGGTAGGTACCAGCCCACACCGAAGTACTGGATCGACTGGACCAGCTGCACCGTGGTGGCCACGATCGTGCGGGGAAGGTAGGTCCCGCGGAAGAGCAGAACAATGTTTCCGACGCCTCGGTCGGCCACCGGTGCGACGTTCTCCTGCACCGGTTCGCCCGCTTCGACTGTGGCGCCGAAGACCTCGGTCAACGAGCGTGCGGACTCCACCAGCCGGCCCTTGCGCGCCAGCCAGGTGGGTGACTCCACGAGGTACTTCCGCTGCAGCACCAACAGGACCAACGCGACCAGGCCGCAGACCCCGAGCAGGTAACGCCAGATCGACAGGCCGGTGCCGAGCTCGTAGAACAGGATTGCCAGCAGCAGGTTGGTCGACACCGCGACGTACCAGATGCCCTGCCAGGTGTTCAGTCGCGCGGCGAACTTCTTCGGGGTGAACTCGGCCAGCAGGGCCATCGCGATGGCGAAGTCGATCCCGTAGGCCATTCCCACCAGTACTCGGCCACCCGCGATCCCGACCAGCCCGCCGGCGGTCGCTGCCACGACCGCGCCCGCGAGGGAGAGCACCTTGGCGACGATCAGCAGGCCCACCCGACCCCACCGGTCTGCCAGCCACCCGCCAATCGGGTTGAATGCCAACGCAACCCACGATGACAACGACGTGAGGAAGGAGACCTCGCCGGCACTGAGGGAGAGGTCGTCGGTCATCGGGTTGAGGCCCGCGCTCATCGCGGAGTTCGACAACGCCTCCAGGAACAAGCCGCCCAGCAACAGCCACCAGACGAGGCGAGCGTGCCCTCGAATACCCGGCCGAGAATCGATGAAATCCGTGACGTCCTTGACGCCGCGGATCGTGGTGAGTGAAGCCACGCCATTGTCCTTCCGGTCACCCTGCAAGAGAGTGGCCCGGACATGCGAGAGGGCAAGCCAAGAGTCTCCTGCAGGAAGTCTCTTGTCTCGCCCTACGGCACTCAGTATGTGACCTACGCCTCATTCCCGCAACCGTTGGGATCGACCGATCCGATCGCGTTGGCAGCCAAGGGGATCCGATTTCGGCGTGGGAGACGGCGAGGGAACATCGAGCGGCTGGTCGCGGTTGGCATCGTCATGACTGATCTCGCCATACGCACCATTGAGGCCCTTCGCCAGGAACATGACGCGCTCGTGGACGTTGCCCACGACTTGACCGACGACCGACTGTCCGGACCGTCGGGGGCGAGCGAATGGTCTGTGGCACAAGTGTTTTCGCACTTGGGCAGCGGCGGCGAGATCACCCTCGCGAGCCTGAATGCCGCGCTGGGTGAGGGGGAGGCGCCCGACGGTGATTTCAATCGCGCCGTCTGGGCGCGCTGGGACGCGATGGCGCCCGCGGAGCAACGGGCCGGGTTCCTCGAGCACGATCGCCGGTTGGTGGAGAAGTTGGAGTCGCTGACGCCGGAGCAGGTGGAGTCATTGACCATGCCGATCGGGTTCCTCCCCGCGCCGGCCACGGCCGCGACGTTCGCCGGTCTGCGACTGAATGAGGTTGCGAACCACAGCTGGGACGTCCGGGTCGCCATCGACAGTGCGGCTGGTCTTCGCGAGGCCAGCGCCACGGCCCTCTTCGAGCAGCTCTCGGGTGACCTCGGCGTGCTGGTCGGGTTCGCCGGCAAGGCCGAGTCGATCGATGAGCGCGTCGTCCTGGCCGTCGGCGACACCGGTTACAGCGTGGTGATCGACGACGGCGTGAGCCTGCAGTCGGAGGTGGACGGTGCGACGGCCACGTTCGCCGGTGCGCCGGAAGCGGCGCTTCGGCTGATCTTCGGGCGGCTCGGCTCGGCATACACGCCCGACGACGTGACCGTCACCGGCAACGTCACGCTCGATCAACTGCGTGAGGTCTTCCCGGGGTTCTGAGGCGCTCTGGGCCGACCGGACGAAAGCGCTTCTGGCATAGCGTTTTTGGTGTCGTTCTATGAGGCCGATGGATCGGGTGCGGACACCTCGGACTGGCCGTTGAGCACGTAGATGTGAGCAACCGCGGTCCCACCGTTTCGGCGCCTGACCGACGCCTGCACCCGCGCATAGCCATCACCCTCGAACTGGTCCAGGCGCTCCCAACTGTGGCTCAGGTCCTCTGAGCTGAGCAGCATGCCTTCCACCTCGGGCCCATCGTCGTCCAGCACGATGCCGGGGAAGCCGACGGCGGCTCCCCAACCATGTTGCAGCAGCCTGCCCCTGACGGTCGCGGGCTCCCACGTCCCGCGCACACTGGCCAACACGTGCTCGTTGGGCCGGCCGGGTGCCAGTGTTCCGTACACGAAGAGGTGATCAGTCACGATGTTCCTCCGTTGTGGGTGATTCTGCGGTAACTGTACGAGTGCTTGGGAGCGTGCCGCCGGCGTGCGCCGCCGTAGACTCCGGGGTGTGAGCAACCCTCCGGCGTACCCCACGATGGAGGACGTCATCGGCGACACCCCACTGGTGCGCTTGCAGCGCCTGCCCGGGCCGGAGAACGAACGCTGTGGCAACGTGCTGCTCGCCAAGCTCGAGGGGAACAACCCGGCCGGCTCGGTGAAGGACCGGCCGGCGATCGCCATGATCCGGGGCGCTGAGGCGCGAGGGGAGATCGCCCCCGGCGACACTCTTCTGGAAGCCACCTCGGGCAATACCGGGATCGGTTTGGCGATGGCGGCGGCGATCAGCGGCTACCCACTGGTCATCGTGATCCCCGAGGACGCCTCCATCGAGCGGGTCCAGACGATGAAGGCGTATGGCGCCGACGTGGTCCTCACCCCGGCAGATGGCGGCATGGAAGAGGCCCGCGACGTGGTCACGCGGATGGAGCGGGAGGGCCGCGGCCGTGTCCTGGACCAGTTCGGCAACCCGGACAACCCCCGCGCTCACGAGGACGGGACGGGCCCGGAGCTGTGGCACCAGACCGACGGACGGATCACGCACTTCGTGTCCGCGATGGGCACCACCGGCACCATCACCGGGGTCTCGCGGTTCCTGAAGTCGCGCAACCCCGACATTCGGATCGTCGGGGCACAGCCCGCGGAGGGTTCGAAGATTCCCGGGATCCGCGCCTGGCCACCGGAGTACACGCCGAAGATCTTCGACCCGTCGGCGGTGGACCGGACCGTGGAGGTCACCCAAACCGACGCCGAGGAGATGGCCCGCCGGCTGGCCCGCGAGGAGGGCATCTTCGGTGGCGTCTCAGCGGCCGGCGCGTGCTGGGCCGCCCTGCGGGTGGCCCAAGAGGTCGAGGGCGCGACGATTGTCTTCGTGGTCTGCGACCGCGGCGACCGGTACCTCTCCAGTGGCGTGTTCCCCGCCTGAGAGCTTTGGCCAATGCCCGGATACATCCGGCCCCGAGCACCGGCTCATCTGTTGAGCAATATCGTTGTTAAATGCCTGCCTCTGCCAGCCTTCCGCCGTTCCACCTGGCCATCCCCGTCCACGACATTGATGCCGCGCGCCAGTTCTACGGCGACGTGCTCGGCTTCGGCCGTGGGCGTTCAGCGGAGCGCTGGACCGATTGGAATGTCGAAGGTCACCAGGTAGTCACCCACCAGGTCGACGATCACAGAGCCGCTGTTGCGGGCACCAACCCTGTCGACGGCCACGATGTGCCGGTTCCGCACTTCGGTCTGGTCCTGGAGGTCGACCGGTTCCATGAGCTGGCACGGCGGCTCACCGCCGCGGGCACCGATTTCATCATCGGGCCGTATCTGCGCTTTGAAGGCGAGCCGGGGGAGCAGTGGACGATGTTCTTCCTGGATCCCTCCGGAAATGCGTTGGAGTTCAAGGCCTTTCGAGACCCCACCCAGCTTTTCGCTGTCTGACTCCCCGTGGGCTGGAACACCACGCCTTCTTTCGCGGCATGTCGGGGTGGCGCGCGTCGATGTCGGCCACTGTGTCCCGGCTCAGCTCGTGATCCGATTCGGCTCGAGCCACGAGGGTGTTTTGCCTAGTGGGCACACAGTTCAGTGTCCTTGGGGTCAGGTCGCCGTACATTCGAGATATGAGCGACTGGAACGACAACATCATTGCCGAATTCCGTGCCAACCAGGGCAGGGTCGGTGGCCAGTTCGAGGGCGCACCGCTACTGCTGCTGCACAGCACCGGCGCCAAGAGCGGTCAGGAGCGGGTGAACCCGGTGATGTACCAAGCGGTCGGTGATGACTTCGCAGTCTTCGCGTCCAAGGCCGGCGCTGACACCAACCCCGACTGGTATCACAACCTCAAGGCTCATCCCGAGGCTCGCGTCGAGGTCGGCACCGAGACCATCGACGTGACCGCGCGTGTGCTCGACGCCGAGGAACGAGAACCGATCTGGGAGGCGCAGAAAGCCCAGTACCCCGGCTTCGCCGACTACGAGACCAAGACCGACCGCGTGATCCCGGTCGTCATGCTCACCCGTCGTTGACCTGACCGAGCCCGCGTCACACGCGGCGAAGTGACGCACTGTTGCGACCCCGGCAGCCAGGTGAGACCCGTCTGCGGTTTGTTTAGTCCTCGTTCTCGACGCTGACGACGATGGGTGTCACCGCTGCTGGACCGGGATGCGGCACCGTGCTCACGGTCGGGTTGTCGTATGAGAACTTGAACTCTGTGAACTCGCGAACGTAAGTGCTCGGCATTTCGTTGTCGGCGACCACGAACTGCAGACGGCCTTCAACGACGCCGACTTGGGTGACGAACCGCGAGTACATCTGCCCAGAGATGTCCTCACTGCTGTTGACGGCCAGGCGCGGGCTGTCGATCATCAAGAACCCTGGGTACGGCGTGTCGTTCATGCGGACCGCCACCGCAAGCAGCGACATCCAGTACGCCACCTGGGTGGCGGTCGCGATGCCGCCAGCGGAACTGACCTCGTTGAACGGGCGACCGTCCAGCAGTGGCAGGTACGACTTTGGGTCGATGGAGGCGCCCTGTCCAGCTGGAATACGGAACGCTGCAACGGTTGATTTGAACTCGGCGTTCAGTTCGGCCATCACGGAGTCACGCCGTGCCGCGAGGTTCTTCGTCGCGTTGTCGATTCGTTGCTTCAATTCAGACCGCTTTCGTTCCAGCGACTGGGCGTATTCCTCGATGTCGTCGGCACGGTCCCACTGGTGCAGCACATACTCCAAGTGCTCCTGCTGCGTCTTCGCTCGGGCTACCGTCGCTGCGGCGTCGGTGTAGGCCTGAAGACGGGGCGTGACCCGGTTAGCGGTTCGTACCTCTACTTTGTCCGTGAGGCTCGCTACAAGGTTGCGGCGGCTCTCGACCGCGTTGCGCGCTTCATCCGACTGCCGTGCGATGACACCCAGCTGACGGTCGACTTCGTCTATCTGGTCAGTTAGTTGCGCAGTTTCGTACTGCCCGTCCGGCAGGTCTTTCACCGTGTCGGGTTGAAGGCAGACACGGCACGCACCCGGCTCTACGACGCGGTTTGATAGCGACTGGGTGCAGCGGGGACAAACAGCGAACTCGATGTTCGCGAGGCGGGCACCGGCACTCGACAGTTGCGACAAGCGGGCCAGGTCTTGCTCCAGTTGTCGTCTTTCGGACCGGTAGTCACCCCGCTCGCGTTCCAGGGATGCAACGAGCACCTCGGCCTCGTTCAGAGACTGTTCACTCTCGGCAAGCATCTGACGAAGAACCTGAGTCTCGCGGTCAACTGCGTCCTCAACCTCGGTCGTAAGTCGGACCAGAGTCTGCTCACCTTCACGTTGCTCCGCAATCGCGTTCGCTAGTGCTATCTCCGTATCCGTGCGGAGTGTCATCCCGGACGCGACGAGGAATTGAACCACCGTGTCAGCCTCTCGCTTCGTGTCCTTGACCTGCCCGTTGAGGACGTTTACCTCGGATTGCCAGGCCAGAACATCGGCGTCGGTCAGGCCAAACAGAATCTCGAAGACAGATTTCCGCTTGGGGTCGTAGTAGGAGTCTCTGCTGCCAGCAATTTCCTGGTTGATTGCCGCCTGAGGTACGTACATGTACTTGAAGACATCGTTGAACGTAATGAGGTTGCCCTTGGAGCTGCTGCCCGCGGAGCGGGCAGCAGCTCTCATCGTGGTCGGGAGGCCCAGCGCCGCCATGAGCGTGTCGCTTACTGTCGGTTCGGACCCGGTCAGTGGAACCCGAGGTCGAACATCACCCGTGATGAGGTCCGTAATCCGCACATTCTTGTTGCGTTCATTGTCCAACTCACGTGCCAGTTCGAGACGTTCACGACCGGCCAGGATGCTGACTGAAACCTCAGAGATGCTTGCCGCCGCGACCGGTGCAACCAACCCGTCGCCACCGAGTGCAAATTTGATCAGCTCGAACAGCGTGGTCTTACCCACCCCGGTGTCACCAGCGAGGACCGTCAGGTCGTCAGGAAAGTCGTAGGTAACCGGGCCCTTGTTTGTCTCAAGACGGAACTGGTCAATTCGGAAACGGGCAGTCACGAAATCACCGTCCGATGGGGCCGGTCCATGAGGTCCGCCAACCTGTCGTAAATGAGTTCCTTCAAAGCGTTACCCGTCATCCCACGTGACGCCCCCGCGACAGCTTCGCAACGGTCCGCGACCTTCCTCCATACCTCATCGGTTGCCACGTCGGCCGCTAAGGCTTTGCCTGCAGCAGTTGGTGTCAGCGCGACACTGCCGCGCCTACCCTTCGCATATCGAAGGAGGCCACGCGACACCAAGGCGCCGATTACGGGGTAGTACCTGTCATCCCACGGACCGTATTTGTAACGCGTCATCGGGTCTTGGACGAGCGTCGGGGCCAACCGATCCACCTCGCCAATATGCATCCGGTCGTCAGCTCCCAGATCGTCCAACAGCATCGACGCCAACGCCGGGTATCGAACGAAGAAGTCGAGTTTCGCCAGTTTCGTCAGACCATCCAGTTTCCGACTGTGACCCGGTTCTGCTGACACAGCCGCAACAAGGAGAAGGACCCGCATCTGGTGGTAGGACAGGTCATCGACCTCCCACCTCAACTGGTGCAGCTCGTCAACCAATGCGTTCACGAAGACGCCTCCTCAGCGAGACGCTGTGCAACCTCATCGGCGTTGAAACCATCAGAGAACCAGACGAGGCAGTTGTTAGCCAGTTCGGCAACGCCTCCCATTAGCAAGTCGGCGTCCAGCCCCCGTGCCTTTGGCGTCGTTTCCAGTGCGTCCATGCGCTTCTGCACGGAAGACCACAGCGCCTGCCCCCACGGCCCGTCGTCGGTAGCGACCCGAATGGTTTCGTCCTCCGCGATTTGGTGAAGAACGTTGCCGATCCTCTGTTGTTGTGTAGCGCGACCTGGCCCCGAACCCACGGTCCGCCAGTACGTCTTGAACTGAAGTCGCAGACGCTCGGCTCGACTAATCGTCGTCTCGTAGCAGCCGCCAGCCGCCATCTTCACCGCAACTCGACTTGTTCGTACCGGCTTCGGAAGGGGCGCAAGACCGGCTGTGTTGGTGATTGCGACCTCCACAATTACGCGTACCTCGCCCAGAGTCAGTGACCGTGCGTCGTAGCCATCTTCGTCGGCGGCGCCAAGCACCAAGGGCAGAGCTGCGCGTGGTGTCGGACCGGCTGCCCGCATCCGCTCTCGGACCACGCTGAGAACAGCTGTCCAAATCGCATCAGCCGCGTTCGGTTTGCCGAGGCGTTGAGCTAACGGCACCGCGTACCGCTCAGCGGACGAGTAGCGGAGGTCGTCCCGGAACGGTTGGCTATGGTCGAGTCGCAGCACGCGCATGAACGCCGCAAACGTAGCGGGGTCTTGTGCTGGGTCGGCCCCAGCTCCGGTCGCGCTGTTGGTCTTCTTCGTCGCACGTCGCTTTTTGACCTCCATGACCAGTTTTGCCATCAGTTCAGCATGCGGGCCGAAGTCCAGGACGTCCCCGGTCTGGCGCTTGAAGTGCGCGCACGCCGTGTCGAACTTCTCTGCGTCACTGCTGAGAGCCGAAGTTGTCACGACCCGACACAGCGGAGACCGCTGCAGGGCAAACCAACGGTCAAACAGATGGAGCACTCCACCGTCGTCCAACAGCTGTTTGAGTGTGCTGTATGTGCCGAACTCGCGTTCATGATGCTTCGCAGAAACGATCTCGGCGTCTGTTCTATCTCGAAGACACCAGTCTTCGTGGTGCTCACAAATGAGCTCGTGCTCGTCGTGGCACGAGTCACTCAGGCTCTGCTCGTACAACGCCAAGACATCAGCAGTGGCCATCGCACACTGCCACTCGAACCTGTCGAGCGTCGCAGCCCCCGCATCGTCGGGCGGAACTGTCGTAACGAGAATATCGGCGGCCGCTTTAGCGCCGCTGCCGCCAAGATCCCCCACAGGGATAATGTAGGGCCGAGCCGGTTGAGATGTTCAGGTAATGGCCCGTTTGGCCAGATGTGGTGTCATGCGCTGGCTCCCCGACTGGGGCGGAAGACAAGTCCATATCGTCGCGTCCCCGCACGGCCGCACCAAGCGAGTTACGGCAGGGCGGCCGAACGATCACGAGAGGACTGCTTGCGCCGGAGCACATGGTGTGACCCCCTGCACACTCCCTACCTCACGTTGACAGAAACTACAGGTCGCCACGTGGCTCGTAGTTCTTTCTGGGCTACTAGGTGATTCCGTTAGCGCCGGGTCTGGCCAGACTCGGTCTAGGTGCTCGGCGGGCGGCTCTCTTCTGGGCTGCCCACCCGTGTGTTGCTGGTGTGGCTATCTTTCCGGTCTGCGGCCTGCCGAGCTCCGTGACGAGGCGTGGCTCAAGAGGGGACTGCCCAGCTCGTAGTAGCGATGCCCACCTCGCCGTCAGATCAAGGCGAGCAAAGGTAGGAGCCGAGCATGGAGCAAGTCATCATCGGGGTCGATCCCCACAAGCTGTCAGCAACGATCGAGGTCGTGGATCGGAACGAGCAGATGCTCGGGCCAGGGCGGTTCATGACCGACAAAGCCGGGTACGCGGCAATGCGGCGCTACGTGCGGGAGTGGCCCGATCGTGTTTGGGCGGTCGAGGGCGCCAATGGTGTCGGTCGTGGGCTGGCGCAGCGGCTCCTGGAGTCCGGTGAGCATGTCGTCGACGTGCCGGCCAAGCTCTCCGCGCGAGTGCGGTTGTTCAATACCGGCCACAACCGCAAGACTGATGCCCTGGACGCCCGCTCGGTCGAAGCTGTCGGGGTTCGCACTCCCGGCTTGCGGGTGCTGGCGGTCGACGGGGAACTCGAAGCCATGCGGATGCTGACCGACCGGCGCGAGGCGCTGTCTCATCGACGAGTCCAGACCGTATGCCGACTTCAAGCACTGCTCGCGGACTTGTTACCGGGCCAGGTCAAGCGTGACATCACCACGATGCAGGCCAAGAAGATGCTGGCCAGCGTGCGACCCCGCGAAATCGCTGGCAAGACCCGCCGCCGGATCGCGGCCGAGGAGTTGGCCGAACTCGTCGCCGTCGAGGCAAAGATGAAGCGCGCGACCGCCGAGTTGAAGACGATGGTGCTGGCGCGCGAATCGCGGCTGATGGACATCCACGGCATCGGCCCGGTCGTAGCGGCACGAATCCTGGCCGACGTGGGAGACGTGGCCAGGGCGCTGACCGCGACCGCTTTGCATCGTGGACCGGCACCGCTCCGCTCGATGCTTCCTCGGGTGAGCAGAACCGTCACCGTCTTTCACGCGCGGGAAACCGGCGGATGAACTACGCCATCCACATCGCTGCGATCACTCAACTGTGGCTTGAGACCGACGGCCGCACCTACTATCGCCGTAAGCGAGCGAATGGGAAGAAGCCCAAGGAGGCACTGCGCTGTTTGAAGCGCCGGATCTCTGACGCGATCTACAAGCAACTCGTCGCGGACGCGGCGCGGACCGCCCAAGCTAATCAGCGGTCAGACGATACCGCGGGTCCGGGAGGGCACTGCGGGGCGACAACCGAATCCAGCGCGGCCGACTCTCACCCGCTCATCGACACTTCGGATCAGCCACTTCCCGGACCTGGTGGCCCGACGCTACGCCGCCACAGCTCAAGCAGGGACCCTCAACACCAACGGGATCTGAAAAGCGCCGGTTGACAACAGAGGGGAGCCGGTTTGACGGACGCCTCCGCTCGTCAACCATCCTGCTGAGGCTACGGAGTGGTCTTGCGTTGTCCTCAGATCCGCAGGTGAACAGGATGCGCGCGTTGACCTAGTGGCCCGTGCAACTCGATCGCTCGAGCGGATCTGGGAAACGGCTGACAGTCAACGGCTTTCGCGGCTACCTTCCGTCTGAAGGACCTGTGATGGGGAGGGGCGGCAATGGCGTGGGGCGACGGTAAGCGTGTCGGTCAGCTTGAGGCTGAGGTGGCAAATCTTCGGCAGTGGGTTGCGCAGCTGCAGGGCATGGATGCGGTGACGTTGGCGTCGCAGATCGCGCAGATGCGGCAGGACCTGGCGGTTCTCCAGGCGGAGGCCGCTGCGGCGAAACAGGCGGCTAATGCCGCACAGGCCGAAGAGCGCGCGGCCCGTGCGCAACTGGTCGAAGACCTCGAGGCTGCCGAGGTTCAAGAGGCCGGCTTCTACACGTTCAACCATCCACTGCAAGACGCTGTCGCCTACAAGGATGCGCTCACGCAGACCCAGACTCAGATGAAGCAGTTGATCAAGGCGAAGAGGGCCGTCGAAGCAACGACCAATTGGCAGGTCAACGGTTCATCGTCCAAGGGCGCGGCGATGGTGCGGGACTTCTCCAAACTGCTCTTGCGGGCCTACAACAGCGAGGCCGACGCATTGGTGCGAGCGTTGCGGCCCCACACTCTGGACTCCGCTAAAGGCCGTCTCGACAAGGCTGCCACGGCGATCGAGCGGTTGGGCAAGTCGATGAGTATCCGCATTTCGCCGGCCTACCACCGGCTACGGTTCCGCGAACTCGAGCTGACCGCAGACTATTTGGTCAAGAAGCAGCAGGAGAAGGAAGCCGAACGAGACCAGCGGGCGCAGCTGCGTGACGAAGCGAAGGCGCGCGCAGAGATGGAAGCTGCGCTGGTGAAGCTCCGTAAGGAACAGCAGCACTATCAACAGCTGATGCAACGCCTCGATCCGTCCGACGAGGACGGTCTTGCGGTGGCACGTGAGAAGCTCGCCGAGATCGGGCAATCGATCGAAGGCGTGGAAGCTCGTGCTGCCAACACCCGAGCCGGCCATGTGTACGTGATCTCCAATATCGGAGCGTTCGGGCCGGACATGGTCAAGATCGGTATGACGAGACGCCTCGAGCCCATGGACCGGGTGATCGAGCTGGGTGACGCCAGTGTGCCATTCCGATTCGACGTCCACGCACTGGTCTTCCATCAGGACGCTGTTGCGCTGGAAACGCATTTGCACCAGGCGCTTGAGCATCGCAAGGTCAACCAGATCAACACGAGGCGCGAGTTCTTCTACGCCAAGCCGAGCGAGGTCCGTACCTTGCTCGAGAAGTACGCCGGCTCCTTCTTGCTCGAATACAAAGAGGTCCCGGACGCACTGGAATGGCACGGCTCCGGCAGCGTCCAGCGAGCCACACCACCAAGGTCTGATCAGCCCGTTCCCGTCATGGCAGCCGAACTGAACGGGACTCCGACTGCCGAACCGGTCAAGGCAGCAGTCGCCAGCCGATTCGATGGACCGCCACCAGACGGTGATCCCGAAGCCAAGGCTGCGTGGTACGTATCGCCGGACGACCAAGCCCTCTGGAGACGCTGGGACGGATCCGGATGGACAGAGGAAACAAAGCAGCGTTAGGACCATGGCTCCAAAGCGCGCAACTCGGTTGAGAAGCGAACGTTGCCAAGCAATTTCGTGGCCGCCATACCGATGCAGCCCGTCAGGGTCGAGCGACACCAAAGGCGCAGAGTGCGCGTGGCCGGCCGAGCAGGTTCGCAGTCACGGCTAGAGCAAGCGCCGCCGCCGACGGCAAAGGTCAGGCGGGGTCACCGACGTCGCGGGCGATCCAGGCCGGTGTGTCGAAGCGCACCGGCTGCGGGCCGACGAGCGTCCTGAGGTGATCCTCGATCCCCTGCAGCTCGTCAGCGCCGATGCGCTGGGCCCATTGATCGCGCAGCGTCTCGAAGATCGCCTCGCCCTGGCGCAGCAGCTCGAAACCGCGCTCGGTCACCTGCAGGCGCTTGCGGCGGGCGTCATGCGGGTCCGGGTCGCGGGCGACATACCCGCGCTCCTGAAGCACCCCAATGGTTTTCGCTGCCGACTGCTTGGTGATCGACAGCCGGCGGGCAAGTTCGGAGGCACTGTCGGCGCCGTCGGCGATGGCTCGTATGGCGAAGTCATGAACCGGCCGCACATCGTCATAACCGCGATCGGCCAACTCGGTGCCTGCGGCATCCACCAGTGAGCGGAAGCCCCCGAGCAGCAGCAGCGCAAGATCAGCGCCAGAGCGAGACATACGAGAAGGCTAACTCCTCGACAATCGACAACCTGGCTGTCTAATATTGGACAGCCAGACTGTCGATCCAGGAGAGCCATGACAACCACCACTGCGGGCCTTGCCGCCCCTGAGATCACCCACCACCGCGCGCACGTCAATGGAACGAACCTGCATTACGTCGCCGCCGGAGATACCGGATCCCCGATCCTGTTGGTGCACGGTTTCCCCGAGACCTGGCGGGCATTCCGGAAGGTCATCCCGCTGCTCGCCGCCAACCACCGGGTGTTCGCTGTGGACCTGCGCGGGTTCGGCGACTCCGAAGCCGCGGGCTCCGATCACAACAGCGAGATCGCGGCCGAGGACCTGCACCAGCTGATCGCGCATCTCGACGTGGGACCGGTGCACGTGACCGGCCAGGACGTCAGCGGAGGCACCGTCTTCCGGCTGGCCGTCACTCACCCGCAGGATGTGCTCAGCCTCAGCGCCATCGAGACCGGTCTGGCCGGCTTCGGCGTCGAGCGTCTGGCCGACGTGACCAGCGGCGGAGCCTGGCACCTCGGTGTTCTCGTCGCTCCCGGCATACCCGAGATGCTGTTGGTCGGTCGCGAGCGTGAGTTCATCGCGCAGTACGCGTTTCCGTCCATGACGGCCGTCGCCGGTGCGGTCAGCGACGCCGATCTCGACGACTTCGTTCGGACCTATTCGCGGCAGGGCGGCTGGAGCGGCGCGATCGGCCTCTACCGATCGATGCTCCGCGAGGGGGCAGAGCTCAAGGCGCTTGCGGCGCATCCCGGGCTGGCGGTGCCAGTGCTCGCGGTCGGGGCCGCCGGCGGCTCCTTCACGCCGAACACCATGGCCAACGCCACGTCGTCCGAGATCAGCTCCATCCAGCTCGCCGGCGTCGGCCACTACGTCGCGATGGAGGCTCCCGAGCAACTCGCGTGCGCCGTCCTGGACTTCCTTGACGACGTCGACGCCGGCGGTGCTGATCATGCAGAGGCCGATGCCGTATGACGAGCCAACTGCGAGACTGGCGTGACGAACGTGACTGACTCCGAGGAGGGCCCGGCATGGCAACCGTCATCCTGATCGGCACGATGGACACCAAAGGGGCTGAATACGCGTGGCTGGCCGAGCAGGTTCGCGGGTATGGCGCGAAGGCGCTGCTTCTGGACGTCGGCACCTTCTCCGAGGCGGAGTCCGACATACCGCCTGCTGAGGTGGCAACGGCTGCCGGACACGATCTCCAACAGCTGCGCGACAGCGGCGACCGCGGTGCGGCCATGGACGCGATGGCCGACGGTGCGGCGAATGTGCTGCTGCGACTCTTCGACGAGGGCAAGGTCGACGGCGTGCTCGCGCTGGGCGGATCTGGCGGATCCTCAGTCGCTTCCCGCGCGATGCGCGCGCTGCCGGTCGGCGTTCCGAAGCTGCTCGTGTCCACCATGGCGGCGGGCGACGTTGCGCCATACGTGGGCGAATCCGACGTCACCATGATGTATTCGGTGGTCGACGTCGCCGGGATCAACTCGGTCTCCGCCCAGGTCTTCGGCAATGCAGCCGCGGCCATCGCGGCGATGGCCACAGCCGAGGAGAAGCGGCGGCACGCACCCGACGACGGCGAACACAAGCCGCTGATCGGGCTGTCGATGTTCGGTCTGACGACGCCCGCAGTCGACGAGGCCCGCGCCGAGTTGGTGGAGCTCGGCTACGAGCCGCTGGTCTTCCATGCCACCGGCGCCGGCGGGCGCGCGATGGAGAAACTCGCCACCGACGGCCGGTTGGCCGGCGTACTCGACCTGACCACAACGGAACTCGCGGACGACCTGGTCGGCGGCGTGCTCAGTGCCGGACCGCACCGCCTGGAGGCGGCGGGTGCGGCCGGCATACCGCAGGTCGTCTCCCTTGGCGCACTCGACATGGTCAACTTCGGACCGCGCGAGCACGTCCCCGAGCGCTTCGACGACCGCACCTTCGTGGTGCACAACCCGACGGTGACGCTGATGCGCACCACGCCGGAGGAGAACACCGAGCTGGGCCGCCGGATCGGCGCAAAGCTCGCCGCCGCGACCGGGCCGACCACGCTGTTGCTTCCGCTGCGCGGGTTGAGCGGGATCGATGTCGAGGGCGGTCCGTTCCGCGATTCTGCAGCGGACACAGCGCTTTTCGACGCTGTCCGTGCCGCGGCTGGCGATGTCGAGGTGGTCGAGATCGACCAGCACCTCAATGACGAAGGCTTCGGGCGCGACGCGGCCCGCCGCCTGCACGCCCTCATCACCGACGCGCACTGACCACGCATCTCGCAGTGAGAAGGAGCAGAACATGGACCGCAGCACGGCGCTGACCCGACTGCGCGAAACCGCAGCATCCGGCCGGCCGATCATCGGCGGGGGAGCCGGCACCGGCATCTCGGCGAAATCCGCCGAGGCCGGCGGGATCGACCTGATCATCATCTACAACTCCGGCCGCTACCGGATGGCCGGACGCGGTTCTCTCGCAGGCCTTTTGGCGTATGGCGACGCGAACGCCATCGTGATGGAGATGGCCAACGAGGTGCTACCGGTTGTGCAGGACACACCCGTGCTCGCCGGCGTCAACGGCACCGACCCCTTCCGGGTGATGGGCCGCTTCCTCGACGACGTCAAGGCTGCCGGATTCGCCGGCGTGCAGAACTTCCCGACCGTCGGCCTCATCGACGGAGTCTTCCGCTCGAACCTCGAGGAGACCGGCATGGGCTACGACCTCGAGGTCGACATGATCCGGGCCGCCCACGAACGCGAATTGCTCACGACGCCATACGTTTTCGACGTCGATCAGGCGCGTGCGATGACCGAGGCCGGCGCCGACGTGCTCGTGCCGCACATGGGACTGACCACCAAGGGCTCCATCGGCGCCAGCACGGCACTGACCCTGGACGAGTGCGTCGACCGCGTGCAGGCCATGCGCGATGCGGCCGTCGAGGTGAACCCGGATGTGATGGTGCTCTGCCACGGCGGGCCGATCGCCGAACCCGAGGACGCGCAATACGTGCTCGAGCGCACCGAGGGGGTCGTCGGCTTCTTCGGCGCCAGTTCGATCGAACGGCTGCCCACCGAGATCGCCATACGAGCACAGACCGAGAAGTTCAAGGCCGTCACCTTCGGCGAGAAGTAGGAGCAGGCGTATGACGATAACGCACAGCAGCCAGCAGGACCTGAGCACCGAGACGTTCTCCTGGGGCTCGATCAAATGGGGCGTGACGGCCGACCGTTTCCCCGGTGCGCCGATCACCGTCGGCGAGGTCGTGATCAACCCGACCAAGGGCCACGACATACACACGCACCCGGAGTCGGACGAAGTGCTGCACGTCATCGAGGGTGAAGGCGTGCAAACCGTAGGAGAATCAGGCCAATTCGCGGTCAAGGCCGGCGACAGCGTTTACATCCCGCGCGGCACCGAGCACTCCACCTTCAACACCGGATGGCGGCAGCTGCGGCTGATCGCCATCTACAGCCCGGGCGGTGCCGAGGCGGCACTGCAGGGCGCACCGGACTACCGGGTGCTCGAGCCCGGCGCCGCGCCGGTGTGGGAGCGCGCCGACTGACCAGCGGATGAGGTGAGAACAGCGCCGCCTGGCGCTCAGGCCTGCGGCGGGTGCTCGGCCACACAGAAGAGGTTGCCCTCGGGGTCGGCCAGCGTCGTCCATTGCACGTGAGGGTGCTCGTCCAGGACATCCCATTGCCACTTCGCACCTGCCGACAACAATCGGTCGACCTCTTGGCTGCGGCTTCCCCACAGCACCGTCAGGTCGAGGTGGATCGCCTGACGGTCCGGGCGCGGTCCGGACAATGGCCGGAAGAACATCGCGAATCCACCGGGCCCCGCCGGCGGCAGGTAGACGAAGTCGCCGGAGGGCGCGGGCGTGCCGCCGGTGACCGTTGTCCAGAAGGCGGCCAGGGTGTGCGGGTCATCGGCCTCGATGTTGATTGCTCCGAGGGTGACCTGAGGAATGTCCATGTCGTCGACAGTAGGCGCCATACGCCGGTGGAGTCGGGAAGTCCCCGTCAGTGGACGTCGGGCTTCTTGTGCTGGTTGGCCATGAACCGCGCCTTCTTCTGACGGTTCCCACAGGTGCCCATGTCGCACCACTTGCGAGTGCGGCTCTGGCTGGTGTCGAAGAACGCGGCCCGGCAGGTGGGTGAAGCGCAGAGCGCGAGTCTTCCGTCGCGTTCGCCGGCGATGATGCTGACTGCGTCGGCGGCGATCACGCTCAGTGCGTCTTCCACGCACGAGTCGTTGAGCCGCCATACCCGCTCGAGATTCGGGGTCAGCGTGGCCGCCGCCCGGCCGGCAGCACTGCGGTCATTGATGATTCGTATGGCGGATGCCGGGGGTGAGTCCCCGGTCGCGGCCGCCGTCGCGGCGACGTGGATCGCCTCGCGGAGTTTGCGCGCGAGCTTGAGCTCCGCAGCGCTGCAGGAGTCGACGGCCAGCCCTTCCACTGCCAGCCAGTCGATGAGTCGCTGGGGAGTAGGGATGCGCTCCAGCGGTTCACCCTGACGCTCGGTCAGCGTCGCCGTGAAGCTCGTGGCCAGCACGGTGCCGAGGCGGAAGTCGGGGAACTCTGAAGGCATGGAACCAGCTTAGCCGGTTGCGCGTATCGGCGAAGCAGAGTAGAACCGTCTTAGATGGTTCCTTTGGGTCTGGGTTTCGATACGGTCTCCTCCGCTTCGCTCCCCCGACCTACTCAACCCGCTTGAATCCGCCACTCAACCCGCAGGCAAATGAGGAGGTCTCATGACTCGTCCTACCGGAGAGATCGAAGAGTTCGAAGCCCATGCTCCCGACGCCGAACTTGACGAGTTACGAGCCCGATTGGCCGCGGCGCGGCTGCCCGAGGCCGAGACGGTGTATGGCGCGCCGCCCGGACCTGGGCGGTGGGACCAGGGCGTTCCGCTCGCCGACCTCGTCGATGTCGTGAACTACTGGCGGACCGACTACGACTGGCGGTCGTTCGAGGGGCGACTGAACGAGATCGGCCAGTACCGCACGACCATCGACGGCCTGGGCATCCACTTCCTGCACCGCCGGTCCCCGCGGGCGGACGCCACTCCACTGATCATGACGCACGGCTGGCCAGGCAGCATCGCCGAATTCGTCGACGTGATCAACGAATTGGCCGATCCGCAAGACGCACACGCGCCGGCCTTCCACGTCGTTGCCCCGTCGCTACCGGGCTTCGGCTACAGCGACAAGCCGGTCACCACCGGCTGGGCCACGGAGAAGATCGCCGCCTCCTGGGTCGAGCTGATGGGACCGCTCGGCTACACCAATTTCCTTGCGCAGGGCGGTGATTGGGGCGGCAACATCACCACGGTGCTCGCCGGGAGGTTCCCGGACCACGTGCTCGGCATACACACCACGTTCGCGGAGGGTCTGCCCGATCTGACGACGGACGGTCTGACTGCGACCGAGCGCAGGTGGGCCGACGAGACCCACGAGTTCTGGCACCACCGCGCGGCATACGCGAAGCAGCAGGCGACGCGGCCGCAGACGATCGGCTACTCGCTCGTCGACTCACCGGTCGGGTTGCTCGCCTGGATCCTCGACAAGTTCGCCGAGTGGTCGGACACCGAGGACAGCCCGTTCGAGACGATCTCCCGAGATCGCATCCTGGACGACGTCACGCTCTATTGGCTGACGCGCAGCGGTGCCTCGGCGGCGCGCATCTACTACGAGAGCCACAACTCGCTCGATCCGGAACTTCGCGTCGACGTTCCGGCGGCAATCACCATGTATCCCAAGGACATTGAGAAGTATCCGCGTCCCTGGGCGCAGGAGCGTTTCCGGCAGATCGTCCGATGGTCCGAACCCGAGCGCGGCGGGCACTTCCCGTCGCTGGAGGTGGCGGAGTTCTTCGTGCGTGATGTGCAGGAGGGGCTTGCCGCAGTGCTGGCTGCCAAGGGATAAGACGGGCTCGGCACTGAGGCGCGGCTTCGAGTTCATGCCCGTCGACCTCGTCTTGCGGTCCTTTACGAGTGGTCCCAAGTCCGCCTGGTGTGATGACTACTTCTCGGCGACCGCGCGGTAACGCTGGAACTGCTTCTTCGTGAGTGCGGTCAGCGAGCTGGCATCGGTGGACGTGAGCCCGCCGCCGTTGACGGAGATCAACACTGGTCCAGCGACGACGTAATTCTGCATGAGGCTCGTCCCGCCGACATCGAGCTTCACTCCCAGTGAGCCATCGCCGATCTTGGGAGCCGACATCAGGCTGTATGAGACGTGCGACCCCTGGTATTCCTCGCCGTGGCAGGTCTGGAGGACCTTCTTGGTCTGGGCAAGGATCTTGGACGCCATCTGAGGCGACGCGTACTGCCGGAGGGTGGCGCTGAGCAGTTGCGCAGAGACGCCGGCACCCTGCGTGAAGTCGCGATATACGACAGTGTTCGGCTGGGCAACCTGTTTGTAATCGCAGTACGTCTTTTCGGTGAATGTAGATGGTGGGTCCTGGCTGAACCCGGGTGGAAGGTCGTCAATGGTGAGAAGTGCGGACATCAGATTGGCCTTGGTGAGCTGGCGAGCCAGGGCCTTCTTCGATGATGCGGGTGCCGTGTGAGATGTCGTGGTCGCGTTGGTGGCGGGAGCGGTCGAGGCCGACGCGGTGCCGGTCGACGACGAAGTTCCGGAAGCACTGCCGCATCCGGGCAAGGTGGCGACGCCCAGTGCGGCAATGGCTGACAGAGTCAATGCCTGGATTCGTCGGCGGACGATCACCCGTCGAGCTCCTCTCAAGTGCCCCACCCTTACTTCTCCTTGGCGAAATCTCGTTATCGGTATCCGACGTTCAGTCAGCGAAGCGCGAACGCGCCGATCAGCTGCCCGATGGCCCGGATGTCCACCTTGCCCTTGAATTCCAGCCGCACTTTCCCCAGTCCGCTGAACCAAAGCTCCAGCTCGGAGTCCAGGTCGAGCTTTCCAGCCGTTTCGACGGACCACGCCTGGACCCGCGCCCATGGCAACGACGAGTAATCCCGCTTCTTGCCCGTAATTCCCTGGACGTTGACGGTGATCAAGCGACGATCAGTGAACACGACATAGTCACGAACAGTCTTGAACGCGTGGAGAATTCGCTCCGACTCGATGAGGATAGGACTGACGTCACCGAGGATTTCGCCGGGGTCGATCTCGCCGAGTTTCATGACGGATGCGTTCTTGAAGTCGATCATGCGCTGACCGTATAGGAGCCCGTGCGCGGTGGCCTGTGGTTCCGGAATCTCGGTCGATCTGAAGGCTGTTCTCTGAATCCTACTTCAAGTAGGATATTGCCATGTCCGCTCAACCCGGAGCCGAGAAGCACTCCGTGACCATGCCCGCCGAGACGTCCCAAGCGGTGCGGTCCCGGGTGGGAGCTCGGGGTTTCTCTGCATACGTCGCGGAGGCCGTGGCTCGGCAGCTGGAGCGGGATGCACTGGATGACCTGCTGGCCGAGATGACCGCGCAGCACGGTCCCGTGGACGAGGCCGAGGTGGCCGCGATCATGGACCGGCTGACTGCGTGATCCACCGTCCGCAGTCGATCCTGCTCGACGCGGAAGCGCTGTCCGCGCTGGCTCTCAGCGAGCGCCGGATGCAGGCGTGGGCCGAGGTCGCTCGCCGCACCGACTCGATCTTCCATGCTTCTGCCGCCACTCTCGCGGAAGTCACCGACGGGACACCGAGGGATGCGCGAATTCGACAGGCTGCCAAGGTAGTTCGGCTGGTGGAGGTCGACGCCGCCATCGGATATCGCGCCGGTGCGCTGCGCGCGGGCGCCACGACCCGGCGTAAGAAGGCGCGCGACTTGACGATCGATGCGATCGTTGCAGCCACCGCGCTCGAGCTCGTCGAACCCGTCGTCGTCCTCACCTCGGACGTGGCCGACCTCGAGCTGCTCCTCGGCGACACGGACGTGAAGGTGCTTGCGATTTGAAGCCCTAGTCGGTGAAGCAAGGGCCGAGGCCGAGCTGCCGCAGGCCTTCCTGGTCGCCGGGGCCGAAGGCGGTCTGGGCGGTGGCTTCTGGATACATCAGCTCGGTGGGTTCGTGAACGTGCGCCATGCCGACGAGGTGCCCGAGCTCGTGCATGACGACCGCACGGGCCCTTCCCCAACCGCCCGGCCGCTTCAGGACCTCTGCGAGATCGGGACCGTCCAGGTTCACCCTTCCACTTACCCAATGCTCTTGTGACGCAACGTAATACGGTGCTTCTTCCGGACCGGCCAGCCCGGCGACCGAGCCTGCAAGATCCGGGACCACGGCGGGGTCAGTCCAGGCCACGAGCACCGGTGACCATCTGTTCCCGTACCGGTCGTTGTCCTGTGGCGCCCGGTCCCGCGACGGTGCTTCCGTCGTCGGTCCGTCGAAGACGAACTGAAGTCCCGTCGCCGAGCTGACCTGTGCGGTCGCCTCTCGCAGCAACTGGTCGCTGCCGCGCGGTGCCGCCGCACCGTTGACCACGAGGTGGATCGGCCGGCACGGATCCCAGGCGACGGGGCGGCTGCCACCGCTGTCGCCGACTGTCCTGAGGAAGGCGAACCCGCCGGATGAGGAGTTCTGGGCAGGCGGCGCACCCAGCGGCCGTTCGCCGGCGTCCGGCGGGACTGGGGGCCAGATGGCATGGGTATCGCCGGTGTTGCCCTTCGACAACGACGCGGAACCGGCGCCGACAACGACGTCGGTGCCCGGCACGTGGACTCCGCCTGCCATCGAGGTTCCGGTGTCGTCCAGGACTGCCGACCGCAGGTAGAGCGCGCCCACGGCTACCGCCAGCGTGCAGGCCACGATCAGGGCGGTCCATGGGCGACGTCGCGCGGCGCCCGTTGGCCGAGAGTTCCGCCGCTTCCGTTCGGACCGGTGTGGTGTGGCCGTCGCCGGCCACTCGCTGGCCCCGGGACGCCGCCGAGGTCGTGCCCGCCCCGCACGCAGGTCGGCCAGGCACCACAGACAGAGCAACCTGCCGCGTCCGCCGACTCGGCCGGCGCGGTCGCCCGGGCCGAGACCCTCGCCGCAGGCGCATCGCGTCGTGCGTTGTACGTGAACGATTTCCACCGGTCCGTGCATCCCCCACCCCTTCTCGCCACGCCGGAGCAAGAGTCTGGCGGATGCCGCAGCATCAGGGGATGAAATTGCAGGAAGCGCCCGGACGAGCACGACGTACCAGCCGGCATTGCCCCGACCTTGACTGACTATCGGCCGCCAGCGATCTGAGCGCCGGACGGCCAGGCCTCAACTGCTGAAGCACGGGCCGAGCCCGAGCTGCCGAAGGCCTTCCAGGTCGCCGGGGCCGAACGTGGTGCGGCCGGTGGTTTCGCCATACATCAGCTCGGTCCTCTCGGGAACGTGCTTCAGGCCGACGAGGTGGCCGAACTCGTGCATGACGATCGCCCGGGCGGCCGCCCAGCCGCCGGGGCTTCGGAGCTCGGTGGCCAGTTGCGGGCCGTCGAGGTTGACCGAGCCGCTGACCCAGTGCTCCTGGTCGGGTTCGTAGTACGGCGCGCCGTCCGGCCCGGCGAGGCCCGCGACCGTGCCCTTCAGCTGCGGGACCGTGGCCGGGTCCGTCCAGGACACCAGGACCGGCGACCACGTGTCGCCATACAGGTCCTTGTTCTCCGGCGCGCGGTCCGCGGATGGCGTCTCGGTCGTCGGTCCGTCGACGATGAACCGCAGCCCGGTGGCCGCGGTGATCTGCGCGGTCGCCTCCTGCAGCAGCTTGTCGCTGCCGGTGGGCGCCTTGGCGTCGTTGACCACCAGGTGGATGGGCCGGCACGGATCCCAGGCGACCGGGCGTACGCCGTCCGGGCCGTCCACGGTCCGGATGAAGGAGTACTCGGTCGACGACGACTCCTTGGGCGGGGGCGCGCCGAGCGGGTTCGCCCGTGCATCCGTCGGCACCGGCGGCCACACCGTGTGTATGTCGCGAGAGCTGCCTCCCGACACAGCGGACGATCCGGATCCGTTGACGACCGCCGACCGGACATACACCGCGCCCATGGCCAGCAGCACCACCACGGCCGCCACGATCAGGCCGGTCCACCGGCGAGGCTTCCGGGTCCGCGCCGGTGCTGGTCGGCTGCTGCGTCGCGTCCGCCGGCGTGGCCGACCGGCCCGCACGTCGGCCAGGCAGCGCAGGCACAGCAACTCGCCGGTTGCGCTGATGCGGCCGGCGCGATCGCCCGGACGAAGAACCTCTCCGCAGGCGCAGCGGGATGCCGCCCGCATCCGGACCATCCTCACCGGCTCGTCCACTGCACCCACTCTCGTCGCTTGCGCTGGGAGCATGAGTCTGGCTGATGGCGCTGTGTCGCAGGTGGGAAACGAACGAACGACCCAACGCGAGCGCGACCGCTGGCTCGGGGGCAACGCTATTCCGGGTGTTCACGATAACGACGTCGCATCGTCATCTTTCCAAGAGCACTTGTCATTTCATGGCACAGTTATTATGGCCAGGTCCCGATGAAGTCGAGATATTTGGCGTACCCGGATAGCACTCCTCGCGAGGGCCGCCCAAAACTCCGCACATGCAGAAAGCTGACGTTCGTGGCGAAGAGGAACTTGTCTTCTTCGGCACGAACGTCAGCGTGTCCACCGGTTCAGCTGTAGTTAGCGCATTGGTTCACCGCATCAGTGTCTCAGCTGGTGGAGCAGGCACCGAGGCCGAAAATGCTCGCGGAGCAGTTGATGCCGGCCGTGTTGTTCTGGTAGTTCGTGTCGATCGCCGCCGTGTTCGGATCGGTGAGTGTGAACTCGGCCCGGTAGAACGCCGCGAGGTCGACCCTGGCGAGGTAGAACTTGACTTCCTGGCCGGGCAGAACGGCTTCCTTCAGATGCGCGTTCTTCGTGAAGCCGGATCCCAGGGCGCCGATGCTCCAGTCCTGGTTGATCGATGCGTCACCACCGAGGCCGACGCCGGCGAGCATGTTCTGGTTGAACGTGAACTGTGTCCCGGCGGGGATCGGCGTGTTCCCATCGTTGCGCACGACGAACGCCCGGTCTCCCGCGCCGGTCTGCGCCGACACGGTGATCTCGGGGTTGGGGACCTGCGCATGGGCCGCCGGTGCAATGACAACTGCGGTTCCCGCAATTGACACCGCAGCCGCTGCTGCCGCCACCAAGGCTCCAGCCTTTTTAGCATGAGACATAAGTCGTCTTCCTCCATCTTTACGTGATGCCGGTCCCCTGCAGACCGGGCCCTCAGGCATTTCGCCGAGGACGGCGCAAACGTTAGGGCGCCGAGATTATTTGCTTCAACTATTTACCGTAAGTCTTTGGCAAATACTCGTACTCATGAGTTCTGTGTAGGCTGATTCCAACTCGCCATTGAACATGGACGTATGGCCAAGAATGTATCCGTTTCCGGGCAACTCACGACTGGCTTATCCATGAGCCGGTGTGCAGTCGGTCGAGGGCTGTTTGCGCAGAATGGAGCCGGATTCTGAGGGCACCGGGTCGTGTCGTCGGGACTTACCTGAACGTCATTTATCCGGCGATCGGATCCTTGTCGGCGACGTTCCACGAGATTTCCGGAAGAAGGTCGTCCGAGGATCACGAAAATGCTCCGCATTCATGTATCTCTATCCGCGAGACGGCGCCTTTGCGACCGGTAGGCGATGACGATGAGCTGCGCGCGGTCGCGTGCCTGCCCGGTGCGGCGCGACGCCTCAGACCGCCGCGTGCGCGTGCTGCAGCTCGGTCACTTCGGTGTCACGCTCGGAGGACGTGCTCTCGGCCGGCCGGCGACGACGTTGCGCGGCGCCGACTTGCAACCCGAGGCCGACGACCAGCCAGCAGGTGAGTACGGCGAGCGGCCGGGCGGAGCCGTTGCCACCGAAGAAGGCGACCGACCGGAGGGCCGTGTTGGCGGCGCCCGCGGGTAGCAGTTGGCCGAGCGCGCCCCAGCCGATCGGCAACATCTCGGGTGCGGAGGCTGCCGCTGACAGGGCGTTGCCGACAAGCATCGTCAGCACCGCGCCGACGCCCAGTCCCCGTGTCCCGAAAAGGCTTTCCAGGCCGAGCACAATCATCGAGATGGCGCCGAGGGTGAGCGCGAGGACTGCGGCGTTGGCCACGAACGGGCCTTCCAGCGTCCCGATCCAACCCTGCAGGACGGCGGCCATCGCGAGACCGCCGACGATCGAGAAGCCGGCGGCGACGAGTGTGCGGTCGCCGCGCCGGCGGATCAGCACCGTGCTCAGTGACGCGCAGGCGAGGCCGGCCAGAACCGAGGGCAGCACGGCCGAGGTGATGCCGGTGCCGTGCGGGTCATCGGCCGGTGCGGGGACCACGTCCGTCATACGCAGCGGCTGGTGGGCGGTGGCCGCGGCCCGAGCTCCGACCTGGTCGAGCAGCTGCGCGACGCTGCTGGATCGGGCGCTCGCGGTCAGCACCTCGACGCCGTGGGGTGAGGTGACCAGTGCGCCATACGCGTCATGGTCGGTGATGGAGCGAACCGCGTCGGCGCGCGTCGGCGCAAGGTGGATGGCATACGCACTCGGCTGTTGTATGACGAGCCGCTCGGTCAGCGGACCGGTCGAGGCGCGCGGGCCGGCGATGACGATCGGCAGGTCGCGGGGCGCGCTGTTCGCGGCCGGCCACGCGAAGAGGACCAGCATCGTGCAGATCAGCCCGGTCAGTGCGACCACGAGGGCCACGACTCGCTTGGTCTCCGGGCGGGCGACATACGCAGTGGGACCCGACATCGAATGTCTCCTTCAAAACGAGCGCTCGTTCTTTTTACGCGACGAGCTTGCTCCTGTGCCGCATTCGTTGTCAAACCGAAGGAGCCTTCTTCTACGGTGGGTGCATGCCACGCATCACCGAAGCCCGACGACAGGCGCGCCGTGACGAGATCCTGCGGGCCGCCGTGCGCTGTGTGGTCCGCTCCGGCTATCAGGGCGCGACCATGGCCGACATCATCGAGGAGTCCGGGTTGTCAGCCGGCGCCGTCTATGGCTATTTCGCCAGCAAGGCGGAACTCCTTGCAGCAGTGGCTGATTCGCAGCTGGGAGTCCTCGATGAGGTGATGGCCGACGCGCTGGCCGACGGCGCGGTGCCCGATCCGGTGGACATCCTGGGCAGGCTCACCGACCACGTGCGCAAGCGAGCGACGGGCGCGGACGGCGATCTGACGGTGGTCATCGTCCAGGCGTGGGGCGAGGCGATCTTCGGTGGTCCCATGCGGGACCTGGTGGCCGAGCGCGTCGGCAAGCTGCTCGACGGCTGGACCGAGGTGGTCCGGCGTCGGCAAGCTGCCGGGCTCATCGACCCGGCGGCGCGCCCCGCGGACGTCGGCTGGGTGCTGCACTCGATGGTCCCCGGCTACATGCTGATGCGGCTGAACGTGCGCGATCTGCCGCCCCGGCGCTACCTGGCGAGCGTGCACGCCCTGCTCGACGGACCGCCGGGAGGGCCCGCTGTTCACGACTGAGCTCTGATCGCTCGCTACGACCTGGTCGCCGTGCAGAGGAACAGGCCGAACTCGCGATCGCCCTTGGGGATGGTCGTGGCGTCCACGAAGGCGACGTCGGTGAAACCGGCGCGGGTCAGTCGCTCGGTGAGCTCCTGCCTGTCGAATCCGTCGTGCCCGTGGAAGTCGGGCTTGTCGGCGTGGAAGGCACCGTCCGGGTCCGCATCGAGATCGGCGATGGCCAGCCGGCCGCCGTCGACCAGGAGTCCGGCGATCGACCGCAGCAGGGCATCCACGTCCCGCACGTGGTGCAGGGCCATGGAGCTCCACGCCACGTCATACGTTCCTTCGATCGGATCCGTCACCAGGTCCGCGCGGACGGCGCGCAGCCGGTCGTCGAGGCCGGCTGCCGCGATGCGTTCCTGGGCGACCTGCACCATTCCGGCGGAGGGGTCAGTCACGACGACCGAGCCCACCCGGTCGGCGAGCAGGATGCTCAGCCGACCCGTGCCGCTGCCGATGTCGAGAGCGCGCATCCGCGGGTCGAGGTCCACGGCCGCCTGGATGGCCCGGGCCACCGCGACCTGCCGCGTCTCGTGGCCGGCGTCGGCATCCCAGGTTGCTGCTTCGTCGTCGAATCGCGTGTGTTCCTGCACGTCTCGACGATAGCCCGGGCAGACTCCTGCCGGCTCGACCATGCTGAGCACAGAGGTCGGCATACGAGTTCGAAAAACTTTGCCGGCCGATGTCGAAGGAGCCAGGATCCGTTCGACGTACGTGTGACAAGCAGGACCGAAGCAACCAGTAGGAGTGATCAAGATGCCGCGTTTCATGGGATTCGTGCGGATGGAAGAGAACATCGGCATGCCGCCGAAGGAGCTCTTCGAGGCGATGGACGGCTACATCGCCAAGCAGAGCGAGAAGGGCGTGTTCCTTGATGGCGGAGGGCTGTTCGGCACCGAGGACGCGGTGAACTTCATCTCGCACAAGGGTGAGGTCAGCCGGGTCGACGGACCGTATGCCGAAGCCAAGGAAGTCGTCGGCGGGTGGGCGATCATGCAGTACGACAGCCTGGAGGCCGCCATCGCCGACCAGCAGGAGTTCGCCGAGCTGCACGCCAAGCACTGGCCCGAGGTCACCGTCATCTCGACCATGCGGCAGATCTCGGACGGCCCGGAGGCTCCTGCCGAGTAAGGACTGCGTCACTACGCTGGCACTCGTGCCGGCAGAGACGCAGACGGGTGATCCGCACGACGCAATCGTCGCCGCGTGGCGGGCCGAATCGGCCCGCCTCGTCGGCGCCCTCACCCGTATGACGCGAGACGTCGCCCTCGCCGAGGATCTCGCACAGGATGCGCTGGTCGCTGCGCTCGAGCAGTGGCCCACCGCCGGCATACCGGACACCCCCGGCGCGTGGTTGATGACAACCGCGAAAAGGCGCGCCATCGACCACTTTCGGCGTGCTGACGTGCACCGTCGCAAGGTGGCCGAGCTCGAGCAGGCCGGTGGGGGAGAGGAGGCGCAGATGCCCGACTTCGACGCTCAGCTCGACCACATCGAGGACGACGTGCTGCGCCTCATCTTCCTGTCCGCGCACCCGTCGCTCACGCCCGAGTCGCGCGCCGCGCTCACGCTGCGGCTGGTCGGCGGGCTCACCACGGCCGAGATCGCCCGCGGCTTCCTCGTCTCCGAATCCACCATGGGACAACGGATTTCGCGAGCCAAGAAGACCTTGGCGCAGACGCATGCCGAGTTCGAGCTGCCGACCGGGCAGGACCGGACCGACCGCCTCGACGACGTCATGGCCGTCATCTACCTGATCTTCAACGAGGGGTATGCCGCCACCGCCGGCCAGGACTGGATGCGGCCCGACCTGGCGAACGAGGCGATGCGGCTCGCGCGCATGCTGTCCGATCTCGCACCCGCCGAGCCCGAGGTGCTCGGGCTGCAGGCGCTGCTGGAGCTGCAGGGTTCGCGGATGCCGGCGCGACTCGATGACGACGGCAATCCGGTCCTGTTGGAGGCGCAGGACCGAAAACGCTGGGACCAGTTGCTGATTCGGCGGGGTATGGCGGCCTTGCACGAGGCGGAGCAGCTTGCCGCGCAGGGCCGGCCGATCGGCCGCTACGTGGTCCAGGCGTCGATCGCCGCGCAACACGCGCGTGCCCCACGAGCCGAGGACACCGACTGGCGGCGCATCGCTGCGCTGTATGACGTGCTGGCGAATGTGTCGCCCGGGCCGGTCGTCGAGGTGAACCGCGCGGTCGCCCACGGGCGCGCTCTCGGGCCGGAGGCCGGACTGGCTGTGCTGGACGCGCTGCCTGCGGGAGCGCTGCGCGACTCACCACTCGTACCGAGCGTGCGCGGCGACCTGCTCGAGCGGGCCGGGCGCCATACAGAGGCACGAGCGGCGTTCACCGAAGCGGCCGCACTCAGCAAGAACGACAGCGAGCGCGCGATCCTGCAGCGTCGGGCCGGAAGGGCTTGAGCAACGAGGTCGCCCGGGCGGGCATCAGCCGAGGGCGGCGCTCGCCGCGCGGAACGCCTCCAGGGCATCCGAGAGGTATGGCGCCAGCGGTGGCTCCCCCTTGGCGGTCAGCCACTCGTCGAAGCCCCGCTTGAACGCAAGCACCCCCAACTCGGCGACGAGATGGGCCTGCAGGTCCGGGACGCCCCGTGCGGCCAGCGCATCGGTCATCGCCGCGGCAAGACCGACGCTCTTGAGCGAATCGCGTTCCTGGAGCTCGGCATTGGCCGCAACCGCAGCCTTGAGGCGCGGAGCGATCTCGCGGTTCACCGGACCCATCATCGATGCGGCGCGCTGCAGGCCCGCGCCCACGGCTTCGAGCGGTGTCGCGTCGGCCGGAGCCTGCGTGATGCCCTCGGTGAGGAGCTCGCTGAGTGCCGCCTGACCCGCGACCAGTAGCTCGCGCTTGTCGGGGAAGTGCCGGAAGAACGTGCTTTTGGCGACCCCGGCGCGTTCGGCGATCTGGGCGACGGTCGTGGCGTCATACCCCTGCTCGGTGAAGAGGTCGAGGGCAGCCAGTATCAGCCGCTCGCGCGCTCCCGGTTCCCAACGTGGCATCCCGCCATACTAGGTGATGAGACGACAGTCCCATCACGCGCTAGAGTGATGGGACAAGAGTCTCGTCACTTCGAGGGAGCATCATGCACGTTTTCATCACCGGAGGCACCGGCCTGATCGGCAGCACGGTCGTCGCCGAATTGCTCGCGGGCGGGCACACCGTCCTGGGCCTGGCCCGATCCGAAGCATCCGCAGCGCTTCTCGACCGCGCTGGTGCCGAAGTGCTGCGCGGCGGCCTCACCGATCTGGACACGCTGCGCGCCGGCGCAGCGCAGGCGGACGGCGTCATACATCTCGCGTTCGGCAACGACTTCAGCAGCCCGGAAGCGCTCGCAGCGAACATCGCCGAGGAGGGCGCCGCCCTCGCAACGCTCGGCGAAGCCCTCGTCGGGTCCGGCCGTCCCCTCGTGACCGTCTCCGGCACCCCGGCCGTGCCGGGTCGCGCCTCGACCGAGGCCGACCCGCTGCCGACCGACGGTCCGGTCGCCGGTCGCAGCCGGTCGGTTGCGGCGATCCTCGACCTCTCCTCGCAGGACGTCCGCAGCGCGAGCGTTCGCCTGCCGCGCACCGTCCACAACAACGGCTCCGGCGGCTTCGCCGGGCTGCTCACCAACATCGCCCGGCAGAGCGGGGTGTCCGGTTTCGCGGGTGACGGCACCCAGCGCTGGCCCGCGGTCCATGCGCTCGATGCGGCGGTGCTCTTCCGCCTGGTGCTGGAGCACGCGCCCGCCGGGACGGCCTGGCACGCGGTTGCGGATGAGGGCGACGCCGTGCGCGACATCGCGACCGTCATCGGCCGTCGGCTGAACCTGCCGGTCGAGTCGGTGGCGCCGGAGACGTACGGCCCACTGGGCTCCGTCTTCGCGATGGACCAGCCGGCCTCCAGCGCGCTCACCCGCGAGGAGCTGGGCTGGGAGCCGACGCACCCGAGCCTGCTGGACGACCTGGAGAACATCCAGCCCTGACGCCCGAACACTGCTGGCATCGCCGGAGATTCACGGCTGCCATTCCGCCGCGGACGGAAGTGGCGACTTCTGTCGAAGTATTGACAGAAGATGCTTCATAGAAAACTCTGAGCCGAGCAATCTCGACGATTGGACGGCGTGTGACCAGAGCAGTGCAGCCGACGGCAGGAGCGATCCGTGCTGCCAACCGCGCTCGCGTCGTCGACGTCCTGCGGCGCTCGGGCTCGGCCACCCGAGCCGAGCTGACCGCACGGACCGGCCTGTCCCGGGCAACGGTTTCCAGTGTCATCGGCGAGCTCGAGGGCCGCGGACTCCTTGCAGAGCAACGGAATCCGTCACCCAACACGTTCGGTAGGCCACCGGCCGAGGTCTCGCTCAACCGTGCTGCCGGCCTCGCGATCGCGGTCGACATCGGCGTGCGCCACATCGCCGTCGCCGTCGGCGACCTGTCACGCAGCCTGCTCACCGAGCGGTGGACCACGTTGCCGCGCGGACACAGCGCCCACGAGGGAACGGCCCTGGTGATCGCGAGCGTCGATGAGGCGCTGCGCGAAGCGGAAGTCACCCTGGAGCAGGTGGTCGGCGCGGCGGTCAGCATCGCCGCGCCGGTCTCGCCCGGCAGCGGCCGGCTGCTCGTGCCGGGCGTGCTGCCCGGCTGGAACGGACCGGAGCTCGCGCAGCGCCTCGGCGAGCACTGGGACATCCCCGTCGTGGTCGAGAACGACGCCAACCTCGGCGCGCTCGCCGAGTCCGTCTCGCGTGGCGGAGCAGCACACGGCGCACTGCTCTACGTCAAGGTCGCCAGCCGCGTCGGGCTCGGCATCGCGCTCGGCGCCCACCTCTATCGCGGCGGCGAGGGGTATGCCGGGGAGCTCGGGCACGTGACGATCGATCCTGCCGGTCCGCAGTGCTGGTGCGGGCGCCGCGGCTGCCTCGAGCTCGTCGCCGGCGGTGACGGCATGATCCACCGGCTGAATCGTCCTGAGATCACGACGATTCCGCACCTCATCGAGCACGCGGAGGCGGGCGACGCCCACGTGCGGGAGGTTGTCACCGAGGGTGCCGAGGCGCTCGGCCGGACCCTGGCCAACCTCGCGCTGGTGCTCAATCCGTCCGCGATCGTGCTCGGTGGTGAGCTGGCCGCTCTCGGCGACCTACTGGGCGATCCGCTGCGCGCACAGCTCACGAAACTGCCGTTCGCCGCGCCGGTCGAGGTCTCGAGCGCGACCCTGGGCGCCCGGGTCTCGCTCGTGGGCGCCCTCGTGCTCGTCCTGTCCGAGCCAGGCCGCTTCGTCGACCTGTCCTGGAACACCCCTCGCCCGGCAGATGCCCGCCCGGCGGATGCCCGGCCCGCCCCGCATCAGCCGAGAGCCGCGCCCGCACCCGGGCCCACCGAGCTGTTTCCCGTCACCCCGTCCACCCCCGTCACCGAGCAAGGAAGTCCGACATGAGACCGCGGCAACATCCCGACCGCCATACGGCGCACCGCTTCACGATCGGAGGACTCGTCCTCTCCGCGTTGATGGCACTCGCCCTGCTGTCCGGGCTGCCCTCGCCCGCAGGTGCCACGCCGTCGGCCGTGACCGCAGCAACACCGGCCACGAAGTCGGCGGTCGTCTCGGGCAAGGCGCGCTTCGAGGTGCTGTCCCCGACCCTCATCCGCACGGAGTATGCCGGCGACGAATCCTTCGTCGACGCAGCGACTTTCAACGCGATCGGCAGGGATGGGTTCGCCAAGACACCCTTTGAGACCTCGACCGTCGACGGCTGGCTGACGATCACCACGAGTGCCGTGACGTTGCGCTACAAGGTCGGCTCCGGGCGGTTCAGCACCGACAACCTGCAGGTCGACCTGCGCGCCGGGAAACAGGACGTCACCGCGCGGCCATGGAGCGCGACAGCCAACCCGACCTGTGAGATCGGCGTCCTCTGCGAGGCCGAGACGACCCACCTCGCCGGCCCGACGCAGGCATCGGACCACTCCGGCTACACCGGCCGTGGATTCGCCGCCGGCTTCGAGCACTCCGGTGACTCGCTCAGCTTCGACGTCACCGTCGCCGACGCGGGCACCTACGATTTCGACGCCCGCTACGCGAACGCGACGGGTGGCGACGGGCAGAACACCACCCGCACGCTCAGCGTCACCGTCGACCAGGGCAGTGCCGAGACGCTGACCCTGCCCTCCACCGGCAGCTGGGACACCTGGAAGGTCGCTACCGCGTCGGTGTCGCTGCCGGCCGGCAAGCACACCATCACCCTGGCGCGCACCGCGTCGGACTCCGGCAACGTCAACGTCGACAGCCTCGCACTGGTGAAGCCCGGCTCGGCATACCCGGCGCCCACCGCCCCGAAGCCGTTGCCCTGTGCGTATGGCGTGGTCTGCGAGGCGGAGACCAGCGCGCTCGCCGGCGGTGCGAAGCTCGCGAGCGACCACAACGGCTACTCCGGCGCCGGCTTCGTCGGCGGCCTGGAGAAGACCAGCGCCTCGGTCGCAGCCACCGTCACCGACGTGCCGAAGGCGGGCACCTATGACGTGCAGCTGCGCTACGCCAACGCGAAGGCGGGCGCCCAGGCCGTGCAGTCCCGCACGATGAGTGTGCAGGTGAATGACGCTGCGCCGTCGACGGTTTCGCTCGCGCCGACCAGCAGTTGGGACACCTGGCGGACGGTCAGCGCCGAGGTCAGCCTGCCCGCCGGAACCAGCACTCTCACCCTCGGCTGCCCGGACGCGTCGAGTTGCAACGTCAACCTCGACACGATCGCGGTGACTCGGCACGACGCCGAGCTGCTGGCGCCGCACGCCGCCCTCGGTGGCTACCGGCGCGGCTTGGACGGCGTGAACGGTGGCGCGATCACGGCGCCCGGGCTGCTCTATCAGGACGGTTGGTCGCTGCTCGACGACACGGCCTCGGCCATCTACGACGAGACGACGCACAAGGTGACGCAGCGGCCCTCGCACGGTGATGCGGCATACCAGGACGGCTATGTGTTCGCCTACGGCCACGACTACCCCGGCGCGCTGCGCGACCTCGCAACGCTGACCGGGCCGACGGCACTGCTGCCGCGCTGGACGTATGGCGTCTGGTATGCCGAGTACTACGACCGCACCGCGGCCGACTTCCAGCAGACGATCATCCCGAAGTTCCGCAGCGAGGGAGTCCCGCTGGACGTCCTCGTCACGGACACCGACTTCAAGGTGCCCAACCAGTGGAACGGCTGGGAGATCGACAAGTCCAAGTTCCCCGACCCGGAGGCGTTCTTCGACTGGGCGCACAAGGAAGGGCTGCACAGCTCCCTGAACATCCACCCGAGCATCCTGGCGTCGGACCCGCAGTTCGCGAAGGCGCAGGAGACCGCGAAGGGCAAGCTGCAGCCCGGCAGCTGCTCGGGCGGTGGAAAGGATTGCTACGTCTTCGATTTCGGCGACTCGGACCAGCTCAAGGCCTACCTCGGGCTGCATCGCACGATGGAGCAGCAGGGCGTCGACTTCTGGTGGCTCGACTGGTGCTGCGACGCGTCCAACTCCAGCCTGGCCGGCGTCACCGCTGATGCCTGGATCAACCAGCAGTACGCCGACGACACCGCGCCGCGGGTCGGTCGCGGGTTCGCGTTCTCGCGTGCCTACGGCTCCCTGCAGGCTGGCGGATACGGCAACCCGGTGGCGGTCCCGACCGGACCCTGGGCGGACAAGCGGACGACGCTGCACTTCACCGGCGACACGACGTCCAACTGGGAGACGCTGAAGTTCGAAGTCGGTTACACCGGAGGCGAATCCGCCGCCACGGGCCTTGCGGCCGTGAGCCACGACATCGGTGGCCACACCGGCGGCCTGCAGGAGCCGGGCACCGAGCCGGGCAGCACCAAGCTGCCCGACGACCTCTACGCCCGCTGGGTCCAGCTGGGCACCTTCCAGCCGATCGATCGCCTGCACTCCAACCACAGCGACCGGTTGCCCTGGCAGTACGGGCCGGCCGCGAAGGCGTCGGCCGAGAAGTTCCTCAACCTGCGGGAGAACCTCATGCCCTACACCTACTCGCTGGCCGAGGCGGCACACCGCACCGGTCTGCCGATGGTCCGGCCGCTCTACCTGGCCTACCCGGAGCAGCAGGAGTCCTACGCCAACGCGGATGGCGAATACCTCTACGGGCCGGACGTTCTCGTCGCACCCGCCACCGACCCGGGCACGACGACCACGACGAACGTGTGGTTCCCGGCCGGCAGCAGCTGGACGGACTACTTCACCGGCAAGACGTATGACGGTGGCACGACCGCGAAGATCACCACCGGGCTCGACACGATGCCGGTCTTCATCCGGTCCGGCGGTCTGGTCACGACCCGCACGTCCGACGTGACGAACGACGACCAGAACCCGCTCACGAAGGCGACCGTGACCGTCGCGGAGGGAGCGGCAGGCTCGACGTCGCTCTACGAGGACAACGGCACCACGACGGACACCTCGCAGCGCACGACGACGGCGGTCCACTACCGGCGCTCCGGAGCCAACCACATCGTGACCATCGACCCGGCGCGCGGCGGCTTCACGGAGCAGGTCAAAGAACGCACCTGGACCGTGAAGTTCCTGAATGCGACCGAACCACAGGCCGTTTCGATCAACGGGCGACCACTCGGACGCAGCGCGTGGGCATGGGACGCGAGCACTCGCTCCGTCACGGTGCACGCACCGAAGCAGTCGACCGGGAAGCCGCTGTTGGTCAGGTATCGCTGACGCCCTCCGAGCCCGGCACGCACGGCCACCCGGACTCATGACGAGACCTTTGTCCCATCACGTGTTACTGTGATGGGACAAAGGTCTCATCAGGCGGATCCTCCGTCGATGCGCCGATCGACGAAAGGTGGACGTATGACGACGCAGAAGACTGTGCTCATCACCGGTGGAACCAGCGGCATCGGCCGCGCAACGGCCGAGGTCCTTGCGAGCCGGGACTATTCCGTGGTCGTGACGGGACACAGCGCAGATGGCGTGGCCGACGCTCAGCGTGAACTCGGCGACCGGGCGCTGGTGCTGCGCGCGGACTCCGCATCCCGGGACGACACCGAGCGAGTCATCGATGAGGTGCGCGACCGGTTCGGCAGTCTGCACGCGGTGTTCCTCAATGCCGGCATCAGTGGATCGACGCCCCTCGGCACCGTGACCGAAGCCGACTGGGACCGAGCGTTCGACACCAATGCCAAGGGCCAGTTCTTCACCCTGCAGAGCGCTCTGCCGTTGCTCGTAGACGGCGCGTCGATCGTGTTCACCGTCGGTGTCGGCGTCAAGCGCGGAGTGCCCGGCGGAAGCGTGATGAGCGCCAGCCGGGGCGCACTCCTCGCGATGGTGCCGTCCCTCGCAGTCGAGTTGGCGCCCAGGCGAATTCGCGTCAACGCCGTCAGCCCGGGCGTCATCCGGACGCCGATCTGGACCAAGTCCGGTTTGCCGGCGGAGCAGGTCGAGCAGGTGCTGGACTCGATGGTGGAGCGCGTCCCGCTCGGCCGGCTCGGCGACCCCGAGGATGTGGCGCACACCGTGGCCCACCTCGTCTCCGACGAGTCCTCCTACGTCACCGGCCAGCACATCGTCGTCGGTGGCGGCATCGACATCAGCTGACGGTCGCGCGCAAGTCCAGTCCCGTCACACGTCGAGCACGACATCGCCGGTCGGCGTGGAGCAGCAGATCAGGATCTCGCCCTGGTCGATGTCACGCTGCCGGATGCCGCCCTGGTGCTGCATGTCGACCGCACCGGCGAGCAAGGTCAGCCGGCACGTGCCGCACATGCCCTCGCTACACATGCTCGGCGGGTTGAGGCCCGCCCGGTGTGCGGCGTGCAGCAGAGTTTCGTTGTCGGCACAGTCGATTCGCCGTCCGGTGCGTCGCAGTTCCACGTCATACCGGGTGCCCGACAGCTCCGCGTCGTCCCCGGTCGATGGTGCGGCGCCGCGCGCAGCGAGGTCGTAGAGCTCCTCGTGACAACGCGCCGGGTCGACGCCGGCCTGCTCGAGGATCTGCCGGGTCGCGGCCATGTATCCCGTGGGGCCGCAGGTGAACACCTCTCGATCGTGCAGGTCGGGCACACCGAGCAGGTTGCGTAGCCCGAGCCGGCCGGTCGGCCCCCGCCAGCTCTCCGTGGGCGAGTCGGCCTCGCAGATCACGGTGACGAGGGCGCCCCCGACGGCAGCGATCGCGTCCAGTTCGTCACGGAAGATGATGTCCTCCGGGGTGCGGGCGCTGTGCACGAAGACGACATCCGCGAGCCCACCGTCCTGCAGGGTGCGCAGCATCGACATCGCCGGCGTGATGCCGCTGCCGGCCGTCAGGAAGAGGTACTTGCCCGCGGGGTGCCGGACGTGGCAGAAGTCGCCGTGGGGTCCGGTAGCCCAGACTTCACCTCCGGGCACGAGGTGGTCGTGCAGCCAGTTCGAGACCGGTCCGCCCGGGACCCGCTTCACGGTGATTGCCAGCGTTCCGGGGCGGGTGGGTGCGGAGCTGATCGTGTAGCACCGCTGGACGCGCTCGCCATCGATCTCGAGGGTCAGGGTGAGGTATTGCCCCGCGTCGAAGACCAGAGCCGAATCATGTTGCCGCGCAAGCAGAAACGTCTTCACGTCATGGGTGACCGGCAGCACGTCGACGCAGGTCAGTGCCTCCTCAAGGCCGTCGGTCCGGGTCGGAGCGACCTCCGGTCGGGTCAGGATCTGAGTCATTGTGGCAACGCCTCCGTCATACGCTCGAGGTACCAGGTGACGAACGCCGCCACCTGGTATTCGTTGGGTGCATACGGGCCTGGTTCGTATGCCGGGCTGGACACTCCCGCCTGGGCTCGGCCCACGAACGTCCCGTCCTGTGCATTGGTCTGGTGCCACACGTCGGTCAGCGTCGCCACGTCGTAGTCGACCCCTTCGACGGCGTCCTCGTGCACCAGCCACGTGGTCCGCACCAGCGTCCGGTCCGGCGCGAGCGGCAGCACGGTGAAGGTGACCGCATGGTCGGCGAGCAGGTGGAACCACGAATTCGGTTGGTGGTGCAGGGACATTCGGCCCAGCCGGGGAGTGTCGAAGTCGGCGAGCAGCTTGCGGCAGGCCGACGTACCGTCCCGGGTGTAGGACTCCCCGGCACCGTCCAGCGGCTCGCGCTGGATGCGGAACCCGGAGACGCGGCCGCTGAGCTCCTCGATCTCGGCGAAGGGCATCTCGCGCTCCTGGCAGGCGCGCTGCAGTTCGGCGTCGGCTCGCAGGTAGCGGGCGTGCGCCGGCAGGAGCCGCTCGGGGATCTCCTCGAGCGTGTAGCCGTAGGTCGGGAAGAACGTGCAGATCAGCTCCGGGTGGCCGTTCTCGCAGTGGTAGCACTCCCGGTTGTTCTCCATCACCAGCTTCCAGTTGCCGGTCTCGATCAGGTCCTCCTGGGCGGCCACCTTGGTGTGTTCCAGCCCATGCGGTTCGATGTATGGCGCCACCCGCTCCGCCATGTCATCGAAGTCGGCCGGAGGCTCCTCGGCCAGGCAGATGAACACCAGGCCGGCGACGGACCGGGCGTGAATCTGCTTGAGGCCGAAGCAGTTCGGGTTGAACCCGGGGGCCTGGGTACCTGCGTGCAGCAGTTTGCCGTCGGCGTCGTAGGTCCACTGGTGGTAGCCGCACACGATGTTGCCGACCGACCCGCTCGGATCGGTCAGCACGCGCGAGCCACGGTGGCGGCACACGTTGTGCAGCGCGCGGACCTGCCCTTCGCGGTTGCGCGTCACGATGACCGAATACGGGCCGATGTCGAGGGTGACGTAGTCGCCCGGCTCGCGGATCTCCGCTTCGGTCGCGACGAAGATCCAGCAGCGGGCGAAGACGCCGCGGATGTCGGCATCGAAGACCTCGTGGCTGACGTAGAACGGTGCTTCGAGCGCACAGCCGTCCCGGTGCTGTGCGATGAGTCCACCGAGATCCGCTGGGGCAGTGGGCCTTTCGGCGATCGTGGTCATGTGGCTCCCTCGGGGTGAATCGGTGGCTGGCGGGGTCAAGTGGGCAGGCAGAGGCGGATCGCGTCGTAGATCGCGGCGTGGATGTTGCGGCTGGCGACGGCGTCGCCGATCCGGAAGAGCTGGTAGCGGCCGTCGGGGTTGGTCGTCACGGCCTGGGGCCGCACGTCCAGCAACGCCTGCTGGTCGACCTCGCCCAGGTTCGTGGAGCCCGGGACGAGGGCGAAGTAGAGCTCGTCGTTGGGGAAGGTGCCGTGCTCGACGACCACGGCGTCGACGGTGCGCTCGACGTCGATCTCGGCATAGTCGCTGTGCAGCAACGCGATTCGCCTGCCATCGGGGGCACGACGCACGGATTGCAGCCGGTAGCCGAGTGTGGTGCGCACGTCGTGTGCCGCGAACGCGGACAGGTATGCCGGGGAGTTCATGCTGCCGACCTCGATGGCCAGGGTCCGCTCCGGTGTGGCGATCTCGACCTTCGCACCGTGGGCGGTCAGCAGTTCGGCGGCGTCCATGGCCGGCTCGGCGCCGTTGTCGTCATACACGAGGACATCGCCGGTGGGCCGGTCGGTGCCGCTCATCACGTCCCAGGTGTCCAGCACCAGGTCCTGTCCCTCGGTCAGGAAGGACCGGTCCGGCATGCCGCCGGTGGCGACGACCACCAGATCGGGTTCTTCGGCGAGCACCTGCTCCGCCTGGGCGTAGACGCCATACCGGAATTCGACGCCGGAGTGCTTCGCCTCGGCGACCCGCCAGTCGACGATGCCGGTGAGGTCGCGGCGGCGCGGCGAGCCGGCGGCGAGCAGGATCTGGCCGCCGGGCCGGTCCGCTGCCTCGAATACGACGACCCGATGACCGCGCTCGCCGAGCACCCGGGCGGCTTCCAGGCCGGCCGGACCCGCGCCGACGACGACCGCGGTGCGCTGCCTCGGGCTGGGCTCGATCACATGGGTGAGGGTCAGCTCGCGGCCGGTGGCCGGGTTGTGGATGCACTTGGCATCGCCGGACGCGTAGAGCGAGTCGAGGCAGTAGCTCGCGCCGACGCAGGGCCGGATGCGGTCCTCGTCGCCCGAACGCACCTTCGCGACGAGGTACGGGTCGGCGAGCTGCGCGCGGGTCATACCGACCAGGTCCAGCAGTCCCTCCCGTATGGCGTGCCGCGCGGTCGCGACATCGGAGATCCGCGCCGCGTGCATGACGGGTATGTCGATCGCCTGCCGGATCTCTCCGGCGAACTCCAGGAAGGGCGCCGACGGTGTGCCCATCGACGGAATCGTCTTCGCCAGCGCGGCGTCGCTGTCGAGGGTGCCCTTGATGACGCTGAGGAAGTCGACGCCGTCCGCGACGAGGGTGCGCAGTGCCGCGACCGATTCGGCGGCGTGCAGCCCGTCCGGCCGGTCCTCGTCCATCGCCATCCGCAGGCCGATGACGAAGTCGGGTCCGACGGTGTCGCGGATCGCCTGAATCACCTTGCGGGGGAAGGCGAGTCGGCGTTCGGGGTCACCGCCGAACTCGTCGTCGCGATCGTTCGTCGCCGGGGACAGGAACGAGTCGAACAGGTGCGAGTAGGACTCGATCTCGATGCCGTCCAGGCCCGCCTGCTGGCATCGCTCGGCCGCTGCGGCATACGCCCTGATGATCCGGGTCAGGTCCCATGGCTCGGCGACCTTCGGGAAGGCGCGATGCTGCGCCTCGCGGCTGCGGGAGGGGTAGACGACCGGCAGCCAGTCGCCGCTGTAGTTGCTCGTCCGGCGGCCGAGGTGGGTGACCTGGCACATCACCGCGGCACCCTCGGCGTGCACCTCGTCGGCCAGGCGCCGCATCCAGGGAACGATCTCGTCGCGGTAGAGCAGCAGGTTCCCGAACGACGGCGGACTGTCCGGCGCGACGACGGCAGAGCCGCCGATCATCGTCAATCCGACTCCGCCACGGGCCTTTTCGACGTGGTAGGCGCGGTAGCGATCGGTCGGCATACCGCCCTCGCCATACGCTGGCTCGTGCGAGGTGCTGACCACCCGGTTGCGCAGAGTCAGCTGCCGTAGCCGGAATGGCTCGAGGAGCGGATCGAGGGTTCGCACACGGCCAGTGTGGGGCGGTGCACTGGTGAAGAAAAGCAAGCGATTCTGCAAGATAATGTGCAAACTGATTGCATGATCGATCATCGGCTCCATGTGCTCCGCATGGTCGCCTCGCACGGCACGGTCACCGCCGCCGCACGTGCGCTGAACTACACGCCGTCGGCGGTCTCCCATCAGCTTCGTTCCCTCGCCCGCGAGCTCGAGGTGACCCTGCTCGTGCAGGAGGGACGCGGGGTCCGGCTGACCCCGGCTGCCCGGACGCTGCTCGCGCACGCCGACGAGTTGTATGCGCGCTGGGAGGAAATGCGCGCCGACCTCGCCGCGACGGGCGGCCGAGGTCTGGGCACCCTGCGGCTGTGCGGGTTCTCGACCGCGGCAGCCACCCTTCTTCCGCAGGTCGCCAAGCACCTGCGCACGGTCCATCCGGCCACCGTCGTGCAGATCATCGAGGCCGACCCGGAGGAGTGCTACGACCTGCTGCTGGCCGATCAGGCCGACGTGGCGGTCGTGGTCGCCACTGCGTCCCTTCCGCCGACCGTTGATCCCCGCTTCGATCAGGAGCCGTTGCTCGACGATCCGCTCGACGTGCTGCTACCCACGGATCATCCGCTCGCCACCAGGAGCTCGGTGCGACTGAGCCAGACCGCCGCCGAACCCTGGATCCTCGACCGGCCGGGGCGGCCCTACCACCAGCTCGTCCTGGCGGCCTGCACCGACGCCGGCTTCGCGCCCGCGATCGCCCATCAGGCGACCGAGTGGGAGACCGCCGCCGCCCTGGTCGCCGCCGGACTCGGCATCGCGATGATCCCTCGGCTCGCCCGGCTACCTGCGGGGTATGCCGTGGCGCGTGTGCAACTGCACGGTGATCCCAGCCCGTCCCGGCACATCCTCACCAGCGTCCGCCGCGGAAGCGCACACCACCCGGAGATCGCGACAACGCTGGATGCGCTGCGCGATGCTGCCGTACGTAGTCAGCAGACCCTGCGCGGCGACGAGCCACCTCGACCGGTGTGACGACAACGAGTCGTCAGAGTCGCAGCCGTCTCAGCCGGACACTCAGAACGATCCAGCCCACGATGCGGAACACGACGGCGCCGGCGACGCGAATGGCATTGAGTCAGAAGGCGTTTGGCGAGTCGAAGGCGGGCGTGACGAACTGTCGGATCTGAATGGCGTGCGCGGTGGTGTGCCCGATCAGACGTGTCACGATCAAGGCGTACGGGCTGCCCTCGTAACGGTGCGCCGGCGGCAGTGGGGTCGCGGCCTCGTCCTCGGTCATGCCCGCCAGCGTGTCTCGGACCCGTTGTCGGCAGTAGTCGACGTAGCCGACGATCTCCGACTGGGACCACGGGACGGGCAGGCTGGTGAACGTCTGCCAGTGCGGCTTGCCGGCAAACGGTGGCGGCGGCGCCCACGCACCCAACTCGCCGGCGAGGTCATAGTCGGCAACTTCCAGGGCATGCCAGGCCACGCTCCACGGCGTCGACCACCGCTGGGCCAGGCGCTCGCGCTGGGCAGGATCAGTGACCGTTCGGCCGTCGACGTCGTAGACCTCGCCGGCAATCTCCGAGGTCTGCACACGCCACATCGGCGCCCGCCACAGTTCGTCCGGGCAGTCGCGCACTGCGGCGGCCAACAGCTCCAAGGACTCATCGAGGCAGCGGCCGACACTCTCCATCCAGACCGAGACCATTGAGGCTGATTTTACTGCGCGGCCCGCACGCCGTGCGCCTCGTTCATCGTCGCCGCCGGTAGTAGGCGATCGTCACGGCAGCCAGCAACGGACCCCAGAGGACGAGCGGCGCGTACATCGTCACCGCGAGCACGCCCTGCCAGGTGTGCACGTCGAGTGCGCCACCGGGCTGGAGATCGGCGCCGGTCATGGTGCGCCCGAGCGCGAGCATCCCGATCGAATAGGTCCACAGGGTGGTGAGGACCGCTGCGCCGAGGGCGCCGGGTATGACGGCGGCAAGCGTCGGCACACGCCGCCCGCGCAGGAACGGCACCCACCGCGGGAACACCTCGCCCCACGTCGACACGAGCCCGATTGCGGTGAACGCCAACAGTTCCGAGACCACCGACAGCAGCACGACATACAGCTCGAGCGGCATCCACCAGGGCAGGTTCCCGCTGTCGTCCGCCGTGCGCTCCTTGATGATCGGCAGGTGCAGCGTGAACGCGGCGATCCGCCAGAGACTCGACGGGAGCACGACGAGCGGCACCACCAACGCGGCCTTCCGTGCCCAGCCGGGCACGCCCGCCACCCGGCTCGTGGACACGGCCCCACGCCATCCGCACGCGCCCCCGGTTCGCAACAACAGCAATGGAATCCGTCATACCTCGACGATGTCGCGCGGCGGCTGCCGTCAGCACCCTCGCACGGAGGAATCACCTCACTCTGACGGGGGAGAGGTCAGCGATCCTGATCGCGCGAGGTGCGTCGCGTCACGGCTTCCCGCTTGGTCTCGTTCACGGCGCTCTCGTATGACGCCACGAGTGCCGCGATCGTCAGCGGCTTGAAGCGCTCGACCGTCTCGCGCAGCTGATCGGCGGGCAGCCCCGACTCCTTGTATGCCGGCCAGACCATTTCACGGAACACGTCCGTCAGCTCCTCCGCGATGGCCCTGCCGTGAGCGGTGAAGATCGACTGGGCGGCGACAGCGGCGGAAGACGGCAGGCCGAGGTCCAGGATCGACACGCTGACCGAAAGGTGAGCAACCGCAACGCGATAACGGTCCTTGCCATCGGGCTGCACTGTCCCCAACGCCCCCAACGTCACCAGGTCGTCGTTGCTCAGCGGCCGTCCGGCGCGCGCCTCGAGCTCCGCTCGCGTCAATGTCTCCGGCAGGTCGGGCATCCATGGCGCGAGCAGCGTCCGATGCAAAGCGATCGTCTCGGGCGTGGCGTCCTTCGGAAGACGAGCCATGTAGCTCTCGATCGCGGCGAGGGTGAAGCCGTGAGCCTGCAACTCGCGCACCAGCTCCAGTCGGGCCAGGTGGTCGTTGGTGTAGACGGCTGATCGCCCCCGCCGTACCGGAGCCGGCAGGATCCCGCGGCCGGTGTAGAAGCGGATCGTGCGGACCGCCAGGCCCGACCGCGCGACGAGTTCGTCGAGCGTCAGCTCGCGCGGCGGTCCCTCAGGCATGGGCAGCATCCTGGCACAGCGCCGACAGTCTGCGACAGTGACAGTGTCACTGTTAGTGTTGAATCGACTCGTTCGTATGCCGCACAGGAGTTCCCCCATGGCTGATGCCCCGCAGGCGATCGTCTACGACGCCATCCGCACGCCGCGCGGTCGCGGCAAGAAGACCGGATCACTGCACGAGGTGAAGCCGATCGACCTCGTGGTCGGGCTCATCGACGAGCTGCGCAAGCGCAACCCGGAGCTCGACCCGGCCCGCATCGACGACCTCGTCCTCGGTGTCGTCACGCCGATCGGCGACCAGGGCGCCGACATCGCCAAGACGGCCGCGCTCGCTGCCGGCCTGCCGGAGACGGTCGCCGGCGTGCAGCTCAACCGGTTCTGCGCGTCCGGGCTCGAGGCCGTCAACCAGGCGGCGAGCCGGGTCCGATCCGGCTTCGAGGACCTCATCGTCGCCGGTGGTGTCGAGTCGATGTCCCGCGTGCCGATGGCCTCCGACGGCGGTGCCTGGGCGATGGATCCGGCGACCGCGCTCGCCACCGACTTCGTCCCGCAGGGGATCGGCGCCGACCTGATCGCGACCATCGAGGGCTTCTCCCGCGCCGAGGTCGATGCGTATGCCGCGGAGTCACACGCCCGCGCCGACGCCGCGCAACAGGCGGGCTGGTTCAAGGACTCCGTCATACCCGTCGTCGACCGCAACGGCCTGACGGTGCTGGACCACGACGAGACCATCCGGCCCGGCACCTCCGTCGAGTCGCTCGGCGGCCTGAAGCCGTCGTTCAAGGACATCGGCGACCTGGGCGGTTTCGACGCGGTGGCGCTGGAGAAGTACCACTGGATCGACGAGATCGATCACGTGCATCATGCCGGCAATTCGTCTGGAATCGTTGATGGTTCGGCACTTGTCCTGATCGGCACGGATGCGGTGGGCCGGGAGCTTGGACTCCGCCCGCGCGCCCGCATCACCTCCGTGGCGGTCAGTGGCGCGGACCCGACGATCATGCTGACCGGCCCCACGCCTGCGGCCCTGAAGGCGCTGAAACGCGCCGGGCTCACACCCTCGGACCTCGACCTCGTCGAGATCAACGAGGCGTTCGCCGCGGTACCGCTGCGCTTCATGAAGGACCTGGGGCTGTCGCACGACAAGGTCAATGTCAACGGCGGAGCGATCGCGATGGGCCACCCGCTCGGTGCGACGGGGGCGATGATCCTCGGCACGCTGGTCGATGAGCTCGAGCGACGTGGCCTGCGACGCGGCCTCGCCACGCTGTGTGTCGGCGGCGGCATGGGCATCGCCACCATCGTCGAGCTCGTCTGAAACACGAACGAATCCAAGGGAATCCGATGACCAACACCGAGACCGCAGTGTCCTCAGCCGTGCGCTACGACAAGGATGCCGACGGCATCGTCACCCTGACCCTCGACGACCCCAAGTCGAGTGCCAACACGATGAACGACCGCTACACAGCGGGTATGGCGGCCGCGATCGACCGCCTCGAGGCCGATGTCGCCACGGGCGAGGTTGCCGGCGTCGTCATCGCCAGCGCGAAGAAGACCTTCTTCGCCGGTGGCGACCTGAAGATGCTGCAGGCCGCGAAGCCCGATGACGCCGGCCGCTTCTTCGACGAGGTCGAGACCGTCAAGGCACAGCTGCGTCGGCTGGAGCTGATCGGCAAGCCGGTCGTCGCTGCGCTGAACGGCGCCGCCCTCGGCGGCGGCTTCGAGATCGCGCTCGCCGCACACCACCGCATCGCGGTGGACAACCCGAAAGCGAAGTTCGGCTTCCCGGAGGTCACCCTCGGCCTGCTGCCCGGCGGTGGCGGCGTGACCCGCACGGTGCGCATGCTGGGAATCCAGGCGGCACTGATGGATTGGCTGCTGCAGGGCCAGCAGCGTGGAGCGACTGCGACGCACGAAAAGGGTCTCATCGACGACGTGGTCCCGAGCCAGGACGAGCTGATCCCGGCAGCACGTGCGTGGGTCCTCTCGCACCGAGATGACGAGGAAGTGGCGACCCAGCCATGGGACCGCGCCGGCTACCGGATGCCGGGCGGCACGCCGAGCAGCCCGAAGCTGGCGCAGTTCCTGCCCGCCTTCCCGGCCAACCTGCGCAAGCAGCTCAAGGGTGCGGCCTATCCGGCGCCGCGCGCGATCCTGTCGGCTGCAATCGAGGGCGCGCAGGTCGACTTCGACACTGCGAGCCGCATCGAGTCGCGGTACATGACGGGGCTGGCCACGGGGCCGGTTTCCACGAACATGATCCAGGCGTTCTTCTTCGACATGCAGCAGATCACCTCGGGAGCGCTGCGCCCGAAGGGAATTGAGCAGCACAAGGTGTCGCGCGTCGGTGTTATCGGCGCCGGAATGATGGGTGCCGGCATCGCGTACGCGTGTGCCAGCCGTGGCATCGACGTCATCCTGAAGGACGTGTCCGTCGACAACGCAGCCAAGGGCAAGGCGCACACCGAGGCGCTGCTCACCAAGAAGGTCGACAAGGGCCGTATGACGCCCGAGGCGCGCCAGGAGATCCTGGACCGCATCACGGCCACTGCCGACGCCGCTGATCTCAAGGGCGTCGACGCCGTCATCGAGGCGGTCTTCGAGGACGGCGGACTCAAGGCGAAGGTGTTCGCCGAGGCCGAATCCGTCGTCGACACAGACACTTTGCTGTGCTCCAACACCTCCACGCTGCCGATCACCTCGCTCGCCGAGCACGTCACCCGCCCAGCGGACTTCATTGGGCTGCACTTCTTCTCGCCGGTCGACAAGATGAAGCTCGTCGAGATCATCAAGGGCGAGCAGACGTCCGACGAGGCACTGGCCCGCGCCATCGACGTGGTGCAACAGATCGGCAAGCTGCCGATCGTCGTGAACGACAGTCGCGGCTTCTACACCAGCCGGGTCTTCGGCACGCTGATCCTCGAAGCGGTCGCCCTGGTCGAGGAGGGCGTCGATCCGGCGACGATCGAACGTGCTGCGACTATGGCCGGCTTCCCGGCTCCTCCGCTGGCCATGCTCGACGAGGTGTCGCTGACGCTCACGCAGCACATCCGGGCAGAGGCCGAGAAGGACGCCGCCGCGAAAGGCATTGAGCTGCCTGCCTCGCCGGGATCCGCCGTTATCGACCGGATGGTCGGCGAGTTCGACCGCAAGGGTCGTGCCGCCGGTGCGGGTTTCTATGACTACCAGGCGGATTCGAGCAAGAAATTGTGGCCCGGCATACGGGAGCACTTCAGCTCGCCGGACACCGACGTGCCGCTGCGCGACATCCAGGATCGGTATCTCTTCGTCATGGCACTGGAGACTGCGAAGTGCTTCGAGGAAGGTGTGCTGGACTCATCCGCCGCGGCGAACATCGGCTCGATCTTCGGCATCGGCTTCCCACCACTGACCGGGGGCACCGCTCAGTTCATGCAGGGGTATGACGGTGGTCTTGCCGGATTCGTCGCGCGTGCAGGGGAATTGGCAGCTGCCTACGGTCCGCGCTTCCAGCCGAGCGACTGGCTCGCGGCCAAGGCCGAGTCCGGCGAGGCGCTCTGAGGAGCTGATCATGCAACTCACCAGCACCTACCGATCCCCTTGGCTGACAGAGGAACTCGACGACCTGCGCGCCCTGGCGAAGACGTTCTTCGCCAAGGAGTCGATCCCCAACCAGGAGCGCTGGGCGCAGCAGCACCAGGTCGACCGCAGCTATTGGACAGCTGCCGGAGCCGCCGGACTGCTCTGCATCGGACTGCCCGAGGAGTATGGCGGGGGCGGTGGCACCTTCGCGCACGAAGCAGTCGTGATGGAGGAGCAGTCCGCTGCAGGGGACGACGCGTTCGGCTACAGCGTGCACAGCACCATCGTGGCGCCATACGTGAACAACTACGGGACCGAGGAACAGAAGCGGCGCTGGCTGCCCAAGCTCGCCAGCGGCGAGCACGTCGGCGCGATAGCGATGACCGAGCCCGGCGCCGGCTCGGACCTGCAGAGCCTGCGGACCACCGCGCGGTTGGACGGCGACCACTACGTCATCAACGGCTCGAAAACGTTCATCACCAATGGTTCTCACGCCGATCTGATCATCATCGTCGCGCGCACGGGCGGGGACGGCGGCAAGGGCTTGTCGCTGATCGTCGCCGAGACCGACGGGTTGGCAGGCTTCGAGCGCGGTCGGGTGCTGGAGAAGATCGGCATGCCCGGTCAGGACACCCGAGAGCTCTTCTTCTCCGACATGCGGGTCCCGCGCGAGAACCTGCTGGGCGGCGAGGAGGGGCAGGGGTTCCTGCAGCTGATGGAGCAGCTTCCGCAGGAGCGGCTGATCATCGCGGTCGCTGCCGCGAAGGGTATGGAGGTCGCGATCGACCAGACCGTGGCGTACGCCAAGGAGCGGCAGGCGTTCGGCCGAGAACTGTTGAAATTCCAGAACACCCGCTTCGTCCTCGCCGAGTGTGCGACGGAGGCACGCGCCGTGCGCACGCTCGTCGACCACTGCATCCAACAGCACCTGCTCGGTGAGCTCGACGCCGCGACCGCGTCGATGGCCAAGTGGTATTCGACGCAGAAGCAGTGCGAGATCATCGACCGCTGCCTACAGATCTTCGGCGGCTACGGCTACATGCTCGAGTACCCGATCGCCCGGGCGTATGCCGCGGCGCGCGTGCAGAAGATCTACGGCGGCACCAACGAGATCATGAAGGAACTCATCGCCCGCACGCTGTGACTGCGTATCCAGCCGGGCGGCGCACACTGGACCCATGAGCGCGGATCCGAGCACCGAAGTTGGCGAAGACATCGAGCGATGCTGGTGTTGCGGCAGCACCGACCGGCCGGACCGAATGGTGCGACTCGGCAACCACCCGGAGGTGCATCTCTGCGTGCGCTGCGCCCATTTCGTGCACCAGCAGGCGTGGCGGATCGAGGACGGCGACAAGCACGGGCCGGCCACGTTCGCGCGAGACCGGCTCCGCGGCCTGCGCTCCGAGGTGATGCGCCGGGGGCTGCATCGGAACAAGTTCGTCGGCGGCATGCTGCGTCGACTCGGCAAGCACCTGCCGTAGCGCGGTGGCGGACTGCGCGAACCCCTCCCGGCGCCGGTCAGCAGCCGCTCGGCGCGGGCGGCGGGAGGGTGTCGGGGTGGCGGCCGATCGGGGTGCCACCGGTGACCGACTGGATGGGCGCCCGCGGCGTGCCGGCCCCATCGGCGCTCACCCGCAGGACCGCGTAGTCGTCGTGCGGATCCTGGTCGCTCAGCCAGGACGGATCGGCGTACGACTCGGTGACCCGCCAGACGCCATACGGGGTGCGTCCGTCGCGGAAACCCGGCGCGAAGACGATGTCCGTGCCGGTGCCACGCACACAATGCGCGGCCGTCAGGATCAGGTCGTGGCGGGGGCTGTCGATCACGCTGGCCGTGCAGCTGTGCACGCCGTGCACCGACGTGCCGTGGAACAGCGGGCCTACGGTGGGCCTGCCCACCGAGCTGACGGCCGTCTGCAGCTCGGGGACTCCGTCGGCCGGCACGGAGACCGGGCGCAGGGCCGGAGCCGCGAAGGCCAGCAAGGTCCCCGCCACCAACGCGAGGATCAGTGCCGGGCGCACGGTCACGCGTGCTCCTCGATCCAGCGCGCGTAGTCCTCGGCCGTCGTGAGCCCGGCCAATTCGTCCGCGGGGCGCTGCTGTTCGTCCGCGAGTAGCCCGGCGGTCACCTGCTGCAGGTGCGACGGCTGTGCCGCAAGGGTTGCCGGAGTCGGCGGCGGCGTCGGTGCCGACACACCCGCGAGTGGGTCATCGGTCCGGGGCGTGGCCAGCGACAACGCAGCGCCGACGTCCGGCGCGGCCATGTCTCGTTTGGTCAATGGCGTGATGCCCCAACGCTTCTCGACCGTCGCAAGCAGGCTGGTGTGGTCCAACGGTGTGTCGCCGGCCGGCACCCGGAAGACGGTCCCGGCCGGGATGAGCGGGCTGACCAGCACCGTCGGCACGCGTGGCCCGAGGCGGGTGAAGTCGAAGCCGAACTGCCCCGTCGAGCTGTCCGGAGCAACAACACCCCACGGCGGTGGGACATGGTCGTAACAGCCGCCGTGCTCGTCATACGTGAGGATGAAAAGCGTTGACGCCCAGTCGGGTCCGTCGCGAAGCGCACGGTAGACGTCGAGGATGAGCTGCTCGCCGAGGGCCACGTCGTAGTTGGGATGCTCGCTGTTGCCGGTCGAACCCCACGACGGCTCCAGAAACGCGTATGCCGGCAGCTTCCCGCCGGCCGCGTCCGCCCGAAAGTCCGTGAGCAAACCGAAATTCGCGGCCGGGGCAGCACTGGTGTCAGGAAAGTCCAGCTTCGTCAACGGTGCCCTGGTGTCGCCGTAGATCCTCCACGGCACGACCTTGTCGCCGAGCGCGCCGAAGATGCTCGGCACGGTGAACTTCTTCACCCGGTCGTCCAGCCGTCCCTGGCTGGTGCCGGCGCAGGCAAACGCGCGGTTCGGCATCGTCATTGTCGGCGCTGCGCCGAACCAGTGATCGCAGACCGCGAATCCCGTTGCCAATGCTGAAATCACCGGCAGAGTCGCGGGGGTATGGCAGCCCATGATCATCGACTCGGTGGTGCCCGGGACGACATACCAGCCCTTGCGGTTGTTGTCCTTGATCGCCTGCGCGTAGTCGGTCACGAACCCCTGCATGGGCGCCGTCGACCCCTCGGCGGGTGCGGAGGTAGTGCCCCAGAGCTGGTCGTTCGTCGCCGCGTAACCCTCGCCGGGGTCGGCGCCCGGCATGAAGTAGAGGTTCGCGGTGTCCGGCGTGAGTCGGTACGCCGCCACCGGCGTCCCGTCGCTGCCCGGACAGGACTCCCGTCCGGTGAGTCCCTCGAACGGCTGGCCCGCCGGCGAGACGTTGCCTGCGTCGGCATACAGCCAGCCGAGCATGTGGTCGAACGACCGGTTCTCCAGCATCAGCACGACGATGTGCTCGACAGCATCCAGTCCGGTGGCCATGTCTCCAGGGTCCCGCGCCGTCACCCGGCGCGGAAGGGGTCGTCAGGACCGCTTGCCGGGCGGGGCCGTGGCTTTGGTGGCGGCGCGCGCTCCGCCGACTCGTGCGCATAAAGAGAAATATTCGAATATCGCTTGTTTCTTCGTATCTGTCGGAGTAGAACTGTGGGACAGCTCACAACGCACGTGGGAAGGAGTGGGCCGGATGTTTCCCCCGATGTCTCCCTCGAGCCACTGGTGCTCCTCAGCGCCCCTTCTGAAAGGAACCGCGCGATGACGATGGACGTAATCGCTGCCGACATGACGACCGAGCAGCGCAAGGCCGTTGCTCTGGAATACCTCAAGCGGCTGGACCGCGGGGACGACTTCTTCGAGCTCTTCGACGAGCACGTGCAGTTCTTCTTCCCGAAGGTCGGTCTCACCGACGGCATCGACGCGTTGAAGGACGCCTTCGCCAAGATCGGCTCATTGCTGGCCGGCATCAAACACGACTACGCCTACTTCAACTACCTCGTCTCCGGTGACACGGTCGTCGTCGAAGGCACGTCGGCGGGGCGGGCCGCGGACGGGACCGAGTTCCGCGCGGGCGTCACCCATGGAGGTCGCTGGTGCGACGTCTTCGAGATCCGTGCCGGCAAGATCCACCGCTTGTTCGTCTACCTCGACCCGGACTATGCGGGGTCCGACACCTCGCGCTACGAATGGCTGAGCGCATGACCGGCAGCAGCGGTTTCGATACCGATGTCTTCGTGGTCGGTGCCGGGCCGGCCGGGCTGACGATGGCCGCCCTGCTCGCCCGCCAGGGGGTCGACGCGATCACCGTCACGAAGTACCCGGGCACCGCGCACTCGCCGCGTGCGCACATCACGAACCAGCGCACGGTCGAGGTCTTCCGCGACCTCGGCATCGAGGACGCCGTCCGACAGGTCGCCACCCCGAACGAACTGATGGGCAACAACGTCTGGGCGACCAGCTTCGCCGACGAGGAGATCGCCCGGCTACTCACGTGGGGCAGCGGCCCGGACCGGCATGGCGATTACGAGTCGGCCAGCCCGAGCGCGATGTGCAACATCCCGCAGCACGTGCTGGAGCCGGTCCTGTTGCAGAGCGCGCTCGACCAGGGCGCCGACATCCGCTTCAACACCGAGCTGGTCAACATCACGCAGGACGACGACGGCGTGACCGCCACCGTCCGCAGCCGCCCGGACGGCGAGGAGCAGACGATCCGCGCCCGGTACGTCGTGGGCGCGGACGGCGGAAACTCCACGGTGGCAGCGCAACTCGGCTTCACCTTCCGCGGCGAGTCCGGTCTCGGCGCGGCCGCGAACGTCTGGCTCGAGGCAGACCTCACGGCATACACCGCGCACCGGCCGGGGACGCTCTACTGGATGTGCCAGCCGGGCAACGACTACTGGGTCGGGTCCGGCACCTGGATCTGCGTGAAACCGTGGACCGAGTGGGTCCTGCTGTTCATGTACGACCCGGCCGAGGGCGACCCGGATCTGTCCGAAGAGGCCGTGATCGCTCGTGCGCACGCGACGATCGGCGACCCGAACGTCGACATCACGATCAAGTCGACGAGCCTCTGGCAGATCAACCACCTGGTGGCCGACGACTACCGACGCGGTCGAGCCTTCCTCGTCGGTGACGCGGCGCACCGGCACCCGCCGGCCAACGGGCTGGGCACCAACACCTCCATCCAGGACTCGTTCAACCTGGCCTGGAAGCTGGCCTACGTGCTGCAGGGCAGGGCCGGTGCGCAGTTGCTCGACAGTTACCACGACGAGCGGCAGCCTGTTGGTGTGCAGGTGGTCGACCGGGCGATGAAGAGCGTCGCCGACATGCTTCCGATCTCCACTGCGCTCGGATTCAAACCGGGGCAGACAGCAGAGGAGGGTCAGCGGGCACTCGACGAGCTGAAGGCCGACACGGCCTTGGGCGAACGGCGGCGCCAGGAACTCGCCGATGCCGTGCAGCTGCAGAACTACCAGTTCAACGCGCACGGTGTGGAGCTCGACCAGCACTACACCTCGGATGCAGTCGTCGACGACTGGTCGGACTGGCCTGCCACACAACGGGATCCGGAGCTCTACCACCATCCGACGACGCATCCCGGCGCCCGACTCCCGCACGCCTGGCTGACGCACGGGAAGGACTCGGTGTCCACGCTCGACCTGGCCGGGCACGACGGGCTGATGTTGCTCACCGGCATCGGCGGCGACGCGTGGGTCGAGGCAGCCGGGAAGCTCGCCGCGGAGTTGGACCTGCCGCTGGCGGCATACGAGATCGGCCCGGGGCGCGAGCACCAGGACGTGCTCGGTGACTGGCGGGCGCGACGGGAGGTCGCCGACGGGGGCGCTCTGCTCGTGCGCCCGGACCACCACATCGCCTGGCGCAGCGAGCACGCTGCGACCGACGCGAAAGACACTCTCGAGCGTGCGCTGCGGCACGTGCTCGACCTCGCACCGAAGACCAACCCTGAGGAGACAGCATGAAACTCGCAAACATCGACGGGCGGGCTGCGCTGGTCGTGGCCGCCGGCACCGCGGTCGACGTCCACAAGGCGAGCGACGGCCGCTTCGGCCCGGATCTCGGCTCCGTGTATGACGATTGGGCCGCCTTCCGCGACTGGGCGCAGAACGCGCCGACCGATGCGGCGGTGCCGTTCAGCCCCGAGGATCTCGGTGCACCGTCGCCGACGCCGCGGCAGATCCTGGCCATCGGACTGAACTACCGGGAACACGCAGCCGAATCCGGCTTCGAGGCGCCGAGCGCGTTGCCGCCCGTCTTCCCGAAGTTCCTGTCCAGCCTGAGCGGCCCGGTGACCGAGGTCGTGCTCCCCGAGGGCGGCAACACCGACTGGGAGGTCGAACTCGTCGCGGTCATCGGGCGAGAGGCATCGCACGTCAGCGAGGAGGAAGCCTGGGGCTACCTCGCAGGTGTCACCGCCGGGCAGGACATCTCGGAGCGGGTGATCCAGTTGTCAGGGCCGGCACCGCAATTCGGCCTCGGCAAGTCCTACCCGGGCTTCGCCCCGACCGGGCCATGGCTCGTCACCCCCGATGAGCTGCCGGACAAGGACGACCTGCGACTGACGGCGGTGCTCGACGGCGACACCGTCCAGGACGGCCGCACCCGCAACCTGATCGTCCCGGTCGCCCGCCTCATCGCGGAGCTGACCAAGGTGGTGACCCTCTACCCGGGTGACCTCCTCTTCACCGGCACCCCGGAGGGTGTCGGCCTGGGCCGCAAGCCCCAGCGGTTCATCCGGGCCGGGGAGACTCTGGTCAGCACCATCGAGGGCGTCGGCGAGTTGCGGCAGACCTTCGTCGCAGCCTCGGGAAGGTAGGTAGTCATGTCGCTGCATCGACTCAGCCACGTCGTCATGGGCGTGCCCAATGTGGACGAAACCCAGTCCTACTACAGCGATTTCGGCCTGTCCAAGGGTGACGACGGCGTCTTCAGCACTCGCGATGCGGGGCGCCAGCTCGGGGTGGTCGAGACGCCGCGCAGGAAGTTGGTCGAACTCGGGCTGGCCGCCGACAGTCCCGACGACCTGGCCCGGATCGCGACCAATCTCGGCAAGCTCGGCATCGCGTCCGACCTCGACGGCGATGCGCTGATCGCGACCGAGCCGGTGGCCGAGTTCCGGGTGCGGGTCTCGGTGCTGCCGCGGTTGCACCAGGACCGGAAGGAGCCCACGCCATACAACGGGCCCGGACGGGTGGACCGCACGGGGCGTGCACCCGGTGTCCTGCGCACCGAGCCGGTGCGGCCGCGGCGACTCGGCCACGCGGTCGCCGGCACGGTGGACCTGCAGACGACGATCCGCTTCTTCGTCGACGGGCTCGGGTTCAAAGTCTCCGATTACATCGGCGACAAGGGCGCGTTCATGCGCTGCTCCGAGGACCACCACAACTTCCTGGCGTTGCAGTCCCCGGTGAACTACCTGCACCACACGAGCTGGCAGGTCGATGACATCGACGATGTCGGGCGTGGTGCGTTCGCGATGCTGGAAGGACGCCCGGAACGCCACGTATGGGGCCTCGGCCGGCACCACGCCGGCTCGAACTTCTTCTGGTACCTGAAGGATCCGGCCGGCAACTTCTCCGAGTACTTCTCCGACATGGACGTCATCCCGGAGGACGAGATCTGGGAGCCGGAGGTGCTCGAGGGCGCCGCGGGCCTGTTCAACTGGGGGCCGCAGCCGCCGCCCTCGTTCCTCCATCCGGAGGACCTGGCGGCACTCATGACCGGCGCACACAGCAAGGGATGAGCCGGCCGGGTTGAGCGGGCCGGGTTGAGCCGGCTGGGGTGGGCTCAGCCGCGCGCGGGCAGCTGCTCGCGCGCGAAGTGCGGTCGCCACTTCGACCTGCGCAGCCGCCACGGCATCAGCAGCGACTCGGCCTGCACGCCGAGCGACATCTTCGAGGTGCCCTCGGTGCGCTCCACGAAATGGATCGGCACCTCCACGCTGATCAGGCCCGCAACGGTCACCCGGTGCGCCATCTCGACCTGGAAGCTGTAACCGCCGCTCATCACCGAGCCGGGATCGATCACCCGCAACGCCTCGGCCTTCCACGCCTTGAAACCGGCGGTCGCATCGTGGACCGGAAGGTCGAGCACACGGCGTACATAGGCGTTCGCGCCCGCGGAGAGTACGCGCCGGTGCCAGGGCCACAACTCGTCGATGCTGCCGCCCTCGACATACCGCGAACCCACAGCGACAGCAGCGGAATTCATCGCGAGAGCGGTCACCATCGGATCGATCGCGCTGACCGGGTGCGAGCCGTCGGCATCCATCTGCACGACCACTTCGGCGCCGGCCGCGAGCGCCTCCGCCATACCGGCTGCATAGGCGCGGCCGAGGCCCTCCTTGCCCTGCCGGTGCAACACCTGCACGCGCCCGGCCGTGCTGTGGGACAACTCGTCGGCGAGCGCGCCCGTGCCGTCCGGAGAATTGTCGTCCACGACAAGCACGCTCAGCCGATCGGTCGGCAGGGCAAGCAGATTGGTGACGAGCTGTGGCAGGGAATCGCGCTCGTTGTATGTCGGGACGACGACGATCACCCGGTGGTTCGCAAGACAGGACAACGGCATCATCCGAACACTGTGCGTCAGGGTGTGTGTAGCACCGATGTATGCCGGGAGAGCGTCATCCGGCGAGTGCGTCAGTTCGCGGCGACCATCCGGTAGCCGACACCGCGCACCGTCACGATCTCGGCGGTCGACCCCACGTCGTCGAGCTTGCGCCGCAGGCTGGCCACGTGCTGGTCGATGACGTTGCTCGCGGGCAGGCTGGCGAAGTCCCAGGCATGCTCGAACACCTGGTCGCGGCGCAGGACCTCGCCCGATCGCCGGGCGAACAACTCGATCAGCGCGAACTCGCGCGCAGTGAGGTCGGCACGGCCGAAAGGCGTTGTCACTTCACGCGATGCGGGGTCGACGACGAGATTTCCAACGCTCAGCGAGGTGGGTCGTTCACTCGCTCCGCGACGCAGCAACGCGCGCAGCCGAGCCGTCAGCTCGTCGAACGCGAAGGGCTTCATCAGGTAGTCGTCGGCTCCCGCGTCCAGCCCGTCGACCCGATCCTCGACGCTGCCGCGCGCCGTCAGCAGCAGGACCGGACTCCAGATCGACTCCTTGCGCATCCGCCGGCACACCTCGAGACCGTTCATCCCGGGCAGCATCACGTCGAGCACCACAGCGTCGAACGCCGTTTCCTGCGCGTGCCACAGGCCGTCGATCCCGTTGTACGCCACCGTGACCGCGTAGTTCTGCGCCGTCAGGCCGCGTTGCAACAGGGCGGCAAGGCGCTCCTCGTCCTCCACGATCAACACATGCATGGTTCCTAGATCTTCCATCCCGCCGCTGAGGGGCTGCTGAGAGAGATCTGGACGCGACGGCGGGCCCGCCGCCGTACATCGTTCCTTCATGACCGAGGACGCACCGTGATCCCATGCAACCACCAGGTTTGGTCGTCGAGCCGGCTGCCGTCGATGTCGTCATCCCGGAGTCCGCACGTCGCGCCGGCAGGCAGCGGCGTCGACTGCGGGTCGCCGGCGCGCTCGTCTTCGCGGTCGCCCTGGTGGTGCGACTCGGCGTGATCCTGCGCAAGGGCGGCATCCACGGCATCCTCGGATATGACTGCGGTGTCTACTTCGCCGGCGCCGATGCCCTGCTGCACGGCAGGCTGCCCTATCGCGACTTCACGATGGTGCACCCGCCCGGCATCACCCTCGCGTTGACGCCCTTCGCCGCCCTCACCCACGTCATGAGCGACTGGCATGCCTTTGTGGTCGCCACGCTCGCGTTCTGTTTCATGGGCGCCGTCAACGCGGTGCTGGTCATGCTCGTGTGTCGTCGCCTCGGCATCGCGTTGCGCGGCGCAGCCCTCGCCGGGCTCTGCTACGCGGCCTGGTTCGGCTCGATCTCGGCCGAGTTCCAGGTGAAGCTCGAGCCGTTGGGCAATCTCCTTCTGCTCTGCGGGCTGCTCGCGCTGCTGCGTGACCAGCGGCGCGCGACCCGGTGGTCGACGGTGTTGGCGGGTGCCGTCGTCGGGCTGCCGATGGCAGTGAAGATCTGGTGGGCCGTGCCGGTGTTGCTGATCGTCGCCTGGCACGGCGTGTGCCGCCGCAGCGTGCGCGCCGCGGGCCAAGCCCTTCTCGGCGCCGCTGCCGGTGTGACCGCCGTCTGCCTGCCGTTCTTCCTCGCCGACCCCTCCGGGATGTGGCAGTCGGTGATCACGGGACAGCTCGGACGCGAACGCAAGGTGTCGATCGTCGACCGGCTCGCCGAGTTGAGCACGGTGCCCGAGATGCTGAAACACGTGACTGCGCGCCAGCAGCAGATGTCGGCGATCTTTTTCGTCGTATTCGTCTGTGCGACAGTCGCGTTCGCATGGAAGGGCACCCGCCGCGCACGTTTCCTGGTCGTGGTCACCATGGTCCAGCTCGGCGTGCTGCTGGCTGCACCGTCGTGGTTCCTGTACTACTGCGACTACCTGGCGGTCGGCCTGGCCGTCACGGTCGGGGCCGCCGCGGTCGCCGTACGGCGCGAGCACATGGTGCGCACTCCCGCGGTGGCGTTCACCGCCGCCCTACTCGCGGTGACCGGCGTGGTGACGGTCACCGGTCTGCGTGCGATCCTTCCGTATGGCGGGGCGGGGACCCTGACCCGCGCGGTGCGTGGCGAACGGTGCGTGATGTCCAACAGCCCGACCGTCCTGATCAGGGTCGACGCGCTCAGCCGCGGGCTCGCCGACGGCTGTCCGAACTGGATCGACTCGTCGGGCAGGCTGATGGGCCCGGACAACCCGCGTGCACTGCAGGCCGAGCACCGGACCTGGGAGGGGGTGCTGGCCCAGTACCTGCGCTCCGGTGATGCGGCGATCCTGTGGCAGCCGAAGGGCCGGCGATACCTGCCCCAGGTGCGCTCCGAACTCGCGCAGGACGGTGTCATCGCCCAGGCAGGTGGTCATGTCGTCTACCGCGGACAGGCCCACTCCTGACCACCCCGCTTTCTCAGCGTTGTCTCAGGGGGTCGGTGGCACTCTGGATCGTGACTCACCAGACCCTTTGAGAGGCCCCATGCTGCAGAGCGATCCGACGACCACCGATCGCACACCGCGCCGAGCGCCGCGTGTCGGACCGGTGCCGCACCCACTCGCCCTCGGCGCGACTGTGCTGCTCTACGCGCTCGGGATCGGTGTCGGCGTCATCGCGACCTCGCTCGGCGCTCGCCATACCGGCGAACTTCGGCTGGACCGCACGATCGCCGCGCATCGCGACACGCCGCTGGCCGATCTCGGCCGGATCATCAACGTCGTTCTCGGGCCGGCCGTCGGTCCGTTGTTGCTCCTCGTCCTGTGTCTTGTGCTCTGGCGCACCCTGGGCCGGGTCGTCGCGTTGCGCGCCGGCGCGTTGACCCTCGGCGGGTGGCTGTCCATCGAGGTCTTCAAGATGCTCTTCCACCGGCATCGACCGCCGACCTCGGTCGTGCATGCGCTCGTGGTCGAGACCCAGCCGGACAGCTTCCCCAGCGGACACACGGCTTTCACCGCCTCACTCGTGGCCGGACTCTTCCTTGCGCTGATCGGCCATCGGACGCTGCGGAAGGTCACCCTGCTGGTCGGCCTGCCGCTGGTGGTCGTCGTGGCGGGCAGCCGGCTGGTCGTCGGCGCCCACTACCTGGCGGACGTCGTCGCCGCGCCGTTGCTGGCCTGGGGCACCATCGCGATCGCGGTCGCTCTCGGCTTCGGGGAGCGTGACAGTGCGACATTCCTGCCGCAGTGGTGGCACCGACTCGTCACCCGCCGCGCCGCTCGGTGACCGCGCCGCAGCGCATGCGGTGATATGCCTGGTCCATGAGGGTTTTGGTGGTCGAGGACGAAGTGCCCCTGGCGCAGCTCCTCCAGCGGGGGTTGCGCAAGGAGGGCTACGTCGTCGAGGCCGTGCACAACGGGGTCGACGGCCTGTGGCTCGCCTCGGAAGAACCCTTCGACGTGATCGTGCTCGACATCATGCTGCCCGGCATGCACGGGTATGACGTGCTGCGACAGCTGCGCGAGCGTGAGGTGTGGGCACCGGTGCTGATGCTGACCGCCAAGGACGGCGAGTTCGACCAGGTCGACGCGCTCGACCTCGGCGCCGACGACTACCTGACCAAACCCTTCAGCTTCCCCGTGCTCGTCGCCCGCCTGCGCGCACTGACCCGTCGTACGCCGGTGTCCCGGCCCGTCACGATCCAGGCCGGTGGCCTGCAGCTGGACCCGGCCGCGGCCCGTGTCCAGCGCGGCGAGACCGAGATCGACCTGACGCCAAGGGAATTCAACCTGCTGCACTTCCTGATGCGCCGTCCTGATACGACGATCAGCAAGTCGGAGATCCTGCAACACGTCTGGGATCCGGCGTTCGACGGCGATGACAACGTGGTCGAGGTCTACGTCGGCTACCTGCGCCGCAAGATCGATCGGCCGTTCGGCACCGACACCATCACCACGGTGCGGGGTGTCGGCTACCGACTCGAAAGCTCCTGAGAATCCACGGATTTCGGCAAGGTCACCGCGAACCGTGCGCCGCCGAGCGGGGAGTCGTCGACGACGACATCGCCACCGGCGCTGCGCGCGAGCTCGCGCACGATCGCCAGTCCGAGGCCGAAGCCGCCCTCACCGCGGCTGCGGCCCTCGTCGAGGCGCACGAAGCGGTCGAAGACCCGCTCCCGCTCGTCCTTCTCGATGCCGGACCCGTCATCGTCGACGGTCAGCAGGGCGGCACCCGACGAGTCGGTCGATGTCGCCACGAGCACGTCCCGTTCGGCATGGCGTATGGCGTTGTCCACGAGATTCCGGACGACACGCTGGACCGTCGACTCCGGAGCCTGCGCTCGTGTCGGTGTCCCGGCATACCGCACCGACACCCGGTTGTCGCTGCGCCAGCGGCCGACCTCGGCCTGCGCGACGTCGTCCAGGTCGACGGCGTCGTCCGGTGCGTCGCTGCGCTGCTCGTCGAGACGGGCGAGCAACAGCAGGTCGTCGATGAGCGCACCCATCCGCTCCAGCTCGATGCGCACCGTCGGCGCGACGATCGGCCACTCCTCGGCGGGGTCCGCGGCCGCCAGGTCGGTCGCCGCCTGCAATGTCGTGAGCGGCGATCGCAGCTCGTGGCTGGCGTCCGCGACGAATCGTTGCTGTCGAGTGTGTGAGGACTCCAGCCTGTCCAGCATTCTGTTCAAAGTGACTGCCAATGCGGCGATCTCGTCGTCCTGTGCCGGCACGACGACGCGTGCGTCGAGGTGGCCGCTCTCGATCGCGTCGACGTCGGAGCGCATGCGGTCCACCGGCGCGAGCGTCCGCCCGGCGATCAGCCAGGCGAGGCCGGCGGCCAGCAGCGCCAGCAGCGGTGTGCCGAGCAACAGCAGCTTGACCACGGTGCTGACCGCCTCGTGTTCGGGCTGCTGTGGTGAGGAGACCTGCACGATGTACCGCCCCGAGGACGTCGTGACACCGCGACTGACCACCAGAGGCGTGCGTACATCGCCCGGCCGCCACCAGTAGTGCGCGTTCTGCACCTCCTTGTGGCTGGTCTTCGGGCGATCCGCGCTGAGCGGGTGGGTGATGCTGGGCGGCTGTGCGGCCAGCACCCTGCCGTGGGTGTCGAGCACGACGGCCTTGAACGGATGGTCCGTGTCGGCGAGGCGGATCGAGTGCGGGCCGTCCTCGCGCACGGTGTTCGCGACGATGTCCGCCTGCTGTTTCACCCGCGAACTCAGGCTCCCGGTGAGGGAACGCTGCTGCAGCGTCGCGAGCACGAAGATGCCGGCGAGGACCGGCACGATCACGGCAAGGGCCGTGAAGACGGCCATGCGGGGTCGCAGCCCGTTGGCGCGGGTCCTGAGCGGGGTCACCCCGCCATACTGCGCCACCCGGGTGCGGCAACGCGAGACGCCCGACTCAGCGTCTCCTCAGCGGGGCGTTGGCAGGCTGCGCTCGTGACGACAGTTTCCTCCCGCACCGACCGCGCGGCGACAGCCACCTCGTGGGTCGCGCCCGTCGGGACACTCTTCTGGATCCTCAAGCTGACGACCACCGCCTTCGGCGAGGCCGCCTCCGACGGGCTGGCGGGCATCAGCCCGGTGCTCGCGGTGCTCGTGGGGATGGTCGGGCTGGTCGCGGCATACCGCTGGCAGACGCGCACGCACGGGTTCGTCTCCGAGCGTTACTGGTCGATGGTCGCGGCCGTCGCGGTCTTCGGGACGATGCTGGCCGACGGCATACACGTGGCGCTCGGGTTGCCCTACCCCGTCACCAGCGTGCTGTATGCCGCCGCCACCGCGGCAGTCTTCATCGTCTGGCGCCGGTCGGAGGGGACCATCTCGATCCACGACATCAACAACCCGCGGCGCGAGCGCTTCTACTGGGCTGCGGTGATGTGCACGTTCGCACTGGGCACGGCTGTCGGCGACCTGACCGCGGCGACGATGGGTCTCGGATTTGGCCCATCCGTCGTGCTTTTCGCGATCCTGATCGCCATACCTGCGATCGCCTGGAAGGTCACCGGACGGCACGAGGTCGGGTTGTTCTGGTGTGCCTACGTGCTGACCCGGCCGCTCGGCGCGTCGATCGCGGACGGCGTCGCCAAGCCGCCGTCCTTCGGGCACGGTCTGGGCGTCGGCGACATACCCGTTGCGCTCGCCCTGGCCGCGCTGCTCGTCGGCCTGGTGCTGATGACGCTGGGACGACGGTCGGACGCCTGAGCGGCGTTCTTTCGACCTGGAATGTCGGGGCGCGCGAGTAGCGTCGCTCCATGGCTGAGTTCACCAGTTCTGACGACCTGCGCGGTGCGACCTTCACAGAGGTCGACCTGCGCGACGCACGCTTCGCGGGAGTCGACCTGTCCGGGGCGGTGTTGCGGGGTGTCGCCGTGGCGGACGTCGAGATCGACGGCCCGTGGCTGTTCGACGGTGATCACTTCCTGCGGGTCAACGGCGTCGACGTGCGGCCCTTCGTCGACGCCGAGCTGAACCGTCGCTTCCCAGGGCGGGAGCAGCGCGGTGCCGAGACACCGGAGGGCCTGCGCGCCGCCTGGGAGGTGTTGCAGCGCACCTGGGCGGCAACCCTCGATCGGGTGGCGGCGCTGCCCGCCGGCGCCGTTGACGAGTCGGTCGGCGGGGAGTGGTCGTTCGCGCAAACGCTGCGGCACCTGGTCATGGCGACCGACGTGTGGCTGGGGCGCGCCATACAACGCAAGGAGCAGCCCTACCACCCGGCGGGCCTGCCCAATGACGATGACGGCGGTGGCACCGCGGCATACGAGGACACCTCGGTCTTCTCGGCGACGTCGCCGTCATACGACGAGGTGTTGGGGGCGCGGGCGAGCCGGGTCGCGATGGTGGGCGACTTCCTGGCGACGGTCACGCCCGAGGTGCTCGCCGAGCAGCGCAGCAACCCGCACGCGCCGCAGTATGACGAGACGGTGCTGTCGTGCCTGCACACGATCCTCGACGAGGAGTGGGAGCACCACCGCTACGCCGTGCGCGACCTCGATGCGCTGGCGTCTGCGTCGGAGGACAAGTAGGCAAGCGCCGCCACGACGAGGGCCTGGGTGCCGACATCGAGCGTCGGCTGGACGACCGGCGCGAAGTATGGCGAGTGGTTGACCGGGATGTCCGAGGACACCCTGCCCGCCTGCTCGGCGGCGGCATACGTGTCGGGGTCGATGCCGCCGATTCCCCAGTAGGAGTAAGGCGTTCGCAGGGCTGATGGGATGTCGCTGAAGTCCTCACTCGCGCTCTGTAGCGGCAACTCTCCCGCCTTGTCGCCGAAGAAGTCCGCGAATGCGGCGGTCACGCGCTGCGTCACGGTCTCGTCGTTGACGGTGAGCGGGAACTCGTCATACAGCTCGAAATCCGGCTCCTTGGGGGACGCGGAGGCTGCGCACTCCGCGCGAACGATCCGGCGGATCGCGTCGAGCACGTGCTTGCGTGTCTCGTCGTTGTAGGTGCGGACATTGAGCTCGATCACCGCACTGTCGCCGATCACGTTGCTCTTTGAGCCGGAGTGGATGCTGCCGACGGTCAGCACCGCGGGTTCGGTCGGGGCGACCTCGCGGGCGACGATCGTCTGCAGCCGGATGACGATCATCGCCGCCAGCACGACCGGGTCGATCGCGGCCTGCGGCATGGACCCGTGCGCGCCCCGCCCGTGGACGATGACCCGCATGCTGTTCGCCGCCGACAGCACCGGTCCGACGCGGGTGCCGACGACGCCGGCCGGCATCGGCAGCACATGCTGGCCGAAGGCGACGTCGACCGCGCCGACGATGTCGCGCACATCGTCGTCGAGCATGCCGCGAGCGCCGTCGCCGACCTCCTCGGCCGGCTGGAAGAGGGCGATGAGCGTGCCGGACCACTGGTCCTTCTTCGCCGCCAACAGTGCTGCTGCGGTTGCGAGGCAGGCGACGTGCACGTCGTGTCCGCATGCGTGCATCACCGGCACGGGCTGGCCGTCCGCGTCCTTCGTGGTCACCGTGCTGGCGTAGTCGAGTCCGGTCGCCTCGTGCACCGGAAGAGCATCCATGTCCGCGCGCAGCAGGACCCGTGGACCGTCGCCGTTCTCGATGATCCCGACGACACCTGTCCCGCCGATGCCGGTCGTGACGTCATACCCGGCCGAGCGGAGGCGGTCGGCGACCTTGCCGGCTGTCTCGGTTTCCTGGTGAGAGAGCTCGGGATGCTCGTGCAGGTCGCGGTAGAAGCTCTCGAGGTCGTCGCGAGCGTCGTCGAGTCCGGCGAGAACGGTGTGCGCGGCGTCGGTGCTCATGGTTCCTCCTCATGTCCGGGTGATTCCTGGTCAACGGTGCGACGGCCGGCTGAACGTCTCCTGGCCCGCACGGCGCGCGCGATCTTCTCCCGGCGAGCGCGGTCCAGGCCCGCCTTGGCCGCGACCCGACGCGGTGTGACCGTCCACGCGTCGGCGTCCGGCAGCATCCAGCCACGCCACCGCGCGACCAGGCACAGGCCACCGCCGGTGATCGTGGAGGCGACCAATCCCATTGTGGGATGGGCGTTCTCGCTGAACACGACCAGCACTCCGCTCGCCACGATCGCACATGACGCGTAGAGGGTGTTGCCACCGAGCACCGTCGGGACGCGCCGAGTCACGATGTCGCGTATGGCGCCGCCACCGACCGCGGTGATGGTGCCGAGCAGGATCGCCGGCAGCCAGCCGATGCCGACCGACAGGCTCTTCTGGGCACCCGCCGCCGCCCACGTCCCGAGTGCGATGGCATCGATCACGGGCCACACGCGATCCCACACGGGACCGCTCACATTGGCCAGGTAGGTGATCGCGGCGCCGGCGAATGCGGTGAGCAGGTAGGCGTAGTCACGCAGCGCGACCGGCGGGCCCTGCTGCAGCAGCACGTCCCGGATGATGCCGCCACCGAGCCCCGACAGCACCGCGAAGGTCAGGAACCCGATCGGGTCCAGGCGTTCCTGGCGCGCGACGAGACCGCCGAGGATCGCGTTGGCGAACACTCCGGTCAGGTCGAGGATGCGGAACAGCTCCGACAGGCCACCTTGCTGCATCCGGTGGTCCTCCTACCTGCCGAGCGAACGGTTGCAGTCGCAACGCTATCGGTGCGACCGCAACCGGCGATCAGAACACGACCACCGACCGCAGCACGTTGCCGTCGTGCATCTTGGTGAAGGCCTGCTCCACCTCGTCGAGGTTGATCTCCTCGCTGACGAACGCGTCGAGGTCGAGCCGGCCCTGCTGGTAGAGGTCGATCAGCATCGGGAAGTCGCGGCTGGGCAGGCAGTCGCCATACCAACTGGACTTGAGGGACCCGCCGCGCCCGAAGACGTCGATGAGCGGCAGGTCGGGCAGCTTCAGATCGGGGGTGGGGACGCCGACGAGCACCAGGGTGCCGGCCAGGTCGCGGGCGTAGAAGCCCTGCTTCCAGGTCTCCGGGCGGCCGACCGCCTCGACCACGATGTCGGCGCCCTCGGCACCGGGGTAGACCTGCTCGCAGATGGCCTTGATCTGCTCGACCGGGTCGCCCTGCGAGGAGTCGATGGTGTGGGTGGCGCCGGCCTTCTTGGCAGCGTCCAGCTTGCGCGGGTCGATGTCGACCGCGATCACCGGTGAGGCGCCGGCGAGTACGGCGCCGGCGACTGCCGCGACACCGACACCACCGCAGCCGATGACGGCGACGGACCGGCCGCGCGTCGCGCCGCCGGTGTTGATCGCGGCGCCGAGCCCGGCCATCACGCCGCAGCCGAGCAAGCCCGCCGCGGCGGGGCGCGCCTTCGGGTCGACCTTGGTGCATTGGCCGGCGGCCACGAGTGTCTTCTCCGCGAACGCACCGATGCCCAGCGCCGGCGACAGCTCGGTGCCGTCCTCCAGCGTCATCTTCTGCTTCGCGTTGTGAGTGGCGAAGCAGTACTTCGGCTCGCCGCGCTTGCAGGCCCGGCACTCACCGCAGACAGCGCGCCAGTTGAGGATGACGAAGTCGCCGGGCGCCACGTCGGTCACGCCGTCGCCTACCGCCTCGACGATGCCGGAGGCCTCGTGGCCGAGCAGGAACGGGAAGTCGTCGTTGATGCCGCCCTCGCGGTAGTGCAGGTCGGTGTGGCACACCCCGCACGCCTGGATCTTGACCACTGCCTCGCCCGGGCCCGGATCGGGAATGTTGATCGTCTCGATGCTGACCGGCTCACCCTTCGCCTTCGCGACAACGGCCTTCACCTGCTGCATGTGTCCTCCTCTTAACGTTGCTGCTTTGACCTGACGCTATACCGCGGAGAATTGGTTGATCGTGAGGCCCGAAGGACGAGTCGAAGTGCGCCAGGAGAGGGAGACACCATGAGGACCGAACTGCGTCGAATCTTCGATGCGGAGTCCCGGCCGACCATCGTCTGCCTGTGCGGTTCGAGCCGGTTCTACGACGCGTTCCAGCAGGCCAACTACGAGCTGACGATGGCCGGTGAGATCGTGCTCTCCATCGGTTTCTATCCGCACGCCGCGGCCCGGCACGGGTATGGCGAGGGCGTCGCACCTGACTCGGTCGAGAAGGTCGTCCTTGACGAGTTGCACAAGCGCAAGATCGACCTGGCCGATTACGTCTACGTGCTCGATGTCGATGGGTATGTCGGTGAATCGACGACGTCGGAGATCGCGTATGCCGCCGAGCACGGCATACCTGTTCGTTACTTGTCCGAGGGGCAACAGCAGTTGGCCGGCGGCCGCGGGGTCCTATAACTGAAGGTGAATCCGGAGTGCGTCGTCCAGTTTCGTCATGACGTCGGCCGGCACTCGGCCGAGGGCGGCGCCGACTCGCTCGATGGCGATCGAGCGGACCTGCTCAGCCCGAGCTTTGGAGTCCTGGCGCAAGCCCGTTTCCGACGCGGGCAGCAAGGCTTGGAACGGAAATATCCGCTCGGTATTGCTGGTGATCGGCACGATGGTGAGCACCCCGCGGCCGAGCCGAGTCGCAACGGCATTCGCACGATCGTTGCTGACGATCACTGCAGTGCGTCGCTTGGTGGCCTCGCTGGTCGTGGCTGCCGTGTGCGCGGCTGCCCCGGCGCTCAACCCGGCCCACCTCGGCGGCGCTGATCCTCGCCGGCGACGGCCCGTCCCACGAGGCAACGATTTTCAAGACGTTGCTGTGGCACTCGATCGCGACCACTTTCGTCGTACCCGGCGTCGTGACGCTCATGGCCCTGCCGTTCGTCGTCTGAACCCAGCGTGTGCCAGTGCACGCTCCGGGCATCGGAGGTGCTCGGCGATTCGGTCGCTATCGTGGGCGGCGGCGAGCTCGGGGAGACGGCTCGAGCCCGGCCGTCCCACTCGGCCAGACGCTGTGGGATATCGAGAGGCGGTGTCGTGCAACGGACCAAGGTGCAGCGTCAGCAGTTGATCGTGACGCTCTACGGGTTGTACGGCGAGTTCTGGGGAGGCTCGTTACCCGTCTCGACGCTCGTGTCGATGCTGGGGCGACTGGGCGTCGAGGGGCCAGCAGCCCGATCGACCATCTCCCGGCTGAAGTCCAAATCGGTGCTCCTCAGCGACACGTCGAGCGGGTCGACGCGCTACATGTTGTCGGAAGACGCGTTGGGCATCTTTCGGGCGGACGACAAGCGCATCTTCGCCCCGGAACGTTCGACTCCCGATGACCCATGGGCTGTGGTGATCTTCTCCGTCCCAGAGGCGGAGCGGGCACGTCGGTACGAGCTCCGCACCGAACTGATCAGTCTTGGTTTCGGATTCGTTGCGGCCGGCGTCGCGATCGCACCCAGCACGGTGTTGCCCCAAGCGATCGCCCGGCTGGAGCAACGGTCCCTGGGCCACTACGTCGAATACTTCTCCGGGCAGTATCTGAAAGCCGGCGACATCAGAGCACGGGTCGCCGAGTGGTGGGATCTCGAACTGCTCGAGCGTCAATACTCGGAATTTCTCGCGGACTACTCCGGGCTGGCGACGAGTTGTCGTCGCGGATCACTGAAGATGGGGCCCGAAGAGGCATTCGGAAGCTACATCCAGATGCTGACCCGGTGGCGTGAGTTCCCCTATCGGGATCCCAATCTTCCGCTGGAATATCTCCCCGACGATTGGAAGGCGCCCGCGGCGAAGAAGGTGTTCCTCACGCTGCACGAGTCGCTCGCTCAGCTGTCCGAGGCTTTCGTTCGCGAACTGCTCGTCGGGAACCGGCGCTCCGAGCCGGCGTCCGCACTGTCGTCGACCGATCGGTAGACCGTGGTCCACGCCTCGGATCGTGGATCGATCAGCTGAAAGTGATCCACGCCGGGCAGGACCCGGAGCTCCACGCGGTCTCCGGCCCGCCGTGCTGCGTCGGCGTACGTCCGAGTGTGATCGAGCGGCACCCGCGTGTCTTCGGTGCCGTGAACGAGCAGCGTCGGCACGCCCACGGGAAGCTGTCGGATCGGGGAAGCCGCCGCGTATTCGGCCGGCGCCCGGTCGGCGTGCATGCCAAAGAAGCTGAATGCCGCATCCTCGCCCAAGCCTTCGCGGTCCGTGCGAACGCAATCGGTCACCGGCGCAAGCGCCACGATGTGGTCCGCGACGGTGCCGCCAAGCAGCGCAAGTTGACCTCCCACGGAATGCCCGATGGCCACCAGCGGGCCGTCATGCCTGCGGCGCCAGGACGAGGTGGCGACTCGCTCCAGCGCTGCTCGGGCGTCGTCGATCGTGGTCGGCCAGCCACCGCCGCCACCGACGCGTCGATACTCGACATTCGCCACTGCCCAGCCCCGGTCGATCAGCGAGTTCGCCAGCGGATTCATCAGGTCGGCGCCGAACTGCGGCCGCCAGTAGCCGCCATGGATGAGCACCGCGACGCCCTTCGACCCAACCGTGGGCGGGTCGAAGCAGCGTGCGTGCTGGTCCGGGTGCCGGCCGTACCAGAGCGTGATGCTCACGCGCCCGGCACACTCCCCTCCGGCAGGAAGTCGACGCCGTGCAGAGCGGACCGGCGCACGACCTCCGCGGGATCCGTCAGGTCGTGCAACTGGTCGAACAACTTCGCTAGCTCTCCGGCCGGGCTCACCCAGAACAGTGCCTTGCCGGGTGACTCGTCGCGGATGTAGTACGCGTGCGGCAGATTCATCGGCATACGCACCGTGTCGCCCGGTCCGGCAGTCGTCCACTCACCATCGAGATAGAGCGTGTACCTGCCCTCCATCACGAAGATGTGCTCGTCCTGTCGGGGGTGGATGTGCGGGGGTACGCCGGTGCCCGTCGGGTCCAGGGAGAGCCAGGCGAAACTCGTCGGACTTTCCACCTTCGACAAGTACGTGTGGCCCAGTACGTTCCACGTCTTGTTGCCAAAAGCCTTGTTGGCCAAGGTGATTCCCTTGGGAAGAGCGCCGACGACGATCTCTTCCGATGTCAGTTCCTGCATGGCAGATCCTCTCGTGTCTGACGATCGCCACAGCATGGCAGTCGCGAACTCGATATGCAATAGATCTTGCGATCGTCAAAAAAGCGACATATATTCCAACTCTCATGTGAGTCACATCACAGCCGTGGAAGACGTCGACCCGGGGTGATCCGCCCCGCCGAGCGCACCTTCGTCCGGACCCATCCCAAGGGGGCACACCATGAACGGCTCTGAGCGTCACCTCGCACGGCGCGGCCTGTCCGTGCACACCATCGGCACCGGGGGCGGTCCCATCGTCTCGAGTTCGCGGGCGGGCATCAGCACCCTGATCCGCGTCGACGGTGCCTCCTACGTGGTCGACTGCGGAATGGGAAGCGTCCGCAACTTCCGAGGGGCGTCACGGTGGGAGGACCTGCGAGCGATCTTCCTCACTCACCATCACTCCGATCACATCTACGACCTGGGTGCGTTCCTGGTCACCGGGTGGCAGGTGCCCGGAGAGTCATTCTCGGGGCCCGTCGCGGTAGTCGGGCCCGGGCGATCAGACGACCCTGGAGCAGTCAGCGAGGTATCGGCCGAAGCGCGGTCGGAACGAGGGACGACGTCGACGGTGGAAATCGTCGATGCGTTGTTGGACCAGGTCTACGCCTCTGACATCTCCATCCGGATGGCCGACGAGGGCCGCTCGGAACCACGGCACCACATCCGGGCGCGAAACATCGCCATACCGGCGGTCGGTGGTGACGATCACGATGTGGCATGGCCGCCGGACATGACACCGTTCGAGGTCTTCAGCGACGAGAACGTAACGGTCTCAGCTATTCTCGTCGATCACCGACTTTGCTCCCCGGCTTTCGGATTTCGCTTCGAGACCCGGTACGGCTCAGTGGTCATCTCGGGGGACACCGCCTATTCGGACAACTGCCGCCGGCTCGCGCGCGGAGCGGATCTCCTGCTGCACGAGGTCATCGACATCGACGCCATCCTGGCGACGTTCCCGGAAGGACCCACCCGGGAGGGCATCGCGACGCACCTGCGAGAGTCGCACACGTCATACGAACACGTCGGGCTGTTGGCCAGGGCGGCCGAGGTCGGCCGGCTGGTTCTGCACCACATCGTTCCCAACACCCCCGGCGCGGCGGACCTCGCCAAGATGACCCGCCGGGCACAGCGAGATTTCGGTGGGCCGGTAGCCATTGCGGAGGACAACGCGACATTCGTGGTCGGCTCCGCGGTCGAGGAGGCGTCGGCATGACGGTCTTCTCGCAGAGATCCCGGCCGCGCTCAGCAACCGCGCTGCGCACCACCATGACCGGCGGACGGACGTCGCATCGGGCGTGGTTCGTGGTCGGGATGCTTGTCGTATTTCAGATCATCAACTTCGCGGACAAGGCCGTCATCGGGATGGTTGCCGGCCCCGCCATGCAAGAGCTGCACCTCTCCGCCAGTCAGTTCGGCTTCATCGGCAGCTCGTTCTTCTTCCTGTTCTCGGTGTCCTCGATCGTGATCGGCTTCGTCGCCGGCAGGGTGTCCACGCAGCGAATCCTGTTGACTCTCGCGGTGATCTGGGGCGTGGTGATGTTTCCCATCCTGCTGGGGGCGGGTGCGGCGACATTGTTGGCGTCGCGCATCATGCTGGGTGCGGCCGAAGGGCCGGCCACGCCCATCTCCTTGCAGCACGCGCACGGTTGGTTCGCGCCCCGGGAGCGGGGACTTCCGAGCAACCTGGTGGCGATCGGTTCGACCCTCGGCCCGGTGGTCGCGGCCCCGGTGCTTGCGTGGGTGATTGCCGAGCCCGCTCTGGGGTGGCGTTGGGCCTTCGGTCTGCTGGGGATCGTCGCGCTCCTGTGGGGTGTCGCCTGGAGATTCATCGGCAAGGACGGTCCGTTCGGCCACGCGCAGGACAATGGCGATCGCGCGAGCGAGGCAGCGTCCGCGGAGGTTGGTCGCACCGAGCCGCCGGCCACATCGGGATCGGCGTCAGTCCGGTCGGCCGGGTCCAGCGTTGCCGGCCGGTCCGACCAGCTGGCAAAGGTGTCGATCGGACGTCTGTTCTGCTCACCGATGTTCGTCGTTGCGGTGCTGACAGGTGCCGGCTGCTTCTGGGCCATGGCCTTCCTGACGACCTGGGCACCCAAGTATCTCCAAACCGTCGTGCACACGTCGCCCGAGATGGTCGGCGTCATCTTCACCCTGCCCTGGATCGTCGGTGCCCTCACCCTCCTCGGCCTGGGCTACGTGTCGAGGCGGCTCATGCGGTCCGGCGTCACCGTCCGCTGGGCCATCGGCGCGACGTACTCGACGGCGTTGCTCTGCTCGGGCATCTGCTTCCTGGTCCTTCCCCACGTCAGTGGCTACACCGTCGTGGCCGTCCTGGCCTTCGGGAACGGACTGGCGATGATCTTTCCCATGGCGCCGTCGGCCGTTGCGTATGCCGCGAACCACCGACAGCGAGGCGCGCTGATGGCCGCCGTCACAGGACTGGCATCGATCGGCGCTGTCGTGGCGCCGTACATGGTCGGCAGGCTCATGCAGAACTCCGGGTACCGGCCGGGCGCACCGGTCGCGGGAATGGCCGCACACATCAGCCACGGCATGAACAGTGCCTTCTGGATGATCGGGATCTACCTCGTCGTCACCGGATTGGCCGGAGTGTTGCTCCTCGACCCCGACCGCACTGCCGCGAGGCTGCACGGGGCGTTGCAGGCGGCACCGGAGCCGGAGAGCGCGGTAGTCGCGCCTGAGCCGGAGGTCTGACAGTGACCCCTCTGCACGACCCCATGTGGTGGTTCTCGTCCGCCTGTGCTGTCTTCATCCTGCTCGGCTCCGTACGCAGGATCTGCGCGTGGTCTAGGTCCCATCCGATCCGGGCCATGCGCAAGGTGAACAGCGGTATGCCGCAAGGCGGCCCCGTCCTCAGTCGTGGCCGACCCAGAAGGTAGCGGCGTGTGCCAGCGCACGTTCCTCCAGCAGTTGCACCAGCTGCTCGAAGAGCGCGACCGCTTCCGGTGCGCTCCAGTCGGCGGCGAGCAGTTCGCGGGGCAGGCCCGGATCGCGGAAGGGCAGTTGGCGCCAGGCGTCGATCACGCCGAGGTAGGTGGTGAAGGCCTCCTGCGGATCGACCGTGGCGCGCGACTCCAGCTCGGTCGCCACCTTCTCGTACTGCTGGATGAAGGTGCGGTAGCTCTGGTCGATCCCGGCCAGGTCCCAGCTCTCGTAGAGCAGCGCGGTCAGGTCCTGCGTTCCCACATAGCTGCCGACGAAGACGGCTGCGTACTTGTCGAGTCCCAGCTCCGCGATCGCTTCGGCAGCAGCTGCCTGCATCCGGGCCGGCGCGAGCCACGTCGCGGTGCCGACGTTGCCGAACCCGAGATGACTCAGGTGCGTGCGCAGCTTGTAGCGCTTGCTCCGATCCGACTCGGGCACACTGAAATTGACGATGCACCAGCCGTCGGCGAGATCGGCGGGGCGCCGCGCGTGCCAGATCACCTCGTCGCCCTGCGCGAGGACCGCGACGGCCTGATCGGTCAATGAGTAACCGCGTGCCCCGTCACGGGTCTGCGCCTCCAGCCAGCCGCGCTGCTTGAGCCGGAAGACAGCGGTTCGAACGCTCGGCGCATCGACGCCGAGTTGACCCATCAGGTCGATGGTTCCGGCGATCGGCAACCACCCGCCCTGCTGCCGGACCACGGAACCCAGGAACGAAACAATCAGGGTGCGGGTACGGCGAGTGCGTTGTGTGGCAGTGGGGCGGTCAGCAGTCATCGCGAACATTCTCCACAGTCCCCGATGCGTTCGAATCCGCGCCCAACGCACGCAGCCACTCGGCGGGCCACGGTGTGGCTCGGGCGGCGCCTCCGGCGTGAGCGCCGGCGACATGCACGGTGGTGTAGCGACCGCGGGCGGCACGGACCCGCCCGCGCCCGTCGAACGGTGCACCCCAGAGCTCGAACTGGAACGTCATCGACGACGTGCCGATCCGGGAGATCTCGACGATCGCCGTCACGTCCTGCCCGAAGAACAGTGGTGCCTCATAATCGACCTCATAGCGGACCCGCGGCACGGACGGGAAGTAACCGGACAATCCGTGCGCCGCGACGAGCTCGGCCTCCGCGGCTTCCACGAAGCGAATCACGTTGCTGTTGTGGTAGATCCCCGCCGCATCGGTATCGATCCACTGGATCCGCGTCTGGTGCTCGGCCCGGATCCCGCTCGAGGTCATACCGTCACCGCTGCCGGCCTCCACCGCAGGTGCACGTCCTCGGTCTCGCCGTCGCGCAGCAACTGCAGGCGTGGCGGGATCTTGTCGGTGCGCGAGGTCGGCGGCCGGCGGCTGCCGGCGGCGAACTGGTCCGGCCAGGGTGCGGCCGGCCCGGCATACTCCTGCTCCGCCGCGGCGTGCAGGGTCCACTGCGGGTCGTAGAGGTGCGGCCGGCCCAGGGCGCACAGGTCCGCGCGCCCTGCCAGCAGGATCGAGTTGACGTCGTCGTAGCTCGAAATGGCGCCGACCGCAATGACTTTCACGTCCGTGCCGGCAGCCACCTCGTGACGGATCTTGTCCGCGAATGGCGTCTGGTAGGACCGGCCGAACGCAGGCTTCTCGTCCCTGCTGATCTGTCCGGACGACACGTCGATGGCTGCGGCTCCGTGCGCCACGAAGGCCCGGGCGATCTCGACCGCGTCGTCCTCGGTGTTGCCGTCCGGCAGCCAGTCCGTGGCCGAGATGCGCACGGTCACGGGTATGGCGGCAGGCACCGCCGCCCGGACGGCGTCGAAGACCTCCAGCGGATACCGCAGCCGGTTCGTCATCGACCCGCCGAGTTCGTCGGTGCGCTGATTGGAAATCGGTGACAAGAAAGAGCTGAGCAGGTAGCCGTGCGCCGCGTGCACCTCGACCAGGTCGAAGCCGGCATCGACCGCACGTCTCGCAGCGGCGACGAATTCGTCTCGTATCCGGTCGAGTTCGGCTCGCGTCGCCTCACGTGGGACGTGGCAGTCGGCGCCATACGGCAGTGCCGACGGTCCGACGACGTCCCAGTTGCCCTCGTCCAGTGGCTCGTCGATGCCCTCCCACATGAGCTTGGTCGAGCCCTTGCGTCCGGAGTGCCCGATCTGCGCACCGATCTTCGCGGTCGACCTCTCGTGCACGAAGTCGGTGACGTGCCGCCACGCGTCGCGCTGCTCGTCGGTCCACAGCCCGGTGCAGCCGGGCGTGATTCGGCCCTCGGGAGACGTGCAGATCATCTCGGTCATCACCAGCCCGGCGCCGCCGAGCGCCTTCGAGCCCAGGTGCACCAGGTGGAAGTCGTTCGCAAGCCCGTCGGTCGCTGAGTACATGTCCATCGAGGAGACGATGACGCGGTTGCGCAGTTGCAGGTCACCGATCGCCACTGGCTGGAACATCGCGGGTGTGACGTCGGAATTGCCTGCGTGGCGCGCGAATTCGGCCTCCATCCGGTCGGCGAAGTCGTGGTCGCGCTCCTTGAGGTTGTCGAAGGTGATGCGGCGGGACCGGGTCAGCAGGTTGAAGACGAACTGCGCCGGCTCTTGATCGGCATACATGCCGATGTTCTCGAACCACTCCAGCGACGCCTGCGCGGCGCGCTGCGTCGACTCGACCACCGGCTTGCGCTCCTCCTGGTATGCCGCCAGCGCTTCCTCGATGCCGGCGTGCTCGTGCAGGCACGCGGTGAGCGCTAGCGCATCCTCCATCGCCAGCTTGGTGCCGGAACCGATCGAGAAGTGCGCCGTGTGCGCGGCATCACCGAGGAGCACCACATTGCCGTCGTGCCACGAATCGTTGCGAACGGTGGTGAAATTCAGCCATTTGGAGTTGTTGGTCAGGATCCGGTGACCCTGCAACTCGTCGGCGAAGATCTCGCCGATGCGGGACACGGCGTAGTCGTCGGAGACACCCGGCGGAAGGTCGTCGTGCTCGGTGCGGTCGAAACCCGCACGGCGCCATACTTCCTCGTGCATCTCGACGATGAAGGTCGACCCGCCGTCGGAGAACGGGTAGCCATGGATCTGCATGGTGCCCCACTCGGTCTGCTTGACGAAGAACTGGAACGCTTCGAAGACCAGGTCGGTGCCGAACCAGATGTACTTGTTGTGCCGACGGTCCAGATTCGGCTTGAACACGTCGGCGTACTTGGTGCGGATGGCGGAGTTGAGCCCGTCCGCCGCGACCACCAGGTCGTGGTCACGGCGCAACGCGTCGACGTCGGGAGCCGGCGTGCAGTAGTGCACCGTGACCCCGAGGTCGGCGACCCGCCGCTGCAGGATCTGCAGCAGCTCCTTGCGCGACATCGCCGCGAATCCCTGGCCACCGACAGTGAAGCTTGCTCTGCGTCGGCGGTTGCGGTCGCGAGCTCCCTGCAACGCCAACGCATCCCAAGCTTCCTGCGGTTGTTTTGAATGAACTTCGGTGAATTCGTACCCGTCGAAGGTCACGTCGATGTCGGTCCAGCGAGCGAAACGCTCCTCCATCGCGTCGTGCACGACCGGGTCGGCACCTTCGATGCTGCCGAGTGTCTCGTCGGAGAAGACCACACCGAAACCGAACGTGTCGTCGGGCGCATTGCGCTCCCAGACCGTGATCTCGTGACCGGCGTCGAGGTCCTTCATCAAGGTGGCGAGGTAGAGGCCACCCGGGCCCCCACCGACGATGGCGATCTTCATCGGACTGCCTCCTGATTGACGATGTCGCGCAGCCGGAAGTGCTGCAGCTTGCCGCTGGCGTTGCGCGGCAGGGAGTCGACGAACCGCACTTCGCGCGGGTACTTGTAGGGCGCGATATGGCCCTTGACGAAGTCCTGGATCTCCTTGACCTTGGCCGCATTCGAGGGTGTGCCCTCGCGCAGCACCACGAACGCGCAGACGATCGAGCCGCGCTCGGTGTCCGGCTTGGCGACGACCGCGGACTCGACGACGTCTGGGTGCTCCTCGAGTGCGGCCTCGACCTCCGGCCCGCCGATGTTGTAGCCCGAGGACACGATCATGTTGTCGGTGCGCGCTTCGTACCAGAAGTAGCCGTCTTCGTCACGACTGAAGGTGTCACCCGTGAGGTTCCAGCCGTTGACGACGTAGCTGCGCTGCCGATCATCGGCGAGGTAGCGGCACCCCACCGGGCCGATGACTGCGAGTCGTCCGGCGACGCCGGGACCCACCTCGTTGCCGTCCGCATCCAGGATGGTGGCCCGGTAGCCGGGCACCGGTTTGCCCGTGGAGCCCTCGCGGATGTCGTCGCCCGCGGCGGTGATGAAGATGTGCAGCATCTCGGTCGCGCCGATGCCGTCGATGATCTTCAGCCCGAGCTGTTCATGCATCTCGTGCCAGGTCTCGAGCTGGATGTGCTCACCGGCGCTGACCGCCTTGCGCAGAGTCTTCAGCTTCGTGGCATTGCCGGACTTCAGGATCTGCTTGTATGCCGTGGGCGCCGTCGCCAGTGCCGTGATCCCATATGTCTCAACCATTTCCGCGAGTTGGGCGGGCGTCGCGCTCTCGGTGAGGAACGCGCAGGCACCGGCTCGCAGCGGGAAGACGACGAGCATCCCGAGGCCGAAGGTGAACGCGAACGGCGCGGTGCACGCAACCAGATCGTCCGGCTCGAGCCGCAGCGTGGTCCGGCCGAAGGTGTTGTCGATGGACAGGATGTCGCGGTGGAAGTGCGTGGTGATCTTCGGGACGCCGGTGCTGCCGGAGGTCGGCCCGAAGAGCGCGACGTCGTCGGCTGCGGTGTCGACGGCGGTGAAGTCGGTCGGCTGGTCGGCGATGACGCGCGTGAGATCGTCGGCCGCGTCCCCGCCATACAGGACGACCTTGAGGTCGGGGGCGACGGTGTCGCGCACCTCGTGGATGGCATCGGCGAAGCGATGATCGACCAATGCGATGGCGGGACAGGTCTTTTCGACGATCGGCGCGACCTCGCGGGCACGCAGCGCGGACATGGTGGTGACCACGATGCCGCCGGCCTTCAGGACGGCCAGCCAGGCTGCGAACGTCCAGGGATTGTTGGGCGAGCGCAACAGCACCCGGTTTCCGGTGACCAGCCCGAGCTCGTCGGTCAGGTAGCGGGCGATCTGATTGACGCGCTGCTGCAATTCGCCATACGTCCACACGGCACCGTCCGGAGTCTTGATCGCCGGGCGATCCGCTCCGAATTTTTCCGTTGGTATGTCGAGAAGTTCGACCGCGGCGTTGAGCCGCGCTGGGTAATGCAGGAGGTCGGTGGTGAACTCCAGAGTCGGCCACTGGTCCTCGGGTGGGAGGTGGTCGCGGGCAAAGGTGTCCTGATAGCCCGAGCGTTCAAGGGATGTCATCGTGCGGCTCCAGAGGTGGTGCGGATCATGCCCTCCTGGACGACCGTCGCCAGGTGGGTTCCGTCAGTGGTGAAGAAGCGCCCGAGGTTGAGACCGCGGCCGTCGCCGGCGGAGACCGCTTCCTGGGCGTAGAGCAGCCAGCCGTCGATCGGTGCGCTGCGGTGGAACCACATCGAGTGGTCCAGACTGGCGGTGACGAGGCCCTCGTCCGCCCAGGCGAGGCCGAGCGCGCGCAGCGTCGGCTCCAGGATCGTGTAGTCGCACACGTAGCTCAGCGCCGCAGTGTCCCGCTGCCAGTCGTCCAGCCCCGGGACGTCACGGAGGCTGTCGAACGGTCGGACCCAGACGGCCTGGTGCGGGACCTGCTCGCCCTCGACGGTGAGGTAGACGGGGCCGGGAACATGGCGCATGTCGAAGCTGCGGCCGTGCGCCCAATAGTCCTGCGAGGTGTCGGTCATCGTGCCGCCGGAGCGCCCGGCGAGGTAGTCGGCCGAGCTGGGCAGGCTCTCCGGATCGGCAATGTTCACAGGCATGTCCGACTGCAGCTCACCGCCGGGTCCGCCTGCCGCGAAGTTCGCCATACAGACGAAGATCGGCTTGCCGCCCTGGTAACCGCGTACCTGACGAGTGCTGTAACCCCGGCCGTCACGCAGGAGCTCCACCTCGTAGCGAACCTCGGCGCCGATCTCGGCCGGACGCATGAAGTAGGAGTGCGTCGAATGCAGGTGCTTGCCCTCGACCGTGCGCATGGCCGCGACGACCGCTTGGGCCACGAGGTCCCCGCCATACGCCTTGGGCCACGGGCACGGCTGGGTGACCGCCGTGAACGCGCGGTCGAAGTGCACCGGCTCGGTCTCGGTGAGGGTGACCGCGTCGGTGAAGATCGAAGAGTTCTCGTACCGGTTCGAGGATCGGGGTCCCCGCGAAGTATCGGGGGAGCGAAGCGGAGGAGAACTTCGTGGGGTAAGGCTCATGGGCGGTTCGTCCAATCGCGCAGTTCGTCATCCGCGACCTGCGGCAGGTTGACGACAATGTTGTCGGGGGTGCGGGTGGTCATCCAGGTCAGCGGGTTGTTGCGGTCGAGGTTGCACTCGACGTGCGGCATGTGCGGCGGGACGAAGACCCAGTCGCCCTCGGACATGTCGATGTAGTCCTCGAACTTCTGCCCGAAATAGATCCGTGCCCGGCCGGACAACACATAACCACCGGTCTCGGCATCGCCGTGGTGATGCGGCACCGACCGGTAGCCGGCGAGGTTGTGCACCTTGCCGAACCAGATTCGCGTCGCCGGAGTGTTTTGCGGGCTGACCCCGGAAACCCTTGTCGCGCCTTCGGATTGGCCGGTGAGTCCGGCATCCGGCTCCTGGCCGCCGCGGGTCACGAAGGGCACGATCAGGCCCGCCTCGTTCTGATACATCGACATGTCGAGTCGCTCGTAGTTGTCGGCATTGGGATCCATGCCAGGTCCTTTCAATCGTGGAATCGAATGACGTTGTGCAGGCAACCGATGCCGGTGATCTCGGTTTCGACGACGTCGCCGTCGGCGAGGAAGGTCGGGGGAGTCATGCCCTGGCCGACCCCTCCGGGCGTGCCGGTGAGGATCAGGTCACCGGGCCGCAGCACGGTGAAGGTCGAGGCGTAGGCGAGGAGTGTCGCGCAGTCGAAGACAAGCCGGCTGGTGTTGCCGCGCTGGCGTTCGACGCCGTTCACCCGGCATACGACGTCCACTCCGGCAACGGGATCCAGTTCGTCCGGAGTGACGACCGTCGGCCCGACCGGGGTGCTCGCGTCCCACGCCTTGCCCTGGAACCACTGCAGGGTGCGGCGCTGCCAGTCGCGGACCGAGATGTCGTTCGCCACCGTGTAGCCCGCGATGGCATCCCGTGCTTCGTCCGGGGTGGCGCCGCGCAACTCCTTGCCGACCACGACCGCCAGCTCGGCCTCCCAGTCGACGTCATGGCCACTCGGCAGGACGATGTCGTCATACGGGCCGATCAGGGTGTCCGGGTACTTCGCGAAAAGCGTTGGGTGCTGGGGCAATTCGCGGCCCATCTCCTGGATGTGGTCGCTGAAGTTGAGGCCGCAGCAGATGACCTTTTGCGGGGTGGGCACAGGCAGCATCTTCGGGTCGTCCTCTCCTGTCCTGCTTCGTATTTCATTATTTGCATGATCGTTGCAGGAATGTCAATAGATGGTTAGCCTGGAACCAGCAGGGACAACCACGAAGGAGACCCGATGTCGATCGACCTGACGCCCCTACCGGTGAACCCGCCGGAGCTACCGACACCCAGCGGTTACTCGCACGGGACGTTGAGTGGGAACACGGTGTACCTGGGCGGGCAGACCGCCCTGGATGCCGACATGCAGATCGTCCCCGGCGGGATCGTCGAGCAGTTCCGGCAGGCCTTCGGCAACGTGCTCGCCACGCTGCGCGCGGTCGGCGGTGTCCCCGAGGACCTCGTCGGCATCACCATCTATCTGACCGACATCCCCGACTACCAGGCCCACGGCCGGGAGATCGGGAAGGTATGGCGCGAGCTCGCCGGTCCGGTCTATCCCGCGATGGCCGGCATCGGCACGACCGCGCTCTGGCAGCCTGAGGCGATGATCGAGATCGTCGGGGTGGCAGTGGTGCCCGACGAACGCCTCGTCCGCGCCGACTGATATTGCCAGTTTCTGACGATCGTTGACACTGCGTCATAGGGCGCCGTACGCTGACCGCCATCAGTTCCACTGAACGCATGTTCACGCGAGGTGTTCGCTTGTGGCAGATCAGCACTCGGACGGGGAACCCGGTCGCCCCGCCGCCGACGGCGAGGAAGTCACGCCCGGTATCGGTGACCGGATCCGAGCCATCCGCCAGTCCCGCGACCTGTCGATCCGGGAACTCGCAGCACTCGCCGGTGTCTCCACCGGACTCATCAGCCAGGTCGAGCGAGGGATCAACGACCCGAGCCTGCAGACGGCCAGGGCAATCGCGAAGGCGCTGCAGACGCCCCTGTTCGACTTCTTCCAGGACCCGGATCGGTCGGAACTCGCCGTCGTGCGCGCCGACCGCCGCATGTCGTTGAGGTCACCCCACGGCGACCTCACGTATGAGCGGATCTCACCCGGATCGGGGAGCCTCGAGATGCTCGAGGGGCGGCTGGAACCGCACAGCGCCTCCTCCGAGGACGCGTGGAGTCACCCGTCCGAGGAGTGCGTCGTCGTGACGGCCGGATCGCTCACGGTCGAGGTTGACGGTGTCGCGCAGTACCTGGCGACCGGTGACTCCTGCTACTTCAACTCGCGTTACCCGCACCGATACGTCAACGACACCGACGAACCGGTTCGCTTCGTGCTCGCGATCACCCCGCCCAGCTACTGACCGACACCTGCCGGAAGGATCCCGATGACAGACCAACCGACCCCCGCCGAGTTCCGCGCAAGGTTCCCCGGACTGCGCGACACGGTGCACCTCGCCAGCTGCAGCCAGGGAGCGCTGTCCGACCGGCTTGCGTCGGCCATGCTGGACTTCCAGCACAGCATCCTGCAGCACGGCGCCCCCTGGGACGTCTGGATGGCGAAGGTCGCACAGGCGCGCGCAGCATTCGCCCGGCTGATCGGCGCCGACGTGGACGAGGTCGCCGTCGTCTCGTCGGCATCGGAGGCGGCCTACCAGGTCGCGTCCACGCAGGACTGGTCCCGAAGTCCGCGGATCGTGACCACGGACATGGAGTTCCCCTCCGTTGCCCACGTCTGGCTCGCGCAGCGCAGCCGTGGCGCCGAGGTCGGGTATGTCGCCGATCATGACGGCGTCGTCGACAGCGATGACTACATCGCCGAGATCGACGGGCGCAGCGGCCTGGTGTCCATCCCGTTGATCTCCTATCGCAACGGTCTGCGGCTGCCGGTTCAGGAGATCGCCGCCCACGCGCACGCCCAGGGGGCGAAGGTCTTCGTCGATGCCTACCAGGGGCTGGGCGTCGAGCCGGTCGACGTCGATCAGCTCGGCTGCGATTACCTCGCCTGCGGCTCCCTGAAGTATCTGCTCGGGATCCCGGGCATTGCCTTCCTGTATGTGCGCGCCGGCACGCGCGACGACATCGCACCGTCCATGACGGGCTGGTTCGGCCGGTCCAACCCGTTCGCGTTCGACCCTCGCACGATCGACTATCCCGACCACGCCCGGCGGTTCGAGACGGGTACACCATCGATCCCCTCCGCATACGGCGCGGTCGCCGGGCTGGAGATGCTCGAACTGGTCGACCCCCACGTCATTCGAGATCACATCAGGCAGCTGACTCGAAGTCTCCACGGTCAACTGGCCGAGGCGGGGGAGACGCTGTGGTCACCCGCCGACGACTCGATGCGCGGCCCCCAGGTGGCATTGCGGTGCACCGACCCGGACAACCTCAACGCCTACCTCAAGGCGCAGCGGATCTTCGCGAGCCCCAGAGGGGATGTCATCCGTATGTCCTTCCACTACTACAACGACGAGTCCGACGTCACCGCAGTTGTGCGTGCGATGGCCGCCTACCGGGCCATGGCATGAGGAGCTTCGGATGACCACCTCGACCGCATCCCCCGATGGGCTGCAGCGGCGCCTCACATCGCGCCAGCTGACCATGATCGGCATCGGCGGCGCCATCGGCACGGGCCTGTTCCTCGGGTCGAGTCTTGCCATCTCCCAGGCGGGTCCGGCGGTCGTTCTCGCATACATCCTCTGCGGGCTCGTCGCCCTGGTCATCGCCTGGGCGCTCGCCGAGATGGTGGTCGTGCACCCGACCGCGGGTGCCTTCGGCACCATCGCGCACCACTATCTCGGTGCGGGCACCGGGTTCGTGCTGCGGTGGACCTACTGGGCCATGCAGGTCATCGCCATCGGCGGAGAGGTCATCGCGGCCGGCGTCTACGTGCAGTACTGGTGGCCGCAGATCACGTTGTGGATTCCGGTCACCGTGTTCGCGGCCTTCGTCCTCATCGTCAACGCCGCGGCGGTGAGCTTCTTCGGCGAGTTCGAGTACTGGTTCGCCATGATCAAGGTCACCGCCATCGTGATTTTCGTGCTGCTCGGAGTCGTCATGATCGTCTTCGGGCTCCCGGACCATCCGGCAACCGGCACCCACCTGTTGACCTCGCATGGCGGGTTCTTGCCGCACGGACTGCGAGGCCTGATGCTCGCGATGGTTTTCGTGCTCTTCAGCTACATCGGCACCGAGGTCGTGTCCGTCACCGCCGCGGAGTCCGAGGATCCGGTGCGCGACATCCCTCGGGCCGCCCGCGCGATGATCCTGCGCTTGGCGCTCTTCTATGTCGCGGCGATCCTGATCGTCGTGATCATCGTGCCATGGACGGTCACGGCACAGGGCGGCGCGATCGAGGCCAGCCCCTTCGTGAAGGTCTTCGCCTCGGCCGGTATCCCCGCTGCGGCCACCGTCATGAACTTCGTCGTGTTGACCGCGGCCCTGTCGAGTGCCAACACCAATCTCTACCTGACCACTCGCATGCTGCACTCGTTGTCGGCGCACCGGCTGGCGCCCGGCTGGGTCGGACGCCTCAGCTCGTCCGGCGTGCCACGCAACGCACTGGTGCTTTCCGGTCTCGGCCTGGTGCTCGCGGCGATCTTTTCCAAGAACTCGAACTCGAACGCCTACCTGATGCTCTTCGGCGTGTCCGTCTTCGCTGCCCTCGTGGTCTGGATCCTCATCCTCGCCACCCACACGGCATTCCGTGTCAAGCGTCGCCAGAGGGGCTTGCCCGACTCGCCGGTCCGGCTGTGGGGGGCACCGGTCACCTCGGGGATCGTTGCTCTGTTTCTGGCGTCTGTGCTGGTCTCCACAGCCTGGGTCGAAGGACTGGACCCGGCGTGGAAGTTCGGCCTGCCCTTCTTTGTCATCCTCATCGTTATTTACGTCGTCATGAAGAGAACCGGTCACTGCGACCACCTGATGGCGAGCACGCTCGCCGACTACAACCCGGACAGCGCTGAGATCGATTCACCACCCGTGGCCCTCAAGGCCCTCGAACTGGAGGAAGAATGACCACCATCACGCGGACTTCGTCGGCAACGTGGAGCGGTGGGATCGAGTCGGGCTCCGGGTGCATCAACGTAGGGCGGTCTGAGGTCGTCCTTCCCTTCAGCCTCAAGACCCGGATCGGCGCCGACCCGTCGACCAATCCCGAGGAGCTCCTCGGCTCGGCACTTGCCGGCTGCTACTCGATGTCTCTGGCGGGCGAACTCGACTCGCACGGCACCCGTGCCGAGCTGATCACCTCCACTGCGACGGTGCATCTGGTCGGTGGAGACAGCGGATTCTCAATTCCCACAGTCGACCTAGCGGTCACGGCGCAGGTCTCCGGCATCACGGAATCGGACTTCCAGGACGTCGCCCGGAAGGCCCACGACGGCTGCCCCGTGTCGCGGCTGTTCAACGCCGACGTCCGGCTCACGGCGACTCTGGAGATCGTGTGATGAGCCGCCAGCCGGTTCACTTCCGCGACGTCCCGTCGGTCGGAGCGGACGGCAGGAAGGAGTTTGTGCCGCATTCGGACCTTGATGGCTCGGGGCTCGAGCTGAGGGTGCTGGTACTCGAGCCCGGGGCTTCCGAGGCACCCCGTGAGGTTGCCAACGGTCGCGGCGAGGTGCTCTACGTCCTGACCGGTACCGCCGAGCTGCAGATCGACGATGCGACCTACATCCTCGACCAGGACGGTGCCGCGCGCGTCCCGGGGGGCACGGCATACGTCCTGCGCGGTAGGGGTGAGGGTCCCTGCGAGATCGCTCTGGTCTCCGGGCGGGCCGGCCCGGAGGCGGCGACGCCGGGTCCGGTGTGTCTCGACCTGGCGGACCAGTCGAGGCACCCAGCGGTCAGTGAACGCGAGTTCCAGCTGCTCTTCCACCCCGAGACCGGATGCACCGGCATGACGCAGTTCGTGGGATACGTCCCGACCGTGCGCACGCCGCGGCATACCCACCCGTACTCCGAGATGCTGTGCATCGTGCGCGGGAGCGGACTCGTCGAGATCGATGGTCAGGAGACCCAGGTCGGGCCGGGCTGTTGCTACTACTTGCCGGCCGGCACACCACATCTCGTGCAGAATTCGGGAGAAGAGCTTCTTGTCGAGCTCGGAGTCTTCACTCCTGCGGGAAGCCCCACGCAGAACACCCCGGTCGCGTGACCAATCCGCCCTTCGAAAGGCAGCACACCATGTCAGTCCTCACCGGATTCGCCGCAGCGCTCGCCAACGGATCGGTCCGCGTGGTCGACCTCACCAATCGGCTCTCCGCTGACACGCCGACGCTGCGACTCCCGGAGCCCTTCGCCAACCTCATCGACTTCAGCCTGGAGGAGGTGAGCGCGTACAACGAACCCGGACCGTTCTGGAAGCACCACAACATCCACACCGGAGAGCACATCGGCACCCACCTCGATGCGCCGGTGCACTGGATCAGCGGCAAGGACGGGCACGACGTCTCGACCATCCCACCCGCTCGGCTGGTCGGACCGGCAGTCGTCATCGACGTCTGTGCTGAGGTCGCCAAGGACCCCGACTTCCTGCTGGACGTCTCGCACCTCGAGGCGTGGGAGGCCGAGCACGGCACGCTGCCGGACAACGGATGGCTGCTGATGCGCACCGGATGGGACAAGTTCGCCGATGACAAGGAGGCCTGCCTCAACGCCGACGAGACCGGCTCGCACACCCCGGGCATCACCGCGGAAGCAGCGCAGTGGCTCGCCACCCAGCGACCGATCTCCGGCTTCGGCGTCGAGACCGTCGGCATCGATGCCGGACGCGGCGCCGAGCTGGACCCGCCGTTCGCCGCCCACTATCACTTGCTCGGCAACGACAAATACGGCCTGACCTCGCTGCAGAATCTCGCGCTGCTGCCGCCGACCGGAGCGATGATCGTGGTCGCCCCGCTGCCGATCGTCGGAGGCACCGGCAGCCCCGCGCGGGTCCTCGCGCTCATCGAGAATGCATCAATGAGTTCATGAAGACGGCAGAGCTGGTCGGGCAAGCGCTCGTCGAGGCCGGGATCGACCATGTCTTCGGTGTGGTCGGGTCCGGCAACTTCGACGTCACCGATGCGATGGTCCGTGCCGGAGCCACGTATGTCGCGGCGCGGCACGAGGGCGGTGCTGCCACCATGGCCGACGCCTATGCCCGTATGTCGGGCGGCATCGCCGCGCTGACGGTGCACCAGGGCTGCGGCCTCACGAACGCCATGACCGGGATCACCGAGGCTGCCAAGAGCCGCACCCCGATGGTCGTGCTGGCCGCGGAAGCCACCCAGCCACTGTCGAACTTCTACGTGGACCAAGCTGCGTTGGCCGAAGCGGTCGGCGCCGTGTCGATCCGGTTGGACGACTCGGCGGCTGCGCGTCATACGGCTCGGATCGCGGTGCATAACGCGCTCGCGGACCGCCGGGTCGTGCTGCTCAACCTGCCGCTGGAGGTGCAGGAGAGCGACGCGCCCGAGCAGGTCGAGACGCCCGCATCCGTTGCCACAGTGCGGGATTCATCCGCTCCGGCTGAGACCGACGTGCGACGACTCGCGGACGTCCTGCAGACAGCGCAGCGACCGGTCTTCGTCGCGGGACGAGGCAGTCGCGGTCCTGGGTGCCGAGAAGCGCTCGAGGCGCTCGCCGAGCAGTGCGGTGCCCTGCTCGCGACCTCCGCCGTGGCCAAAGGCCTGTTCAACGGCAACCCCTGGTCCCTTGACGTCTCAGGCGGATTCGCGTCTCCGCTGACCGCCGAGCTGATCAAGGGAGCCGACCTCATAGTGGGCTGGGGTTGCGCCCTCAACATGTGGACGATGCGGCACGGCCGGCTCATCGCCGACGATGCCACGGTGGTGCAGGTCGACCTCGACGCCGACGCGCTCGGCGCCCACCGCGACATCGCCTTCGGAGTGGTCGGTGACGTCCGGCAGACCGCCGAGGCGGTGTCGGGCCGAATCGGCGGCGATGGGTTGCCCGGCTATCGGACCGATCGACTGCGCGACGACATCGCGGCCAATGTCCTCTGGCGCGACGTGCCGTATGACGATGCCGGCACCGACGAGCGCATCGATCCCCGCACGCTGTGCCTTGCACTCGACGAGTTGCTGCCCACCGAGCGGGTCGTCGGCGTGGATTCCGGCAATTTCATGGGGTATCCGAGCATGTTCCTGCGCGTGCCGGACGAGTTCGGCTTCTGCTTCACCCAGGCGTTCCAGTCGATCGGACTGGGGCTGGCGACCACCATCGGGGCAGCTCTCGCTCGCCCGGACCGACTCCCGGTCGCCGCCCTCGGCGACGGCGGTGCGCTGATGTCCGCCGCCGAGCTCGAGACGGTCGTGCGGCTCGGCATACCCATGGTCGTGGTGGTCTTCAACGACCAGGCGTATGGCGCGGAAGTGCACCACTTCCGCGGCCGCCCACTCGACAGCGTGACTTTCCCCGACACCGACTTCGCAGCAATCGGAAGGGGATACGGCTACGACGCGATCACGGTGCGCAACCGTGACGACCTCGCGCCGGTGGCTGATTGGGTGGCCACGCGGTCCAAGCCGCTGCTGATCGACGCCAAGGTCGTCGCCGACGAGCCGTCGTGGTGGCTGTCGGAGGCATTCGGTCACTGAGGCCGAGCAACTAGCTTGGGTCGGTCAGGATCTCGTGCAGGTGCGCCAGCGCGGTGGCGACTTCCACGAAACTCGTTGACAGTGGGGACATTCCGGCTCGCAGGCCGCGGGGTCGCCGGAAGTCCGGTATGACGCCACGCTGCCACAGCTGAGCGATTGCGGACTCCATCGCCTCGTGTTCGAGGGTGACGTGCCCGCCGCGCATCGCCGGGTCACGCGGTGACGCCACGGTGACACCGAGCGGCGCGAAGACCTCGTCGGCGACGTCGGCGACGAACTCCGTCAACCGGATCGACTTCTCCCGGATCGCCTCGATGCCGGCCTGCGCGACGATGTCCAGCATGTCCTGCATCGGTAGCATCCCGAGGATCGGCGGGGTGCCGCTGATGAAGCGCCGCATGCCGCTCGCCGGCGTGTATGACGGACCCATCGTGAATGGCTCCGCATGGCCCATCCAGCCGCTGATCGGTTGAACAAGGCTGTCCTGCAACGCCTTTGCGACATACCCGAACGCCGGCGCACCGGGGCCACCGTTGAGGTACTTGTAGGTGCAGCCGACCGCCAGGTCGGCACCGGCGGCATCGAGCTCGATCGGCACGAGACCCACCGAGTGGCACAGGTCCCACAGCACTAACGCCCCGGCATCGTGCGCGACCCGGGTGATGGCCGGCAGGTCGGCGATGAAGGCCGACTTGTAGGCGATGTGGCTGAGCAGCACCAAAGCCGTGTCGTCGGAGACCTTTTCGCGTACTTCGTCCGGCGTGACCCCGGTCGCCGGGGACGGTTCGATCCAATCGATCGTCATACCCAGCTCGGCGGCGATGCCCTGCACGACATAGCGGTCGGTCGGGAAGTTCTCCGTGTCGGCGACGATCCGGGTCCGGCCGGGCCTTGCGGCGACGGCGGCACGGGTCAGCTTGTAGAGCAACACCGTCGTCGAGTCGGCGACCGTCGTCTGCCCGGCGGCGGCGCCGAGGGCCACCCGGCCGATGCGGTCACCCAGTCGCAGCGGCAGCTCCATCCACGACTCGTCCCAGGCACGGATCAGTCGCTCGCCCCACTCGTCGTCGACGAACTCCGCGAGCCGGCGCCTGGTCGTCCGAAGCGGCCTGCCGAGCGAGTTCCCGTCCAGGTAGGCGACGACGTCGTCCGGCAGCACGAACAGCTCGCGGTATGCCGCGAGCGGATCTGCCGCATCCAGCGACTTCGCCTCTGCGACAACGTGATCCGGCAGGTGCGTGAGTATGTCGATTGCCATGATCAACCGCCGATCTCGGTGCGCACGGAGTAGAGCTCCGGGAAGAAGGTGAGGTCGAGAGCCCGCTTCAGGAAGCCGACGCCGGAGCTGCCGCCGGTGCCTTTCTTGTAGCCGATGGTGCGCTGCACGGTGCGCAGGTGCCGGAACCGCCAGAACTGGAAGGCATCCTCGAGGTCGACCAGGTCCTCGCACATGGCGTACTCGGCCCAGTGCGCGCTCGGATCGTCGTAGATGCGCTGGAAGACCGGGATCAGTTCGGGCTGTTCGGTCCACGCCTGGGCGACATCGCGGTCCAGGATCTGTTGCGGGACATCGTGGCCGTGCGCGACGAGGAAACGGAGGAAGGCGTCATACACAGTGGGGGAGTCGAGCAGCTCGCGCAGGCGCTCCTGCTGCTCGGGCTTGGCCGCGAACACGGGAAGCATGCCGGCGTTCTTGTTGCCGAGGATGAATTCCACCGCGCGGTACTGGTAGGACTGGAAGCCGGAGGCGGAGCCGAGAAAGCCTCGAAACTCTGCGTATTCGCTCGGCGTGAGCGTCGCCAGCACCGACCATTGCTCGGCAAGGGTGCGGAAGATGTGCTTGACCCGGGCGAGCGCCTTGCGGGCCCGGCTCACGTCGTCGGCCTGCAGATAGGTGCGCACCGACGTGAGCTCGTGCAGCACGAGCTTGAACCACAACTCGGTCGTCTGGTGCTGGATGATGAAGAGCAACTCGTCGGGGTGGACCGGCGCGCTGACCGGATGCTGCGAGTCGAGCAGCTTGTCGAGGTCGAGGTAGCCGCCGTAGTCCATCCGCGACCGGAAGTCGGTGCGCACGCCCTCTTCGATCCGTCGTTCGCCGTCTTCGATCGACACTGCGCTCTCGCCTTCCTCCATGGTCCACCCAGTCTTGCAGTGTGGGATGGCGAGCGTCGCGGAGGTGCCCGGCGGATCGCCCGCGGCCGGTCTTCTCAAGCGAACGGCGCACACTGTCCCCCTGCCGGACAGTGTGCGCCCCTTCCCCGTCGTTCCCCGCCACCGCCCGAGAAGTCGGTGGCCACCGAAGGTGCCGGTCTGCGACCATCGATGACATGGCGGACGGCGGGCAGTGGCGAGTGCGGACGGTTACCGACCCGGCCGAGGCACGGGAATCCGCGCACGCTCTCGTCGCGGCGAATCCCGTTGCCTACTCCGTCTTTTCGACCGTCACCGACTCACTGATCCGCGAACCGGGCAGGTATGCCGACCCGCTGTGGTTCGTCGTCTCGGACGGTGACGGTCTGCCCGCACTGGTCTCGATGCAGACGGCGCCGCACCCGTTGCACCTGCCGGAGTCAGTGCCTGGGGCCGTGACCGCGCTCGCCGAACACCTCCTCGCCGCCGGTGCCGACCTGGATGGTGTCAACGGACCGCAGGAAGCCGCCCTGGAGTTCGCCGACGGGTATCTGCCCGCCGTCAGCAAGCAGATCTCCGGACGCGAAGGTATGGGCGTTTATGACTTGCCGGTGCCGGTTGAATTGCCTTGGCCGGTCAGCGGCGAACACCGTATGGCGGACGCGTCGCACCTGCCGCTGGTGTCGGGCTGGGTCTCGGCATTCATGGAGGAGATCGGTGACAGCGCGATCGATGCCGAGGCGACGGCCCGCCGGCAGATCGCCGCCGGCAACGTGAGCCTGTGGACGGTGCACGATCGACCCGTCGCGATGTGTTGGGCCAGTGCAGCTTTCGGCGGTGTCGTGCGAGTGTCCGGCGTCTACACACCACGGGCCGAGCGCGGCCACGGCTACGCCAGCGCGGTTGTGCATTCGGCCAGCCGGCAACAACAGGAGCAGGGTCACACGTGCATGCTCTACACCGAGCTCGCGAACCCGACCTCCAACAAGATCTACCGGGCGCTCGGCTACCGCCACCTCGGGAACGACCTCCGACTGAAATTCTCGGCACGCCGCTGATCGGCGGGGCCGTGTGCCAGGTCCCTATCGATTGAGTACGCCTGCTGCTGCACACTTCTCGAGCACGAAGTCCAGCGGGACGGCGTGCTTCGTGTGTCCGTGGAAACCTGTGGTGGTCGTCGCCAGGAAGAGCGAGTCGAGCACCGCTTCAGCGACGGCTTCCTGCACGGCCGCGAACACCGGATTGAGCTGCGCGTCCGGGACCGGCACGGTTGGCCCGGTGTCGAAGGCGATGGCGTAGTCGCCGCTGCCCTGGGCGAAGTCGGAGCCGACCTGCGCCATACCGAAGACCGCGCGGGTGGCCACCCTGGTCAGCTGCCGGGCGTCCAGTCCAGCGTCGATCGCGACGATCAACATGCACGAGTTGCCCTGGGGCACTGCGTCATTCGCTAGTGGAGTGCTCAGCCCCTCCTGCGGCGTGATCGGCACGCCGTGCACGGTCAGCGTGCCGGAGAAGTTCGTCTGTGCGAGGACCCCGAGAGTGCAGCTGCCGTGCTCGCCGAGATCGACGACGCGCGAGGCGCTGCCGATACCGCCTTTGAAACCGAGAGCGGCCGTGCCGGTGCCGGCTCCGACACAGCCCTGCTCGACCGGGTCGGTGCTCGCGGTGCGCAGTGCCTCCAGGACGTGCGCCTCGGTGATCGGCCGGCTGCGTATGTCGGACAGGAACCCGTCGTTGGTCTCCCCGACGACCGGGTTCAGTGACTCGACGGACTCGTTGCCGGGGTTGCTCAGTACGTAGCTGACCAGGGCGTCCGCGGCCCGGAAGGCCGACAATGTCCCGGTCAGCAGGATCGGCGTCTCGATCTCGCCCAACTCCACCAATTGCGTTGCACCGACAAGCTTTCCGTAACCGTTGCCGACGAAGAGCCCTGCCGGCATACGACCACCGGGGACGTCCACCGCGTCGGGGACGATCGCGGTCACGCCGGTGTGCAGGCGAGTGCCTTCGAGGATCGTCACCTGCCCGACGCGGACGCCGGGAACGTCGACGATCGTGTTCGTCGGACCAGGCGTGCCATTGCCGGGTGCGACCCCGAGGTCGCGGGAGCGAACGCGATCGATGGACATGAAGCCACCGTAGATCGACCGGCACACACAGGGATTGACCGGCGTACGAAATCGGGCCGATCATCCCTGCCGCTCGATGCACGTGTATGCCGCTCGATCAGGTTGCGCTGCCAGAATCGCGGCATGAGGACTGCAGCAGTGACCTCTGGCGGGCTGCCCACGCACCTCGGCGTGATCATGGACGGCAACCGGCGCTGGGCGAAGGCCGCGGCGGCCCGGTCAAGGACATCGATCTGGTGATCCGCACCAGCGGGGAGCGGCGCATCTCCGGGTTCTTCCCCTGGCAGAGCCAGCGCGCCGAGATCGTATTCAGCGACAAGATGTGGCCCGCGTTCGACGAGCACGACCTCGATGAGGCGCTCGCAAAATACGCGCTCCGTCGTGCGGCGGTCACCGGCTGAAGAGGGCATTTTCGGAGCCAATGGGTGGCGCCGTAGCGGATTCGAGCCTAGTGTGAAGTGAGTCACTACACCTGTCGTAAACGCGGAGGCGCGATGAACCCAGCAGACCACCTGAAGCGCGGCGTGCGCTGGAGCCTCGGCCACGGGCTGCCCGGCAACCTGATGCGTATGGCGGCACGGAAGGGCGACTTCCAGGGCCGTATGTCGACCGAGGCCGAGCGCCTCAGCACGCAGGAACTGTTGCCCCTCATCGAGGAGATCCGCGGTGCGGGGACTATGGCGAAGTGGCGTCTCGGGCACATCACGGTTGACCACGAAGCCGTGCGAGAGACGTTGAGCAGCAACGATGTTCATGCCGGATTCGTCTTCGAGGACGGGACCGTCCTTGGGCGATTGGGGCGCTGGGCCAAACGCGACGGTCTGAACCCAGTCGAGGCACCGTCCCTGCTGGCGGTCGAGCCGCCGGATCACACCCGCTATCGGAAGCTGGTGACCCGCGTGTTCACCGCACGCGCCGTGGCGAAGCTGCGCCTGCGCACCGAGGAGATTGCCGCGGAGCTGCTGGCCGGCATACCGGCGGACCGTCCGGTTGATCTGGTCGAGGCCTATTGCGCGAAGCTCCCGGTCGAGGTCATCTCCGAGATCCTCGGTGTGCCCGAGAAGGATCGCGGCCTGGTGCTCGAACTCGGCGGCGGCGCGGCGCCGAGTCTCGACATGGGACTCAGCTGGCACGACTTCCGCCGGGTCGAGGACTCGCTCGACGAGTTCGACACCTGGCTCGGTGAGCACCTCGGTCACTTGCGCAAGCATCCGGGCGATGACCTGTTCAGCCAACTCGTCCGGGCCAGTGACGACGGCGCGCAGCTGACCGAACGTGAGCTGAAGGCGACTGCGGGTCTGGTGCTCGCGGCCGGCTTCGAGACAACGGTCAACCTGCTGGGCAACGGGATTCGGCTGCTCGACGAGCACCCGGACCAGCTGCAACAGCTCCGCGACGACCCGGCCGGCTGGCCCAACGCGGTCGAGGAGATCCTGCGCTTCGACCCGCCGGTCCTGCTCACCGGGCGGCAGGTCAGCAGGGACACCGAGATCGTCGGTCAGCAGCTCAAGGAGGCGGAGCTGGTCATCACCGTGCTCGCGGGCGCGAACCGCGACCCCAAGGTCTTCACCGACCCGAACCGCTTCGACGTACGGCGGACGAACGCGCGTGATCACCTGTCGTTCTCGGCCGGGCGGCACTACTGCCTCGGGTCGGCGCTCGCGCGGATGGAGGGTGAGGTGGCACTCCGGGCGTTCTATGACCGGTTCGGTTCGGTCGAGCTCCTACCTGGCGCCTCTCGCCGACCCACGCGCATCCTGCGCGGCTGGGAGAATCTCCCGGCCCGGCTCACCCCGGCGGACCGAACTCAGTCCGTTGAGGCGGTGCCCGCCGCGTCCTGAGCGGCGTCGCTCATCGCACTCGGGGGTCGTTGATCTCCTCCAGTGAAAGTCCCGTGGATGGTGACCCGAGGAGCGCGATCGCGCCGACGGCGACGATCATCGCCGCGCCGGTCGCACCGAAGGCGACTGCGCTCCCGAGGTGTTCGAGCACTGGGACGAGCAGGAAGGGCATGAGCCCGATCGTGAGACGGCTGACGGCATACGGGACCCCACCGCCTCGAGCGCGGACCTCGGTGGGGAAGAGCTCCACCTGATAGACGTGGAACGAGTTGGAGAATACGTTCGAGACAGCCGTGTAGCAGAACCCGAAGGCGACGATGGCGCCCGGCGCATGGCTGAACGCGAACAGTACGCCGCAGATCGCCATCGCCAGTCCTGACCAGACGGTGAGCCAGCGCCGGTCGATGCGATCGATGATGGTCATCGAGAGCAGGGAGCCCAGTGGGTAACCGATGTAGGTCAATGCCACGAAGGTCAGCGACGTCACGATCGAGTAACCGCGGTCCGTGAAGACGAGCAGTGCCAGGGTCCCGAACCCGTAGTATCCGACGCCCTGCAACGGCTGGAAGATCAGCATCATCAACCACCGCCGCCTGGGCACCGGCCGCGTCCATGAGGTTGCGAAAGACACTGGCGGCGTTGAGCGTTCGGGGAGACGGGGAAGCGGGATCGGCCCACGCTGTGCCGCCGAACGCTCCATCCGGGAGACGATCGCGGCAGCCTCATCGGACCGTCCGACGACCTCGAGCCACCGCGGCGATTCGGGCAGGCTCTTGCGCAGGAACAGCGCGACGACCGCGCCGAGCGAGCCGATCACGAACATCCAGCGCCATCCGGAGATGCCGGCAGGCGCTTGGGGAAGCAACACCCGTGCCATGAGTCCGGCCACCGGGACGCCGACGAAGCCGACCGTGTAGGCGAGCGCCGTGAGCCGACCGCGGTAGCGGGAGGGCAGCAGGTCGCTGAGGTAGGTGTCGGCCACCGGCAGCTCCGCGCCGATACCGATGCCGGCGACCACCCGCGCAGCGAGCAGCACCCAGAGATTGGGGCTGATCGCACAGGCGAGCGAGGCCACCGAGTAGACGGCGATGGACGCCAGGAACGCCCGCCGCCGGCCGATGAGGTCCGCGACAGAGCTGAAAATCATTGTGCCCACGAACATTCCGCCGAAGGTCGCGGACATGGCCAGGGTGCTCCCGTGTCGCGGATGGGGGAGGTCGGTGACCAGCACCGTGGTGATGAAGAGGTCGTAGAAGTCGAAGAAGAGACCGACGCCGATCGCGAGGCAGGCCCACACGTGGGCCGGGACGATGGGGAGCCGGTCCAAGCGGGCGGAGATGGGAACGAACGCCAGGGTGGTGGCGTCGTCACGTGGGTTGGTGTGTTGCATCCGGGTCATGGCCGATCGCCTCCGTCGTGGGTGGGGACCCCTGTTCCCCGAGGACTGGTGCGGGACAACTCCAAGAGCCCCAGCTCCTTTGATCAGTAGGACGGCTTGCACGCGGTTCCTGACGCCGAGCTTGGCCAACGCGTGCGACACGTGGCTCTTCACGGTGGCCGCACTGACATAGAGCTGGTCGGCGATCTCGCTCGTGGCGAGGCCGTCCCCGAGAAGGCCGAGGATCTGCAGTTCCCGGGCGGTGAGCGCGTCCAGTAGCTCCAGCGCACGGTCCGTGGGCTGAACCGCCTCCGCCGTGTGCGGGCCCTCGGACGCGTGCAGATACGTGGGGATCAGCTCGGGGGAGACGATCACATGTCCGGCGGCCGCCGCATGGATCGCGATGGCCAGCCCGTTGACGTCCGGGCTCCGGAGAATGCAGCCCGAGGAGCCCGCCTCCAACGTCCGCTGGATGACATCGGCCGACCAGCGCGCCCCGATGACGAGCACCCGGTGGCCACGCGCCACGAGCGCTTGGATCTGGTCGACCCGCACCGGCCGCTCGGGTGTGTGGGCCAGCAGCACGATCCGGCCCGCTCCGGGTTCGGGTAGGGCGGCGCCCGTCGGCACCTCCACGCGCAGATCGCTGCGGTGGTTGAGGGTGTGGAGCAGCATCTGCCGGGAGAGCGGGTCGTCGTCGAGGAGTATGACGTGCGCCGTCATACCTCGATCTCTTTCAGCCGGTCGGCTGCGCAGCACCATCCGACCTCCGTCGTCCACAGACCGCCCAGAGTGTTGCGCTGATGCAGGGATTGCACAAGGGGCCTACCGGCCTGCGGCCGCTCACCTCCACTTTGGTGGAGGCCGTCTCCCGGAATCGGTGGTGGAGGCTCCACCTTCGGATGATCTTCGGTGTGAGCTCTATCTCGACCGGTTAGTGATGAATACCGTTCTGCCGCATGGTTACTCGAGTGTGGAGGGCATCATGAAGCAGGATCAAGCTACACCACGCGCAGCGTCCGTCCCATCGGTCGCCGCGAGGATGGACCGTCTGCCGATCACGCCGTTGCACGTGAAGGCGACGATCGTCATCGGCCTCGGCCTGTTCTTCGACATTTACGAGATCTTCCTGTCGGGCACGCTCAGCACAGTGCTCAAGGGGAAGTTCGGCCTCGGCGGCACGGGACTCACCTGGCTGCTGGCCTCGTCATTCCTCGGAATGTTCCTCGGGGCGGTCACGATCGGCCGTATCGCCGACCGCCTCGGACGCCGCCGTGCCTTCCTGCTGTCCTTGGGGATCTACTCGGTATTCACCGTGCTGGCGGCCTTGAGTCCCAATGTGGCGTTCCTGGTCATCTGCCGGTTCATCGCCGGCTTCGGCATCGGTGCCGAGCCTCCGGTGTCGGACGCCTATCTGGGCGATCTGCTGCCGCCGAAGAAGCGTGGATTCTTCACCAGCATCGCCTACACCGTGTCCTTCGTCGGTGTGCCGGTCGTCGGGTTCCTCGGGCACTGGCTGGTGCCGTTGCAACCGCTCGGGGTCGAGGGTTGGCGGTGGCTCTTCCTGTTCGGCGCGCTCGGTGCGCTCATCATCTTCGTGCTGCGGACCGGGCTGCCGGAATCGCCTCGCTGGCTCGCGTCCGCCGGGCGTGACGCGGAGGCCGAGGCCATCGTGGAACGGTTCGAGCGCGCGGCGCAGGAGCGCGGGCTGGAGCTGTCGCCGCCCTCACCCGAGACCCCCGCGACCACGGGTGGCTCGGATGCGTCGGAGCTGTTCAAGGCGCCATACGCGCGGAGGACTTGGATGATGGTCGTCTTCCAGTTCCTGCAGACCTGGGGTTACTACGGATTCGGCACGCTGGTGCCTTCGGTGCTGGCCGCGCGGGGCTTCGACATCGTCACCAGTCTCGGCTTCCTGTCGGTGATCTTCATCGGATACCCGGCCGGCTCGCTGATCTCGCTGCCGATCATCGAACGCATCGAGCGGAAGCAACTCGTGTGCGGAGGGGCAATCGCGATGGCGGTGTTCGGCATCGCGTTCGGACTCTCCGGATCGGAGGCCGCCATTCTGGTCCTCGGCTTCTGCTACACCGCCGCCTCGAACGTCTTCTCCAACGCCTATCACGTCTATCAGGCCGAGATCTTTCCCACCCGCCTGCGCGCCACCGCTGCCAGTGGGACCTATTCGCTGTCTCGCCTGTCGAGCGGTCTGATGCCGTTCATCCTGCTGCCACTCCTGGAGCACCATGGGTCCGGATTGCTGTTCACGGTAGTTGCTGCAGCGATGGTCGTTGTCGCCGTCAACGTGCTCGTCTTCGGGCCGCGGGCCACCGGACGCACGCTCACCGACGTCAATCTGGTGCAGGGCGATCGCACTGTCGCACCCGGGTCGGTCGCGAAGGAGGCGATCGGCTGATGGCGGCCGGACCCGCACCGATTCGTCCCGACGGACAAGGCCCGCTCGCCGGCGTGCGCATCCTCGAGTTGGGCAGCTTCATCGCCGCTCCGTTCGCCGGCAAGATCTTCGCCGAATTCGGTGCGGAGGTCATCAAGGTGGAGCGGCCCGGTGACGGCGATGAGCTTCGTGGCTGGCGCGCCCTGCGCGAGGGCACCTCGATGATGTTCCGCACCATCGGACGGAACAAGCGGTCGGTGACGCTCGACCTGCGTACGGCGGAGGGGCAGTCACTCGCAACCCGGCTGGCCGCCGAGTGTGACGTGGTGCTGGAGAACTTCCGCCCCGGCACCCTGGAGCGGTGGAATCTCGGACCGGAGGACCTGAAGGCCGTCAATCCTGAGCTGATCATGGTGCGCATCTCGGGATACGGGCAGACCGGTCCCTACCGCGAACTTGCCGGATTCGGTGGCGTGGCAGAGGCTTTCGGCGGACTTCGGTACATCACGGGACGCCCTGACGAGGAGTCCTGTCGTGCCGCCGCCAGCCTCGGCGACGTGCTCGCCGGCATGTATGGCGTCATGGGTGCGCTCATGATGCTGCTGCGGCGAGCGCGCACGGCGTCGCAACCCGACGAACCGCGGGATCTCGACGTGGTCGACGTCGCGCTCTACGAGTCGGTCTTCAGCGTGCTCGACTCGTTGGTGCCCGACTACGACGCCTACGGCGTCGTCCGCGAGCGGAGCGGTGGCAAGCTGCCTGGTGTTGTGCCGTCGGGGGCCTATGAGTGCAAGGACGGGTCATCGATCGTCATCGGTGGCAACGCGAACGGTGTCTTCACTCGGATGATGCACGCCATCGGCAGGTCGGATCTGGCGCTGTGTCCCACGTTGCAGGACGGGCCCGGGCGTGCGGCGCGCGCGGAGGAACTCGACAAGATCATCACCGAGTGGGCGGCAGCGACGGACATGCCCGACGCGTTGGAGCTGTTGCAGCGGGCCGGGGTGCCGGCCGGGAGCGTCATGAATGCCGCTCAGATCTCTGCGGATCCGCACTACGCGGCGAGGGGGATGTTGCAGCCCATGGCGGTGCAGATCGGTGACGCGGTGGAACAGGTGCGTTTTCCCGGTGTCGTGCCCAAGATCGCAGGAGTGCCGGCTGCACCGCGCTGGGTCGGCCCCGAGGTCGGGGAAGACACTGACGCGGTATTGCGTGAATTCGCCGGCGTCACCGCGGAAGAGCTGACTGCATTGCACGCGAACGGAGTGATCTGAATGGTTGTCCGGCTGACCGATGTGGTTCTGCGAGACGGGCTCCAGGACCTCGACGGCGTGGTCTCCACGGGTACGAAAGTGGCGCTGGCACGCGCCCTCGTCGCCGCAGGCGTTGCCGAACTGGAGGTGGCGGCGTTCGTATCGCCGAAGTGGGTGCCCCAGATGGGTGATGCCACTGCAGTGCTCGAGGGGTTGGCGGACCTGGCTTCCATCCGGATCTGCGCGATCGCGCTGAACGGGCGCGGCATACAGAGGGCGCGTGAGTCTCACCTCGATGAACTGCGCCTGGTAGTGTCCGCGGCGAATGGCCACAGCCAGGCCAATGCCGGCCGTTCGCCGCAGCAGTTGCTTGGGCAGTATGCCGATGAACTTCGTTCTGCCCCAGTCTCGTTCGACGTGACCGGCGCTGTGTCCGTGGCGTTCAACTGCCCGTTCGACGGACCTGTCAGCGCGGCGCAGGCAGTCGGGGTCGTCTCCGCACTGGTGGATCTCGGCGCAACGAGGGTTTCCCTGGCCGACACGCTCGGCACGGCATCAACAGCGCAGGTGATGGAAACTGTCACGGCGGTCCGGAATGCGTTTCCGGACCTACCGCTGGGACTGCACCTGCACGATGGCGAGGGGCAGGCACTGACGACGGTCACGGCGGCGGTCGACGCGGGAGTCGACCAGTTCGACAGCGCTCTCGGTGGGCTCGGCGGCTGTCCCTTCGCGCCGGGAGCGCACGGCAATCTGGACACTGCTGACCTGGTCGGATTGCTCGAAGGCGAGGGCATCGACACCGGCATACGCCCCGAGGGTCTCGCGGCCGCTCGCGGCGTGCTGCAGCGAGCGTTGCAGGAGGCGGGTGTCAGCGCAGCTTCGTGAACAGCGTCGCCAGCAGGTTGGCGTAACCGAGCGCATCATCGATCGCACGGTGCGTGTGCGTGACGTCGCCGAACCAGCTCTTGGGAAGGTCGTGCACGGTGAACGTCGCCGGGTCCGCGCCGGTCACTCCGCAGGCGAAGGAGTGCAGGCAGAGGGTTCCGGTGAAGAGCGGATCCTTGGCGTCGGGCCCCATGACCAGCCCGTATGGCGTGAAGCGTCGCAGGTAGAAGTCGATCCAGCCGCCGTCGAACGCCGCGGGTGCAGCGGCGAAATGCACTGGCATTGCGAGAGATCGGATCCAATCAGCGAAGTCGCTCATGACATTTGCCGGTGGTTGTGGGTTCTCGGTCGCGGCGCGCCATACCTCCGGCGGCTGGGTGCGGAACCACGCCAGCGTGTCCGGGTTGGGGACTGACCCGGGCAACGGCTCGAGCACCGCTTCGAATCGGCCGAGTTCGGAGCCCGTGGCGTCGATGGCGACCGATGCGAACGAGCGCATCGAGTTCGCCCCGGGCGAGAAGCCGTCGAGCTCGACGTCTGTCACGGCATACGCGAAGCGGGTCATCGAACCATCAGACCACGGCCCGCTACGCGGCGCTGGGAAGCGGTCGTACGGTGGGGGACATGGAGTTTCGCTACCTCGGCAATTCAGGCCTGAAGATCTCGGAGATCACCTACGGCAACTGGCTGACCCATGGGTCGCAGGTCGAGAACGACGCCGCGATCGCGTGTGTTCGCGCCGCGCTCGATGCCGGCATCACCACCTTCGACACCGCTGACGTCTATGCAAACACCGCGGCGGAGACGGTCCTCGGCGAGGCCCTGAAGGGACAGCGTCGGGAGAGCCTGGAGATCTTCACCAAGGTCTACTTCCCGACCGGACCCAAGGGGCACAACGACACCGGTCTGTCGCGCAAGCACATCACCGAGTCGATCAACGGCTCGTTGCAGCGGCTCGGCACCGACCACATCGACCTCTATCAGGCGCACCGCTACGACTACGAGACGCCGCTGGAGGAGACCATGCAGGCGTTCGCGGATCTCGTGCGCCAGGGCAAGGCGCTCTACATCGGGGTCAGCGAGTGGACTGCAGAGCAGTTGCGCTCCGGGCATGCTCTGGCGAAAGAGCTTGGTTTCCAGCTGATTTCGAACCAACCGCAGTATTCGATGCTGTGGCGGGTCATCGAGGAGAAGGTGGTGCCCACGTCCGCAGAGCTGGGCATCTCGCAGATCGTCTGGTCTCCCGTGGCCCAAGGCATCCTGACCGGGAAGTACAAGCCGGGTGAGCAGCCGCCGGCCGGCAGCCGGGCCACCGACGAGAAGGGCGGCGCGGACATGATCTCGCGCTTCCTGAATGACGAAACCCTCACGGGCGTGCAGAAACTCGCGCCGATCGCTGCCGACCTCGGGCTGACCATGGCACAGCTCGCCGTCGCGTGGGTGCTGCAGAACGACAACGTCGCCAGCGCGCTCATCGGTGCCTCGCGACCCGAGCAGGTCACCGAGAACGTCAAGGCTTCCGGTGTGAAGCTGGACGCCGACGTGCTGAGCCGGATCGACGATGCGCTGGGAAGCCTGGCGCAGCGTGACCCGTCACTCACCAGGTCGCCGGAGCACCGCGTGGCGTAAGAGCTGGCCGAGGCGCTAGAGGTGGCCGAGGAGAGCGAGGCGCTAGCCGAGCTCGTCTCGAGGTCCCTCCGACGTGAGGGACCTCGAGACGCTCGTTCCTCGCTCCTCGGCCACCTCAGGGGCGGGGCTTCCTCGGCTTGAGGCGCAGGGGCGGCATCTCGGGAGCGGGAATGCGGTCGATCGCACCGACATACCCCTCGACGTGACCGAATCTGCCTGAGTCCGCTTGCCATTCGTCGCGTGCGGCGACGATCTCCTCGTGGGTGCGGGCGACGAAGTTCCACCACATGACGATGTCCTCGGCGAGCGGCACCCCGCCGATGAGTATGGCGCGCGCGGGTGCGTCGCCCGAGGTGAAGCGCAGATGCTCGCGACCCAGGTCGATCAGGCCCAGTTCGGCGTGCTGGAGCACGAGCGCCTCCTCCTCCATGGCATCACCGGGAGCGATCGTCAGGTCGCCGTCGTCGAGGAGGACGGCGTGCTCGAACGTCGGGTCGACCGCGATGTCGAGGGCGGTGCCCGGCGCGAGCTCGATCTGCGCGGCCACCAGCGGGCTGTAGGTCCGGACCGGCGACGCGGCGCCCGCCAGCTCGCCCACGAAGACGCGGGCGGTGGCCTCGCCGGACATCACCGGGAGTTGCGTCACCGCCGTGGCGAAGTGGTCGAAACCGTTGGTGCCGTTGCGATCTGCGTCAGGCTGGGCGACCCACAGCTGCACGCCGCGCAGGTTCGCCGAGCGGGACACCTCGGAGTGACTGATGCCGTTGCCCGCCGTCATCAGATTGACCTCGCCGGGGCGGACCAGCTGGGTATTGCCCGCGCTGTCACGGTGCTCGACCTCGCCGTCGAACAGCCAGGTCACCGTCTGAAGCCCGCAGTGCGGGTGCGGCGCGACATCCATCGGCGTGGTCGACGGCCCGAAGTGGTCGGCGAAGCACCACGCGCCCACGAGCGTGCGGTCGCGGTGCGGGATGGTGCGCCGGACCAGCATGGCCCGCAGGCCGCCGAGCGGCACTTCGCGAGGCTCCAAGCGCTGCAAGGTCATCATCCGCCCCACGATAACCGCTCGGAAAATCGCTCAAATTTGAGACTAGGGTGGTCTCGATGGCGACGACTTCGCGCGTGGGCATGTGGCGCTCCTACTTCGAGTCGAGCGTGCTGCTCCAGCAGGCCCTCGACGACCGGTTCCGTGCGGCCTCGGACCTGACCCTGGCCGAGTACAACCTCCTACTGCTGCTCGGCGAGGCGCCGGACGGTCGGCTGCGGATGGGCGATCTCGCCCACGCGATGGTGTTCTCCAGCAGCCGCCTGAGCTATCAGATCGGTGTGCTCGAGCGTCGTGGCCTCGTATGCCGTGAGCGGGACGCGCGGGACGCGCGCGTCATACATGCGTGCCTCACCGATGCCGGCCGCGAGGCGTTCGACAACTCCAGCCGTTCGCATCTGATGGCGGTGCGCGAGCTCTTCCTGGACGACCTCAGCGCCGACGAGGTCGCCACCCTTGATGCGGTCTTCACCCGATTGAAGTCGCGCCTGCGCGAGGCCACCCCGGAATAATTCAAATCTGAAGTAAGTTGGACCGCACATGCCTGCAGTCACAGTGTCGAACATCCTGACCCTCCCGCGAGTCTCCGTGCCCGAACCGGGCGCACAACCGCGGCCGGTCCGGTCGGTCACCACGGCCCCGCAGGGGTTCGAGGGTGAAGGTTTCCCGGTGCGCCGCGCGTTCGCCGGGGTCTCGATGGCGGATCTCGATCCGTTCATCCACATGGATCAGATGGGCGAGGTCGAATACGCACCCGGTGAGCCGAAGGGCACGCCGTGGCACCCGCACCGCGGCTTCGAGACCGTCACCTACATCATCGACGGGATCTTCGAGCACCAGGACAGCGCCGGTGGCGGTGGCCGGATCACCGACGGTGACACCCAGTGGATGACCGCCGGGTCGGGCCTGCTGCACATCGAGAAGCCGCCGGAGTCGCTCGTGGTGTCCGGCGGGCTCTTCCACGGCCTGCAGTTGTGGGTCAACCTGCCGAGCACGATGAAGATGACCGACCCGCGCTACCAGGACATCCGCGGCAAGGAGGTGTCCCTGCTCTCCAGTCCCGACGGCGGCGCGCTGCTGCGCGTGATTGCCGGCGAGCTCGACGGTCACGAAGGTCCCGGCATCACCCACACACCGATCTCCGTGCTCCATGCGACGGTTGCTCCTGGTGCGCGCGTGCAACTGCCGTGGCGCAAGGACTTCAATGCCCTGGTCTACGTGCTTGCCGGTCGCGGATCCGTTGGTGCAGAACGCCGTCCGATCGAGATGGGCCAGCTCGCGGTCTTCGGGCCCGGCGACGTCATCGAGGTCGCGGCCGACGACAGCCAGGAGTCGCGCAGCCCCAGCCTGGAGCTCTACATCATGGGTGGGCAGCCGATCCGCGAGCCCGTCGCGGCATACGGGCCGTTCGTCATGAACACCCGCGAAGAACTGATCACGGCGTTCGAGGACTTCCAGGCCGGCCGGCTGGGCACCATCCCCGCCGAGCCGCACCCCGGTCACGACGTGCTCTGACCCCGGCCCTCCTTGCCGAGAGGACACCCAACGCATCGAGAGGACACGCAATTCCGGCTGAAATCGCCGAAATCGCGTGTCCTCTCGGCGAACGGGTGTCCTCTCGGCATGGGGGCGGCATGGGTATGGCGGCCTCGCGTTCGCGAACTACTACGCGTAGTAGTAACGTTGACTACGACAAAACGTAGTAGTCGATGAGGAGACGGCGTGGACGCCCTCGATCTGGCGCGGTGGCAGTTCGCCATCACGACGGTCTACCACTTCCTGTTCGTGCCGATCACGATCGGACTGTCGGCGATCGTGGCGGGCTTCCACACCTGGTACCTACGGCGCAGGGATCCCCAACTGCTCCGGCTGGCAAAGTTTTTCGGCAAGCTCTTCACGATCAACTTCGCGCTCGGGCTCGTCACCGGCATCGTCCAGGAGTTCCAGTTCGGGATGAACTGGTCGGACTACAGCAAGTTCGTCGGTGACATCTTCGGGGCGCCGCTCGCCTTCGAGGCGCTGCTCGCGTTCTTCATGGAGTCGACCTTCCTGGGCCTGTGGATCTTCGGCTGGGGCCGCATCCCGGAGAAGATCCACGTCGGCTGCATGTGGGTCGTGCACATCGGCACGGTCCTGTCGGCATACTTCATCCTCGCCGCGAACTCCTTCATGCAGCACCCGGTCGGCTACCGGTTCAATCCGGACACCGGCCGGGCGGAGCTGACCGACTTCATCGCCGTGCTCACCAACAAGGTGCAGCTGGTGACCTTCCCGCACGTGCTCGCCGCGGCATACCTCTGCGGTGGCGCGATGGTGATGGGCGTCGGTCTCTGGTCGATGCGCCGCCACGACCACGACAAGCACATGTATCGCAAGGCAGCGCGCGTCGGTGCCGTCATCACACTGATCGCCGGCATCGGTGTCTCCATCACCGGTGACACGCAGGGCAAGGTCATGACCGAGGTGCAGCCGATGAAAATGGCTGCGGCAGAAGCGCTTTACGAGACACGCGACAGTTGCGCCGAATTCTCGATCTTCACCATCGGGTCCCTGGACGGTGAGCACGAGAGATACGCGATCACCGTCCCGTGCGTCCTCAGCTTCCTGGGCACCGGGTCGTTCGACGGCAGGGTCCAAGGCGTCAACGATCTGAAACGCGAGCTGCCGCAACAGATTTCGAAGGCAGCGAAGCAGCGGGGTGAGCCGGCGCGCTACGTCCAGCCGGCCGACGCGGTCTTCACCCCGAACATCCCGCTGGCCTACTGGTCCTTCCGCCTGATGATCGGCATCGGTATGGCGGCCACGGCCATCTCGGTAGCCGTGCTCTGGCTGACCCGCAAGGGGCGGTCGGCGGTGCCGCGCTGGCTGGTGCTCGCCGGGATCGTCTCGCCGCTGCTTCCCTTGCTGGGCAACAGTTTCGGCTGGATCTTCACCGAGACCGGCCGCCAGCCATGGCTCGTGTATGGCGTCATGACCACGTCCTCGGGGGTCTCGCCCAGCGTCAGCGTCGCCTCGGTGATCACCTCGATGACGGTCTTCACCCTCCTGTATGCCGGGCTCGCGGTCGTCGAGGTCAAGCTGATGCTCGACTACACCCGCCGCGGCGCCGATCCGTACAAACCCACGAAGCAGTCCGCGGACGACGAGCCGCTGGCGTTCTCCTACTGAGGAATCGCGATGTCTCTGGAAGTGTTCTGGTTCATCCTCATCGGTGTGCTCTGGGCGGGCTACCTGATCCTGGAGGGCTTCGACTTCGGCGTCGGGATGCTGCTCGCGGTCATCGGCCGGGGCAGCACGAAGGCCGAGACGAACGACAAGCGGCGCCTGATGCTCACCACGATCGGTCCCTTCTGGGACGGCAACGAGGTGTGGCTGATCACCGCCGGCGGCGCGATGTTCGCGGCCTTCCCCGCTTGGTACGCAACGATGTTCAGCGGGTTCTACCTCGCCATGCTGCTGCTCCTGGTCGCGCTGATCCTGCGCAACATGGGCTTCGAGTACCGCTACAAGCGGGACAGCGACCGGTGGCGCGCCGGCTGGGATGCGGTGATCATCGGTGGGTCGGTGCTGCCTCCGCTGCTCGTCGGTGTCGCACTCACGAATCTGATCCACGGTGTGCCGGTCGACCGGAGCGGCAACTTCACCGGCACGTTCTTCACTCTGCTCAACCCGATGAGCCTGCTCGGCGGTGTCACGCTCGTCGCGCTGTCGCTGGTGCACGGGGCGTTCTTCCTGGCGCTGAAGACGGGCGGGGAGGTCCGTGAGGACGCCCGCCGGGTCGCCCGCCAGGTCGCACCTGTTGCCGCGCTGCTGGCTGCCGCGCTGCTGGTCTGGATCAACGTGCACACCGGCACCGTCTGGTCCTGGGCGGTCTCGGTGGTCGGTCTGCTCTGCTTCGTCGGCGCACTGATCGCGGACCGGCGTGGTCGGGACGGCGTGGCCTTCGGCGGCACGTTCCTCACGATCGGTGCGGCCGTCGCGGCATACTTCCTGGCGGCCTACCCGGACGTCATGCCGAGCACGATCTCCGCGGCATACAGCCTGACCGTGCACAACGCTGCCAGCTCGCACCTGACGCTGCAGATCATGACCGGCGCCGCGGTCGTCTTCACCCCGATCATGCTGCTCTACACGGCCTGGAACTACTGGGTCTTCCGCAAGCGGATCACCACCGATCACATTGCGCCGCAGACCGATCCGCTCGCCAAGGTCGAAGCCGGGGCGCACTGATGCGACCCTTCGACGCGCGTCTACTACGTGCCGAACCCCGAGTACGCCGGCCGCTGGCTGCCCTCGGGGCGATCGGCGTCGTGCAGGGAGCGCTCGCGATCGCCCAGGCGGTGGTGGTCGCCGCCCTGGTCGTCGCGGTCGTCCGGGAACGCTCACCGGTCGTTCCCGCGACCCTCGTGCTGACCGTCTTCGGCCTGCGAGCCATCGCCGGCGGAGCCGCGGAACGTGTTGCGGCCTGGGCGGGTTCGTATGTCGGTAACCTCCTCCGCCGTCGCGCCGTCGACGGCTGGCTGGGCAGCACGATCGACACCCGGCCGAGCGAAACCATCATGCTGACGCGTGCCACCAAGGGCGCCGAGGCGATCGAGCCGTATGTCGCCCGCTACCTGCCTGCCCTGATCAGCGCGGCGGTCGTGCCCGTCTTCGCGCTGGTCGCGCTGGCGTGCACCGACTGGATCAGCGCGCTCATCGTGGTGCTCACACTCCCGCTGCTGCCGCTCTTCGCCGCCCTCATCGGCATGCACACGCGCGACGAGACGGCTGCTCGCTGGCGTGAAACCGACCGTTTGACAGGGCATTTCCTCGATGTCATGCGTGGGCTGCCGACTCTGGTCAACTATCAGCGGGCGGAGCATCAGGTCGGTCTGGTGCGTGCCGTCGGTCAGCGGTGGCGGGTCGCGACGGTCCGGACGCTGCGCACGGCGTTCCTCAGTTCGGCCGCGCTGGAGCTGCTCGCGACGATTTCCGTGGCGATCGTCGCCGTCGCGGTGGGGCTGCGGCTGGTTAGCGGCGGGATGAGCCTCGAGGTGGGTCTGGTAGCCATACTCCTTGCGCCGGAGGCGTATTGGCCGATCCGTAGGGTTGGTCAGGAGTTTCACGCGGCCGCCGACGGTGCGCAGGCGATCGACGAGCTGCTGGCCGGTGACGCGGAGCGGCGGACGCCGGCATCCGGCGCAACGTTGCGTGCGCGGGACCTGGGCTACCGCCACCGGGGTGCCCAGCAGTTCACCGTCCGCGGCCTCGACCTGGACTGCCGTCCCGGCCTGACCGCGCTGACCGGACCGTCGGGCTGCGGTAAGACCACTGTGCTGGACCTGCTCGCCGGCCTGCGCACTCCGACCGTCGGGTCCGTGGACCGCCCTCGCGGCGTGCACTACGTGACCCAGCGGCCGTTCCTGGTGCCGGGAAACCTCGCCGAGAACCTCGCAATGGCAGGGGAGTTGCCGCCGGGAACGGACTGGCTTCCGGACCCGCTGCGTTCGCTGCCGGACGGGCTCGACACGGTCGTCGGTGACGACGGCTTCGGCCTGTCCGCGGGGCAACGTGCGCTCCTCGCGCTCACTCGGGCGAAGCTGTCCGGTGCGTCGGTCGTGCTGCTCGACGAGCCGACGGCGCATCTGGACCCGGCCATGCGCCGCCAGGCGGAAGCGATGATCCGCGACCTCGCCCGGACGCGCGCAGTCGTCGTTGCCACGCACAGCGAGAGCCTGATGTCCTTGGCGGACAAGGTGATTCGGCTCGAACCGACCGCACGGGACGGCGAGACTCCCGCTCCGCGCTCCCCTTCGACGCGCTCGGCGACCGCGGGGACGCGGGACCTCAAGACGCCGGCCACCTCGGCACCGCCGCTGCGCGGCGACGGCGGTTCGATGTGGCGGCCGGCGCCTGGCGTGCTGCGCGCCGCCATCATCGGCGCGCTGGCCTCGACGTGCGGCGTGGCGCTGACCGCAACGTCGGGATGGCTGATCGTGCAGGCCAGCACCCAGCCGCCGGTGCTGACCCTACTCGTGGCGATCGTCTGCGTGCGGGCCTTCGGCATCGGCCGGCCGGTGCTGCGGTATGTCGAACGACTCCGCTCCCACGACGCCGCCCTCGGCGACCTGGTCGAGCGACGCGCATCGCTCTTCAGTGGATTGATCCCGCTCACCCCGGCCCGACTCGGTCGCCGGCGTCGCGCAGATGTACTGACCGGCGCGGTGAGCGATCTCGACGACGAGGTCGATGTGCAGGTCCGGGCCCTGGTGCCGCTCCTCGGCTGCGCCGTGACCGCCGTGCTCACCCTCGGGGTCGTCACCGCACTGCACCCGGCGAGCGGTCTCGTCCTCGCGGCGGTCCTCGGTGCGGCCGCCGCGGTCGCCTGGTGGGACTACCGGCTGGAGAGCGTCGGCCAGCGGCATACCCTTCGAGCGCGCGCCGCCGTCAATGACGCCGCGCAACTCCTCACCACCAATCTCCCTGCGGTGCAGGCGATCACAGCCGGAACGCCGTTGGTCGAGAAACTCGACGACGCCGCCCGCGAAGGCACCCGTGCCGCGGTGCGACAGGCCGGCGGCCGCGCTGCGGGCATCGCCATGACCACCGCGCTGGCCGGCCTCGCGACCGTCCTGACCGCCATCGTCGCGCAGAACGGACTGGCGGCCGGGCGGCTCAGCGCCCCGGTCGCCGCCCTCGTCGTGCTCGGCCCACTGGCGCTGACCGACGTGCTCGCGACGCTGCCCGACGCGGTCGGCGCGGCCGCCCGCGGGCGCCGGGCGCACGACCGGCTGGGCCGACTCACCGGGCAGCCGCCCGCGGTGCGGGATCCGGAGCACGCAGCCGACATCCCCACCGGACCACCGGAGCTGTGCTTGCGCGACGTCCGCGCCTCCTGGACCGGCGACACCACCGACCTGGCCGTCGACGACTTCCGGGTCGGAGCCGGCGAGCGGATCAACATCACCGGGCCCAACGGCGCGGGTAAGTCGACCCTGCTTGCCGTGCTTGCCCGACACCTCGAGATCGCTTCCGGCGACTACACATTCGCCGGCACGGATACCCGGGACAACAGGATCGCCGACGTGCGCGAACGACTCGCGATCGTCGATGACGAACCCCACGTCTTCGCCGGCACAGTGCGTGCCAACCTGCTGTTGGCCCGCCCGGACGCCGGCGACACGGCGATCGCCCGGGCACTCGTCGATGCCGGCCTCGGCCGGTGGCTCGCCGCGCTCCCGCAGGGTCTGGACACCGAGCTCGGTGACGGGCGGGACCTCAGCGGGGGTGAGCGCACCCGGCTGGCGATCGCGCGCGCCCTGCTCTCCGCGCGACCCGTCCTGCTGCTGGACGAACCCGTGGCCCATCTGGACTCGCCGACCGCGCGCGTCGTCATGCACGACCTGCGCACCGCGACTGCCGGTGCATCCGTCGTCGCGGTGTCGCACCAGGGCATCGAGGACCTCGCGCCGGACCGGGAGTTCGCCATACGGGTGCCGAGGGCGCAGCAGCCGAGGGTTACCGTGTCGTCGTGGTGAAGCAGGGACGGTCCGGGCTCGGTGACCTGGAGAGCGCGGTCATGGAGCAACTGTGGGCGCTTCCCGAGGACGGCTGGTTGTCGGTCCGCGAGGTGCACGAGCGGCTCATCGACCGCGAGCTGGCCTACACCACGGTGATGACCGTGCTGGATCGGCTGGCCAAGAAGGACCTGGTCGCTCGCGAGCGCGCCGGGCGCGCCTGGCGCTACCGCGCCGCCTCCACCCGCGACCAGCTCACCGCAGAGGTGCTGCAGTCGAGCCTGGAGCCGCTGGCGCCGGACGATCGCAAGGCGGCGCTGCTGAGCTTCCTCGACAACGCCTCCGCCGACGACCTCGACGTGCTGCGCGCCGGACTCGCCGAGGTAGAGCGTAAGCACCGGCGCTGACGCGACGGCTCAACCGACCCCGAGCAGCGCACCCCAGGCGATGACACCGGTGCCGAGCACGACCAGCAGGGCGGTCAGGAGCACCACGGTGGACAGCAGCCGGTGGGTGCGGTCGTCGGCGAGCAACTCCATCCGGCGCACCGCCGGCGCACCGCTCACGCCGAGCGTCGCGTCCGGATGCGCCCCACCGGACAGCTGAACCAGTGCCCGCGCCACCGCCACCGGCCCGACCGAGCGACACGCGGCACGGTCGGCGAGCAGCTCGATCAGCAACCGCACCTCCTGCATGCCGCGATCACTGCGTATGGCGCGGGGCACCGCCGTGTGCAGCACGGTGAAGAACTCCAGCACCAGGTCGTGCCGCAACCGCAGGTGCGCACGCTCGTGTGCCAGCACGCCCGCCAGCTCCTCGGCCGGCAGGGCGTGAATCGTGCTGTCGGTCAACACGACTCGACGCCGCTTGCCGGGGATGCAGTAGGCCGTCGGTGTCGGATGGGCCAGCACCGTGATGGAGTCGTATGACGCCGCCGCCGGCGGATCACCCAACAGGTCGACGAGCTCGGAGTGCTCGCGTCGTGCCGCGCGCAGGTTGCGGCCGATCCGGTGGCCCTGCAGCAGCAGCCGGGCGAGGATCAGGCCGGAGATGACCAGTCCGACGAGCAGCAACGGGATGTTCGCAGCGGGGGCCGGGATCTGCCGGCCCTCGCGCACCACCTGCAGGATCGCCAGCGGTGCGAGGCAGACGGACGCAAAGATCGCGGACAGTGAAATCGCCTGCCACAGCAGCAATCCCGGACCTGGGACCCGCTCGAGCGCGGTCAGGCGGGGGAGCAGTCGCGGGACCGGCCAGGTGAGCAGGACCGCGACCACGAACAGTCCGGTCGTGAGCACCGCGTCATTGTCCCAACCGGGAAGCGGTGTGCGCTGTCAGCCCTTGAGCGGCACGGCATACAGGGTTGTGTCGCTGCCGATCGAGGCGACGCAGTAGACGACCTTGGCGGTGCCGCCCTTGGGAACGGCGACCTGCCCGTTGGACCCCTTGGCGGCCCCGAGTGACTTGCCCCGACTGGTCGCCGTCAGCACGTTGTCGCCGGACTTGCTCCACGAGTTGTGCTGGGAGATCGCGATCGGCGACCACCGTGCCGTGATGACATGACTGTCCCCGGTCGTCATATCGACCCAGGCGTTGCCGGCGACCGCCCAGCTCTCGTCGGGCGCGAGCATGAAGGTCGTCGGGAAGACGGCGGGTTTCACCGGCGCGGTCGTCATCCGCGGCTTCAGCGTCGGCAACGAGAAGGCGCGCAGCCGCGACGCCTGCGGGTCGTCCTTCGGCACGAAAGCCGTGATGATCTGGTCGCGGGTGGCGGCGACGAAGGTGCCGGGCGTCGTGCCCCGAGGAGCCTTGAGCTGCTTCGGTTTCGGGGCCGTGGTGGCGTCGGCGCTGAGCCACACCTTGCCATGGGCGTCGGTCGCCACCAGCGTGCCGTCGGCGAGGACCGCCACCGGGTTCGCGCCCTTGGGCAGGGCACGACTGCTGAGCTTGTCGCCGTGCAGGACGAAGGCGTGTCCCGTGTCGTCGGGCTTGCTGACGATCACGCCGCTGTCGGTGAGTGCGACGCTCCACTTGGGTTCCAGCGGCCAGGTCTTGGGGTCGCCGCCGCTGAGCGGGTAGGCGATGATCTGTGTCTGCGTGGTCAGCACGATCGCGTCGGACCCGTCGATCGGGACGAGGGCCGGGCCGTCCGCAACGACCGCGTCGACGGGCAGGTCGGTCTTCCACTGGGACTTGCCGCTGTCCGGGTCGAGCGAGACCAGCTCGGTGCCACCGGTGGTGTCGTTGTCGACGGTGACGACGAGTTGCTTGTCGGTCATCACCAGTCGCGGGGCGACATCGGAGAGCTTCACCACCGACCACAGGTAGCTGGCCGGCAGGCCCGCCGGCGGGGTGATGCTGTCCGGCAACGGTGTGCCGGAGGTCGTGGGCGTCGGCTGGTTCGTGCTGTCGTCGCCCGAGCGGAACGCGAAGAAGCCGGCTGTTCCCGCTGCGACCAGGGCGACCGCGCCCGCACCGCCGAGGAAGAGGGCCCGTCGGGACGGTCCGTCCTTCCTCGTCTCCGGCGCCGGCTCGTAGTGGTCGGCCTCCAGCTCATCGTCCGGGTCATCGGACGGCGGCGTGCTGCTGCCGAATCCGCTGCTGAATCCTTGGGGCGTCGAGGCCGGGGCCGTGGTGGTCGGGATGGGCCGGCCGTGATCGTCCGTGAGGGCCGCGGTCGGCGGGGCCGGGCTCTCGGTCGCCTCGTCCTCCGGGGCGTATGCCGGTTGCGGTCTCGGCTCCTCCGCCCTCGTCGGCGCAGCGGCCGGGCGGAAGGCGTTCACCGGTGCCGCGGGCTGCGCCCGGTCGGCCGGCCCCGCACCATCGGCCGGTTGCGCCCGACCGTTCTGCTGCGCACGACCGGTCGGGGCCTCCGGGCGGCCCTGCACCGGTGCGATGACCTGCGGCGTGCCGTCCGGAGTCAGCGCGATGTGCCAGACCCGCGCGCCCGGCGTCCGGCCGAGCACGCGCACGGTCTCCCCGGGTGCGTGCTCGTCCGCGCGGCGCCGCGCTTCGCGCAGCAACTGGTCGTAGGGGTCACCGCCCGCGACCAGCGGAATCTCCTCGTCGTCGACGAGGCCGATGAGCCGCTCGTCGCGGTCCTGCAGCTCGATGACGTGCGAGACGTCGTCCGGGACGGCGCCGGCGGCCTGCTCCGGTGCAGGTGCAGACGCAGGTGCAGCGGTTGCTCCGGCGTCGGCGGAGTCGGGCGCCGGCACCTCCCACGCGTCGCCATCGGGTCCGATGCCCAGATGGAAGGTGGCGCCGTCCGGCGTCATACCGGCGACACGGATGGTGCGGCCCGGCTGTGTGCGGTCGGCGCGCCGGCGGGCCTCGCGGATCAGTGCGCGGTGGATGCCGACGCCCGGTGGCACGGTGATCTGCTGGTCGTCGAGCCAGGCCGTCGGTGCGCCGTTCGCGTCGTTGCGCACTCGCAGGACGAACGCCGGGCGCGGCGGAACGTCGTGTTCGTGCTCAGTCATGGCGCTTTCGACTCGTGTGCGGGGAAGCTGTGCAACGGACCGGAGATTACCGGCGGGTTGGGACAACCTTCCGGACTGCTCGCGGTCGCTTTCGGAACGAGTCTGGCACGGCTTTCACCGCCCTCCGACAGCGCGCCGCCGTCGAAATCTGTTCGTGACCTTTGGCCGGAGTCGACCCTGGGCCGCGACAGCGACTCGATGTGACTGTGTAGCACAGTCTCAAACAAATCGTAGATATCGCTAGAAACCGATAGGGGACCGGCCGGCCGTGGAGGCCTCCCCAGGCGGTGCGGGCGCGCGCAGGCAGGTACGCTCCCACGGTGTCGTTGGACCAGAAGAGCGTTGCGCGCGTACTCGGAGTCGACGTGCCCCCGCTCGCGGGGCCGATCGTCGCGGTGACCCATGACTCGCGTGCGGTCGTGCCCGGTGGCGCGTTCGTCGCGATCAACGGGTTCACCACCCGTGGCGCGGACTTCGCCCCGCAGGCGATGGAGCGCGGTGCGGCGCTGGTCGTCGCGCAGGAGCCGATCGACGGCATCCCGACGGCCGTGGTGCCCGACGACCGGGTCGCGCTCGCGGCGCTCGCGACCGAGCTCGCCGGCCATCCTTCCCACGATCTGACGGTGTATGGCGTCACCGGCACCAACGGCAAGACGACCAGCTCCTACGTGCTGCACGCGATCCTCACCGGTGCGTATGGCGAAGCCACCACCGGCCTGATGACCACCGCCGAGATCATCGTCGGCACCCACCACGAGATGGCCGTGCGCACCACCGGCGAAGCCACCGACGTCCAGGCCAACCTCGCCCGGATGCGCGATGCCGGTCTGCAGCACGTGGTCCTGGAGACCAGCTCGCACGGCATACATCTGCATCGGGTCGACGGAACCCGGTATGCCGCAGCGCTCTTCACCAACCTCACGCGAGACCACCTCGACCTGCACGGGACGATGGAGGCCTACTACCTCACCAAGCGCAAGCTCTTCGAGTGGACCGAGGGGCCCAAGCTGGCCAACGCCGACGACGAGTGGGGCGCGCGACTGGCGCACGAGATCGACGGCACGCTCACCTTCGGGTCCGCGTTGACCGCCGACTACCGCATCGAGGACGAGCGTCGCGACGGTGTGCGCACCGCCTTCGAGCTCGTGACGCCACGTCACGGGAGGCTCGAGCTGAGCATTCCGCTGCTCGGCGACTACAACGTGCACAACGTCGCCGGGGCCGCCGGCATCGCCCTCGAGATGGGTATGTCGCCGGAGATCCTCACCCGGGCGGTCAGCGAAATGGGCCAGGTGCCAGGACGATTCGAGCGCGTGCCGGCTGCGGTCGACCGCGGCTTCGAGGTCGTCGTCGACTACGCACACACCGACATCGGGCTGCGTGCCGTGCTCGAGGTGGCGCGCGAGGTCGCCGGCGACGGCCGCCTGCTGTGTGTGTATGGCGCTGCCGGTGCGCGCGACCGCGACAAGCGGCCGAAGATGGGTGCCGTCGCTTCCGAGCTGGCCGACGTCGCGATCATCACCACCGACGACGCCTACCACGAGGACCCGCAGGAGATCGCCGACGAGGTGATGGCCGGCGCCGACCCCGCCAACACCACCATCGTGATCGACCGGCGGGCCGCGATCGACGCGGCGCTGCGGGAAGCACGCCCCGGTGACGTGGTCGTCGTCGCGGGCAAGGGTCACGAGCGGGTGCAGCACCTCGCCACCGGCGACGTCCCCTTCCACGACACGACCGTCGTCACGGAGCTGCTCTCCTCCCGCTGACTCAACCGGCGGGGCTGTCGGGTTCGCCGAAGCCCGCTGTTCCGTGGGTCGGTCACACGACGGGCGCGGGCTTTGCAACGATGGGTCCGTGCGCACAGTTGGCTCACCGCTCGGTGGCGGCCCGCCCAAGGTGATTGCTCACCGCGGAGCCAGCCATGACAACCCCGAACACACTCTCGGCGCCTACGAGCGCGCGATCAGCCAAGGGGCCGACGGCCTCGAGTGCGACGTGCGGCTCACCGCCGACCGGCACCTGGTCTGCGTCCACGACCGCCGCGTCAACCGGACCTCCGACGGGCACGGCACCGTCTCGGCCCTGGAACTGGCGCAACTGGAGGGCATGGACTGGGGCAGCTGGAAGAACGCGCACGCCGGTGAGGACGAGATGCCCGACCGGCACCACGCCAAGATCCTCACCCTGCGACAGCTGATCCGGTCGGTCCTCGCGAGCGACCGCAAGCCGGACCTGGTCATCGAGACCAAGCATCCGACCCGGTATGCCGGGGAGGTCGAGCGCCGTCTGGCGAGTCTGCTCGGCGAGTTCGACCTGCTGCGGCCGGCGCCCGACAAACCGGTGGTGCGCGTGATGTCGTTCTCTTCATTGGCGATTCAGCGCATGGCCAAGCTCGCGCCGCACCTGCAACGTGTGCAGCTGATCGAGGTCGGCACGTCGCCGTTCTTCCGCGACGGTTTGCCGTCGAACGTCGCGATCGCCGGTCCGCGGATGGGGATGATCCGACGAAACCCCGAATTCGTTGCGCGGCAACATCATTACGGCCATCAAGTCCATGTCTGGACCGTCGACAAGGAGCCGGACATCGAGCTGTGCCTGCGGATCGGCGTGGACGCGATCATCTCCAACCGGCCGGGCCTCGTGCGAGAGATGGTCGACGCGGCCTACCCGGGACGGTGAGCCACCGATCCGGCATGATGGCTCCGGCATGGCCGGTGATGACGAGGAGAGGTGGCACCACGTGAGTGAGAAGCGCAAGTCCGAGCCCTGGGTGCGGACGGTGCGGCTGCCGTGGACCATCGACTCCGTGCCACGGGTGCGCGAGGAGATCGTGGGCGACCTGGGCGCCGGCAAGTTGCCGGGCAAGGTGGTCGAGGAGGCCGAGACGGTCGTCGCCGAGCTGGTCGCCAACGCGATCCTGCACGGCCGGCCGCTGCCCGACGGGACGGTGCGGGTCCGCTGGCGGGCCCGTCCGCCGCGGGTCGAGATCGAGGTCACCGACGGCGGCTCCGACAAGCAGCCCAAGCCCAAGCCGCAGGCGGACTGGGCGCCGAGCGGACGCGGCCTGCGGATCGTGCGCTCGCTGGCCTTCGAGTGGGGTGTCAGCGACGACGACGGTCACACGATGGTCTGGGCGGCGCTCGGCGGGGCGTCGCGGCGAAGGATCTGAGGCATCGTGATCCCGGTCGACGGGGTGAAGGTCGGGCACTGGACCAACACCGAGGCCCGAACTGGTTGCACCGCAATCGAATTCCCGGTCGGCACGGTTGCGTCATACGAATGCAGGGGCGGTGCGCCCGCCTCCCGTGAACTGATGCTGCTGGAGCCGGACAAGTCGGTCACCAGCATCGACGCCCTGCTGCTGACCGGTGGCTCGGCCTTCGGGCTCGCGGCGGCCGATGGCGTGATGCGGCGCATGGAGGAGGTCGGCCGCGGTGTGCCGACTCCCGGCGGCGCCGTGCCGATCGTGCCAGCGCTGGCACTCTTCGATCTCGCGGTCGGTGACGCGTCCGTCCGGCCCGGCCCCGAGCAGGGGTATGCCGCAGCGGCAGCCGCCACCGCCGACGACCCGGCGACCGGTCAGGTGGGTGCGGGCACCGGTGCGCTGGTGAGCCACTGGCGCGGTCCGGCGGGCGCGCTGCCCGGTGGGGTGGTGACCGCGACGCGCCGAGTCGAGCACGTCGTGGTGTGGGCACTGGTGGTGGTCAACGCTTTCGGCGACATCGACCCGGGTTCGGCGACGGTCGACACGGCACCGGTCGAGGCATTGCAGCAACCCTTCGAGTTCGACCGCACGCACACGACGATCGGCGCGGTCGTCACCAACGCCACGCTGGACAAGGTGGGTTGCCGCATCGTGGCGCAAGGCGCACACGATGGCCTGGCCCGCGCGATCAACCCGCCGCACACCCGTTTCGACGGCGACGCGCTCGTCGCTGCGGCGACCGGTCAGGTCGACGCGCACGTCGACGTCGTACGACTGCTCGCGCTCGCCGCCGTCACCGATGCGATCCGTTCGGTCGGGGCCGTCTAGTCTGATGCGCCATGGGTAAGGCATCGCGCCGCAAGGGCGCCGACAAGAAGGCCGCACGCGCGGCGCGAGTTCCGTTCGCGGCCAGGCCGTTCGAGGGCCTTCCGGGCGAGACCGGCTGGGTCGCGATGCGCGAGATCCTGCCGGCCGCCACTGCCCGGCTGACCTTCTCGTATGACGGCAGCGAGCACACCGCCACGGTCGCGACCGTGCTGCCGCTGGCCTGGGCCGGTCTGCACCGCACCGACGGCGAGCGGTTCATCGCCACCCAGTCCGGTGCGGGGTCGGGCGACCTCAGCCGCGACCTGGCGGCCGCACTGATCGCCACGGTCGACACCGAGCCCGGACAGCCGGTCGTGAAGACGCCGGCGGTGACCGCCGAGACACCGCGGCTGCAGGACCTGCTGACCGGCGACGCACCCGAACTCGAACTGCACGACGGCTTCGACTTCTGGATCGAGCAGGACGAGCTGGACGAGGCGGCCGCCGCGTCGTTGGAGCAGGCCAACTCCGCGGTCACGCCGACCGTTCCGTTGCCCGCCGCGCAGTCGGCCTACTGGTGCCGGATCGGCGAACGCACTTACGTACGTTGGGTTTTGCCGCACAACGAGGACGAGGCGACTGCCGCGCTGGCCCGGCTGCACGCTGCCGGCAACGACGCACTGGGGGATGGCCGGTTGCTCGGTGCCTTCCGCACCTGCGGCCTCCTGGTGCCCGTCTGGGAGGTCGATGCGGCGGCGGAGCCTGCGTCATACGACGGCAGCATGGGGGAGTTGAGCAGCCGCTTCACCGAAGCGCTGGAGTCGGCGCGCAGTGGTGACGCGCTCACCGACGAGGAGCGACGCGCTCGTGCCGGGCTGGTGTCGCGTCAGATCACGATTCGCTGACCGGGGACTCGCTGACCGGTGCTGAATTGACCCGTTTGGGGTGCGCCAGTGTGCCCCGCACACGATCGGTCGACGGGTCCACCGCGGGTCCTGCGGCGAGCAGCATGAGGAACGGCGCCAGCAGCAGCATCCCGGTCGGCGGGATGGACACGCCGGAGTCGTTGGAGATGAAACCCAGGATCCAGCAGACGACGATCGCGGCGAGTCCCTCGCCGAGCATCGGGACGCGGTCGACCAGCGGCATCAACAGCCGGCCCGGCCAGCGCGACGGGGTGAGCAGCGCCCAGATCGCCAGGATCAGGATCAGCGGCACCAGCGCGGTGAGCCAGTTGCTGCTCAGCATCACCCAGTTGGCGCGGAAGATCCGCTGGATGCCGGAGAAGTCGCCGTGGTTGCGCACCTGCGAGACGAAATCACCCAGGTGCGTGCGGTCCTGCGGCGCCCGCAGGTAGTCCAGCACGCCGATGGTGCCGACGATCGCGACCGCGGACCCGATGATCAGCGCGGCCCGCCGCCAGGTCAGCGCCAGCCCGCCCGCGTTGAGGGCGAGGTAGGCGAACGCGGGGAACATCGCCAGCGGTCCGGCGCCGTCGGCGCCCCAGTTCGGAGCGCCGTCGATCAGCAGGGTCACCAGGCCGATGAGGATGACGGTCGCGGCCGCGAGCTGGTGCTGGCCGCGACGCACCAGCTGGCCGGCGAGCAGCGCGCAGATGAACAGTGACGCGGTGGCGATCAGGGCGTCGCCGACGTTCCCCATGCCGTAGAACCGGCCGCCATACACCGGCTGCAGGCCCATCATCGACACGAACTGCAACTGCGTGCCATGTATGACGTCCAACAGCAGGGTGGACAACGTGATGACGGCGATGAACAGGGGTGGCCCGATCGGGTACTTCCGCCATGGTCCGAGCAGGGCGAGCGCGGCGATGAGTATGGCGAAACCGACCACGCCCCAACCCAATGCCAAGCGCGGGTCGGGTGCATCCCACCACGGAACCAGCCCGATCAGCCATGTGCTGACCGGCATCGATCCGGTCACCGCGGCACAGCCGCTCAGCCACCAGCGAAGAGCCGGACTGGGCGGCGCCGGCTCGCTGGAACGGCGGGCGCGGCTGTGGCGTCGCCACCACCAGCCGCACCCGATGCCGAGCAGCACGATCATCGCCACCGAGAAGCGGGTCAGGAAGTCGGCCGACAGGGCGTGTTCGACGCGCAGTTGCATGGCGATCATGCCGGCGTCGGTGATGGCGCTGGTGCCGGTGGGGCGCGGCTGGACCACCGGGCGCCGGCCCTCCGGCAGGTGCGGCGCGGCCTTGCCGAGCCGGGAGAAGACCAGCGCCGACAGGTCGGTCAGCTGGATCACGCCCCGCTGACGGCTGGAGTTGGAGGTGAGCAGCCCGTGCGGCACGCCCGGGCCTTTGACCACGGCGGGGTGCAGGATCTCCGGGCCGGTGTCGTCGGAGAAGCCGGCGACCACGATGGTGGCGTTGGCGGGTGCCTTCGCCAGGATGGTGCCGAGCAGCCGGTCGTTCTGGTGCGCGAAGCGCAGGAAGGTGATCGGGCACGACGTGAGGTCGGCCTTGGCGGGGTCGGAGACGTAGTGCTCGACCTCGCCGTTGACGGAGGCGGCCGCGATCGCGGCGAGGCGACCGCCCGCGGTGATGCACTGGCCGGCCCGGGTCATCAGATCCATGATGTGCGACGGGTTGGCCGGGACGGGCCGGTTGAGCGTCCTGGCTCGGACCTTGTCCCAGTTGTCGAACTTCACGGGCGCGCCGGCACCGGTCGGCGGCGAGTTGCTCAGGCGATGTGGCGCCGGGAACACGTAGCAGGGCGGGTCGGGCTTCTGGCCCGGTGGCGTCATCGGCACCAGCGTCCCGTATGACGTGCGCTTGCCCGCGCCGAACGTCAGCCACGACTGGGTCTCGCAGCTGTGCGAGCTGAGCGCGCGGGTGGTCATCGATCCGACCGCACCCTCGTGCGCCAGTTTCCAGAGGTTCGGCGTCTTCGTCGCGCTCACGTCGTCCCAGGAGAGAGCGGGCTGACTGACCACGATCAGCGGCCCGGGCTGGGTGATCTTCTCGGACGCGGGCCAGCGGGTCAGATAGGAGATGAGGTACGAGCCGCCCACTGCGACGATGGCAATGCACACCACGCACACAAGCCACCGTCGCAACACCGGGCAAATCGTACGGGACGAAACCAGCAAACCCCTGAGTCCCATGGTGTATCGCGCCCGACGTCCGTATGACGATGCGGCAACACCCGTGGGATGTATCGCTCGTAAACTTCGCACGTGATCCCACCTCGACGCATCGCCTACCAGGGCGAACTCGGCTCCAACTCACACTCGGTGTGCGAACGCGAGTACCCCGATCTGGAGGGCGTGCCGTGTGCGTCGTTCGAGGACGTCTTCGCCGCGGTGGAGCCCGGTAATGGTTCCGCCCCGACTGCCGACCTGGCGATGATCCCGATCGACAATTCGCTGGCGGGCCGGGTCGCCGACATACATCACTTCCTGCCGCGCAGCCGGCTGCACATCGTCGCGGAGCACTTCCACCGGATCCGCTTCTCGCTGATGGGCGTGCCGGGAACCTCGATCGAGCAGTTGCGCACCGTGCACAGTCACGTGCACGCGCTCGGGCAGTGCCGCAACGTCATACGGGAGCTGGGCCTGGAGCCGGTGATCTCCGGTGACACGGCCGGCGCGGCGCGCGAGGTCGCCGAGGCGGCCGACCCGACGATGGGTGCGATCAGCCCGCCGCTGGCGGCCGGCATCTATGGGCTGGAGGTGCTGCGCGAGGACATCGAGGACGAGGACCACAACACCACCCGCTTCGTCGTGCTCTCCCGCGATTTCGTTGTGCCGCCGGTGGATAGCGGGCCGATGGTGACCAGTTTCATCTTCAATGTGCGCAACATTCCCGCGGCGCTCTACAAGGCGCTCGGCGGGTTCGCGACCAATGGCATCAACATGACCAAGCTCGAGTCCTACATGGTGGGCGGCAAATTCGCCGCCACGCAGTTCCTCAGCGAGGTCGACGGGCACCCCGAGGACCCGGGCCTGAAGCTGGCCCTGGACGAGCTGCGCTTCTTCACCACCGACGTGAAGATTCTCGGCGTCTATCCTGCGGCGCCCGAGCGCGAGTACTCCTGACCGCTTCGCTGGTTGAGGAGTGGTGAGGGACGAGCCACGTCTCGAGCCACGTCTCGAAACCAGGCGGCGGTATGTCGCGCGGGTTTCGCGGGTTGAGGAGTCGCGCAGACGCTTCAGAGGTGGCCGAGGCCCCGAAGGAGCGCGGCGGGGGGCGCGTCTTGAGGTCCCGCGTCTCGAGGTCCCGTTTCGTGTGCTCGCCTTGGTGGCGTCGGCTGCGCCGCCGTGCCGGTCTCACTTCGTTCGCTGTGTCGTTGACTCGGCTCCTCGCCTGAGGGTCGATTCGACCGGCTCGCAAGCTCGCTCGGTCGTCTCGTCAGTCAAGGTCGTCGCCTCGCGCGCTGGCGCTTCGCTCTCTGCATAGGCCCGGCCCGACGAGGCACCCGACGCCCGTTGGGCGTCGGGTGTTCGTGTTCGTTGGCAAGGCCGCGGTGGCCGAGGAGCCGGAAGGGCGCAGCCGCGCAGGCGTTTCAGAGGTGGCCGAGGAGGGCGGAGGAGCGAAGCGGGGGAAGCCCGTCTCGAGGTCCCGTGGATCGTGTCAGGCTGCGGTGTTGTGGTGGCCAGGCATGCGGCCCGGTGTCAGGTCCCATTCGACCCGGCCGGGGAGAACTTGGGCGGTGTAGCCCTGCCGGTGCACGGTCTGATGGTGGCGGCCGCACAGCAACGCGGAATCGGCGAGGGAGGTGTCGCCGCCGGCCCACCAGGGTGTGACGTGGTGGACTTCGCAGAATCCTGGTGGTCGGTCGCAGCCTGGGAAGGTGCAGCCGCCGTCGCGCAGGATCACCGCGGCCCTAATGGCTTTGGTGGCGAGGCGTTCTCGCCGGCCGACGTCGAGTGGTTGGCTGGGTCCGCCGAGGACGGCGGGGATGAGGTCGGCGGTGCAGGCGAACCGG
>NZ_DASZNO010000050.1:0-90392 GCF_035551235.1 Flexivirga sp. | reverse complement strand
CCGACGATGTAGATCGGCACGAAGTGCGGCTTGAAGAGCCACCGCAGATCGGCCAGCGGCTGGTCGATGCGCAACTCCACCACCGTCCAGGCGATCAGGATGACGACGCCGAGCAGCAGACTGCCGAGCACGCGCCCCGACGTCCAGCCCCAGTCCGACCCCTCAGAGATCCCGAGCAGCAGGAACGCGAAGCCGGCGCCCAGCATCAGTGCGCCCACCCAGTCGACCCGAAGGTCGGTGCGTCGCTCGACCTTCTCACCCCGGACCAGCAGCAGACCGGCGAGCGCAACGATCGTGCCGACGGCCGGGAGCCACAGCGCCCAGGTCGGGCCGTCGGTGTAGCGGGTGATGAATCCGACTGCAACCAAACCGAATACGACGCCGAAGATGAGGATCGAAGTCAGGTAGCTGATAGCGCGTTTCGTGTCGTCGTCGCCGTATCGATCCCGGACGAGACCGAACATCAACGGCAGGTATGCCGGGAACATACCTTGCAACACGCGTCCCGCGACGAGCACGGAGAAGCTGGGCGCGATTGCGATCAGCACCGATCCGGTGGCAACGACGGCTACTTGGATCCGCAGTATCTTGCGATGCCCGTAGACGTCACCGAGCTTGCAGAAGACCGGTGTCGAGATCGCACTGGCGAGCGTGAAGCCGGTCAGCGCCCATGACAGAGTGCCGATGCCGACACCGAACTTCTCCGCCAAAGAGGCATAGACAGGCGAGAAGTAGATCTGCAGCACGCCGCTGAAGAGTTCGACGAGCACGAGCGGTCCGAGGAAGACGGCCAGTGGCTGCCGGGTGATCTGGCGCGGCTTGGACGCCGGTGTTTCAAGTGCTTGAGTCATGACCGTTCCTGAATCGTCAGCCCGAGGGGTTTACGCGGGAGCGACCGCGCCGGCGGCACGATGCGAGGGAGGCTCGGCGGCGAGGGAAGCCAGTCGAGTGGTGGCGAGTTCGGCATACAGTGCGGCGCCGTCGGTGAGGACGCCGTCGTCGAAGATCGCCTGCGGCGAATGGTTGAACGCAGCCGCCTGCGGGTCGGCACCGGGGGTGACGGCGCCCAGTCCGATGAAGGTGCCAGGGACACGGTCGAGCACGTGCGAGAAGTCCTCGGATCCGGAGACCGGCGCCGCCAAGCGGCTCATCCGCTCCTCTCCGAGCAGTCCGGCAATGACCTGCTCGGCGCGCTCGGTTTCGCCGAGATCCGTGACGGTGCGCGGGTATTCGGTGCGGTAGTGGACCTCGACGTCGAGCCCGTGCGCCGACGCGATGCCCTGCAGCAGCCGAGGGATGATGTGTTGCAGCCGCTCGCGGTTCTCGTCCGAGAAGGTGCGGACGGTGGCCTCGAAGCGAGCCGAGTCGGGTATGACGTTGCGCTTCGTACCGGCCTGCAGCACGCCGACCGTGAGCACCGCCGGGTCGAACATGTCGAGCTGCCGGGTGACCATCACCTGCAGGGCAGTGACCATCTCGGCGGCGGTGGTGACCGGGTCCTTGGCGTGATGCGGGGCCGAGCCGTGCCCGCCGGCGCCGTGCACGACGACCTCGAGGCCGTCGGACGCGCTCATCATGACGCCGGGTTTGGTGAGCAGTTGGCCGTGTGGCGCCATACCGGAGAAGACGTGCATGGCGTATGCCGCATCGACCGTACGGCCGGCCGCCTCGAGCACTCCCTCGCGCAGCATGATCGACGCTCCGTCGCAGCCCTCCTCACCGGGCTGGAACATCAGCACGACGTCGCCGCGCAACTGGTCGACGCGGTCAGCGAGGAGCCGTGCGGCGCCGGTGAGCATGGAGGTGTGCAGGTCGTGCCCGCAGGCATGCATCGCGCCGTCGACCCGGGAGGTGAAGTCGACGCCGGTCTGTTCCTGCACGGGCAGAGCGTCCATGTCGGCACGTAGCAACACGACCGGACGCTCGGCGTCCGTCGCCGCGGCACGACCGCGCAGCACGGCAGTCACCGAGGTGGTGTCCCGCCCGGTGGTGACCTCCAGCGGAAGCCCGTCGAGTTCGCGCAGCACCTTCTCCTGGGTGCGCGGCAGGTCGAGTCCGATCTCGGGGTCCCGGTGCAGCGCATGCCGGAAGCGGATCAGGTCGGCAGTCAGGTCGCGGGGCTCCAGGGACATCGGGTCTCCTCATCGGGTGCGGAACGAGCTCGATCGATTGTGAGGTGACCTGCATCACAGGCCCCGAAATCCCTGGAACTGTTCAGTAGTCAGGTGCCTATCCCAGTTTCCGTGCTTCAATCCAGTGGCATGGCGACGGATCGTGACCTGGTGAGCGAGGACGATCTCGCCCTGATCAACGCTCTGCAGATCGCGCCCCGAGCACGCTGGACAGACCTGGCCGAGGTGCTGGACACGCACCCGACCTCGCTCGCGGCCCGATGGGATCGACTGCGCGCGTCGGGCATGGCGTGGGTCACCGGGCATCTGGTCGGCGACCCACAGGACATGTCGCTGTGCTTCCTCGAAGTCGACTGCGACATACAGCGACGCGCGTCGGTCTCCGACGAGTTGGGCCGCATCCCCCAAGTGGTCACGGTCGAGCACTCGGCCAGCGACCGCACTCTGCTGCTCACCATCACCACGCAGTCGTTCCAGGACCTCAGCGAAGTCGTGATCGAGCGGATCGCAGCGCTGCCCGGCGTGATCGACTACCGATCGGCCGTCTGCACGCGGCTGCATCAGGGCGGCTACGCCTGGCGCCTCGGCGTCCTCAACGCCGCTCATCGGGCACAGGTCCAGCAGCTCGCACACAGTGCCGGCGCGTCGGCCCGGCTCCCCGACAGTCACCTCGCGCTACTGCCGCTGCTCGCCGCGAACGGACGCGTGACGGCAGCGGAGATGGCGCGGACACTGCACCGGACTCCAGCCACCGTGCAGCGCCAGCTGAGCAAGGTGATCTCGTCCAACGTGTTGTCCTTCCGGTGCGAGATAGCCCAGCGCTACAGCGGATTTCCGGTCAGCTGCCAGTGGTATGTGCGCGTGCCCGCCGATGCGCACAGCAAGGCGGCGCAGGCTCTCGCTGCGATGCCGCAGGTGCGCCTCGCCGCGTCGACGACCGGCGAGGCCAACTTCGTCATCGTCATGTGGCTGCGCTCCGTCGCCGAAGTGATGGACGTGGAAGTCGCTCTGGCACAACAGATTCCGGAGATCGAGCTGTTGCGCAACACGCTCATTCTCCGTGCGACGAAACGCGTCGGCTGGCTGCTCAACCCCGACACGACCGGGAAGGGCCCGGCAGAGCACACGCTGTCCGTCACCGACTTCGCGCGCTGAGGGCGCGGGACCAGTGCCTTGTCGGTGCTCGATGCAAGCCTGACGCCATTCAGACAGGTGATCGAAAACAAGGGGACGTCACATGGGAGTGCACAACCAGCAACGCCGTGCAGTCAAGGCGAAGGAGCGGCGCCGCCGTCGAGCACCGCGCCCACCGGCCGGGAGTGCGTTCGGCCCGTCGCCCACCCCGGAACGCACGCTGTATGACGGCGCCGAGCGCCGGCGACTCCTGGGCGAGCAGATCGCCGCCGACCTCTCCGATGCCGTGACGTCGCTGGCCGACCTCGCTCCGCACCGAGCGGAGGCCTCGATCCAGCGGCTGCTCGTGCAGAGCGTCGAACCAAGGGCGGCTGCCTTGATCCACCGGCAGCTGCGAGAGCTGCTCATCGCACCCATCGGGCTGGCCTGGTCGAGAGGCTGGCGCCCGATCGACCTGCACTCGTATGTCGGGCGCGAGCTGGACACCGGTGCGCAAGCCATCGCGGGTGACGCCATGGCAGCCCAGCTGGCGACGTATGCCGTGCCGACCCTTGCTCCGTCGTGGCCGGACCAGCTGCGCACGATCGATGCGACGTGCTGGTGGCCACCGCAGAGCGATTTCGTCACCGAGCGGTCACGCGCGGACGGCTTCGAACCAACGCTCCGGAAGGTTCTCGATGTCGCGGTGCTGGTGACGATGCTTCCGACGATCGAACGCATCGACTCGCTGCCGGGCACTGCGCGCCCCGGCAGGACTCCTTCCACCCCGGCCGGGGTCGACCCGCGCATCCTGGAGCGGGTGCGCCGAATGCTCGCCCAAGCCGAGTCGACCCCTTATGAAGCAGAAGCCGACACCTTCACGGCTGCGGCACAGTCGTTGATGACGCGGCACAGTCTTGACCTGGCGATGCTGTCGGCGTCAGCCGACCGTCATACCGACGAGGCGAAGCCGACGCGCGTGTGGGTCGAGCGCCCCTACGAGCAGGAGAAGGTCCGGCTGCTCCAGGTCGTGGCCGAGACCAATCGGTGCCGCACGGTGTGGAGCGTCGGCCTCGGTTTCGCCACCGTCGTCGGCCACGCCGCCGACCTCGCGGCCGTCGAGACGATCTTCACGTCGCTGCTTCTGCAGGCGACACGCGCAATGCTCGGGGAAGGAAGTCAGTTCACCCGCGACGGCACGTCGCGCACACGCAGCTTCCGCAGGTCGTTCCTCACCGCCTATGCCGTCCGCATCGGCGACCGACTGCGCGAGGCGACGGACGCGGCGACTGAATCCGCCGTGGCCGGAACGGATTTCGACGCTTCCACCAGCGCCGATGGGAGCTCACGCGCACTGGTTCGCGTCCTCGCAGAGCGATCGGCACACGTCGATGCGCTGGTCGACGAGCTGTTCCCCACCCTCGTCCACAAGAAGAGCCGGATGCCCACGGACGGATACGGATGGGCTGCCGGGCAGCGCGCTGCCGACGCCGCGAACCTCTCGGGCAGCGCGGCGCCCTTGGAAGGAACCGGAACGGCGTCGTGACTCTCCAAGATCCGGCGACACCGATTCACCATGACGGACCTCGCCGGCCGTCATTCCAATGACAGGATGTGTCCATGACCTCGAACCCGCCCGCTGCCTGGCATCCGGACCCGGCCGGCTCCAACCGACTGCGCTGGTGGGACGGCCAGCAGTGGACCGAGCATTACCAGCCGATGCCGCCACCTCAGCAGCAGCAACAACCGGGCTCGTCATACCCGCAGCAGGGTCAGCCGCAACAGGCCTACCCCCAGCAGCAGAACCACCAACAGCAGCAGGGCGGCCCGCAATCGGCCCGTGGCCAGCACGCGCAGTGGACACAGGGGTACGGCGACCAGAGCTTCGGCGGTGCGGTGCAGGGCCAGGTCGGGCAGTCAGTCGCCGGCAGCGACCGCAACGTCTTCACCGAGCACACGCTCGTCGTGAGCCAGAAGCGCAAGCTGATCGAGTTGACCAACGAATACATGGTTTACGCAGAGGACGGTGCCGAGATCGGTGCGGTCGTCGAGGTCGGGCAGAGCAACGCGAAGAAGGCGCTGCGGTTCGTCAGCAACCTCGACCAGTTCCTCACCCACCGGTTGGAGATCCGCGACACGAGCGGCCGACCGTTGCTGCTGCTGACGCGACCGGGGAAGGTCTTCAAGTCGACCATCGTCGTCGAGCACCCGGGCGGTGGCGAGATCGGTCGCCTGGTCCAGCAGAACATGTTCGGCAAGATCCGCTTCGGGCTGCAGGTGGGCGGACAGGATGTCGGCACCCTGAATGCCGAGAACTGGCGGGCCTGGAATTTCGCCCTCCTGGACGGCAATGGCGTCGAGGTCGGTCGGATCACCAAGACCTGGGAGGGGCTGCTGACCACGATGTTCACCACTGCCGACAACTACGTCGTGCGCATCCGGCCGGACCTGCAGGATCCGTTGCGGTCACTGGCAATTGCCGCAGCGCTGACCGTCGATACGGCCCTGAAGCAGGACGACCGCTGAGCGATGTCGACCGTGCTGGTGGTCCAGCCCGCGGCGGACGACGGGTTGGGCAGGTTCACCGGATGGCTCGGTGACCAGGGCCTCGCCATACGGACAGTCCGGCCGTATGCCGGCGACGCCGTCCCGGATCGGCTGCGGGCGGACGGGCTGATCGTGCTCGGCGGCGACATGAGCTGCTACGACAACGCCCGGTTCCCCTGGCTGGAGCGGATCCGTGCGTTGTTCCGGGACGCCGTGCTGCAGCACCGGCCGACGCTCGGGATCTGCCTCGGCGGGCAATTGCTGGCGCAGTCACTGGGCGGCACGGTCGTGAAGGGAAAACACGGGACCGAGGCGGGCGTCGTCACCGTGCGCATCACCGATGAGGCAGCCGGCGATGCGTTGTTCGACGGCCTCGGACCGGAGGTCCGGGTTGCGTCGATGCACGGTGATGCGATCGAACGGCTTTCCGACGGTGCCGCGTTGCTCGGCACGTCGGATCCCTACCCACAGCAGGCTTTCCGCGCTGCGCCGAATGCGTGGGGCGTGCAGTTCCACCCCGAGATCACACCGTCCACTTACGGCGAGTGGGCCGGAGAGTTCCGCAGCTCCGATCAGGACGAGCGCGACCGGGTTGCCCACGGTGTCGATGACCTCGCTGCCGCCGACCCGGAGGTGCAGGCGACAGCGGCGCTCCTCGCGACCCGCTTCGCGCAGCTCATCGCTCCCTGACGACAGGGCACTACCGAAGGAATCACACATGGTCCAGCTCGCACGATTCGCACGACGCTCGCTCGGTCATTTCCCGACTCCGCTCGAGCGAATGGAGCGGCTCGAGGAGCACCTGCGCCAGCAGTACCCGCAGGTGCCCGCACTGTGGATCAAGCGCGACGACTGCACCGGCCTGGCCACCGGTGGCAACAAGACCCGCAAGCTGGAATTCCTCGTCGGTGACGCCATCGCGCGCGGCGCGGACACGCTGGTGACGGCAGGTGCCGTGCAGTCCAACCACACGCGGCAAACAGCAGCTGCGGCTGCAGCCGTCGGCATGGACTGCAAGCTGATCCTGGAGCGACGCCAGGTGCGGGACGACGACTACGAGCACTCCGGGAACGTCCTGCTCGAGAAGCTGCTCGGTGCGCAGATCGTCGACCGTGTGCCGGGCGGCGCCGACATACCGGCTGCGATGGACGAGCTCGCGACCTCACTGCAGGACCGGGGTCGCACCCCGTATGTCATCCCGGGTGGCGGATCCAACCCGGTCGGCGCCCTGGGCTACGTCGCCTGCGCCGAAGAGCTCGAATCCGCTGCGACAGCAGTGGATTGGGTGGTTCACACGACAGGCAGCTGTGGCACGCAGGCCGGCTTGGTTGCCGGGTTCTCAGCGTTCCACAGCAAGGCAAAGGTGCTCGGCATCACCAACCGCCGTGCGGCGACGGCACAGATCGATGCCGTCAAGACGCTGACCCTGCGCACCGCCGACCTGCTGGGCACCGGCGACACGATCGACCACGACAGCATCCGGGTGGATGACCGCTGGATCGGCGGCGGGTACGGCGTGCCCACCGACGAGATGCTGGCCGCGATGCGCCTGCTCGCAAGACTGGAGGGCATCGTCCTGGATCCGGTCTACACCGGCAAGGGCTTCGCCGGCCTGCTCGGCAACATCGCGGACGGCACATTCGCCGAGGACGACAACGTCGTGTTCCTGCACACCGGTGGTGTCGCCGGCCTGTTCGGATACCGGTCGGTCTTCGACGGTGAGTGAGACCGCGCCGCTCGTCGGCATCCTGGGCGGCATGGGGCCGGCAGCCACGGCGGACTTCTACCGCAAGCTGATAGAACGCACCCCGGCCACCCGCGACCAGGACCACCTCCGGGTCGCGATCTGGGCCGACCCGACGGTCCCCGACCGGGCCCGCGGCATCCTCGGCGGCGGCGCCGACCCCTACCCGAAGCTGCTCGACGGCGCTGCGAAGCTGCGCGACCTGGGTGCCTCCATCGTTGCGATGCCCTGCAACTCGGCGCATGCGTTCCTCACGCGACTCGCGCAGGACACCGGACTCCACTTCGTCGACATGGTGCGCGAGACCGCTCACGAGCTCGCCGACCAGCCGCATGCCGACGCCGGCCCAGTGGCCCTGCTCGGTGCGCGGGCACTCATCGCCAGCGGCCTCTACCAGCGACAACTCACCGAGCACCGCATTGAATTCGTGACGCCGGCCGAGGACGAGCAAGCCGCGCTCGACCTGGCAATCCGGCACGTCAAGGAGGGCAACTTCACCGCTGCCTCCCGGGTCGCCGCCGGTGTCGCCGAGGGTTTTCTCGAGCGCGGCGCCGGTCGTGTCCTACTGGCCTGCACGGAGCTGCCGATCGCGCTGAGCGATGTTCTGGCGACTGGGGATCCACGCTTCATCGACCCGACCGACGTGCTGGCGCGTGCCGTCGTCCGCGAGTTTTCGACCGCACGTCGAGGATGATGCCGCCGGCATCCGGATCCGACGTGGGACGAATCAGGCGCCGCCGCCCGCCGCGTTCGCGAGGTTGCCCAGCACGCCGAGGAGGAGCAGCCCTCCGATGACGATCATGGCGATGCTGCCGCCCAGGCCCGGGGGTTGCCGCTCAGGCTTGCCGGCCGTCGGCTGCGGCGCGTACGGACCGGGCTGCATGCCCGGCTGCTGCGGCCACCCCGGCGGCGGTCCGTACTGCCGGCGGCGCTGCATCTCGGAGCGCTTCATCAACCGCCGGATCCCGAAGACCACCAACACGATTCCGGCCACCAGGAAGATGGCGAGGGCACCGAGGTAGCCGCCACGCTCGGCCGGGTCCATCGTCGACACATCAGTGATGACCATCATGCGGCCATGCTCGCACGGCTCATCCTGGGCCAGGTTCATTCCGCCGGCCGGTGTCGCTCCATGAAACCCGCGCTGCTGAACCGTCATCGGACGCGGACGCTCTGCTAAGCATTTGCGCATGCCCCGTCACTCCCTTCTCGCCGGCGCCGCGTTGCTTCTCGCGCTGACCTCCTGCAGCAGTCAATCCGACAGTCCGTCGAGCTCGTCGTCCGGCGATCACCCGTCAACCACCCACGCGAAGACCGCCGCGGCGGACTCGGCCTCCGCCTCGCACTTGGACCGCGTGAGCTCCACCAAGAAACTGCGCGTCTGCACGACCGGCGATTACCGCCCGTTCACGTATGTCGACCCCAAGACCCACAAGCGCAGCGGCATCGACGTCACGATGGCCCAGAACCTGGCCACCTCGCTCGGCGCGAGGATTCAGTGGGTGCCCACCACCTGGAAGAACCTGATGCCGGACTTCCTCGCGAAGTGCGATATCGCGATGGGTGGTGTCTCCATCTCGACCGAGCGAGCCCAGCAGGCCGGTTTCACCGACCCGGTGCTCACCGAGGGAAAGACGCCGATCACGTTGTGCAGCAACGTTTCCAAGTACGACACGGTGGCCGAGATCAATCGTGCGGGCGTGCGGGCCATCACGCCCGAGGGCGGCACGAACGAGGACTTCGCCCGCCAGCACTACCCCAGGGCGAAGATCGTGGTGTGGGGCGACAACAACACGATCTTCGACCAGATCGTCGCCGGTAAGGCGGACGTCATGACGACCGATGCCAGTGAAACGGTCTGGGTGGCCAAGACCCACCCGAAGCTCTGCGCCGTGCATCCGAAGAAGCCGTTCAACTTCAGCCAGAAGGCCTACCTGCTGCCGCGCGGCGACGGCGCCTGGCAGGAGTACGTCAACACCTGGCTCAACATCGCCAAGCACGACGGCACCTGGGCAGCAGCGACCGAGCCGTGGTTCGGGGCGACCCACCTGGGCTGACGGCGAGTGGCGGGCCGGCGACACATTGCGCCGTCCCCGAGCGTTCTCAGGGTCGCCAGGGCCGACTTCCGGGGCGTCCCCGATGTCGCTCGGCCCGCGCTGGGTCGATGCTGAGGTCGTGGACCAATCCCGCTCTCCCGTCACGGAATCGGCACGTGTGCCCGCCTCGTGGGTGCCGCTGCTGCTCTTCGCCTACGGTACCTTCCGCTTCATCGATCGGATCGGCGGAAGCGATCGGTCCGGGCCGTGGTGGGTCATCGGCCATGTGTGCTTCCTCGGCGCCATTCTCGGCATCGCCGCTCTCATCGTGCTGCTCTGGCGCGAACTCGATCGGTCGATCGTGACCGACATCGCGGACGTCGCCGGCGTGGCCGGGGCCGCAGCGTTCGTCTGGGTGGTCCTCGGCGACATCTTCCCCGCCATCGACGATGCACCTGACCTGGTCACCGCGCTCGGCCCACCCGCGTTCCTCATCGGGCTGTTCACGCTATTGGGCGTCGCGGCCCGTCGCGGTCAGTTCCCCTGGCCCCATTGGGTTCTCGTGGTGATCGGCTTCGGCTGTGTCGTCGCGTCGCTCGACCTGTTGCCGTTGGCGGCCATCGTGTTGTTGTTGGGTTTCGAGCCGCTTCGGACGCTTCGGCGGCTGGTCGGCCACCGGCCGTCGGAGCGCGTCCCCCGGTGACGCTCGTCCGACGGCACTGTGACCGGTCAGCGATTGTCAGGCGACCATGCCGTGCGGATCGATGACGTACTTCTTCGCGGCACCCTTGTCGAAGTCCGCATAACCCTGCGGCGCGTCGTCGAGACTGATGGTGGTCGCGTTGACCGCCTTCGCTATCTGCGCCTTGTCGTTCAGGATCAGGTTCATCAGCTGCCGGTTGTATCTCTTCACCGGGCACTGCCCCGTCGTGAACGAGTGCGACTTGGCCCAGCCGAGCCCGAGGCGGACGCCGAGCTGGCCGACCTTGGCGTTCTCGTCGACTGCGCCCGGGTCACCGGTCACATACAGGCCGGGTATGCCGAGCGACGCACCGGCGCGCGCGATGCTCATGATGTCGTTGAGCACCGTCGCGGGCGCCTCGTCCGCGCCGGACCCATGCCCGCGCGCCTCGAAGCCGACCGCGTCGACCGCCGCATCGACCTCGGGTTCACCGACGATCTGCTCGATCTGATCCTCGATCGACGCGTCGGTGGACAGGTCGATCGTCTCGCAGCCGAAGCTCTGCGCCTGCTTGAGCCGGTCCTTGTTCATGTCGCCCACGATCACCACGGCGGCACCGAGCACCTGCGCGGCGTGTGCGGCGGCAAGACCGACCGGGCCCGCGCCCGCGACATACACGGTGGAGCCGGTGGTCACCCCGGCGGTGTAGGCGCCGTGGTAACCGGTCGGGAAGATGTCGGACAACATCGTCAGGTCCAGGATCTTCTCCAGGGCCTGGTCCCGATCCGGGAACTTGAGCAGGTTGAAGTCGGCATACGGGATCATGACGTACTCCGCCTGACCGCCGATCCAGCCGCCCATGTCGACATAGCCGTATGCCGCGCCGGCACGAGCAGGGTTGACGTTCAAGCAGATTCCGGTCTTGCCCTCGTTGCACATACGGCATCGACCGCACGCGATGTTGAACGGCACCGAGCAGATGTCGCCCTCCTTGACGAACAGCACATCGTCGCCTGTTTCGACGACCTCCCCGGTGATCTCGTGTCCGAGGCTCTGCCCGACGGGTGCCGTCGTACGACCGCGGACCATGTGCTGATCGCTACCGCAAATATTCGTGGTGACGAGTTTGAGGATGGCCGCGTGGGGCGCCTTCTTCTTCAGCTTCAGCCCGGACGCGACGTCCTCGGGCAACTCCAGCTTCGGATAATCAATGGATTCGACGGCGACCTTGCCCGCGCCCTTGTAGACGACGACCCGGTTTCCAGTCATGTGAGTGGCTCCAATCTCAATCGATCACGGCGTTGGTGTCGTGAGGTGGACCTTTCCAACGTAACCCCGCGCGCAAGGGCGACCCGGAGTGTTTCCCCGAATCACTCTCGGCAGATTGCTCAGACCCGCAGTGCCCGATAGCGGTGCTCGGGCCGTCCGGCCGATCCATACCGCAACTGCAGCTTCGCCATGCCGTGCTGCTCGAGGTAGCTGAGGTAGCGCTGCGCAGTCGCGCGGCTGATGCCGATCGCCTCGGCGACCTCGGTTGCGGACAGATCGGTGTCGCTGTCGCGAATGGCCTTCAGCACGGACTCCAGAGTCGCGGCGGAGTGTCCCTTCGGCAGCAGGGTCGCGGGGCTCTGCGTCGGGCGCAGCATCCCGAACAACTCGTCGACATCCGACTGCCGAGCGTGATCCGGCAGCTCGGCCAGGTGCAGCCACATCCTCCGGTATGCCGTCAGGCGCTCGCTCAGCGCGCTGAACCCGAAGGGCTTGACGAGGTAATGCACCGCTCCGAGTTGCATCGCCTCCCGGATCGAGGAGGTGTCGCGGGCGGCTGAAATCACCATGACATCAGGAGGTTTCGGCTCGTTGCGCAGTGCTCTGACGACCTCGAGACCGTTGCCGTCGGGCAGATAGATATCCATCAGCACCAGGTCCGGTTGTGTCCGTCGCGCCGTCGCCAACGCTTCTTCCGCCCCGTGAGCGGTGCCGATCACCTGGAACCCCGCAACCCGATTGACCATCGCGGCGTGGATCCCTGCGACCCGAAAATCGTCGTCGACCACGAGCACCCGCAGCGCACCGGCCATCATGTCGGCACCACCTCACTGGCCGATTCCTGCCGCGGCAACTGCACCCGGAAACTCGCGCCCGGCCCCTCGGACACCTCGATCGTTCCACCCATCCGGGTCACCATCCGCTGGATCAGCGCCAGGCCGAGTCCGCGCCGGCGGGACGACAGGTGCGCCTTCGTGCTGTAGCCGTCCCGGAAGATCTCCTCCCCCGCACCGGCCGGCAGGCCGGGACCGTTGTCGTCGACCATCACCGTCAGGTGGTCCGCCTCCTCCACGATCCGAACGACTACTCGCCGTGGCGCCGGCACGGTGGCGAGCGCCTCGAACGCGTTGTCGATGAGGTTGCCGAGGATGGTCGTCAGTGCCTGCACCTTCTCCGGCGCTTCACCGAGGCTCGTGGCGGGGTCGATCACGAACTCGATGCCGTGTTCACTCGCCTCGGCCGCCTTCCCGAGCAGCAAGCCGACGATCTGGTGCGCGCCGATGTGCGTCCGCAGCGTGTTGTCCAACTCGGCCGAGGTGCCCTGCACCTCGAGCACGAATCGCAGTGCCTCCTCAGGCAATCCGAGCTCCAGCATCCCGGCCACGGCGTGCATCCGGTTGGCGAACTCGTGCTGCTGCGCCCGCAGCGACTCGGTCAGGCCGCGCTCGCCGTCCAGCTCCTGGAGCAGCCCGGTGACCTCGGTGCGGTCGCGCAGGGTGACGACCGCGCCGTGCAGGGTCCCCGCGATGCAGACCGGCATCCGGTTGATGACCAGGCAGTGGTCGTCGGTGAAGACGATGTCGTCGGGCGTCGTCGAACCACCGGCGAGCATGTCGCGCAGCCGGCCTGGTGGCATCCGCTCCTCGAGCCTGCTGCCGATCGCCCCGGTCGACAGGTGCAGCAGCCGCTCGGCCTCGTCGTTCACGACCGTGACCCGGCCATCGGCGTCGAAGGCGATCACCCCCTCGCGTATGCCGTGCAGCGTCGCCTCACGCTCCTGCAACAGCTGGGCGATCTCGTCGAGTTCGAGTCCGAAAGTACGGCGCTTCAGCCGCCGCGCCAGCTGCCATGAAGCGAACGCGCCGATCAACAGGGCGATCGCGAACCACACGGCATACGAAGGGAGTACGCGCCACAGTGCACTGGACACCGAACTCTCCCGGATGCCCGCGGACACCTCCCCGACCATGTGGCCGTCCGGGCCGTAGAGCGGAACCCGGCCGTTCGCGGAGCGGCCGGTGCTGCCGTTGTCGACGCCGGTGTGCACCCGGCCGTCGACCGTGACGATCGGCTCGGACACCTTCTTGCCGATCAGTGCCGGGTCCGGATGCGAGTGCCGCACCCGGTGCATGTCGATGATCACCACGTATGACGCCCCGGACTGCCGCGCGATGCCGCCTGCGACGGACTGCACGGTGGAGGCACACCCGGGAGCCGGCGTCGCCATACAGCTGCGGACCTGTGGGACGCCCGCTGCCGCCTGCGCGATGGCCGCCGCCCGCGCCTCGAACTGCGAGTCCAAATGGCCACGTTCGGCTCGCGCGAGCAGCAGGAATCCGATGACGATCGTGATCGTCAGGATGACCAACTGCGCCACGAAGATCTGGCTCGACAGCCGGCGCGTCCGATATCGCATGAGGATTCATTGTCGCGTCGAATCCTGGGGACCGACAAGGTTCATCGGCGTGATCAGAATGCGCTAAATGCGCATCTACGAGCCGAATCGCGAGCTTCTTTCGCAACGGCGACGTGATCGCGGTCACTTCCTACTGTCGACGATCAGCACCGACGAAAAGGAAGACTCATGACCGACCAGCAAGCCTTGCACGGACCTCCCGCCGGACGGGAGGGCACCGCCCGGATCGAGATCACCGGCCTCACCAAGCGCTACATCACACCCACGGGCGATCCGTTCACCGCCATACACGACGTCTCCTTCACCGTGGAACCGGGCCAGTTCTGCGCGATCGTCGGCCCCACCGGCTGTGGCAAGTCGACCACGCTCGGCCAGGTCTCCGGCCTGGAACGCCCCAGTGGCGGGTCGGTCCGGGTCGGCGGACACCCGGTGAACGGCATCACCAAGGGCGTCAGCTTCATGTTCCAGGCCGATGCGCTCTTTCCGTGGAAGACGGTCCTGGGCAACGTCATGATCGGCCCGATCCTCTCCGGCATGACGAAGAAGGCTGCCATCTCGCTCGCCCGGGACTGGCTGCGCAGGGTCGGGCTCACCGGATTCGAGGACAGATACCCGCACCAACTGTCCGGAGGTATGCGCAAGCGCGTCGCCATGGCGGCAGCACTGATCAACGAACCGCGGATCCTGCTGATGGACGAGCCGTTCGGCGCACTCGATGTGCAGACGAAGGCGATCATGCAGACCGAGCTGCTCGGATTGTGGGAGCAGACGCGCCCCTCGGTCCTGTTCATCACGCACGACCTCGACGAGGCGGTCGCCCTGGCGGACCGGGTGCTGATCATGACCAGCAGCCCGGGATCGATCAAGCAGAGCTTCGAGATCGACCTGCCCCGCCCGCGCGGTGAGGTGCAGGAGATCCGGCACGAACGACGGTTCCTCGAGCTGCAGGACCAGATCTGGTCCTCGCTGAAGGACGAGGTCGATCGCGCCTACGCGCAGACGGCAGGTGCGGCGTGATGGTGGACACCCGCCCGGTCGACCAGCCGGCGCCGGAGCAGACCGAGCAAGAGGTGCAACAGTCCGCCAGGCACGACCGACGCGTCCGTGCGACGCGGGTCTGGATCGGCCGAATCATCTTGCCGGTGTTGGTGATCGGCGGCTGGCAGGTCTGCACCGCCACCGGCCTCGTCGACAAGTTCTTCTACGGCCAGCCGTCGATGGTGTGGCAGTCATTGGTCGACCTCTTCACGAAGGGGACGGCCTTCGGATCGATCTGGTTCAACCTCGGCGTGACGATCAAGGAAGCCGTCTTCGGCTTCCTGGTCGGCACGGTCAGCGGGATCTTCTTCGGCCTGTTGCTCGGTCAGAACCGGCTGCTGTCCGATATCTGCAGCCCGTACATCAAAGCGCTGAACTCGGTCCCGCGAATCATTCTCGGCTCCATCTTCGTGGTGGCCTTCGGTCTCGGCCTGCTCCCGAAGGTCCTACTCGCCGCGGTGCTGGTGTTCTTCATCGTCTTCTTCAACGCGTTCCAGGGTGTGCGTGAGGTCGACCAGAACCTGATCTCCAACGTTCGCGTCCTCGGTGCGTCCTCGCTGCAGGTGGCCAGGCATGTGACGATCCCATCCGCCCTCACGTGGATCATCGCCAGCCTGCACACGGCGTTCGGCTTCGCGATCATCGGCGCCCTGGTCGGTGAGGTCCTCGGCGCTCAGGCGGGCATCGGCCTGATCATCGTGCAGGCACAGGGTCACTTCGATCCCAACACCGTGATCGCCTGCATGGTCCTGATGGCCGTCGTCACCCTTCTCGCCGAGTACTTACTGACTCTGCTCGAGAAGCGCGTCCTGTCCTGGCGGCCGCCGAGCAAGACCGAATCCCAGGCCATTTGAACACCCACCCCTTGAAAGGCACCCATCCATGTTCACGCGCATCCTGTCCATCACAGCCATCGGCACCCTCGCTCTCGCCACAGCCGCCTGCGGCAGCGGAGGAAGCGGCGGCGGCTCGTCCGCAGCGGCCGGCGGAGGTGGAAGCTCCGCCGGCGGCGGGTCTCTACCCACCGTCAAGCTGATGGTCGGCGGTATCGACAAGCAGATCTACCTGCCCTATCAGCTCGCCCAGGACCTGGGCTTCTACAAGAAGTATGGCGTCAAAGTCGACCTGTCGACCGAGCAGAACGGCGGGGTCGGCGCCGAGGAGGCGATGGCTTCCGGCCAGGTCGACATGGCCGGCGCGTGGTACATCCACACGATCGACTTCCAGTCCAAGGGCAAGGACGTCATCGGCGTGGTCCAACTGTCCGGCGCCCCGGGCGAACGCGAGATGTGCGGCACCAAGAGCGGTGTCCACTCCGCCGCCGACTTCAAGGGCAAGACGCTCGGCGTCACCGACCTGGGTTCGGGCACCGATGAGCTGACCCAGTTCCTCGCCTCGCAGCACGGGATCACCCGCAAGCAGTACAAGACGCTTGCGGTGGGGGCCGGCTCAACAGCGATCGCCGCGGTCCAGCGGAACACCGCTCAGTGCGTGATGACGACTCAGCCGACGGTCGGGGCGCTGGAATCGAAGAAGGTCGGTTACTCGGCCATCGACCTGGCGACGACCAGTGGTGCGACGAAGGTGCTCGGCGGCGCCTGGCCGGCTGCTTCGGTGCTCGCCAACGCCTCGTGGGTCAAGTCCCACAAGGCGACGGTGCAGAAGGTGGTCGACGCCCTCGTCGCAACGATGCACTGGATCAACACGCACTCCGCGACCGACATCGCGAACAAGATGCCGTCGCAGTACGTGTCCAACAGCACCATTTCCAAGTCGCAGTACATCGCCGGCCTCACCACCGACAAGGGGCAGTTCCTCCCCGACGGAGTCATGCCCGCCGGCGGGCCGAAGACCATCTACTCGATGGAGAAGGTGCTCGGGGTCAAGGTCGACAAGGTCAAGCTGGGCAACACGTTCACCAACGAATTCGCCCTGAAGGCCAACAAACTCGAGGGATTCAAGGTCACCACGACCCCGGCGAGCGCCGCCGGCTGACCCCGGTCATCGGAGGTATGACGAGCAATGCCCGGCAGAGAGTGCGCCTGAGCGCACGATCTGCCGGGCATTGCGTTGACCCGAGACTCGGACCGGTCAGGAACGGCCGAACCAGCTGGGGCGCGCGACGCGCAATCGCAGCACGCGCTCGGACTCGCTCGCCTCGCGCACGTCACGCACCCGGCCCTCGAGCAGCATGGTGAGCGACACCAGTCCGACGAGTCGGGTCGAGTCGTCGCGGTCGACGACCGGCATCTTGTCAACAGCGTTCGCAGCCATGGCATTTGCGGTCTCACGCAACGTCTGGTCCGCGTGCGTGACGATCGGTGCGGTGATGCACAGCTCCTGCACCGGCCGATCGCCATTGCCCTCGTGCATCGCCGTCTCGAGCTGGGTACGCGTCACGACGCCGACCAGCGTGTCGGCGCCCTCCACGACCGGGTAGAGCATCTGGCGTCGGGTCTCGACGGTGTCCGGTTCGTTCCCCGAGATGACCTCCAGCGCTTCTGCCGCCGACAGGTCGCTCTCGTAGCTGAGGACGTCGCGCGACATCACCTCGCCGACGAAGTAGATCTCGAGCGGGTCGACGTCATACTCACGCGTCAGGTGATAGCCACGCCGCGCGATCTTCTCGGTGAGCACCGAGCGCTTCAGCATCAGCGTGGAAAGCGCGAAAGCCGTTGAGGCACCGATGATCAGCGGGAGTATGGCGTCAAAGCGACCGGTGAGCTCCATCGCGAAGATGACGCCGGTGAAGGGTGAGCGCATCACGCCACCGAGCACACCCGCGAGCGCCACCAGCGCCCAGAAACCGGGGCCGACGTGCGGGAAGATGTTGGACTCGAGGGCACCGAGCGCACCGCCGATCATGAACATCGGCGCGAGCACACCACCGGACGTGCCGGATCCGAGCGACAGCGACCAGATCAGGGTCTTGACGATCAGGATGCCGACCACCAGGTCCATGCCGATGCTGCCGTTCAGCTCGGCCTCGATGATGTTGTAGCCGACACCGAGCGACTCCGGCACGATCATCCCGCCGATGCCGATGATGACGCCGCCGATGGCCGGCCACCACATCCAGTGCACCGGCAGCTTGCGGAACCCGTCCTCCGCGGCATACACGAGCATCGTCGCGACGATCGCGAGCAGGCCGGCGACGATCCCGGTGACGACGCAGAGGAGCTCGGCGACCGGGGTGATGTGCAGCGCGCCCTTGACGGGGAAGAGGACACCGTTGCCCAGCATCGGGTGTCGTATGACGGTGGCGACGCACACCGCGGTCGCGACCGGCACGTAGCTGCGCGGACGCCATTCGAAGAGGAGCAACTCCACGGCCAGCATCACGGCTGCGAAGGGCGTGTTGAAGGTGGCCGCCATACCCGCTGCGGCACCGGCCACCAGGAGGGTCTTGCGCTCGTCGGCGGTCAGCCGCAGGAACTGCGCGAAGAGCGAACCGATCGCGCCGCCGGTCATGATGATCGGGCCCTCGGCACCGAACGGGCCACCGGTGCCGATGGCGATCGCCGAGGAGACCGGCTTGAGCACGGCGACGCGCGGCTGCACCTTGCTGCCGCCCAGCAGGATCGCCTCGATCGCCTCCGGCATGCCGTGCCCGCGGATCTTCTCCGAGCCGTAGCGTGCCATCACGCCGATGACCAGACCACCGACGATCGGGGCCAGCAGCACGATGTACCAGTGGTCGTGACCGCCGCCCGGTGCGACCAGCTTGGTGTCGAAGCGCTGGTAGAAGACGGCGTTGGTGATGATCCCGATGAGCCGCAGCAGCGCCCACGCGACGACCGCGGCCATGGCGCCGACCGGGATCGCGAGGGCTGCGATGACGAGCAGGCGCGGCGTGGCGCGGAAGTCACCGAGGTGATGGACATCCCGCGGGACGTCGTTCGGTGCGATGGGGTGCGTCGTACTCATGACAACTCCCCCGTTCCTCGGATGTCGTCCTTCGCCTGAGCTGTCCTTCGCTCGCTGCGCTCGCTCAACGGGTCACTCTCTGTTTCGTCTTTATATCGTGACACGATTATGTCGTGCGACGACATAATATAGGGTTGGTCAAATCGTCCAGAAGGAGTCTCAGCCTGTGACCTCCCGTCCGCGCGTCACCGACGCCGACTACACGCGTCTGCTGCGGCTGCGCACCCGCCTGCGCAAGTTCGAGCACTGGAGCGCCGAGCAGGCGGGGACGATGGGACTGACGGCCAGCCAGCACCAGCTGCTGCTGGCGATCCGCGGGCACGGCGGCCAGGACGCCCCGACGATCGGTGATGTCGCCGACTATCTCCTGGTGCGCCACAACACAGCGGTCGAGCTGGTCAACCGCACCCAGGAGCTCGGGCTCATCGACCGGCAGCGCGACGGCGCCGATCATCGGGTCGTGCGCCTGTCCCTCACCGACGAGGGCCTCAAACGCCTCAACGCACTGTCCGCCGACCACCTCGAGGAGCTCGCCCGGCTGGCCGCGGTCGTCGACGAGCTCTTCGACACCCTGCATCGGACGTAGCCGGGCCGGCCGGAGACGCCGCGCCCGCGGGCGGTTACAGCATCCCGACGAAGGCCTGCAGCAAGGGACCGACGTCCTTCCAGGCGTGCCCGATGAGATCCAGATCCCGCATCAGCATGTTCTTCGGGTCCTTGTACTGCAGGATGCCGAGACCATGCGAACTGGCCAGCACCGCGGCAGGAACCTGGTTGGTCCAATAGCAGGTGCGGTCACTCGGCAGACCCGGGATCCACGTGCCATCGACGCCGTACTGATGCTTCGCGGCGTCGATGTCGGTCGGCCAGATCGCCTTGTTCTGATCGTCGAACAGCACCGGGAAGGCACTGCCGTGGAAGCCGGTGAACTCGTTCGTGGTCCAGATCCGGGTGTGGCCGGAGATGAGCCCGGTGCGTGCCGCACTGGCCGTGCTGTTCATCCACTGACCGGTGTCGAGATGCTGGTCGTCGGTGTTCGCCGAGGTCAGAGACCAGTTGTGCCACGTGTTCGATGCCCAGACCGGACTTCCTGCCGCGGTGTAGATGACGAAGTTGCCGTCGTCCTGCAGCACCGCCGAGACGCCGCCCCTGCCGTTCGTGCCGGATGCCCACAGGGCCCGGTTGAAGATGTCGTAACACACGAGGTTCCCGTCCGTCTGCATGATGGCGCGGACGACGGTGGTCCCCCAGGTGTGTGACGACCAGAGAGCGACCTCATCGTCGTTCCGGTAGAGCACGAGGTTTCCATCGTTCTGCAGCACCAGACGGACGCGGCCGTTGGGCGAGTCGATGCGACCACCGCGCAGGAGTTGCTGTCCCGCGAGGAGCCGGTCGCTCGGGTGAGCGGTCGAGGTCGTCGAGGCCGTCGAGGCCGTCGAGGCCGTCGAGGCCGTCGAGGCAAGGTGATCGCCATCGGGCTCGACCGGGTCGTGATCCTTAGCTGCGTCGATCGGTGCGGGCGCTGTGTGCTGGTGGAACGTGTTGCTGCGAAACGTGGTGGTGTCCATCTCGGTCCCTTGTCCTGTGAGTTCGGTGTGGCCTGGTGGCCACACGATCGAAGAGACGGATGCAGCCGCCGCTGATACACCACCGACGGACTTTTCCGACGACGCCCCCTCGGACCGACGATGCCGGACTTTGGCAGGATCGGCGCATGAGCAAAAGCACCGTGCCGGCCGAACTCGCCGACGACACAGTCATTCTCGACGTACGCCGCCAGGACGAGTGGGATGCCGGCCACGCGCCGACGGCGGTCCACATCCCCTTCGAGGAGTTGCAGAGTCGCCTGGGCGAACTGCCCGCCACGGACGGGCCGATCCCGGTCGTATGCCGCGGCGGCGGACGATCCTCGCGCGCGACCAAGTGGCTCAACGACATGGGCTACGAGGCCGTGAACGTGGCCGGCGGGATGAAGGCGTGGCACGCCGAGGGCAAGCCGATGGAGAGCGCGGGCGGCGCTGACCCGAAGGTCGTCTGACCTCACCAATCCGTGCAATAGCGCTCCCCGGGCCGGCGGATCAGCAGTATGTTGCGAAAACCCCTGGTCACCCGACCAATCCTGGGAAGGTTTTCTGCTCGAAGGAACGCCCATGAAGCGCATGTCGTACGCCAAACTCGCCCTCGCAACAGCTGCGGCCGCCGGCCTCACGGTCTCCGCACTGCCCGCCTACGCCGCCAGTCCGGACGGTTCATTCACCTACCGGGTCAAACCGATCGTGGTCAAGTCACACTTCGGCAATACTCCTGCCGCGCTGCCGACCGGACCGTCCGACTGCCTGGCAGCCACCGGCGGTGAATTCGCCTGCCAGACACCGCAAAGCATCCGGGCGGCATACAACATCCCGGGCACCATCAACGGTGCGCCGGCCGGCACCGGCCAGACCATCGTCATCGTCGACGCCTTCGGCAGCCCGACCGCAGCATCGGACCTGGCGACCTTCTCCACCGCCTTCGGACTGCCGCAGGCGGACCTGTCCATCCACTACCCGGGCGGCAAGCCGACATGGAACGGCCGCGGCACCCAGTTGGGCTGGGCACAGGAGACCTCGCTCGACATCCAATGGGCGCACGCGGTCGCACCGGGCGCCAAGATCGCGCTGGTCGTCGCGGCCAACGACCACGGCACCTCGCTCGACAACGCGGTGCGGTATGCCGTCGACAACAAGCTCGGCAACGTGCTGTCGATGAGTTACGGCGAGCCGGAGAACCTCATCCACGGCAACAGTGCCCAGCAGTCGCAAGCGCACAAGACCTTCGTCAAGGCTGCGGCGCAGGGCATGTCGGTCTTCGCGTCCTCGGCCGACGCGGGGTCGGACAACGGCGCCGGCTACGAGAACTTCAGTCTGCCCGCGGCGGATCCGCTGGTCACCGCGGTCGGCGGCACCAACCTGTTCGCCGGCAGTGGTCTGCCCGAGCCACAGGAAACCGTCTGGGGCGACTTCGCGAACTGTCCGACGAACTGTGCCGACGGACCGTTCGGCGCCACCGGCGGAGCGCCCAGCCTGCTGACCGACAAGCAGGGTTCGGATGTCGCCTACAACGGCAGCGTCTACACCGGCGTCCTCACCTACCTGGGCATGATGGGCGGTGACGCCAACGGCTTCTACTTCTTCGGTGGCACCTCCGCCGGCTCACCGCAGTGGGCGGGCATCGCCGCGGACATCGATCACGCCACCGGGTCGAAGCTCGGCAGCGTCAACAACTACGCGCAGAGCTGGGCCGGGAGCGGCCTGCTGTATGACGTCACGGAGGGCAGCAACTCGACGCCGACCTTCTCCGGCGGCTACTCCGCAACGACCGGCTGGGACTCCCCCACCGGCTGGGGCACACCGGATGTCGGGTCGATCATCGCCTCGCTGTCGAAGTGAGCGGCTGACCGATTCAGCAGTTCCGATTCAGAAGCTCCGATTTCCGCAATTCCGTTGAGCGGCATACCTGTTGGGTATGCCGCTCAACGGCGCTCCGGCCCGGGCCATCCGACCGCACCGGAGAAAAAGGCGCACACCGACCGGCCACAAGCTCACACTGGCACCCCCGGAGTCTGCTCAAATGGGAGCAGTGATCGCAAAGGGAGGGGCGACCATGACCACCACACACTCCGGCTCGGCGCAGCTGGGCACCGACGCTGTCAGCAGCACGCGCTTCGTCGCCCCCGGCATCGACAGCCTCAACGTCCGGATGGGGCCCAGCTCGGCATACCCCGCAGTCGGGTTGCTGATGCCGGGCGCCCGGGTGACCGGCATGTCGTACGCCGGGTGGCTGCAGATCACCGAGGGCCCCCTCGTCGGCGGGTGCGTGAGCACCGACTACCTGACCGGCGACCGGCCGACCGCAACCCCGTCGACTCCGTGCCCGCGCATCGTGGGACGGGTCACCACCGACAACCAGTTCGCCAACATCCGCTCGGGCCCAGGCTTCGGGCACCGGATCGTCGGGCGTTACGCATGCCACGAGCAGGTGACCGGCGCCCTCGTCGACGACGGGCCGTGGGTCCGCACCGAACGCGGCTACGTCAACGCCGGCACGATCGCCATCTACGCGACCAACCCCGCTGCCCTCAACGGCTGCATCCCGTTGCGCCTACTGTCGCCAATCCCGTTGTGCTACAACGCTTCAGCGCACTTCGAGCCCGGTTACACCCCGGACACACCGCGTTACCTCAACGGCTCCGCGCTCGCCGCGCTGCATCGCCTGCAGGCGGCGTTCAAGCGACGCTTCGGCCATTACGCCACGATCGACCTCACCTATCGCTCGTATGACGAACAGCAGTACTGGCACCGGAAGTTCGGCAGCCCGCGCGCCGCGCACCCCGGCACGTCCAACCACGGGTACGGCCTCGCGATCGACTTCGAGGAACGCGACGAGCCGTGGATCTACTCGTGGGGCGCCGTCGCCAACCGGTGGTTGCTGACCCACCAGTCCGGATTCGGTTTCGACAATCCCTACGCCGCCACGCTGCAGGAGGGCGAGGACTACCACTTCAACTTCGTGGGGTGAGGTTCAGGGCTGCAGGCCGCGGGCCTTCAGCGCAGCGCTCGTGCGATCGGCGGCGTGCAACTTGTCGAGGATCCGGGACACGCGGTTCTGCACGGTTTTGACCGACAGGCCCAGGCTGCGGGCGATCTGATGGTTGCTCGCACCCGTGCCGATCAGGGTGAGGATCTCGACCTCGCGGGGAGTCAGCCCGCCACCCGGTGTCGCGACCGCCGGTCCGTCCGGCGGACGTCGGGTGAGTAGGCGGCCGGCCAGCTCCGCACCGAAGACGGCGCCGCCCGCCGCCACCGTGTGGATCGCCGCCGCGATCTCCGCGGCAGGAGCGCCCTTCAGCACATAGCCGCGGGCGCCGGCGCTCACCGCCGCGAAGACGCTGTCGTCGTCATCCACCATGGTGATCACCAGCACCGCGATCCGCGGATGGGACGCCAGGATCGCCCTGGTCCCCTCGACCCCCGACAGTCCCGGCAGGCTGAGGTCCATCAGCACGACGTCCGGTGGCTCGGCCGTCACCGCGGCGACCGCCTCCTCCGCAGTGCCGACCGACCCACTCACCGTGAGCCCGGGGATCGTCTCGATCAGTCCGGCGAGTCCGGACCGGAAGAGCGGATGGTCATCCACGATCAGCACGTTGGTGTTCGTCATGTCCGGGCAATTCCCTTCAGTACCAACGGAAGACACGCGGTGACGACTGTGCCGTCATCGGAGCTCAGCACTTCGAGCGTGCCTCCCAGCTCCTCCGCTCGCTCCCGCATCGTCGCCATACCGTTGCCTCCCGGCCCGTCGCCGGCCGGGACGACGGAGCGTGATCGGTCGACGCCGATCCCGTCGTCGGTCACCCGGACCGTCATCTCGACCGGGTCGGCCGCCAGGCAGATCGTCAGGGAGGTCGCCCGAGCGTGGCGCGCCGTGTTGGTGGTCGCCTCCTGCACGATGCGGAACGCCGCGACCTCCATGGCGGCCGGCAGGTTCGGCAGCGCCGCCGCCTTCATCCGTATGGCGACACCGGTCCCCCCGGTGAGCCGGGTGGCCATCTGGGTGCACGCGGCGACCAGTCCGAGCTGGTCGAGGGCCGGTGGCCGCAGCCCCTCGACGACACGTCGCACGTCGGTGACCGTCGCGCGGATGTCGTCGATCAGCTCGTCCAATTGCGGGGTTGCTGCGGCGGGATCGCACGGGAGGGCGGCGCGTGCCGTCTCGGCCTTGAGCGTCAGCGCGGCCAGCGCCGGACCGAGACCGTCGTGCAGGTCCCGCCGCAGCCGACGGCGCTCCTCCTCGCGGCCCAGCACCAGTCGTTCCCGGGTCCGCTGCAGGTCGGTGAGCAGTTGGCGCGAGTGCAACGCGGTGCCCAGATGCCCGGCGAGGTCCCGGATCAGTCCCCGCTCGGCCTCGCTGAGTGTCCGATCGCAGCGGTAGAAGAGCGTGCCGACCGGCCGACCGAGGGCGAGGAGCGGCACCGGGTTGGACTCGGGGTCGGACTCGGTGTCGAACTCGGTGCCGGACTCGGTGTCGAACTCGGTGTCACCGCCGACCAGGCGGTGTCCGCGCGCGTCGCTGACCGACACGTCGTCCAGATCCAGCTCGCGGGACAGTTGTGCGGCGGCGTCGGCGAGCAACCGCTCCAGGTCCGACGCCGCAGACAGTTGCTGACCGACGGAGGACAGCACGGCATACGGCTCCCGCCACCGCCCGTAGACCACCCGGGTCACGACGCGCTGCACCCGGTCGCGCAATGCGAGCAGTCCGATCGCCGCGATGGTTGCGGCGGCCACCGCCGGCCAGCCGGCCGCGTCGGCCGAGCTGAAGAATACTGTCGCGAGGACGACCACCACGACATACAGCCCGGCGGTGAGCACGCTGAGCAGCAGCCACAACAGCACCCGGTTGGTCGCCCGCCGCAGGTCGTACAGCCCGTAGGTGAGGGTCGCCACCGCGACCGCTACCGGGATCAGCAGCTGACCGAGATCGAACACCCACCGCCCTGGGGCGTGCGGGGTCGCCACAACAGCTACCAATGCGAACAGCAGGATCGCCACCTCGACCGCCGAGGCGATCACGAAGAGCAGTAACTGCTGGCGCACGATCGGGCCGCCCCGCCGCCATCGGGTGATCAGGGACGCGAGCGCGGCGAGCGCCGCCGCGCCCCCGACGACGGTCGCCAGGAGGTTGAGGCCCTCCAACGGCGAGTTCGACGGATCGCGGATCGGTGTCAGCGGTCCCCGCCAGTGCTCGCCGAGTCGGGTCTCGATCGGTGCCAACAGGTTTGCGACGATCGACAGCACTGCTGCGAGCACGATGACGCGCGGCAGCCAACGCCACCGCGGCCCGGCCACCCGGCCGTCCGGGAAGTAGGCGGGAATGACCGCGATGCCCACCGTGCCGGCCAGCGACCGGAACATCACGCCGAACATCACCAGCCAGCCGGCGGCCGGGACCGACCCGGGGTGGACGAGCAGTCCGTGCACGCCGGTCTCGGTGAGCGCTTCGCCGAGCCCGGCACTCACGGCGACGACCAGCATCAGCCAGCCGATCCGGTTGGCCGGCCGGGCGAGCGCGACGACCGCGCCGAGGGCCGCCGTCACCGAGATGGTGACGGCGAAGATCGCCTCGTCGAACCGGTCGGCCGGAGTCGCCGCATCGACCCAGGCCGCCTCGGATGCCGCGACGACGGCGAGCCCGAGCAGGGCGATGACCGCCACCGACCGGCGACGGTCATGCCGCATGGCGATGGACACGATCGAATTGTCCTACCGCAGGACGTTCAGCCGCAGGTGAACCGGACGTGTGACGCGGAGGGAGGGCCGTCGGGATCCGACCCGGGCAGCCACTGCTGGTGCTGTTCGTTGTGGACGGTGATCGGGTTGCCGCTCTGGTCGGTGCCGCGGAAGCTGAAGGTGAAGTCCGTGACGCTGTCCTTGTTGTTGAAGGACGCGCCGAACCACTGGGTGTTGTGGCCGGTCAGCACCTGGTCGGGCGGCCCGATGATCTGCGACGAGATCACGTTGTCGTCGGAGTCGGCGACGATCTGCACCGAGCTCGGCGGGTAGAGGGTGATGGTCGCGGCGCCGGTCCAGGTGTTGGAGACCCACGTGTCGCCGTCCTTGTTGATGTTGATGTGGAAGACGCCGTTGCCGGTGCCGGACTCGAAGGCCCAGTCGTTGTCGAAGTAGGCCGGGCAGGACGAAGAGTCCCCGGGTGTCCCCTGGCCGAGCCATTGCTCCATGTCCGAGAAGTGCGTCGTCGAGCTGCACGACGTGGAGACCGTGACGCCACAGTCGTCCCCGACCGTCTGGGCGAAAGCGGGTGTTGCGGGGAGCCCGACGGCTCCGGCGACGGTCGCGCCGATGACGGCGCGGCGGAGAAGGGTTTTCATCAGTGGACTTCCGTTCGTGAGGGTGGTACTGCTCGCCGGCCGGAAGTCGGCGAGCCATCGGGTATGACGCGCTCAGCCTCGCGGCGGCACGCTCCCGACCGGAAGCGGCGGCTTCCCGGTTCGACCGGGAAGTTCTCCCTCGCCGACCTGCCGCGGTTCTTGTCTGTTGAAGCACTCACGCGGCGACCTGCGCCGCAGTAGTGTCGACGGGCCCGTTCACCGTCACGTCTTCGGAGATGAAACATGCATCGTCGTGCCGCACTGCTCGCTGCGATCACGGTCGCAGCAGCCGCACCCGCGTTCGCGCTCTCACCCACGGCCAGTGCCGAGTCCGGGCACCAGTCCCCGACAGCACAGTTGTCCCACCAGCGATCGGTGCAGTCGCTGTCGTCATGGGCGGATCACCTACTGACGCCTCGCGCGCACTTCACCATGGCGGCCGACGGGTCCAGCGGCCGGACGGTGGGCGGCGCCGGCATCCCGAACATCGACTCGGTGAAGTCGACGATCCAGACCTACTACAACGCGGATTCCACGGGCATCGCGAGCAGGACCTCCTCGCCATACATCAACCAGATGCACGCGATCCTGGCCAAGGAGACCAAGCGCCTCAAGGCGCTCTACAACCAGAGCGCCCGGCAGGGCAAGCAGCCGGCGATCGTCTTCGATGCCGACGACACGACGCTGATGACCTATGACATGGAAGACGGCGCCATGCACTTCAACTTCGATCCTGCGCTGCAGGACGTGTGGGTGCAGGGCGAGAAGTTCCCGGCCACTCCCGCGATGGTCACTTTCGTCCAGGCCGCCCAGGACGCCGGATTCACGATCTTCGGTCTGACCGGCCGCAATGACGACCAGAAGGCCGCGACCGTCGGCAACCTGCAGAAGGTCGGCTACAGCGGCTTCACCTCCGACCGCTTCTACACGAAGTGGACCGGCAAGGGTGAGAGCCAGCAGCCGTCATACATCACCTGCGCGACCGCGAAGTGCACGACCGTGGAATACAAGGCCGGCACCCGCAAGCACATCGAGTCGATGGGTTACGACATCGCGCTCAACGTCGGCGACCAGTTCTCCGACCTGCAGGGCGGGTACGCCGATCACACCCTGAAGCTGCCGAACCCCACCTACTACCTGCCCTCCCCCGACCTGCCCGGGATGAGCGAGCCGAAGCTGTCGCCGCGCACGCACTTCACGATGCAGGCCGATGGCTCGAGCGGGAAAACCGAAGGCGGAGAAGGCATTCCGAACATCGACTCGGTCAAGTCGACGATCCGCACCTACTACAACGCCACCGACGGCATCGCGAACAAGTTCACCTCGCCATACATCGATGAGATGACGCGGATGACGTCGCGCATCACCCCGGCGCTCTCCGCTGCCTGCGCGCTCGGCAGCGCCGCCGGCGCGAAGCCGGCCATCGTGCTCGACGCCGACGACACGACGCTGATGACCTATGACATGGAAGACGGCGCGATGAAGTTCAACTACAACCCGCCGTTGCAGGACGTGTGGGTGCAGGGGCAGAAGTTCCCGGCCACTCCCGGCATGGTCGGACTGGTCAATGCCGCCGACAAAGCCGGCTGCACGCTGATCGGACTGACCGGCCGCAATGACGACCAGAAGGCCGCGACGATGGGCAACCTCGCCAAGGTCGGCTACACCGGTTTCACCGAGCCGAACTACTACACGAAGTGGACCGGCAAGGGCGAGAGCCAGCAGCCGTCATACATCACCTGCGCGACCGCGAAGTGCACGACGATCGAGTACAAGTCGCAGACGCGCGCGCACGTCGAGGACGCATCCGGTGGCGGCTACACGGTCATCGCGAACTTCGGTGATCAGTTCAGCGACCTGATCGGCGGGCACGCGCTGGTGCCGGTCAAGCTGCCGAACCCGACGTACTACCTGCCGTAGAACCGCAAACCCCCTCTTGCCGAGAGGACACGAAACACACTGAGAGGACACGTAATTCGGCCCATTCCGGGCGGAATTACGTGTCCTCTCGATCGTTTGGTGTCCTCTCGGCGAAAGGGGCGCCGTGTTTTCCCTGGATAATGGTCCGGGTGAACCCGACTCGACTGCGCACCGTCATGGCCCGCTGGACCGTCTGGGCTCCTGTCCTGGCTTTGCTGCCACTCCCCTTCACCTTCGGCAAGCACGTCGGTGCCGCGTGGATCGTCATCGTCGCCGTGCTGCTCGGCGCCTCGGTGCTCGCGGCCGTGCATCACGCCGAGGTCGTCGCGCACCGGGTGGGTGAACCGTTCGGGTCGCTGGTGCTGGCGGTCGCGGTGACCGTCATCGAGGTCGCACTGATCGTGACGCTGGTGGTCAGCGGGGGCTCGGACGCCAGCACGCTGGCCCGCGACACGGTCTTCTCCGCGGCGATGCTGACCTGCAACGGCATCGTCGGAATCTCGTTGCTGGTCGGCGCAATGCGACACAACACGGTTACGTTCAACGCCGAGGGAACCGGCGCCGCGCTGGCCTGTGTGCTGACGCTCGCGACGATGTGCCTGGTGCTGCCGAACTTCACCTCGAGCGTCTCCGGCCCGGAATTCTCCGGCTCGCAGTTGACCTTCGCGGCCATCGCGTCGCTCGCCCTCTACGGTCTCTTCGTGGTCACCCAGACCGTGCGGCACCGCGACTTCTTCCTGCCGGTACGCCGCCAGGACTACCACCCGCTCGCGCGCGGCAACGGGTATGACGCAACGACCCAGGACGACCTGGCGACCCAGGACTCCGAGGGTGAGCACGCAGCGCCACCGAGCAACCGCGCCGCCCTGCAGAGCCTGGCGCTGCTGTTCGTCTCGTTGATCGCGGTCGTCGGCCTGGCGAAGGTCGAGTCGAAGCCGATCGAGGACGGCGTCCGGTCGCTGGGCCTGCCGCACTCGTTCGTCGGTGTGATCATCGCGGTCCTCGTCCTGGCCCCCGAGACCCTGGCCGCCGTCAACGCAGCCCGGCGGGACCGCGTGCAGATCAGCCTCAACCTCGGCTACGGCTCGGCCATGGCCTCGATCGGCCTGACCATCCCTGTCATCGCGATCGCGTCGATCTGGTTGCCCACCGATCTGCATCTCGGCCTCGGGCACACGCAGATCGTGCTGCTCGGCATCACTGCGGCCGTCGGGATCCTGACCGTCGTGCCGGGGCGTGCCACACGCCTGCAGGGCGGCATACATCTGGTGCTGACGGCGGCGTTCATCTTCCTCGCCGCGAACCCGTAAAGCTACTCGACCCGCTTGGTTGTACTACTCGAAAGGCGAGGATTCACAGCCACTTTCGCTTGCGGAAGATGACGAAGAGCACGAGACACACGACCAGCATCAGCACGATACCGAAGGGATAACCGAGGGCCCAGTGCAGCTCGGGCATGTGGTCGAAGTTCATGCCGTAGATGCCGCTGATCAGCGACGGCGCGAAGAGGATGGCCGCCCAGGCGGAGATCTTCTTGACCTCGTCGCTCTGCTCCATGCCCGCTTCGGCGAGCCGGCGCATCTCTTCGTTCTGGGTCTGCGCGACCAGGGTCGCATTGAGGCTGAGTATGTCGGCCAGGTTGCTCCGGAAACCGTCGACCCGCTCCACGACGCTGGTGGCGTGGTCGGTGACGTCGCGCAGATTGCGCTGCAGTTCCTCGTCGGTGCCGTACTTGTCGAAACCGGCCTCGAGCCCGGCGAGGATCTGCAGCAACGGCTTGGTCGCCCGCTGCAACTCGGCGACCTCACGCGACAACTCGTAGACGCGTCGGGACACCGCGGGGTCGGACTCGAAGACCTGGTTCTCGATCTCGTCGATGTCGTTCTCCAGGCCGGCGACGACAGGCGCGTAGCCGTCGACGACGAAGTCGATCATCGCGTAGAGCACCGCCTCGGGGCCGCGGGCCAGCAACTCCGGATCGGCCTCGAGACGCTCGCGCACCTTGGCCAGCTTCGGCCGGTCGGTATGCCGAACGGTCAGCACGAAGTCCGGCCCGATGAAGATGTGCAGCTCGCCGATCTGCACCGTCTCGGACGCGTCCAGGTAGATCGCCGGGCGCAGCACGGCGAAGAGCGTTTCGTCATACCGCTCGAGCTTGGGGCGCTGATGCGCGACGATCGCGTCCTCGACCGCCAGCGGGTGGAGGTTGAAGACCTCCGCCATGTCGTTGATCTGCGCCTCGGTCGGGTGGAAGAGCCCGATCCAGGCCATCGGCTTGTCGGGGCCGTGCAGCCGGTGCATCGCCTCGCGCAGCGACTTCGGCGCCTCGACCCGGTGGCCGTTGCAGTAGACCGCCTTCTCGACTACCGACTCCTCGACCGGCACCTCCTGGTCGCCGCGCCGGGGCTGCAGGATCCGCTCGGGCGCGACCTCCTGCGCCGACGGGCGAGCGGGCAACGCTGCCGTCGAGCGGAAGGCGCGGTTCCTCCAGTTGGGCACGATCCGAGCCTAGTGCCGCCCCCATCGCCGAGAGGACACCAAACGCATCGAGAGGACACGAAAATTGAGCCGATTCGGCCCGAATTTGGTGTCCTCTCGGTAGCGAGGTGTCCTCTCGGCAAGAGGGGTTGAGCCGTCAGTGCGTCGGTCGGTCAGTCGGTGGGCCGTCAGTGCGTCAGTCGGTCAGTCGGCGGGGCGGGTCATCGCCAGCACGTCGAGCACCCGGTCCAGGTCGGCTTCACTGATCGCGCCGCTGTCGACGTGGCCGCGTTCGACCACTACCTCGCGGATCGTCTTGCCCTCCTTGAGCGACTGCTTGGCGATGGCGGAGGCTTCGTCATACCCGACGTAGTGGTTGAGCGGAGTGACGATCGACGGTGAGGACTCGGCGAATTCGCGACAGCGGTCGACGTTTGCGGTGATGCCGTCGACGCAGCGGTCCGCGAAGAGCACGCTCACGTTCGCGAGGATCTCGATCGACTGCAGCAGGTTGTCGGCGATGACCGGCAGCATCACGTTGAGCTCGAAGTTGCCTGCTGCGCCGCCCCATGCGACCGCGGCATCGTTGCCGACCACCTGGGCCGCGACCTGGCAAACCGCTTCTGCCAGAACAGGATTGACCTTGCCCGGCATGATCGAACTGCCCGGCTGCAGGTCGGGCAGGAAGATCTCCGTCAGGCCCGTGCGCGGACCCGAGCCCATCCAGCGGATGTCGTTCGCGATCTTGGTCATGCTCGTCGCGATCGTTCGCAGGACGCCGGACAGCTCAACCAGCGCGTCTCGCGCACCCTGCGCCTCGAAATGATCGGCCGCCTCGGTGAGCGGCAACTCCATGTCATCGGCAAGCCGCGAAATCACTTCACCGGCAAGGCTTTTCGGCGCGTTGATGCCGGTGCCGACTGCGGTCCCACCGAGCGGCAGGGAACCCACCCGCGGGAGCGCATCGTGCAGGCGCGCCACCCCGAGGCGGACCTGCGCGGCATACCCGCCGAACTCCTGACCGAGGGTGACCGGGGTGGCGTCCATCAGGTGGGTGCGGCCGGACTTCACGACCTCGGCGAACTCGGTCGCCTTCCGCTCCAGCGCCTCCGCCAGATGCTCGGACGCGGGGATCAGCTTGCGCACGACGGCACGCGTCGCGGCGATGTGTATGGCGGCAGGGAACTGGTCATTGGAGGAGAACGGGTCGTTCACGTCGTCGTTGGGATGCACCGGCTCACCCAGCGACTCCTGGGCCAGCGTCGCGATGACCTCATTGGCGTTCATGTTCGAGGAGGTGCCCGAACCGGTCTGGAAGACATCGATCGGGAACTCCGCATCCCAGTCGCCGCGCGCCACCTCGGCAGCGGCGTCGTGGATCGCCTGCGCCTTGCGCTGATCCAGCATGCCGCGCTGCGCGCGGATGAGCGCTGATGCCCCCTTGATCGACGCGAGTGCGCCGATCAGCTCACGCTCGATCGGGCGGCCCGAGACCGGGAAGTTCTCCACCGCGCGCTGGGTCTGCGCGCGCCACTTGGCGTTGACCGGAACCTCGATGTCGCCCATCGAGTCGTGCTCGGTTCGCGTAGCGTCCTCTGAATCACCGTGTGGTGCCATCGTTTTCGACTCCCGTCAATGACGTCGGCCGAAGGCGTGGATCAGCCGACTTCGGCTCGTCCACCAGTCTGCCACTCGACACATCAGCAGTGGCGGCCGAGGAGCCCCACGAGCGGTGCCCTGAGGAGCACGTGAGGGACGAGCGTGTGTCTCGAAGGGGAACGAGCGGTGGCTCCTCGAGGTCTCAGCCGCCCGACCCTGCCTGCATCGGGGCACGGCCGACGGGTTGCTGGGGGCGCGGTGTGATCGGCTTGGGCACCTTCGTGGCCCGTGATGCCGGCTTCCCGGACCGCAGGATGAACGTGCGCCCGTAGTGCTTGATCGTCGTGTGCGCGTCGGGGCCGTCCTCGAGCTGGTAGATCGTGCGCTCGTGCGTGACCTCGACCCGGATCTTGCAGCCCTGCCAGCGGATGGTGAACGCCAGCCGTTCGATGCCCTCGGGGAGGGCGGGCGCGAAGCTCAACTGTCCGTGGTGGTCCCGCATCCCGCCGAAGCCACACACCAGGGACAGCCAGGCACCGGCCAGGGACGCGACGTGCACGCCGTCCTTGGTGTTGTGTTCCAGGTCGTGCAGGTCCATCAACGCTGCTTCGGTCGCGTAGTCGTGCGCGAGGTCGACGTGCCCGACCTCGGCCGCGATGACGGCCTGCGTGCAGGCCGACAACGATGAGTCCCGAGTGGTCAGCGGTTCGTAGTAGGCGAAGGCACGCGCCTTCTGCTCGGTGGTGAATTCGTCGCCGCACCAATGCATTGCGAGGATCAGGTCAGCCTGCTTGATCACCTGGCGCGGATAGATGTCGACATACGGGTAGTGCAGCAGCAGCGGGTAGCTGTTGCTGTCGTACGTCTCCTGGAAGTCCCACACCCGGTGGTTGGTGAAGTCGGCGTCCTGCATGTGGACGTCGAGCTCGTCGTCATACGGCACCGCGATCGTCTCGACCGCCGCCCACCACCCGGCGCGCTCGGCCTCGGTGACCTTCAGCTCCTTGGCAAGCTTGGGCCACCGCTCGACCGCCTCGGCGGCATAGCGCAGGTTCCGAGCGGCCATCAGGTTGGTGTAGACGTTGTCGTCCACGACCGCGCTGTATTCGTCCGGACCCGTCACACCGTCGATGTGGAATCGGCCATCCTTGCCGTGATAGCCGCTGCCGGCCCACAAGCGCGCGGTGCGGACCAACAGGGGCAGCGCGACCTCACGGTCGAACTCCTCGTCGTTGGTCCAGTAGACATAGCGTGCCGCGGCCACCGCGATCGCCGCATTGACATGCAGCGCTGCGGTGCCGGCCGGCCAGTACGCCGAGCACTCCTGGCCGCGGATGGTGCGCCACGGAAAGGCAACACCCTTGAGTTTCAACGTATTCGCGCGTTCTTCGGCGAGATCGGCGATGGACAACCGCCACATCAACGCGTCGCGTGCAGCTTGTGGCGCGGTCGCGGTCAGCACCGGAAGGACGTACATCTCGCTGTCCCAGAAGCAGTGCCCGTCATACCCGGGACCGGTCAGGCCCTTCGCCGGTATGGCGCGCCCCTCCGCCCGTGCGCCGGCTTGCAGCACGTGCCACAGCCCGAAACGAACTGCCTGCTGGATGACCGGATCACCGTCCACCTCGACGTCGGCGCCGTCCCAGAACTCATCGAGATACGTGTGCTGCTCGGCAACCAGGTTGTCCCACCCGGTGTGCCGCACCGCGGACAGTGCGGCGTCGACCTGGTCCCGCAGGGCGGGCAGGGTGCGTTGCGAACTCCAGCCGTACGCAACGAATTTCGTCAAACCAAGGCTCTCGCCGGGCTGCAGCTCGGTGCCGACCGTGGTGCGGGTCCAGTCCGGCTGCACGTAGGTGTTGCTGTGGAAGTCGTTCCCGTCGCTGTGGATCTCGTGGTCGCTTGCCACCGCCACCCGCAGCTTGCTGCGCCGGGTGCGGTGGATCAACTGCGAGCGGTCGCCGGAGTTGGATGCCTCCTCCGGCTTCAGAGGGTCCTTCAGCGCCGCAGCCACCCGCGGGTCCTTCGACTCCACCGCGAGCTTCTCGTTGGCGACCATCTCCGACTGCATGACGATGCGGACCGGCCTGTTGACCGCTTCGACCGAGTAGCGGATGCCAAGGATCGCCCGCTGGGTGAACGACACCAGGCGGGTGGAGCGGATGTGCACCTGGGTGCCCGCCGTGGTCTCCCAGATCAGGTCCCGGTGCAGCAGACCCTCACGCATGTCGAGTGAACGCTCCTGGTGCCGTACCACGCCATACCGCAGATCGAGTGGTTGGTCGTCGACGAGCAGCCGGATGATCTTGCCGTCCGTGACATTGACGATCGTCTGTCCCTCTTCGGGGTAGCCGTAGCCTGCCTCGGCATACGGCAGCGGACGCTCCTCGTAGAACGAGTTGAGATAGGTCCCGAGCAGGCCGTTCGGCGTCGACTCGTCGTAGTTGCCGCGCACGCCGATGTGGCCGTTGGACAGTGCGAATACCGACTCGGATTGCGCGAGATTGCCTGGGTGCACACCGAGTTCGCGGACGCGCCACGGCTCGACGGTGAATTCGCTCTTGGCGTTGTCTGCCACGACTCAGCCCTTCTTCTCGATGAGTTCGGAGAGGTCCTGCACGACGATGTCGGCGCCGCTTCGCTTCAACGCATCCGCGTGCCCGACGCGATCCACCCCGATGACGAAGCCGAAGTTGCCTGCGCGCCCGGCGGCCACCCCCGACGTCGCGTCCTCGAAGACCGCCGCTTGGTCGGCAGTGGCGCCGGCGAGTTTCGCGCCCGCGAGAAAGGAGTCCGGTGCGGGTTTGCCCTTGATGTGCTGCTCGGCCAGCGTGACCCCGTCGACGCGTCCCTCGACATACTGCTCGAGGCCGGTGACCTTCAGGACCATCTCGGTGTTCGCGCTGGAGGACACGACGATGCGGTGCAAGCCCTGCTCCTGCGCGAGTTCCAGATAACGCCGACTGCCCTCATAGACCTTGACGCCGTTGCGCTCGATCTCGTCCTGCAGCTTCTCGTTCTTCCGATTGCCCAGTCCCCACACGGTTTCCGCGTCGCCTCCGTCGGTCGGTGCACCGTCGGGCAGCCGTATGTCGCGCGATGCGAGGAAGTCGCGCACGCCGTCCTGCCGCGGTTTGCCGTCGACATACTTGTTGTAATCGTCCTCGGTGAAGGGCTGAAAGTCCTTGCCGTCCTTGGCTTCCAAGTAGGCATCGAACATCTGCTGCCACGCCGTGCGGTGCACGCTGGCAGTGTCCGTGAGGACCCCGTCCAGATCGAAGAGACAGGTCGTGATCGAGTCGGGCAGTCCCAGCATCGAACGTTCCTTCGTCGTGTCGGCAATTCGCTCGTCGTGCCCGCACGAGGTCGTGGGGCTCTTGGCAGGCTAGACCCGAACGAGGCGTCGTCATGGACGTTCGGACGCCGTGTCCGAACATGCGGAACGGCCCGGCTCCGCGCGGGAGGCACGAAGTCGGACCGATGCAGTGAGCGTCAGGCCGTGGCGTGACCGGCCAGCGCGTCGACCGCTGCTCGCAGCGCGTCCGGGTTGTCCGCGGCCTCGATGACCGCGTCGACGGCCGCGTCGTTGCTGGCGAAGATCGCCGCGAGGACGACGCCGGCGGCCACTCCTCGGTCGCGACCCTCGGCCATGTGCGCGGCACGCAGCTCACTGCGCAATCCCTGCAGCACACGGCGCATGCTCGCCGTCACCCGTTCGAACCGGCGGCTGCGCGGGCCACGTCGGCCGCGACCACCGGGACCGAAGCCGGCGAACCCCTCGCCGAATCCTTCGAATTCACCGCCCCAGGGACCTCTGCCGTGCGGGCCACCGCGCCGCGGACCGGCTCGGTGCTCCTCGCGCTCACCCCGCTCCTCGTCGCGACCACGCTGGTCGCGCCCGCCGCGACCACGGCCGCGGCGTTGTCCCCAGCGCTGCGTGATGTCCTCACCGAACGCGTCGCGCACGGCGTCGCGGACCTTGTCCAGGTCGATGCCGATCGCCTTCAGGGCCTCCCGGTCCTCATCGAGGCTTTCCGACGATTCCGTCGACGCATCCGACTCGTCATCCTCCGTGCGAAGGTCTTCGTGCTTCTCCGCCACGACCCGGCGCACCCAGTCATAGGTGACGCCCTGCTCGGCCAGCACTGCGTATGCCGCACCGCGCACATTGGCCAACAGGCCGAGCAGCAGGTGGTCGGGCCCGAGCAGATCGTGCCCGAGCTCCCGCCGCTCCTCGACCGCCTGCATCATCGCTATCCGTATTTCTGAATCCACTGAACGAAACATTGCTCAATCTCCTTGAAGTTCGTTGTTTCCCAGTGCGTTTCACTGGGGTGCACCGCCGAGGGCGTCATACGACGTCGGCTCAGGAGTGCTTCTGGTGAACGGCTTGCCGGCTGACCTGCAGGACATCGGCGATGGCCTGCCAGCTCCATCCGCGCTCCCGGGCATTGCGCACCTGCACGTCCTCCAACCGGTCGGCGAGGACTCGGAGTGCACGCACTGCTGCCAGCCCCTGCGCGGGGTTCGTGCTCGCAGCAGCCTCGGTGAGCTTCAGTTCGTCGTTCATGTGTCAATAAAACCTGACACTTCCCATGTTGTCAACCAACCCTGACACGCCCCGCCATGCCGAATGACGGCTTCTTCGGCGACTGACGGCCCGATCCGACCGTCAGTCGCCGAGGAAGCCGTCACTCGCGATGGGGGTGGCCGGGACGGGACGCGTAGCGTGGAGTCGGTGAGCACTCCGACATACACACTCCAGGACGGCACGGCGCTCCCGGCGATCGGTTTCGGGACCTATCCGCTCAAGGGCGACGAGGGCGTGATGGCGATCGGGGCGGCACTCGCCGCCGGCTACCGATTGCTCGACACCGCAGTCAATTACGAGAACGAAGCCGAGGTCGGTGAGGCACTGCGCCGGTCCGGTGTGCCCCGCGATGAGGTGCGGATCCAGACCAAGATCCCCGGCCGGCATCACGCGTATGACGACGCTCTCGCCTCGATCCGGACGTCTCTCGAGACCCTCGGGATCGACCACATCGACGTACAGCTCATCCACTGGCCGAACCCGAGCGTCGACAAGTACGTCGAGGCGTGGAAAGCCCTGGTGACGGCACAGCAGGACGGGCTGGTCACCACGATCGGCGTCTCCAATTTCACCGGCGCCCACCTGGAGCGGATCATCGAGGCCACCGGCGTGACGCCAGCCGTCAACCAGATCGAGCTGCACCCCTACTTCCCGCAGGCCGAGATGCGAAAGACCAACGCCGACCTCGGGATTCGCACCGAGGCGTGGAGTCCGATGGGCAAGCGACAGGCGCCCTTCGACGAGCCACCGGTCGCCGACGCAGCCCGTGCGCACGATGTGACACCGGCGCAGGTCATCCTGCGCTGGCACCACCAGCTCGGGTCATTGCCACTGCCCAAATCCGGCACGCCGGAGCGTCAGCAGGCCAACCTGGACATCTTCGGCTTCGAGTTGTCCGACGCCGAGATGAGCGCGATCACCGGCCTCGGCAAGCATGATGGCCGCCTCTTCGGCGGCGACCCCAACACCCACGAAGAGATGTAACCTCACCCCGCGTCCTCCGGCCCACTGCGCACGCATGGGTCAAAGACACTTGCCGAGAGGACACCAAACACATCCAGAGGACACCCGATTTCGCCTTTTTCGGGCCGATTCAGGTGTCCTCTCGGTCATCGGGTGTCCTCTCGGCAAGAGGGGCGTATGACGCGCGACGCGCCGCCCGGCGCAGCACGACGAGCACCGGACGCCCCAGCGCGGCGATGGCCACCGCATTCGTGATGGCCCGGCCGGTGTCCCAGCCACCGGTCGAGGTGACCAGCGTGTAGACACCGAAGCGATGCAGGTTGTCCAGCAACGAATCCGTCGGCACGTAGGCGAGATTCGCGTGGTGTCCGAGGTCGACGCCGGCCAGGAAGGGCCAGGTGTAGAGGTTCATCAGGGCGCCGAACGCGTATGCCGCGATGACGCCATAGACGATGAGCATCACCACCTCACGTGTCCCGCGGACGCCACGCGGCAGCAGGCCGGCACCCATCCCGATCCACGCCGAGCAGAGCATCTGGAAGGGCAGCCAGGGGCCGACACCTGCGGTGATCAGCGCCGACGCGAACAGCGATGTACAGCCGAGGACGAAACCGAACCCCGGTCCGAACACCCGCCCGGCGAGGATCAACAAGAAGAACACCGTCTCGATCCCGCCGGTGCCGCCGCCGGTCGGACGCAGCGCCGCATCCACCGCGGACAGCACACCGAGTATCGCCAGAGCCTTGGAATCCATTCCCCCGTCGGCGAATTCGGCCAGTATGACGAAGACCAGCAGCGGCAGCGTCACGGCGAAGATGATCGGTGCGTCTGTGACATGCGCGGTCCCGGATGCGGTGTGATGCGTCAGCAATGGCCAGCAGAACATCGCCAGTCCGGCGATCGTCATCAGCACCAAGACCAGGGCGCTGCGCGGACGCAACGGCACCGCATGTCCGCTCAACGTGGTGACCAGGTCCGGCCGCTCATCCGCCGTCGCGGGATCCGCCACCGGGTTCATGACGCACCCGGCAAAGCGTCCGCGACGTCCTGCACGGTCAGGAACTGCTGTGGTGCGAGGACTTTGGCGACCTGTGGCGCGAAAATCGGTGAGGAGGCGACGACCTCAGCCGTCGGGCCGTCCGCGATGACATCACCGTCGGCGAGGACGATCACCCGGTCGGCGAGGCCCGCGACGAACTCCACATCATGGGTGGCCACGAGCACCGCGTGCCCGTCGGAGGCCAGCTCCGCAAGCTGCCGGATCAGCAGCGCCTTCGCGCTGTAGTCCAGGCCACGGGTCGGCTCGTCCAGCAACAGCACGCGCGGCCGAGCAGCGAGCTGGATCGCCACCACGAGTGAAAGCCGTTGTCCTTCCGACAGATCCCGCGGATGCTGCTCGTCGTCGATACCGGGTGCCAGTTGCTCCAGCAGCGCGCGAGCCCCCGGCCCGGCCGCGGCGCACTCCTCGCCGACACTCTCCAGATAGAGCAGATCGGCGGCCGTCTGCGGCACCAGCCCGACGCGCGGCGACTCGGTGCCCGCGCGCTTGCCGCGCCCACCCGCGGTCTCGACGCCGTCCACGACGACCGATCCCGCGCTGCGCGGCCCGCTGCCCTGCAGCGCCCACAGCAGCGACGACTTCCCGGAGCCGTTACGGCCCATCAGCGCGGTGACCGTGCCGGCCGCGAGTTGCAGGTCGACCTCCCGCACGGCGACGTGTTGCCCGTAACGCACGGTCAGCCCGTCCGCGCGCAGCACGATCTCACCGGCCGGCCGGCCCCTGGGCGCCGGCTCGGCGAGCGTCCCGCGCAACGGACGCGCCGCCCGGCGGGCGTCGCGCACGGATAGCGGCAGTGGCGTCCACGAGCACAGCCGCCCCAGCTCCACCACGGGCGGAGCGACAGGTGCATCGATCATCATCGTCGCCGGGTCCCCGCTGCGAACGACACCGTCCCCGGCAAGGGTGATCACCGAATCGGCATACTGCACAGCCCTTTCCAGTCGGTGCTCGGCCATCACGACCGTCGTCCCGAGGTCGTGCACCAGGCGAGTGATGGCGGCGAGCACCTCCTCGGCAGACCCCGGGTCGAGCGCGGACGTCGGCTCGTCGAGCACCAGCACCCTGGGCGCCGTCACCAGAGCGGCACCGATCGCGACGCGTTGCTGCTGCCCTCCGGACAGCGTGGCCAATGACCGACTGCGCAGCCCGGCGATCCCGAGCAGGTCCAGCGTCTCCTCCACCCGCTTGCGCATCGTCGCCGGCGAAACACCCAATTGCTCCATTCCGTAGGCGAGTTCGTCCTCGACCGTGTCGGCGACAAATCCCGCCACCGGGTCCTGGCCGACCCTGCCGACCACGTCCGCCATCTCACGCGGCGGGTGATCCCGGGTGTCCATGCCGGCGACCGTGACCGTGCCGGAGAGCCGGCCGCCGGTGAAGTGCGGGACCAGCCCGTTGATCGTGCCGAGCAGCGTCGACTTGCCGACACCGGTGCGGCCGACGACCAGTGCGAGCTCGCCCTCCTCCACGTGCAGGTCGACGTGCGACAACGCGAGCGCGGCCGAATCGGCATACCGCACGGAGACATCGCGCAACTCGATCACGCCGACACCTCCTCACCCGGTATGGCGCTGGGCGGCGACACCGCTGCAGCGAGCAAGCCGATCACCGCGGCGACCAGTGGCAGGAGGTCAACGACCGGCCAGTCCACCGGTGTCGTCGAGGGATTCAGATGTGCCGGAGCGTACTGCGTGGCCAGGATCATCAGGACGCCCGACGCGAGACCGCCCGCGGCAACCGCCGCTGCGGTGAGGTCGAAACGCTCGACCCGGTAGCGGGTGACGGTGCGCTCGCGCGACGAGAACGCCAGCCCGAGCGCCGCAAGCGCGACGCCGAACACGAAGGCGGGCCAGCGGAATACGGCCGGTGCACGGTCGTCCAGCACCCCGAAGATGCCGATGCAGACCGCGATCAGGCCGACGACGGTCAGCACGCCGAGCAGCCGGCGGGTGCGCACCGGCGTCGCCCCACGCCTGCCGTAACCACGCGAATCCATCGCAGCCGCAAGGAGAAGCGACCGGTCAAGCGCATCCGCCAGCACCGGGACCACGATCCGGCGCACGACGTGCCACTTGGGACCGTGGTCCGGCCGCAGCTGCTGCGCCCGCCGCACCCGCCGGATGCTGTCGGCCATCTGCGGGAACACGGACACCGCGACGACCACGACGGTGCCGATGTCGTAGAGCCCGATCGGCACGACCTTGAGCAACCGCTTCGGGTTGGCCAGCGAGTTGGCGGCGCCGATGCAGATGATCATCGCGGCGAGCCGCAGGCCGTCATACAGGCCGTCGAGCAGGTCGGACAGGTGCACCGGTCCGAGCAGGCTGACGCCGGCTGCCCAGTCCGGCAACGGGATTCGCGGCAGGTCGAGCACGACCGCCCCGCCGCCGGACGACCCGAGGAAGCACCGGAACGCGACCCGGACCAGCACGATGAACGCCCCGAGCAGCAGGTAGAGCCGCAGAGAGCGCGACCACGGGGCGTTGCCGCGGCGGAGCACGACGACGAAGCACGCGACACCGATCAGCAGCAACAGCAACAACGGGTTGGTCGTGAAGGATGCCGCCACCGCCAGACCAATCGCCCACAGCCACCAGGCGATCGGATGGACCGGAGCGGGCAGACGCGTCACCCGAGTGTGCGCCTGCGGATGATCGCGACAGCCCCGCCACCAACGACGAGCGCGGCCAGGACGATGCCGCCGACGACGGTCGTAGCGTTGATGCCGGAGGACTTCTCGGAGTGCTTGATCAGGTCGTCACTGTTGGTCATCGGCGCCCCGGCGACATTCGTCGGGCCGCCGGACGAGGCGCCCGCGACGGCGGGCGAACTGGACGATCCCTTGCTGTGCTTCGCCTTCGACGAGCTCGACCGGGCGGCGGAGCTGCTCGTCTTGTCCGCAGGCTTCTTCGTGGCAGAGTGCGCGGCGCTCGACGACACGGTCGACGTCGGCTGCGACACTCTGCTCGAGGTCGAATTGCCCTTCGGGGCAACGGTTTTCGAGGCTTTCGGCGCGGTGGTTGTCGTATGGCGCGGCGGCGCGGGCGGCCGGGTCGTCGTGTGTGTCGCCGGTGGCTTCGGCGCGGCGGGCCGGGTCGGGGTGAAGCGCGGGGAGTAGTTGGTGCCGCCCTGGCTGAACGCCCAGCCCTCGAAACCACCGGCGATGACATGGCTGCTGGAGGCACCGTCACCACTCGCCGACCACGACCCGCCGTTCGGAGCCTGGGTGTACCACCAGTGCGCGTTCGGAGGAGGGGTCCGTCCACACGTCTCGTGGTAGCCACCGGGCAGCTCGGTCGTCGCGGACGGCTTGCCGTAGAGCCGGCAGATGAAGGCCAGGCCGTACTGCCGGGTGCCCTCCACCGGGATCCCGGCCGCCTGCAACGCCTGCACCCCGCTCGCGCCGCCACCGACCGGCGCACACCGCACCGCGATGCCACCGCCGAGTTCACGGAAGTCGACCACCACCGTCACACCGGAGCTCGTCCTGCAGTAGCCGTCGTAGCCGGCCGCCTGCGCCGGGGCGGCCGACCCGACATACGCGAAAGAGGTCGCGGAGGTGGCGAGCGCGAGGGCTGCGGCCGAGCGAACCGGGCGGCTGGGCATGACGGGCGTGGGGTCCTTTCGTGTCGCGACTCCTCGCGTGCGACACGTTCTCGCCCGCGACTGCAGTCCTCGACAGTCAATCCGGTGATCGGTGGAGCAGGTATTCCGACTCGTGACCGACCGTCACTCACGGCTGCGGGACAGCGCCGGAATCGCACCGGCTTCCCCTGCTCGCACCTCGACGCTCCACAACGGGCGTCAACTCAAAAGGTTAGCAGCGCTTGTGCAAAGTCCCGGAATGCCGCAAAGTCTCGCAGGTGACCTCCGGACCCACCCTCGACGCGGCGGCCGCCGTGGACCTGCTCGCCGATATCGCCACCGCGAACGACCGGGTCATCATCGGCCTGACCGGCCCGCCCGCCACAGGGAAATCGACCGTTGCCGAGCAGCTGGCCCGCGGCTGCATCGAGCGCGGCCTGCGCACCGTGGTCGTGCCGATGGACGGGTTCCACCTGGCACAGGCCGTGCTCGACGAGCGCGGCTGGGCACCGGTCAAGGGAGCGCCGCAGACCTTCGATGCCCTCGGGTATGTCGAACTGCTCGCCCGCATCCGCCGGGAGCGCAACCGCACCGTGTGGGCGCCGGCCTTCGACCGGTCGCTCGAGGAACCGATCGCCGGCGCGATCGCGGTCGCGCCGGACACGCAGGTCGTGCTCACCGAGGGCAACTACCTGCTGCTGCCGGACTCACCCTGGTGCGAACTGCGCGGGCTGCTCGATGCCATCTGGTATGTCGAAACCCCCGACGAGCTCCGCCGGGAGCGGCTGATCGAGCGGCACCGCAGCTACGGCCGCAGCACCTCCGAAGCGACCGAGCGTGCGCTGGGCTCCGACGAGCGCAATGCCGAGCTGGTGCGGTCGACGCGGGAACGGGCGGGCGCCATACTCCTGATGCCGTGAGGCGCCGGGAGCCTGTGACGGATCCCACGTGCTCGCGGTGTGTCACGGCGCGTACGGAGGCAACCTGGACGTCGGTTGTGCGTCTACCCACCGTGAGGTGCAACGCGATGATCGCTGGACGGCAGCCGGTTCCCGGCCTGCCGCGATGCGGCGTTCCCTTCCACAGCGACGACTCGTTAGGGTCTGGGCGAGGGGTCGGGGTGTCATGACGCTCACCGTGCCCGCCGTGTATGCCGAAAGGCCGTATCGCTTGGGAGGTCGGGTCCATGACCGTGGCTCGCTCCCTGACCTCGAGCCGATGACCGCGGATGACTCGGTCGATCTGGCCGAGCTCTACCGCACGCACCACCTGCAGATGGTGCGCCTGGCGCGGCTGCTGGTGGACGACACGGCCAGTGCCGAGGACGTGGTGCAGGAGGCGTTCCTCGGGATGCACCGCAACCGTGCCGCGCTGCGAGACTCCCGGGCCGCGGTCGGTTATCTACGACAGGCGGTCGTCAACCAGTCCCGGTCGATGCTGCGCCGGCGCCGCACGGTCCGTGCCCATCTGAAGGTCGCCGAGCCGGAGATCGCGCCACCGGCCGACGCCGACGTGATCCTCGCCGAGGAACACCGGGAGGTGCTGCGTGCGGTCGACCAGTTGCCGACCCGGCAGCGCGAGGTGCTCGTGCTCCGCTACTGGTCGGACATGTCGGAGGCGGAGATCGCCGACGCACTCGGCATCAGCAAGGGAACCGTGAAATCACAAGCAAGCCGGGCGATGGCCACGCTCAACAAGATCATGCAAGGAGGCGCACCCGATGAATCCGTCTGAGCAGCACGACCAGGAGGACCTGGAGCGCCGCCTGCGTGACGCGTTCGCCGCGAAGGCCCTGCAGATCTCCGACGCCGACCTGGACCGCGACCGCGAGGACGAGGTCGCGGCAGTCTTGAGCCAGCGGCGCCGAACCAGCACCGCGACGCGGATCTTCGCCGGGATCGGTGCGGCTGCTGCCGCTGCCGCGATCGTCGTGGTCACCGTGCTCGGGCTGCACGACGGCGGGAAGCACGAGGTTGTCAACGGCCTGCCGCCGGCGATGACCACGAGCTCGGCCAGCACAACGCCCAGCACCACCCGAAGCACCGAGAAGCCGACCACCGCGTCGGGGCCGTCGGCGCTCAATGAGCCCGCCACACCCAGCAACGGTCGCAACACCACACTCCCGTCGTCCGCGGCCAGCACCCGAAGCTCGACGGCACCGACGACCGGGGCGAAGTCGTCCTCGAGCACGAAGTCCTCCGCACCGCCGCGCTCCGCGTCCGCGCTGACCAGCTCGAACTCGCCGAACCTGTCGGCGACCGCCAGCCGGCCGCCTGAGATGTCGTCGAGCCTGCCCCAGTCGCGCCCGCTCGGCGATCAGGAATACACCGGCGCGGTGCCGCTCGAGGACCCGTCCGATGGCACGACCCGGATGCTGTCGATGCCGTCGGACACCACCTGGAAGCGCACCGCGGAGGGCGGCAACAGCCTGACCGTGCGGATCACGTACCTGCCGACCGACATCGAGGCCTACTGGCGCCAGGCTCTGCCGGGCGAGGGCTGGGTCGAGAACGGCTCCGGCTGGAGCTACCCGGGAACGTCATACACGGTCAGCGCGATCACCGACAAGGGCAGCTTCACCGTCACCTGGTGAGCGCCGGCGCCGATCGCTCAGAACTTGTCGAACGGTGTGGCGTAACGGAATTGGCCGGTCCGGCCGTCATACCGGCTGAGGGTGCGGACCTGGAAGTAGTCGCCCCACGACACGTCGGGCGCGACGATCCCGACGTCGCGTGCCGGCACGAAACCGAAGCGGCCGTAGTAGGCCGGCTCGCCGAGCAGTGCCACGAGACTCTCGCCCCTGGCGTCGGCTGCGGCGAGGACCGCCTGCACCAGCGCGGAGCCGATGCCGGTCCCCTGTCGCTGGGGGCTGACACTGAGCGGGCCGAGCCCGAGCGCGCCCCGGTCGTACTTGCTCCGGTCGTCGATGCTCTGGTCGTCGACGTGGGCGCGCGTGCAGACGATGTGGCCGATCACTGCGTCGTCCTCGGTCGCGACCAGTGACAGCTCGGGGATCCAGCTGGGGTCGTCGCGCAGCCACGACACGAGCGTCGCCTCGCCGGGATCACCGCCGGGCTCGACGGGCGGCGCGCTGTGCGCGGCGCCACGGAACGCGGCTGCTGTCACTGCCCGGATCGCTTCGATGTCGCCGGGCTGCTCTGGTCGGATCAACACCTGGGAACCGTCACGCATCCGCCCGTATGACGTCAACAGGTTTGTCGCGCAATCGATCGAACGATAGCGACCTACCAACTCAACCCTGGGCCGATGATGGCCCGCGCCGCGAACATCAACAGCTAACGCGTCAGTCTCGATCCGCCCCGAGCGTCCGGCCGATCCCGGACCGCCACGCGGCATGCTGCTCCTCGCGCAACTGCGGACTGATCTGCGGATCCCACTGCCCGGCGCGGTGCCAGTTGCGGCGCAACACCCTGATGTCCGACCAGTAGTCCACGGCGAGCCCCGCAAGGTATGCCGCGCCGAGGCTGACGGTCTCACTGATCGTCGGCCGCACGACCGACACGTCGAGGACGTCGGCGACCATCTGCATCATGAGGTGGTTGGCCGTCATACCGCCGTCGACGCGCAGCGACTTCAGCGGCACGCCGGCGTCGGCCGCCATGGCTTCGACGACGTCGCTGGTCTGCCACGCGCACGATTCGAGCACCGCACGTGCCAGGTGCCCGGCCGTGACGAAACTGGTCAGCCCGGAGATGACACCGCGAGAGCCGGATGACCAATAAGGAGAGAACAATCCGGTGAATGCCGGCACCACGACACACCCGCCGCTGTCGTCCACAGTGCGGGCAAGTGTCTCGATCTCCGGCGCTGTCTTGATCAGGCCGAGCCCGTCGCGAACCCACTGCACGAGTCCGCCCGCGACGGCGATGGAACCCTCGAGCGCGTATGCCTTCGAGCCGTCGGCCAGCTGGTAGGCGACGGTCGGCAGCATCCCGTGCGTGGAGTGCACGATCTCGTCGCCGGTGTTCATCAACAGGAACGCACCGGTGCCGTAGGTGCACTTGACCTCGCCTGCCTCGAAACAGGTTTGGCCGAACAGCGCACCCTGCTGGTCGCCGACGGCAGCAGCGACAGGGACACCGGCCAGCGCACCGGTGGCCGTGCCCACGACGGCGGACGACGGCACGATCCGCGGCAGGATCGCCTCGGGCACGTCGAAGAACTCCAACAGGTCCGGATCCCACTGCAACGACTCAAGATTCATCAACAGCGTCCGACTCGCGTTGGTCACGTCGGTGACGTGTATGCCGCCGTCCGGGCCGCCGGTGAGGTTCCAGATCAGCCAGGTTTCCATCGTCCCGAGCAGCAGATCGCCGCTGCGCGCGCGGTCCCGAAGTCCGGGACGGCTGTCCATCAGCCAGGACAGCCGCGGCGCCGTGAAGTATGACGCCGGCGGGATCCCGGCCCGCTTCCGGAAGAAATCCGCACCGGGGTCGTCGAGCAGCCGATCGGCGATCGCGCGAGTGCGGGTGTCCTGCCAGACGATCGCCGGACACACCGGCCGGCCGGTCCCGCGCTCCCACAGGACGAACGTCTCGCGCTGGTTGGCGATGCCGACCGCGGCCACGTCCGAGACCGAGATGCCGAGGTCCGCGAGCGCCTCGGGTATGACGCGACGCGTGTTGTGCCAGATCTCGGCGGCGTCGTGCTCGACCCAGCCCGGGTGCGGGAAGATCTGCCGGTGCTCGCGCTGACCCATGCCGGCGAGCCGCCCGTGCTGGTCGAAGAGCATCGCCCGGGTCGAGGTGGTGCCCTGGTCGATGCTGAGGACGTACCGCGCGGACATGGCTGACTACCAGCGCTTCGACATGAGGGCGTGGCTGGTACCGCGGGCGGCTTCATGCAACGACGACAGCACGTCGTCACGGGCCTCCCGCGAGGGCGTGAGCACCTGCGCCACCGTCCCACGGATCCCGAGCGCCGCGACCACCATCCCGCCGTGGCTCCGGACGGGTACCGCGAGCCCAGCGACGTCACCGCGGGAACCGGCGATGTGGATCGCCGAACCACGCCGCCGCGCAACCGCGACCTCCTCGCGCAACCCGCCGACCGTCGGGTTCGCACGCGCCGCATCGGTATCGAGGAGCAGGTCCTCGAGCAGCTGGGCGCCGATCGGGCTGAGCGCCAGCAGCACCTTGCCCTCGGCGGTCGCCGCGAGGTCCACCCGGTCACCGATCTCCACCCGCTGCGGTGCGGGTGAGGCGCTGAATACGTGGTGAGCGGTGACTCCTGCCGTGATCTCTGCCGGCGGTGCGTCGGGCAGTACGACGAGCCGCGCGGACAGGCGGGTCCGCGCGGCCAGCGCATCCACCCAGTTCGTCGCGCGGGAGCGCATCTCGTTGATATCCATCGGTTTCAGGCGTGCGGCCAGCACGTCGCCCGCCAGCAGATAGTCGCCGTTGCCCGGGTCCTGCTCGACGAAACCGACTTCGACCAGCGTCCGCACGATGCCGTGCACGGTGCTCTTGCTGAGTCCCAGGGCTCCCGCGAGCTCCCCCAGCGGGCGCCCAAAACCACCGGCGAGCAGTCGCATGATCGCCGCCGCTCGTTCGACCGATTGCACACTCCCCGGCATACATCCCGAGGGTAATCGACGGGGTGCCTTCGACAATGTCAAACGGCTCGAACCCCCTCTGTCCACAACGGCTCTACCTTGACGATGCGCCGCGCATTTGTGATGCGGCTCACACGCCTGGGAGAGGTACGCATGCCATGAAGAATCCAGCTTTTCCACGACATGAGGTGAAGACACCATGAGCGCCGTCACCGCACCGATGAAGCACGGCTTCGGACTCAAGCAGATGGGCGGGATATGGGGTGAGTGCGCGGCCGAGTTCCTCGGCACCTGCGTGCTGATCCTCTTCGGCGACGGCGTCGTCGCGATGGCTGTCGCAGCCCTGCCCGGCTCGGGCCGCGCCGAGAACGCCACCACGATCTTCCTCGCCTCCGGCGACTGGTTGCTCATCACCTGGGGTTGGGCGTTCGCGGTCTGCTTCGGCGTCTACATCGCCGGTGGCGTCACCGGCGCGCACCTGAATCCGGCCGTCACACTCGCGTTCGCCGTACGACGCAAGTTCCCCTGGCGCAAGGTCGCCCCCTACTGGATCAGCCAGCTGGTCGGAGCCTTCGTCGGCGCTGCCCTGGTCTGGTGGAACTACCACGACTCGATCAACGCCTACGACCACGCCGCGGCCAAGGGCGGCGCAACGCTGGTCAGCGGTCACACGAATGCGACGTTCTCGATCTTCGCGACCTTCCCGTCGCCGGCGTTCAACGGCTCCATGTGGGGGCCGCTGCTCGACCAGATCATCGGCACCGCGTTGTTGCTGCTGTGCATCGCGGCAGTCGTGGACGCCCGCAACACCATCGTCAAGGCGAACCTCGCCCCGCTGATCATCGGCTTCTCGGTCGCCGCCATCGGTATGAGCTTCGGCGCCAACGCCGGGTACGCGATCAACCCCGCACGTGACCTCGGCCCGCGCATCCTGGCCTACTTCGCCGGCTTCGGCGAGTTGGCACTACCCGGAACAGTCCACGGGCCAGGCGGTTTCAGCGGCTACATGTGGGTACCGATAGTCGGCCCACTGATCGGTGGTGTCGTCGGCATCGTCGTCTACGACCTGTTCATCGGCAAGGCACTGGATGCCCGAGCCGCGGTGGGCGCACCGGAGGAGGCACCCGAGCAGGTGCCCGAGAACGACGACGACCTGGACTGAGCGACGACCGGCGTCGACGCCCAACACCTCACAGCACCAAGACTTTTCACTACTGCAGGAGACAACATGCCTGATTTCGTAGGCGCCCTTGATCAGGGCACGACCAGCACCCGATTCATGATCTTCGACCACGGCGGCAACGAGATCGCCAAGCGTCAGCTCGAGCACGAGCAGATCATGCCGCAGGCCGGCTGGGTCGAGCACAGCCCGCTGGAGATCATCGACCGGACCCGGACCGTCATGGGTAGCGCGTTGGCGAACGCCAACCTGCAGGCCAGCGATCTGGACTCCATCGGCATCACCAACCAGCGCGAGACCACCGTCGTCTGGAACAAGAAGACCGGGCGTCCCTACTACAACGCGATCGTGTGGCAGGACACCCGCACCGACCGGATCGCCTCCGCTCTCGAGCGGGACGGCAAGGGTGACGTCATCCGCCAGAAGGCCGGCATCCCGCCGGCGACGTACTTCTCGGCCGGCAAGATCCAGTGGATGCTCGAGAACGTCAACGGGCTCCGGGAAGCGGCGCAGAACGGCGACGCGATCTTCGGCAACACCGACAGCTGGGTGCTCTGGAACCTCACCGGCGGCACCGATGGTGGCGTCCACGTCACCGACGTGACCAACGCCAGCCGCACGATGCTGATGAACCTGGAGACGCTGGACTGGGACGACGAGCTGTTGTCGTTCTTCGACATACCCCGCTCGATGCTGCCGGAGATCAGGCCCAGCTCGGACCCGAACTTCTACGGCACGACGCTGCGCAGCGGCCCGATCGGTGGCGAGGTGCCACTCGCCGGCGACCTCGGCGACCAGCAGGCCGCCACGGTCGGGCAGGTGTGTTTCGCGGCCGGCGAGGCGAAGAACACCTACGGCACCGGCAACTTCCTGCTGATGAACACCGGCGAGGAGATCGTCCGCAGCAAGAGCGGGCTGCTGACCACGCCCGCCTACAAGTTCGGCGACAGCCCCGCTGTCTACGCACTCGAAGGCTCGATCGCGGTCACCGGTAGCGCCGTCCAGTGGCTGCGCGACCAGCTCGGCATCATCTCCGGTGCCGCCGAGACCGAGCAGCTCGCCCGGCAGGTGAAGGACACCGGCGGCATGTACTTCGTGCCCGCGTTCTCCGGACTGTTCGCCCCCTACTGGCGCTCGGACGCCCGCGGCGCGATCGTCGGTATGTCGCGCTTCAACACCAACGCACACCTGGCCCGGGCGACGCTGGAATCCATTTGTTACCAGAGCAAGGACGTCGCCGACGCGATGGAGAAGGACTCCGGCGTGAAGCTCGACGTGCTCAAGGTCGACGGCGGCGTCACCGCCAACAGCCTGTGCATGCAGTTGCAGGCCGACATCCTCGGCGTCCCCGTCTCCCGGCCGGTCGTCGCGGAGACGACCGCGCTGGGTGCGGCATACGCAGCGGGGCTGGCGACCGGCTTCTGGAACAACACCGACGAGCTGCGCGCCAACTGGAACGAGGACAAGCGCTGGTCGCCGGAATGGAACGACGAGCAGCGGTCCACCGGGTATGCCGGCTGGCAGAAGGCCGTCAAGCGGACGCTCGACTGGGTCGACGTCGAGTGAGACCGACGACGATCCGCCATCGCGCGGTCGGATCGTGCCCGGCAACCACCGGCACGAACCGGCCGCGCGATGTCCGCGCCCCGCTCTTACCTAAGCTGGAAGGCACCGGTTGTCCTCAGACCGCCGGCGGCCAGGAGGAACTTTCATGGTGATGCAGCCCAACAGCGCCCGACTCGGGCCCGAAGAGCGCGTGCAGGCGTGGAAAGACCTGCAGGAGCTCGAATTCGACGTCCTCGTCATCGGCGGAGGAGTCACCGGTTCCGGCGCCGCGCTCGATGCCGCGACCCGCGGACTGCGCACCGCGCTGGTCGAATCCCGCGACTTCGCCAGTGGCACGTCCTCGCGCAGCAGCAAGCTCTTCCACGGCGGGCTGCGCTACCTCGAGCAGATGAATTTCGGCCTCGTCGCCGAAGCGTTGCGCGAGCGCGAACTCATGCTGACCACCATCGCGCCGCACCTGGTGCACCCGGTCTCGTTCCTCTACCCGCTCTCACACCGCGGCTGGGAACGTCCTTATGTCGCAACGGGTTTGGCGATGTACGACCAGATGGGCGGCGCCCGGTCGGTGCCTCGTCAGAAGCACCTCACGCGTGGCGGTGCGCTGAAACTCTTCCCGAGCCTGAAGTCGGACTCGCTGGTCGGCGCGGTCCGCTACTACGACGCACAGGCCGACGACGCACGGCACACCATGACCGTTGCGCGCACCGCCGCGCACTACGGCGCAGTGGTCCGCAGCTCGACCGAGGTCGTCGAGATCGTCCGGGAGGCCGACCGCGTGGTCGGCGCTGTCGTCCGGGACGTGGAGACCGACGAGCGGGTCACGGTCCGCGCGAAGGTCGTGGTCAACGCGACCGGTGTCTGGACCGACGACGTCCAGCGGATGAGTGGCGGCCGCGGCCGGTTCCGGGTCCGCGCCTCCAAGGGCGTGCACATCCTGGTCCCCCGTGACCGGATCGCCGGCGAGGTCGGGCTGATCCTGCGCACCGAGAAGTCGGTGCTGTTCGTCATACCGTGGGGCCAGCAATGGCTCATCGGCACGACCGACACCGACTGGACCCTCGATCTGGCGCACCCCGCGGCGACCGCGTCGGACATCGAATACCTTCTGGAACACGCGAATTCGGTGCTCGCAACGCCGATCACCAAGGACGACATCCTCGGTGTGTATGCCGGACTGCGCCCCCTGCTCGCGGGTGAGAGCGAGGACACCAGCCAGCTGTCCCGCGAGCACGCCGTGGCTCGGCCGCAACCCGGACTGGTGTCGATCGCCGGTGGGAAATACACCACCTACCGGGTGATGGCCAAGGATGCGATCGACATCGCCGGCAAGGACCTCGGCGAGATCAAGGAGTCCGTCACCGACCGGGTGCCGCTGGTCGGCGCCGACGGGTATGCCGCAATGGTCAACCTCACCAGGGAGTTGTCCGAGCAGACCGGCCTGCCGCCGTGGCGGATCGAGCACCTGCTCAACCGGTACGGATCCAAACTGGACGAGCTCCTGGCGCTGACGGCCGAGGACCAAACCCTTTTGGAGCCGGTCAAGTCCGCGGAGACCTACCTGCGGGTCGAGCTGAAGTACGCCGTCACCCACGAGGGCGCGCTGCATCTCGCCGACGTGCTCGCGCGCCGCACCCGCATGTCGATCGAGACCAAGCACCGTGGTGTCGACGCGGCCGAGGAGGCTGCCGACATCATGGCTCCGCTGCTGGGCTGGACCGACGAGCAGAAGCGCACCGAGATCGAGACGTACCGCGAGCGCGTCGCCGCCGAGCGCGCCTCACAGGAACTCGACACCGACTCCGAGAGCGACGCCGCACGCCTGCGCGCCCCGGAGATGCGTCAGGGCCTGCGACGGGTCACCGCGACCAAATAGCGCTCAGCGAAAGGCATCCGGGGCGACCCGCAGGATCCGGTCATCACCGGGTCGCGGGTCGCCCCGGGTGTCGGTGTTGTTGGTCAGCACCCACAGGGACTTGTCCGGCGCCACCACCACGTCCCGCAGCCGCCCGTAGGTCCGCACGAAGAACTCCTTGGACGTGGTCGGGTGCGCGACGGGCACCGTGATCAGCCGTTGCCCGCCGAGCGCCGCGATGTAGATCGTGCCGCCGAGGATGGCCATACCGCTCGGGCTGGCCTCGGACGTCGGCCACTGCTGCACCGGGTTCCGGTACTTCGCGGGTTGAGTGTCGTGAGGGACGAGCGACGTATCGAAACCCGTCTTCGACCGGCCTTCATAGAGCGGCCAGCCGTAGTTGCCACCCGGGACGATGCCGTTGAGCTCATCCCACGTGTTCTCACCGAACTCCACTGCGAACATCGTGTGATCGGCGGCCCACGCCATCCCCTGCACGTTCCGATGCCCCATCGACCACACCCGACTGTTGGGGAACGGATTGTCCTCCGGCACGCGACCGTCCGGCTCCATCCGCAGGATCTTGCCGGCCAAACTCCCTCTGTCCTGGGCCAATTCACGCTTCGTGCTGTCACCGGTCGAGACGTAGAGCTTGCCGTCGGGGCCGAACTCCACACGTCCGCCGTTGTGCACCACGCCGGCCGGTATGCCGTCCAGGAGCTGCTGTCGTCCCGTCAATCGGACCCGACCACCTCTGGCCGAGCAGGGGTATCGCGCAACGTGGTTGGTGTCATCGTCGGCTGTGTAATAGACGACCAGCCAGCCGTCGCGAACCGCCATACCGAGCAGGCCGCCTTCGCCACCGTGCTTCACACCGGGCACGGTGAGCACGTCCCTCAGCTCTCCGTCGGCCAGTTGGCGGATGTGCGCGTCGTCCCGCTGGCTGATCAGGGGTATGCCGTCCACCCACACCACCGACCACGGCGCAGCGAGACCCGTGACGACGTCGGTCACACCCGATGGGGATGTCGGCGATCCACCGTCGTGAGGCGCTGAATCTCCCCCGCTGCCAGAGCTTTCCGAGGTGCACGCGCCCAAGGCAGCCGCGAGGGACGACAGACCACACGCGGCCAACACCGCGCGCCGACTCGTCACCGGTTGCCGCCCCATCGCCACCACCACCCGACTCCATCGTGCCGCACGGTCCATCCGAAGCGCCTGGAAACGAAGAGGGTCGGGGTCCCCGCGAAGTATTCGGAGGAGCGTGTCGGGGCCCCGCGAAGTATCGGAGGAGCGGAGCGGGGGAGAACTTCGTGGGGTGACGGAGCGGGGGAGAAACTTCGTGGGGTGACGCCATACAGGATTCGCACAGCATGGACATAGACTTGGCCATGGCCGCGCACAGTCAGCGGGGAGAGGGTGGACCACCATGAGCAACACATCTGGCCTCAAGCGACCCGACGGATCCCCCGTGCGCGTTCTCGTCGTCGATGACGAGAGCAACCTGACCGAGCTCCTCTCGATGGCATTGCGCTACGAGGGCTGGGACATCAAGAGTGCCGGCACCGGCACCAGCGCGGTCCGCACCGCCAAGGAGTTCCGGCCCGATGCGGTCGTCCTCGACATGATGCTGCCCGACTTCGACGGCATGGAAGTGCTGCGCCGGTTGCGCGACGAGGACCCGACGCTGCCGGTGTTGTTCCTGACCGCACGCGACGCCGTCGAGGACCGGGTGGCCGGGCTGACCGCCGGCGGCGACGACTACGTCACCAAGCCTTTCTCGCTGGAGGAGGTCGTCGCACGGGTGCGAGCCCTGCTGCGGCGCTCCGTCGCGATGACCGCGGACTCCTCCTCGACCCTCGTCGTGGGCGACCTGCGACTGGACGAGGACAGCCACGAAGTATTCCGCGGTGACACCGAGATCTCCCTGACCGCAACGGAATTCGAGTTGTTGCGCTACCTGATGCGCAACCCGAAGCGGGTGCTGTCCAAGGCGCAGATCCTCGACCGCGTGTGGCACTACGACTTCGGTGGCCAGGCCAATGTCGTCGAGCTCTACATCTCCTACCTGCGCAAGAAGATCGACGCCGGTCGCAGCCCGATGATCCACACCATGCGCGGCGCCGGTTACGTCCTGAAACCCGCCAGTTGAGCAGGGCTCGACGGCTGACCGGAATTCTGCGATGACCACCACCGCGTCCTGGCGCCCCAGCCGCTGGACCCTGCGCACCAAGCTCGTCGCGTGGATGTTGCTGCTCTTCCTCGTCGTCACACTCGCAGTGGGTGCGCTGAGTGTGTGGCAGCTCAGCCGCACCCTGCGGTCGCAGATGGACGCCCAGCTCTATCAGTCCGCTCGACGTTTCAACGGTCAATACAGCGACACGATCGGAGGGCCACCGCCTGTCGCCGGCGAGTCGATCCGGGTGACGCTGCTGACCTCGAGCGGGCAGCTCGCTCCGCTGGCAGTGCGCTACAAGGACGGCACCACCGGAGTCGAGACGGACAACTACGTCTACGGCTTCAAGACCCCTCGCGCACTGAGTGACAAGCAGGTGTCGATACTGCAGAAGGCCGGCATCGGCGATGCGCCGCAAACTGTCGAATTGGGCAGTTACCTGGGCCGATACCGAGTGATCGCAGTCAATTCCGAGGCCGGTGTGGGCATTGGTCCTTCGCTTCGGAACGCGAGTGTCACGACCATCATCGGCCTGCCGATGGGCCCGAACCAGTCGACGGTCGTCAAGACCGCCGTTGCGATCGGCCTGCTCAGCGGCTCCGGCGTGATCCTGGTCGCGCTGGCTGCGACATACATCGTCCGCCGCAACCTGGAACCGCTGCGCCGGGTTGCCGCGACGGCGACCCGCGTCTCGAAGCTGCCGCTCTCCTCCGGTGAGGTGGTCATGCCGGAGCGTGTCGAGCCGCGCGACACCGACGAGGGCACCGAGGTCGGTCAGGTCGGCGCTTCGCTGAACGACATGCTCGACCACGTCTACAACGCGCTCAGCGCACGTCAGGCCAGCGAGATGCAGGTGCGGCAGTTCGTCGCCGACGCCTCGCACGAGTTGCGCACTCCGCTGGCCTCGATCCGCGGGTATGCCGAGCTGTCCCGTCGCGAGACCCAGCCGGTGCCGCAGGGTGTGACGCACGCGCTCGGCCGCATCGAGTCCGAGGCCGACCGGATGACGACGCTGGTGGAGGACCTGCTGCTGCTCGCCCGCCTGGACTCCGGCCGGCCGCTCAACGTCGAACCGGTCGAGTTGCCGATCGTCGCGATCGAGACCATCAGCGATGCCCGGGCGGCCGGCCCGGACCACGTCTGGGGTCTCGACCTGCCCGAGGAAGGCGTCGAGATCGAGGGCGACGAAGCCCGGATCCGGCAGATCCTGATCAACCTGCTCGGCAACGCCCGCAAGCACACTCCCCCGGGCACCCATGTCGTCATGTCGGTGCATCCACAGGACGACGGTGTGCTGCTGCAGGTCCGCGACGACGGTCCCGGCATCGCCCCCGAACTCGTGCCGCGCATCTTCGAGCGGTTCATCCGCGGCGACGCCGCCCGGACCCGCACCGAGGGATCCACCGGCCTCGGCCTGTCCATCGTGTCGGCCGTCGTGGCTGCCCACCACGGGAAGGTCGACGTGACATCCCGACCGGGCGAGACGGTGTTCTCCATCTGGTTGCCGCGCCGCCAGTCCGCGCGCGGTCCTGCCGCCCCGAGCCCGGCAGCGCCGCGCGACCCGCGAGTGCCGGTATGACGAGTGCGCCCCGCCATACCCGACTGAAGCACCAGCTGAGCAGCTTCGCGATCATCGGCATCGCGAGCACCATCGCGAACGTCGTGCTCTTCTACGTGCTCAACCTGACGATGAACGCGCAGGTGGCCAACGCACTGTCGCTGATCATCACGACGATCCTCAACACCGCTGCCAACCGCCGCTTCACCTTCGGCGTCCGTTCCCGCGAGGGCGCCGGCCGCGCGCAACTGCAGGGCCTCGTGCTGTGGCTGATCATGTGGGCCGCGACCGCACTCGCGTTGTTCCTACTCCTGCATGCCAATCCGGACGCGTCGCACACCGCGCAGTCGGTGGTCCAGCTCGCCGGCAACGTCGTGGCGACGATCATTCGCTTCGTCATGCTGCGTCGCTGGTTCGCACCGAAACCGGCTGTCGCTGCTGGTGATTCCCGAGTAGAGCGTTCAGCCTGATCCCCGTTGACGGTCGAAACGGCGATTGACGCCGCTGCTGCACCGTCAACCGCGGTTTCAGCCGTCACTCGCCGGATCGCGGAGGCGGAGGGAGCCGTCGCGGTCGGGCGCTCGTACCTCGCGCCCGAGCCGTTCCTCCCGGCATCGCTCCGCCTCCAACATCGACAAAGGGACGGCTGTCGCGAGCGTGCTCGCGACAGCCGTCCCTTTGTCGATGCGGAGGCGGAGGGATTTGAACCCTCGATGGGGTTTTATCCCCAAACCCGCTTAGCAGGCGGGCGCCATAGACCAGACTAGGCGACGCCTCCAGTGCCTCACGTGTGGTGAAGCGTGGCAAGGCTACCCAAGAGGGATGCCCGAGTTCAAAACGGGTACCCCGACCGACAACCTGGCACAAAGGTACGGCGTCTACTGTGACGGGGCTGATTTGTGATCGGCACGATTCGTCGGTCAGACTCGTTCATCCACAACGATCACAGAACGGTAACGAACTCCAGGTGAAGGCAGGCGAATGACGGGCAACGTCGGGGGCGTCGGTGGACGACGTCCGGTACCGGACCATGACCCGGACGAGACCATCATCGCCACCCGGCGAGAGCTCGTGCGTCGTCAGGCCGCGGCACGCCCGACCTCCGGCTCGCGCGCGGACCTGCGCGTCGCCCGAGCACGTGATGTCCGCCGCGCTCTGGGCCTGACCGCCCTGTCGGTGCTGTTGCCCGGCCTCGGCCTGTTGTGGACCAGGCGCAAGATGCTCGGTCTCGCCATGATCGGCGCGGCCCTGATCGGCGCGATCTGCTTCGGCATCATCGTCTCCAGCGGCGGCCTCATCCACGGTGCCGCGCAGTTGCTCACCAAGAAGGGCCTGGTGCTGCTGCTCTTCTGCACGATCGGCGGCGGCCTGCTCTGGGTCGCGGGCATCGTGCTGACCGCTATGACGACGACGGGACGGCGGTGGCCAGAACAGACCCGCTGGATGCACCGCATCTTCGCCACCGTGATGTGCCTGGTGGTGGCCGCACCTGCCGCGTATGCCGCGCACGACGTGTGGATCACCCGCAACGCGTTCAACAACATCTTCCACGACCGCTACACGACCAACTCCGACGCTGCGACACCCGGCAGCGGAAGCAACCCGTGGGCCGACGTGCCGCGGGTCAACATCCTGCTCTTCGGCTCCGACGCCGGCGCCGATCGCATCAAGCAGCGCCCGGACTCGTTGATCGTGGCGAGCGTCGACACCAAGACCGGTGACACCGTTCTGATCAGCGTGCCGCGCAACATGGGTCACGCGCCCTTCCCCAAGAGCGACCCGCTGCACAAGCTCTACCCTCACGGCTTCACCAAGCTCCCCGGCCAGACCGACAATGCCGCCGGTCTGATGGAGGCCGTCTGGCAGGCCGGCGAGGATCACAAGGACCTGTTCCCCGCGGACGACCCCGACCCGGGCATGACCGCGACCCGGGACGCCGTCACCGGGATCACCGGCCTGAAGATCGACTACACCTCCACCATCGACCTCAAGGGTTTCGAGCAACTGGTCAACGCCATGGGCGGTGTCTGGGTCAACGTGAAGCCGGACCCCAACTCGAACACCGACCCGAAGCTGGGCATCCCGATCGGTGGCCGCATCATCAACGGTCAGATCCAGCCCGGCTCGATCACCGGCTACATCAAGCCCGGCTACCAGAAGCTGAACGGCCATGACGCGCTGTGGTACTCGCGCAGCCGCGTCGCAAGCGGGGACGACCAGCGCATGCGCCGCCAGCGCTGCATGATCAACAGCCTCGTCTCCCAGGTGAACCCCTTCCAGATGGTCCAGAAGTTCCCGTCGATCATGCAGGTCGCCGCCAAGAACATCCGGATCGACATCAGCCAGGACGACCTGCCGGCGTTCGCGGAACTTGCCCAGAAGATGAAGAGCGGCAACATGCGCTCGGTCGACATCTCGAATCCGGTGAGCAACAGCAACCCGGACTACACCAAGATCCACGCGCTGGTGAAGAAGGCCGTCACCGCCAAGCACAACAAGAAGGCGCCGACGCCGAAGAAGAGCAAGAAGGCAGCGTCCAGTTCGTCGACGACTCCCTCGAGCAGCTCCAGCAGTACGACGGCCAACCCCATCAGCAACACCGCCGACTCCTGCTGACCGGGTCGGTTCTCCAGTGCGCAACTCCCGCCCCACAGCCACGTTCATGCCATGGGGTTGGATGGTGCCATGAGTTCACGCACTGTGTTGGGAGTCACCGCGGGAGCCCTGATCATCGCGGGCGGGGCCGGCGGCTACATGTACTGGCAACAGGCCGACAGCGTGAACAAGCAGGATGCGGCGGCCAAGGCGGCGGCGACCGAATTCGCGCACGACTGGTCGGCCCGCACGCTCGGTGAGGCGACGTACATCGGCACCAGCGGGAAGGGCGCGGCCGACAACTTCGCAACAACGACCGCAGCGCTGGGCAAGGGCCCGATCAAGGTAGACGTCACGAAGTTCAACCGCGACGGCAAGACCGCAACCGCGACCCTGCACGTCGCGTGGACGCTGGCCGACAAGCGCACCTTCACCTGGGACGACCCGATCGCGCTGGCGAAGCAGGGTCAGTCGTGGGGCGTCAAGGTCGACTCGTCGACGTCGCTGTGGCACCCGAAGCTGCAGGCGTCCGACGCGTTCCTGGTGCACCAGGAGAACGGCCTGCGCGGCGAGATCAGGGGTGCGGGTGACAGCGGCATCATGATCAACCAGAAGGTCTATGACATCTCGATCGACCCGACGAAGGGCACCGACGCCTCGATCGGTCAACTGCAGAACGTCCTGAACATCACCGGCCTGGTCGACAAGTTGCACGCGGCGAAGAAGGCTCATTCGCAGGCGCTCATCCCGGTGATCACCTATCGCCAGGACGACTACATCATCTATCAGAACGGCGTCGAGGGCCTGGACGGCGTCGTGGTCACCAGCCGCAAGCAGCCGCTCGCAGCGACCCGCACCTTCGCGCAACCGCTGCTGGGCGGCGTCGGCCCGGTCACCGCCGAGATGATCAAGAAGCACCCCAACACCTACCGCGCGGGTCAGATCGCCGGGCTCTCCGGACTGCAGGCGCAGTATGACGCGACGCTGCGCTCCACCCCCGGCTTCACCATCACGCCCCGGTCCAACACCTCGACGGTGCTCTTCGGCAGCAAGGCCAAGAACGGCAAGAACCTCTCGGTCACCCTCGACCCGCGGGTGCAGAACGCCGCCGAGAAGGCTCTGGAGTCGCAGAAGGACAAGCCCGCCGCGATCGTGGCGGTCAACGTCAAGACCGGCAACGTGAGTGCGGTCGCCAACTCGCCGTCATACGGCATCAACCGCGCGCTGACCGGACGCTACGCACCGGGCTCGCAGATGAAGATCGCGACGACCTACGCGCTGCTGACGCACGGCTTCGACCCCAACAAGGTGGTCCCGTGCCCGCAGTCGGTCTTCGTCAACGGCTACCGCATCGGCAACTTCGAGGGCGAGACGGCCGGGCACCCGAAGTTCACCGAGGACTTCGCGAAGTCGTGCAACACCGCCTTCGTGAAGGCCTCCTCCGACTTCAGCGACACCGAGCTGCAGCAGGCCGCGCACGCGCTCGGCTTCGGCGTCGACTGGAGCAAGCAGGTCGGTGTCGACGGGGTCTTCGCCGGCAACGTGCCGACGGCGAGCAACCCGACCGACCGGGCGGTGTCGGTCTTCGGCCAGGGTCGTGTGCAGGGTTCGCCGCTCGCCGTCGCCGTGATGTCCGGATCCGTCGCGCGCGGCTCGATGATCCCGCCGGCACTGGTGACCTCCCCCGCGCCCGGCGGCTCACGGACTGCAAAACCGTTGAACAAGAAGGCGGTTCAGGAGCTCCGGAAGCTGATGCGCAACACCGTCACCCATGGAACCGCCACGGCGGTCAAGAAGGTGCCGGGTGGTCCGGTCTACGCCAAGACGGGCACGTCGGAGTGGGCCGAGGGTGGTAAGACCGGTGTCAACGGCTGGCTGACGGGCTGGCAGGGCGACACCGCATTCTGCGTGCTCGTCGAGGACGTCGCGAAGGGCAAGAGCGGCGGCGACACCGCGGCGCCGGTCGCCGCGAAGTTCCTCACCACCCTCGCGAACAGCTGACTGCGCGAGGACGAAACATCGTGGGTGACAGTCGGGGTCCCCGCGAAGTATCGGAGGAGCGGAGCGGGGGAGAACTTCGTGGGGTGAACACGAAGCCCCGGCGAGCGCTGCTGCGCTGCCGGGGCCTTGTGCTGGTCGGGCTCTGTGCCCGCCATGGATCCTGCTAAATCTGGGGTGCTACCTCGAGAAGTCGATCAGACCGGGTTGACGTTGGCCGCCTGCGGGCCCTTGTCACCCTGGGTGATCTCGAACTCGACGCGCTGTGCCTCTTCGAGGCTGCGGTAACCCTGAGACTGGATCGCGGTGAAGTGGACGAAGACGTCCGGACCGCCGCCATCCTGGGCGATGAAGCCAAAGCCCTTTTCAGCGTTGAACCACTTGACGGTTCCCTGTGCCATTGGGGGTAACTCTCAATCTATTGTTCTTCGTTGCGTGCGACCGCGCACTTTACGCGGCCGCGAGACCGCCGAGGCATCCCCCCAATGGGTGAACCGTCCGCTCACAAACTCGGCGCCCAACGTGGAGTCGGGCGCCGCACCAACGAGGAACTGCAACAGCAGTCGAGGCTCGACCGTAGCACGCGGAAGGTGCACGGCAGGTGTCCGACAGTTGACCGATCTCACCGGCTGAACGACGCCGATATCCGCCGCGTCACGAACAGTGATCCGGGACGCTCGTCCACCTCACGGGCAGCCCCGACACCGGTCGCGGATCGGCCGGGCCCGTCACGGTCCGCAGCTAGTCTGGCGTGATGATCGAGCGCGCGGGCGAGTTCGCATTTCCGTATGCGTTCCACGGCGGTTCGGACGACGTGACCGTCGAGTGGCACGCGTTCGACGAGCTCCGCCTACCTGTCGCGGTCCAGACCTGGCGGCTGCCGCCCGGTGCTTCCGAGGGGATGCACACGCACGACACGGAGGCCGAACCGCTCGAAGAGCTCTACCTCGTGCTCCACGGCAGCGGCCGGATGCATGTCGACGACGACGTCCACGACATCGGCCCGGGCGACTGCGTGCTGGCCCCTTCCGGAACCCGGCACGACCTCGCCAACACCGGCGACGACGAACTGCGCGTCCTGGTCGTCTGGGGCCGGCCCGGCGACGCCGACTGGTCGGCCTTCGGTTCGGCCGCGATGGCACGCGAAGCGCGCAAGGGTTGAGCGGTCTCGACCAGCTTCAGTGGGTCTCGCCCTAATCGACCAGCTTGACCCGCTGCGCGGGTGGGCCGCCCAGCGCGCGGGTGAGGTCGTCGGCAGCGGCGCGACAGTCGCCCACCAGATGTGAAAGGCGTTCCTGGTCAACGCGATAACGGGGTACGGCGAGCAGGATCGCGGCGATCAGGCGGCCGCGGTGGTCGTGCACTGCGGCTGCGATGCCGACCTCGTCCGGTGTCGTGTCCCCGTCGTTGACCGCGATGCCGTCTGCGTCATTCGCGGTCAGTCGCCGGTATGCCGCCCGACTGCTCGGCGTCGCGGTGAAGAACCGCTCGCGCTCGTCCTCGGGCAACGCAGTCAACCGCACACGCACCGAAGCGTCCTCGACGCGGCTGTAGCGGGTGCCCAGCTCGGTGGCGTGTTTGATCGGGTTCGCCGACGGCACCTGCTCGACGATGACCGCGGCGAAGTCGTCCCAGATGACCAGTGAACTGGTCTCCCCGGTGCGCTCGGTCAACTCGGTCAGCACGGGCAACGCCGCGCGTCGTACGTCAAGGTTGGCGAGCAGTGCGCCCGCGACGCTGAGCAGGCCCAGGCCGAGGCGGAACTTCTTGGACAGCGGGTCCTGTTCGACCAGGTCCTCCGCCTCGAGCGTGCTCATCATCCGCGACACGGACGACTTGTGCAGCCCGATCTCCTCGGCGATCTCGACGACGCCGAGCACCGGGCGCTCCGGACTGAAACAGCGCAGCACGGCCATCGCGGTGGCGACCGGCGAGGTGCCGCGTGGCGCCTTCGCCATCGGCTCCTTCGGGGGCTCGGCGCTGTTCATCGCGCTCATGACTCGAGCGGCAGCGTGCCGATGTCCTCGGCCCACACCCGCGGAAAGCGTTCTTGGAACTGCGTCATCAGCTGCGCACAACGGTCGTCGCCGAGTACGAGCACCGTCACTCCTCGGCTCCGCAACCAGTCGAGTTCGCCCGGGAATGTGTCGCTTTCGCCCACCACGATGTCAGTGATGCCGAATTGCACGATCGCGCCGGAGCACATCGCGCACGGGGCGAGGGTCGTGTGCAGGATCGTGCCGGCATACGAACCGATGCGCCCGGCCCGCCGCAGGCAGTCGATCTCGCCGTGTGCCGTCGGGTCACCGTGTTGCACGCGCTGGTTGTGTCCCGATGCGAGCAACCGGCCGTCGCGCTCGAGCGCGGATCCGATCGGCACTCCGCCCTCGGCGAGCGCTGCCGACGCCGCGTCGACGGCGGCCTCGAATGCCGGGCGCGAGTAGCGCGCACGCAGTTCGTCCTCGTTCATCTCGGTCCTCCCTTCCGGTCCCGGGTCCCCTGTGATTGTGGCGCATGATCCCGGCATACGCGTTTGAACACGGGCACCGGTGGACGCGGACCGTTCCGCGTCCACCGGTGCCCGTGGCCATCAGGCGCTGATGATGTTCTGCTCCGGGCCGAACGGGAACTTGGTGATGTTCTCGGCACCGTCGTCACCGACAACCAGGATGTCGTGCTCGCGGTAGCCGCCCGCGCCGGGCTCGCCGTCCGGGACGGTGATCATCGGCTCCATCGAGACGACCATGCCGGGTTCGAGCACGGTGTCGATGTCCTCGCGCAGCTCGAGACCGGCCTCGCGCCCGTAATAGTGCGACAGCACCCCGAAGGAGTGTCCGTAGCCGAACGTGCGGTTCGGCAGCAGTCCGTGGCTGACATAGATCTTGTTGAGCTCGGCAGCGATGTCCTTGCAGACAGCGCCGGGTTTGATCAACTCCAGGCCCGCCCGGTGCACCTCGACGTTGACGTTCCACAGCTCCAGGGAGCGCGCGTCGGGCTCACCGAGGAAGAGCGTGCGCTCCAGGGCTGTGTAGTAGCCGGAGGACATCGGGAAGCAGTTCAGCGACAGTATGTCGCCCTCCTGCAGCTGCCGAGTGGTCGGCCAGTTGTGCGCCCCGTCGGTGTTGATACCCGACTGGAACCACACCCAGGTGTCGCGAATCTCGCTGTTGGGGAATGTCTTTGCGATCTCGTGGACCATTGCTTCGGTGCCGGCGAGCGCCACTTCGTACTCGGTGACGCCGACCTTGATCGCCTGCCGGATCGCCTCGCCACCCAGGTCGCCGATGCGGGCGCCGTGCTTGATGACCTCGATCTCCTCCGGCGACTTGATCATCCGCTGGCGCATGGCGGCCTGCGACACGTCGACCAACTCGGCGCCGTCGAGCGCCGCGGCCAGCCGGTCGCGCAGCATCAGCGGCAGCTGATCGTCCTCGACCCCGATCCGCTTGGCGGTGACACCGCGCTGCTTGAGGGCCTCTTGGATGGCGAAGTAGTAGTTGTCGCGGTTCCAGTCGGTGTAGACGATGTTCTCGCCATACGACCGGCGCCACGGCATACCGGCGTCGATGTTGGCGGTGATCGTCACCGTGTCGTCGGCCGTCACGACCATCGCGTAGGAGCGACCGAAGTAGGTGAACAGGAAGTCGCTGTAGTACTTGATCGAGTGGTACGACGTGAGCACGACGGCGTCGAGCCTCAGGTCGGCCATGATCGACCGCAGCCCGTCGATGCGGCGCTCGAGCTCGGCGTCGCTGAAGGTCAGCGGCACCTTCGATCCGTTGTGCAGCACCTTGATTCGCTCGAGGTCGGCGACGTTGCTCACGGGGGCGGTCGTGGTGGTGGTCATGGATGTCTCCTTGTTTTCTAGAGGTTGTCGTTGGGACGGCCGAGCGGGTGTCCGTCACCGCTCTGGCCGGGCTGTGGGCCGGGGTCAGGGAGCCGGCGATGAATTTGTATGTCGGACAACGTTTTTGCACTGTGCTCAGCAATCTGCTGCAGGGTCGCGAACCACACGCCGTCCAGGGACGTGATGTGCTCGACGAGTTGCGAGAGTGCGCTGAGTCGCGTGGGTCGCCCGGAGATGAACGGGTGATTGGTGAGGACGAAGCAATTGCCGGCCGTCGCCGCCACGGTCGCTTCGTCGGACCACATCTGCAACGCCTTGCGGGGTGACTCGATGAGGCCGCTGCCGGTCCACTCCGGGTAGAACCCGAACTGCTCCCAGTCGTCGAGCGCCCAGTCGACCGGAATCTCGACCAGGTCACCCGCGGCGCTCTCGCCCGAGGTGAAGCGGTAGGGCACGTCACCGTCCAACAGGCTTGAGTCGTAAGCGAATCCACGCTCGAGCAGCATGTCGGTCGTGCGGTAGTTGTACTCCCACCACGGTGCCCGGTAACCGACCGGCCGCACGCCGACGCGGTCCAGGCTCTCCAGCCCGCGGTCGAGCATCTCGGCCTCTTGCGCATCGGTGAGCGAGGTCGTCTTCTCGTGCATCCAGCCGTGGTGCGCGACCTCGTGTCCGCCGTCGACGATCGCCCGCACCATGTCCGGGTAGAGGTCGGCGGTGTAGCCGGGCACGAAGAACGTCGCCCGTATGGCGTGGTGCTCGAGCATCGCCAGGAGTTTCGGCACCGCCACGGTGGGGCCGTAGCTCTGGTGGCTCATCAGCGACATACGACGGTGGAAGGTCGAGTCGAAGGCGAGCGCGCCGGCTTCCGCGTCGACGTCGAAGGTCAGCGATGCCGCGAATTTCTTCCCGTCCGGCCAGGCGAAGCCCGACGGCGGATGGAAGGGCTGCTGGGTGGTGTCGGTCATGCGGAGACCTCCTGCGCCCGGTCGCGGACTGCCGCGTCCTGCTCGCAGGACTGGAGTTCCTCGACCGCCTGGTGGTCCGCGACGTCGCCGCGCAGTCCGAGCGGAATTCCGGCGTGGATGCGGGTGCGGAAGCGTCGGTAGCCGGTGGCGAAATAGATCGTGCCGGACGTCAGAGTCCCTGCCAGCCAAGAGAAGTCGGCTCCGCCCAGGGCTCGCGCCGCCGGTCCCTGCAGGGCGGCGATGCCGCCATACATGAACATCCAGGTCATGAACAGGCCACAGAAGAACGCGATGATCGCGTACTTGTTGACCGCTTTGAGGTGGGTGTCCTCCGGGTCGCGGAAGAGGTAGTCGAAGTTGCGGTGCTTGCGCTCGAAGATGAAGTAATGCACGGCCATGATGCCGCCCCAGGTGGCGACCCAGCCGGCGATCGCGACGAGCCAGGTGTCGACGACAGTGGCGAAGTCACCGGCGAACATGAAGCCGATCACCGCACACATGGACAGCGCACCGACCAGCAGCGACAGCTTGCGCCGCGAGATCTTGATGTCCAGGGCCTGGCTGGCCACGCTGAACGTGTACATGTTGATGATGTTGGTCGCGATCGGCCCGTGGATCACCAGCAGGATGATCGGGATGGCCATGGTGCCGAAGTTGCCCGCGATCAGCTGGCCGGGGTCGGCCTTGGGGTTGGTGGTCGCCAGCGAGGCGCCGAGGGCGCCGAGCCAGATGACCGGGACGATCATGCCGGAGACGCTCGCGAAGTACAGCTTGCGGCGCGGCACGGTCCTACTGACGAAGCGCGAGTAGTCAGGCGCGTAGGTGAACCAGCCGATCCCCCAGCCGATGCCGATCGCAGTCATGATCGCCGACATGGTGGCGAAGCGTTCGGTGCCGTGCAGCCCGGCGCCCTGGAAGCCCCAGTTCACATCGACCTTGGTCCACGCCAGGATCGTCATGATCGTCAGCACGACCATGGTCGGCGGCATCGACCAGCGCTCGAAGGCGGCGATGGCGCGGTAGCCGAGGATGCAGATGGTGACCTGCACGATCATGATCACGGCGGCCACCGCGATGCGCGCGGCGTAGTTGTGCGCGTCCGGGTCGACCCAGCCGAGGAGCCCGAAAAGGCTCATCACCAGGTCGAGGATGATCCAGGTGTTGACCGCCGCCCAGCCGATGGCGACGATCGCCTGTATGGCGGCCGGCAGATACGCACCCTTGCGCCCGAAAGCACCACGGGACAACAGCATTCCGGTGGCACCGGACCGCTGGCCGAGCAGCACGAAGAAGCCGAAGCCGAACATTCCGATCAGGTTGCCGACGACGAGCACGACCATCGTGTCGCGCAGGCTCAGGCCGAGCTGTACTCCGAGCGCGCCCAGGATCCAGTTGATCGGCGCGACATTCGCGCCCAGCCAGATCCAGAACTGGCCGGAGACCTTCGTGGTCCGCTTCGACTCGGGGATCGGTTGCAGCACGTCCTCGACGTCGGCCGTCTGGGCCTCGTCGGGAGTTGCATCAGTGGTTTGCATTCCGATTTCTTTCTGGGGGAAGGGTTTCCGGGCTCGGGACGTACGTGTCCCAGTTGGATGCCACGACGACTCAGCGTTGTCGCGGGATCCGATCGTGTCGCCCGCGATCACGGGACTCGCGCGGCGGAAGCCGCTTCGGTGATCGAAGATGCCTCGCCGGGGTCGTGATCCCCGGCGCTCGACAGATTGCGGTGCGCGGTCTCCCGAGCAAGCAACACGGCGACCATCGAGACGGTGGCGGCGCCCATCAGATACCAGGCGGGCGCCAGCTTGCTGTGCGTCACGCTGATGAGCAGCGTGGCCATGAAGGGAGCGGTGCCGCCGAACAGCGCGTTGGACAGATTGAAGCTGATGGCGAAACCGCTGTAGCGGACGTGGGTCGGGAAGAGCTCGGACAGGAAGCTGGGCAGTGTGCCGTCGTTGAGCGTCAGCATCGCGCCGAGGAGCACCTCCACGATCACGATGACCGCGAAGGAGTGCGAGGCCAGCAGCATGAAGGCCGGGACGGTGAACAGGATGAACAACGCCGACGCACTGAGCAGGACCCGGCGACGTCCGAACCGGTCCGACAATGCTCCCGTCAGGATGATGAAGCCGACATAGGTGAGCAACGCGATCGTGGTGGCGACGAACGACCGGGTCTCATCCAGGCCCATCTCCTCCGTCAGGTATGTCGGCAGGTAGCTCAGGATCACGTAGAAGCCGACCGCGTTCAGAAGCACCGCGCCGGAGGCGATGACCCCGACCCGCCAGTAGCTGGAGAGCAGTTCCTTCGTCGGCGCGCGGACGGCGTCATCGTTGCTGGCCAGTTCACGGAATTCGGGCGTGTCCTCGAGCTTGTTGCGGATGTACCGGCCGATCAGCCCCATCGGCGCCGCCAGCAGGAAGGGCACCCGCCAGCCCCAGGAGTGAATCTGATCGGTCGACAGGGTGGCGCTCATGAGAGCCGCGAGCAGCGAGCCGAAGAGCAGACCGGTGGCGGTGGAAGCAGGGACTACGGCGGCATACCGACCACGCTTGCTCGGCGGTGCGTATTCGACGAGGAAGGCGGAGGACCCGGCGTACTCACCCGCTGCGGAAAATCCCTGGACGATGCGAACGGCGAGCAGCAGTGCTGGTGCGAGCATCCCGACCGAGGCGTATGACGGAAGCAGTCCGATACAGAACGTCGCACCCGACATGATCAGGATCGAGAACGCGAGCGCGTTCTTGCGTCCGACCCGGTCACCGAGGCTGCCCCAGAAGAACCCGCCGATCGGCCGGACGACGAACGAGATGGCGAAGAGCGCGTATGTCGAGAGCAGGGCGGCGGTCCTGTTCCCGGACGGAAAGAACACGGTGGCGATGGTGGTGGCGAGATAGCCGTAGACGGCGTAGTCGAACCACTCGACAAAGTTGCCGATGAAGCTCGCGACGATGACGCGGCGGCGGGTTCCCTTGCTGACTCCGTGTCCGTCGTGGGCTCGCAGGTTTCCGCTGAGCGAATAGCGCTCATCGATGCTTTCAAGTTCGGGTCGGTGCTTCGGTTCGGGCATGCGCCCTCCTTCCGAGCGTTGCGTTCACTGCAACTGGGTTGCACCGAAGGTAGAAGTGACCGACATCACTGTCAACCCCTACCGGGCAGTAAAGAGCTGGCCGCACCCTCCGAACATTGAAAGGCGGTCCGCTGGAAGGTGTTTCGCACTCAGAGAACGGTGCGGATGCGGACCTCGAAGGCCTGCATGTGCTCGAGCATCAGCCGCTCGGCATGCTCACTGTCGCCGGAACGCACCGCTTCGAGCAGCTCGATGTGCTCGACGATGTGCGATCCCACATCGTCGAGTCGCGGCGCGGCCACCGACCAGATCCGGGTGGCGAGATTGCCGTAGCGCACCAGCGCTGTTTCCAGGTGGTCGTTGTGCGTCGCCCGGTAGATCGCGCGGTGCACCTGCAGGTCCCACTCCATGTGGTCGCGCGCGGAGGTGTCGGCCGGCAGCGCAGCGAGCCCATCGCGCAGCTTCTCCAGCTGCCGACGATCCTCCGCAACGGCGCGCGTTGCGCCCAGGCCGGCCGCCAGCGGCTCCAGAACCCGACGAATCTCGGAGATCTCCGACAGCGCCGTGATGTCCACGCGGGTCGCGAAGGTGCCACGGCGCGGATAAGTGACGACCAGGTGGTCGGACTCCAGGCGCTTCAAAGCTTCGCGCAGCGGCGTGCGACCGACCGCCAGCTCCAGGGAGAGCGCCTGCTCGCTCAACGGCTCCCCCGGCGCGATGTCCAGCAGCACGAGGCGCTCCTTGAGGGCTTCGTAGGCAGCCTCGGTCAGCGATCCGTTGGTCCGCAATGCGCTGGGCTCATGGTTGGGCACGGATCGAATCATGGCAGCACCTCCAAGCCTTGACACCGGACGATCGGGCGCCTAGCTTACCCGACAACTGATATATCAGTTGTCGACTTCAACGTGCGGGAGGAATCGCCGTGACCTCAGCAAGCCCCACCCGAGACGCCGCACCAACACCAGGTATGGCGCGGGGTGGCTTCAATTCCGCTCTGGCAGAGGCAGATCCGGAGGTCGCGGCAGCAGTCGCACTGGAGCTGCGCCGCCAGCAGGACACCCTGGAGATGATCGCCTCGGAGAACTTCGCGCCGGTGGCAGCACTGCAGGCCCAGGGCAGTGTGCTCACCAACAAGTACGCCGAGGGTTACCCCGGCCGGCGCTACTACGGCGGCTGCGAACATGTCGACGTCATCGAGAGCCTGGCGATCGAGCGGGTGAAGAGCCTCTTCGGCGCGGCATACGCGAACGTCCAGCCGCACTCCGGCGCCCAGGCCAACACCGCCGTCTACTTCGCGCTGCTCCAGCCGGGCGACAGCATCCTCGGGCTGGACCTCGCGCACGGCGGTCACCTGACGCACGGCATGCGGATCAACTACAGCGGCAAGATGTTCGACGTCGCCGCCTACCACGTCGGTGACGACGGAAGAGTCGACATGGACGAGGTCGCGCGTCTCGCGCGTGAGCACCGGCCGAAGCTGATCGTGGCGGGCTGGTCGGCATACCCGCGCGTCCTCGACTTCGCAGCGTTCCGCGCGATCGCCGACGAGGTCGGTGCCCTGCTGATGGTCGACATGGCCCACTTCGCCGGGTTGGTCGCTGCCGGCCTGCACCCGAACCCGGTGCCGTTCGCGGACGTCACCACCAGCACCACGCACAAGACTCTGGGTGGGCCGCGCGGCGGCATCATCCTGACCAACGACGCCGCGATCGCCAAGAAGGTCAACTCGGCCGTGTTCCCCGGGATGCAGGGCGGGCCGCTGGAGCATGTGATCGCCGCCAAGGCGGTCGCGTTCCGCGCCGCCGCGTCGGAGGACTTCGCCGACCGGCAGCGGCGCACTCTGTCCGGTGCGCGCCTGCTCGCGGAGCGACTGCTGCAGGATGACGCCGCCGAGCACGGCATACGCGTGTTGTCCGGCGGGACCGACGTCCATCTGGTCCTGGTCGATCTGCGTGACGCCGAACTCGACGGCAAGCAGGCCGAGGACAGGCTGCACAGCATCGGAATCACCGTGAACCGCAACGCGATTCCCAATGATCCGCGCCCACCGATGGTGACCTCCGGGCTGCGGATCGGCACGCCGGCGCTGGCAACGCGCGGTTTCGGGGACACGGAGTTCACCGAGGTGGCCGACATCATCGCGACGACCCTGACCGCCGCTGACATCGAAGCCGTCGCGGACGACCTGCGGTCCCGTGTCGCCGCGCTCACCGCACGCTTCCCGCTCTATCCCGATCTCACTGAGGAGGCACGATGAACCAGCGAGCTCTCCCACCGCACCCGTCCTTCCTGTGGCGCAACCCGGACCCGCAGGACTCCTACGACGTCGTGATCGTCGGCGGCGGCGGGCACGGACTGGCCACCGCCTACTACCTCGCGAAGGTGCACGGCATCACGAATGTGGCTGTGCTCGAACGCGGTTGGCTGGCCGGCGGCAACATGGCCCGCAACACGACCATCATCCGCAGCAACTACCTGTGGGACGAGTCGGCGGCCATCTACGAGAAGTCACTGAAGTTGTGGGAGGGCCTGGAGGACGAGCTCGGCTACGACATCTTCTTCTCGCAGCGTGGTGTCCTGAACCTCGCGCACACGCTGCAGGACGAGCGTGACTCGGTACGCCGGGTCGAGGCGAACCGCCTCAACGGCGTTGATGCTGAATACATTTCGCCGGAGCAGGTCAAGGAGATCTGCCCGATCATCAACATCAGCCAGGACATCCGTTACCCGGTCATGGGTGCGACCTACCAGCCGCGCGCCGGCATCGCCAAGCATGACTGGGTCGCCTGGGGCTATGCGCGGCGTGCCAGCGAGCTCGGCGTCGACCTGATCCAGAACTGCGAGGTCACCGGCTTCGACATGGACGGCGACAAGGTCGTCGGCGTCCGGACGACCCGCGGCAACATCAGGGCCGGCCGGGTGGCACTGGCCGCCGCCGGGCACACCTCCACCCTGACCGAGATGGCCGGCTTCCGGGTCCCGATCCAGTCACATCCGTTGCAGGCGCTCGTCTCCGAGCTGCACGAGATGATCCACCCGACCGTGGTGATGTCCAACCACGTGCACGTCTACGTCTCGCAGGCCCACAAGGGTGAGCTCGTGATGGGCGCCGGCGTCGACTCCTACAACGGCTACGGACAACGCGGCTCGTTCCACGTCATCGAGCATCAGATGTCGGCGGCCGTGGAGCTCTTCCCGGCGTTCTCCCGCGCGCACCTGCTGCGCACCTGGGGCGGCATCGTCGACGTCACCTTGGACGCCTCGCCGATCATGGGCCTCACTCCGGTCGATGGCATGTATGTCGATTGTGGTTGGGGCACAGGGGGATTCAAGGCGGTGCCGGGCGCCGGTTTCGCCTTTGCGCACACCATCGCCAACAACGAGCCGCACGAGCTCAACCGCCCCTACTCCCTCGAGCGCTTCGTCACCGGAGAGCTCATCGACGAGCACGGCGCCGCTGCCGTCGCGCACTGAGAGGACGCAATATGTTGATGATCGAGTGCCCGCATTGCGGAGTCCGCCCGGAGGGCGAGTTCACCTACGGCGGCCAGGCCCACATCCCCTACCCGGAGGACCCGCACGCCCTCACTGACCAGGAATGGGCTGAGTACCTCTTCTACCGGGACAACCCCAAGGGCGCGTTCCGCGAGCGCTGGGTGCACAGCGCCGGTTGCCGCAAGTGGTTCAACGCGGTCCGCGACACCCGGACCTACGACATCACCTCCACCTACGTCGGCGCGGCACCGGTCGACGCGAACACCACGCAAGGAGCCAAGTCATGACCGCACACCGGCTCGGGTTCGGCGGCATTGTCGACCGCGGTGTCTCCCGCAGCTTCACGATCGACGGGCAGTCGTATGACGGCCTGGCCGGCGACACGATCGCCTCGGCCGCATTGGCCAACGGCGTTGTCCGCGTGGGTGATTCGATCTATCGCGGACGTCCTCGCGGCGTGATGAGCAGCGGCGTCGAGGAGCCCAACGCATTCGTGCGGGTCAACGGCGAGTATGGCGAGTCGATGCAGCCGGCCACCAGCACCGAGCTGGTCGACGGGTTGGAGCTGACCTGGGAGGACGGCATCGGCACCCTCGACCAGTCGGTCGACCCGGCCGAGTACGACCACATGCACGTGCACACCGACGTCGCCGTCATCGGAGCCGGCCCAGCGGGTCTCGCGGCAGCACGCGCTGCCACTGCAACCGGCGCCCGGGTGATGCTGTTCGAGCAGGACTTCGCGCTCGGTGGCAGCCTGCTCGGCCGCCCCGGTGAGATCGTCGAGGGCGTTCCTGCCGGCGCCTGGATCCACGATCTCGAGGAGGATCTCGAACGGTCCGCGAACTGCCGGATCCTTCGACGTACCAGCGTGTTCGGCAGTTACGACAGCAACTACCTGATCGCGCTGGAGAAGCGGACCGATGCGCCCGTGAAGGACGGCGTCTCCCGTCAGCGGGTCTGGCACATCAACGCCGGACGCGTGGTGCTGGCGACCGGCGCCTTCGAGCGGACACTGGTCTTCGCGAACAACGACCTGCCCGGCGTCATGCTCGCGTCAGCCGCCCAGAACTACCTCGGCCGGTATGGCGTGCTGGCCGGCGAGCAGATCGTCGTGTTCACCACCAACGACTCGGCATACTCCGTGGCCGCCGACCTCGCGGCGGCCGGCGCCCGGGTGACCCTGGTGGACAGCCGGCCGACGGCGAGCGTCGAGGACCCGGAGTCGGTCGACGTCCAGCACGGGCACCTGGTGGTCGAGGCCATCGGATCCGATGGCCTCGTCGGAGTCCACATCGCCCCGGCCGGCGCCGACATGCAGGAGACACAACAAGTTCCGTGCGACCTGCTCGCCGTGTCCGGTGGCTGGTCCGCCAATGTCAACCTGCATTCGCAACGCCAGGGTGCGTTGCACTGGGACGACGGGCTGCTCGGTTTCGTGCCGTCCGACCCGGTGCGCGACCAGGCACTCGCGGGCTCGGTGACCGGCACCTACTGGACGGACGGTGCGATAGCCGAGGGCGCGGCCGCCGGTGCGGCACAACCGAATCCGACATCGGCGCAAGAACGTCGCAACCGTTCGGGCGTCACCGACGACGTGTGGGTGATCCCGTCACCGGCTGGTGACTTCGAGACCCATTTCGTCGACCTGCAACGTGACGAGACCGCGGCCGGTGTCGTCCGGGCCGTGCGCGCCGGGATGCGTTCCGTCGAGCACGTCAAGCGCTACACCTCGATCAGCACCGGCCTCGACCAGGGCAAGATCGGTGGCGTCCTGACGATCGGCCTGCTGAGCCAGTTGCTCGGCGAGCACGACATGGCCTCCATGCCGGTCGGCCAACCCGGCCAGGGCGGCGGCGAGGGTGGTCCGCTGACCCCGAAGCCGTCGCCCGGCACCATCGGCACCACGACCTTCCGTGCGCCGTTCACACCGGTCGCGTTCGCGGCGCTGGCCGGTCGTGCCCGGGGCGAGCTCTACGACCCGGCCAGGGTGACGCCCGCACACGCCCGACACGTCGAGCGCGGCGCCGAGTTCGAGGATGTCGGCCAGTGGAAGCGCCCGTGGTTCTACCCGCGGGCGGGCGAGGACATGGACGCAGCGGTGGCTCGCGAATGTCGCGCAGCACGAACGAATGTCGCCTACATGGACGGTTCGACGCTGGGCAAGATCGAGATACGCGGCAAGGACGCCCCGACCTTCCTCAACCGGATCTACACCAACGCCTTCGCGAAACTCCCGGTCGGCAAGCAGCGGTATGGCGTGATGTGCCGCCCGGACGGCATGGTCTTCGACGACGGCGTCTCCTTCCGGCTCGCGGAGGACCGCTACCTGATGACCACCACGACCGGTGGTGCGGCAGGCGTCCTGGAGTGGCTCGAAGAGTGGCACCAGACCGAGTGGCCGGAACTCGACGTCGTCTTCACCTCGGTGACGGAACAGTGGTCCACCACGGTCGTGGCCGGCCCGCGGTCGCGCGACGTCATACACAAGATCGCGCCGGACCTGGACGTGTCGAAGGAAGGCTTCGAGTTCATGTCCTTCCACGACACGGTGCTCGCCAGCGGCATACCGGCTCGTATCGCCAGGGTCACCTTCTCCGGCGAGCTGGCCTTCGAGGTCAACGTGAGTGGTTGGTATGGCGAAGCCGTCTGGGACGACATCACCGCGGCCGGCGAGGAGTTCGACCTCACGCCATACGGCACCGAGACCATGCACGTGCTGCGTGCCGAGAAGGCGTTCCCGATCGTGGGGCAGGACACCGACGGCACCGTCACCCCGCAGGATCTCGGGATGGACTGGGTCGTGGCCAAGAAGAAGAAGGACTTCATCGGCATGCGTTCCTACGCACGCGCCGGCCACGTCGAGGAGGGACGCAAGCAGCTGGTGAGTCTCTTCCCGGTGGACAGCGAGCTGCGCCTGCCGGAGGGCAGCCAGGTCGTGACGTCGGAGGACGCCCCGACCGAACCGTTGAACGGCATTGCGGCACAGCCGATTCCGATGATCGGGCACGTGACCTCCAGTTACCGCAGCGAGGCGCTCGACCGGACGTTCGCGCTGGCGCTCGTCAGGGACGGGCGGTCGCGGATCGGCGAGGAGGTCATGGCGTCGTTCGAGGGGAAGTTCTTCCCGGTGCAGATCGCCGAGGCAGTCGTGTACGACAAGGAAGGAGCACGTCGCGATGGTTGAGCGCAATGCGGTGCTGGAGCGCCGCCGCAGTCCACTGCAGCGGATGACCCGGGAGCTGGAGGCCGGTAGCAGCGCTGCGGTTTCGCTGCGGGAGATCCCGTTCCTCGCCCAGATCGGTCTGCGTGCCGAGGCCGGTAGCCCGTCCGCCGTCGCCCTCGAATGGACGCTCACCGGCGCGCTGCCGGAAGGGGTCGGTGACGTGACGGAGCTGTCCGGCGGACGGCACGTCCTCTGGCTGGCACCCGACGAATATCTGCTCGTCGCACCCGACGAGGCCACGGGCGGCACCGACCCGGCAGCGATCACGGAGGAGTTGAGCACCGCTCTGGGCGGATTGCCGGGGCAGGTCGTCGACCTCTCGGCGAACCGCACGACGCTCGAGTTGCGCGGCCCGCGTGCGCAGGAGGTGCTCGACAAGTCCTGCCGGCTCGACCTGGATCCGGTTGCCTTTCCTGCGGGTTCAGCGCTTGTCACACTGCTCGGCACGGTGAATGTCATTCTCTGGCGCGTTGCGCCGGACACGTGGCGGATCATGCCGAGGGCATCCTTCGCCACGCACACGGCGCGCTGGCTGTTGGACGGTATGCGCGAGTTCGCCTGATGGCTCTCTCCGCACTCGACCTCTTCTCGATCGGGATCGGGCCGTCGTCCTCGCACACGGTCGGGCCGATGCGTGCCGCCGCCCGCGTCGTCGACGGGGTGCGGCACGCATCGACGCTCGATCAGGTGCAGCGCGTCACCGTCCGGCTGTTCGGGTCGCTCGCAGCCACCGGTGTCGGCCACGGCACGGACCGCGCGGTGGTCCTCGGGCTCACCGGAGCCGATCCCGAGACCGTCGACGTGGCCGCCGCATTCGAGCAGTACGACGAGATCTGCGACCGGCGACGGCTCGTGCTCGGTGGCTCGCAGCCGATCGACTTCGATCCCGGTGTCGATCTGGAGTTCCACCGCAAGCCGCTCCCCCGGCATCCCAACGGCATGCGCTTCACGGCGTATGGCGCTGCCGGCGCCATACTCAGCGAGCGCGAAAGCTATTCGGTGGGAGGCGGATTCGTCGTCGACAAGGACGGTCCCGGTGGGATCGGCACCAGCGAGATCGTGGTTCCGCACCCCTTCACCAGCGCCGTGGAACTGCTGGCGCACTGTTCATTGACGGGCGGTTCCATCGCCGACGTGATGCTCGCCAACGAGTCGGCCTTCCGGCCCGAGGCCGAGACGAGGTCGCAGCTGCTGCGCATCTGGTCGGTGATGCAGGAGTGCGTCGAGAACGGCTGCACGCGGGAGGAGAAGTTCCTGCCCGGGCGGCTCGGAGTGCGACGCCGGGCGCCCGAACTGCGACGCAAGCTGCGCGCCACCGAGGCCGCCGAGCGGGCGCGCACCGGGACGATGAGCGATCCACTGTGGGCGATGGAATGGGTGAACCTCTACGCGCTGGCGGTCAACGAGGAGAACGCTTCCGCGGGCCGGGTCGTCACCGCACCGACCAACGGCGCCGCCGGCATCGTGCCCGCGGTGCTGCACTACTTCACCCGATTCGTCGACGGCGCCAACGACGACGACGTGGTCACCTTCCTGTTGACCGCCGCTGCGGTGGGCATCCTCTTCAAGGAACGAGCCTCGATCTCCGGTGCGGAGGTGGGCTGCCAGGGCGAAGTGGGCTCCGCCTGCTCGATGGCAGCGGCCGGCCTGTGCGCCGTCCTGGGCGGAACGCCGGTGCAGGTGGAGAACGCTGCCGAGATCGGCATCGAGCACAATCTCGGACTCACCTGCGATCCGGTCGGCGGGCTGGTGCAGGTGCCGTGCATCGAGCGCAACGCGATCGCGTCGGTGAAGGCGATCAACGCCGCGCGTCTGGCCATGCAGGGTGATGGCGATCATCGAGTGGGATTGGACGCCGCCATACGCACGATGCGACAGACCGGCCGTGACATGAAGAGCAAGTACAAGGAGACCAGCCGCGGCGGTCTCGCGGTGAATGTGGTGGAGTGCTGAGAATGCCTCAGGGACAAGGAGATTCGCGATGAGCAGAGACATCGGGGAGCACCGTTACGTGCTGACGTTGGACGGCGCGGAGCGGCCCGGGTTGCTGCACGCCGTCACCGGGTTCCTCGTCGAGAACCGTGCCGACATACGCGAGATCAAGCAGTTCGACGATCAGCTGGCCGGTCGCTATGTGTGCCGGGTCGACTTCGTCGTGCCCGACGACGGCGACCCCGGCATCGAGTCCCTCGAACGCTCTCTGGACTCACTGCGCGAGGAGTGGCAGCTGAACGCCGGGTTACGACGGTCAACCGACAAGCAACGCGTGCTGGTGATGGTGTCGAAGTTCGCGCACTGCCTCAATGACCTGCTCTTCCGCGCGCACGTCGACGACCTGCCGATCGAGATCGTGGCGGTGGTCTCCAACCACCCGGACCACGAGGACCTCGTGCGCTGGCACCGCGCGCCCTTCCATCACATCCCGGTGACGGCCGCGACCAAGCCGGAGGCCGAGTCGCGCCTGCTGCAGCTGGTGGACGAACTCGACGTCGACCTGGTCGTGCTCGCCCGCTACATGCAGATCCTCTCCGACGACCTGGCGCGCCGGTTGAGCGGTCGCGCGATCAACATCCACCACTCGTTCCTACCGAGCTTCAAGGGCGCCAAGCCCTACCACCAGGCGTATGAGCGCGGCGTGAAAACCGTTGGTGCGACAGCGCATTACGTCACCGACGACCTCGACGAGGGTCCGATCATCTCCCAGCAGGTGCAGGAGGTGGACCACTCCTACACCCCGGCCGACCTTGTCGCTGCCGGGCGGGACACCGAATGCAAGGCGCTGTCCAACGCCGTCCGATGGCACTGCGAGGGAAGGGTTTTCGTGCAGGGGCGACGGACCGTCGTGCTGCGCTGAGGCGTCACCCCTTCAGTTCGGGGAAGTCGTCGTCGCGCCATTCGGGCCCGGGGCGCTGGCCGGCGATCTCCTCCTCGCGCCCGCGCAGTTCCACCCGGCGGATCTTGCCGGAGATCGTCTTGGGCAGCTCGTAGAACTCCACCCGTCGCACCCGCTGGTATGGCGCCAGGTGCTCGCGGGCGAATTTCAGGATCTCGAACGCGGTCTGCTCGGTCGGCTCGTGACCGGGCGCGAGCGCGATGTAGGCCTTCGGCACCGCGAGCCGCACCGGATCCGGAGCCGGCACGATGGCGGCCTCCGCGACCGCAGGGTGTTCGATGAGCACGGACTCCAACTCGAACGGGCTGATCTTGTAGTCGGACGCCTTGAAGACGTCGTCCGTGCGGCCGATGTAGGTGTAGTAGCCGTCGCTGTCGCGGGAGGCGACGTCCCCGGTGTGGTAGACGCCGTGGGCCATGACGGCGGCGTTGCGCTCGGGATCGGCCTGGTAGCCGGTCATCAGACCGACCGGGTGCTGACCGAGGTCCAGGCAGATCTCGCCCTCGTCCGCGTCGGGTGGCAGGAGCTCGCCGCTCACGGGATCGGCCAGACCGGACGGCACGCCCGGCAACGGGCGCCCCATCGACCCGGGCTTCACCGTGCCGCCAGGTGTGTTCGCGATCTGCACGCTGGTCTCGGTCTGGCCGTAGCCGTCCCGGATGGTGAGCCCCCAGGATTTCTCGATCTGCCGAATCACCTCTGGATTCAACGGCTCTCCTGCACCGACCACCTCGCGGAGGGCGCCCGGTTTTGTGCCGAGATCGGCGTTGATGAGCATCCGCCATACAGTCGGGGGCGCGCAGAAGCTCGTGACGCCTTCGGTCCGCATCTGCTCGAGCAGCGCCGGGGCATCGAAGCGGGAGTAGTTGTAGATGAAGATCGTGGCCTCGCCGATCCACGGCGCGAAGAAGTTGGACCAGGCGTGCTTGGCCCAGCCCGGCGAGGAGACGTTGAGGTGCACGTCGCCGGGGCGCAGGCCGATCCAGTACATCGTCGACAGGTGGCCGACCGGGTAGGACACCTGCGTGTGCTCGACGAGCTTCGGCTTCGACGTCGTACCGGACGTGAAGTAGAGCAGCAACCGGTCCTGTGGCGTCGTGCCCGGATGCGGGATCGCGTGCCACTCGGTGTCGAAGGCGTCGGCGAAGCTCTGCCAACCGTCGGCGGCACCCACGCTGAGGCGCAGGTATTCGCCGGGGACCTCGTCGAACTTGCCGATGTCGCCGGCGTTGCACACCACGGCCTTGGCCGCCGTCCGCTGTAGGCGGTCGGTGAGGTCGCTCGGGCCGGCGGCCGTGGTCGTGGGCACGATGACGGCGCCCAGCTTCATCACCCCGAGCATGGCCTCCCAGAGCTCGACCTGGTTGTTCAGCATCAGGATCACCGCGTCGCCCTTGCCGACGCCGAGATCACCCAGCCAGGCGGCGACCTGATCGGAGCGACGACTCATCTCCTGGAAGCTGCGGCTGGTACGTGAGCCGTCCTGCTCGACGATCACCAGGGCCGGCCGGTCGTTGTCGACGGACACGGCGTCGAACCAGTCGACGGCCCAGCAGAATCGATCGCCCAGGTCGGGCCAATGGAAGCCCTCGACCGCTTCGTCATAGTTGTCGTGGTGCTGCAGCAGGAAGTCCCGCGCCGCCCGGTATGCCGTGGTCGCGTCCATGGTGGTCATCATGGCACTGAGCTCCGGCGTGTGCCCGCGCCTCAGCCTGGTTGGCCTGGTCTTCGCGAGTGACGGCTTCTTCGCCGAGTGACGGCGCAATCTGACCGTCACTCGGCGAGGAAGCCGTCACTCGGCAAGAAGGTGCGGGTTGGAACCGGAGTGCGCAAGTCCGAGGGACGGGTCCGTGGCCGACGATGAAAGGATCGTTCCGATGTCCGCACAACGTGTCGTATCCCTGGTGCCGTCGATCACCGAGGCGCTGGCCGCCACCCGCCCGGAGGCGCTGGTCGGCGCGACGGACTGGTGCACGCACCCGGCCGAGCTCGACGTGACGCGCGTGCGCGGCACCAAGAACCCGAACCTCGACGTCATCCGGTCGTTGCAGCCCGACGTGGTCGTGGCCAACAAGGAGGAGAACCGCGAGCTGGACGTGCGTCGCCTGCGCGACTCGGGCGTGACCGTCTGGGTGAGCGAGATCGAAACAGTGCCAGACGCTTTCGCGGCATACGACGAACTCTTCGATGACGTTCTGCACTGGGAGCGACCGGTTTGGCTGGAGGAAGCGCGTGGCCTGTGGGCGGGTGATCTGCCGCCGGTGCGCGCCCGGGTCGCGGTGCCGATCTGGCGGGATCCGTGGATGGTGGTCGGCTCGCGGACGTTCACCGGGGATCTGTTGCGCCGCATGGGTTTTGAGAATGTGTATGGCGATGCCGGCGGCCGTTATCCGAAGGTGGAGCTCGCGGAGCTGGATGGTCGGGGGGCCGACGTCATACTCCTGCCGGATGAGCCGTATGTCTTCACCGCCGACGACGGGCCCGAGGCGTTCCGCACTCCGACACGACTGCTGAGCGGTCGCCTGATCACCTGGTACGGCCCGTCCATGATCGAGGCAGCGACGCTACTGCGGGTTGAGTAGCGGACGAGGTACGAGGACGGGTATCGAAACCCAGCGGCCGGTCAACGCCCCGCAAAGATCCCCGCACCGGGCATCACACTGAAAACGAGCTGCGTCTCGGTATGCCGAACGCCGGGGTGCACGTTGATGTGGTCGAGCACGAGGTCCCGCAACTGCTCCGGGCTGGTGACCGCGACATGCAGCAGATAGTCGTTCTCCCCCGCGACGTGGAACACCGTCAACACCCCCGGTATGGCGGTCAGCGTGTCATGGAACCGCAGCACATGATCGCGGTTGTGACTCGCCAGCCGAACCGCAATGACGGCCTGGATCGGGTGCCCGAGCGCGGCGAGATCCATCTGAGTGGTGAAACCGGTGATCACCCCGCGATCGCGCAACAACTGCAGCCGTTTGGCACACGTCGACTCGGCAACGCCGACACGTTTGGCCAGCGCGGCGCCGGTTATCCGCGCATTGCCGGCGAGCTCGGCGAGCAACGCCAGGTCGACCTCGTCGAGACCATGAGCGGCCGGGGGATTCTTCGATTCGAGCGTCACGGCATACAGCTTCTCATCGGAATCCATCGCGCCGGACTGATTCCGCGACAGGATCTTCATCCATTACGCCATTCCACACCGGATCCTTCTACGGTGCGGCCATGACGACGCCACCTCTTCAGCTGGATTCGATCGCCACGCACGCCGGCCGGGAGGGCCTCGCCGAGCAAGGCGTGCACGTGCCGTCGATCGACCTGTCCACCACGAACCCGGTGCCGGACCTGGATGCGAGCGGACTGTCCTACGAGACGATGGCCGGCGGCGGGCGCCCGGTGCCCGGTGGCGGCAATGTCTATGCGCGGCTGTGGAATCCGACGGTGGCGCGCTTCGAGGAAGGTCTCGCCGCCCTCGAAGGCACCGACGAGGCCGTCGCGTTCTCCTCGGGTATGGCGGCGATGACCGCCGTCATACTGGCTGCCAAGAGCGAGCACGAGGGTCGGCATGTCGTCGCCGTACGTCCGCTGTATGGCGGCACCGACCACCTGCTCGGCTCGCCACTGCTCGACGTCGAGACGACATACTGCACGCCGTCGGAGGTCGCCGACGCGGTGCGCCCCGACACCTGTTTGGTCGTGGTCGAGACACCGGCCAACCCAACACTCGAGCTCGTCGACCTCGCCGCCATCACCGAGGCGGCCCGCTCGACACCCGTCGTCGTGGACAACACCTTCGCGACTCCCGTGCTGCAGAACCCGGCCCGCCTCGGCGCCACGCTGGTGCTGCACAGTGCGACGAAATTCATTGGTGGCCATGGGGATTCGATCGCCGGCATCGTCGCGACCAGCACGCCGTGGGCCGAAGCGCTGCGTCGTGTCCGCGCGATCACCGGCAGCCTGCTGCACCCGATGGGCGGCTATCTACTGCACCGCGGTCTGGCGACACTGCCGCTGCGCGTGCGTGCCGGCCAGGCCTCCGCCGACAAGCTCGTCGGCTGGGCGAGCGACCACCCGGCGATTTCGCAGGTGCTCTACCCGGGGCTCGCCGAATGCGACCCGGCCGGCCTGGTCGGGCGCCAGATGCGCGGCCCCGGCGCGATGTTCGCGCTCCGCCTCGCCGGTGGGTATGACGCCGCCGCGCACCTCGTGAGCTCGGTCCGACTCTTCGAGCATGCGGTCTCGCTCGGTGGCGTGACGTCGCTGATCTCGCACCCGGCGTCGCTCACCCACCGGCCGGTCCCGGCGGACGCCAGACCCGACGCCGGCGTCGTACGCCTTTCGATCGGCCTGGAGGACGTCGAGGACCTGCGCACCGACCTGGCGCAGGCACTCGCCGAGGTGTCCTGACCCGGTCCTGATCCGGTCCTGACCCTGCCCTGATCCGGTCCTGACCCGGGACACACCCTTGCCGAGAGGACACCCAAATACCGAGAGGACAGGGGATTTGGCCCGAATTCGGGCCAAATCCCCTGTCCTCTCGATGAACGGGTGTCCTCTCGGCACAAAGGGGAGGCGGTGCGTCAGACGTTGCGGCGGTATTGTCCGCCGACCTCGAAGAACGCCTCGGTGACCTGACCGAGCGAGCAGACCCGCGCGGCATCCATCAGCACGGCGAAGACGTTCTCGCCCTTGGTCGCGGCCTCCCGCAGCCGAGCCAGCGCGACCTGCGCCTCGTCGCGGTGCTCCTGCTGGAACGCCTGGACCCGGCTCAGCTGCGACTCCTTCTCCTGCTCCGACGCACGAGCCAGCTCGACCTTCTGTGGCACTTCACCCTCGTGCGGGTTGCGGAAGGTGTTGACGCCGACGATCGGCAACGAGCCGTCGTGCTTGCGGTGCTCGTAGACCATCGACTCGTCCTGGATCTTGCCGCGCTGGTAGCCGGTCTCCATCGCACCGAGCACGCCGCCGCGCTCCGCGATGCGGTCGAACTCCGAGAGCACGGCCTCCTCGACCAGATCGGTCAGCTCGTCGATGATGAACGAACCCTGCAGCGGGTTCTCGTTCATCGCCAGGCCCCACTCCCGGTTGATGATGAGCTGTATGGCGAGCGCGCGCCGCACCGACTCCTCCGACGGTGTCGTCACGGCCTCGTCAAAAGCGTTGGTGTGCAACGAATTCGCGTTGTCGTAGATCGCGATCAAAGCCTGCAGCGTCGTGCGTATGTCGTTGAAGTTCATCTCCTGCGCGTGCAGCGACCGACCGGACGTCTGCACGTGGTACTTCAACTTCTGGCTGCGCGAGTTGGCGCCATACTTGTCCCGCATCGCGACGGCCCAGATGCGTCGCGCGACGCGGCCGATCACGGAATACTCCGGGTCCATCCCGTTGGAGAAGAAGAACGAAAGGTTCGGCGCGAAGTCGTCGATGTCCATGCCACGCGCCAGGTAGGCCTCGACATAGGTGAAGCCGTTGGCGAGGGTGAAGGCCAGCTGGCTCAGGGGGTTCGCGCCCGCTTCGGCGATGTGATAGCCGCTGATCGAGACCGAGTAGAAGTTGCGAACGGCGTTCTGAATGAACCATTCCTGGATGTCGGCCATCATCCGCAGCGAGAACTCGGTGGAGAACAAGCAGGTGTTCTGACCCTGGTCCTCCTTGAGGATGTCGGCCTGCACCGTGCCTCGGACCGTCGCGAGCGCCCCCGCCCGAACCTGCTGCGCTTCCTCGTCATTCGGCTGTCGACCCTGTTCCTCGGCGAACTTCGCGAGCTCCTGGTCGATCACCGTGTTGAGGAAGAACGCCAGGATCGTCGGCGCCGGGCCGTTGATCGTCATCGAGACGCTCGTGCTCGGGGAGGTCAGGTCGAAGCCGTCATACAGCACCTTCATGTCGTCCAGGGTTGCGACGGAAACGCCTGAGGTGCCGACCTTTCCGTAGATGTCCGGCCGCAGGTCGGGGTCGCGTCCATACAGGGTGACCGAGTCGAACGCTGTCGAGAGCCGGGTCGCCGGCTGCCCCTCCGACAGCAGCTTGAAGCGGCGGTTGGTGCGGAACGGATCGCCCTCGCCGGCGAACATCCGCGCCGGGTCCTCGTTGTCCCGCTTGAACGGGAAAACCCCTGCGGTGTAAGGGAAATAGCCCGGGAGGTTCTCCCGGCGGAGGAAGGACAGCAGCTCCCCGTCGTCCTGGTAGCGCGGCAGCGAGACACGGCGGATCTTGTTGCCGGACAACGACTCGCGTGCGAGCGTCGTGTGGATCTCCTTGTCCCGGATCGTGACGACCTGCTCGTCACCGCTGTAGGACTCGACGACCTTCGGCCACTCGGTCAGCAGTCGGGCGACCGATCCCGGGAGCGCCTCGCCGGCCTCATCGATCAGGGTGTTCAAAGCGTCGGGAGCCTTGTCTGCCAACGCATCTCGCGCCGTCGTCAGGTGCTGCACGCGTCGCGCCGCGTCGGCATACCGCTGCGTGTCGGAGTGGTAGCCGCGAACGGTCTCGCTGATCTCAGCGAGGTAGCGCACCCGCTGCGGCGGCACGACCTGCCGCAGGACGGACGAGTGCCGGACCGTCACCGGCTCAAGCGCACCCGGAGGCAACTCGAGACCCTTGGCATCGAGCTCCGAGCACAGCTCCTGGTAGAGCGCGGTCACACCGTCGTCATTGAAGGTCGCGGCCGAGGTCCCGAAGACCGGCATGTCCTCGGGCTTCTTCCCGAACGCCTCACGGTTGCGGACCATCTGCCGCCCGACATCACGCAGCGCATCCATGGCACCGCGACGCTCGAACTTGTTGATCGCCACCACGTCGGCGAAGTCGAGCATGTCGATCTTCTCCAGCTGGCTCTGCGCACCGAACTCCGGCGTCATGACGTAGAGGTTGACGTCCGCGAACTCGGTGATCGCGGCGTCGCCCTGCCCGATGCCGGGCGTCTCCACGATGATCAGGTCGTATGACGCGGCGCGCAGCACCGTTAGCACTTCGGTGAGCTCCTCGGGCAGCTCGCGACCACCGCGCGTCGCGAGCGACCGGAAGTAAGTGCGTTCCCCGTCAAGGGAATTCATCCGGATGCGGTCACCGAGGAGCGCACCGCCGCCGCGGCGACGCGTCGGATCGATGGCAACGCACGCGACGCGCAACTTGTCCTGCTGGTCCATCCGGAAGCGCCGGACCAGCTCGTCGGTCAGGCTCGACTTGCCGGAGCCGCCGGTGCCGGTGATGCCGAGCACGGGCGTATGCCGGTCGGCCGCCGCTGAGCGCAGTTGGTCCAGCAGGGCCGGCTCGAGCGCGCCCTGCTCCGCACCGGTGATCGTGCGTGCGACCGCCGTACGGTCACCGGACATCACTGCATGCGCGTCCGGCCGGGACAGGTCGTACGTGTTGAAGTCGCAGTCCTTGATGACCTCGTTGATCATCCCGACCAGGCCGAGCCGCTGGCCGTCCTGCGGGCTGAAGATCGTGACGCCGGACTTGCGCAGCCGGTCGATCTCCTCGGGAACGATGACGCCACCGCCGCCGCCGACGACCTTGATGTGGTCGGCCCCGGCATCGCGCAGCAATTGCACGAGGTACTCGAAGTATTCGACGTGCCCGCCCTGGTAGGAACTGACAGCGATCCCCTGCGCGTCCTCCTCGATCGCCGCGTCGACGACCTCCTGGACGCTGCGGTTATGCCCGAGGTGGATCACCTCGGCGCCCTGGCTCTGCATGATGCGCCGCATGATGTTGATCGATGCATCGTGCCCGTCGAACAGGCTGGACGCGGTGACGATGCGGACCGGGTTCTCGGGAACGTGCAGTGCGGGTGCCTCGGACATGGAGTCTCCACTCATCGGGCTCGGCTTACTTCCTCAATACTAGGACGTCCAAGTATTTGGGTCCAATCGCCAACCGGCGACCCACAAACCTTGCCGAGTGACGGCTTCTTCGCCGAGCGACGCTCCAAACACGCCGTCACTCGGCGAGGAAGCCGTCACTCGCGCTAGAGGGGCTTACTCAGCGCAGCCTCAGCGCAGCCTCAGTGCGGCCGTATGGCGGTCAGCGCTTCGCGGTACGCCTCGACGAATGTCGCCAGTGAGACCAGGAACTGCTCGGGGTCGTCGAGTGATTCCAGGGCGGTACCCATCAGCCCCACCAAGGCTTCGACGTCGGCCTCGTAACGACGACGGCCCTGCGCGGTGGCACTCAGCACCGCCGGTCCGGACTGCGCGTCGTCCCGTCGCAGGTGGCCGGCGCGCAGCGCGGCATTGACCTGCCGATTGACGGTCGACTGCTCGAGGTTGAGCTCGGCGCAGATCTCCCGCTGCGTGCGGGCCCGCCCGTCGGACAGCAACCACAGCAACCGCAGGTCGGCCGTGGTCAGGCTGGTCCTGGCCTCCACCACCCTCCGGTCGACGTCGAAGGAATGCAGGATCGCCGCCACACGCCGCTCGGGCGCCAGGTCCTTGTTGCGCGCGAGCGAGGTCAGATCGGTCGACTCGCCCGAGGTCCCAACCTCGTTCGTCATACGAGCAGTTTGACAGACCCAATCATATGCATGCAACATACATATGCACGCACTTCGAAGAGGACTGATGACAACAACGACATCCGAAACACCACCTGCGCCCGCGAAGGTCAAACCGCAGCTGATCATCGCGGTGCTCTGCTTCGGCGCGCTCTCCGCGGCCCTGATGCAGACCCTCGTTCTGCCGATCCAGATCGAGCTCCCCCAGCTGCTGCACGCCTCCGCGAGTGACACGTCCTGGGTCGTGACGGCGACCCTGCTCGGCGGCGCCGTGGCCATGCCGGTCGCCGGGCGCCTCGGCGACATCATCGGCAAGCAGCGCGTCCTCGTCGGGTCCGCCGCCATCCTGGTCGTCGGCTCGGTCGTGTGCGCCCTGTCCACCAGCGTGTGGCCGATGATCGGTGGGCGCTTCTTGCAAGGAATCGCAATGGGATTCATTCCTGTGGCGATCAGCATGGTCCGTGAGGTGGTGCCCGCGCAGATGGCCTCGACCGCCATCGCGACCCTCAGCGCCACCATGGGCGTCGGCGGCGCGATCGGCCTGCCGCTGGCGGCCTGGATCGCCCAGGACTACAACTGGCACGCGCTCTTCTGGGTGTCCGCCGGACTCGCCGCCCTCATGGTCGTGAGCACCGCCGTCCTCATCCCGAACGTCTCGGACAGCCACCCCGCGTCCATCGACATCATCGGCGCCATCAGCCTGGCCATCGGGCTCATCGCCACGCTCGTCGGTGTCTCCAAGGGCAACGACTGGGGCTGGACCGCCACGAACACGCTGCTGTGTGTGGTCGGTGGGGTTGTGGTGCTACTGCTCTTCGGCTGCTACGAGTTGCGACAGCAGGACCCGCTCGTCGACCTGCGCACCACCGCGCGCCGTCCGGTGCTGCTCACCAACATCGCCGCCCTGCTCATCGGCTTCGGCATGATGGCGCAGTCGATCGTCGTGCCGCAGCTGCTCGAGATGCCGAAGGCCACCGGCTACGGCCTGGGCCAGTCGATCCTGGAGGCGGGACTCTGGATGGCACCCGGCGGACTGATGATGATGTTCCTCGCGCCCGTGTCGAGCAAGCTGATGACCACGATCGGTGCACGGCTCACGCTCGCGATCGGCGCCGGTGTCATCGGAATCGGTTATGTGGTCGCGCTGTTCATGATGAGCGCACCATGGCAGCTGCTCGTCGCCAGCTGCATCAGCATGGCCGGGGTCGGCATCGGGTATGCCGCCATGCCCACGCTCATCCTGGAGAACGTCCCGCCCGCCGAAGCCGGCTCCGGTGTCGGGATCAACACCGTTATGCGGTCGATCGGCACAACCGTCGCCGGCGCGGTCATGGCCACTCTGCTGACCAGCCGGACCATCACGCTCCGCCCGGGCGCTCCCGCCATACCGTCCGCCGATGCGTTCAAGCTGTGCTTCCTGGTGGGTGCGGCAGCGGCACTCCTCGGCGGCGCGATCGCCCTGACGATCTCCGGCCGCCGGACCCAGAGCGCGGCTCCCGTGGTCGACGAACTGGTGCTGGCCGACGCCTGAGTCGTTCGGTCGCTCAACCCTCGACGCCGGACCGCACCACAGTGCGGTGCCCGGCGTCGAGTCGTCTGGTCCAGCCGCGTTCATCCAGGTGCTCCAGCAAGGGTATGGCGACACGGCGTGTCGTGCTCAGCGCGACCCGTGCCTCACTGGTGGTGAAAACCTCTGGTAGGCACGACAATTCACGCATCGCCAGCGCGGGCGCCGTTGGCAGCAGCACGATCCCGTCGCGCAGCCGTATCAGCCTGCCGACCCGCTCGGCCGCTGCCAGCGCGCGCCTGTCGAGACCGAGGGCGGCGAGGTCGTCGGCCTCGGGTGCGGCGAAGGGCTGCTCGCGCAAGCGGGACTCCAGGATGGCGACGGCGGGTTCGGCCGCACCCAGGTCGTCGGCGGCCGCAGCCAGGGACAAGGCCGCGTCCTGCTGCGTCACTCCTGCTTGCGCCGCCACCAGATCGAGCAGGGCCGGGTCCGGGAGCCGAAGAGCATCCATTGCTGCCCCACGAGAAAGCCCGGCCGACAACGGATTCCGCTGTTGATCCGCCACTACCGCGTCGCGCAGCGCCACCACCCACGCGGTCAACGCGGCCCTGTCGATCCACCAGTCGTCGTGGAGCAACACCCCGTCGGGCGCCGTCTCCGGGAGTGCGATGCCAAGCCGCCGGAGATATGGCCCTGTCACTGCACCCCGTCGCCCCACTTCGGTGCCCACGTCCCCTTCCGCCGCCAGTGTCGCGAGCTGCTCACCGCGGCGACGGCCCGCACCACGCCGACTCAGACCCGGCGGGTCGACGTCGAGCGCCTGAATGCCGGCGAGCTGCCGAGTCCCGTTATCGCGCAATATCATTCGGTCCCCGACAGCGACCGGAACCGCGCGCTCGATCGTCACTCGTGCGGTGTCGTCGCTGAAGGGGCGCAACCGGGCGGGCGCCGCGAGGGTGCCGAGATGCAGGGACACCTGCTCGGGGAAGTCACTCAATGACGGTCCGCTCCCCCGGCGCACGTCGACGCACCGCGTCACGTGCCATGCGTTCGGAGTCACCAGGACATCGCCGCGGTGCACCGCATCAGCGTGCACTCCGCGCAGGTTGACCGCGACGCGGCTGACCGGTGTGACCGCGCCGATCGAGCCACCGTGCTGCTGGAGGCCGCGCACCGAGACCTCGACGGGTCCGCCGTCTCCCAGCAGACTGAGCCGGTCGCCGATGGTGAGCGTCCCGGCAGTCAGCGTGCCGGTCACCACCGTCCCCGCGCCCTTGACGGCGAACGACCGGTCGACCCAGAGCCGTATTCGACCGTGCACCAATGGTTTTGGTGCCGTGCGCAGCACGTCGTCGAGCGCCGCTATGA
>NZ_DASZNO010000049.1:0-185592 GCF_035551235.1 Flexivirga sp. | reverse complement strand
ATGCCAGCCAGAATTTCGCGTGCGCGCCCGCGAACAGATGAATCAGCGCGACGGCGACAATCCAGAGCGCGCAAAAGACCGCGACCGTGTTGCCCACGAAAACCGTCCAGAGAAAATTCTCCGTATTTTGGAGATAAGAATAGAGGCGCGCGGCCCGCGCCTGGCCGGCTCGCATCTGTTGCGCGATGCGCCAGCGGCCCAGCGTGAAAATGCCAGTGCGCATGTAGCCGGCGACCTGCTCGACCGTGCTCAGCAGGAAGCCCGCGGGCAGCTTCTCTTCAATTCCCATTGGTCTTCAGACCCCTCAATCCCACTCAAGTCCGCCGCGACGCCATACGAAGGCGTAGGCGACGAAGACAGTCACGACGAAGAGCACCATCTCGACCAGCGCGAACAGTCCCAACCGGTCGAACGAGACGGCGAACGGGTAGAGGAACACGGACTCGATGTCGAAGATGATGAACAGCATCGCCGTCAGGTAGTACTTGATCGGCACGCGGCCGCCGCCCTCGGCGTGCGGGCTGGGCTGGATGCCGCACTCGTAGGCGTCGACCTTGGCGCGGTTGTAGCGCTTCGGGCCGGCCAGCGTGCTGGCGCCGAGCACCGAGAAGATCGCGAAGGCGGCACCGATGCCCGCGAAGAACAACAGCGGGGCGTAGGAGTAGTTCATTGCTTACGAGTCCTTCCGAACGTCATTGTTCGAGCCCAAGAGCATCATCGTCGTCATGCCGCGGGCACCACGCGGGCCAGCATCGACATCACCCGGTCGTCGAGTTTGCCACCGTGCTCGTCGCCGAGGTTGGCCATCACCTTCAACAAGAATCGCATCATCGTCTTGCGGGGCAAGCCGTAACGCACCGCGAAGCGCATGATCTCCGGGTGACCGATGAGTTGCGCGAAGTGGCGGCCGACCGTGAAGTAACCGCCGAGCGCGTCCTTCATCACCGTCGGGTAGGACTGCAGCACCCGCTCACGCCCGGCGTCGTCGGCGCGGCCGAAGGCCTGCGCGATCACCTCGGCGGCCAGCCGGCCGGACTCCATCGCATAGGCGATGCCCTCACCGTTGAACGGGTTGACCATGCCACCGGCGTCGCCGACCAGCAGCAGGCCGTCGGCGTAGTGCGGCTGGCGGTTGAAGCCCATCGGTAGAGCGGCGCCGCGGATCGGGCCGGTGATGGTCTCCTCGTTGTAGGTCCACTCCTCCGGCATCGTCTCGACCCACCGACGCATGACGTCCTTGTAGTCGGTCTTACCGAAGGCACTGGAGGTGTTGAGGATGCCGAGGCCGACGTTGCTGGTGCCGTCGCCGACGCCGAAGATCCAGCCATAGCCCGGCAGCAGGACCCGCTTGCCGTTCCTGTCCTTGGACCACAGCTCGAGCCACGACTCGAGGTAGTCGTCGTCATGGCGCGGGCTCGTGTAATAGGCGCGGACGGCGACACCCATCGGGCGGTCGTCGCGCTTGTCCCGGCCCATCGCCAGGGAGAGGCGGGAGGAGTTGCCGTCGGCCGCGATGACCAGCGGTGCGCGGTAGGTCAGCGTGCGGCCGGTCGGGCGGTCGTTCTCGCCCATCTCCTTGGCCTCGACGCCGATGATCGCGCCGGTCCGCTCGTCCTTGATCGCGCCGTTGACGTTGACGCCCTCGCGCAGGCGCGCGCCGTGCTTGACGGCGTGCTTGGCGAGGATGTCGTCGAAGTCCTGGCGCGTGCGCACCAAGCCGTATGGCGGGAAGCTCGCGACGTCCGGCCAGTCCAGCTGCAGGCGCATGCCGCCGCCGATGATCCGCAGACCCTTGTTCTTGATCCAGCCGTCGTCTTCAGGGGTGGGGACGCCGAGCGTGATCAGCTCACGCACGGCTCGTGGGGTCAGACCGTCGCCGCAGACCTTTTCCCGGGGGAAGTGGGTCTTCTCGAGCAACAGCACGTCAAGGCCGGCCATTGCGAGGTAAGCGGCTGTGGCTGATCCACCAGGGCCGGCGCCGACGACGATGACGTCGGCACTCTCGTCCAGGGCAGGGCTAACGCCGGGGAGGCTCACTCGGGTGAATCTTTCTAGCTTGTGAACGTCTTCACTAACCCATGCACTCTATTCCCAGCCGGGTTGGTGAACCTACTTAGGCGATCCTAAGAAGGAGCGCCCGTTATCGCGAATGACGGCTTCTTCGCCGAGTGACGGCTGGATCCGACCGTCATTCGGCGAGGAAGCCGTCATTCGGCAAAGTTCTTCACCGGTTTGGTGGCGCGGTGCAGGGCCACGATGCCGCCGGTCAGATTGCGCCATTCGACCTTGGACCAGCCGGCGTCCTGCAGCTGCGCGGCGATGCCCGCCTGGTCCGGCCAGGCCTGGATCGATTCGGCCAGATAGACGTAGGACTCGGCGTTGGAGCCGACCTTGCGGGCGACCCGCGGCAGGGCGGACATGAGGTACTCGCTGTAGAGCTTGCGGAACGCCCCGTTGGTCGGCGTCGAGAACTCACAGATCAGGATCTTGCCGCCGGGCTTGGTGACCCGCCGGAACTCGCGCAGCGCCTCCTGCGTCGACTGCACGTTGCGGAAGCCGAACGACGTCGTGACCGTGTCGAAGACGCCGTCGGCGAAGGGCAGCTGCATCGCGTCCGCCGCCGTGAAGGCCATGTCCGGCCGCAACTGCTTGCCCTTGCGCAGCATGCCGAGGGAGAAGTCGGCCGGGACGACGCGAGCGCCGAGCCGTTCGAACGGCTCGCTGCTGGTGCCGGTGCCCGCCGCGATGTCGAGGATGAGGTCTCCCGGGCGCGGCGCCACCGAATCGACGACCACCTTGCGCCAGCGGCGGTCCTGTCCCATCGACATCACGTCGTTGGTGATGTCGTAGCGCGCCGCGACTTGATCGAACATCTTCGCGACGTCACGTGGCTGCTTGTCGAGGCTGGCGCGATTCATACCGAGCATTGTTCCGTATGGCGACAGGACGCAGGCAACGGCTCGGCACTGATCGCGGCGTAAGGTGACCGTTCGTGACCATGCCGTTGCCGCAATCACACCCGGCCCTGGTGGTGCGTTCCGTGCGCATCCCCGATCCGGGTGATCTCGTCTCCCTGATCCCTGCCGACGCCGAAGCACCCGTGTGCTGGCTGCGCGAGGGCGACGGCTTCGTCGGCTGGGGCACGGCCACCGCCATACAGACAGAGGGGACGTCGCGGTTCGCCGACGCCGAGCAGTGGTGGCGCGGCGTCGTGGAGGATGCGGTCGTTCGCTCGCAGGTCGACCTGCCCGGGGCGGGGCTGATCGCTGTCGGTTCGTTCGCCTTCGCCGCCGCCTCCGAGGCCGGCGGCGTCCTGCACGTCCCGTCGATCGTGGTCGGACGCCAGCACGACGTCGCGTGGGTCACCACGGTCAGCACGGCCGCCGGCCTGTCCGGCGCCCCGGAGCTCGGCGCAAGCGAATGCCCTGACGCCCCAAGGATTTCCGAGGTGGGCGACGGTGCGCTGAGCGGCTCCCAATGGACGGCGGCCGTCGGTGCGGCGGTCGAGCGCATCCAGTCCGGCGGCCTCGACAAGGTCGTGATGGCGCGCGACGTCGTGGTCCGCTCCGAGACCGCGATCGATCCCCGCTACCTGCTGCGCAACCTGTCCGACGCCTACCCCAACACCTGGACCTACAGCGTCGACGGTCTGATCGGCGCGACCCCGGAGATGTTGCTGCGCCGGCAGAAGGGCCTGGTCACCTCGCGCGTCCTCGCGGGCACCATCCGCCGCACCGGCGACGACGAGCACGACCTGGCGCTCGCGGCATCGCTGGCCCGGTCGAGCAAGGACCTGGAGGAGCACGAGTACGCCGTGCGCTCGGTCGCGGACGCGCTCTCGCCGCACTGCTCGTCGATGAACGTGCCCGAGTCGCCGTTCGTGCTGCACCTGCCCAACGTCATGCACCTCGCGACCGACGTCGCCGGCGTGCTGCACGAGGACGTGTCCTCGCTCAGCCTCGCCGCGTCCCTGCACCCGTCGGCCGCCGTCTGCGGCACCCCGACGCTGGCCGCGCGCGACCTGATCGCCGAGCTGGAGCAGATGGACCGTGGTCGGTATGCCGGGCCGGTCGGCTGGCTGGATGCCGCGGGCGACGGCGAGTGGGGCATCGCACTGCGGTGCGGCGAGCTCGAAACGCCTTCGCAGATGCGGCTGTTCGCGGGTTGCGGGATCGTCGCCGGCTCCGAGCCGGAGTCCGAGCTCACCGAGTCCGACGCGAAACTGGTGCCGATGCGTCAGGCACTCGGCTGCGGGGCGTAGCCGGCTAACTGCTTTCGGGACCCTCCACGACGACGATCTCGCCCTCGGCCGCACGCTGCCTGATCTGGCGTGCGGCTGCATATTCCGGCGAGTTGTAGCAGTCCAGCGCTGCCTGGTAGCTCGGGAACTCGATCACGACGTTGCGCGGCCGCGAGTCGCCCTCCACGCTCTCGAACCGCCCGCCACGCACGATCGGCGTGCCGCCGTGTGCGGAGTAGACCGGATTGGCCGCAGCGACGTACTCGGCATACCCGGCGTCGTCGTGCACCGAGATCCGTGCGATCCAATATCCCTTGGCAGTCATGCGAATTCCTTCGGTGTCGGTCGGTGAAGGCGAGGTCCCTCAGCCATTCAACAACAGGCGCAGTGCGCCCGGGAGGGCGCGTGCGGTGACCGGCACGGGCGCGACCGGATCACCATCGGCATACGCCATGACGTCCTCGGCCTCGATCCGCACGCTCGCGCCGCGCGCGACGGTCACTTCGGGATTCTTCAGGTGTGTGCCGCGGTAGAGCTGCGGCAGGGCGCGCACGAACTTCGCCCGGCTCCCGGCACCCACCATCACGACGTCGAGCAGGCCATCGCGGACGTCCGCGTCCGGCGCGATGTGCATGCCCTTGCCGTAATAGCCGGAATTGGCTGCAATCACTGTGAATCCGCGATAGTCGAAGACCTCGTCATCCACCTGCACGCGATAGTTGCGCGGGCTGAACTCCATGAGTCCACGCACCGATGCGACTTGGTACTGCAGGGCCGACGGCAGCCGTCCGGAGCCGGCGTTGACCAGCTCGGAGACACGGGAGTCGACGCCCGCGTAGACGCTCCCGACGACGATGCGGTCGGCGACCTCGATGGCGTCGACCTTGGTCTCGACGCCGCCGACCGCCAATCGCGTTGCGTCATGGATGTTTTCGGGTATGGCGAGCTGCCTGGCGAAGTCGTTGCCGCGCCCGCTGGGAATGATTGCCGCCGTCACGTCGTACTTGTGCAGTGGCCCGGCCATGGTGCTGACCATGCCGTCACCGCCCACCACGACGCAGGTCTCGTCCGCCGCGGCGGTGTCCCGGACGAGTCCGTCGGCCGCTTCGATACCGGGCGAGAACGTGATCCGGACGGCGCTGCCGGTGTCGCCGAGGTCGGCAGCGACCTCGCGGGCGACCTGGACGGCCCGGCCGCCACCGGACAACGGATTGGCGATGATGTGGAACGACCGCACGGGAACTCTCCAGACTTGAGGACGGCAGCGCTCATCCTGCCAGGAACTGCGCCCATCCGCCGGGAGGCTTGGCGCCGAACGGGACCGTCCGCAGCTTGGCCAGCACGGCCGGATCCTGGGCCTCGATCCAGTCGATCAATTGCCGGAAGGACACGATGCGCGCGTCCGGGTGGGTGGCGATCCTGCGCATGACCTGCTCGACCGCCGTCATGTAGATGCCGCCGTTCCAGCCCTCGAAGTGGTTGCCGATGATCAGCGGCGCACGGTTGGAGTCGTAGACGCGCCGGAAGCCCGCGAGATAGGTGTCCACCGCCTCCTGCTGCCAGCCCGGCCGCTTCGACGGCGTGCCACGCGTGGTGCCACCGGTCTGATTGAACATGATGTTGTAGTCCATCGAGATCACCTGGCCGGTGTGCCCGGCGAACGGGATCGACTGCATCGACAGGTCCCACAGGTTGCGGTCCTTCGACGGCCACATCTGGATGCCGGTCTTGCTGCTGTCGTATCGCCAGCCGAGTCTCGAGGCCGTGATGCGCAGGTTGTCGGCACCCTCCAGGCACGGCGTGCGACCGCCGATCAACTCCGTCTCGTAGTCGAAGGGCAACGGCGGCAGATCGGTGAAACCCGTGTTGGTCCGCCAGTTCTCGACGAACTCCTTCGCCTGCTCGATCTCGCTGCGCCAGTCGGCCGGCGACCACTGCCCCACACCGGTCGGCCCACAGAAGTGGCCGTTGAAGTGGGTGCCGATCTCGTGGCCCTCCTTCCACGCCTCACCGATGTTCCGGATCGTGGCGTGGATGTCGCCGTCCTCGAGATACCCGATGTCCGAGGCGCCGGTCTCGTGCCGGGGCGGGTGGTAGAGATCCTTCTTGCCGCGCGGCAGCAGGAACAGGCCGGACAGGAAGAGGGTCATCGACGCGCCTGTGTCCTTGGCCACTTGCCGGAAGTGCGACAAGAGGTTCAGCCCGTCGATCTCGCCGGCGCCGTCCCAGGAGATCACCACGAACTGCGGCGGCGGCTCACCCGGCATGAGCCGGTGCGGCGTCGGCTGGTGCGGCTGCGGTCCGGTGTCGGCGGTCGACCCGTCGCCGATCAGCCGCACCTTCGCCGACGGCCCGGAGGACGATGAGCGCGGATCTGCAGAACCGGTCGAATCCTTTTGTCCCGCAGTCATTTCGGCAACTGCCGGGGCGGTGCGGCCACTCGCGACGCCACAGCCGCCCAGGACCGTGGCTGCACCGACCGCAGCTCCCGCAGCCAACGCTTCTCGTCTGGAAACTGTCGCCATACGCTGCCCACCCCTCGGGTTGCCGGCCGTCATCAACCCCGCGTGACGACGTCCCGGGATCACCGTCCCAAAGCCGACCGCGATCACCAAGCACCGCGCTCGGCGTTCCTTACATCTGTCAAGTGACAGAAGACCCCGTCGGCGGCGGTAAACTGGGACGCGCAAAGGGACTGGCGCGGCTGTGAGGTGGGAAGTCGCGCGCTGACTTCTGTCGTCCCTCGCGAAAGGCGTTCCAGCGCAATGTCACCCGCTGCGTCATACCGGCACCTCTTCGGACTGACCGGACGCACCTACATCGTCGTGGCGTTCCTCGCCCGGCTCCCGCTGGCCATGAGCCAGATGGGCGTCCTCCTTCTCATCGCCCACACCTCCGGCAGTTACGGCGCCGGTGGCGCGACCGCGGGCTCGCTGGCGATCGCCAACGCGGTCGGCGCACCACTGCTCGGTGCGGCCTCGGACCGACTCGGCCAACGGTCCGTCGTGCTCGCCCAGTCGGTGATCAGCGCGATCGGCCTCGTCGCCGTCGTGGTCGCCGCGGAGAGCGGCGTCCCGTGGGGCTGGGCGGCCGTGGCCGCAGCCGTCGGCGGGTTCTTCATCCCGCAGGCCGGTCCGCTGGCGCGGGTGCGCTGGCGCCCGATCATCACCTCCAGCGGTCGGCCCAGCTCGCCGGTGCGCCTGATCGACACCGCGTTCTCCTACGAGGGGTCCGCCGACGAGGCGTCGTTCGTGCTCGGCCCCGCACTGGTCGGCTCGATCGCCGCCCTCGTCGACCCGGGTGTCGGCATCTGCACCGCCGCGGCCCTGCTGGCGGTCTTCGGCACGTGGTTCGCCATACATCCCACAGCGCGGCTGCGTGCGTCGCGCACCGGCGTCGCCGCTGCGGGCCGGTTCCTGACGCCCGCGCTCGCGACGCTGATGCTCGCCCAGCTGATCATCGGGATGATCTTCGGCTCGGTGCAGACCGGCACCACGGTCATCGCCACCGACGCCGGCCACAGCGGCGTCGCCGGCCTGGTCCAGGCGCTGCTGGGCGTCGGCAGCGTCGTCGCCGGATTGAGTATGGCGGCCCTGCCGGCCCGGATCGGTTATGTCACCCGCTGGCGGGCGACCGCGACGGGGCTCTTCGTTCTCGCCGCACCGCTGCTGCTCACCCATTCGCTGGCGATGCTGTGCCCGGTGCTGATCGTGCTCGGGTGTTGCGTTGCGCCATACATGATCACGACGTTCACGCTCGGCGAGCAGCTCACGCCGCCGTGCCGCACCGGCGCCGCCATGACCCTGCTGGCCGCCGCGACCGGCCTCGGGTATGCCGTGGGTGCCGCCGTCGCCGGTCGTCTCGGCGACCTGTCCGGGGCCACCGCGGCCTTCGGTGTCACGGTGACCGCCGGCGGACTCGCCTGCCTTCTGGCCGCGGTCGCCGGACCGATGCTGCGGCGTGCGCATGCCGCCGCCCAGACGGTGGCCCCTGCCGACCTGCCACAGGCAGCCTGAGGATCGCACCGGTTCCCGGGAGGGCCTCCGGGTGAACGGCCGCGGCGTCTAAGGTTTTTCCATGGCGATCTCGAAGCAGTCCACTGCCCTCAACCTCGCGTCGGCTGCAGCCGCCGGTGCGATCACGCTGATCCGTCCGGCGCGTTTCCCGAAGTGGGCGCGCCGCGGCCTGCGCTGGGCGAACACCGCGGGCACCGCCGGCTCGATCTTCCTGGTGGTCCGCGGCAACGACATACCCGACGACCACCCACTGCACAAGGCGCTCAGCGCCAGCGACGTCATGGCGGCCGCCTCCGGCGGGCTGATGCTGGTCACTTCGGGACTCGGCCTGAAGGCCGACGACAAGATCGAGGCGTTCCTGCTCAAGCACGGAGTGAAGCACCCGCGTGTGCTGATGGCCGTCGGTGTCGTCGTCGTGCTCTTCGCTGTGAAGACGGTGCAGGACGCCAAGAGCAAGGACGTCGCTCAGCCCACCGAGGCAACGCGGCCGAAGACTCCCGCGACCGCGAAGCCGGCCAACCCGGTGCTGCCCTCCGCAGGATCCCCGACGCCCGCCACGGACGGCGTGAACGGCACGGAGCAGGACGCGCGGCCCGACACGACCCGATGACCGCGTTCAGCCTGCTGGACGTGCAGGACGCCGCGCGCCGGCTCGACGGCGTCGCGCACCGCACCCCGGTCGTCACCTCCTCCCGGCTCGACTCCGAACTCGGTGTCGAGGTGCACCTGAAGTGCGAGAACCTGCAGCGGATGGGCGCATTCAAGTTCCGCGGCGCCTACAACGCACTCAGCAGGCTGGACGGCGCGGCCCGTGCTGCGGGAGTCGTGGCGTTCTCGTCGGGCAACCACGCGCAGGCGGTCGCGCTCGCCGCGCGGCTGCTCGGCATACCCGCCACGATCGTGATGCCGACCGACGCACCGCAGGTCAAGCTCACCGCCACCAAGGGGTATGGCGCCGAGGTCGTCACCTATGACCGGCACACCGAGGACCGTGCCGAGATCGCCCGGGAGCTGGCCGCGCGCGACGGCCGGACCGTCATACCGCCGTTCGACAACGCACACATCGCAGCCGGGCAGGGCACCGCCGCGCTCGAACTCATGCAGGACGTGCCCGACCTGGATGTCGTCATCGCGCCACTCGGCGGTGGCGGACTCCTCAGTGGCACAGCCATTGCGACACGCGGGATCCGGCCCGCCGCAAGGGTTTTCGGCGCCGAGCCGGCCGCCGGGGACGACGGCAAGCAGTCGTTCGACGCCGGGCACATCGTGCAGATCCCGGTGCCGGACACGCTCGCCGACGGAGCACAGACCACCGCATTGGGTGAGCTGACCTTCCCGATCATCCGGGGGCTGGTCGAGGACATCGTGCGCGTGACCGACGACGAACTCGTCGACGCCATGCGATCGCTGGCGCACACCTGCAAGCTGGTCGTCGAGCCGACCGGAGCACTCGCACTGGCGGCCGCACGCACCCTCGCACCGACGATGCCGGGCGCCAGGGTCGGCGTGATCCTCTCCGGCGGCAACGTCGACCTCGGTCGCTACGCAGCGCTGCTCGGCGCGACCTGAGCCGACCGGCGACTCAGCCCTGCTCGGCCTCCCACCGGCGGTGCCCCTCGAGGACCGTTGCCCAGAGCCGATCACGCACACCCGCGTCACTGCCCTCGAAACGCAGGTCGAAGAGATCGGCGAGCAACTCGAACCATTCGGTCCGGCGGGTCACCGGGTCGGCGACGGATGCACCACTCCCGATGCGGCTGCGCACGAGGCCCCGCACGACGTCGACACCACTGGCGTCCCGACGCTCTGCCATCGCGACCTTGACGAAACCGGACTCGGGTGCGGTCGACAGCCAGCGGTGCTGTGTCTCGAAATCGGCCCTCCGGGCGATGCCGGCGGTCCAGCCCATGCCGGCGAAGCCACCCGTCGGGTCGTGGGTCAGATGCCACGAGGTGCTCGGCTCCACCTCCTCGAGCGACAGCCGGAACGGCGGTGCGTCATACCTCCCGGCGATCAGTGGCAGCGGGCTGTGCAGCGCGTCGCCGAGGCCGGCATCGACATACCAGACACCACCTGGGTTGTCGTCGCTCGGCAACCCGTCGACGGTCAGCACCAGGTGGTTACCGCGCTCGGAGTCCGTCGGCCCATCGGGACCGTGCACTCCCCCGACGTGTGGGTGCACCGAGTAGCCGAGCGCAGCGAGGAGCAGGCCCAACGCACCATTCAGGTGGTAGCAGTAGCCGCCCCGGCTCTCCATCGCGATCCGTCGGGCTGCCTCGGCCGGGTCGATGCCCCAACGCTCACCACCCTGGATCCACAGCGTTTCGTAGGGAACTCGTTCGACCTGTCGTCGCGCCAGCAGCGCAAGCCCGGCAACCGACGGTGGCTCAGGTGGGACTCCGAGACGCGCCAGGTAGGCGTCTCGCACTTCCGGCGCCAACGCGGACTCGAGCACCGCATCATTGTCGCGCCGGAGAGCCCACTAATCGACGGTCTTGCGCAACTTCGTCGCGAGCTCCGAACCCAGCGTCGCGGCGAACGTCTTCGACACGTGACCGGGATTGAAGAACACCGGCACGCCGCCGATCACCGGCGGGCAGGACCCGTGCCGACAGTAGAGATCCTCGACGTTCACGAAGGTCACACCGGGCATACCGCGCGCCGCTCGCTCCTGCGCCTCGTATGCCGGGAAGGCAGCGGATTGCCTGAGCGCACAGTCCTTTCCGCCCGCGGCTCCCGAGCGCGCGACACAATCCAAGGTGTCCTGCTGCGCTTGCGGAACGTCCTGCAGGACGATGACCCGCTTCCCCGACGCGGTGAGCCGTTTCCACGCCGTCTCCATGCCCTGCTCGGTGTGGCCGCGATCCGCGGGCGTCGACGTCGCGTCGCCGGACTCCTTGCGCGTGACGATCACCAGATCGATGCCGGGGTCCTTCACGATCCTGTCGAGCATCCGGTGCCGCCACGAGTGACAGGCGGCCCGGTCCCGGTCGACGACGGGGATCTCGGCAGTGGTCAGGTAGCAGCCGGCCTTGCCGGCGACGTCGATCCGCCAGCCGAGCTCCGTGGCGGCCTTCGCGTATGCCGGGATCAGCGAGTTGTTGTGCGAGTCACCGATCGCGAGCGCGTGCACCTTCGCGCCCGTTGTGGCGCCGAGCGTGCAGGTGTGCAGGGACGGATCTCCTTGGGAAGCCCAGCATTTCGCGCGGTTTCCGTCGTCCTTGGGGAGCGAGGCAAGGTCCGGAGTCAGCTCCGCCGAAACCGCACAGCCGGAGCGTCCCAGCGCCGGAGCACCGACGCACGGGTCGGCGCCCGCGAGGACGGCTGCCACCCGCTGCCGCGACTGCGCGGCATCGTGCTGCACCATCCCGAGACCGCCGGTGCCGATCACCAGCGCGGTGACGACACCGCCGATGACGACGGCGCCGCTGCGGCCCCGCCACGTGACGGCTCCATGCGGCTGCAGCGGCGCCTCGATGAATCGCGTTGAGGCCCAACCGATCCCGATCGATCCGAGCAGGATCACCGCACGCGGGACGAACCCGAGCGAGTGGCCGGCGACCCAGGGGGCGACGGTGAGGATCGGCCAGTGCCAGAGGTAGATGGAGTATGACGCGTCGCCGATCAGCTGCACCGGCCGTGAGTCCGCCACAGCGTTCCAGACCCGGTCGTGCCGCACGGTCGCCAGCACAAGCGCACCGCCGACGGTGGGCAGCGCCGCGGCATACCCGGGGAACGCGGTTCCCGCCGTGAATTCCCATGCGGCGACAAGGATCCCGGCCAGACCGACCCACGCCACGGCCGGTGGCACCTTGTGCAGTCGAGCCTGGCCCAGCAGTGCGAGCAGAGCACCGATGCCGAATTCCCAGGCCCGCGTCGTGGTGACGAAGTAGGCCGCGGCCGAGTTGGTGGCGGTCAGGTGCACGGACCACGCGAGTGACGCGAGCGTCCCCGCCCCGAGCACCACGACGAAACGGGCCCGCCAGGTCCGCCGGCTCGACACCGCGAGCACCGCCACGAGCAGCAACGGCAGCACCAGGTAGAACTGCTCCTCGACCGACAGCGACCAGAAGTGCTGGAACGCGGTCGGCGGGTCGCTCGAGCTCAGGTAGTCGGTCGCTGTCGACGACAGGACCCAGTTCTGCACGTAGAACGCCGAACCCAGGGCCTGCTGCAGCCCTGCGCGCCATACGTTCTCGCCCGCCCAGGCGAACATCGCCAGCGTCGTCAGCACGATGACCAGCAGCGCGGCGGGCAGCAGCCGGAAGGCACGGCGGGTCCAGAACGTCACCAGCGAGATGCGGCCGGTCCGATCGGCTTCACGCGCCAGCTGACCGGTGATGAGGAACCCGGAGATGACGAAGAAGACATCGACCCCGATGAATCCGCCGGTCAGCCGCCCCGGCCACAGGTGGTAGCCGACCACGAGCAGGACGGACAGCGCACGCAACGCCTGGATGTCGGTGCGGACAGGTGCGCGGTCACCAGGGGAAGAGGCCATCGCGGCGGGACGCTACCCATCGTTCCGGTGAGATCGGCCGTTTCCCGCCCGGAGCGACCCGAAGTTCACCCGGCGATCGCCGAGGGTTCACCGGATGTGGTGCCACGCGACCACAGCGACGGCAGCCAGGAAGATCAGCGATCCGACGAACGCGAAGGGCCGTCCGGCACCGGCGATCGCCTCGGCGACGGGTGGGCGCGCCCCGAGTTCGACGAGTCGTTGCTGCGGCGAGCGGCGTAGCCTGCCGAGCCGCACCCGCACCGGTGCGAGCTGGGTCGAGAACGGCACGTAGACCGAGATCACCAACAACGCCAACGGGATTCGCACCCAGAAGAAGCCGTGCGCCTGCTCGGCCCACACGGCAACAGCCAGGACGACGACCGCCAGCACTGCCGCCAGGACCTGACTGCTCACCGTGATGGTCCGTGCTCTGGCGGTGCTCTCCCCCGCGCCTCGGATCAGCCACCGCAACTGCCCCTGCTGCAGGCGATGCCGCACCCACCACGCCCAGGCGACGCCGATGACCAGGAGGGGCACCATGATCCAGATCCGCACGATCGGAGAGCCTACGGCCAACCGATCCGGCAAGCTGGGCGTATGACGCACGACGCCGCCATCGAACCGATCGACGCACTGCGCCGGATCGCTTTCCTGCTGGAGCGATCTCGCGCGGGCACCTACCGCGTCAAGGCGTTCCGGCAGGCCGCCGACACCGTCATCAGCACGCCCCGCGACGAGCTGGAACGCCGCGCCGAGGGCGGCACGCTGCACGACCTCCCCGGCATCGGGAAGTCGACCGAGGCGGTCATCCGGGAGGCGCTGGCGGGCGAGCGTCCGGCATACCTGACCAGCCTGGAGGACAAGTCGCCCGACCGTCTCGTCGACGGCGGCGAGCGTTACCGCGACGCGCTGCGCGGCGACTGTCACAGCCACTCCGACTGGAGCGACGGAGGCTCACCGATCCCCGAAATGGTCGCTACCGCAATAGAACTCGGCCATGACTACCAGGTGCTCACCGATCACTCACCGTCGCTGCGGGTCGCGAACGGCCTCAGCGCCGAGCGCCTGACCAAGCAGCTGAAGCTGATCGACCGGATGAATGAGCGCACCGGAGACTTCACGCTGCTCAAGGGCATCGAGGTCGACATCCTCGACGACGGCGAACTCGACCAGAGCCCCGCGATGCTCGACCGGCTCGACGTCCGGGTCGCGTCTGTGCACTCCAAGCTCAAGATGGCGAAAGCGCCGATGACCCGGCGGATGATCGCCGCGGTCCGCAACCCGCACACCAACATCCTCGGCCACTGCACCGGCCGGATGGTCGACGGCGAGCGCAGGGGCAAGGCGTTGCGCCGGGAGCAGTCGACGTTCGACGCGGAAGCCGTCTTCGCCGAGTGCGCCGAGCACCAGGTCGCCGTGGAGATCAATTCCCGTCCCGAGCGACAGGATCCCCCGGACGAGTTGATCGGTATGGCGCTCGCGGCCGGCTGCCTCTTCTCGATCGACAGCGACGCCCACGCGCCCGGTCAACTGGACTTCGTGGAGTACGGCTGCGAGCGCGCCCAACGCCTCGCCATACCGCTCGATCGCATCGTCAACACGTGGCCGAAGGAGGACCTGATCGCGTGGGCGGCGGGGCGCTGACCACCTCGTTTTGGTTTATCGCCCGACGCTCCTTTATAGTTCTCTAGTCCTCGACACCAGCCGAGGTGGCTAACGCTTGAGGACTGGTCGTCAAGGCTGAAGTCCCCATCGTCTAGCGGCCTAGGACCCCGCCCTTTCACGGCGGTAGCACGGGTTCGAATCCCGTTGGGGATACGCATCGCTGAGGCGATGGTGCACGATCTGAGTACGACGCAAGGCCCTGTAGCGCAGTTGGTTAGCGCGCCGCCCTGTCACGGCGGAGGTCGCGGGTTCGAGTCCCGTCAGGGTCGCCATCCCTTTTCGAAGGGCCAGATAGCTCAGTTGGTAGAGCGAGCGACTGAAAATCGCTAGGTCGGCGGTTCGACCCCGTCTCTGGCCACAGTCATATCGAAAGAAGCTGCGCCCCACCCGGGCGCAGCTTTTTCGTTTGGTATGGCGCGTGCCGGCTATCCCAATGCACCGCCGGAGCGCACCCAACGCACCAGACCACCGTCAACCGCGAAGGCCGGGACACCCAGGGACTTCAGCTGCGCGACGGCCCGCTCCGAGGCGAAGCAGTACGGCCCGTCGCAGTAGGCGACGATCTGGTGATCGCGAGGCAACTCATCGAGACGCTGCCGCAACTCCTCCGCCGGGATGGAGATCGCACCCGGGACGTGTCCGCGACCGAACTCCTTCGCGCTGCGCACGTCGACGAGTGTCACCGTCCCCTCGCGCAGCCGCCGCTTGAGTTCGGCGACATCGATCCGCTCCATTCCGGCGTCGCGCAGTTGCTGGACCTCGTCGCGGACTCCGGCCATGGACTCCTCCCCGAAGTCCTGCAACTGCTGCAGGAAGTGTGAAACGTGCTTGCCGGCGAGCCGGTAGTGGATGCGGACCCCGTCGCGACGCGCCATGACGAACTGCGCAGCGCGTAGGTGCTGCAGCTGCGCGGAGGTGTTCTTGACCGGCGCATGCGCGGCAGCGGCGAGTTCCTCGACCGTATATTCGCCCTGCTCCAGCAGGTCGAGCAGCCGCAGTCGCAACGGACTCGACAACGCCTTGCCGACTCGGGCGAGCTGCTCGTAGACGCCGGCATCCTCGAGTTCGAGGTACGTGCGGGTGTCCGTCATGTTCGACTCCTTCGGCGTTTGGTCGAGCGTATTACGCACGGCTCGGCACCTTCTGCGGAGCATCCACCACCATGGCTTCGCCCTGCCAGCGTCGGTCCGAGCGCAACGCTCGGTTCGCCACCGGGATGCCCAGCACGGCGATCGCTGCGAAGCCGAAGGTCAACAGATGTGCCGAGCTGAGCACGTCCGGGCCGCCGATCGACACCAGCACACCGGCGAAGGCGGAACCGTACGCCGTCGCGATCAGCTGGCTGGTGTTGATGCCGGCCGACGCCTTGCTCGCGACCTGTTCGTCGTCACTCACGCGCAACGCCGCAGGGACCCAGTGCGCGAACGCCATGCCGATCCCCGACCCCGCGATCACGAGCGCGACGAACCAGCCGGCGATGACGATGGGACCAGGCTGCTGCCGCTGCAGCACGCCGTAGATCAGCAGACCGATCGCGAGCAGTGCCGGGCCGGCGGCGCGCACGAACCGGGTGACGGCCGGTCGGGTCACGCCACCGTTCAGGATCGAGCCCAGGCTCCACCCCCAGGACAGGGACGCGCCCAACAGGCCCGCGCCGAGCGGCGCCATACCCCCGAGACGCTGACCGAAAAGTGGGAGGAACGTCTCGACCGTCGACACGAAGGCGAGGACGACTATCGCGGCGTAGACCCAGCGCAGCGGGGACCGCCCCCGGTAGGTCATCGCGGGCAGCACCGTGACCGCTGCGGAACGCTCCCGGGCCACGAAGCCGGCCACGAGGAGCAAGCCGATGCCGATCAGCACGCCGGTCGCCATACCGTGCACGGTCGAGGCGATGCTCACCGCCGCCGCGCCACCTGCCATCAGCAGCAACGCGAACCCCGGAACCCCCTGGCGAGCGGCATCCGTCCGCGCATGGCTCGGCAGTGTCCGCCACGCGAGCACCGCGAGCACGGTCGCCTCCAGGGCGAGGAATCCGAACGCCGCACGCCATACCCCGAGCTCGGCGAACACACCACCGATGACCGGCCCGGCAACGTTGCCGACGCCCCACATCGCGGAGAGCAGCGCGACCGAGCGCTGCCACAGTCGCGGCGGAAGGACGACACGGATGACGGCGAAGGCCAGACCGGCCAACAGACCCGCTGCCAGGCCCTGAACCGCGCGGCCCACGAGCAGGACCTGCATCGACGGGGCCAGCGCTGCCACGACGCTCCCGGCGGAGAATCCGGCGAAGCCGCCGATGTAGCTGGTACGCGCACCGAACCGGGCCAGGGTGTTGCCGACCAGCATCGAGCTGATCACCGACGCGACCAGGAACGCCGTCATCGTCCACGAGTAGAGATCCTTGCCCCCGATGTCGGCGACCGCGTTCGGCAACAGACTGGTCGTCACATAGACGTTGGTCGCGAAGAGAAGTACACCGCCCGCCAGCACTGTGACGGGCGCCCGGCTCTCCCTCCCGAAGAGGTCGCGCCACGTTGCCCTGGACTTCGGTGCGTCATGTTCGGTCATCGCTAATATCCTTTATTCCAATGAACATTAGATTAGAAGATAAAGCGAACCGGGTGACCCCGTCAAGGGTCACCCGGTCAGGTGCAGCTCTCTTCGTTGTATGGCGGGCAGCGCGCCCCTCAGACCAGCCCGGCCTTCGTCGCCAGGACGGCCACCTGCACCCGCCCCTCCACACCGAGCTTGCGCTGCGCGGACGCCAGATGTGTCTTGACGGTCGCTTCCCCGACATACAGCTGCGCGCCGATCTGCTGGTTGCTCAGCCCCTCACCGACGAGACGCACGACGTCGCGCTCGCGGTCACTCAGCGCATCGACCGCGGCCCGCGCCCCGGCCTGCGCGGCGCCGTTGCCACCGACCTGCGCGAAGACCTGCGGCACGCTCTGCGGGGACAGCACACCCGCGCCCGCGTGCACGTTGCGGACCCCCGCGATGATCTCCGGGCCCGCGGTCTTCAGCATGAATCCGGCCGCACCCGCATCGATCGCGCGCATGACGACGTCGTCCATGTCGAAGGTCGTCATGACCAGCACCCGTGGCGGGTTGGGCAGCGCACACAGCGCCTTCGTCGCGGCGATCCCGTCGAGTCGCGCCATCCGCACATCGAGCAGGACCACGTCCGGGAAATGCCGCTGCACCGCGGCCACGGCCTCGTCACCGTCACTCACGGTGCCGACGATGCGGATGTCGTCGACCGTCGAGAAGATCAGCTCCATCGCGGAGAAGACGAACGGGTCGTCGTCGACCACCAACACCCGGATCGGCTGCACCTGCACCCCGCTCACTGGCGCCGTCACTGGTCCCGTCACTGGTCCCGTCACTGGCTCTGGCACTGGCTCGGTCACTGGCTCGTTCCTCTCGCTTGCCACGGCAACCGCACCAGCGTGCGGAAGGCTCCCTCTTCGTCGACCCAGACCCAGGACTCGCCGCCTGCCTGCTGCACCCGCTCGTGCATGCCGGTCAGGCCGTTGCCGGGCCGGATGGTGTGATCGCCCGGGTTCGGCGCCCGATTGGCGGTGCTGATCTGGACACCACGGTCCGGTCCGCCGTCGATCTGCAGCCGCACCGAAGCGCCCGGCGCGTGCCGGCGCGCGTTGGTCAGCAACTCCTGGGTGATCCGGTAGGCGCTGCGACTGACCTGGTCGTGCAGCTCCGCGCCGCGATCCAGGAAGACCGCCGCCACGACCGGGCTGCCCGCTGCGAGTGACTGGTCGATCAGCTGGGGCAGATCGACCAGTGTCGGCAGCGTCTTGCTGATGTCCTGGTCGCCCGGCTGCCGCAGCACCGCGAGCAGTGAGCGCAGGTCGGCCATCGACTCCTGCGCGCCCTCGCGGACCAGAGCCGCGCTCTTGGTGAGTCTGGGATCGTCGCTGGCCAGCTCGAGCCCGGAGGCGTGCAGCGACAGCAGGGACAGCCGGTGCCCGAGCACGTCGTGCACCTCCCGCGCGATCCGCTCGCGCTCAGCCTGCCGGGCGACCTCCTCGCCCAGCGCGTGCAGCTTGACCTCGCTGCGGCCCTCCTGAACCTGACTGGCCCGCAACGCTTTTCGGCTGCGGACGAGCATCGCGACACCGATCGTCAAGGCCAGGAAGACGAGCGTCTCGACCACAACCAGCCACCACGGGAAGTGCGTGCCGTCGTCCATCGAGAACAGGTCCCGGGCCCACGACGACGCCTGGGTGCCGGTGCCGTCCCGCCATACGCTGGCGAACTCCGCGCCCGTCGCGAGCCCCAGGCAGGCCCACAGCCACGGGCCCGACGCGACGAGCAGCACGGCATACAGGGCGAAGAGCGGCGTGATCGCGTCCAGTGGCAGGACGACCGTCAGCGCGCTGATCCCGAGCGAGATCCAGACCGGCCACTTGCGCCGCCAGACGAGCGCGACCGCCGCGGCGATGCCCACGAATCCGAGCAGGATGAACGGCCCGGTCGACTCGGTCGCCGCGGCGATGGTCTTGTCGGTGATGCCCTGGCTGCGGTACTGCGCGTAGGTCGAGTTGGTGATCTGAGTGCCGATGCACAACACCACCATCAGGCCCGTCACGACGCCTCGCCATACGCGCGGCGAGCGCCACGGGGGCGGGGCGGAAGTGATCGGCATGACCGCACTGTAGAGCCGTGCACCGACGGCCCGTATCCACCTTCCGGGAACTGCCCCTCCCCCATTCGGTGGAGGTATGACGAGCCGCCCGCCGGAAGTCGCAGGACCGGCCGAGACGGTCTGCTTGGGCCATCGCAACAACAACGACAACGGAGGAGCAGCGATGACTCAGTACAACGGCCCCCAGGACCCGACGCAGTGGAGCGGACTGCCGCCGCGGAGCGGCGGGTCCTACCCGCCGGTGCCGCCGGGACCGGCGCCCAAGAAGCGCAACTGGTTCGCCCGGCACAAGATCATGACCGGTTTCCTCGGCCTGTTCGCGGTCATCGTGATCGGCGTCGCGACCACGTCCGGCGGCGGTTCGTCGAACCCGGAGCCGACGACCGCAGCGACGCAGCCGGCGACCAGTGAGGCCGTACAGCCCGCGGCAGGCAGCGCGCCGCCGGCGACGGCAGCGACGAAGAAGGCCACCAAAAAGGCGACCCAGAAGACGACCAGGAAGGCGGCCCCCAAGGCGCAGGGCATCGGGACGCCGGTGAAGTCCGGTGACCTGGAGTTCACCGTCACCAAGGTGGTCCGGGGCCAGAAGCAGGTGGGCGCGGACTTCATGGCGCAGAAGGCACAGGGCAGTTACACGCTGGTCCACGTCACGGTCCGCAACGTCGGCAACGACTCCGAGACGCTGCTCGACTCGGACCAGAAGATCAAGGACGCCGACAACAAGACCTACTCGCCCGACAGCGGCGCCGAACTGGCGATGGACAACAACGACGTCTGGCTGGCGGAGATCAACCCGGGCAACGCCGTCGACGGTGTCCTCGTCTACGACATGCCGGTCGGTGTGCAGGCGACGGCGATCGACTTCAGCGGCGGGCTCTTCGACGACGCGAAGACGGTGCAGCTGCACTGAGCGGCACCTGAGCAACCTGCTCGAATCCACACGCGAGGCGGGGACGCACGGGCCCGATGGTCATAATCGAGCCCATGCGTCCCCGCCTCGGCCTTGTCCTGCTCCTGCCGCTGATCCTGACGGCGTGGCTGCTCGGCGCCGGCCACGCGTCGGCACACGACGAGCTGGTCGGCTCCAATCCATCGGCCGGCACCGACCTGCACAAGGCGCCGACGTCGCTGCGGCTCACCTTCAGCGACAGCGTGCACGACATCGGTGTCGCCGTCCGCGTGACGGACGCCTCGGGTGCCCAGCTGCAGACCGGGAAGCCGGTCGTCGACGACACCGTCGTCACCCAGCGGCTCAAGCCCACGAAGGCGCCCGGCACCGTCCACGTCGTATGGCGGGTCACGTCCGCCGACGGTCACCCGGTGAGCGGCAACTTCAACTTCTCGGTGAATGCCGGCGACGCACCGAGGACCGCCACGACCGGCAAGGCGACGTCCACGGCGAGTGGCGGCCTCCAGCGCCGGACCGCCTCCTCGAGCGCGGAGACCAGCTACTCGACGTCGGTCGCCAGCTTCCAGCGGCCCACCGACAAGACCAACAACGAACCGTTGCTGATCATCGGTATGGCGGTGCTCGGCGTGCTCGTGATCGGCGGTGTCGCGGCTCTGATCCGGCTGCGTGGCAAGGGGGACGACGCGGATCTGTGACGACTGGCGACGGTCGATGCTTGGAATGTTCGTGGGCTGAGGTACCGTTTACCTCACGACAGATACCCAGGATCCCGGGGTCCGAGGGCGGTCTCGTGCACGCACGATCCAACCGCTTGATCGCACCCCGGCAACACACACGAGGGGGTCTCGCCATGGGGCGCGGCCGGGCCAAAGCCAAGCAGACCAAGGTTGCCCGGGAGTTGAAGTACTTCTCTCCCGACACCGATCTGAATGCACTCGAGCGCGAACTCAGCTCGAGTACTCGCAAAACGGCGGATGAAGCCGAGGAGTCGTCGCGCAACGACGACGACTACGGCGACTACGCCGACTGGGCGTCGCATCGCGATTGACCCCGTCCCCCAGCGCTGCACCCTGACGGATTCCACGGGCCGACACCCGTGGTTCCGTCAGTTCTGCAGTCCACCACCCCACTGAGGCCAGGTCGTCGACACCTGGCGCCCGGCACATCACTTCCGGTGCGCACCGATCAGCTGTGCACCACCGGACTGTGCTCCCTTGGCGCCGGTGACAACCTCCGCCGTCGCACGGTCGACCTCGTCGGTCGCCTTGACGGTGCCCATCACCCAGCTGGGCAGTTCGCACGCCGCCAGCAGCGCCAGCGCGTCGTCGACCGCGGCTTCGGGCAGCACGACGGCGAAGCCGACTCCCTGGTTGAGGGTGCGTTCGATGTCGGCCTGCGGCACATTGCCGAGTGCGCCGATCACCGAGAAGACCGCCGGCGGCGTCCAGCTGCTGCGGTCCACCACCGCGGTGAGGCCGGTCGGCAGCACCCGTGCGAGGTTCGCGGCGAGCCCGCCACCGGTGACGTGCGAGAGGGCATGGATCGGTAGCTCCCGCACCAGCCGCAGCAGGTCGGCGGCATACACGCGCGTCGGGGTGAGCAGTTCCTCGCCGAGGGTGCGACCGAACTCGGGCACGTCACGGTCGAGCTGCCACCCGGCCGATGCGATGACCCGGCGGACGAGCGAGAAGCCGTTGGAATGCAGGCCGCTGGAGGGCACTCCGAGCACGACGTCTCCGGCCTGCACCCGGTCCGGGGTGAGCAGCTCGGCGCGCTCCACCGCACCGGTGGCCGCGCCGGCGACGTCATACTCGCTGGGCTCGAGCAGTCCGGGGTGCTCGGCGGTCTCGCCACCGACGAGCGCGACGTTCGCCTGCTGACAGGCCGCGGCGATGCCCTGGACGATCGCGGCGATGCGCTCCGGCACAACCTTGCCCGTGGCGATGTAGTCGGTCATGAAGAGCGGTTCGGCGCCGCACACCACGATGTCGTCGACGACCATGCCGACCAGGTCGAAGCCGATCGTGTTGTGCACGTCCATCGCCTGCGCGATCGCGACCTTGGTGCCGACGCCGTCGGTGGAGGTGGCGAGCACCGGGTGCGCGAAGCGCGCGATCGCGGATGCGTCGAAGAGCCCGGCGAAGCCGCCGAGCCCGCCGATCACCTCGGGCCGGGTCGCGCGCCGTACCGACTCCTTCATCAGCTCGACGGCCTTGTCACCCGCCTCGACGTCGACACCGGCTGCGGCATACGTGATCTGCGGGGAGTCGGGCATCGCGTCCTTCTTCAGGTGTGTGGGTGTGGCAGGGGTCAGGGCTGCAGCAGGGAGTTCTCGGCGCCACCGGACACGCCGAGTGACACCCCCTCCGCATCGCTGCGGCGGTCCTGCTCGGCGACGTCCACCGAGCTGTCGTGGCCGGTGCGGACCTCGATCGGCAGGGTCTCCAGGACGTGCTTGCCGATGCGGCCGTCCTCGGGCAGCGCGATCGGGTACTCGCCGGTGAAGCAGGCCCGGCAGAGCTCGTTCTTCGGCTGCTCGGTGGCCGCGATCATCCCGTCCTCGGAGATGTAACCGAGCGAGTCGGCGCCGATGGACGCCCGGATCTCCTCGGTCCCCAGGCCGGTCGCGATCAGTTCCGCACGGGTGGCGAAGTCGATGCCGTAGAAACACGGCCAGGTGATCGGCGGGGACGAGATGCGCACGTGGATCTCGGCGGCGCCGGCCTCGCGCAGCATCCGGATCTGGGCGCGCTGGGTGTTGCCGCGCACGATCGAGTCGTCGACGACGACAAGTCGCTTGCCCTTGACCGCGTGCTGCAGCGGGTTGAGCTTCAGCCGGATGCCGAGCTGCCGCAGGGTCTGGCTCGGCTGGATGAACGTGCGGCCCACGTAGGCGTTCTTCACGAACCCCTGGCCGAACGGTATGCCGGCCTCCTGCGCGTAGCCGGTCGCCGCAGGGACTCCGGACTCGGGCACACCGATCACCATGTCGGCGTCGATCGGGTGCTCGCGGGCCAGGGCCCGCCCCATCTCGACACGGGCCTCGTGGACGACGCGGCCGCGGATCACGGCATCCGGGCGGGCCAGGTAGACGTATTCGAAGACGCAGCCCTTGGGCTTCGGCTCGGCGAACTTGTGGCTGCGCAGGCCGTATTCGTCGATCGCGATCAGTTCGCCGGGCTCGATCTCGCGGACGATGCTCGCACCGATCGTCTGCAGCGCGGCCGTCTCCGAGGCCACCACCCAGCCTCGGTCGAGCCGGCCGAGGGCGAGGGGTCGCACGCCATACGGGTCGCGGGCGGCATACAGCGTGTGCTCGTCCATGAAGACGAAGCAGTAGGCACCCTGCAGCTTCGGCAGCACCTCGAGTGCGGTCTCCTCGAGCGGCTTGTCGGGGTTCTCGGACAGCAGCGCGGTGACGACGGCCGTGTCGGAGGTGTTGCCGCGGGCGAGCTCGCCGCGGGCGGCGCGGCCGTCGAGCTTCTCGTCGACGAGGTCGCGCAACTGGGCGGTGTTGATCAGGTTGCCGTTGTGCGCCAGCGCGACGGTGCCGCGGTCGCTGCCGCCGAGGGTCGGCTGGGCGTTCTCCCAGGTACTGCCACCCGTCGTGGAGTAGCGGGTGTGTCCGATGGCGAGGTGACCGCGCAGGGAGGTCAGGCTGGACTCGTCGAAGACCTGTGAGACCAGGCCCATGTCCTTGTAGACCAGGATGCTGTGGCCGTCGCTCGTCGCGATGCCGGCTGACTCCTGACCGCGGTGTTGCAGGGCGTAGAGCCCGAAATAGGTGAGTTTTGCGACTTCCTCACCGGGAGCCCAGACACCGAAGACACCGCATTCGTCCTGGGGTGCCTTCTCACCGGGATAGAGATCGTGTGTCAGCCGTCCATCTCCACGCGCCACGGCACCAGTGTGACACGCCGGGCGGAGTCCCCGTAATTGGTGACCTCTATTTGGCGGCGCGTCAGGGGCGGTTGAGCAGGCGTTCGAGGATCAGCGCGACGACCGCACCTGCGAGTGCCCCGAGCGCAGCCAGCACGCCACCGATGAGCGCGACCCCGGTGCGGTCGGAGTAGCCCTGGATGTCCGGCCCGCCGCTGGCGATGATCGCGCCGACGATGAAGCCGACGATGGCGCCGGTGATGATGAACCGCCGGAAATCGGGGGCCCGGCGGACCCGCCGTCGCACCACGCGCGGCTCCCGCTGCTCGCCGACCTGACCTTCGCGGCCCTCGTGGTGGCCTTCCCGGCCTGTCGGACCGGTCGGCTCGTCCTGCTCTGTCACGCGGAGAACGGTAGCCCGCGCGGGTTGTTCGCCATACCGGCGGCCTGTGTCGGCGGGTGTCGCACGGTATGACGCCGTTGTTACCGACGGGTAGACGGGTCGGCGGCAGCTTCCGGGACTCGTTAGGGTGATGCGCGAGTTCTGTCCCGTCTGATTCCGAGGTGTTCCGCATGGTGTGGCTCGTCCTGGCCCTGATCGTCGTGGTGCTCGCAGTCGTGTTGTGGCTGCTGTTGCGCGACCCGAAGCGTGGCCGTTCGGTGGGCATCCACGGCGTCAGCAGCAGCCACAAGATCGGCGGCTCGGACGCCGGAACCGTGGACGAAGCTGCATCGGACCAAGCTGCATCACACGAGGACGTCGGCGAGAAGAAGCCGGCGACTGCGAGCAAGGTGGCGGCGGGCGCTGCCGCCGGAGTCGGGGTCGCCGGGGTGGCCGCCGCGGCTTCGTCCTCCGCGTCCGACGACGAGGCCCCGAAGGACTCGCCTGCCGACACGCCGGCCGCCCCCGCTGCCGACGACTGGGATGCCGCACCGCCCGCGCTGGACGACAAGCCCACCGCAGCAGAACCGGCCGCCTCCGGCGCCGACGACTGGGATGCCGCACCGCCCGCGCTGGACGACTCGTCCGCTCCGACCACTGCCGCACCCGCCTCCGGCGAAGACTGGGAAGCCCCGCCGCCCGCACTCGACGATGCCCCGGCCCCCGCCCCCGCCGCTGCTTCGGGTGATGACTGGGACGCACCGCCACCGGCCCTCGACGACAAGCCGGCCGCAGCAACACCCGCCGCCTCCGGCGACGACTGGGACGCACCTCCACCGCCCCTGGACGACTCGTCCGCTCCGACCGCCCCCGCAACGACAACACCGGCCGCATCCTCCGGCGACGACTGGGACACCCCGCCACCAGCACTCGACGACAGTGCAGGCACAGCCGAGCCCGCCGCCGCTCCCTCCGAAGGGGCCTCACCCGCACCGGCCGCATCCTCCGGCGACGACTGGGACACCCCGCCTCCCCCGATCGACGACGCAGCCGCCCCCGCGGCACCCGCAGCCACGGAAGAACCGAAGCAGCCGGAAGCGACCCCGGCCGCGGCGGCCGAGCCGACGCAGCAGGCAGCACCGGCCACCACATCCGGCGGCGACGACTGGGACACCCCGCCGCCCCCGATCGACGACGCAGCCACCCCTGCGACACCCGCACCCACGGAAGCGCCGGAGCAGCCGGAAGCAGCCTCAGCCGCTGCCGCCGAGCCGAAGCAGCCAGCAACACCGGCAGCCTCGACCGGCGACGACTGGGACACGCCCCCGCCACCGATCGACGACGCCGCCGCCCCTGCGACACCCGCACCCACGGAAGCGCCCGAAGCACCGAAGCAGCCGGAAGCAGCCCCGGCCGCTGCCGCCAAGCCGACGCAGCCGGCAGCACCGGCCACCACATCCGGCGGCGACGACTGGGACACCCCACCGTTGCCGCTGGCCGAGTTCGGTGGTGCACCGGAGGAGAGCGCACCGGCATCGGCCGGCGCCGAGGAGGACGGCCCACTCGGACCCGGCTCCGCAGCTCCTGCCGACGATGGCTCCGGACCGGCGGGTTGGGTCAAGGGTGACGCGGCCTCGATGATCTTCCACTCGCCGCAGTCGCCGGCATACGACTCGACCGAGGCCGAGGTCTACTTCCGCGATGAGGCGACGGCCGCTGCCGCCGGCTTCCGGCACTGGGACCCGGCGCAGCGTTAGGAATTTCCTTCAAAATGGTCACTGCGTAAACCACCCGGCGTGCGAGTGGCGGTGACAGAGTCGGCATACCCCCCTGGACCAAGGAGCCGACATGTCCGTCGACCATTCGAAACACCCCGCCCGTCGCAGCGTGCTGCTCGGCATCGCTGCCGCACCGTTCGTGGCCGCAGCGACGACTTGCGCCGCTGATGCCAGCCCGGGAGATGGGCGCAACTACGTTGTGCCGCAACCCCGCCCGGGTGAATACCCCACGGATCCGACGACGCCGAAGCACGAGCTTCGCTCGTTCTGGCTGTCCGTGGTGGCCAACATCGACTGGCCGTCGAAGCCCGGCTTGTCCGCCGAAGCCCAACAGGCCGAGCTGATCGCCTGGCTGGACCTCGCCGTGGCGCAGCGCCACAACGTGGTCGTGCTCCAGGTACGCCCGACCGCCGACGCACTGTGGCCCTCGCGGCACGAGCCGTGGTCGGTCTGGCTGACCGGTGAGCAGGGCAAGGACCCCGGCTACGACCCGCTCGGCTTCGCCGTCGAGGAGGCACACAAGCGCAACCTCGAACTGCACGCGTGGTTCAACCCGTTCCGCGTGGCGATGAGCGAGGACCCGAGCACGCTGATCCCGTCGCATCCCGCGCGGCAGCACCCCGAGTGGGTCCTGCCGTATGGCGGCAAGCTCTACTACAACCCCGGTGAACCGGTCGTCCGCCAGTTCGTCGAGGACGCGATCATGGACGCAGTCGATCGCTACGACATCGACGCCGTGCACTTCGACGATTACTTCTATCCCTATCCCGTCGCCGGCAAGGTGTTCCACGACGAGCAGCAGTACGCCGAGTACGGCGCCGGCCTGTCGCTCGACGACTGGCGGCGGTCGAACATCGACGACCTCATCGTCCGTCTCGGCAATCGCATCAAGCGCTCAAAACCGTTGTGCCAGTTCGGAATATCCCCCTTCGCCGTATGGCGCAACAAGGCGACCGACCCCACCGGATCCGACACGACCGCCGGCGCCGAGACCTATGACGATCTGTATGCCGACACCCGCGGCTGGGTCAAGAAGGGGTGGATCGACTACATCTGCCCGCAGATCTACTGGTCGATCGGTTTCGCCCCGGCGGACTACGCCAAGCTCGTGCCGTGGTGGTCCGATGTCGTGGCGGGGACGCCGGTCCACCTCTACATCGGGCAGGCCACCTACAAGGTGAACACCAACGGCGCGGTCGATCCGCACTGGCTCAACCCGGAGGAACTCTCGTCGCACCTGCAGTTCAACACGAACTACCCGCAGGTGCAGGGCAACATCTACTTCTCCGCGGTCCCGGTCCGCAAGGACGAGCTCGGCGCGACGACGCTGCTCAACGAGAAGTGGTACTCGCGTCCGGCGTTGCTGCCGGCCAGCCCGTGGCTGAAGCATCGTGCCCCTGCACGCGCATCGAACCTGCGCCGTGATGGCAATTCCCTGCAGTGGCAGGATGGTTCGCGCGACACGGCACACTTCGCGATCTACCGGGTGCCGGTCGAGAGCCAGCGCGCGAACGCCAAGAGTCGTGACCTCGCAGATGCCCGATACCTCGCGGCCGTCATACCCGCGGAGCAGCGCAGCTGGACCGACAATGAGCCGGGCGGTCAGCCCCACGTGTATGTCGTGAGCGCAGTGGACCGGGCCGGCAACGAAAGCGCGGGTGTCGCAGTCAGCTGAGCTTCGGAAGCACCTGCGCGGCAACGGTTTCCAGCACATCGACCGTTGCCGCGTAGGGCTTGTCCGGACGCGGCCAGTGCGTGATGAGATCGGTGAAACCGGCCTCCTCAGCGCGGCCCACGGCGTCCTCGAAACGGTCGACGCTCTCATAGACGGACCCGCGCGCACCGTCGGCATTCAGGTGCCGCTCGAACGTCGCGTTGTCACGCCCTGCCGCCTCGAGTACTTCGGTCATTCGCTCGCCGGCCTCGCGCAGCCCGGACCACCAATCCTCTTCGGTGCCAGCCGGTTTGCCGTAGGTGACCCAACCTTGCCCGAGCTCGGCTGCCAGCCGCATCCCCTTCGGCGCGTTCGCCGCGACGATGAATGGCACACGTGGCTGCTGCACACACCCGGGCACGTTGCGCGAGTCGTGGGATGAGAAGAACTTGCCGTCATACGTGACGTGATCCTCGGTGAGCACCTGATCGAGCAAGCGAGTGAACTCGGTGAACCGCTCGGTCCGCTCACTGACCGACGGCTCCTCGCCGAGCAGGCCCGAGTCGAGGTCCCCGCCGCGGCCGATACCGCAGATGAAGCGCCCGCCGGAGATGTCGTCGAGCGCGAGCACGTCGCGAGCGAACGCCACCGGATGGCGAAAGTTCGGCGACGTCACGAACGTGCCCAGCCGGATCGTCAAGGTCACCATCGCGGCCGCAGTCAGGGTCGGCGTGGTGCCGAACCACGGCGAGTCCGGCAATCCACCCCAGACCAAGTGGTCGTAGGTCCAGGCGTGGTCGAAGCCGTATCGCTCGGCCGCCTGCCACTTGGGGGCCATGTCGGCCCAGCGGGCTTCCGGGAGGATCGTGATGCCAACGCGCATGCCAGCAGCCTAAATGGAGTGGCACCTACGGGCGGCGCAGCAACGGCAGGTATGCCGAGAGGTCCGCCCGCGACCCCGAGGCCGACACGATGCCCGCCGTCTCGGCCTCTGCCCAGGTGAGGTCGCCGACGACGAGCCGCATCCACGAATCCGGGCTCAGCTCCACGACATTCGGCGGTGTCCCGCGTCGGTGGGTCAGGCCTTCGACCACCTGAACCGCGCCGTATGGCGGCACCCGCACCTCGACACTGCGCCCGGGCGCTTGCAGTGCCAGCTCCTGCAGGCTGAAGCGCACGGCCATGGCGAGCACGGCGCGGCCCACCGTCGGGTCAGCACACCACGCAAGCACGGCGGCACGTCCGCGCTCCGCGTCGATCTTCCGGGTCGGCATCCACGGGCTCCTTTCGACCCGTCATCCTCCCGCATGAATCTGCCGGGCGATCACCCCGGCCGTCTCCAACTGGGCGTGCGCGATCTCCAGGTCGTCGGCGGGGAAGAAGCTGATGCTCTTGGCGCCAGCGTCGGCCATGGCTTCGACATACGCCAGGGCATCGTCGACATTGCCGATGGCACCGATGCGGGTCCACCAGTCGTCGGGCGCGTGGTCGGCCCAGTCTGCGCCATACCGCTCGCACAACTGCTCGAGGTCGGCGTGGAACGGCAACACGGCCAAACCGGCGTGCCCGAAGCCCACCATCTCCGCGAGGAACGGTGCAGCGGCGCGGCGCGCTTCCTGACGGTCCTGCAGCACGCAAAGCGTTGCGAAACAACGGTATTCGAAGTCGTCCACGGCGCGTTTGCACAGCGTCTTGGCGCGCTCGAAGTAGTCGACCGGACACGGCCCGTCCAGCAGCACGCCATCGGCTGATCGCCCTGCCATGGCCAGCGACTTCGGCCCACGCACCCCGGCGACCACAGGCGGCACCGGACTCGGGGCGTGCTCGAGCTTGACGTCCTTGGCCGTGACGTATTTGCCTGCCATGTCGACGCTTTGACCATGTAGCAGCTGGCGCACAGTCGTCAGGACCTCGTCGAGTGCAGTCACGGGTGAGGCCGGGCGCACTCCCATCTGCTGCATCCAGGACTGGACGCCGTGCCCGATGCCACCGATCACCCGGCCAGGGGCGAGACTCGCCAGGGTCGCGATCTCCATCGCCGTCATGGCAGCAGTGCGCGCCACCGCCGGCAGGATGCCGAGCCCGACTCGCAGGTGTTGCGTGCTCGCCAGCGCAACCGCCGCCAGCGGCGGCGCCGTGGTGAAGAAGCAGTCCTCGATCAGCCAGAGCTCCTGCAGGCCGGCGGCCTCCGCGCGCCTGGCGTAATCAGCAACCTCGGACGCCGCGAAGGTGCGATCGAAACAGACGCCGATGGCGGGTGTGTGGCTCATCCCGTGACGATATGCGCGCCCACCGACAACCCTCGGCGCAGCGCGCGAAACGTGCCAACGCGGGTCGAGCGCCGCCCTGAGTAGCCGTGAAGAACGAGCGGCGTATCGAGACCCGGAACTTATCCACATCGCCTCGACCACGAACCCCGGCACGGAGGGGGTGTGTATAACACTCGACCACGAAAACCTTCGTTTTCCAGCATGATTCATGAAGTTCAGCGGAGTCGGCAAAGCCATCACGGACATTGCCTGGTGTGAGTGGATCGTTCGAATGCACCATCCCGACGCACTGGCCGAGCTGCCGGCCTTCTTTGCCGCAAACGGCTCGACACCTCCCTGGGCCCAGCGCCAAGCCGCCATGATCCGTCGGTGCCGGTGGCTGGAGGCGTTCACGAATGCGTGGGACGCGAACGGCCCGGCTGTTGCGCTCTGGCAGCAACGAGCACGAACGGTGGCGGACTGGCACGAGCACGACGGCATACGCTGACGCGGTGACCGACCAGCCACAGCCCGAGCAGCCACACGACGAACCGCACTTCGACTTCCAGGCCGACGATCGCGGCGGGGTGACGGTCCTGCGCGACGGCCACCCGCAGTCACACGTCGACCTGCGCGACCCGGAGTTGCTGGTCTTCGAGTATGTCGCCCAGCTCGCCATCGGGATCGACCTGTTGCCACCCGGGCCGGCCGGAGTGACGCACATCGGTGGAGCCGGGCTGACCCTGGCGCGCTACGTGCAGCACACCCGCCCCGGGTCACCGCAGATCGTGCTCGAGCCGGACACCGCGCTCACCGAAGCCGTCCGCCGCGAGCTGCCCCTCCCCCGCAATCACCGCATCCGGATCCGACCGCAGGACGGCGCCACCGGCATCGCCGCCCTGCGGGACGGCTCGGCCGACGCCATCGTCCTCGATGCGTATGACGAGGGCCGCGTCCCGGCAAACCTGCTCTCTCCCACCGCAATTCAGCACTTCGCCCGCGTGCTGCGCCCCGGTGGCCTGGCCCTGCTCAACCTTGCCGATGAGCCGAGCCGACGGCATCTCGCCCGCGAACTCGCAACAGTGACAGCGTCTTTCCCGCACGCTGTAGTTCTTGCACTGGCCGACGTGATGAAGGGCCGCCGCTTCGGCAATTACGTCGTGATCGCGTCCGACACGGCATTCGACATCGACGAGATCCGCCGCCGCGCAACACGTTTGGCTGCCACGACCGCCGTTCGACCGGCATCCGCGCTACGTGCGACCGCGAAGCCCTTCACCGACGAGGACGTCGTGCCATCGCCGCAACCGCCCGACCTGGGCGCCTGGCGAGCGCGCTGAGGTCTCGATACATCTCCCCCGCTCCGCTCCTCCGGCACTCGACCCGCTCAACGCTTCCAGTCGTACTCGTGCTCGGGGCGGCCGGTGCCGCCATACCGCAACCGCATCACGGCGACACCCTCCTCGACGAGGGCTGCGAGATACCTCTGCGCGGTCGCGCGGGCAATGCCCAACTCGGTGCCCAACGCCGCCGCCGACACCGGACCATCCGCCGACTCAAGGGCCTCGCGCACCAACGACGCGGTCACTGGCGACTGCCCCTTCGGCGCCTGCGGCCGGTCACCCTCGCGCAGCACCCGCATGGCGGTGTCGATCTGGTCCTGGTCCAGCAGCCCGTCGCGCACCCGGCCCCGGTAGCGCTGCCACGCCTTCAGCCGGCGCACCAACTGATCGGCGCCGAACGGCTTGATGACGTAATTCACCGCACCCGCGGACAACGCGGCACGCACCGACTCCGCGGAGCCGTCGGCCGTGACCAGCATGACGTCGCACCCGGATCCGGCCAGTTGCACACAGACGTCGAGTCCGGACCCGTCCGGCAGGTAGTTGTCCAGCAACACGAGGTCCGGTTGCAGTTCCGCGACCGCCCGCATCGCATCGGCGGCGGTGTGCGCTACGCCCACGACCTCCAACCCCTCCACCGCCGAGGCGTATGACGCGTGGACCGACGCCACCCGGAAATCGTCGTCAACGACAAGTACCTTCGTCATAGCTCTTCCTGAACCTCGCCTGTTGCCAACACATTCGGCAGTACGGCGACGAAGACCGTCTCCGTGTCCTCGGCCCCCGTCGCCGTCAACCGCAGATCACCACCGAGACCCTCGGCCGTCGCACGTGCGATCGCCAGCCCCATCCCGCGGCCATCACCCCGCGAACTCACGCCGCCGACGAAGATCGACTCCGCCCGCTCCGGGGGAACGCCGTCACCGGTGTTCGCCACCGAGATCACCAGGTTCCGCTCCTCGGACAACAGATCCACCTCGACACGGGCCGGCCGCGTCGTGGAACTGCGCGCCGCCTCGATCGCGTTGTCGACCAGATTGCCCAGCACGGTGATGACCTCGACCGGCGCGACGAGTTTTCGTGGGACCCAGCTCTGTTCGGACAGGACCAGCGAGACGCCGGATTCACCTGCGGCCGACTGCTTGCCGGCGAAGAACGCCCTGATCGTGCTGGACTGCACGGCCGGGTTCTCGCTCACTTCCTTGTTGGTCGCGAATTTCACGCTGTCACTGAGGTATTCGATCGCGTCGTCCACGTCGGACGTGTGCAGCAGTCCCATCACGGTGTGCATCCGGTTGGCGAATTCGTGCCGTTGCGCGCGCAACGCGCTCGTCATACTCCGCACGCCCGCGAGTTCACTGGTCAGCTGCTCCAGCTCCGTCCGGTCCTGGACGGTGAGCACACCACCGAGATCGGTGCCGTCCTCCAACGCCACCGGGCGGTGCTTGGCGACCAGCACCCTCCGGCCGGACACCGCCGTCACCGCGCGCCCGCCCTCCACCGGATGCTGCATCAGGCGTTGCAGATCCGGAGCTAGAGCCAGCTCGTCCAGATCCGCGCCGAGCCGAACTTCCTTACCCAGCAAGCGAATTGCTTCGGCATTGCACATCGTCACCCGGCGCTGGGTGTCGACGGCAAGGACGCCTTCACTGATCCCGTGCAGCACCGCCTCGCGCTCTCGCACGAGGTCGGCGACTTCGGAGGGCTCCAGGCCGAGGGTCAGCCGCTTGAGCCGTCGCCCGAGCAGCGCGGTCAGCAGGACGGCGACCAGCACCGCCGCGAGCGCCCATGGCAGCACGATGAAGAGCACCCGCCAGAGCGCGTCACTGATGTCCGTGGCCGCGAATCCGACGCTCACCTCGCCGACGATCCGACCCGCCGTATCCCGCAGCGGCACCTTGCCCCGCGCCGAGAGCCCGAGGGTGCCACGCTCGATCGACGTGTTCTCGTTGCCGGCCAGCGCCTCATCCGGGTCGGTGCTGACCATCTTGCCGACCTCGTCGGGGTTCGGATGCGCCAGCCGCACACCGCGATCGTTGGTGATGACGACGAACAGTGCGTGCGTCGATCGCTCCTGCGCGGCAGCGGCGGAAGCGACCTTCGGCTGATCGCCGCGCGCCACCAGGTCACCCAGCCCGGGGTCGGCGGCGATCGTCCGCGCGACCGAGAGTGCGCGTTGTTCGTACTGGTGCTGCAACGTCGACCGCAGGAAGAAGCCGGCCACCAAGAGCGTCACCACACCGAGCGCGGCCACGACGGCGACCTGCAGCATCATCATCTGGCGGGTGAAGGGCAACCGCCTGGCACGACTCATGGCCGACAACGATAGGGCGTTCGGCTGCATCCGCGCGCCGGATGCAAAACGTGCAAAACGCGCTCAGCGTCCGAAAACCAGGCAACGGCCACAAGGCAGACACCGCCCGCCGACAGCCCCTAGCGTCCTGCGCCGTGCCCTCCTCGATGTGAGTGGGGTCACAACTCCCCGCAACAGAAAGGACGCGTATGTCGCACCTCGTCGAGCTGTCGCACGCGACCAAGCGCTTCGTGAAGGCCGGTGGTGGCATCCACGTGGCCGCCGCCGACATCACCATGACCGTCGACCCCGGCGAGTTCGTGGCCGTCGTCGGCCCGACCGGATGTGGCAAGTCCACCACCCTGTCACTCGTCTCCGGCCTCGAGCCGCCCTCGGACGGCGCCGTACGGGTGAATGGCGCTCCCGTGCAAGGGATTCCGGACGGCGTCGGCTACATGTTCCAGGCCGACGCGATGCTTCCCTGGCGCAACGTGCTCGCCAACGTCGCCGCCGGCCCGCTCTGGCGCGGTATGTCGAAGACCGACGCACATGCCAAGGCGATGGACTGGATCACCCGCGTCGGCCTGGCCGGTTTCGAGAAGTCCTACATGCACCAGCTCTCCGGAGGCATGCGCAAGCGCGTCGCCCTCGCCCAGACCCTGGTCAACGAGCCGAAGATCCTGCTGATGGACGAGCCCTTCTCCGCGCTCGACGTGCAGACCCGTGCGCTCATGCAGAACGAACTTCTCGACCTGTGGTCCGGCACCGGCACCGCCGTCATCTTCGTCACCCACGACCTCGAAGAGGCGATCGTCCTCTCCGACCGGGTGGTCGTGATGACCGCGAGCCCGGCGCGCATCAAGGACGACTTCCGGATCAACCTGCCGCGGCCGCGCAACGTCGAGGAGCTGCGGATGACGCCGGAGTTCATCGAAACCTATTCCAAGATCTGGCAGTCGCTGTCCTCCGAGGTCGCGACCGCCCGGGCCGAAGGAGCATCCCGTGTCGCCTGACACCCTCACCGCCGACGCCGGCACGACGAACGGCGCCATACCGCCGCCGGCAGCGCACAAGCGTGACCCCCGCGCGCAGTTACGCAAGCACAAGACGCTCGTCTACAGCCTGCGGGTCCTCGTCCTGGTCGGTGTCCTGGCCATCTGGGAGATCTCGGTCAACCTGTGGTTCGACCCGTTCTTCTACTCCAAACCGAGCCTGATCTGGAAGCAGCTCAGCTCGTGGTTCACGGACGGCACCGCGCAGGGTCCCATCTGGGCGCAGATCTCGATCACCCTGCAGGAAGCGGTCATCGGCTTCGCCATCGGCGCGATCGCCGGCGTGCTGCTCGGCATCCTGCTCGGTCGGGCACGGCTGCTGGCCGAGGTCTTGTCGCCATACATCCAGGCGGCGAACGCCGTCCCCCGGATCGTGCTCGCGGCGCTGTTCATCATCTGGTTCGGCCTCGGTATGTCGTCCAAGATCGCGACGGCCACGGTCCTCGTCTTCTTCCCGGTCTTCTTCAACGCGTTCCAGGGAGCTCGCGAGGTGGATCGCAATCTGATCGACAACGCACGCATTCTCGGCGCCAGTCGGCTGCAGGTGCTGCGGTCGATCGTCGTCCCGAGCGCCACCTCGTGGATCCTCGCCTCCCTGCACACCGCCTTCGGCTTCGCACTCATCGGCGCGATCGTCGGTGAATACACCGGCGCCACGCAGGGCATCGGCCTGCTGATCAGCACCGCTCAGGCGTCCTTCAACTCCGCAGGGATCTACGCCGGAATGCTCATCAGCACCGTGCTCGCCCTCATCGCCGAGCTGCTGCTCGGCTACCTCGAGCGGCGACTCCTCAAATGGCGACCGCCATCGCAGAGCGAATCCGTCGCCGTCTGATCCCCTCCTCCACCCCATCCCACCCACAGTCAGGAAATCAGCCATGCACCAGAAACTCGCCGGACTCGCCGCCATCGGTATGGCGGGAGCGCTCGCCCTCAGCGGCTGCGCCACCAAGAACGACCACGGCTCCTCCGCCGCGGCCGGCGGCGGTGGCGCCGCATCGTCGGGCACCGTGAAGATCATGGTCGGCGGCATGAGCAAGGTCATCTACATGCCTGCAGCGCTCACCCAGCAGCTCGGCTATTTCAAGGACGAGGGCGTCAAGGTCCAGCTGATCGACACCCCCGCGGGCGTCACGGCGGAGACCTCGCTCATCGCCGGGAAGGCGCAGGGCGTCGTCGGCTTCTACGACCACACGATCGACATGCAGGCCAAGGGCAAGTGCCTGGAGAGCGTCGTGCAATTCGCCAACGTGCCCGGCGAGGTCGAGATGGTGTCCAAGAAGAGCGCCGGCACGATCAAGTCGGCCAAGGACATGAAGGGCAAGAAGCTCGGAGTCACCAGCCAGGGCAGCTCGACCGACTTCCTGACCCAGTACTTCACCGGCAAGGCCGGGATCACCACCAAGCAGTACACGACGGTCAAGGCCGGCGCGGATGCGACGTTCATCGCGTCGATGAAGTCCGGCGGCATCGACGCCGGTATGACGACCGACCCGACCGTCGCCCGGCTGACCAAGACCGGCGAGGGCAAGGTGCTGTTCGACATGCGCACCGAGGCCGGCACCAGGAAGGCGCTCGGCGGGCTCTACCCGGCCAGCTCGCTCTACATGTCGTGCGAGTACGTCAAGAAGAACCCGCAGCAGGTGCAGAAGGTCGCCAACGCGTTCGTCAAGACGCTGAAGTGGATCAACAGCCACAGCGCGCAGCAGATCTCCGACAAGATGCCCAGTGACTACAAGGGCAGCGACCCCGCGCTCTACGTGGAGGCGCTCAAGGGTTCCAAGGGGATCTTCAACACGGACGGTCTGATGGACGAAGCCGGCGCCAAGAACGCGCTGAACGTGCTCGGCTCGTTCTCACCCGCGGTCAAGCCGAAGAAGGACCAGATCGACATCAGCAAGACCTACACCACGGAGTTCGCCAAGAAGGCCACCTCCTGATTGACCGGCATACCCACGCATTGAGCGGCGTACCGAATCGGACCGATTTCGTACGCCGCTCAATGCTGTTGTATGCCGCTCGATGAGGGGTCGGCCGTTTCGTGCCGGTACCCTCTTCGCATGCTCCGGACGATGATGAAGTCCAAGATCCACCGCGCGACGGTGACCCAGGCCGACCTCGACTACGTCGGCTCGATCACGATCGACGCGGATCTGCTGCGCGCCGCGGACCTGCTGGAGGGCGAGAAGGTCGACGTCGTCGACATCACCAACGGCAACCGCCTGTCGACCTACGTGATCGAAGGCGAAGCCGGCAGCGGCATCATCGGCATCAACGGCGCCGCGGCTCATCTGGTCAAGCCCGACGACCTGGTCATCATCATCGGCTACGGCCAGGTCGAGGACGCCGAGGCGCGCGACTTCAAGGGCGCGGTCGTCTTCGTCGACGCCGCCAACCGGCAGATCTCGATCGGCGACGACCCCGGCTTCGCACCGGCCGGCAGCGGCCTGAAGTCGGCGCGCGCCGCATCCTGACGTATGCCGGAAGGACATGTCACCCACCGCATCAGCGGTGAGCTGAACCGCGAGTTCGGCGGGCACGAGGTCCGATCGACCTCTCCCCAGGGGAAATTCACCGGCGCCGACCTGCTGGACGGGCGGGTCTTCGACACCGCGCAGGCCTTCGGCAAGCACATGTACCTGGCCTTCGAGGGCGTCCCTGAGCAGGTGCACATCCACCTCGGGCTGATCGGCAAGTTCTTCTTCTTCCCCGAGGCCGACCCGCCGACCGAGAACGCCCGCTGGCGCCTCACCGCCTTCTCCCCCGACGTGACGATGGAGCTGCGCGGACCCAACGTGTGCGAGCTCAGCTCCCCCGAGCAGATCGCCGCGACCGTGTCCAAGCTCGGCCCGGATCCGCTGCGCGCGGACGCCGATCCGGAGGTCGCGAGGGCTCGAATCCGTCGGTCCGCCAGTCCGATCGGCGTGCTGATGATGGACCAGAAGATCTTCGCCGGCGTCGGCAACATCTACCGCGCCGAGACGCTCTACCGGCACCACATCGACCCGTTCATGGCGGGCAAGTTCCTGCGCGCCCACGAGTTCGACCTGCTCTGGGACGACCTGGTCGAGCTGATGCCGCTCGGTGTCCGCGACGGCCGGATCGACACCGTCTACCCCGAGCACACGCCGGAGGCGATGGCCCGCGACCCGCGCGTCGACAAGCACGGCGGCGAGGTCTACGTCTACCGCCGCGCCGGTCAGGAGTGCCACGTCTGCGGCACCCCGGTCAGCACCAAGATCCTCGCCGGCCGCAACCTCTTCTGGTGCAAGAAGTGCCAGCCCCGGTCGCGTCGGCGCACCGTCAGGCCCTGAGCACTCCTGCGGGTCGACCAGTCGCGACGGACGAGCCACGCGTCGAGCGATGCGTCGAGCGACGTGTCGAGGCCACCGGCCGTCATACGCTGACGGTGCACCCTCACCCGGAGGAGACCTCATGAGCAACGACGACGCACTGCGCGATCTCATCGCCGACAGCCACCTGGCAACGCTGGCCACCATCCGCCGCGACGGGCGCCCGCAGCTGTCCAACGTCAGCTACACCTACGACCGCGAGCGCGACCTGATCCGCGTCTCGATCACCGACGACCGGGCGAAAACCGCCAATCTGCGCCGTGATTCGCGTGCCACCGTCCTCGTCAATGCCAAGGACGGCTGGTCGTATGCCGCAGCGGACGTGACCGCGGACGTGCTCCCGGTGGCTGGCGCGCCGGACGACGACAGCGTCGAGGAACTCATCTCGATCTATCGCGCCATCGGCGGCGAGCACCCCGATTGGGACGACTACCGCCGCGCGATGGTCGAGGACCACCGGCTCCCCCTGCACCTGCACGTCGAGCGGGTCTACGGCCTGGTCCGCTGAGCCGCTGCGTCATACAGCTCGCGTCAGGTCAGCGCGACACCACGGCGCGCAGCTGCAACATGGCGGCGAACCGCGCCTCCGAATCCTCCAGGTCGATCCGGCCGACCTCGGCGACCCGGCGCAGGCGGTACCGGAAGGTGTTCGGGTGCACGTACAGGCTGGCCGCGGCCGCGACGGTGTCCCCGAAATTGTCGAGCCAGGCGCGCAGGGTCTGCACCAGACAGGTGTGGTGTGCGTCGTCATACGAGAGCAACCGGGCGACCGGCCCCGTCGGCTGGTCACCACGCGCAGCCACCAGATCGCGCAGCTCGAGCATCAGTGACTCCACGTGCACGTCCGCCAGTTGCGCCACCCGGGGACCGTCGCGTTCGCGCAGCACCCGCAGGACCCGATCCACGGCGTCCCGTGCGCGCGCCAGGCCGGCGATGTCCTCGGCCACCGGGCTGACACCGATGAATGCATGGTGTCCGCGGCCGCCGATCCGGTCCAGGAAATCGGTCGCGATGCCCACGGCATACCGCTCCCCCTGGTGCGGCAGCGGCACCAGGCCGTAGACCACGTCACTCAGGGCCGCCACCGCGGACGACGGATGGACCGCGCCGAGGTGCATGGCGAACGCATCGCTGAGCCGTTGCCGTTCGCCGACGAGTTCTGCCCCGGCAGCGACGCCCGCCGGTGTCGCCGCGCCGTCGATGGTCAGTGCCAGCACGACCATCGGCTGGTCGGCGAGGCCGAGGCGGTCGAGGGCGCCACGTGCACCGGCCCCTCCCTCCAGGGCGGTCCCGAGCAGGTCGGCCCGCAGCCGGCGTTCGACATCGGACCCCGCGCGTTGCTGCAGGAGGTGCAGCGCGACCAGCTTGGCCGCCTCGCAGAGGGCGCGGTGGTGCTCCGCACTCAGCGGGCCGCGCACCGCCGCCCACAACGAGCCGAGCAGTTCGTCGCCGGCGCGGACGGCGATCGCGGCACGCGCCATGGTGACTCCGGTCGCGGGCAACGGCTCGATGTAGACCGGCTGATCGGTGCGGTACAGCTCGCGGAAGACGCCCTGCTCCGACAACAGTCGGGCGTATCGCTCGGGCACCTGCCGACCCAGGATCGTCTCGACCCGCGACGAGTCCGCCTCGTCCTGGCGCCCGGAGAAGGCCAGCACCCGGGAGTTGCGGTCCTCGATCGTGATCGGCGCATCGAGCAGGGCGGCGATCGCGTTGGCCACGGCGAACAGGTCCCCGGACGGGAGCCCGCCGAGGGTGTCCGGCTCCGCCCCGCCGACCTCACCCTCGGCCAGCAACGCACGCAGCAGCGCGCTCAGCTGGGTCCAGGACGCACCGCGGGTGAAGGCCAGCAGCGCCACACCGGTCTCATCGACCGCGGCGCGCGTGCGAGCATCCGCCGCCACCGGGGCTCGCACGACGAGGCCGGCGGCACCCTGTTCGCCGAATTCGTGCAGCAACCGGACGATCTGGTCGGTGCCGGTGACGCCGACACCGAGCACGAGCGAGTTGGGCACCACCCGTTCCTTGTCGACCGGGTCATGGATGGGAGCGGCCGCGATCGGTGCGAGAGCCGCGCCCACGGACGACGCCGGCGCATGGACCAGCTCGAGCAACGTGCTGCCGAGCTCGTCGAGCAGCCGTGCCAGGTCGGCTCCCGGTCGTCCGCTCATCGACACCACCACCTGATGACGCTACAAGGTCCGGGCACGACACCCGGGCGTTCCTGCCGAAATCGTTGCGCTACAGCGGAATCCATTCGGTGGCGGTCGTGATCGCGGCAAGTTGTTCCGGTATCGGGGCGACACCGAGCCCGGGTCCGGTCGGCACGGTCAGATGGCCGGCGTCCAGCACGAACCGCTCGGTCACGTCCGAGGTGAAGTAACGGTCGGACGCCGAGGTGTCCCCCGGCAGTGTGAAGCCGGGTAGCGCGGCCAGCGCGACGTTGGCCGCCCGGCCGATGCCGGTCTCCAGCATGCCGCCGCACCAGACCGCGATGCCGTGCGCCATACAGACGTCGTGGATGCGGCGCGCCTCCAGATAGCCACCGACACGGCCGGGCTTGATGTTGACGATCCGGCAGGCGCCCAGCGTGATCGCGGCCGCCGCCGTCGCCGCGGAGGTGATCGACTCGTCCAGGCAGATCGGGGTCCGCACCAGCTTCGCCAGCTCGGCGTGCCCGAGCACGTCCTCCTCGTCGAGCGGCTGCTCGATCAGCAACAACTCGAAGGGATCCAGCCGCGCCAGCTGTGCCGCGTCGGCCAGTGTGTATGCGGTGTTCGCATCGACCTGGAGCAGCAGGTCGTCCCCGAACCGCTCCCGCACCGCACGGACCGGCTCGACATCCCACCCCGGCTCGATCTTGAGCTTGATCCGCACGTAGCCCGCGTCCACGTAGCCGTCGACCGCATCCAGCAGTTGCGGGATCGAGTCCATGATCCCGACCGAGACACCACACGGCACGCGGTCCCGGACAGCGCCCAGCTCCCGCGCGAGCGGCCGCCCCTCGGCCCGCAGTTCGGCATCCAGCAGTGCCGCCTCGAGCGCGCACTTGGCCATCCGGTGCCCCTTGAAGCCGTGCAGGATCGGACCGACCAGGCTCGCATCGAGCCGATCCGCGTCCGCCAGCGCCGGAATCAGGAAGCGGCGCAGCACGTCGGCCGCCGCGTCGACATACTCCGGCGAATAGAGCGGATCGCCCATCGCCACGCACTCGCCCCACCCCTCGGCCTGGTCGGTGACGGCACGCACGAGCAGGATGTCGCGTTCGTGCTGGACACCGAACGACGTCCGGAACGGTGCGACCAACGGCATGCCCACACGGCGCAGTTCGATTCCGGTCAGCTTCATGGATCTGCCTCTCCTCAGGGGTGATTCGGGATGTCGGTGGTGTCCAGCAGATACCAGCCGTCGCGGGTGAAGGCGTGGGCCCGGGCACCGCGCCCGAGCAGCTCGCCGAGGGTGTTGCGCACTGCGAGCCGCCAGGCGCTCGCCAGCTGCGGGTCGCTGACCCGCAACCGTTCCACGTCCGGAGGCACCGCGACCAGCAGCGTCGGGGCGTCGGTGGCGCCGGTGATCGGCTCGCCCGACGGGCCACGCCCGAGCGCGACGGCGCACCCCGGACGATCGAGCTCGGCGACCGGCACCTGCTGCCACTGCGTGGAGCAGGCCGCGACGACCTGCGGGTCCTGCAGGTCCCAGCGCAGCAGCAGCCGGTCGGTGTCGTCCCCGGTGTTGATCCGGTCACGCATGCCGCCGTAGAAGTTCGGCAGGTACTCGGTGGGCCGGCCCCCGAGCTTGACCAGGTTGAAGTAGGCATTGCGCGCGATCAGCGGATCGAACGTCCACTCGATGACCCCGATCCCGCGGTGCAGCGCCCACGCACGCTGGTGCAGCTTGAGCGCATAGCCGACACCGCGGCGTGAGCTCTGCGGCAGGACACCGGCGATGTGACTGTGCAGGGTCAGGTCGGACGGTGCGGCGAAGAAGCCGACGCAGGCACCCACCATGGTGTCGCCGGCGTAGGCGACGCCGACGTAGTTGCCGGCCTTCGCCAGGGCCCGCAACATCTCGGTGCCGATCGGCGCATGGTGCTGCGAGCGCCAGATCTGCTCGTAGAGACGCTCGACCGCGGTGAGCTCGTCGAGCCCGGTCACCGTGCGGACCGTGACCGCGGCGGATCGTGCGGCCTGCGCGGCCTGTTCTCCGGCGAGGACCGCCGGAGCCGCCACGCTGGTCACCGCGCACCTGCCGGGTCGGGCAGCGCAGAGGTCAGCAGATCCGCCAGCAGTGCGGCCAGCAGGGCGATCCGGCCGGGTAGCTCGTCGACGAGGACGTGCTCGTCATCCGCGTGCGCTCCGCCACCGCTGGCGCCGAGACCGTCCAGTGTCGGCACGCCGATCCCCGCGGTGAAGTTGCCGTCCGAGGCTCCGCCCACCGACACCTGCGCCGGCTCCGCGAGGCCCTGGCCGGCGGCCAGGCGGCATACGCGCTCGAAGAGCTCAGCCGACGAAACCGCTTCCAACGGTGGCCGATTCGGCCCTCCGGTGACGTGCAGCTCTGCTCCGGGCAGGTGCGGTCGCAGCGCCCTGATCGCGGTGTCGACCCGCTGTTGCTCGACGACGGTGCGGGCCCGCACATCGACTGCGAATCGCCCCTGCGCGGGGACGGTGTTGGTGGTCGTGCCCGCCTGCAGCGCGGTGGGCGTCACGGTGGTTCCCCGTTCCGGAGCGCCGAGCGCGGCGACCGCCGAGAGCTGGAAGGCCAGCTCCAGACTCGCGTTCACGCCCTTCTCCGGCTCGAGTCCGGCGTGCGCCGCCCGCCCGACGGCCGTCACCTGGTAGAGCGAGACGCCCTTGCGCTCGGTCTTCAAAGCGCCTGCGGCGCCTGCGGATTCGAGCACCAGAGCGGCGACGCAACCGCGCGCCTCCTCCTCGATCAGCTGCCGGGAGCTGGGCGATCCCAACTCCTCGTCACCGGTCACCAGGACGGTGATGCCGTCGGTCTCCGCCAGCGCGGCGATGGCGTGGAAGGCCATCACCGTGCCGGTCTTCATGTCGAAGCAGCCCGGCCCGCGCAGCACCTCGTCGGCCACCGCGAAGGGATGGTTGTCCAGTGTGCCGATCGGCCACACCGTGTCGTGATGGCACAGGACCAGCACACGCCGCGGACCGTCGCCCAGCCGCCAGCGCAGGTGCGGCCGCCCGTCCAGCACGATCTGCTCCGGCTCACTGCCCAGGTATGCCGTGCCGAGCTCGGCGGTCAGCTTCGCGCTCGCGGCGAGCGCGGCGAGGTCGTCCGAGGGTGACTCACACGTCACCAGCGTCCGGATGTCGTCGACGACCCGCGGCAGCGCGTCGCGGAACCGTTCCAGCAGGTCCACGTCAGGACACCTCCGGGGTGGCGCGCGCCCCGAAGTGGATGTACCGCCGTTGACCGTCGGGTCGGTAGAAGGTCACCGGGGTCCAGGTCTCGACGCCCGGCAGCCGCATCACGAACAGGTCGGTGTCGACCGGCACCAGCGGCGCCTCCTCAGTGGGATCGTCCATCGTCTCGGCGACCGGGCCGCTCACCGTGGCCCTCAGCCGCGGCCCGTCGTCGTCGGTGGACACCTCGATCGTCATCGACTCGCGCTGGTAGGTGCCCAGCCACGGTGTGATGTCGACGTGCGCCGGCTCCGCCGGCGGCGCCAGCGGCTGCTGCATCTCGACGCCCGCCACCTCCGCGAAGATTTCGCGGTAGAGGTCCTGGTAGAGGTCCCGGGTGTTGCCTCCGTTGGTCAGCAGCGCGACCGCGAGGTTCTGCTCGGGCAGCACCCGCAGGAACGCCGACTGGCCGATCGTGTTGCCGTCGTGCCCGAAGAGCCAGTGCCCGGACCAGTCGAAGCGGATCCAGCCCAGTCCCCAGGAGTCCCCGAGGGTGTCCTTGTCCGGCAGCTGCGCCTGCTCCTCCTGCATCAGCGCGACGGTCTCCGGCCGCAGCACCTGTGTGCCGTCCGGTGCGGCTCCGCCGCGCAGGTGCATCCGCGCGAAGGCCAGCACGTCCCCGACCGTCGAGGTGATGAGTCCGGCCGGCCCGACCGAGCGCGGCAGGAACGAGATCGGCGCGACCTTCGGCGGTTCGTCGCCCTCCCCGACGTGCCCTACCGCGGCGCCGTGCAGCAGCACCTCCTCGGGCAACGTCACCGTACGGGTCAGTCCGAGCGGTGTGAAGAGGCGCTCGCGGATCGCGGCGTCCCACGTCTTGCCGGTGACCTTCTCGATCATCAGCCCGATCATCGAGAAGCCGGAATTGCAGTAGGACCAGGTCATTCCGAGCGGGTGGTTCTGCGCTGCGTCGCTGAGCAGTTCGACATACCTGCTCAGGCAGTCGTCGCCGCGACCGGTGTCCGTAAACACGTCACCGTCGATGCCGCTGGTGTGTGTCAGCAGGTGGCGCAGCGTGACCTTCTTGGTCACCTCGGGGTCGGAGAGGTTCAGCTCGGTCAGCACCTCCTGCACGGGTGCGTCCAGGGAGAGCTTGCCCTCGTCCACGAGCTGCATGGCGACGGTCGCGGTCCACACCTTGGTGATGGAGCCGATCTGGAAGATCGAGTCGGTCGTCACCTCGGCGCCGGTGTCGACGTTGAGCACGCCGGTTGCGGCCTCCACCAGATCGTCGTCGCGCTCGCCGAGCCGCAGGATGCCCAGCTGCGCACCGGGCACCTTGTGCCGTGCGGCCAGGGTGCTCAGCCGGCGCTGCCAGTGCGCCAGGTCGAGCTTCGGGCGGCGGCTGCCCGTCCCGGCATACTGCTCGAGCCAGTCGATGATGCGGTGGTTGAAGTCGACACGGTGCAACGGGCGACCGTTCACCGGGAAGAGGTGCGAACCGTCCGGGTAGAGCACCAGCCTGGTCGGCACGTCCTGCTCACGCAGCGCCGAAAACCATTGCTGCGCTTGCCCGATCGGGCAGCGAACGTCCGCGGCGCCCTGCAGGACGAGAGTCGGGGTGGTCACGTCGGTGACCTTGCTGAACGGCGACATCTCGTCCAGTTCGGTGGATGGGTGGCGGGTCGGCAGCTCCAGCTCGTATGCCGCGAGGAGGTGCCCCGCGTCGGATGTGCCGGCGAGGCTGTTCAGGTCGGCGCACACTCCGCCGGCGACCGCGGCGGCGAAGCGCTGGTCGCGGCTGGTGAGGTAGCAGGTCATGAAACCGCCGTAGCTGTAGCCGCTCACCGCGAGATGGTCCGGGTCGGCGACGCCGTCGGCGACGAGTGTGTCCAGCGGCTCCAGGAAGTCCGCGGCGTCCCCGGTGCCCCAGGCGCCGATCGTCGAGGTGAGGAATTCCGCGCCGTACCCGTCGCTCGCACGCGGGTTGAGCAGCAGCACCGCCCAGCCCTTCGCGACCAGCTCCTGGTGGTAGAGGTGCATGTCGTCGGCCGCGCCGTTCCACGCATTGTGCGGGCCGCCGTGCATGTCGAGCAGCAGCGGTCGCGGCCCTGACTGCGCCGGGTCGCGGATCAGCCACCCCTGCACGACGGTGCCGTCGGAGATGGTGAAGTCGCGCGATTCGCGTTGGAACCACTCGACATTCGCGAGATCCTCGCCGTGTTGCGTGCGCACCGTCCGCTCGCCCGACGCGAGGTCGACGGTGACGATCTCGCCGAACGACGTGGCCGTGCCGAGCACGACCGCCACGGTGCCACCGGCCGCCGAAGCGCCGGACACGACCTGGTCCGCGCCGCCGAGCACCAGCTCCGGCGAGCCGCCGTCGAGAGCCGCGCGGTAGAGATGGGTGCAGCCGCGGTCGCGCACGCAGAAGAGCACCCCACGACCGTCGTCGATGAGTTGCGGGGTCGCTCCGGGGTATGCCGGGCCACCGGCCATCACGTTCCGGTCGAGCGGTCCGGCCAGATCCACCAGGTCCGCGGCCGGCACCGTCGACGCACCCTCGGCGGGCAGCCGGTACAGCCCCGCCTGCCCGGTCGGACCGGTGGTGCTGCCGATGACGAGCAGCTCCGTGCCGTCGGTGGTCCAGGTCGCGAGTTGGGCCACCCCGTCGGCGAAGCCGACAAGCTCCGGTTCGGACCAGGTGCCGGTCACGTCGACCCGGTGCACTGGGATGACCAAGCGCAGGTCGGCGTCCTCCGCCATACCCGCAGGGAACGCGAGGTGGGTGCCATCGGGTGACCAATCCGGTTGTCCCGCATGCCAATTGCCATCAGTGACCTGGCGGCACGACTTGTCCTCGACGGTCAGCACGTGCAGGTGGTTGCGCATCTCGCGCAGGTAGCCGGCACCGTCTGCCTGGTAGTCGACCCGGTCGGTGACGATCGGCGCGCTGGACGTGTCGCTGCCGTCGGTCGCGGCCGCTCGATCCACCGGCGCTCCGAAGGCGATGCGGGTGCCGTCCGGGCTCCACAGCGGCGCGCCCGCGCCGAGCGGCAGCTCGGTCAGCTGGGTCGCCTCGCCGCCGGCAGCGGGCAGCAGCCACACCTGCGCCGGTCCGTCCGACGCACGCAGGAAGGCCAGTTGCGACCCGTCCGGCGACCAGGCCGGTGCACTGTCGGCGGGTCCGCGCGTCAGTCGCACCGGCTTCGTCCCGTCGGTCGCCACCTGCCACAGGCTGGTGACGGGCTTGTCCTCGGTCAGGTCCTGGGTCCGCAGCACATAGGCGACCCGTCGCCCGTCCGGGGAGATCGCGGGTTGCTCCGGGATGGCGATGTCCGCCAGATCGGCGATGCGCAGGCGACGGGTCATGATGCTCTCCTCGTGGGATGGACGGAATCGGGTATGGCGGCCAGCAGTTCCTGGGTGTAGGGCTGCTGCGGGTTGGTGAGGATCTCCTCGGCAGGGCCGTACTCCACGATGCGGCCCTGGTGCATCACCGCGATGCTGCTCGCGACATACCGCACGACCGCGAGGTTGTGCGAGATGAACAGCATCGAGGTGGACAGCTCACGCTGCAGGTCGCGGATCAGGTTGAGCACGGTCCCCTGCACGGAAACGTCCAGGGCAGAGGTGATTTCGTCGGCGATGACGACGTCCGGCTGCGCGCCGAGCGCACGCGCCAGCCCGACGCGTTGCCGCTGCCCGCCGGACAGCTGGCTCGGGTATGCCGCGGCGAGTTCCGGATCCAGTTCGACCAGGTCGAGCAGGCGCGCGACCTCCTTGCTGCGGTCGGTCTTCGCTCGCCCCGGGATCGTCTCGCGCAGGCTCGCGCCGATCGTCATACGCGGGTCGAGGCAGGAGGACGGGTCCTGGAAGACCATCTGGATCGGACGGTTGCGACCACGCAGCGGGACTGGCTTGTCGTTCAACAGGATTCGACCACCGGACAGCGGTGCCAGCCCGACGGCGGCCCGGCCGAGAGTGGACTTGCCGGAGCCGGACTCGCCGACCAGCCCGACGATCTCACCGTCCGGCACGGTCAGGCTGACGCCGTCGACGGCCGTCGTGCCGCGCCGCTGGGTGCCGTAATGCACTGACACGTCGTCGAATTGCAGGGTGCTCATCGGGCAGCCTCCATCTGTTCGGGTGCCGATGCGCCCGAGGAGCCCGACGCAGCCGACGCATCGGCGTGCCAGCACGCCACCCGGCGGCCGGCCGCGTCGGTCTCCAGCGGCGGCATCTCGGCCCGGCAGCGCTCGGTCGCCAGCGGACAGCGGGACGCGAACGCACAACCGGCGGGGAACGACGCCGGGTCGGGCGCCCGGCCGGGTATGACGGCCAGGGGCTCGTCCAGTGCGGTGTGCATGTCGGGAACCACCGAGATCAGCGCCCTGGTGTAGGGGTGGCGGGCCGCCGAGTGCAGGTCGGCCGTCGGCAGGTCCTCGACGATCTGCCCGGCATACATCACCAGCACGCGGTCGCACACCTGGCGGACCACCGAGATGTCGTGGCTGATCAGCAGCAGCGCGACATTCCGCTCGCGGCGGATCGACTCCAGCAGCTGCAGCACCCGGCTCTGCACCGTCACGTCCAGCGCGGTCGTCGGCTCGTCGGCGACGATCAGCGCCGGGTCGCCCATCAGGCCCATGCCGATCATCGCGCGTTGCCGCATGCCGCCGGAGAACTCGTGCGGGTACTGGCCGGCGCGGCGCTCCGGCTCCGGGATCTGCACCGCGTCCAGCCGGTCGACGGCCCGGTCGCGAGCCTCCGTCCGGGAGAGTCCGCCGTGCCGCCGGGCCACCTCAGCCAGCTGCCCGCCGACGCGCAACGTGGGGTTCATGGAGGTCATCGGGTCCTGGAAGACCATCGAGAAGTGCACGCCCAGCAGGTCCTGGTCGGCGCGAGTGGCGCCGCTGCTCAGGTCCGTCCCGAGGAAGTTCAGCTCGGCGGCGGTGACCCGTGCGGGTCGCTCGATCAGCTGTGCCACCGCGAGCGCGGTCAGGGATTTGCCGGAGCCCGACTCACCGACCACGCCGACGGTCTCGCCGCGCGTCATACCGAAGCTGACCCCGCGGACCGGGGTGATCGCGCCGTGGGCGCTCGGGAAGCTGACCCGCAGGTCGCGCACCGTCAGGACCGTGTCGTCGTCGGTGGCTCCGTCCTTCGCGGGTATGGCGCCCTCCCCGGCAGGCTTGACCACGGGCAGCCGCAGCTTCCCGATGGTCGTGGTCACCCCGATGCTCTTGGCCATCGCCTCACCGAAGAAGTTGAACGCCAGCCCCGCGAGCACGACCGCGATGCCGGGTGCGAGTGCGGCGACCGGGTGCTCGAAGATCCCGGTGAGGCCGTTGCCCAGCAGTTGCCCCCAGTCGTAGTCCGACGGTTGCACTCCCAGCCCGAGGAACGACAGCCCGGCGAAGGCGAGCAGCGCGGCGCCCGCCCCGATCGTGGCATTGACGATCAGTGCCTCGCCGACGTTCGGCAGGACGTGCCGCACGAGGATCCGGAACCGGTTCACCCCTGCGACGCGCGCCGCGAGCACGAAGTCGCGTTGCTCGACACCGGCGACCAGCGTCTGGACCAGCCGGGCGAAACCGGGTGCGCCGGCGAACCCGATGGCCAGCACGGCGCCCTTGCTCCCGATGCCGAAGATGACCGCGAAGAACAACGCGAGCAGCAACCCGGGGAACGCGACGGCGATGTTGATCACGGCGGCCACCACCCGTCCGACGCGTCGGCCGAACAGCACACCGAGCGTGCCGAGCACCAGGCCGACGCCGACCATGATGAGCGTTGCCAGCAGGGCGAGTTCGACCGACAGGCGGGTGGCCACCAGCACCCGGGCGAGGATGTCGCGGCCGAGGTTGTCGGTGCCGGCCCAGTGCGCGCTCGACGGTCCGTGCAACATCTGCGCGGTGTCGGTCCGGTTCGCCCAGTCGGTCCAGAGGATCGGTGCGATGACGGCGAGCACCAGCAGCGCGGAGAGCGCGACGGTGGCGGCCGCGCCGACCGGGGTCCGCACGACCGTCACCCACTTGCGGCGATTGCCACGGCGTCCGCCCGCCGACACGATCTCGGTCGCGAGATTGGCTGCCATTGCTCAGTTCTCCCTGATGGTGGAGCGCGGGTCGAGCAGCGCGAGCGCGATGTCGACGACCAGATTGATGAGCAGGACGAGCACGCCATACACGAGCACGATGGCCTGGACGACGGGATAGTCCTTGTTCTGGATGGACGACACGATCGTGCTGCCCAGGCCCGGCCAGGCGAAGACGTTCTCGACCAGCACGGTGCCGGCGATGAGGCCGCTGAGCAGCAGCCCGCTGAGGGTGAGCGTGGCGGTCAGCGCGTTCGGCAGTGCGTGCTTGAGGTAGATCGACACCGCGGGCAGCCGCTTGGCGCGTGCGGTCCGGACGTAGTCGGCCCGCAGCACCGAGATCATCTCCACGCGCAGGATCCGCGCGAGGATCACGCCCGGCCCGACCGCGAGGGCGACCACCGGCAGGACGTAGGAGTCGAGTCCGCTCTTGCCCGCGACCGGGAGCAGGTGCAGGTTCACGCCGAAGATCCAGACCAGGATGATGCAGACCACGAAGTCGGGTATGGCGCCGATGATGACGCTCAGCGTGGTGAATCCGAGCTCGCTGCGTTGCGCGCGCCCGCCGCGGGTCACCACGCCCATCAGGGCTCCCAGCGGTATGGCGATGAGCAGCGCCAGCACGAACGCCGCGACGGCCAGCGACAACGTCGCGGGCAGCCGCTGTGAGATGACCTCGGACACCGGCAGCTGGGACGACATCGAGGTTCCGAAGTTCCCGGTGAAGAGGTCACCGAGGTAGTGCCAGTACTGCACGACGATCGGGTCGTCGAGCCCGAGCTCGCGCCGCCGCGCGTTGACCAGGGACTGCGGTGCGGTCAGGCCGAGCGACGCACGCACCGGATCGCCGGGCACGAGATGGATCATCAGGAACGCCGCGGTGACCAGAGCCCACAGCGAGATGAGCAGCTGACCCGCGCGCCGGATCGCGAAGCGCACCCAGGCGTTGTCGCGCAGGCCGTATGACGTCGGGCCGACGGACGCCTTCTGCGCCGGTGAGGTGGTCGTCACGTGCGCGAACTCAGCGGACCATGCGGATGCTGGTCGGCTGCAGCACACCGTTGATGTCGAACGTGCTGCCCTTGCCGAAGGTGAGCCGGCTCTGGTTGGCCCATGGGATCACGTCGGCGGCCTTGACGAGGCTGCTCTCCGCGGCGAGCCAGGTGCTGCAGCCGGCCGCACCGGTCATCGTCTCCGCCTTCGCCACCTTGGCCCGGTACGTCGGATTGTCGATCCCGGCGAAGTTGTTGCCCTTGGGCGCAGCTGGGCCGGACATGAAGCCGACCAGCTGGTCCGGGGAGCTGACGTTCAACGGGACCCACCCGATGTCCCAGTTGCCCGTGGTGAAGATGGTCGAGAGGAGTGTGTTGGTGTCCTGCCCCGTCATACTGACCTTGACACCGAGCTTCTTCCATTGCGCGGCGGCGAGTTCCGCGGCCGAGGTGCCGGCGGACCCGAAGGTCGTGCTGTAGAGGAACCGCAGGGTCAGCTGCTTGCCGTTCTTGCTGCGGATCCCGTCCGAGCCCGCCTTCCAGCCGTCGGCGTCGAGGAGCGACTTCGCCTTCGCCAGGTCGAATTTCGGCATCGCGGCGGCGACCGAGTTGCCGGTGCACGCGGCCGGTGGCGATACGGCGAAGTTGGTCGGCCCGGAGCCACGCCCGGAGGTCAGCACCTTCTGCAGCTGCGTGCTGTCGGTCGCCATCGAAAGTGCTTGTCGCACCTTCTGATCCGACGTCGCGCGACTGGCGGCGTGGTTGTACCAGGTCTGGCCGATGATCGTCGCGGTCGACACCGAGTAGAGCTTGGCCGACTGCAGCCGCGAGGTGTCCGGACCGATGAAGGTGCCCGCGTTGAGCTGCCCGGACAGCATCAGGTTCGCCGCGGTCGTCTCGTTGGTGATGACCCGCAGCTCGATCTTCGATGGCAGACCCGCCGTCGAAGTCATCGCGCCCGCCGGTCCCCACGTGTAGCCGGTGCGCTTGGTGAACGTGTAACTGCTGTTCGGTTTGGCGTCGGTCAGTTGGTAGGGCCCGGTGCCGTCGGTGGCTCTGGCCAGCGACTTGCGGTTGGCCATTCCCTTGGCGCACACCATCGGCAGTGACGCCAGACCCTCGAGGATGAAGGGCGCGGCTCCCGCCAGCGAGATCGTGACGGTGTTGCCGGAGCCCTTCGCCGTGGCACCGGCCGGCAGGAAGGCACCGAGCAGCGGGCTCTTGTTCTTCGGATTGCCGACGTAGTTGATGTTCTGCGCCGCCTGTGCCGCGGTGAACGCCGAGCCGTCCGAGCAGGTGATCCCGGACTTGAGCTTCAGGGTGACGGTCTTGCCGCTGACCTTCCAGCTGCTGGCGAGCTGCGGCTGGATCTTGCCCTTCGCGCTGGTGCTCACCAGGTAGTCATAGGCGAGGGCGGCGACCTGGAGCACGTTGTTGGACGCCGAGCCCTGCGGATCCAGGTTGCCCGGGTCGGAGTTCAGGGCCATCGAGAATGTCGCCCCGTCGACGACCTTGCCGCCGCCCTTGGCGCTGCCGCCGCTGCCCGAACTCGAGGAGCAACCGGCGACCGCGACGGCGACGGCGCAGCCGCCGGCGAGCAGGCCGAGGGTCTTGTGACTGCGACTGGTTGAGCGGCCCATGGTGGGACTCCTTGTCCTGGGCGGGGTGCATCGTCGCTCGTCAGACTGCCCGCGGATCGGCGGTGGTGGTTCGTCCTCGCGAACGAATCGGCGTGTGCCGGGTTGTCGCGCTGGACAAGTCACCGTGGGCGGGGGTCGGCTTCACTGTGGGTGTTGACCGGTGAGGACTGCCCGGTCAGTCCCTCGCGAAAGGAAGACCATGAAGTTGATTCAGAACAAGCACAGGAAGCTCAAGCTCCGTTGGCGTTGCAGCGAGCTTGCGAGTCGCAACGCCAAAGGAGAATGAGCCTCCATGCCAACGCTGGAAGAGCTGGGCGCCTGGATCGACGCCGAACTGCCCCGTGTGCTCGAAGAAGCGCAGATCCCCGCCGCGTCCGTCGCCATACTCGCCGACGGGGAGGTGCTGAGCCGCGCCGCCGGAGTCCTGAACAAGGGCACCGGGGTCGAGGCCACCGACGACTCCGTCTTCCAGATCGGGTCCGTCACCAAGGTGTTCACCGCGACGCTGGTGATGCAGCTGGTCGACGACGGCCTTGTCGAGCTGGACGAGCCGTTCCGGACGTACGTCCCCGACTTCGTGATCGCGGACGAGGACGCGGCGCCGAAGCTGACCGTGCGTCAATTGCTTTGCCACACAGCAGGTTTCGAGGGCGACTACTTCGATGACACCGGCATGGGCGACGACTGCGTGGAGAAGTTCGTCCCGGTCCTGGCGAAGGCGCCGCAGCTCTTCCCGCCGGGAGAGCGCTTCTCCTACAACAACGCCGGCTTCATCATGCTCGGCCGGCTGGTGGAGGTGTTGCGCGGTGCGCCATACAACGCGGTGTTGCGGGAGCGCATCGCCGAGCCGCTCGGTATGACGCGCTTCGCGACCGACGCCTATGAGGCGATCCGCTTCCGGGCGGCGCTCGGGCACGTGCCGGCTCCTGACGGTGGCTTCGTGCCGGCGCCGACCTGGAACCTCGCGCGCTCGAACGCCCCGGCCGGGTCGATGTTGTCGATGACCGCGCGGGACCTGCTGACCTTCGCGGCGATGCACCTGGCCGGCGGCACCGCACCGGACGGCACGCGGGTGCTCTCCGAGGAGTCCGCGACGGCGATGCAGCAACCCCAGGTGCACCTGCCCGACCTCGGGCTGCTGGGCACCGACTGGGGCCTCGGCTGGGAGTACAACGCGTGGGACGGCGGTCCGGTGATCGGGCACGACGGCAACACCATCGGCCAGGCGTCGTTCCTGCGCATCGTCCCCGGCAGCAACGTCGCCGTGGCGATCCTCACCAATGGCGGCAACCCCTTCACGCTGTATGACGCACTCATGCCGCGCCTCCTCGACGAGCTCGCCGGCGTCACGGAGCCGGCCAAACCCGCCCCAGGGGACTCGGCCGGTCCGGCGCCGGAAGCGCACCGGATCGAGGGCACCTACAGTTCGTCCGTGTCCGATTCCACCGTGACGGTGGACGAGCAGGGCCGCATCTGGCTGGCGCAGGTCATGAAGGGGATCTTCGCCGAGATGGCGCCCGACCCGGAGCCTGTCGAGCTGCTGCCGTGGCGCGCCGACACGTTGGTGCCACGGACTCCGACGATGGGCATGTACATGCCGCACGCGTTCGTCGGCGACGACGGTCAGGGACGGGCGCTCTACCTGCACACGGGCCGGGCCGACCGTCGGGTGATTGCATGACCGTCACGACCACGGTGGAGTCTGAGCTGCAAGAGATCTTCGACCGGGCCGGCGCGACGGGCTTCGTGCACGCCCGACAGATCGGCACCCTGCCGAGCATCCGCAACGAGGCCGGGGTCATCAGCTACCCGGACGGCACGTCATACGCCGTCGCCGTCTTCACCCGCGCGCACGACCTCGGCCGGCGCCGGCCGCGGATCGACGCCTCGATCGGCCTGGCCGCGCGCGCCTGCATCGAGCACCAGCGGTCCTGACCGTCGTCGGTTCGCCGGCGACCGATCTGTCACACCCCTTGACGTGTGGCCCAGCTCACGGCATATTTGCCAAATCGATTTGGCAAACGGCCACTGGAGGCCCCATGTTGCACAGCACTCGTGACTCGGACGTCGACGAATACCGCCCGATCGGCCGGACCCTGCTCTTCGGCCTGCAGCACCTGATGGTCATGGCCGCGACCCCGATCTCCAGCGTCTACCTCATTTCCGGAGTCCTGGACCTGAACCAGCGGGTCACGCTCAACCTGCTCGCCGCATCGCTCGTCCTGTCCGGGATCGGCTCGCTCGTGCAGTCGATCGGAGCCGGGCCGATCGGCGCCCGGCTCCCGTTCGTGATGCTCCCCGGCGGCGCACCGGTCATCCTCTTCATCGGGATCGCGCAGGCGCACGGCGGACGAACCGCCACCGGCGCAGTCATCCTCACCGGACTCTTCTACTTCCTGGTGCTTCCCCTCTTCACCAAGCTGCTGCGCTTCTTCCCGCCACTGGTGATCGGAACGATGATCACCGTCGTCGGCATCAACCTGGTCAAGGTCGGTGCGCAGCTGATGTTCGGCGACCCGAAGAAGCCCGGGTATGGCGACGGGCACTCGATCGCCTTGGGAATGATCACGATCGGCATCATCGTCACCGCCATCCTGGTCGGCCGCGGCGTCGTGCGGCGCATCGCACCGATGATCGGTCTCTTCGCGGGAACGCTGGTGGCCTGCGCGATGGGACGCGTCCACTCCCCCGATGCATTCGCGTCAGGAGCGATGCACGCACCCACCTTCCTACCGTTCGGCACACCGCGATTCGACGTCGTCGCCGCCATACCGCTGCTGTTGTTCAGCATCGCGTCGATGGCCGAGGCCACGGGCCAGACCGTCATCAACTCCGAGGCCGTCGGGCGGAAGCCCGACATCGCCCGCGATGCGCCCCGCACGATCCGCGGCGATGCCGTTGTCTCGACCGTCGGCGGCTTCTTCGGTATGCCGCTGATGGTGACCAGCGGTGAGAACGTCGGCATCGTGCGGATGACGGGTGTGCGTAGCCGATACGTGACCGCGGCGGCCGGAGTCATGCTCGTCGTCTTCGGACTGCTCGCTCCGATACCCCGTCTGATCAGCGTCGTGCCGGCCGCCGTCGTCGGCGGCACCTCGGTGGTCGTGTTCGCCGTCGTCGTCGTGCTCGGCATCCAGATGCTCGCCCGGGCCGACCTGGAGGACCACGGCACGATGTTCGTCGTCGCGGTGTCGCTCGGCCTCGGCCTGATCCCCATCCTGCTCCCGGCGCCGTATGCCGTCCTGCCGGACAACGCACGCATCCTGCTGGAGAGCGGTGTCGCGGTGAGCACGTTCAGCGCCGTCGTTCTCAACGCACTCCTCAACTTCGGACCGCTCGCACGACGTCGAGAGGCCGCCAGTCCCACCGCCGCACTCAAGAAGGCAGCATGATCAGCCATCCCGAAGACCTCGACACCGACTACGTCATACTTCCCGAAAAGGTGCTGCTGGCAACGGGATTCGTCGATGACGCCGCAATCGCCATCGAAGGCGAAACGATCTCGTGGGTCGGTCCGCGGGATGACCTGCCGCCGCAGCATCGACAACATGAACGACACGACTTGCCCGGACACGCGGTGATCCCCGGTTTCGTCGACGCGCACCAGCACCTCACCCAGAGCTTCGGCTCGACCTTCGCCTACGGCGAGCCATCGGAGATATTCCGCCGGGTCTGGCTGCCATTGGAGCAGTCGCTGACCGAGGAAGAGCTGACCCTGAGCGCCGAGCTGGCAGCGTTCGAGTCGATGCGCGGCGGCTTCACCGCGGTCGCCGAGGCCGGCACCCGCTCGTCGCACGACGTGGGTCTCATCGCCGACGTCGCGCGTCGCTGTGGGCTGCGGACGGTGCTCGGGCTGATCTGCCACGACGTCGGACCCGACGCTGCATCCGCGGACGACGTCATTCGGCGCGCGGAGCAGCACCTGTCGCGCTACGAGCACGACCCGTGGGTCGTCCCGTCGCTCGCCGTGGCCGTCCCCGAGATGGCCACCGATAAGACGTTGCACCGGCTGGCCCGACTCTGCGAGGAGTCCGGGGCGGTGCTCCAATCGCACGTCAACGAACACCTGGCGTCGGTCGAACGATCCCTCCTCGCCGAGGGGAGACGACCGCTCGAGCGCCTCGACGCGGTCTCCGCCGTCGGGCCGTGGCTGTTGGCGGCGCACGCCGTCCTGCTGACACCGCAGGAGATGATGCTGCTGCGGGACCGGGGCGCAGCATGGTCCTACAACCCGGTCGCCAGCTCGTGGAAGGGAAACGCCATCGCCGACGCTCTCACCATGCTCGCTCTCGGAGTCCGCACGGGTCTCGGCACCGACGGGACCCGAGGCGACGGGTTCCGGCTGATGGACGCCGCGGAGACCGCCGCCCGGTTCGCCTCCGCCGGCCGGGTCGGTGACCCGTTCGCCGGCGAAGGGCGCGCGTGGCTCGACGCCGCGACCCGTGGCGGAGCCGATGCGATCGGTATGGCGGACACCGCCGGCACGATCCGGCCGGGAGCCCCTGCCGACTTCCTCGTCCTCGACCTGCGCGTCCCGGAGCTGACCCCGAGCCACGACCTAGCCTGGGATCTGGTGCGGACCGGCAATCGCGATCAGCTCAGAGCCGTCGTCACCGCCGGGCGGCCACGGATCATCGACGGACGCCTGGTCGGTTCGGATCAGGAGGACCTCCTGCAGCGGGCCTCCGCGGCCGCGCACGCGGCCACGAGCCGTGCGGGCCTGCGAGCGCGTCGGCAGCGATGAGCATCACCGCCCTCGTCATACTCTCCGTGACCGTGATCGCGGCCGGGTTCGTCCAAGGTCTGAGCGGCATCGGCTTCGCGTTGATCTTCGCCCCGATCGCCGGTCTCATCAACCCCGGCATGCTGCCGGTCACCCTTCTGGTGCTGATGCTGCCGCTCAACGCGTTCGTCACCTGGCGCGAGCGCTCCGCGGTCGACTGGCACGGCTTCCGCTGGATCGCTGTCGCCCGCGTCGCCTCGACACCGCTCGGCCTGTTCGTGCTCACCGTGGTGCCGAAGGGGCGGCTCGGCCTGCTGATCGGTGCAGCCACCGTGCTCGCAGCTGTCGTCAGCCTCATCACCCCGGACTTCCACCCGTCACGCGGCGCGTTCCTCGGCGCCGGCGTGGCCACGGGGCTCTGTGAGACGGCCACCGGGGTGGGCGGCCCGCCACTCGCGCTGGTCTACCAGCACGCCCCCGCGCCGCAACTGCGGTCGACCGTCGCGGCGTCCTTCTTCCTCGGCGAGCTCGTCTCGGTCGGGCTGCTCCTGGTGCGCGGCGTCGGCAGCGCCCGAAGCGTGCTCGACGCCGCCTGGCTGATCCCGGCGCTCGTGATCGGGCTGCTGCTCAGTTCGCGGGTGCACCACCGGATCGACAGCAAGCGGCTCCGGCTGCTCGTCCTGACCTTCGCGCTCGTGTCAGGCGTCGTGCTGATGCTGTCCTGACGACTCCCGTATGACGAGCTCGGGTGCCGGCAACGAGACCGGCCCGGCCGGTTCGCCGGCTATCCGGGCGAGCAGTAGGTCCACTGCGGCGCGAGCGGCTTCCGGCAGGCGCAGCTGGACCGCGGTGATCGGCGGGCGCGTGGCCCGCGAGCGCGGTCCGTCATACCGGGTGACGACCGTGAGTTCGGGAGGAATCCGGCCCGCCTCCGCAGCGGCGCGGACCGCACCGGACGCGAAGGCGTCGACCCACGCCGCGACCGCATCGACCTCCGGGTCGTCGCGCAGCAGTTGCCGGGTGGCGGCGTAGCCACCGTCCTCACCGTCCGCCTCGGGAACCGTCCGGATGATCGGCTGCCACCCCTCCCGCTCGGCGATGCGGCGGTAGGTCGCCTCGGCGTCGCGGTAGGTCACGCGATCCCGGTCGCCGAGCAACAACGCGGGCCTGCGGCTGCCGGTCCCGACGAGGTGCTCGATGAGGATCGTGGCGACGGCTTCCGTCTGCAGCGGTATGACGAGCTCGTCGTCCCGCGCACCCGGAAAACTTCCGACCGCGACGAACGGCACTGCGTCTGCTCGCAATCGGTCGATGATGGGGTCGCCCTCGGCTGGCTCGACCACGATGACGCCGTCGACGGACAACCCCGGCAGGGCGTCCGGGAGGCTCGGCCCCATCGGGGGCAGAAGCACCATCGTCTGCCGGTGGTCGAAGGCCCGCTCGGCGGCAGCGGCGGCCAGCTCGAGGAAGAAGCCCTGGTGCGCGGCACCGCCGGCCACGGCGACGTCCATCGACGACGCGATCGCCAGTGCCTGCGACCTGCCGCGACGCAACGCCTGAGCGCGCGGACTCGGCCGGTAGCCGAGTCGGGTCGCAGCGTCCAGCACGCGCTGGCGAGTGACCTGGTTGACACGGCCGGAGCCGCTGAGCGCGTGCGACACCGTGGTTGCCGAGACCCCCGCGGCACGGGCGACGTCCGCGATCGTCGCACGCGGGACATGGGGACGGGGTCGCACACGGTCAGACTAAGTGACGAGCGCGCCAACAGGCTCCACCTCGCCGGTCGATACCCTTGTCCCGTCACACTCAAAGCCTCGCCCTGGTGCGGTACGTCCAAGGTTGCTGGACCGCCGCTGCGCGCCTGACCAGCAACCTTGGCCGCCTCGGCCAGCTGTTTTTGATTGACTGCACAAGGAGCCTTCACAACCCATGACGCCGACCCACGGCCAGGTGCTGACCACTTTTGACGGCGGAGCCGCGCTGTCGCCGTTCCGCGCCGCCGCGCTGCTGACCCGGCTGCAGGCCGTCGCACCCTCGGTCTCCGCAGTCAGCGCACGCTTCGTGCACTTCGTCGCCACCGACTCCGCTCTCGACCAGCAGGCGGAGCAACGGGTGCGTGAGCTGCTCACCTATGGCCCTGCCGACGAGCCGCTCGCCGACGCGACCGAGATCTTCGTCGTCAGTCCGCGCCTCGGCACGCTGTCGCCATGGGCGTCCAAGGCGACCGACATCGCGCACAGCTGCGGGCTGGACATCCACCGGGTCGAGCGCGTGACCGAATTCGCAGTGCGCGCAGGCGAACTCACCGATGCCGAACGCTCCGCCGTGGTCGATGTCCTGCACGACCGGATGACCCAGAGCGTCCTGCCGTCCCGCGAGGCGGCGGCCGCGCTCTTCGACGAGCCCGACACGGAGCCGATGCAGCGGATCGACGTCCTCGGCGGCGGTCGCGCAGCGCTGGAGGCTGCCAACCTCGAGCTCGGACTCGCCCTCTCCGACGACGAGATCGACTACCTCGTCGATTCTTTCGAGGGCCTGGGCCGCAACCCCTCCGACGTCGAGCTGATGATGTTCGCGCAGGCCAACTCCGAGCACTGCCGGCACAAGATCTTCAATGCCGACTACATCGTCGACGGCGAGCCGCAGACGACCTCCTTGTTCGGGATGATCCGCCATACCGAGAAGGTCTCCGGCGCCGGCACCGTGGTCGCCTACAAGGACAACGCCTCCATCATGCAGGGCGGCCGCATCACCCGATGGCTGCCGGAGACGCCCGACGCACCCAGCGCGTATGTCGAACGCCCCGACGACGTGCACGTGCTGATGAAGGTCGAGACGCACAACCACCCGACGGCCATCTCGCCCTTCGCTGGCGCGGCCACCGGAGCCGGCGGCGAGATCCGTGACGAGGGCGCGACCGGTCGCGGGTCCCAGCCGAAGGCCGGCCTGACCGGCTTCGTCGTGTCCAACCTGCACCTGCCGGGCACCGACGAGCCCTGGGAGCGCGAGACGTATGGCGCCCCCGACCACCTCGCGACGCCGCTCGACATCATGCTCGACGGCCCGATCGGCGCGGCAGCCTTCAACAACGAGTTCGGTCGCCCCGGCCTCGGCGGCTTCTTCCGTGTCTACGAGCAGACCGTCGATGGGGTGCGCCGCGGCTACCACAAGCCGATCATGAGCGCCGGCGGCCTCGGTGCGATCAGCGCCGACCAGACCGAAAAGGTCCTGTTCCCAGCCGGATCGCTGCTGGTGCAGATCGGCGGCCCGGGTATGCGCATCGGCATGGGCGGCGGTGCCGCTTCCTCGATGGCATCCGGTGACAACGCCGCGAACCTCGATTTCGACTCCGTGCAGCGCGGCAACCCCGAGATCGAGCGACGCGCGCAGGAGGTCATCAACCACTGCTGGTCGCTCGGCGACGCGAACCCGATCCTCGCCATCCACGACGTGGGCGCGGGCGGCCTGTCCAACGCCTTCCCCGAGCTCGTCGACGACGCCGGTCTCGGCGCGCGCTTCGACCTCGGCGCGGTCCCGTTGGAGGAGAAGGGCCTGTCGCCGAAGGAGATCTGGTGCAACGAGTCGCAGGAGCGCTACGTGCTTGCGATCGCACCGGATTCGCTGGAGCAGTTCGCCGAGCTCGCCGCTCGCGAGCGGTGCCCGTTCGCCGTCATCGGCACCGCCGCCGACAACGGTCAGCTGATCGTAACTGCTGGTCGAGTGCCGGAGGAGCGAAGCGGGGGAGGTGTATCGAGATCGGACAGCACCGACGTTCCCATCGAGATGCCGATGGAGGTGCTGCTCGGCAAGCCCCCGCGGATGGTCCGCGACGCGAAGCGCGTCACGCGATCGACACCGGAACTCGACCTGGCCTCGACTGACCTGCGCGACCTCGCGTATGCCGTGTTGCGCCACCCCACCGTCGCCAGCAAGCGCTTCCTCATCACGATCGCCGACCGCACCGTCGGTGGCCTCACCCACCGCGACCAGATGGTCGGACCGTGGCAGGTGCCGGTCGCCGATGTCGCCGTAACCCTTTCGGATCTGGTCGGATTCACCGGTCAGGCAATGTCCTCGGGCGAGCGCACGCCGATCGCGTCCGTGGACGGTCCCGCCTCCGGCCGGATGGCCGTCGGTGAAGCCATCACGAACCTGATCGCCGCCCCGATCGCCGCACTCGACGGCGTCAAGCTGTCCTGCAACTGGATGGCGGCCTGCGGTCGCGACGGCGAGGACGCCGCCCTGTTCGACACCGTCCACGCGGTCGCGATGGAGCTGTGCCCGGCGCTCGGCATCGGTGTCCCGGTCGGCAAGGACTCGTTGTCGATGAGCACCCGGTGGACCGACGGCGACGAGGCCCGCGAGGTGCAGTCGCCGGTCTCACTGGTCGTCACCGCGTTCGCGTCCCTCCCGGACGTCCGCGGCACCCTGACCCCGCAACTGCACCCGGACGCCGACACCGAGCTGCTGCTGGTCGACCTCGGCGCCGGCAACACGCGCCTCGGCGGCTCCATCGCCGCGCAGGTGCGCGACGAATTCGGCGGCGCACCAGCCGATCTCGTTGATCCCACACACCTCCTCAACCTGGTCGACCTGCTTGCCCGACTCCGTCGGGACGACCTGGTCAGCGCCTACCACGACCGCTCCGACGGCGGCCTGTGGGCGACGGTGACCGAGATGGCGATCGCGGGCGGTTGCGGCGTCAGCATCGACGTGCCGTCGGTCGCCGCGCTCTTCGCCGAGGAACTCGGCGCCGTCCTCGAGGTGCCGGCCGACCGGCGTGCAGCCGTCGAGGCGGCGCTGCGCGACGCCGGGCTGGCCGACCTCGCGCACTTCATCGGTCGCCCCACCGTGGCGTCCACCGTCGAGGTCACCATCGATGGCGCCGCCGCGCTGAGCGAGCCGACGGTCGACCTCGCGCAGGCGTGGGACGACGTGTCCTGGCGGATCAGCTCGCTGCGTGACAACCCCACGTGCGCCGAACAGGAGCACGCCGAGGTCGGCACCCGGCGCGGTGGTCTCGTCGTACAGCCGTCCTTCGACCCCACCGACGACATCGCGGCCCCCTACCTCAACGTCGGCGCGAAGCCGCGCGTCGCGATCCTGCGCGAGCAGGGCGTCAACTCCCACGTCGAGACCGCATTCGCCTTCCACCGTGCGGGATTCGAGGCCATCGACGTCCACATGACCGACCTGCAGGCCGGTCGTCACGACCTCACCGACGTCGCCGGCCTGGTCGCCTGCGGTGGCTTCTCGTACGGCGACACCCTCGGCGCCGGCGAGGGCTGGGCCCGCTCGGTGCTCTTCAACGACGGCCTGCGCGAGACGTTCGCGGCGTTCTTCGGCCGGCCGGACACGTTCGGCCTGGGCATCTGCAACGGCTGCCAGATGTTCGCCGCGCTCGCCGATCTCATCCCCGGCGCACACGCCTGGCCGCGCTTCACCCGCAATCTGTCCGAGCAGTACGAAGCCCGGCTCAGCCAGGTCGAGGTGCTCGACTCCCCCTCGATCTTCTTCTCCGGTATGGCGGGCAGCCGCCTCCCGATCGCGGTCGCCCACGGCGAGGGCCGGGCCGACTTCTCGGAGCGCGGCCACCTCGAAACCGTCGAGCGCGCAATGCGATTCGTCGACGCGACGGGTGCACCGGCCACGACATACCCACTCAACCCGAACGGCTCACCCGACGGCCTGACCGCGGTCACCACGCCGGACGGCCGGTTCACCGCGATGATGCCGCACCCCGAGCGGGTGCAGCGCAACATCCAGCTGTCGTGGACCGACGCCCCGGCGAGCGACCCGAGCCCGTGGCTGCGGATGTTCCGCAACGCGCGGGCCCACGTCGGCTAGCCAGCCGCGCAGCCTCCCCTCACACCCCTTCTCATTGAGCGGCATACATACGCATTGAGCGGCGTACGAAATCGGCCCGATTTCGTACGCCGCTCAATGCGGGACTATGCCGCTCAATCCGGAAGACACACCGTCAGGCGAAGGTGCGCCCCGTCAGCACCTCGTAGGCCTCGACATACTTGGCGCGCGTCTGCTCGACGACCTCGTCGGGCAGCGCCGGCGGCTCCTCGCCGGACTCCTTCGACCAGCCACTGGCCGCCGAGGTCAGCCAGTCACGCACGAACTGCTTGTCGTATGACGCCTGCCGGTGCCCCGGCTCCCAGCCGGCGGCCGGCCAGAAGCGCGACGAGTCGGGCGTGAGCACCTCGTCGGCGAGCACGACGGTGCCGTCGGGGCGGATGCCGAACTCCACCTTGGTGTCGGCGATCAGGATGCCGCGCGGCGCCGCGATCTCGTTACCGCGTTCCAGGATCCGCACGGTGAGGTCGCGCAGCTCCGCGGCCCGATCGGCACCGACCTCGGCGACGACGTCCTCGAACGGCATCGGCTGGTCGTGCTCCCCGGCCGGCGCCTTGGTGGACGGTGTGAAGACCGCCGGCTCGATGCGCGACGCATCGACCAGACCCGTCGGCAGCTTGAGACCGGAAACCGTTCCGGTCGCTTCGTATTCGGACAGTCCACCGCCGGTGAGATACGCACGCGCCACACACTCGACGGGCACCATGTCGAGCTTCTCGACCAGGACCGCACGTCCGGCGACGGCGTCCGGGACATCGGTCGACACGATCTGGTTCGGGACCAGCGACTCGAGCTGCTCGAACCACCAGAGCGACAGCTGCGTGAGGACCTTCCCCTTGTCGGGGATGGGGGTCGACAACACGTGGTCGTAGGCGGAGATGCGGTCGGATGCCACGAGCAGCACCTGGTCGGTCCGCGGGGCGCCCGAGTCGTCGAGCGGGGCATACAGGTCTCGGACCTTGCCGGAGTAGACGTGGGTGAATCCGGGCAGCTCAAGGGCGCTGGTCATGCGCAGATTCTCCCAGCCACCGGAACGACCCGGGCATTCGGGGGACGATCCGCCGCGCGGTACGTTGGACGGGCTGTAAGCCACACACCAGCCACGAAGGAGATTCGACATGGGTCTGAAGGACAACCTGAGCAACCTTGCCGAACAAGCCAAGGGCAAGGCGCAGGAAGCCATGGGCAAGGCGACGGGCGACCAGGGCCAGCAGGCCGAGGGAGAAGCCACCCAGTCGTCGGCCAACTTCAAGCAGGCGGGTGAGAACCTCAAGGACGGCGACCTGAAGGGCGCCGCGAACGACGCCAAGGACGCGCTCGACTGAGCTTTTTCGCTCTGCTTCTCGCGAGGGCCCCGAACGGCAGCTACCGCTGTTGTCCGGGGCCTTCGCTATGCCGTCGGCAGCGTGACTCGGCCCTCCGCCGCCGCCAGCGCAATGTCCGTGCGGTGATGTGAGCCGCGCAGCTGCACCCGGTCGACCACGTCGTATGCCGCGGCACGAGCCGTGGCCAGATCCGCGCCCACGCCGACAGCGGACAGCACCCGTCCACCGGCCGACACCAACTCACCCGAGTCGTCACGCGCGGTCCCGGCGTGCAGCAGATAGGCCTCGTCCGAGCCACCGTCAACACCCTCGACACCCGAGATCGGGTCACCGGTGCTCGGTGACGCGGGGTAGCCCTCACTGGCGATGACCACGGTGACGGCCGCGTCGTCCTGCCACGCCAGCGGCGGCAGCTCGTCCAGCTTTCCGTCGGCGGCGGCGCGCAGCAGCGTTCCGAGCGGCGAGCGCAGCCGAGCGAGCACGACCTGCGTCTCCGGATCACCGAAGCGGGCGTTGAACTCGATGACCCGCGGACCGGCGGCGGTCAGCGCCAGCCCGACATACAGGACACCGACGAAGGGCGCGCCGCGTCGCCGCATCTCATCCACGGTCGGTTGTGCGACCCGCGCGACGACGTCGCTCACCAAGCCTTCGGGTGCCCACGGAAGCGGCGAATACGCCCCCATACCACCGGTGTTCGGGCCTTCGTCGCCGTCTGCGGCGCGCTTGAAGTCCTGAGCAGGCTCCAGCGGGACGACCGTCGTGCCATCGGTGATGCAGAAGAGGGACACCTCCGGACCGGAGAGGAACTCCTCGACGACAACGGTGCCGCCGGCGGCGAAGCAGCCGCGCGCATGGTCGAGCGCGTCCTGCAGCGAATCGGTCACGACGACACCCTTGCCGGCGGCGAGGCCGTCGTCCTTGACGACATACGGAGCGCCGGTCGCCTCGAGAGCGGCGGTCGCCTCCTCCGGGGTCGCGCACACATAACTACGCGCGGTCGGCACGTCCGCCGCAGCCATGACTTCCTTCGCGAAGGCCTTGCTGCCCTCGAGCTGCGCGGCCTTCGCGGACGGACCGAAGACGGCGACCCCGGCCTCACGCAGCGCGTCCGCGACACCGGCGACGAGGGGCACCTCGGGGCCGATCACGACGAGCTCGCTGCCGAGGGTGCGGGCCAGCTCGACGATCGCCGTGGTGTCGGTGACGCCGCCGGCCAGCGGGTGGCACTCCGCGATGGCGGCGATGCCCGGATTGCCCGGCGCGGCGTCGACCTGCGTGACGTCGGGGTCGCCCAACAGTCCGCGAACGATGGCGTGCTCTCGGGCACCTGAACCGATGACAAGGGCTCTCACGGGCCATGAGCCTAACGTGGCCGGACGGATGAACCCGGTGGGCGCCGAAGTGTGGGAGAAATGGCGGTGGGCCCTTCCCGAAAGTCAGGGGGGAGGTCTCCCGGGAAGGACCCACCAACGAACACAGGGTCAGCCGGAGGGGGACTCGGCGACGCTTCCGCGCTCGTCACGACCCGAAGGTCGTTGAACCCACTATGACATGCACGCGGCGAACTTGTTAAACAGCTGCTGTCGGACTGTCGTCAATGTCGGCAATCCGCCATACTATGTCCACGAAGCGCACCATGAGCGCACCATCAGCGCGCCGCGATCACGTCGTCATCACGCCACCACCGCACGAGGAGCAGCCGCCTGTGCCGAAGCGCCGTACCCCTCCGATCACTGCCCCGGTGGCCCAACTCGACCCCGACGACGACGAGGTCGCCCCGCTCTACCTGGCCATCCTCGAGACCGGCAATCCATCGCGCAAATCCCTTCTGGCCCAAGGCTTTACGGATGATCAGCTGAAGCGCCTGCTGCCCGTCCTGGAGAAGCGCGGGATGATCCAGCCGCTGGACGGCGAGTCGTGGTCCGTGGTGCCACCGGACGTCGCGATGCCCGCGTTCGCCGCAGCACTGGAAGCGCGTGCCCGGATGGTGCGGAACACGGCGCAGTCCTTGTCCCGGGTCTACCTGCGCACCCGCTCCGCCGAACGCACCGAAACCACCTCGGGCGCGGTCCTGCTGGAGTCGCTGGTCGACGTCGCACAGGCTCTGCACCAGGTCACCACCACCGCACAGGAATGGGTCCTGTCCAGCCGCGCCGACTCGCCGCTGTCGCGCTACCTGCTCGAGGCACCGCGGACCGTTTCGACCACTCCGTTCGTCAACAGTCAGGGCGATCCGCTGGATGTGCGGCTGGACATCGACCCGGGCCTGCTGCCCGAGCCCAACGTGCTCGAGATCATGCAGGCACGCTTCGAGGCGGGCGACGACGTGCGACTCACCCGCGACGTCCCGTTCACCGGCGCCGTGAACGACCAGGGCCTGGCGATGATCGATCTGGGCGACGACGGCGGCTCCCCGGTCGGCATCCTGCTCAATCGTCCGGCCGGAGGTGCGCGCGTCCAGGCGGTGCTGGAGTTCGCCTGGCGGGCCGGCACGCCATGGCGGCCGTCGAACGCGCCGGCTTCGGATTCCGACGTCCTCGACCCCCGCGATCGGAGCATCCTGCGCCTGATGGCCGGCGGCGTGTCGGACGCCGCGATCGCCCGCCAGTTGGGCATCTCCTCACGCACCGTCGAACGTCGTGTGCGCGTCCTGCTGGACCGGCTGAATGCGACCACCCGCTTCCAGGCGGGCGTGCTGGCCGCCCGGCAGGGTCTCATCTGATGAGCCGATTAGACTTGGCGGTTCGCTGCATTCGCAGTGGTCCATCCACCCACCTCATGGGGGCGTTGTGAGTGTCGATCGAGCCGAGGGAACGGCTCCCGGGGTGTCGGCTGCCGTCGCAGCCGAGATCGCGGGCGAGCAGGCGCATGTCGATCAGGTCTATGCCGAATTGACCAAGGCCGGCGAGCGCGCGGCGCTCGTGGAGGCCGAGGGCCTGGCTCGCGGCCGCACCGACCGGACCGGCGAGGCACGCGAGGAAGAGGTCACCGGCCTCTTCGAGCGGGATGCGCTGGTCTTCAACGCCGGACGCCGGCGACAGAGCCTGCAGACGCAGTACGAAGGCCTGGTCTTCGGCCGTCTCGACCTCGAGCACGACAAGCCGGACGAGCACGGCGAGACGCGCGAGGTCCGCTACATCGGCCGCCTCGGCGTGCGTGACGACACCTACGACCCGCTGGTCATCGACTGGCGCGCACCGGCGGCCTCGCCCTTCTACCGCGCCACCCCGGTCGAGCCGCAGGGCGTCATCCGGCGGCGCGTGCTGCGCTGCCGCGACTCACGGGTACTCGGTGTCGAGGACGACCTGATGGTGCCGGAGGCGCCCGAGGGCATGGTCGTCGTCGGCGACGGCGCACTGATGGCCGCGCTCACCCGCTCCCGCGGCGCCCGGATGCGCGACATCGTCGCCACCATCCAGCGGCATCAGGACGAAGCGATCCGCGCGGACAGCTCCGGCGTCACCGAGATCACCGGTGGTCCGGGCACCGGCAAGACCGTGGTCGCGCTGCACCGCGCGGCATACCTGCTCTACTCCCAGCGCCGGAAGTTCGAAGCCGGCGGGATCCTGGTGGTGGGCCCGTCCGCGGCATACACCGCCTACATCGAGCGCGTGCTGCCCTCGCTCGGCGAGGACAGCGTCACCCTGCGCTCGCTCGGCGACCTCGTCGACGGTATGACGGCAACCCGCTTCGACTCCCCCGACGCCGCGGAGGTGAAGGGCTCGACACGCATCCGGCAGGTACTCAGCCGTGCCGCCCGCGACACTGCGCCCGACTCCGCGACGCAGCTGCGGGTGATGGTCGACGGCCAGCCGATCCGCATCGACACACCCGAGCTGCTGCGGATCCGGCGTCAGGTGCTGCGCCATCACCAGCACAACGCGGCCGCCGAGGCCGCGACCGCGGCACTCGCCGAAGCCGCCTGGCGGCAGGTCAGCACCGCCGACGAGAAGTCCGAGTTCATCGACCACTTCACCGACCATCGCGAGGTCGAGGCCTTCGTGCGCGACTGGTGGCGACCGGTCGACCCGCGTGAGGTGCTGTTGTGGCTGGCCGACGACGAGCGCGTCGCGTCATACACGCGCGGCATCCTCAGCGCGGAGCAGACGACCCTGCTGCGTGACTCGATGCGCGTCGCACTCGCCGAGGGCACCTGGTCGGTCGCCGACGTCGGCCTGGTCGACGACGTGCTCTCCCGCGTCGGGGTCGTGCCGGACGCGCCGCGCGAGGAACGCGGCTTCTACGAGATCGAGGAGCTCGACGACCGCGGAGTCGCCGAACTCGGTGTGCAGCAACGCTTCCGGAGCGACCAGGTCGGCTATGAGGTCACCCCCAGCGACCCGCGCGAACGGCTGCTGGTCGGCAAGGTCAGCCGCTCCGACGACTACGCGCACGTGCTGGTCGACGAGGCGCAGGACCTCTCCCCGATGCAGTGGCGGATGCTCGGACGCCGCGGCCGTTACGCCTCGTGGACCGTCGTCGGCGATGCCGCACAGAGCTCGTGGCCGCTGGCCGAGGAGTCGGTGCGGGCGCGCGACGAGGCGTTCGGCAACAAGGCGCACCGGCGCTTCCACATGGACACCAACTACCGCAACGCCCGCGAGATCTTCGACTACGCGGCGGAGCAGATCCTGCCCGTGGTGCCCGATGCCGACATCCCGCAGGCCGTCCGCGAGACCGGCGTCCTGCCGGTGCAGGTGACGACGTCGCAGCACGCGTTGCCGGACGAGGTGCGCGGGGCGGTCAAGAACCTCCTGGACGAGGTCGAGGGCAGCATCGCCATCATCTCCCCCGCCCGGCACCGCGAGTCGCTGGCGCACGTGCCGCAGGAAGCGCACGAGCGCGTCATACTCGTCGACCCGATGTCGACCAAGGGTCTCGAGCACGACGCCACCGTCGTGGTCGACCCCGCCGAGATCATCGCCGAATCACCAGGTGGCGCAAGGGTTCTGTATGTCGCCCTGACCCGCGCCGCACATCGCATGACAGTTCTGGAGGTGCACGACGTATGACGAACGACATGCTTGACGCATACCGCCGCTCCATCGACAACTTCGACGCTGCCCTGATCCACATCCTGGCCGAGCGCTTCCGCATCACCAAGGCGGTCGGCGAATACAAGGCCACCCACGAGCTCCCGCCCGCCGACCCGGCGCGTGAGGAGAGACAGATCGCCCGATTGCGTGCACTGGCAACCGAATCCGGGCTCGATCCGGAGTTCAGCGAGAAGTTCCTGCGCTTCGTGATCGACGAGGTCATCCACCACCACGAGCGCATCCGCGAGTCGGGCTGAGTCAGCCGCCGACCTGGTGGTCGGAGTGGAAGAGCGCCTCGGTCAGCAACGACCGCAGGTGCGCGCCCTGCAGGCGATAGACGACCCGGCGTCCATCACGTTCGCCGGCGACGAGGCCGGCCAGTCGCAGTTTCGCCAGGTGCTGGCTCGCGACCGTGGGACGACAGCCGGCCAGCTCGGCGAGCGTGGCGACATCGAGTTCGTCATCTCGCAAGGCCCACAGGATGCGCACCCGGGTCGCATCCGCGAGCAGCCCGAACGTCGTCACCGCGGCGTCGACCTGCTCCGCGGACAACTCCTCGGTATGCCGGTCTGCGGGCTCGCGTGAATTCACCTGTCGGGGGTTCACCCGTTCGGAAGCCGCCATGGGCACCGACTATAGTTCTTCATATATTCGCAAGTGCGCAGATGACGATAATGAGAGTCACCATCATTCTCCTGTGAGGCGGCCCCGATGACCGACCCGACACCGTTGTGCGGCGGCGATACCGGTGTGCAGCCGACCGCCCGGCAGGAGCACGAGGGTCACGAACACGGCGGTCATGCCGGCCACTCACACGGCGTGAGTGTCAACGCGGACCGGCGCTATCTCGTCGGCGCGCTCAGCTTGCTCGCCCTGTTCATGGTCGGCGAGATCATCGTCGCCTTCATGTCCGGCTCACTGGCGCTGTTGTCCGACGCGGGACACATGCTCAGTGACGTCGGCGCGATCGCGGCGGCGCTGTGGGCCATGCACCTGGCTGCCCAACCGGCCCGTGGCCGGTGGACCTACGGCTGGAAGCGCGCCGAGATCCTCTCTGCCGCGGGCAACGGCGTCACCCTGCTCGTCGTCTCGGGAATCATTGCGTTCGAAGCGATTCGGCGGCTGATCCATCCGCCCGAGGTCGAGGGCGGCGCGGTCGTCGTGGTCGCGCTGGTCGGTGTCGTGGTCAACATCGCGGCGGCCTGGCTGCTCGCTCGGGCGAACCGCTCCAGCCTCAACGTCGAGGGCGCCTACCAGCACATTCTCACCGACCTCTACGGCTTCATCGGGACCGTGGTCGCCGGGGTCGTCATACTCCTGACCGGGTGGACGCGCGCCGACCCGATCGCGTCGCTCGTCGTCGTCGCCCTGATGTTGTATGCCGCCTGGGGGCTGCTCCGCGACAGCGGCCGCATCCTGCTGGAAGGCGCTCCCCGCAACGTCGACCTGGACGACCTGCGGGCGCATCTGTTGGAAACACAGCACGTTCGCGATGTGCACGACCTGCACGTGTGGACCGTGACCTCGGACCTGCCCGCCGTGTCCGTGCACGTGGTCGTGGAGGACGAGTGTTTCGCCGACGGTCACGCGCCGCAGTTGCTGGACCACCTGCAGGCGTGCCTGCACGGTCACTTCGACGTCGAGCACTCGACGTTCCAGCTCGAGCCGGCGAGTCACTCCGCCCACGAGCCCGGCACCCACTGACCCACCACAATGCCGAGTGACGGCTTCTTCGCCGAGTGACGGTCGAATCGCACCGTCACTCGGCGAAGAAGCCGTCACTCGGCACAAATTTGGTCGAGGTCACCCGATCTTGGCTGTCGCCAAGACCACTTCAGCCGCCGAGCAGGCTCCGCGTCCGCTCGGCACCGACCGCCAGCAGCAGCGTCGGCAGGCGCGGGCCGGTGTCCTTGTCGACCAGCAGGTTGTAGAGCAGCTTGAAGAACTCCCGTTGCGCAGCACCGAGCTCCTTGTCGCCCTTGACGATCTGGTCGGCGGCCAGCCCACGCTGCACCTTCGGCACGCCGTAGACCTGGTGGGTGAGCCCGTCGAGCGACCAGGACTCCTCGAGCGCATGCAGGTCAGCGCCGTTGCCGTCCAACAGGATTCGCAATCCTTCGCGCTCCTGCTTCGACAGCGCCTTCAGGCGCTTGGTGTCGGCCGACGCGCGCACGACGGTGCGTTCCTCGTCGGTCATCTGGGTCTTGACCCACTGCTCCACGCAGCTCAGCCGGGGCCGCAGCACATCGAGCGACTCGACCGGTTCATCGCTGTCCAACGCGCTCACGATCCGCAGCGTCTGGTCGGCGTCGCCGGTGGTGATGTCCACGATCGACGCGAGCGTGCGGTAGGACACCGGTCGCTTGGTCGACGGCAACGAGCCGATCGCCGTCGACGATGCCCGGGTGTATGCCGCGACGTCGCCCGGCTGCCCCTTGCCGGACTCGACCTTCTTGGCGAGGGAATCCCACTCGTCATACATCCGCTCGACCTCGGCGTCGAAGGCGACGCTGAAGGACTGCGCCGGCTTGCGACGTGCGTAGAGCCAGCGCAGCAGCTGCGGCTCCATGATCTGCAGTGCGTCGGCCGGTGTCGGCACGCCACCGCGCGACGACGACATCTTGGCCATGCCCTTGATGCCGACGAAGGCGTACATCGGGCCGAGCGGTCGCTCCCAGCCGAACATCGGCGCCAGCTCCTTGCCGACGACGTATGACGACCCCGGCGACTGGTGGTCGACGCCGGACGGCTCGAAGGTGACCTTCTCGAAGGCCCAGCGCATCGGCCAGTCGACCTTCCAGACCAGCTTGCCGCGCCGGAAGGTGCGCAGGTTGACAGTCTCGGTGAAACCGCACCGGCAGGTGTAGGTCATCGCGGTGGTGGCATCGTCATACGCCGTGACCGTGGTGAAGTCGGTGCCGCACTCGGTGCAGTAGGGCTTGTAGGGGTAGTAACCCGTCTCGCCGCGGCCGTCGTCCTCGGCGGCGGCGCCGGAGCCCGCCTCGGCCTCGGCGGCCGCGGCGGCCTCCTCCTCGGAGAGCTTCGGCTGCTTCTTGGCCTTCTTCGGGCCCAGCGTGCGGTACTGGTCGAGCACCTTGTCGATCTCGCCGCGCTGCGACATCGCGAAGATGATCTGCTCGGTGTAGGTGCCGGAGAGGTACTGGCCGGTCTGGCTGATCCCGCGATAGCTGATGCCGAGATCGGCGAGGCTGTCCTCGAGCTGGCCGCGGAAGTGCTCCGCCCAGCTGGTCGCGGTCGAACCCTTCGGCGGCGGCACGTCGGTCAGCGGCTTGCCGATGTGCTCCTCCCAGGAGCTGTCGACACCCGGCACGTTGGGCACCTTGCGGAAGCGGTCGAAGTCGTCCCAGCTGATGATGTGCTCGACCTCGATGCCGCGGCGGCGGACCTCGTCGGCCACCAGGTGCGGGGTCATCACCTCGCGCAGGTTGCCCAGGTGAATCGGCCCGGACGGCGAGATGCCGGAGGCGCACACGACCTTGGTGCCCTTGGCCTTCGCGTCGGCGATGGTCTCGTCGGCGAGTCGGGACACCCAGTCGTCAAGCTGCTGATCAGTCACGATCGCTTATTTTACGGGCCGTTCGGCAGTGGTCCGACCACGACCGGGGCGCTCAACCGCTCAGCACGGTGCCGGCACAGATCAGCACGAACGCCGCGATCAGCCCGAGGGTCCCACAGGCGATGACCCGGTGCGAGAACTTGTCGGCGCGCAACGAACTGGCGAACTGCAGACCCGGCGCGACCACTGGAGTCAGGCCCTTGCGGCGTGCGTCCTCCGGCAGTGGCGGCTCGAGCTCGAGACCGCGGTCATGCTCATCCATAAGTCCTCCACAGAACCCACGGCCCCCAGGGTCCCACAGATTCCCCGGTATGCCGAGGACCGCCCGCCCGCTCAGCTGACCTGGATCGCCCAGTCGAGCAGGAAGAGCCCGAACAACAGGGCGGGTATGGCGCCCGCCATGAGACAACCTGCCCGGCCCCGCTTGGACTGTTGTTCCTCGCCGTCGGGCAGTTGCTGGACCTCCCGGCGCAGCCGCCACCAGGTGACCGCCGCGAACACGGCCACCCCGAGGAAGAACACCACCAGCAACCAGAGGGTGATGCGGAAGGCCAACGGCGGGGTCTTGCCGCTGACCGTCCGCGCGACGAACTGCGTGAGCAAGTCAGCCCTCGAGAAGATCGTGCCGCACGATGATCTCCGCGCGGCCCGGGCCGACACCGATCACCGAGATGCGCGCGCCGATGCGCTCCTCGACGAACTCGACATACGCGCGGCAGTTGGCCGGCAACTCCTCGTAGGTGCGGCAGTGCGAGATGTCCTCGAACCAGCCGGGCAGCTCCTCATAGATCGGCTTGGCGTGGTGGAAGGCGCTCTGGTCGGCGGGCATCTCGTCGTAGCGGACGCCGTCGACGTCATACGCGACACACACCGGGACCTTCTCCAGGCCCGACAGCACGTCGAGCTTGGTGAGCACGAAGTCGGTGATGCCGTTGATCCGGTAGGCGTAGCGGCCGATGACGGTGTCGATCCAGCCGCAGCGGCGCGGGCGACCGGTGGTGACGCCGAACTCGGCGCCGGTCTTGCGCAGGAATTCGCCGGAGTCGTCGAGCAGCTCGGTCGGGAAGGGGCCCTCGCCGACACGTGTGGTGTAGGCCTTGAAGACGCCGATCACCGAGCTGATCCGGGTCGGCGGAATGCCCGCGCCGGTGCAGGCACCGCCGGCGGTGGCGTTGGAGGAGGTGACGTATGGGTAGGTGCCGTGGTCCACGTCGAGCAGGGTCGCCTGGCCGGCCTCGCACAGCACGACCTTGCCGTCGTCGAGGGCGTGGCTGATCTCCAGCGACGTGTCGGTGACCATCGGGCGCAGGCGATCGGCATACGACAGCAGCTCGTCGACGACCTCGTCGACCTTGATCTCCCGGCGGTTGTAGAGCTTGACCAGGATCTGGTTCTTGACCTCGAGCGCGGCCTCGACCTTCTGCCGCAGGATCGACTCGTCGAAGAGGTCCTGCACCCGGATGCCGGCGCGGTTCATCTTGTCGGCGTATGTCGGGCCGATGCCTCGCCCGGTGGTGCCGATCTTCCGCGAGCCGAGGAACCGCTCGACCGTCTTGTCGAGCACCCGGTTGTATTCGGCGATGACGTGGGCGTTGCCGCTGATCCGCAGCGCGGAGGTGTCCAGGCCACGGGACTCCAGGGCGTCCAGCTCCTCGAAGAGCACGGTCAGGTCGACCACGACGCCGTTGCCGATGACCGGCGTCACGCCGGGCGACAGGATCCCGCTGGGCAGCAGGTGCAGTGCGTATTTCTCGCGGCTGCCGTCGGGTTGCTCGATGACGACCGTGTGGCCGGCGTTGTTGCCGCCGTTGAACTTCACGACGTAGTCGATGCGGTCGCCGAGGAGATCGGTCGCCTTGCCCTTGCCCTCATCGCCCCATTGAGCTCCGACAAGCACGATCGCTGGCATGCTGCTGCCCCTATCCGGTCGGTGGTGAGCAGTGACCGGATCGGGCTGCTCGTCGTCAGCAGTGTCCCAGGTTACCGGTGGGCGGCGAGCAACTCCCGGACGGCCCGTGCCGACGATGCGCGGAGCGCACGTTCGGCCAGGCGGCTCGCCTCCTCGGCACTCGTCCGCCGGACCGCCTGCTTGATCCGCGGGATCATCGGGCCGACGGCGCTCAACTCCCGTATGCCGAGCCCGACCAGCAACGGGACGGCGTCGACCCGGCTCGCGAGGTCGCCGCAGACGCCGACCTCCACACCATCGGGCACGTCGACGGCGACCCGCCTGATCAGCTGCAGCACAGCAGGATCCAGGCCGTCGGCGAGTTCGCTGACACCGGCGTTGCCCCGGTCGGTGGCGAGCGTGTACTGCGTCAGGTCGTTGGTCCCGATGCTGACGAAGTCGAGCCCGGCGGCGAGTTCGGCGATGCGCAGGGCAGCGGCGGGCACCTCGACCATGATGCCGACCTCGAGCTGCACGGTGGCCTTCTCCGGACCTAGCTTCGAACCCACCTTCGAGCGCGCCGTGGCCAGGCGCTCGAGCGCCCAGTCGACCTCCTCGCGAGCGGTGACCATCGGGAACATCACCCGGACCGGAGTCTGTTCGGCGGCAGCGCACACGGCCTCGAGCTGCGCGTCGAACGCCTCCGCGTGTTGCCGCATGAGCCGCAGTCCCCGCACGCCGAGCATCGGATTGACCTCGTGCGGACCGGGCAGGAACGGCAGCGGCTTGTCCCCGCCGACGTCCCAGGTGCGGATCGTGATCGGCTGATCGTGCAGCGCACGGCCGATCGACACGAAGGCCTCGGCCTGCTCCCGGGCGAGCGGCAGGGCCGGCGCGGACCCGAAGAGAATCTCGGTGCGCACCAGCCCGGAGCCCTCGGCGCCGGATGCGGCCGCCGAGACTGCGTCCGCCCGACTCGTGATGTTCGCGCCGACACGGACGGGTGCGTGGTCAGAGGTGACCGCGGGTTCGCCTGCCCGGTGGTGTGCTTCGGTGGCATCGGCCTCGCGGCGCGCGATGGTGTCACGCAGGCGCTCCGCGGATGCAGCATCCGGATCGATGACGAGAAGCCTTGTGGACGCATCGAATCCGACGATCGTGCCGCTCTCGACATCCGACGCTGCGTCACCGCCGTCGGTGAAGATCGGGATCCCTCGTGATCGCGCCACGATCACGCCGTGTCCCGTGCTGCCGCCGCGCATCGTGACGACTCCGGCGACGGCCCCGGCATCCAGGCCTGACGCCGTGGCCGGGTCGAGCTCGTCGACGACGACGATCGCGCCATCCGGCACCGAATCAGCCTGTGCCGCAAGAGCTTCCGGCCCGTCAACCAGAACGGTGAGCAGCTGCCGCTCCATCGCCCGCACATCCTGTGCTCGTGCCCGCTGGTAGGGGTCGGCCAACGCTTCGAAGTCTGCCGCCAGCCCCTGCAGCACTGCTCGCCAGGCGCTGGGCGCCGGTCTGCCGTCCTCGATGTGCTCTGCCACGGGCGCCACGACGGCCTCGTCCTGCAACAACGCGAGGTGGGCGTCGAGGATGTCTGCGGCCGCCGGGTCGGTGTCCCGCTGCCGGCGTATGGCGTCGGCGACCGCAGCCACCGCGCCATCCGATCGTTCGTGCTCGTCCGATGGCGAACCGGGTTGGTAGTCCTCGATATTCACCTCATGGTGCAGCACGTACGCCGGGCCCATCGCGGCGTCGAGTCCGGAGCCGGAGCTGGGCGGCGGCCCGGAGGGTGCGGGCGTCTGCGGCTCACCCGTCGGGGCGTCCTCGAAGTTCCGCGCCGCCAGCTCGACCACGGCCTGCACTGCTTCGTCGGCCTGCGAACCGTCCGCCGCGACCTGCAGCCGTGCCCCGTGACCGGCGTTCAGGGTGGCGACCTTGCTGAGGCTGCTGGCGGACACCGGCCCAGCACCCGTGTCCAGGTCGGTCAGCGTGACCCGGGCGTCATACGACCGGACGAGCGCGACCAGTTTCGCGGCCGGCCGGGCATGCAACCCGTGCGGGTCGGTCAGCACGAACTCAGCAGACACAGCGGGTTGAGCAGCAGCCGAGGAACGAGCGTCATCACTCGCGGGTTGAGTAGCAGCCGAGGAACGAGGCTGCGTATCGAAACCAGCGGACCCGCCGAGATGCGCGCGCTTGGCGTCGAGCCCCTCCTCCGCCTCGCCCGCGACCTCATCCAGGCTCGCACCGGACGCCGCCGAGACAACCGCCGGGACCATCCCTTCGACCAGCGGTGCGGACGAGATCCGCACGCGCTCCACCAGGTCCGGATCGACCAGTTCGCAGGCGAGTTCGGCGCTCAGCACCGAGCTGCCGATGTCCACCAGCACCAGGACACCATCGCTCGACGCGGCAACCTCCTCGATCGCCGATGCGACGGCGGTGGCGTCGGTGCCGAACGTGGTCTCGTCCAATCCGGCCGCGACGGCAAGGGCGGGTGCCTTGTCGCCGCCGACCATTTCCTTCGCGAGCGCCGCGACAGCATCGCCGAGCGCTCGGCTGTGGGACACGACAACGATGCCGATCACGGTCGTCTCCCGGTTCAGGCGAGGGTCGCGGCAGCGGTTTCCAGTAACAGCACCGTCGAGGTGGCGCCCGGATCCTGGTGTCCCGCACTGCGTTCGCCCAGGTAGCTGGCTCGGCCCTTGTGCGCGACGAGAGGCGTCGCCGCGTCACGCCCTTCGGCACCGGCCGCCGCGGCCGCCTGCAGTGCCGCACCGAGGCCGTCGGCGCGTGCAGCGTCATACGCATCCAGCGCCGGCGCCCACGCGTCGATCAGCGTCTTGTCACCGACCTCGGCCTTGCCGCGCTGCTTGATGCCCTCGACGCCCGCGCGCAGGGCGCTGCCGAGCGCTTCCGCATCGGCCGGCTCGTCACCGAGCTTGCTGCCGAAGCGCAGGAAGAACGTGCCGTAGAGGGGCCCGCTCGCACCACCGACCGAGCTGACGAGCGTCATACCGACCTTCTTGAAAAGCTCAGCAGCAGAGGCGAATTCGGCGCTGTCGAGGGCGGCAACGACCGCACTCATGCCGCGATCCATGTTGCTGCCGTGGTCGGCATCCCCGATCGCCGAGTCGAGCTCGGTGAGCAGCCCGGCGTTCTCATGTATGACGCCCGCGAAGCGTCGCATCCAGTCGGCGAACTGCCGGGTCTCGATCACGTCGGTCATGTTCAAGCTCCCCACCGGAGGCCGGGGGTGTTCACCGGTGCGTCCCAGAGGCCGACGAGTTCATCGTCCGCCTTCACGAGCGTGACCGAGCAGCCGGCCATCTCCAGGGAGGTGATGTAGTTGCCGACCAGGCACCGTGCCACGGTGATGCCCGCCTTCTCGAGGAGTCGGTGCACCTCGCCATACATCAGGTAGAGCTCGATCAGTGGTGTGCCGCCCATGCCGTTGACCATCGCGAGCACCGAATCCCCTGCGCCATAAGGCAAGTCGGAGACGATGGGGTCGACCAGCTGCTGAGCCGCTTCGGCAGCGGAGGCGAGCGGCACCCGCTTGCGTCCGGGCTCGCCGTGGATGCCGATGCCCAGCTCCATCTCGTCGTCGCCGAGCTCGAAGGTCGGCTTGCCGGCGGACGGCACGGTGCACGAGGTGAGCGCGAGGCCCATGCTTCGGCCGACCGAGTTGATCCGTGTCGCGAGCTCGGCCACCTCGTCGAGCGATCGGCCGCTCTCGGCTGCTGCACCGACCAGCTTCTCCAGGAGCACCGTCGTGCCGACCCCGCGACGGCCGGCCGTGTAGAGGCTGTCCTGCACCGCCACGTCGTCGTCCACGACCACGGAGCGCACCTGCGCTCCACTGTCGGCGGCCAACTCGGCGGCCATCTCGAAGTTCATCACGTCGCCGGTGTAGTTCTTGACGATGTGCAGCACCCCGGCGCCGCCGTCGACCCCAGTCGTCGCCGCGAGCATCTGGTCCGGCACCGGGGACGTGAAAACCTCACCGCAACAAGCGGCGTCGAGCATTCCGACACCGACATACCCGCCGTGCATCGGCTCGTGGCCGGACCCACCCCCGGAGACCAGGCCCACCTTGCCCGAACGCGGCGCGTCCTTGCGGAAGATCACCTTGTGCTCGTGATCAACTCGCAGCCGGTCGCCGTGGGCGGCCTCCATCCCGAGGAGCGCTTGCGAGACGACGTCCGCCGGATCATTGATCAGTTTCTTCATGTCTTCATCGGATCACTCTTCGGCAGCGCCGACAAGGAGTTCCGGGACTTCGCTCACGGAGCGAGCGCGTGCGCCTCACCCGGCGTGACCAGCTTCTTGACCGTCTTGCCGTCGTGGAACTCACCGATCGCGCGCATCTGCCAGCTCTGCGGCCCGGTCCGGCGCATCGCGGCCATCAGCACACCCGTCGCAGGCTGCGAGTCCGACAGGTCGAAGCGGACCAGTTCCTGACCGGTCGCGTCGTCGACCAGGCGGCAGAAGGCACGCCGGATGTTGGTGAACTTCTGGCCGCTGAACGAGTTGATGGTGAAGACGAGCGTCGCGACCTGCGGCGGCATGGCGAGCAGGTCGACCTTGATCTGCTCGTCGTCGCCCTCACCCGCACCGGTCACGTTGTCGCCGGAGTGCTGTATGGCGCCCCGGAACTCCTTCTTGTGCATGAACCAGACGATTTCCAGCTTCTTGCCGGAACCGTCATACGCGATCACCGACGCGTCGAGGTCGATGTTGCCGCGGCCCGGCGCCGGATCCCAGCCGAGGCCCATCGTGACCTTGGCCAGTGGCGGCGCGCCGGTCTTGGTGAGGTCGACCCGGGCGTTCTTCGTCAGGTTGACGCGTCCCTTGTCGAGATTCACCACGCCGACGGCTCCCGGCTGTGGTGGCGCCGGCGGCTGCACGGGTGGAGCCGGCTCCGGTGGCATGGGAGGCAGCGGCGGCTGCGGCTGGCCCGGCGGCGGTGGCTGATTCGGTGGAGCCGGCTGGTTCGGCGGCGGTGGCTGGTTCGGGGGCGGCTGCTGCGTGGGCGGTGCGGCCTGCGGCGGAACGGACGTCGGCGGTGCGGCCTGCGGCTCCGGGTCGCCCTCGACCGAGATCCCGAAATCCGTTGCCAGTCCGGCCAATCCGGAGCTGTACCCCTGGCCGACGGCCCGCAGCTTCCACTGCCCGTTGCGTTGATAGACCTCGCCGCTGACGAAGGCCGTCTCGTTCTCGGCCTCCATGGCGAACGTCGCGAGCTCGGCGCCGCTCGCAGCATCCGTAGCGACCAGGCTCAGCCCCGGCACCTGCCCGAAGGCACCGCCGTCGGCAGAGGCCGCGAGCACGACCTTCGTCACGGGCTGCGGCAACTGCGCCAGGTCGATCTCCAGCGCATCGGCGCCGGGTTGCTTGCCCAGGTGTCGCACCGCACCACTGGGGTGGGTGGGCTGGTTGTAGAAGATGAAGTCGTCGTCCGAGGCGACCTTGCCGTTCTCCTGCAGGAGCAGGGCGGAAGCGTCCACGTCGGGCACGCCCGGCCCGGTGCTCCAGTGCAGCGTGATCCGGATCCGGCCGGCGTTCAACGGTGTGTTCGAGCCCTTGGTCAGCTGGGTCATGCGATTCATCCTCACACGCGCTGCACGCGTTTGCCGACGGTGTTTGGTGAAGGGACGTCAGGACTTGTGCCGGCGTTCCGCAATCCGCAACGCCAGTTGGAAACGCGTGCTGACGTCGTGCTCGCTCATCATCGCGGCGATCCGGCGGCGTACCGTGCGCAACGAGACGCCCATCGCGCGGGCGATCGCCTCGTCGGTCAGGCCCTGCTGCATCCACTCCACGAGTGCACCGCCCGACGCGTCGTCGCTGTGTTCGGCGGGTGAGGCCGCAGCCCACAACCGGTCGAAGAGCGCGATGAACGCGGCAACGACCATCGGGTCGCGCAACAGCACGTAGTCGCCACCGCCGCGTCCCCACTCGGTCGTCCCGATCGCGACTTCCTCACCGAAGACGACGAACTCCGACGGCAGCCCCGCCGCGATGCGCTGTTGCTCACCCAACTCGGCCCATGCGGCCAATGCATCGGCGTGCTCGTGCAGCGCGTCGGGCAGGTACAGCGTCCGCTGTTCCCGGCCGCCCGCCAACTGCTGACGCACCGTCGGGTAGTCATCCAGGGCACGCGGAGCACCCGCGGTCGCCTGGCGTATGACGCCAACGGTCGACGCCACCAGATGCTCGTGAACCGAGGGCAGAACAGCCTGGTCGACGCGTTCGCGCAGCGGCTGGTCCGAGGTCGAAAGCTCTTGTCCCGCACGGTGATCGGTGACGAAGCTGTCGATCGCGTCACGCACCCGCGCCAGGTCCTGCCGGCGCGTGGCCAGGCGCGCTTCCTCCGCGCTGACGACGCGCTCCAGCGCTGCCCGTGGGTGATCCGCGACGACCTCGCCGAGGTCGGTCAGCCGCACCAGTCGCCGGGCGCGCAGTTGCTCGATGGCGTGTTCCGCCTCGTAGTCGGTCCAGCCCAGCTGCGCGACGTGCGCGGCCAGAGTCAGCCCCGGCGAGCGCAGCACGTGGCGGTACAGCTCCTCACCCTGCGAGCCGACGCCGAGCACTCCGAGTCTTCCGTCCACCCGTTCAGGGTATGGCGCAAGGCGTGCCGATCTCGCGTGCCGACCAACTCGTCCGTAGGTCTTGACGCCGCGAAGGAACGTCCCCCATCCTTACCTAACACGATTTAGGTGATCTGGAGCACACATCAATGACCGACCTCACCAGACGCGCCGCGCTCGGAGTAGCGGGCGTCGGCACCCTCGCCGCACTGACAGCCGGCTTCCCCCGCCTGTCGGGCCTCGACATCCCGTCGCGGCGCACCAACGCACTCAAGATCGCGTTGAACGGCACCCAGCAAACGGCGGACGCCCAGGCCGGCCTGGTCAAGGCGTTCCGCAAGAAGCACCCCGACATCGACGTCATGATCATGCCGATCCAGGGCGCGGACTGGGGCGACTTCTTCGCCAAGATCCTGACGATGGTGGCCGCCGGGACACCACCGGACGTGGTCAATGTCGCCACCGAGGGCGCCCAGCTCTTCGCCTCCCGGCTCGCCCACCCGCTGGACGACTACGTCAAGCAGGACACGTCGGAGATGCGGGACTACTTCTCCGACGTGCACCCGGCGCTGATCGACGCCTTCATGTACCGCGGATCGCTCTTCCAGCTCCCGGACAACTTCAACGCCGGCAACGTCTTCATGAACACCAAGGCGCTGCGCAAGGCAGGCTTCGACTACCCACCGGAGAATTGGACGAAGGACGACTTCGTCAGGATGCTCCGGGCGATCAAACGCACCTCCGGCCACCACGTCGTGCCGTTCTACTGGACCAACCGCATGTGGGGTGGCGTGACGCCCTGGCTCTACACCAACAACACCTCGATCCTGAAGCAGACCGAGGCAGCCGGCGGCGAATGGCTTTGGGACACCTTCTATTCCGGCGCTGCCGGCGCGCGCGGCCGCGGCGGCGGTCCGCTCTGGCTCGAGGCGCAGGCGGACAGCGCGCCCGTCGAGGAGACCTTCGAGTTCCTGCGGGAACTGATCACCGACGGCCTCGCCAGCAGCCCCGCCCAGGGCGGCGGCAACACGCTGGTGCCCCAGTTCGCCAGCGGCCGCGTCGCGATGACGGTCGCCGGTGGTTACTGGGTGGACGGCCTGCACCAGGCCGGCATACCCAACGACGTGTATGACGTGCAGTACATGCCGAAGTGGAAGTCCCAGAACGCCCAGTTCGGTGCGGCCGGCTGGTCGATCATGAAGACGTCGGAGAAGAAGGACGCCGCCTGGGAGTGGCTGAAGTTCTGCGTCAGCCGCGAAGGGATGGGCATCACCTACCCGATCCCGAACAACACACCCACGCGCCGGTCGATGTGCAACGGCACCTTCTACGGCAAGGAGGGTCCCAAGCACTGGAAGGTCTTCTACGACACGCTCGATGACTTCCCGGGCACCCGGCCCATACCTGCTCCCCCGAACGAGAGCGCCATCGAGCTCGCGCTGGACAAGAACACCATCAACGCGGTGACGGGTGGCCCCCGCCAACTGAAGTCCGCTCTTCGGTCCCTGCAGGGCGACCTGAGCCGAGCCCTGGAGGAAACGCCATGACGATCGCCCTCAAAGCGCGCACGCCCGTCGACGACGTCGCCACCCAGCTCCCGCAGTCCGCGGTCCGCAAGCGTGAAAAGCGCCTGGCCGTAGCGTTTCTCGCGCCGACGGTCATCGGGCTCGGCCTCTTCACCCTGGTCCCGATCATCGCCTCGGTCGTGCTCGCCTTCTTCAAGTGGGACGTCATCAGCAGTCCCCGATGGGTCGGCCTGGACAACTTCAGCAGCCTCTTCAGCGACCCGACCCTGCGCACGTCGTTCATCAACACGATCCTGTTCGTGATCGTCAGCGTCACCCTCCAGCTCAGCGTCGCGCTGCTGCTCGCCGTCCTGGTCAGCAGCCGGTTGCCCGGCTGGCTGCAGTCGACCCTGCGGTCGGTCTTCTTCTTCCCGCTGATCCTGTCCGCCGCATCGGTGTCGATCATCATGTCCTACCTGTTCAACCAGGACTTCGGCCTCGTGAACACCTACCTGCAGGACCTCGGGTTCGGCCCGGTCCACTGGCTCACGAACGGGTTCAGCGCCCAGGTGATGGTCGTCCTGGTCTACGTCTGGCAGAACTTCGGCTTCACGTTCCTGCTCTTCCTCGGCGGGCTGGCCGCCATACCCAAGGACATCTACGAGGCGTCCGCCATCGACGGTGCCGGCGGATGGCGACAGTTCCGGCACGTCACGCTCCCGCTGTTGTCGCCGACCACGCTCGTCGCCTCGGTGATGGCGATCATCGCGGCACTGCAGATCTTCGACCAGTCCTACGTCCTGACCCGCGGCGGCCCGGGCGACTCCACGCGGACCGTCGTGATGGTGATCTACCAGGACGCGTTCGGGCAGTTGCAGTTCGGCGCAGCCTCCGCGATCGGCGTCGTGCTGACCGTCGTGATCATGCTCGTCACCGCGCTGCAGTTCCGCTTGTCCCGCCGATTCGTCTACTACAGCTAGGAATCCCGCCATGGCCACGATCTCCGCAACACCCGGGACCGAGCCCCGCAAGCGCTCGGCGCGTCTGGCGAGCCTGCCGAAGATCCTGATCCTGCTCCTCGCCGTGATCGTCACGCTGGGGCCGGTCGCCTGGACCGTGCTGTCCTCGCTGCGCCCACCCAGCGAGTCGCTCGGCGGATCGCCGATCAGCTTCAGCCACCTCAGTTTCGACGCCTACAAGCAGGCCTTCGCCCAGGTCGACATGTGGCTGCTGATCGTCAACAGCGTCCTGGTGACCGGGCTGATCGCGCTGGCCCAGATGATCACCGCCGGCTTCGCCGGCTACATCTTCGCCCGGGTTCCCTTCCGCGGCCGCGGCGTGCTCTTCGGCGTCGTGCTCGCCACGATGATGGTCCCGATGCAGGTGACGATCGTTCCGGTGTTCATGCTGATCCGCGGGATGGGCCTGTCGGACACGCTGTGGGCGCTGATCATCCCCGCCATACCGACCGCGTTCGGGACGTTCCTGATGCGGCAGTACTACCTGACGCTTCCGCCGGAGCTGGGCGAGGCAGCCGCGATCGACGGCGCGAGCCCCTGGCGGACCTTCCGGTCCATCTACGCGCCGCTGTCGACGCCGGGCCTGGCGATCGTCGGGATCCTGGCGTTCAACGCGATCTGGAACGAATTCTTCCGGCCGCTGATCATGGAGATCAGCGCGCGCAACTTCACGCTCCCCCTGGGACTCGTCTCCCTGCAGGGAAACATGGGCACCGGCAGTGTCTCGGTCGTCCTCGCGGGCGTGATCATCTCGATGATCCCGGCCCTGCTCGTGTTCGTCTTCGGTCAGCGCACCCTCCGCCAGGGCCTGACCACCGGCACCGTTCGCTGATCCGTCCCGCTACCCGACTCCACGCCACCCACCACGAGAAGGTCCTCACCACAGATGCCGAACACCTTGCCGCAGTTGCACATTCAGCCGCCGACCGGCTGGCTGAACGACCCCAACGGCATCATTCGACTCCACGATCGATGGCACGTCTTCTACCAGGCGAATCCGCATCAGCCGGTGCACCGTGACATCGTCTGGGGCCACGCCAGCAGCACCGACCTGGTGCGCTGGCAGCATCACCCGACGGCGTTCGCACCCACCCCGGGCGGACCGGATTCCGGTGGCTGCTGGAGCGGTGTGCATCTTCCCTGGTCACGCCGGCCCGCCGTCGCGTACTCGGGAGTCGTTGCGGGAGAACCGAGTTCGACCGTCTGCGTGCGTGAGGCACTCGACCCCGAACTGATCCGCTGGAGCGAGCCGCAGGTCGTCGCCCGCACGCCCGACGGCGTGCGCGAGATGCGCGATCCCTTCTGCTTCACCTGGGGCGGGCGGCACCTGGCCATCGTCGGCGGTCGGCTGAGCGACGGCGACGCGGCCGTGCTGCTGTATGACGTCGCCGACCCGGACTCCTGGCGGTATCTCGGGGTGCTCCTGCGTGGTGCGGACCTCGAGTTCGACGCACCGCACGCCGAGATCTGGGAGTGCCCGCAGCTCCTCATCGACGGCGACCGCTGCTGGCTGATCGTCTCGCGCTGGGTCGAGAACGTCACGCTCGACGTCCTGGTGTTCGACGGGCGGATCTCCGATCGCAACGGAACGCCGGCACTGACCGTCGACAACGTCGAGCGCCTCGATGACGGTGAGCCGTTCTATGCGCCGCAGGTCGCCCTCGACGCTGCGGGCGCACCGCTGCTCTTCGGTTGGATCCGCGAGTTCGACGACCACGCGGCGGCCGCGTCCGGCATCAGCGGCTGCCTGACTCTGCCGCGCCGCGTCGACACCTCCGGCGGTCGCCTGCGTATGACGGTGGACGCGGGCCTGCAGGAATACGCCGACGGGTCGGCCGCCATACCCCTCGGACTTGGGGCCGGCCGGTCCACACAGCTGCCGCCGCAGGCCAGGGTCCGTGGTGCAGCGCCCGCCATCCGCCTGCAGGGAGATCGTCAGGATGTTGAAATCCCTTGCCCGGCAGGCGACTTCGAGCTCTGGACGGACGGTGAGGTTGTCGAGGTCTTTCCGACCGGCGCCCCGACCGTGACCCTTCGGGACTCGGGCACCGAGCACTGGCGGATCACGACGGACGCGGCGACGACGCTCAGCGTCTGCGAGGTGGCGCCGCCACCGACTCCCGAAGCACCAACGGGGACGGCAGCAGAGTCGGTCTCGACGACAGCGTGACGCCCGCCAGCTGATCGATCAGCATCGCGACCGCCGCCTCGCCCATCTGCCGGTGCGGGAGGGCGAAGGTGGTGAGGGCAGGAACGAGGTTCGCCGCGAGCTCCTCCTGATCGTCGAAGCCGAGGATCGACACGTCATCCGGGATGCCCAGTCCGAGCCGCGTCGCCGCGAGCAACGCTCCGGCCGCGACGCGGTCGGTCACGCAGAAGATCGCGGTGGGGCGATCGGCCGGCGGCCGGTTCAGCAGCGCGGTGGCCGCCCGAAAGCCCTCGTCGATCGTCCAGTCCCGCCCGCCAAGTGATTGGACCTCCGGGACGCAGTCGTGCTCGGCGAGGTGGCCGACGAACCCCTCGTGTCGCAGTGGGCCGGCGATCGCGGTGTCGCCGTTGATCGTCGCGATCGCCCGATGCCCGTGGTCGAGCAGCACAGCTGCAGCCGCGGCGCCGGCCTCCCGCTCCGCCGGGATCACGCTCGGCAGATCGGTGTCCGGAGCGAAGCAGTTGGCGAGCACCGTCGGCAGCCCGACCGCCAGCACGTCCGAGATCTGCCGCAGCCCCATCGACGCATAGATGAGGCCGTCGACCCGGCGTCGCCGGAACTCCTGCGCTCCCTCGAGCTCGCGGTCGGCGTGCCCGCCGGTGTCATAGACCGCCACCAGGAAGCCGTGCCGGCGGGCGAGTTGTGATGCACCGTCGAGCAACTGCCCGGCGAACGGGCTGGACGCGATGGAGTCGGTGATGACTCCGATGAGGTGGGTGCGCTGCGTCCGCAGGCTCCTCGCGCCCGGATGCGGCGAGTAGTTGAGTTCGGCGGCAGCCCGCAGGATGCGTTCGCGTGTCGCAGCCGAGACGTTCCCGTCCTCCTTGCCGTTCAGGACGAACGACACGGCGGTGCGCGAAGTCTCGGCGAGATCGGCGACGTCCTGTGCGGTCGCCGGCTTCCCACGGTGCTTCGCCGCCATGACAGTCCCTAGAGACCCAACTCCCGGGCACCCGTCGCCGACGAGTCGCGCAGGAAATCGGCGCAGCGGCGCTGCTCGTCGGTCTCACCGATCTCGCCGGCCGCCTTGGCCAGCGCGCCCAGCGCACGCAGGAAGCCACGGTTGGGCTCGTGCTCCCACGGCACCGGGCCCTGCCCGCGCCAGCCCGACTTGCGCAACGAGTCCAGCCCCCGGTGATAGCCGGTCCGGGCGAATGCGTAGCTCTCGATCACATCGCCGTCGGCCAGCGCATCCTCGGCGAGCGTCGCCCAGGCGAGCGACGAGCTCGGATAGGAACGCGCCACGTCGCGTGGGTCCACGCCCTGTTCAAGCGGCGAACTTGCAGGATCCACAGGCAGTTTCGTCTCGGGTATGCCGAGCAGGTTCTCACTCATTATGCTGTCGCGCCTCTTCCCATCGCTCCGGTCCTCGCTCGTGCCTCGCTGCGATCCTCGCTCAGGTCGGCGCTCAAGAGTGCTTTCCTGCCGATCCGAGGTTCTCGCACGCCTCGACGACGCGCTCCGACATACCGACTTCGCCCGCCTTGCCCCATGCACGCGGGTCGTACTGCTTCTTGTTGCCGACCTCGCCGTCGATCTTCAGCACGCCGTCGTAGTTGCCGATCATCCAGCCCGCGATCGGGCGGGTGAAGGCGTACTGGGTGTCGGTGTCGACGTTCATCTTCACCACGCCATAGGAGACGGCCTCGGCGATCTCCTTCGGGTCCGAGCCGGAGCCACCGTGGAAGACCAGGTGGAACGGCTTGTCGTCGGCGGTCTTGAACTCCTCGTGCACGGCGGCCTGGGCCTTCTTCAGCACCTCGGGCCGCAGCTTGACGTTGCCCGGCTTGTAGACGCCGTGCACATTGCCGAAGGTGAGGGCGGTCATGTAGTAGCCCTGCTCACCCGTGCCGAGCGCCTTCGCGGTCTCGATGGCGTCCTCGGGCGTGGAGTAGAGCTTGTCGTCGATCTTACCCTCGACGCCGTCCTCCTCGCCGCCGACGACACCGACCTCGATCTCCAGGATGATCTTGGCCGCCTTGCACTGGGCGAGCAATTCCTCTGCGATCTGGAGGTTTTCGTGCAACTCGACCGCGGAGCCGTCCCACATGTGCGACTGGAAGTAGGGCAGCCCGCCCTGCTTGACCCGCTCGGTCGATGCCTCGAGCAGCGGACGCACGAAGCTGTCCAGCTTGTCCTTCGGGCAGTGGTCGGTGTGCAGCGCGATGTTGACGTCATACGCCTTGGCGATCTCGTGCGCGAACGCGGAGAACGCGAGCGCGCCGGTCACCATGTTCTTGACACCCTGACCGGAGAAGTACTCCGCGCCGCCGGTGGAGACCTGGATGATGCCGTCGCTGCCGGCATCGGCGAAGCCCTTGATGGCGGCGTTCAGGGTCTGGCTGCTGGAGACGTTGATGGCCGGATAGGCGAAGCCGCCCTTCTTGGCCCGATCGAGCATCTCGGCGTACTTCTCAGGGGTCGCGATCGGCATGGAGGCCCTCCTGCAGGCGTCGACGAACATTCTTCGGCACCATCCAACCATCGTTGGATGAGCGCCTGCAGCCCAGTCAGTCGTGGGCCCGCGAACCGGGGGCGTCCGACAGGAGTCTGGGGTCCACGTTCCACATCTTGATGACCCGCTTACCGCGGACGTCGGCGATCAACGACACCGTCGCCGTGTCCAGCGTGAAGGCCTGCCCGGACCGCGCGGGGAGCCCCACCGCACGTGCGGCCAGGATGCGAATGACGTGCCCGTGCGCGAACGCGATATTCGTCGGCGCGTCCTCGATCTTCTGCAGGAATCGATCGACGCGGTCCCCCACCGCTTCCACGGTCTCGCCCCCGGGACAGCCGTCCGTCCAGATGTCCCAGCCCGGACGCTCGTGGCGAATCTCGGCGGGCGTCAGGCCCTCGTACTCGCCGTAGTCGAGTTCCAGCAGTTCCTCGCACACCTGGATCCGCCGCCCCGGCCCCACGACGGACTCGCCGGTGATCCGCGCCCGGCTCAGGGGGCTGGAGAAGACCGATGCGCGCGCGAACTCGTCCCCGAGTAGCAGGCGCGCGGCGTTCGCGGCGCCGGCTGCCTGCTCGTACCCATTGGCCGTCAGCGGTATGTCGGTCAGCCCCGTGTGCTGCCCCGTGACGCTCCACGCCGTCTCGCCGTGCCGAACCAACAACAGTTGCACTTCAGTTCCTTCCGTCCAGCCGGGGAGGGATTCTGCTCCTCATTCCGCCGGCATGCAGAGTGTCCTGCATCCGTACCACTGAACTCGATGTGTCACCGGATGGTGAGCCGGTCGCGCCGGGACCGCAGTTGCTCGCGCTCGGGCTCGTTCGCGCACCGCTCGATCGCGAGGTCGTATGCCGTCCCGGCCTCGGTATGGCGCCCGGCCCGCACCAGCAGCTCGGCTCGCACGGCCGGCAGGCGGTGCGAATTGGGCAAGGCCCCGTCCAGCCCGTCGAGGAGACCCAGAGCGGCATCGAGGTCGCCCGTCTCGGCGACGGCGACAGCTCGGTTCAGCCGCACCACCGGCGACCCGGTGAGCTGCTCGAGCTGCTGGTAGTAGTCCGCGATCGCGCGCCAGTCGGTCTCCTGCGCCCGCGGCGCACGCGCGTGCTCCGCCGCGATCAGCGCCTGCAGGACGTACTCAGCAGCGAGCGCGCTCTCCAGCGCAACTCCCGCTGCGGCGGGTCGACTAGCGCGAGGAACGAGCGCGTATCGAGACCCACCGGTCAGCTCCCCCAACAACGCCAAGCCATCATCGATCTCGTTGCGGTGCCACGCTTTTCGGTCCTGATCCGGCAGAAGAACGAGCGACCCGTCGGTGGCAACGCGCGCATCGCGACGGGCGTGCTGCAGCAGCATGAGCGCGAGCAGGGCCCGCAGCGCCGGACTGTCCGCGGCGGCCCGTCCGGTGGCCCGCACGAGCTGCACGAGCCGGATGGCCTCCCCCGCCAGCTCGGCGCGCACCACGTCGTCCCCACTCCCGGGCGCGTAGCCCGCCGTGAACGCCAGATATGCAACGCGCGCAACGGTTTCCAGTCGCCGCGGCAACACATCGTCATCGGGTATGGCGAGCGGCACTCCCGCTGCCACGACCTTCTTGCGAGCCCGCGTGAGCCGCGCGGCCATGGTCGGCTCCGGCACCAGGAACAGTCGAGCGATGTCCGCGGTCGAGATGCCCAGCACCAGGCGCAGCGTCAGCGCGGCACCGGCTTCCTCGCTCAGAGCCGGATGCGCGGCCAGCAGCACCAACCGCAACAAGTCGTCGGCCCCCGCGGGTTGAGTACCGACTCCCGCGGGTTGAGTAGGCGGGCGGAGCGAAGCGGGGGACGCCGTATCGAAACCAAGGGCCTCCTGCCGCCTCACCTCCTCCACCGCCAGCAACGGCTGCTTCCGGGCCGCCACGGCCTCCGCGCGCAACCGGTCGAGCACCCGCCGCCGGGCCGCCGTCAGCAGCCAGGCCGGCGGGTTGTCCGGCATACCCGCCTCGGGCCACGTCCGCGCGGCACGCTCGAACGCGTCCGCGAGCGCGTCCTCGGCCAGGTCGAGCCGACGTGTCTGCGCGACGAGCAGGGCCAGCAACCGGCCCCACTCGTCGCGCCATACGACCTCGAGCGGCTCGATCAATCGGTCAATCCCTCGATCGGGACGCACGGCCGGATCTCGATCGAGTAGATCTCCGGCAACAGCTCCGACCACTTCACCACCTGATCGAGATCGGGCGCCTCGACCAGGTAGAACCCGCCGAGGTATTCGGCGGCCTCGGTATACGGCCCGTCGGTGAGTTCGACCGACCCACTGCGCCGGCGCACCGTCGTCGCGGTGTCCGTGCCGGCCAGCGCCTCACCGCCGAGGATCGCGTCACCGACCTCGCGGCCGAAGTTCACATGGTTCTGGTGCCAGCGCTCCCGGTCGGCGGGGGCGGCGTCCTCCCACTCGTTCTCCCGGTAGGCCAGCAGCACCAGGTACTTCGTCATGACGCACGCTCCACATAGAAGCCGCCGTATTCGGCATACCCGTGTTTCTTCTCCTCGGGCGACAATGCCGCCCACCGCTCGCCGTCGCCGACGATGAGGATCACGTACTCGGTCATGAGTGGTTCCCTTCCACCTCGCGTCCTTCACATCCTCTGACAGCACGATGACGGGTATGACGAACCGGAATCGACAACTCGGCCGAAATTTCTACTGACGATGTCGATCGGCGTCGGGCTCGTTCGTCGTCATCATGGAAGTACCGACCGTCGAAAGGTTCCGCCATGGGCAAGCTCGTGCTCTACTCCATCTGTTCCCTCGACGGCGCGGTCGACGACCCGACCCGACTGTTCCCGCCGAGCGACACCACCGAGGCCGCCCCACCGGAGTTCGAGGACGCCATGGAGGGACGCTTCCGGCAGCTCATCGGCGCTCAGACCGCGGTGCTGCTCGGCCGTGGCATGTATGACGAATGGGCCCGGTTCTGGCCGACATCCGACGATTTCTTCGCGGACTTCATCAACAACATCCCGAAGTACATCGTGACGTCGAGTCCGCTCGACGGCGGCTGGACCAATGCGGAGCCGGTGTCGGGTCCGCTGGCGCAGATCGTTGCCGACCTGAAGGCGCGCACCACCGGCGATGTCGGCGTCCACGGCAGCATCACGCTGGCCCAGGAACTGCTCGCCGAGGGCTTGGTCGACGAGCTGCAACTGACCGTCGCACCGGTCCTCGACCCGGTCGGGCGCCGGCTGACCGAGCGAGTCACCGATCTCACACCGCTCACACTCATCGACTCGCTCGTTCTCCCGTCCGGGGCGATGTGGCTGACCTACCGGATATCGGCATCCTGACGGCCCGAGCCGCCATTGACGGTCGAAACAGCGAATGACGCTCCTGCTGCGCCGTCAACCGCCGTTTCGACCGTCAATGAGGACAACGACGAGGTTCTAACCCGGACCGGAGGCGCCGAAGCCGTGCACGTGCCGCAACACCCACACGTGCATCGCGATGGCGGCCGCGGCACCCGCATTGATCGACCGCGTCGAGCCGAACTGCTCGATGTGCAGGACGTCGACGCACGCCTCCTGCATCGGCGGCGTGAGTCCCGGACCCTCCTGCCCGAAGACGAGGACACACCTCCTCGGCAGGTCGTACGTCTCGATCGGCTTGCTGCCGGGGATGTTGTCGATGCCGATCAGCGGCAGTCCCTCAGCCGCTGCCCACCCGGCCACGTCCGCAACGTCGGGATGGTGGAACTCGTGCTGGTAGCGGTCGGTCACCATCGCGCCGCGGCGGTTCCAGCGGCGCTTGCCGACGATGTGAAAAGCCTTGGCACCCATGGCGTTCGCGGTGCGGATGACCGAGCCGATGTTGAAGTCGTGACCCCAGTTCTCGACCGCCACGTGGAAGTCGTGCCGGTGCTCGTCGAGATCGGCCACGATCGCGTCGTGCGTCCAATAGCGGTAGCGGTCCTCGACGTTGCGCCGGTCGCCGCCGGCCAGCAACTCGGGATCGAACCGCGGATCCGCCGTGCCGTCGGGCAGTGTCGGCCACTCGCCGGCATACGGCCCGACACCGACCACGGGTTCTTCGTCCACGGTCACTCAGCCAACCGCATGTCCCGCCAGCTTGGCCGTGCGGGTCGCCAGTCGCTGGTATGCCGCGACCAGCTCGTCGTTGTCCAGGACCTCGAAATCCGTTGGCAGCCGGAGCAACCACCACGCCATCGTGTCCAGGTTCTGCGACCCGACCCGCAGGTCGCAGTGCGATTCGTCGACCGCGCTCAGCGTCCCCCACCGCGCGACATAGTCGTCGACGTCCTCGAGGGAACAGGCCAGCCGCACGGTCGCTTCGTTCTCCCAGCCGGACTGCACGGATCGCCGGATGTACTCCTCGGCGTCCGGCGCCTCACGCGGCGAGAAACCGAAGGTCGATGCCCGCACCTCCAGCATCCGGTCGAGCCGGAACGACCGCCAATCCTCCCGGTCGAGGTCGAATGCCATGAGATACCAACGTCTTCCGGTCGCCACGAGGCGGTAGGGCTCCGCCCTCCGGTATGACGCAGCGCCGTCGCGTGCCGTGTAGTCGAAGCGCACCTGGTGATGCTCACGCACGGCCCGCGCCAGCGTCAGCAGCGCGTCGGCGTCGACGGTGGTCGCCTGATATTCGACGGTCACCGTTGCTTCCTGCACCGCCGCGACATGTGCCCGTATGGCGGCCGGCATCACCTGATCCAGCTTCGCCATCGTGCGCAGCGCCGCCTCCCCCACGCCGGCGACCGTGCCGCCCGCGGCAAGTCGCAGGCAGACAGCGACGGCGACCGCCTCGTCCTGGTCCAGCAGCAACGGCGGCAGCGCACGCCCCGCACCGAGCTGATAGCCCCCGCCGGTGCCGCGGCTGGACTGGACCGGGTAGCCGAGCTCACGCAGCCGGTCGACGTCCCTGCGCACCGAGCGTGTCGTCACCCCGAGCCGGTCGGCCAGGTCCTCGCCGGTCCAGACGGCCTGCGCCTGGAGCAGCCCGAGCAGTTGCAGCAGTCGTGCGGTCGTCGTCGCCATGGATCCATCATCGGCGACGCAGCGGACAGAAGTTGTCCGCTAGTCGCGAGAGCCTCGACCCACACCAACGCACCAGCCACCGAAGGGACCCATGACATGCCTGCTCACGCACCGCAGACCGACCACGAGGGCGAGTTGTTCGCCGGCTACATCAACCAGCAGCTGTTGGGGCTGAAGTCCGCGGCACACGGACTGACCGACGAGCAATTGGGCGAGACCCCGACGGTCTCGGCGCTGAGCATCGGAGCGCTCGCCAAGCACGGCACCCGCTGCGCGGCGTCCTGGCTGGACCGGGCCGCAGCGGCGCCGGGCGTCTGGCCGCCCGCCGACGACCCGACACCGCAGGAGGAGCGGATCAAGGAGCACTTCGGCGAGTTCCAGCTCACCGCCGAAGACACCGGTGAGCGGCTGCGCGCCAACCTCGACGCCCTGATCGAGCGTGTGGCGAGCGAGGTGCCGTCATACAACCTGGACGAACGGGTTCCGGTGCCGACCGACGCTCCCTGGTGGCCCAAGGACGTCGAGTCCTGGACGATCCGCTGGACGCTGCTGCATGTGGTCGAGGAGATCGCCCGGCACGCCGGCCACGCGGACATCATCCGCGAATCCATCGACGGCGCAACGATGTACCAGCTGCTCGGGTCCGTCGAAGGGTGGCCCGCCAGCGACTGGTTCACCCCGTGGAGCCCGAAGGATCCCGCACCCACCGGCGTATGACGCACTGCTGCCGAGGGGACGCGCTCTAAGCGTCCCCTCAGCGGCGCTCACGTACGCTTGCGCTCGTGATGCACTCCCTCGGCCCGAGCTTCATGGACCCGACCTATCTCCTCGACCAGTTCGGGGGAGCCTTCTTCATCATCGCGCTGCTGATCGTCTTCATCGAGTGTGGCGTCCTCTTCCCGATCCTGCCGGGCGACTCGCTGCTCTTCGCCATCGGCCTGTTCAGCTCCAGTGCGAAGTACAACTTCCACGTGCCGCTCTATGTGTCGGTGCCGCTGCTGATGATCGTCGCGTTCGCCGGCAACGTCGTCGGCTATGAGATCGGCCGTGCGGTCGGCAAGCCGATCTACGAGCGGGACGGCCGGATCCTCAAGAAGGAGTACTTCGAGAAGACCAACGCCTTCTTCGACAAGCACGGCAACAAGGCGCTGGTCATCGGTCGCTTCGTGCCGATCGTGCGGACCTTCATCACCCTGGTCGCCGGCGCCGGCCGGATGGACCGCAGGCGCTTCTTCACCTGGAGCGCCGTCGGAGCAGTCTTGTGGGTCGGCATCGTCGTCGCGGCAGGCGTCGTGCTCGGCCGGGCGTTCCCGGGCCTGGGCGACAAGATCGACGTCGCGATCATGATCGTCGTGATCCTCTCGGTCATCCCGATGGCCTACGAGTACCTCAAGCACCGCCGCGAGAAGGCTGCAGCGGCCGCCGCCGGCGAGTAACTCACGACTGTCGCCCGTCAGTCGGCCCGAGCGGCCAGTTCCGCCCGATCCACGGCGAGTGGATCGCTACCGTCGTCACGTCCGCGCGCCAGCACCCGCACCGCGCACCACGAGACGACGACAGCCGACAACACACCGGCGGCCACGTAGCTGTTGCGGACGCCGAACGACGTGCCGACCCCTCCGAACACGACCAGGGAGGTGACGTTCGTCGCCTGCATCAGTCCGTTGACGGTCGAGGACACCCGTCCTCGCGCGGCATCCGGAGTCCTGGTGGTGAAGAGCGTGCCGAAGCACGCGCTCATCGCACCGAGCGCCGCGCCGATCTCGAGGCACAGCACAAGAATCAGCCAGTATGACGGTGCCAGCCCGAATCCGAGCACTCCCAGCGCGATCGCGAAGAATCCCGCCAGGGTCGCACGGACCCGCGCATACTCCGAGTCGATCCGTCCGGCGCCGGCAGAGCCCATGACGGCACCGATCGTGAACGCGACCTCGGTCACGCCGTACCAGCCGGCGGACATTCCGAGTTCCTGACGGATCAGGAACACGTCGAGCACATTCGTTCCACCGGCCGCCAGCACCATCGCGAGCGCACCGACGAGCAGTGGCCAGACCAGCCGGTCGGCGCGCAGGATGCTCAGACCGCCACCACGAGTCGGCCCGCCCGGCTCCAGCGCGATGTCACGCGAACCCCCTCGTCGCGTTCGCACCGCGAGCGCCGTGGCCAGCAGCACCGCGAACGTTGCGCCATCCGCCAGGATGATCCAGCGCGCACTCATGCCGCCATACAGCACACTGCCGACCGCAGCACCGACGGGAATCAGCGCCATGTTGAAGCCCTGCTGTAGCGCGACCACCTTGCCCAACGCCTCGTCCCCCACGACCCGGGGCACCAGCGCACTCCAGGTCGGCCCACTGAACGCCTGCCCCGCTTGCACGAGCAGGGTCAGCGCGTAGGTCGCGATCAGGTCGTTGACACCCGCGAGCACCAGGCAGCCCACGACCTGACCGCTGAGCGCCAGGGCGAGGATCAGTCGCGAGTCATGGCGATCGGCGACCCGGCCGGCCACACCGATCAACACGATCAGCGGCAGGCCCTCGCAGATCAGCAGTCCGGTGACACCCCACGGCCCCACCCCGGAGTCGTAGACACGCAGCAGCAACACGATCGAGAGCAGACCGTCGCCGAACACCGACAGTGCCCGGGCCGGGACGATAAGCCGCACGTCCCGATGCCGCCATACAGATTCGTGAAGCGCTTCTTTCATAACTATGAAAGTACTGCTTCACATCGACTTTCGCCACCCCACAGCGCAGACGGTCCGACCTTCCCCTGAAAGGTCGGACCGTTTTGCGAGCGGCTCAGTGCTGCGACATCACCGGCAGCTGCGGCTGACGTTGCTCACCGCGGATCCGGGCGAAAGCCTGCGCGTACCGCGAGCCGGCGAAGAGCATCACCAGTCCGACCGCGATGAAGGCCGCCGCCCGCGTCGCGCCACCGAGCATCGACAGATCGAAGAGGAACAACTTCGCCAGGGCGCAACCGGCCAGGATCAGGCCGCCGGCCAGGGTCGCGGCCGCGTACTGCGGGAAGCGCAGGCCGACAGCAAGGACGAACATCGCGGTGGTGATCCAGATGACGGTCACACCCAGGTGCGCCGAGTGGAAGCCGGGCGTCGCGGCGACGGCCGTGCCGAAGGACAGGGCTGCGGCGGTGACGCCATACAGGACGACGGCACCGGCGACGGCGATGGTCCCGCTGCGCGGAATCTCCGGCAGGTGGTCCAGCGTCACCAGGCCCGCGAAGACCGCCCAGAGCGCGAGGACGAGTCCGCCGAGCGTCGTCCCGATCGACAGGTGCGCGGTGGCCATACCGGCATCGGCCAGCATCTCCGGGGACGCGAAGGTCAGATAGACCGCGCCGCCGACCCCACCCAGAACGACACCGGCAAGGGCCGCAACCGGCGACTTCGTGGTGCGACCGGCGACGGTCACGAGCAGGCCGGGCACCAGCAACAGCACCGGCAGCCACTCACCCCGGGTGAAGATGAAGCAGGCCTCCAGGGCACTGACAACGGCCACCGCAGCGAGGGCCGCCCGGCGCAGCACGGTGAGCGAGCGAAGACCGAGGGCGCCCGCGCCCATCACCAGCGCAACGGCGCCACCGGTCACCAGCGCAACGTCCCTGTCGACCTGGCTGAGCAGCACGAAGAGCGGAGCGGCGGTGGTGAGGAAGTTCGCCGAGTGGAGTTCATCGTCGGCGCCACGGGAGGCCAACACGGAGACGACCCCGAGCGTCAGGACCACCAGACTGGCCGCGACGGCAGCGGTGTTCTGGACGTTCATCGCGTATGCCGCAGTCACCGCGACAGCCGGCATCGTCCGAACCAGCCCGAGCCAGGCCCAGCGCTTCACCAGCTCCGGCGCGAGGCCGACGACCTGCAGGATGATCAGGAACCATACGAGCGTGTCGGTGACGCCCTCGGTGAGCACGGGCGCCAGTGCGGCGACGGCTACCGTCACGCAGACCGCGAGCAGTTCGGAGTTCCAGCGCATGGCCAACGCTGCGGACGCCGCGGCGATCACACCGGCGAGCGCGAGACCGCCCACTACCGGCAGCCACTCGTAGAACGTGGTCACGGCGACCGTCACGATGAACAGCCCGGCGATGCCGGTGCCGGCGAGCGCCACGCCGCCGATCGAGCCACCCGGTCGGTCGTGGATCCAGAGCGCGGCGCCGATCAGGACGAGGGCCAGGACGGTGCCGCCGGCGACGCGGACCTGCGGGCTGAGCAGTCCGGCATGAGCCGCGATGACCAGCATCATCACCACGCCGATGAGCGTGATCGCGCCGCCGGTGAGGACGAGCAGCTTGCTGACGACGCCTTCGCGCTGCCACCACGGCGCCTTGCGCGGCTTCATGACCGGCGGCGGCATGACAGGTCCCCGGACTCCTTGGTGATACGGGTGCGCGGGAGCCGCGAAGGGGTTCGCGGGGCCGGCGAACTGGTTGGCCGGGGGCATGCCCGGCCCATTGGGACCTGGATTCTGCGGTGTCGTGTTCATGCCCTCAAGGCTGGCTTCGCCACCGCTCGCGGGCTTGAGTACGACTACTCAGGAGGCATGGGGAATGTCGGCAACGACGGAGTGTGCGGGTTTACCCGGTCGGACCTGAGTGGTCCGGCGTTCAGTCGAGTTCGTGCTCGATCGCGTAGCGCGTGAGCTCGATCCGGTTGGACAGCTGCAGCTTGCGCAAGGTCGCCTGCACGTGGTTCTCCACGGTGCGGTGGCTGACGTCGAGTCGACGCCCGATCTGCTTGGCGCTCAGACCTTTTGCGACCAGTCGGAGCACTTCGAGCTCGCGGGGTGTGAGGCTCGGCGTGGGCTCTGTTCCGGCCGGCGTGGGCTCGCTCGCCATACGTCGGTATTCGCCGAGCACGAGCCCGGCGAGTCCGGGGGTGAAGACCGCTTGCCCGTCGGCGGTGGCGTTGACCGCGTCGAGCAGCTCCGCCGCCGACGCGCTCTTGACCAGATAGCCGCAGGCGCCGGCCTTGACCGCCTGCAGCACGTCGTCGCGCTCGGAGGACGCTGAGAGCACCAGCACGTTGGCGTGCGGCGCCACCTCGAGCACGCGGGCGGTCGCCTCCGCGCCGTTGCCGTCGGGCAGTTGCATGTCCATGAGCACGACCTGCGGCTGCGTCGCCTGCGCCCGCGTCGCCGCCGAGGCCACGCTGTCGGCCGTGGCGACGACCGTGAAACCGGAGCCCTCCAGGTCGCGGCTCACCCCGTCGCGCCACATCGGGTGGTCGTCGACCACCATCACCGTTGTTCGCTGTGTCTCGGTCACGTGCCTCATCCTGCCGTCTCAGGTGCGGGGAACATGCAACTCCCACTCGGTGCCGATGTCCGGTCCGGTCTCCAGCACCGCCTCGCCGCCCAGATCCGCCATCCGGCCGTGGATCGACCTGCTCACTCCCATCCGGCCCTCGGCCTTCGCCTCGGCGAGCCGGCCCTCGGGTATGCCGGGCCCGTCGTCACGGACGGTGAGGACGACCTCGTCACCCAGGTCCTCCAACAGCAGGAAGGCCCGGGCGTCCGCACCGGCGTGCCGGTCGACGTTGTCCAGAATGGTGCGGACGACGGCGACCAGCTCGGTCACCACCGCGCTGGACAGATACACCGGCTCGGCCGGACCGGAGAAGGCGGCCGACGCCGGCAGCACTGCCTGCAATCTCGTTCGTAGCTCGGTCGATTCGTCGATGCCGGGCACGGCGGCCTGCTCACTGATCAGCGTGCGCAGGGCCTGCTCCTGCTCGCCGGCGAGGCGACCCAACTCCTCGGCGTCACCCCCGAGATCGGCACCGCGGCGACGCATCAGCGCCAGCACCTGCAGGGCGCCGTCGTGCACTTCCCGGGCCAGCCGCTCGCGTTCCTTGGTGGCGGCCTGCATCCGGACCGCGGCCGACAGCTCCTGCTGGGCGCGCGACACGATGCGTGCGCCGATCCCGAGCGTCACGCCGACGGTCAGCAGGATCGGGGTCGTCGCATCGGTGACGAAGTTGTGCATCTGCTGCTCGATGCCGAGGCTCAGCAGGGAGAAGCCGACACCGGCCGCACCACCGGCGACCGGGCCCCACAGCAGCGCGGCGGACACCACGGCGTTGGTGATCCAGAAGGTCGACGGCAGGCTCTGGTGATGGTGGAAGTACTCCGGCCGCACGACCCAGACCGTCGACGCGATCAGCAGCACGGTGACGACGAGCTCGACGATCACGACGGGAGGTCGCGGCAGCAGCTCGAAGGCGTGGACCAGCCCGCTCACACCCGACCAGATCACCAGCAGCGCGATCAGCAGCCAACTGATCAATGGGTGGCTGTATGCCGGAATCCCTGATCCCACAGGCGCTTCGGCGTTGACCGACACGACCTGCGCACCGATCGCGTAGGCGACCGACGCGAACCGGAAGACCTGCGCCCCGCGCCAGAACGGCAGCGTGGCGTCGGAGTCGATCTGCACCACCACGCGTTCCACGAGATCGACCGTAGAGCACGGCAGCTCACCGGTGCGGCACGATGGTCCGCATGACCGAGCGGCGAACGCTGACGCTGACCGACCCGCGCGCCATACGGGTGCTGGCGCATGAGGTCCGGCAGCAATTGCTGGACGAGCTGAGTGGTGGTGAGGTGCTCACCGCGACCGAGGCCGCGCAGCGCTGCGGCATCACCCCGTCCGCGATGAGCTACCACCTGCGCGCCATGGAGCGCTGGGGCATCGTCGAGCGGGTCGAGAGCACCGACGGTCGCGAGCGCCCCTGGAAACTGGCCGCCGAATCGATCAGGATCAGCGATGAAGCGAGTACGGGCATCGGTGCCCGTGTGGCGAATTCGTTGCTCGGGGCGTTCATTCGCCGGGTCAGCCGGACGGTCGAAGGGATGGTCGAGCGCAACGACCCCGACGAGCATGCGACCGTCGTCCAGCTGGGCGGGATCTACCTGACCGATGACGAGGTCGCGGAGCTGGACAGGCTCGTCGACGAAGCCGTCCACCGCTTCAACGACCGACACGACCCGCGGACGTCGCCGGCGGACGCCCGCAAGCGGGACATCTACTGGCTCAACCTGCCCCGCGAATAGCGTTCGCGCACCAGCTCGGCGAGCCGCGGATCCTCGCCGATCGGCTCGGAGACCACTGCCTCGAGGCCACGCAGCCGGTCGTGAAACACCCCGTGCCCCAACAGGTATGACGCAACGGCTGCTCCGCTGCCGGCGGCCTCCAGCGCCTCCGGCACGCGGGGTTCCGCGGCGGACAGGAACGCGGCCGTGACCGGTCCGGGCCGCAATGCCGCCAGCAGTTCCGCCTGGCGCCATACGGCTGCGACACCCGAGGCCCGCGAGGATCCCGCGGCGGCCAGCACCACCGGCTCATCGGGTATGACGCCCGCCGCCGACAGCCGGTCCTGCAGGATCGCGGCAAGGATCGGGTGCGGTCCCAATGGCGGTGCAGCTGTTACCAATTCGGATGATTCGACGGCGCGGGCGATGTCGACCTCGACGTGATAGCCGGTGGACAGCAGGGCCGGCACGATCACGGTCCGGCTCTGCTTGCGGACCATGGCGTCGACGACCTCGTCGAGTCGCGGTCGCTGCACATCGACATACGCATCGACGACGTGCACGTCGGGCAACAACTCGGCGACACGGTCCCGCAACCAGGTCACCGTCGCCTGCCCGGACGGGTTGTCCGTGCCGTGCGCCACGACGACGAGGGCGCGGTCAGGGTGCATCGGGGACACCCGGGACCTCGAGGACGCTGAGTCGATAACCACGCTTGACGACCGTAGTCACCAGTTGCTTGCCGTGCGCGGCGTCCCGCAGCCGGGATATCGCGACCTCGGCGGCATGTGCGTCGGTGGAACTGCCGGGCAACGCACCGAGGATGTCGGCGCGCGACACGACCGCACCTCCGGCCTCTGCGAGCACTCGCAACACCACGAGACTGGTGGGCGACAGCGCGAGAACCTCATCGTCCAGCAGGGCGGCGCCGCTCAGCACGCGAAGCTCGCCCGCCGCGGTCCGCAGCCGTAGCCCGTGCCGGCCGGCCAGGTGCGCGACCAGGGTGCGCACCAGCGCTCCCATCCGGAACCGGTCCGGCACCAGCGGTTCGATGCCTGCGTCGCGCAACGGCGCTGCGGTCGTGTCACCGACCGCGGCGGCGAGCACGCCTGCGGGATCGGTGAAAGCGGCCACCACCTCGGGCAGCACACCTTCGTCACGGGCGGCCCGCAGGAATGCTGCTGCCCCGGGGGCGGCGGTGAACGTCACTGCGTCACAGTCGCGCTGCACGACCGCGTGCACGGCTGCACGAACGGCGTCCGGGTCCGGTGCCGGCCCCCAGCGATAGACCACCAGCGAGCAGACGTCGGCGCCCGCCTCCTGGAAGGCGTCGTCCATCCCGTCGGCCCCGGAACCGTGGTGCTGCACCGCGATTCGCCGGCCGGCCACGCCTTCGGCGAGCAGGAAGTCGCGGATCTCGGCGCTCGTCTCGGACTCGGCGACCCAGTCGGCGCTCAACCCCGCAGCTTGTATGGCGCCCCTGGCCTTCGGACCACGCGCGACGAGCCGGGCGGTGCCCAGCAGCTCCAGCAAGGGGCCGGCAATGCCTGCGGCGTCGGCCGCCTCGACCCAGCCGGTGAAGCCCACACCGGTGGTGACGATCACCGTGTCGGGCGGTTCGCCGATGAGTTCCTTTGTCCTGGCGAGCAATTCGGCATCATCCACGTGCGGCACGACGGACAGCGTCGGCGCGTGATCGACGATCGCACCACGGCGCTCGAGCGCGGCCGCCAGCTCGGCCGACCGCCGTTGACCGGTCAGGATCACCCGGCAGCCGCGCAGTTGCTCATTCGTCGCGCTCACAACGGATCCGGCTGTTCGGCAAGGGCTCTCGTCACGTCGCCGATCACGATGACCGCCGGGTTGCCGAGTCCTTCGCGGTCCACCACGTCGGCGATGTCGTCCAGCGTCCCCGCCACCTGGCGCTGCTCCTTCGTCCACGCACTCTGCACGATGCTGACGGGGGTGTCCGCCGCCTTGCCGCCACGGATCAGCCCGGCGGTGAGTTCACGCAACCGCCGCATGCCCATCAGCACCACGATCGTGTGCGGCCACGCGACGAGTGACGGCACGTCCAGCTCGTCGTGACCGGAGATGACCAGCACCCCATGGGCCACGCCACGGTGGGTCACCGGCACTTCCGCCGCCGCCGGACCGGCGAAGGCCGACGTGACGCCCGGCACGACCTCGACAGGAACACCCGCCGCACGGCAGGCCAGGAGCTCCTCGCCGCCACGGCCGAGCACGAAGGGATCACCGCCCTTGAGCCGCACGACGTACTTGCCCTCTTTCGCATACTCGATCAGCAGTGTGTTGATCTCGTGCTGCGGCACGGGGTGGTGGTGTGGGGTCTTGCCGACATCGACGATCTCGACGTCCGGTCCGAGGTCGCCCAGCAGGCCGGTCGGCGCCAGCCGGTCGGCGACCACGACGTCGGCGCGCTCCAGCGCGCGCAGGCCGCGCACGGTGATCAGATCCTCGGCGCCCGGTCCCCCGCCGACCAGCACGACACGGCCGATCGGCGATGCACCCGGCACCGCGGGATCATCTTCGCTCATGTGTGGCCACCTCGGACTCGGTCTGGTCGTCTGCGTCGATCGCCGAACCGGGCGCGAGTCGCGCCGGGCCGACTTGGACATCACCATCATGTAACCGCACGTCCCAGGTGGCGAGCACGGTCTGCCGGTCGGTGAGACACCGGCCGTCGCGCAGGTCGTAGACCTGCTTGAACATCGGCGATGCGATCGTGGGCACCTCGACACCATCGACGGTGGTCGATCCGACGAGGCCGCGGGCCATCACATTGGCACCGCCGACGGGGTCCCGATGGCCGACCGCGAAGAGCGTGTCGTCGGCCAGCCGCACCACCGCGACCTGTTCTCCGTCGATCAGCACCGCGACTGCCCCGTCCCTCGGCACGTCCGCCAGCCCGCAGACCGTCGTCCAACTGCTCATGAGCGGACCTCCAGCCGGTCGCCGGCTATGAGGACCGGGCGGCGCTGGCCGCGTTCGGTCTCGTACCGCAGGTCGGGGTCCGGCACGTCGGCGGCATTGACGAACGACGTGAAACGGGCCAGCTTCACCGGGTCGTCGAGGACTTCGCTCCACTCGTCGCGGTATGACGCCACGTGTCGTTCCATCGCCGCGTCCAGGTCCGCGGCGATGCCGAGCCCGTCACGCAGCACGACGTCCTGCAGGTGCTCGATCCCGCCGGGGAGTTCCTCCAGCCAGGCCGCGGTGCGTTGCAGCCGGTCGGCCGTGCGGATGTAGTAGCTGAAGAACCGGTCGATCGCCCGGACCAGCTCCTCATCATCCAGGTCCTCCGCGAAGAGCGTCGCGTGCCGCGGTGTGAAGCCGCCGTTGCCACCGACATACAGGTTCCAGCCCTTGTCGGTCGCGATGACGCCGACATCCTTGCTGCGTGCTTCGGCGCACTCCCGCGCGCAGCCGGAGACGCCGAGCTTCAGCTTGTGCGGCGAGCGCAGGCCGCGGTAGCGCAATTCGAGCCGGATCGCCATCGCGACGGAGTCCTGCACGCCATACCGGCACCAGGAGTTGCCGACGCAGGACTTCACCGTGCGCAGCGACTTGCCGTAGGCGTGACCGCATTCGAACCCGGCGTCGACCAGCTGTTTCCAGATCAGTGGCAGCTGCTCCACACGCGCACCGAACATGTCGATCCGCTGACCGCCGGTGATCTTCGTGTAGAGGTCGAATTCCTTTGCGATGCGCCCGATTTCGATCAGTCCGTCGGGCGTCACCTCACCACCGGGGATACGCGGGACGATCGAGTAGGTGCCGTCCTTCTGCAGGTTCGCCAGCATGTGATCGTTCGTGTCCTGCAGGGTGCCCCGGTCGTCATCGAGGATGTGCCCGGTGCCGAGGCTGGCCAGCAGGGATGCGACGACGGGCTTGCAGATGTCGCAGCCCCGCCCACGACCGTGGCGGGCGATGATGTCGCTGAAGGTGCGCAGCTCGGTGACCTGGATGGCGTTGAAGAGCTCGGAACGCGTGAGCTCGAAGTGCTCACACATCCCCTTCGCGACGGCGATCCCCGCCTCCTCGAGTGCACCGTCGGTGAGCCGCTTGACCAGCGGCACGCAGGACCCGCAGCTCGTGCCCGCGCGGGTGCAGCCCTTCACCTCGGCCACCGAGCAACAGCCCTGGTCGGTGACCGCGCTGCGGATCTCGCCCGCGGTGACGTTGTTGCACGAGCAGACCGTCGCGTCGGCGGGCAGGTCGTCGTCCGGCGGTGGGCCGTCGGTGGAAGCGACGAGATAGGCGCTCGGATCCGTGCGCAGCGGCCGCCCGATCATGGGGCGCAAGGCCGCGTATGACGAGGCGTCGCCGACCAGGATCCCGCCGAGCAGTGTGCGGGCATCGTCGGACAGCACGAGCTTCTTGTAGACGCCGGCGACGGCATCCGCGTAGGAGACTTCCAGGCACCCGGGCTCGGTTCCGAACGCGTCGCCGAACGACGCGACATCCACGCCGAGCAACTTCAGCTTGGTCGAGGAATCCGCGCCGGGGAAGGTCGCGGCGCCTCCGAGCAGCCGGTCGGCAGCGACCTCGGCCATCGTGTAGCCGGGCGCGACCAGTCCCCAGACCCGACCGTCGATGCACGCGACCTCGCCCACGGCACTGATCGCGGGGTCGTCGGTGAGGCACGACGCATCGACGATGACACCGCCCCGCTCACCGACGGAAAGCCCTATGTCCCGGGCCAATTCGTCACGCGGCCGGACACCCGTGGCGAAGACGACCACATCGGCCGGCATCGAACTGCCGTCCGCGAAGCGCATGCCGTCGACCCGTCCGCGTCGGGCTCCGAGGACCTTGGCCGTGGCGGTGCTGGTACGCACGGTCACACCGAGATTCTCGATCAGTCGCCGCAGGACGGCGCCTCCCCCGTCGTCCACCTGCAGCGGCATCAGCCGGGATGCGAACTCGACGACCGTGGTTTCGACACCGAGCGCCTGCAGCGCTCCGGCGGCTTCGAGACCGAGCAGCCCGCCGCCGACCACGACCCCGCGCAGCGGCCGATCCTGGTCCGCGCGAAGGGTTTCGACATACCCACGCAGGTCCGCGACGTCGTCGATGGTGCGGTAGACGAAGCAACCACGCAGGTCGCGCCCGTCGACCGGCGGACGGGCGGCATACGAGCCGGTGGCCAGCACGAGGTGGTCGTAGCCGACGTCATCGCCGCGATCGGTCTGCACGCGCCGGGCGTCGCGGTCGATCGCGGTGACCGTCGTGCCCTTGCGCAGGGTGACCAGCGGGTCCTGCCAGACGTCACCGCCGAGGTGCAGGTCCTCCGGGTCACGGCCGGTGAAGTAGGTCGTCAACGCCACCCGGTCGTATGGCGGGCGCGGTTCGTCACCAATGACCGTGACGCGGTAGCGGTCCGCGTCGTCGCGGGACCGCAGGGCCTCGACGAAGCGGTAGGCGACCATTCCTGCACCGGCCACCACCACGTGCTGCTGATCCGTCCTGGAAGGCATCAGGTGATCTCCTTGTCTGTCGTGGAAGACGCTACGAGCGCGATGTTTCCGGGGTCGTTTCGTGAATGTTTCGGCTGTGGAAAAAGGCTCGTTCCCCGCATTTGTTACGGCTCGCAAGCTCGCTGTAACGCATGCGGATCTCGAGCCTCTTTTCCCTGTTCTGAATCAACTTCGGTGTCTTCCGCCGGATTGACGTCGTCCATCCAGGCCAGCAGGCCGCAGACGACGTCGGTGCAACCGCCGCACCCGGTCGTCGCACGGGTCGCCGCTGCCACCTCCGGCAGCTCGCGTGCGCCGGCCAAGTGGGCATCGACGATGTCCTTCTTGGTGACGCCGTTGCAGCGGCAGACGGTGGCCCTCGACGGCATGGTCGTCGGGTCGTCGGTGGTGGGGACGGTCGCGCTCGGCAGGCGGTCGAGCAGCAGCAACGCCGGGTCGTCCGGCACCGGGGTGCCCCTCTCGTAGGCCGCCGTGAGGTCGGCCGCGACCCGTTTCGCTCCGACGCAACAGGCCGCCACCACCCGCCGGCCCGCCACCGACACCTGCACGTGCCGGCGGCCGGCCGGGTCGCTGAGCGTGACGGTGCGTGCGCCGTCAGGGGGTGCGGGGCCGTCGCCGATGGTCACGACGTCGACGCCGGTCGCCTTGAGCTTCACGACCGCGCTCGTATGCCGCGTGGCTGCGTCCTCCTGAGCGGCCGGTCGTCCGACGAGGTCCCGGGCCAGCCGATCCGCCTGCGCCCAGCCGGGGGCGAGCAGTCCCGTACAACCTGAGGCCGGTTCGGCGCAGTCCCCGATCGCCGCGATCCGTGGGTCGGCAGGGCTGCGCAACGCGTCGGTCACCACGATGCCGGTGCGCACGGGAAGCCCTGCCCTGGCAGCGATTTCGGTTCGTGGTGCGATGCCGACGCTGGCGACCACGAGGTCGGTGGGGACCTCACGGCCGTCGCGGAGCCGGACGCCGGTGAGCCGGTCACCGTCGTGCTGCAGTGACTCGAGGTCGGCGTCGCTCAGCACCCGGATGCCGTTGTCGGCGAGGGCCGCGCGCGCCGTCTCGGCTGCGTCGGCCGGCAGCTGCCGGTCCAGCACGTGGCCACCGCGGTGCAGCACGTGCACGTCGGCACCGCGGGCGGCCAGCCCGCAGGCGATCTCCAGGCCGAGCAGGCCCGCGCCGACGACGGTCACCCGCCGTGGATAGGAGCACGCGGCGAGCAGCTCACGGCAGTCGTCGATGGTGCGGAGCACGCGTACGCCCTGTGGCGCGGCATCGGGCAGCGGCAGGCGCGCTGCTGCTCCGGTTGCGAGAACGACTGTGTCGTAGGCGAATTCGGATCCGTCGTCGCACACGACGACCTGTCGGTGCCGGTCCAGCTTGGTCGCATTCGTGCCCCGGAGCACACGCAGCGTCATACCGCTGCTCACGGTGGGGGCCGGCAGCGTGAGGCGGCCGAGGTCGGCGCGTCCGGCGAGCACTTCGCTGAGCAGCAGCCTGTTGTAGGGCCGGTGCGGCTCGGCGCCGATCACGGTGACTTCGAGGGTCGTGTCACTGCGGTCCGCGGTGAGCCGGCCGAGCTCGTCCAGCAGTCGTGCCGCAACCATGCCGTGTCCGACGACGACGATGCGCATGCGGATGCTCATGCCGCCGGCTCCGGGGCGACGCTGACGGCGCAGACCTTGAACTCCGGCATACCGGAGATCGGGTCGGTGGCCGGGTTCGTGACGGCGTTGGCGGCCCCGGCCCCTGGGAAGTGGAACGGCATGAAGACGGTGTCGCGCCGCACCTCGGTGGACAGCCGCGCCACGCCGCACGCGCTGCCCCGGGTCGAGGTGACCCGCACGGTGTCGCCCTCTTCGATGCCGAGCCGGGCGGCCAGCACCGGGTGCAGTTGGACGAACGGACGCGGTTCGCCGCGCACGAGTTCGCTGACCCGGCGGGTCTGCGCACCGGACTGATAGTGCTGCAGGATCCGGCCGGTTATCAGGTAGATCGGCGCGTCCGGTCGCACGTCGTCGTCGACAGGGGCCGCGTCGACAGCGATCATGCGCGCCCTGCCGTCAGCGGTCGCGAAGCGGTCGAGGAAGAGCCGTGGGGTGCCCGGGTGGTCGCGTTCGGGGCACGGCCAGTAGATCTCCTCGCCGGCGTCGAGGCGGCCACGGTCGACGCCGGTGTAGTCGGCGGCCCCTCCGCTGCTCGCGTGGGCCAGCTCGTGCAGCAGATCGCCCGGGTCGGACACGAAAGATACTGGTGCTTCGAGCAATTGCGCCAGGTCACTCCAGATCCGCAACTCGTCACGCACCCCATGCGGAGGTTGTATGACGCGCCGGCGGCGCAGCACCCGACCCTCCAGCGAGGTCATCGTGCCGTCCTCCTCGGCCCACTGCGGCACGGGCAGCACGACATCGGCCAGGCGCGCCGTTTCCGACGGGACGAAGTCGGCGACGACGAGCAGTTCCAGTTGCCCCAACTTCTGGCGCACCCGGTCCGAATCCGGCGCGCTCACCACGGGATTCGCACCGTGCACCAAGAGCACTCGCGGCCCGCCCGGCTGTCCGATGGCGTCGAGCAACTGCACGGCGGGCAGCCCGGGGCCGGGGATGCTCTGTTCCGGAATTCCCCAGACACCCGCCACATGCGCGCGTGCTGCGGGGTCGCTGATCGACCGGTAGCCGGGCAGCTGGTCGGCCTTCTGACCGTGCTCCCGACCACCCTGTCCATTGCCCTGCCCGGTGATGCAGCCGTAGCCGGAGCCCGTCCGGCCCGGCAATCCGAGGGCCAGCGCCAGGTTGACCGCGGCCGTCACGGTGTCGGTGCCGTGCGCGTGCTGCTCCGCCCCGCGGCCGGTGAGAATGTAAGCGCCAGAGCCGCCCCCGGACGGACTCGCTCCGACGAGCAGCATTGCGGTCTCACGCAATTCGTCGGCCGGGACACCAGAGACCTGCTCGACCCGCTCGGGCCACCACATCGTGACGGCTTCCCGCACCTCGTCCCAGCCGGTCACCCGCTCGGCGAGATAGGCGTCGTCGGTGCCACCGCCCAGCGTCACCACGTGCAGCAGCCCGAGCAGCACCACGATGTCCGTGCCCGGCACCGGCTGCAGGTGTATGCCGCCGCCCGACTCCGTCAGCGCAGCGGTCGCCGTGCGGCGCGGGTCGACCACGATCAGGCCACCCCGGCTGCGTACCCCGGAGAGATGCTGCACCGACGGCGGCATGGTTTCGCTGAGGTTGCTGCCCACCAGCAGCACCGCACCGGCGCCGGCAAGGTCGGTGAGGGGGAACGGCAGCCCGCGATCCAGGCCGAACGCGCGATTGCCGGCCGCGGCAGCGGACGACATACAGAAGCGGCCGTTGTAGTCGATGCGTGAGGTGCCCAATGCGACCCGGGCGAATTTGCCCAGTGTGTAGGCCTTTTCGTTCGTGAGGCCACCACCGCCGAAGACTGCCACGGCATCCGGGCCACTCGCCGCCTGCGCGCTGCGGACCGCGGCGACGATCCGCGCGTACGCCTCCTGCCAGCTGGCCGCGACGAGTTCGCCGCTGTCGTCGCGGACCAACGGGGTCGTGATGCGATCGGGCGTGCGGAGCAACTCCGCTGCGGTCCAGCCCTTCTGGCAGAGTCCGCCACGATTGGTCGGGAAGTCACGCGGCTCGAGCGTGACATCACCGGATTTCGTTGTGCCCATGCGGATCCCGCACTGCAGCGCACAGTAGGGGCAGTGGGTGTCGACGCTCGTCATACGTGGACCCCGTCGGCACGCTTCCGGCCGTAGGCCGCCCAGGTCACCAGAGCCATCAGCAGGTAGCAGGCCAGGATGCCCCAGAGGGCCGGAACGATCGTGCCGGTCGGATGTGCCGCGCCTTTCGTCGCCGACTTCGACAACGCGAACACCTGGGGGATCACGAATCCGCCATACGCCCCGACCGCCCCGACGATGCCGATCGCTCCCGCAGCGATCTTGCCTGCGGTCGCCCTCGACACCGAGGTGTCAGTGTCGGCGGTGGCCGCGAAAACGGCCGGGATCATCCGGTAGATCGACCCGTTCCCGATGCCGGTGAAGACGAACATCCACAGGAACGCGACCATGAACCAACCGAAGCTCTTGGCCTGCAACGCAATTGCGACGCCGGCCGCACCGAGTGCCATGGCTGTGAAGGCGGCCACGGTCACCCGCCAGCCCCCGACCCGATCGGCGACGATGCCGCCGAGCGGCCGGGACATCGAGCCGACGAACGCGCCCAGGAAGGCGAGCGTCATGCCCGCACCGAGCAGCACGTAGGTGCCGCGGCCGGGGAACGCATCGTTCATCAGCTTGGGGAACACACCCGCGAAGCCGATGAACGATCCGAAGGTGCCGAAGTAGATGAACGCCAGGATCCAGGTGTGCCGGGCGCGCGCCGCCGCGACGTACGTGGCGACTTCGGACCGTGCGCCGGTCAGGTTGTCCATCCGCAGCCAGGCACCGATCGCGGCCGCCAGGACCAGCGGCACGAAGACCCACCCGACCACCGGCAGGTTCGGGCCGGATGTCGAGAAACCCGCTCCGACCGTGACCAGCACCGGAGCGGCGAACTGCACTGCCGCGGTGCCGAGATTTCCTCCGGCGGCGTTGATTCCGAGCGCCTTCCCCTTCTCCGCGTGGCGGTAGAAGAACGAGATGTTCGTCATCGAGGACGCGAAGTTGCCACCTCCGAGGCCGGCGAGCGCGGCCATCGCAAGCAGGGTCGGGAAGCCGGCGCGCTGCCCGACAGCGACCGCCAGGCCGGCCGTGGGAAGCAGGAGCAGCAGTGCGGACACGATGGTCCAGTTCCGACCACCGAGCCGAGTCACCATGAAGGAGTACGGGATCCGCAGGGTGGCGCCCACCAGGGTCGGGATCGAGATGAGCCAGAACTGCTGGCTGTCGCTGATCGCCGCGGCGCCGACGTAGCCGTACTTCGGCAGCAGCGGCACGACGATGCTCCACATCGCGAAGACACCGAAGCCGAGGAACTCGGCATACACCGACAGCGCGAGATTGCGTCGAGCGGTTCGCCTGCCGAACTCCTCCCACTGGGAGGCGTTTTCGGGATCCCAGCCGGAGATCCATCGGCCCTTGCCGACCAGTGGCCGGCCTGCTTCGGCAGCCGAACTGCCGCCGACGTCGAGATCGGTCGCGAGTGACATCTCCACCTCCGTGTCCCATCGCCCCGGGTGTGGGGCTCTGGTTCACGAAGGTAGGAACGGGATGTTTCGCCGAGCGGCGCCGCAGTGTTACCTGCTCGTCACCGTGATCTCACCGGCCGGCCCGACGCGGTGAGAGATCGGGCGCGAAAAGGCCGCCGATCCGCGGCATTTCGCGCGAGGTGACTCGATCAGGCGAGGCCGAGATCCTCCAGGCCGTAGGCCGTGAGATAGGCCACACCCTCGCCCTCGATCCGCTCGCGAGCGCCCGTCGAACGGTCGGCGATGACCGCGACGGCGACGACTTCCGCGCCGGCCTCACGGACCGCTTCGACCGCTTCGAGCGCGGACGCGCCCGTGGTGGAGGTGTCCTCGACCACGATCACCCGGCGGCCCTTGATGGACGGCCCCTCGATGCGCTGCTGGAGGCCGTGTGCCTTGCCCGCCTTGCGCACGACGAACGCGTCGAGGGCCCTGCCCTGCGCAGCCGCGGCGTGCAACATCGCGGTGGCCACCGGGTCGGCACCCATCGTGAGACCGCCGACGGCGTCATACGACAGGTCGGCGGTGAGCTCGAGCATCACCTGGCCGACCATCGGGGCGGCGACCCCACTGAGGGTGATCCGCCGCAGGTCGACGTAGTAGTCGGCCTCCTTGCCGGACGACAGGGTGACCTTGCCGCGCACGATGGCCTCGGACTTGATGTGCTCCAGCAACTCCTGCTTGGACACGGCGGACTCCTCGCTCAGGGAATTCGGATGGGACTGGGTGTTACGGGCGGTGCTTGCGCGCGAGCTTGCCCGCACGCACGATCGGGCGCGGCAGCAGCCGCAGCGCCGTTGCCGCGATCTTGTACTGCGCGCTGGGGATCGAGATGACCTTGCCCTTGTCGACATCGTCGAGGCAGGCCTTGACGAGCGAATCTGCCTGCAACCACATGAAATCGGGTATGCCGTGGCCCTTGATGCCGGCACGCTCGTGGAACTCCGTGCGCGTGAAACCCGGGCAGAGCACCGTGGCGGTGACACCGCTGCGGGCGAGCTCGGTCGCAAGGCCCTCGGTGAAGACCGTCACGTAGGACTTGGCCGCCGAGTAGGTGCCGGATGCCATGAACCCGGCCACCGACGACACATTGATGATCGCGCCGTGCCCACGCTCGCGCATCGCCAGCGCCGCAGCGTGCGACAGGACATTGACGCTGCGGACGAGGACGGTCAGCATGTCCTCCTCGTCACGAATCTCGTTGCGCAGGAAGGGTTTCTTCAGCCCATAGCCGGCGTTGTTGACCAGGAGGTCCACCGGTCGCTTCGGGTCCGACAGGCGATCGGCGACGAGCTGGATGTCGAGGCGGTCGCTGAGATCGGCGGGCAGCACCTCGACCGACACGGAGTAGCGGTCCTCGAGTTGCGCCTTGAGCTCCTCGAGACGTTGCTCGTTGCGCGCCACCACCACGAGGTCGTGACCGCGCTGAGCCAGTTGGGTCGCGAAGGTCTTGCCGATGCCGGCGCTCGCGCCGGTGATGAGTGCGGTGGACATGGCCGCAGAGTCTATTCGTACTCCGCGGCGTCGAATTTCTCGCGGTGCGCGATGACGGCCGCGATGTGCCGCTCGGACCAGTCGCGTATGACGTCGAGCGGCTCCTGCAGGGATCGGCCGAGTTCGGTGAGCTCGTAGTCGACCCGCGGCGGGATCGTCGGGTATGCCGTGCGCGTGACCAGGCCGTCACGTGTCAGCGCGCGCAGCGTCGCGGTCAGGACCTTGCCGGAGACACCGCCGACGCGATCCCGGAGCACCGTGAATCGCATTGGGCCCTCGGCGAGCACGCCGATCACCAGGACCGTCCATTTGTCGCCGACCCGGTCGAGCAGGACGCGGGTCGGGCACTGCGGGTCGTAGCCGTCGCCGATCCAGTCGGCTGTTGTGGACGTCATACGACAACCCTCCATTGGTTACGTTGAGGTACCAGGTTACCAATAGTTACTGTTATTGCCGAACAGACCGAAGAGAACACCGAAGAGAACGAGGAGCAGACATGAAGATTGCAGTCATCGGCGCGAGCGGCATGGTCGGATCGCGCGTTGTGGCGGAGCTCGCCCAGCGCGACCACGAGGTCACCGCGGTCACCCGCTCCGGCACCCGGGTGCCCGGGGCCGCCACCAGCGTCGCGGGCAATCTCGGCGACGCCGAGTTCGTGGGCAAGCTCGCCGCCGGTCACGACGTCGTCCTGTCCGCGACTGGACCGAGCCGCACCGGCGAGGACCACCAGATCTGGCTGGAGGCCCTCCAGACCGCGGAAGCGAACGCCGCCGCCGCCCGCCTCTTCGTCATCGGCGGCGCCGGGTCACTGCTGATCGACGGCACCCGGCTGGTCGACCTGCCCGATTTCCCCGAGGGTTACAAGGCCGAGGCACTCAGCGCTGCGCAGGCCCTCGACACGATCCGCCAGGCACCCGAGTCGCTCGACTGGGTCTTCCTGTCGCCTGCCCCGGAGATCGCTCCGGGCGAGCGGACCGGCCGTTATCGGATCGCCGACGACACACCCGCCGGCGACGCGATCTCGGCCGAGGACTTCGCCGTCGCCATCGCCGACGAGATCGAGCAGCCGAAGCACCGGCGGGCGCGCTTCACCGTCGCGAATTGATGCAACGTAAGTTGACGTCGTGCGAATTGCCACCTGGAACGTCAACTCCATCCGCTCCCGCATCGACCGTGTCGTCGGTGTGCTCGAGCGGCACGACCTGGACGTGCTGCTGCTCCAGGAGACCAAGTGCCGCGACGACCAGTTCCCGACGCTGCCGCTCGCGGCCGCCGGTTACGAGATCGCGATGCACGGCCTCAACCAGTGGAACGGCGTCGCGGTCGTCTCCCGGGTCGGCCTGGAGGACATCACGATCGGCTTCCCGGGCGTGCCCGGGTATGGCGAACCGCCCGCTGCCGAGGCACGCGCGCTCGGCGCGACGTGCGGCGGGGTCCGGGTCTGGTCGCTCTACGTGCCCAACGGTCGCGAGGTCGGGCACGCGCACTACGCCTACAAACTGGACTGGCTGGCCAGGCTGCGCGACAGCGGAGCCGGCTGGCTGGCCGAGGACCCGAACGCCCAGATCCTGCTGGCCGGTGACTGGAACATCGCACCGCTGGACGAAGACGTCTGGGACATCGGCTTCTTCGACGGCAAGACGCACGTGACCGACGCCGAGCGCGCTGCCTTCCGCGCGGTGGTGGAGGCCGGCTTCACCGACGTGGCCCGACCGTTCACGCCCGGACCCGGCACCTACACCTACTGGGACTACACCCAGTTGCGCTTCCCCAAGAAGCAGGGCATGCGGATCGACTTCGCACTCGCCTCGCCCGCCCTCGCCGCCCGCGTCAGCGACGCGTCCATCGACCGCGAGGAACGCAAGGGCAAGGGCGCCTCCGACCACGCCCCGGTCATCGTGACGCTCGTCGACTGAGGCTTGACGGTTCCCCTTGTCCGTGCCTGCCTATACAGTGATTCGCAGGCACTCGACCAGGGGGAACACATGAGTGAGCACAACGGCCCGTCCGACGACGCGACCCAGCCGGTCCGGTTGCGCAAGGACTCGCAGCCGGAGCACACCGAGCGCATCCCGACCGCACCGGACACGCAGCGTTTTCAGCAGTCGCCGGAGCCGAGCACCTACTCCACACCGCCGGGACATTACGGTTCGCCGCCGCCCGCGCCGGTCCAGCACCAGTCGATGCCGCCGCAGGGTCCGCCCGGACCGCAGTACCCGATGCAGCCCTACGCTCCGCAGCCCATGGGACCGCCCCCGGCGTACAACTCGGTGGTGATGACCGGCCGCCCCGGGCCCTCCGGAGCGGTCGTGGCCATCGCGTGGATCCTCGCGGTGGTGACCTTCTTCTACCTCTTGCCCTGGGCGATCGCGGCGACGCGCAACAAATCCAACCAAGGCGGCATCTTCCTGCTGAACTTCTTCCTCGGCTGGTCGTTCGTCGGGTGGGTGATCGCGCTCGTGATGGCTTGCGGCACCGACCCGCAGAGCAACGTCGTGGTCGTCAACCAGTCGAGTTCACAGCACTACTACCACTGATCCCCACCGCTGATCCGGGCACACGCGGCGTTGCCGCGCGGCTCCGCCGACAGGCCGAAGTAGCCTGCCTCTCATGAGTGTTCGCGTCGATCACGAGCTGGTCATCGTCGGCTCCGGCTTCTCCGGCATCGGTATGGCGATCGCGGCGAAGAACCGCGGCCGCGACTTCATCGTGCTGGAGAAATCCGACGAGATCGGTGGCACGTGGCGCGACAACCGCTACCCCGGTTGCGAATGCGACGTGCCGAGCCACCTCTACTCGTTCTCCTTCGAGCTGAACCCCTACTGGTCCAAGGCGTACGCGACCGCCGACGAGATCCAGGACTACCTGCTCTATTGCGTCGAGAAGTACGAGCTGCGCGAGCACATCCGCTTCGGCAACAGCGTCGAGCGGATGACGTATGACGAGGGCCTGGCCGCCTGGCATGTGACCGTCGCGACCGGCACCGGTGAGGTCCGCCAGCTGGTCGCCGGAGCGGTCGCACTCGGCGTCGGCGCACTGCACGAGCCGGTGATCCCGCAGATCCCCGGCATCGAGTCGTTCCGCGGCGAGATGCTGCACACGGCGGCATGGGATCCCGGCACGACGGTGGTCGGCAAGCGGGTCGGTGTCGTCGGCACCGGCTGCAGCGGGGTGCAGGTGATCCCGCCCCTGGCAGAGGATGCGCGTCACCTCACCGTCTTCCAGCGGACGCCGGCCTGGGTGCTGCCGAAGGTCGACCCGGCATACCCCGACTGGCTGATCGATCAGTACGAAAAGCGGCCCTGGCTGATGAAGGCGCACCGGTCGAAGCTGCGCGCCGCCGGCGACGTGCGGGTCGGCGCGTTCACCAAACAGCCCGCCGCACTCAAGGCGGCCTCGAAAGCCGCTCTCGCGCATATCCGTTCGGCGGTCAAGGATCCGCAGCTGCGCGCGAAGCTGACGCCCGACTACACGATGGGCTGCAAGCGGGCGACGATGTCCAACAGCTATTACCCGGCGCTCGCCGCCGACAACGTCACCGTCGAGACCTCACCGATCCAGGACGCCGATGTCACCGGCGTGACGACGGCCGACGGCACGGTGCACGAGCTCGACCTGCTCGTCTTCGCAACCGGGTTCGACGTGACCGGGTCCTACCGGCACATGAACATCACCGGCCTGGACGGCCACACGCTGGACACCGACTGGGCCGACGACATCCAGACCTATTACGGCGTCACCGCACCGGGTTACCCGAACCTCTTCTTCCTCCTCGGTCCCAACACCGTGCTCGGCCATACCTCCGTCGTGCTGATGATCGAGGCCCAGATCGGCCTGATCACCAAGCTGCTCGACGAACGCGACGCTCGTGGCGCGACGGCCGTGCAGGTGCGCCCGGAGATCGTGCCCGCGCACATGCAACAGCTGGACGAGCGCAGTGCACAGTCGGTCTGGGAGTCCGGCGGTTGCACCAGCTGGTATCTCGACGACGAGGGTCGCAACCGCACCCTGTGGCCGGGCAGTGTCGGCGAATATGAGCGCCGGCTCGGGCGACCGGAGCTGGTGGACTACGAATTCACCGGATCGGTGTCGTAGTCGGAGAGCCCCTCCTCCACCGGCGCGCCACTCGCCCGCCGGCCGAGCAGCAGCGCCACCGCAGCAGCGAGCAGCGCCACCACCGCCGCACCGAGGAATACCGTCTGGACCTGCAGGACACCGGCCGCGGTCACCTGGGCCTTGGTCGGGTCGGGCAACGACTGAACCTTGCCGTAGAAGCGGTGCAGCCCGATCGCGGTCAGCAGCGCGAGACCGACCACCATGCCGATCATCCGCGCCACGACGAGCAAGGACGACGCCACGCCGTGCGCCGTCTGCGGCGCGTCGTGCAGCGCGGCGTCATTGACCGGCGCGATCGCCAGGCCGACACCGAGACCGGCCAGCGCCAGCATCACGGTGGGCAGCAGCCACGAGTCGAGGGCGTCGCCCTCCCAGGTGGACATCTGCAGCAGCGCGAGTCCGCTCACCAGCAGTCCGGGGGCCGCGACGACGGCCGGGCCGAGGCTGCGCAGCAACCAGCCACCGGCGAGCGCACCCACTGGGACCGCGACGAGGAAACGCAGCAGCACCAACGCCGCCTCAGTCTGTGAGTCGGTGATGGTGAGCCTGGCGAGCACGGGTATGTCGACGACGATCGCCACGATCGCGGTGCCGACGCAGGCCGAGACGACCAGGGCCGGACGGACCCTTCCCACCACAACGCCCTTGGCTATCAACGGGTTTCGGGCGGCGCGGTGGCGCCATACATAAAGAGCGGCAGCGACCACTGCAAGGGGCAGCAGCCACCAGCCGAGCGGGCCGACGACCTGCTTCTCGGGGTTGGACGCCGCGAAGGTCAGCACCAGTGCGCCGAGCGCGACCGCGATCAGCAGCGCGCCGAGGACGTCGACAGTGCGGGCGATCGGCCACCAGTAGCGCACCGACAGCAGCAGCAGTACGGCGAGCGCGATGAGCCCCCACACGCCGATCGGTGTCATCAGGCGGGCAGTGTGATCGCCATACGGGACGAACGGGCCGCCCCACCGGATCGAGGTGGTGAGCGAGTCGGGTGCCCACAGCGCCAGCCCGAGGACCACGACCGTGGCGAGCGCCGCGGCACCGGTCAGCGTGTGCCACCACCACGGCACCGGCGCGCCCATGCGCTCACGCGAGCCGCGCTCGCCGCACGCGACGATGCACAGTGCGAGCACGATGCCCGCCAAACCGTTGAGCCAGAAGATCATTCGCCAGTCGGAGACGGCCAGGATCAGTGCTCCGAGCAGCGGCCCGATGACGCTGCCGATCTCCTGGACCGCGCCGACCACGCCGAGCGGCGTGCCGCGCTTGCCGACCGGCCAGAGGTCGGCGACCAGCGCCAGGGTCGCAGGGACGAGCCCACCGCCACCCACGCCCTGCAGGAACCGGCCGGTGACCATGACCGGCAGCTCCGCGGAGATCGCCGTCACGGCCGAGCCGATGACGAAGAGCGCCAGACAGCAGAGCAGGATGCGCTGGCGGTCGATGAGATCGGCCAGCCGGCCGATCAGCGGCAGCACCGCGATGTAGCCCAGCAGGAAGCCGGAGATGATCGGCGTCGCCTTCTGCAGCGCGTCAACGCCGAGGCCGACGCCGTTCATCATGTCCTGCAGCGCCAGCACGACGACGTAGGTGTCGGCCGCGGCGAGCGCGACCGCGATGGACGCGGTCGCGAGGAGGGCTCTGGCCCGTGAGGAGACGGTGTGCTCCACGTCAGGGCTTGGAGACGGCAACCTTCTGCCCGTACTTGGTGAACTCGACCGTGTATGACGTGTCATTGGCACCCTTGTAGAACTCCCCCGTCAGCGTGGCCGATCGCAACTCACCCTTGTCGGTGACCAGGTAGACCGCGTCATACGTCTGGTCGGCCTTGCCGAAGCTGAGGCTCTGGTTGATCACCTTGCCCGGCAGCGTGCCGGTCACGGTCTGCACGATGTCCTTGCCGTCGCGCTTCTTGTCGCCGAACTTCGGGGACTTGGTCGCGACGAGCAGTGAGGAGAAGCCGCCGTCCCGGGCGAAGATCTTCGCCGGATCCGGAGCACCGAACTGCTTGGGATTGATCGGGGCCATCTTCGGGCTGAGCGGGGTCTTGGCCCACACCTTGCCGTCGACCGCGATGACCGGGACGCTGATCGTGCCGGCGGCGGGGATGCGCACCGCGATCGTGCCCTTGAAGGCCGGGGCATGGGATCCGTCGCCCTCGCCGCTGATCAGGCCGGTCTCCTTGGGCGGGATCTTGTCCGACGTCAGCTTCAGGTGGACCCCGGAGGTGTCGTCGAGGGTTTTCTTGGCCTGCGCCAGTGTCGACGCAGGGGTCGCCGCCGCCTTGCCGCTACCGGAGGTCTCACCGCCGGACGCCTTCTTGCTACCGCTGCTGCAGCCGGTCAACGCGAGAGTCGCGGCGATCGCCAGCGAGCTGGTGACGGTCAGGGTACGTCGCATGGAGAGCAACCTATCTTTCGCGAGACGCTTACCCCGCATCAACTTCCGAGACGGAGCGGGTGAACTGCCCATGTTGACGCACGAGTAGGCCCAGAGGTTCCCTGCCCACCGTCACGGTCGGGTCTCGGGGGAGAATGTAGCCATGTCCGGACTTCATGTGCACCGTGTGACCACCGATGACGGCGCGCAGTTGGCGGCATACGTCCGCGAGCCGAGCGGGCCGGCCAGTCGCACCGTGGTGCTCGGGCACGGCTGGATCCTGGACCACCGGTCCTGGTTGCCGGTGCTGCGGACCCTCGATCCGGCGTTGCGCGTGGTGCTGTGGGACCAGCGGGGGCACGGCGCATCGACGCTGGCGGACGGCTCGCGGAAGGTGGGCCAGGAGTCGATCCGGCGGCTGGGCGCCGACCTGCGTGAGGTGGTGGCCCAGCTGGCGCCGCAGGACGAGCAGGTGGTGCTCGGCGGGCACTCCATGGGCGGTATGACGATCCTCGCGTATGCCGGGCTGGCGCCGACCGAGTTCGCCGAGCGCGTGCGCGGTGTCGCGCTGGTGTCGACGGCGGCCGGCGGGTTGCGTGGCTCCGGCCGGCCCGGAGAGCGCCAGTTGATGTCCGCGATGCGGCATCTGCCGGTGCGCATCGGGCGCGGTATGACGGAGAAGGCGCATCGCGCCGCGGCATTCGGTCCCGGCGCCGACCCCGCCGACGTCCACGAGGCGACCGTCATCGCGCGCGGCACGCGGGTCAGCGCCTTCGCCGGGTTCTACGACGCGCTGATGCAGCACGACGAGGTGGCCTCCCTGGCGGGCATGCAGAACGTCGCCGCCCAGGTGCTGGTCGGCTCGCGCGACCGGCTCACCCCGCCGAAGCTCGCGCAGCGCATCGCGGCCGGCTTGCCACAGGCGGAGCTGCAGACCTTGGACGACCTCGGGCACATGCTGCAGTGGGAGGCGCCGGATCGCGTTGCCAAGGCGATCGAGGACCTTGCGCGATGACCGACGGCACCATGAGCCTCGGCGGACCCGAGGCGGCCAAGGAGATGCGCGCCGAGGCCGACCGGTTGCTCGACTTCGCCCTCGCCTCGCGAGTGGAGCACGGCTTCGCCTGGCTGGATGATTCCGGGCGCCCCACCGACCGGCCGCTCGAGTTGTGGCTCACCTGCCGGATGACGCATGTCGCGGCACTCGGATTCCTCAGTGGCCGAACGGAATTCGCGGCCTTGGTCGACCACGGGGTGCAGGCACTGACCACGTCGTTCCAGGACCGGACCCATGGTGGCTGGTTCGCCTCGATCGAGGGTCCAAGCGGCAAATCCATCGACGATCGCAAGCAGGCCTACCCGCACGCGTTCGTGCTGCTGGCCGCCAGCAGCGCCGTCGTCGCGGGACGGCCGGGCGCCGCCGAGTTGCTCGCGCTGGCCCGGCAGGTCCACGAGGAGCACTTCTGGGTTGCGTCGAAAAACCTTGTCCAGGAAAGCTTTTCGGCGGACTGGAGCAGCTCCGAGCCCTACCTCGGCGTCAATGCGACGATGCACACCGTCGAGGCCTACCTCGCACTGCACGACGTCACCGGGGAGCCGCACTATCTGGACCGGGCCGAGGCGATGACCCTCCAGGTCGCCGGCTGGGCGCGAGCGCGGGACTGGCGGATCCCGGAGCACTTCGACGCGAACGGTCACGTGATGCCCGACTACAACCGGGACCGTCCCGCGGATCCGTTCCGGCCGTTCGGTGCGACGGTCGGGCACGGTCTGGAGTGGTCGCGCCTGGCGCTGTCGGTGCGCGCGAGCCGGTTGCGACTGGATGCGTCATACAACGGTGGTGAGCTGGTCACTGCCGCAACGGAACTCGCCAATCGCGCCGTGGCCGACGGCTGGGCGGTCGACGGCGCGGACGGCTTCGTCTACACGACCGACTGGGACGGCACGCCGGTCGTCCGCGCCCGCATGCACTGGGTTGTGTGCGAGGCCATCGGCGCGGCATACGCTTTGGGGCTGGTGACCGGTGAAAAGCGTTGGGATGACTCGCTGCTCGCCTGGTGGCGTTATGCCCAGCAGCACCTGATCGACACCGACGCAGGATCCTGGCATCACGAGCTCGACGAACAAAACCAGGTGTCGCACGGCACCTGGGCGGGCAAGCCGGACGTCTACCACGCCCTACAGATCTGCCTGCTCGTCGGCGACGCGCTCCCGCTCGCACCCTCCTTCGCCACCGCGCTTTCTCGCCGAGAGGACACCGAATACCCGAGAGGACACGAAATCCGGGCGTCTGAGCGCCGGATTTCGTGTCCTCTGAGTATGTTTGGTGTCCTCTCGGCGAAGGGGCCGCGCGATCAGAGCGGGCGCTCGTGGTAGTCGGTGGGACGCTCGCCGGCCTTCCACTCCCGCAGGTTGCCGCGGTAGATGCCGTGCCGCAGCTCGACCTCGTACCCCTCGTAGTCGGGCATGTTCACCGCTCGGGCGTGGGCGAGCTCGGCCTCGACGTCATACGGGACGCGAGCGAAGGCGACCGACCAGGGTGCCGTCTCCTGCGAGCCCCACTCGCCCTCGAGGATGCAGTACATCGCCGTCGGGTCACCCATCGAGTTGCCCACCGCGCCGGTGTTGAAGACGGTGCGCGCTTCGAGCTGCACCTCGTAGTGCGGATCGTGCGTGTCGCCATACCCGATGAGATCGGGCAGTGGCCCGTCCCCCGTCGCCGGGGTGTTGCTGAAGAGCGCCTCGAACTCCGCCTGGCTGCGGACGTATCGCACCCGCCGGTGCACCGTCTCCTCGCTGGCATGGAAGACCCGCAGCCGCCGCCCGCTCACCCACTCGTCGTGACTGAAGGGCAGCGCACGCAACCAGTCCCCCTGCCCCGGACCGAGCTGGGCGAGCCACCACGCCAGCGAGTCGCCGCCGAATTCGCGTGCCGGGTCGGGCAGGAAGTCGTCCCAGTTGCCCAGGATGTTGACCTCGCACCGCTCGCGGCAGAGGTCGACGACCTCCCGGCCGCGCGGCCCCTTGCCGACGTAGTCGCCGAGGTTCCAGATGCGGCTGATCCCACGGCCCTCGATGTCGGCCAGCACCGCCTCGAGCGCGGTCAGGTTGCCATGGACGTCCGAGATCAGCGCGACTCTTTCCACGCGCCCGATCCTCGCACCCCCCTCGCCGAGAGGACACCGGACGTACCGAGAGGACACCCGATTCGGCCGTCAGAGAGCCAGATCGGGTGTCCTGTCGGTGATTGGCTGTCCTCTCGGCAAGGGGGCGGGCGCCCCCACCACCAGGCGAGGGCGGGGGCGCCCACCGCCAGAACCCGCCCAGGCGGGGGCGCGGGCGCCCCCACCGTCAGGCGGCGGGGGCTTCCGCGGGCTGGACGTCCAGGCCGTCGCCGTCGGCGGCCTTGTCGATCGTGACGGTCTGGCCGTCACGCACCTCGCCGCCGAGCAGCGCCTTGGCCAGCCGGTCGCCGATCTGCTTCTGCACCAGCCGGCGCAGCGGACGCGCACCGTATGCCGGGTCGTAGCCCTCGTCGGCCAGCCACTGCTTGGCCGCCGGGGTGACCGACAGGGTGATCCGCCGGTCGGCGAGTCGCATCGCGATCGCGTCGACCTGCAGGTCGACGATGCGGGTCAGCTCGTCCTTGGTCAGCGCCTCGAAGATGATGACCTCGTCGAGCCGGTTGATGAACTCGGGCTTGAACGACTGCCGCACGGTGTTCATCACCGAGTCCTGCTTCTGCTTCAGGTCCAGCGTCGGGTCGACGAGGAACTGCGAGCCCAGGTTGGAGGTCATGATCAGGATGACGTTGCGGAAGTCGACCGTCCGGCCCTGGCCGTCGGTCAGCCGCCCGTCGTCCAGCACCTGCAGCAGGATGTCGAACGTCTCCGGGTGCGCCTTCTCGACCTCGTCGAGCAGCACCACCGAGTAGGGACGCCGACGCACCGCCTCGGTGAGCTGGCCGCCCTCCTCGTAACCGACGTAGCCCGGAGGCGAACCGATCAGCCGGGCGACCGCGTGCCGCTCGGAGTACTCCGACATGTCGATGCGTATGACGGCGCGCGCGTCGTCGAAGAGGAAGTCCGCGAGCGACTTGGCCAGCTCGGTCTTGCCGACACCCGTCGGACCGAGGAAGAGGAACGAACCGGACGGCCGGTCCGGGTCGGACACCCCGGCCCGCGAGCGACGGACCGCATCCGACACCGCCTGCACCGCGCTCTTCTGGCCGATCACGTGCTCGCCGATCCAGTCCTCCATGCGCAGCAGCTTCTCGGTCTCGCCCTCCAGCAGCCGCCCGGCGGGTATGCCGGTCCAGGACGAGATGACGTCCGCGATGTCGTCCGGGCCGACTTCCTCCTTGACCATCGGCGCCTCGCCGCCGGCCGTCGAACTGGTCGACTCGGCGGCCTGGGCCTCCTCCAGCTTCTGCTCGAGCGCGGGCAGTTCGCCATACAGAATCTTGGACGCGCCGGCGTAATCCCCGTCGCGCTGCAGGCGATCGGCCTGGGTGCGCAGCTCGTCGATCTCGGCCTTGAGGTCACCGACCTGGTTCAGGCTCGCCTTCTCCTGGTCCCAGCGGGCGGTGAGAGCGCTCAGCTCCTCCTGCTTGTCGGCCATGTCGGACCGCAGCTTGGCCAGCCGCTCCTTGGACGCGGCGTCGGATTCGTTCTCCAGGTGCAGCTCCTCCATCTTCAGCCGGTCGACCGCGCGGCGCAGCTCATCGATCTCGACGGGTGAGGAGTCGATCTCCATCCGCAGTCGCGAGGCCGACTCGTCGATCAGGTCGATCGCCTTGTCCGGCAGCTGCCGGGCGGTGATGTAGCGGTCGGACAGCGACGCGGCAGCCACGACGGCGGCATCGGAGATCGCCACCTTGTGGTGCGCCTCGTAGCGCTCCTTGAGCCCACGGAGTATGGCGATGGTGTCCTCGACGGACGGCTCGCCGACGTAGACCTGCTGGAAACGGCGCTCCAGGGCCGGGTCCTTCTCGATGTGCTCGCGGTATTCGTCCAACGTGGTCGCGCCGACCAGCCGCAGCTCACCGCGCGCCAGCATCGGCTTGAGCATGTTGCCGGCGTCCATCGAGGAGTCACCGCCGGCCCCGGCGCCGACCACGGTGTGCAGCTCGTCGATGAAGGTGACGACCTCGCCGTCGGAGCCCTTGATCTCCTCCAGGACCGCCTTGAGCCGCTCCTCGAATTCACCGCGGAACTTCGCGCCGGCGACCATGGCAGCCAGGTCGAGTGAGATCAATCGCTTGTCCCGCAACGATTCCGGCACATCACCGGCGACGATGCGCTGGGCGAGACCCTCGACAACAGCGGTCTTGCCGACACCCGGCTCACCGATCAGCACGGGGTTGTTCTTGGTGCGGCGCGACAGCACCTGCACCACACGACGGATCTCGGTGTCCCGGCCGATGACCGGGTCGAGCTTGCCGTCGCGCGCAGCCGCCGTCAGGTCGGTGCCGTACTTCTCGAGCGCGTCGAAGCTGCCCTCGGGCTCTGGGCTGGTCACCTTCCGGCCACCTCGCGTCTGCGGGATCGCTGCCGCCAAAGCGTCTGCGTTCAAACCGAATTCACCGGTCTGGGCGAGCGCGAGCAGCAAGTGGTCGGTCGAGACGAACGTGTCGCCCATCGACTCCATCGCCTGACGACCCTGCTCGAGCACGTTGGCGAACGCGCGGGACATCGTCGGCTGCGCGACGGAGGCACCCTGGGTCGCGGGCAGGGTGCGCAGTGCCTGCTCGGCGGTGGCGCGGACGGCCTGAACGGTGGCGCCGACGGCTTCCAGCAGCGGACCGGTGGTCGTGTCGGTCTGCTCGGTCAGGGCGAGCAGCAGGTGGGCCGGTTCCACCTGCGGGTTGCCGGCCCGGGTCGCATTCTGCACGGCGCTCGAAACGGCTTCTTGCGCCTTCGTCGTCAGCTGTAGATCCACGTTCGTCGGTCCTCCCTGGTCGGGTTGGTGTCGTCAGGTCCTCTGGTATGCCGCACCGCTTGCGTCCACCCTTACCTGACAGGTCTGGCCGGGCAAGCACGACATACGTCTCGCTGTGGACAACGAGGGCAAAGTTGAGTCTATTCCGCTCAACTTTCATCTGCACGCCGACTTCACCGACTCCACGCCCAACGGACACGTGGACGCCGCCACACCCCGAAACGCTGGACGCCCCGCAGGTCCACGATCTTCGAGGAGCGACATGACTTTGATCCGACGCCGGACCCTGCTCGGCGGCAGCATCGGCGGCGCGGCGGCACTCACCCTCGCGGGTGCCCGAGCACGGACCGGCGCCACTCCCCCACCCACCGAACATGCGATCACCGGCGCGGGCACGACGCTGGACGAGGCCGCACGACCGGCCAGCAGGCAGGGGTACACCCGGCTCACCGCGGGCCAGGGATATCCGCTGATCGTGCGGACCGACTTGAGCCCGGCACGGGCGAACCGCCTGTCGACGCGGACCGGTCGCGCATCGATCGTGCAATTCACCGACCTGCACGTCATCGACGCCCAGTCACCGGTGCGCTTCGAGTGGCTGCACACGGTCACCGGCAGTGCGTTCCGACCGCAGGAAGCACTCGGAACCCAAGGTGGCGCACAGCTCGTCCGCCGGGTCAACCAAGTCGGCAAGGGACCGTTCAGCGGCCGCACTTTCGACTGCGTGGTCACCACCGGCGACAGCTCCGACAACCACGAGAAGGTGGAGCTCGACTGGTTCCTGGCCCTGATGAGCGGCGGCAGCATCACCCCGAACACCGGCTCCCCGACCGCCTGGGAAGGCGTGCAGAACGCCGGCGACAGCCTCTACTACCTCCCTGAGTCCGACGCGCCCGACACGTACAAGAAGGCCGGATTCCCAACGATCCCAGCATATTTCAAGCAGGCGACCGCCACCCACACCAGCGACGGCCTGAACACCCCGTGGTACAGCGTGTTCGGCAACCACGACGACTCGATCGGCGGTATGACGCCTTCGGACAGCCCGGCCCTGGCCGACCTCTACACGGGCCGGTTCAAGTTCACCGGTTTCGCGAATGCGAGCGGCAACTCGGCCCTGCGCGGCACCGTGGCCGGCGCACACCCCGCCATACCCGAGCATTCGAGACTGCCGAAGTCGCGATGGGAGGTGACCGCCGATGACCGACGGGCGCCCTTCACCCCGCGCGAGTTCATGAGCGCGCACCTCGACCCCAGCGTCGATGGCCCGGGTCCGCACGGTCACGGCTTCACCCTCGATGCCCTGGCGCAGGGCATCGGCTACTACGACTTCCCGATAGCGCCGGGTGTCGTTGGCATCGCCATGGATTCGACCAACCGGGCCGGCTTCGTCCAGGGCTCGATCGGCGACGCGCAGTTCCGATGGATCCAGCGCATCCTCGAGGCGTCCTCGAGTCGCTACTACGACAGTCGGGGCACCGAGCACCGCCAGGACGTCACGGACCGGCTCTTCGTCCTCTTCAGCCACCACACCAGCGACTCGATGTCCAACCTGCTGCCCGCACCCGACCTGCTCGAGCTCCGGCACAGCGGGCCCGAAGTGGTGAGCATGTTGCAGCGTTACCCGAATGTCATCGCCTGGGCGAACGGGCACACGCACCGGAACAGGATCACGCCGCACCGGCACGACGACCCGACCCGCAGCTTCTGGGAGATCAACACCGCGTCCCACATCGATTACCCGCAGCACGCCCGGATCATCGACGTGTGCGACAACGCCGACGGCACGCTGTCCCTCTTCACGACGCTGATCGAGTCGGCGGCGCCATACCAGGCGGCGTATGACGACGGCTCGTCCGAAGCGCTCGCCTCCCTCTACCGCGAGCTGTCCTACAACGACATCCACCACAACAACGCCAAGCGGATGGGCACGTATGCCGATCGCAACACCGAACTGCTGCTGAAGAACCCGATGGCCTGAGCACCCGGGCAGATCCACGGCCGAAGAATCAGGGGCCCGTCACCGATTCCTTGCTCGCCGGACACCCACGGACCGCGTTCTCCGGCAATGATGGACGGACGTCCAAGATGCTGAGGAGCGAGATGACTTCCATTCGACGCCGGTCCCTGCTCGGCGGCGGCATCGGCGCGGCCGCCGCAATGACACTCGGCACCCGAGCCGCCCGCGCGGCCGAGTCCGACATCGGGTGGCGGTCGCGCGCCCTCATCGGCCATGGCACGACCCTCGAGACCGCCGCCACCCCAGTGCGATCCAGCGGTTACACCCGGTTGACCGCCGGCCCCGGCTATCCACTAACCGTGCGCACCGACCTGTGCCCGGCCAAGGCGAAGCGCGACGACACCCGGACCGCGCAGGCGTCGATCGTGCAGTTCACCGACCTTCACCTCGTGGACGCCCAGTCGCCGGTCCGCTTCGAATGGCTGCACGAGATCAACGGGTCGGCGTTCCGGCCGCACGAGGCCCTCGGCACCCAGGGCGGCGCGCAGCTCGTCCGCCGGGTCAACCAACTCGGCAAGGGTCCGTTCAGCGGCCGCGCGTTCGACTGCGTGGTCACCACCGGCGACAGCTCGGACAACCACGAGCACATCGAACTCGACTGGTTCCTGGCCCTGATGAGCGGCGGCCGCATCACCGCGAACACCGGCTCCCCGACCGAGTGGGAAGGCGTCCAGAACGCCGGCGACAGCCTCTACTACCTCCCGGAGTCCTCCGCCCAGGACCTCTACAAGAAGGCCGGATTCCCAACGATTACAGACTTTTTCATGAATGCCACCGCTACACACACCAGCGAGGGCCTGCGCACGAAGTGGTACAGCGTCTTCGGCAACCACGACGATTCGATCGAAGGCACCCTGCCCTCCGCCACTCCGATCCTGGCCGACATGTACACCGGCAGCTTCAAGTTCACCGGGTTCGACGACACCAGCGGCAACCTCGCCCTGCGCCGGTCATGGGTCGGCGGGCAGTCCGCCATACCGACGTCGTCACAGCTGAGCAAGAACCGCTGGAAGGTCACGCCGGACGAGCGCCGGGCGACCTTCACCCCGCGCGAATTCATGGCGGCGCACCTGGACGCGAAGGTCGACGGACCCGGCCCGCACGGGCACGGCTTCACCGCCGACGCGATCGCGGATGGCATCGGCTACTACAGCTTCCAGATCGCGCCGGGCGTCGTTGGTATCTCGATGGATTCGACCAACCGTGCCGGCTTCACCGACGGGTCGATCGGGGACGAGCAGTTCCGGTGGATCAAGCGCACCCTCGAGGCGTCCTCCAGCCGCTACTACGACGGCTGGGGCGTCGAGCACCGCACGGAGCGCACCGACCAGCTGTTCGTGCTCTTCAGCCACCACACCAGCGACAGCATGAACAACCTGCTGCTCGCGCCCGACAAGCTCGAAATCCGGCACAGCGGCTCGGAATTGGTGAGCACCCTGCAGCGCTACCCGAATGTCGTGGCATGGGTGAACGGCCACACGCACGACAACAAGATCACGCCGCACCACCACAACGACCCGACGCGTTCGTTCTGGGAGATCAACACCGCGTCGCACGTCGATTTCCCGCAGCACGCCCGGATCATCGACGTGTGCGACAACGCCGACGGCACACTGTCGCTCTTCACGACGCTGATCGAGTCGGCGGCGCCATACCAGGCGTCATACAGCGACGGCTCGCCCGAAGCGCTCGCCTCGCTCTATCGCGAGCTGTCCTACAACGACATCCACCGCGATCCGAACAGGATCGGTAGCGACGTCGACCGCAACACCGAGCTGCTGCTGAAGAACCCGATGGCCTAACCGCTCCCACACAAGAACGTCCCCTGACCGTCGGTCAGGGGACGTTCGCCGGACTATGGGCGGGTATGGCGGTCAGTGGCGGTTCAGCCACGGGGTCTGCTTCTCGATGAGCAGTTCCTGTGCCTCCTGCTGGTCACGCCAGAACGCCCGAACCCGGCCGGTGAAGCCGAGCGTGGTCCGTCCCTGCTGGCGGGTGGTCCTCTTGTTCAGTGCCTGTGTCGTGTTCATGTCTTCTATTCTGGATGACTTAACTGTTCAGCACAAGCTGTGATTCCTTCATGACGCTTAAGAGTTGCTGTAGCATTGGAGGATGCTCGACATACACCGCCTGAGGGTCTTCCGGTCCGTCGTCGCCAGTGGGTCCGTGCAGGGCGCCGCGACGCATCTCGGCTACACACCGTCCGCCGTCAGCCAGCACATCAACCAGCTGCAGCGCGAGACCGGACTGACGCTCTTCGAGAAGGCCGGCCGCGGAATCTGCCCCACACCGACCGGACGCCTGCTGGCCGAGCAGAGCGACGACGCCATGGGTGCGCTCGCGCGCCTGGACAACGTCGTGACCGACCTGCGCCAGGGCCGCACCGGCAGCTTGTCCATCGCGTGCTTCTCGTCCGCGGGCGAGGAGTGGGTCCCGAAGCTGGTCGCGAAACTCCAGCGCGAGTTCAAGAACGTCCTGATCACCGTCGACCTCAACGAGCACACCGAGTCGGCGCGTCCCGAGTGCGACCTCGACATCCGCACCGAGGACCTGAGCGAAAAGCCCTCGCACATCAAGGGATACACCCGGCACGAGCTGACGACCGAGCCGTATGTCGCCGTCCTGCCGGCCAAGCACCCGCTCGCCGAGCGCGACGAGATCTCGATGAGCGACTTGGCCGAGGATCCCTGGGTCGACGACAGCAACGAGGACCAGACGTGCGGCCGCATCCTGCGTCGCGCCATCGACAAGTCGGGCGTCGCACCGCGGATGGTCGCCGCATGCCAGGATCACCACACGAGTTTCGCGCTCGTGGCCGCTGGCATCGGTGTGACGTTGGCACCGCGCCTCACCCTCGGCGCCCTGCCCCGCAGGGCACGCGCGGTGCCGTTGTCGTCGCCGGAGATCCGGCGGGGCATCTGTGTGCACGTGCGCGATGCGGCTGCGGGCAGCCCGGTCACCCGGCGGGCGCTCGAGCTGCTGCACGAGATCGCGCCCGACGAGCAGTGAGCAGTGGCTAGCGATTCGTCGGGTCGATGACCCACTCGGTGGAGGTCTCGACGACCTCGAAGCCGAGCTCGGCGTTGATCGCCACCATATGCTCGTTGGTGTCCGCGTTCATGGTGCGAACCAACGGCCGCCCGGGGTAATCGCGCTGCAATCGCTGCAGATTCGCGGCCTTGACGGCTGCGCCCAATCGATGCCCACGGTGTCGCCGGTGCACGTAGGTGCCCTCCTGGACGACCGGGTCCAGTGAGGCGTCGAAGACCAGATCGGTCTGGGCCGCGACGACGCCCGTCGACTCCTCGATCGCCAGGCACGACAGGCGGATCCGCCCTTGTTCCGCCTCGCGCTCGTACATGCGCCGCAGCCGCTCGGGCGTGACCACCTCGCCCTCGAACTCGACCTCACCGGATGGCGCATCCGCCGCCAGCAGACCCATCAGCTCGGCCAGCCCCGGTAGCAGGTGGTCGGGGACACGCCCGACGAAGGTCTCGACGCGGTAGCCCGCGCTGTGCGCGGCGGCGTCCGCAACGATCCGAGCAAGCACATCGTCCCCCACCGGGAGCGCCAGGTGCTGGGCGAGCTCGCGCCAGGCCGGGCTGAAACCGTGCGCCCTTGCGAACCGGGCGTATTCGTGCTCTTCCCGGTCATCGTCGCCGGGTGCGAGCGTCTCGACGAAGAGCGCCGTCCGGCCGAGTTCTCGGACCCGCGCTATGGCGTCACGCACCAGCGCAGCGCCGATGCCCTGCCGGCGATGCTGCGGTGCGACATCGAGGTCGGCATACACCTTCTCCAGATTGTCCTGGGAGGGGACGAACAGCAACGTCGTGCCGAGGCAGGCTCCGGCTGCGTCGAAGAAGCCGTAGAGCTCGCGCGGCTCCTCGGCATCGGGCTTTCGCATGCCGATGAGCCACGACTTGTATGACGGGGGCGAGAACCACGGGCGCGCAACGCCTTTCGACGCGATGCCCACGTCATACACCTGACGCATGGCGGCGTCGTCCGCCGGATCGATCAGTCGGATCACATGGTCGACGCTACGGATCTCCCGTACTCAGGGCCACCGAATTTCCCACTCAACCGGCGGTCGACCAGTCGTCGTCCAGCCAGCCACCGTGTTCCTTCGCAAGGGAGGCGAACCGCTCAGCGAGTGCCCTGGCCACGGCGCTCGCCGGATCGTCGATGGTGTCCTGCACGACGTGAACCACCCAGTCGACGTCCTCGGCGTCGTCCTCGCCGGCGAGGGCCTCGGAAACGACACGGACGGAAGTGAATTCGTCATCCGCGAGCTCTTCCGCCGCATCCTCGGCAGCGCTGCGCTCGGGGAAGACCATGAGGTACTCGATCACGGGACCCACTGTGCCAGATTCAGGCGGTCAACCCCGTTTGCGCCATACGACAAGGGCGCGCTCGGTGCGCACCGGGGTGACCCGCTCACCCGGGCGCAGCGGCGTGATCTGACCGTCCGGTGCCGCGGCGAAGACGCGGCCCATGCCCTTGCTGCGCTCACGGGCCAGCTCGTCGGAGAGTTCGCGGACACGTGACCGCAGGGCCTCGATCTGGTCCTCGAGCTCCAGGATCCGACGGATGCCGGCGAGGGAAACCCCCTCCTCCTGGGAGAGGCGCTGCACCTCCCGCAGGACGTCCAGGTCGTGCATCGAGTAGCGACGCCCGCCGCCGCTGGTGCGCGACGGCGTGACGATGCCCAATCTGTCGTATTGACGCAGGGTTTGGGCGTGTATGCCGGCGAGCTGCGCCGCCGCGGAGATCGCGTAGATCGGCGCGTCCCCCGGCGGCGGCGACGTGCCTCGCCACGATGAGCGGACCATCACTGTGCGGCTTTCGCGCTCAGTTCGGCTCGTGGGTCAACGCCACTGGAGCGCTCTTCCTCGGCCATCGCCTCGACCGCCTTCTTGGCGTCGCCGGACAACTTCTCCGGAACGACGATCTGCACGACCGCGATCAAGTCACCCGCGCCGCTCTTGGCCTGGATGCCCTGGCCCTTGACACGCAGCTTGCGACCGGACGGGGTGCCCGGCTTGATCTTGACCTTGACGCTCTTGCCGCTCAGGGTCGGGACCGCGACGGTGGCGCCGAGTGCGGCCTCGGCGAAGGTCACCGGCAGGTCGACCGTGAGGTTGTTGCCCTCGCGGCGGAAGACCGGGTGCGACTGCACCGTGATGTGCAGCAGCAGGTCGCCGGGCTGCCCGCCGTTCGGGCTGGGCTGTCCCTTGCCGCGCAGCCGGATCGTCTGACCGTCCCTGACACCGGCGGGGATTCGCGTTTTGATGGTCTGCCCGTCGGCCGCCTGGAGGGCGATCGTCTCGCCCGCCGCGGCGTCCCGGAAGCTCAGCGTCGTGCGCGCCTCGAGGTCGGCGCCCTTGCGGGGGCCGGCCTGGTAGCCGCCATACGGGGATCCATAACCACCGCCGCCACCGAACTGTCCGAGGATGTCGTCGAGGTTGATCTGCTCGCCACCGCCCCCGGTGGAGAAGCGGACGTTCTGGCCACGACCACCACCGCCGAACATGGAGCCGAAGAGGTCCTCGAACCCTGCGCCGCCGGCAGCTCCGCCGGGACCACCGGCGGTGAAGCGGGCACCGCCACCGACCATCTGGCGCAACTGGTCGTACTCCTGGCGCTTGGCCGGGTCGGCGAGGACGGAGTTGGCCTCGCCGATGTCCTTGAACTTCTGCTCGGCCGCAGCGTCACCGGGATTCTGGTCCGGGTGCCACTTGCGGGCGAGCTTGCGGTAGGCCTTCTTGATCTCGTCGTCGCTCGCGTCCTGGGAGACACCGAGGATCTTGTAGAAGTCCTTCTCGAGCCAATCCTGACTAGCCATCAATCACTCCATACCTCGAAAGGTCGTTGGTCGAGCGGGGATTCGCGATGAACCCCCGCTCGACCAAGGACCGGGGCTGCATCAGGACGGGTCCGCCACCGCGACGCGAGCGGGTCGAACCATGCGCTCACCCAGCCGGTAGCCCGGCTGCATGACCTGCACGATGGTGGTGCCCTCCGCACCCTCCGGCACCTCGGCCTCGATATGCATCAGGGCCTCGTGATGGGTGGGGTCGAACGGCTCACCGACCGCGCCGAACGCGGTCAGGCCCAGCTTCGTCAGCGTCGAGTCGAGCTTGTCGGCGATCTTCTCGAAGGGCGTGCCCTCCAGATCCCCGTGCTCGCGCGCCAGGTAGATGTCGTCGAGCACCGGCAGCAACGACTCCAGAACGCGCGCCGTGGTGGCGTCCTTCTGGGCCTCGCGGTCGCGCTCGACGCGCTTCTTGTAGTTGAAGTACTCCGCCTGGGCGCGCTGCAGATCCTCCAGCCGCTGCGCCGCGAGCACGGTGTCGGGGTGTTCGACATCGGCTTCGGTGGTGTCGGCGGTGGTCTGCTCGCCCTCCGTCGCCGACTCGCCTGCCGTGGCCGGCTCGTCGACGGCCGGCTGCTCGGCAGCGGTGTCGTCCGTCACTGTGTCCTCCGATCCGCTCTCCGACTTCGTGCGCAGTTCACCGTTCTCGTCGATCCGGCGCTTGTCGCGGATGACGGGTCCGGTCTGGTCCTCTTCCTCCGGCCGCCGGCCGGGCCCCGGAAGATCGGAGCCCGGCTGCGAACCCTTGGTGGAGTCCGTCACTTGGAGTCACCCTTGGCGTCGGCGTCGTCGTCGACGACTTCGGCGTCCACCACGTCGTCGTTCTCGGCGTCGGCCTTCGGAGCGTCGCCGGTGCCACCCGCGGCGTCACCCGTCGGGGCGTCACCGCCGGACTGCTGCTCCGCGGCATACAGGGCGGCGCCCATCTTCTGCGAGGTTTCGTTGACCTTGGTGGTCTTGGCGGAAATGTCCTCGGCGGAAGCGTTTTCGTCCTTGAGCGCGTCCTTCAGCTCGGTCAGCGCCGACTCGACCTCGGACTTGGAGTCGGCCGGGACCTTGTCGCCGTTGTCGGCCAGGAACTTCTCGGTCGAGTAGACCAGCTGCTCCGCGGTGTTGCGGGCCTCGGTCTCCTCGCGCCGCTTCTTGTCCTCGGCCGCGTGCTCCTCGGCGTCCTTGACCATGCGGTCGATGTCTTCCTTCGGCAGCGCGGAGCCACCGGAGATCGTCATCGACTGTTCCTTGTTGGTGCCGCGGTCCTTGGCGGACACGTGGACGATGCCGTTGGCGTCGATGTCGAAGGTGACCTCGATCTGCGGCACGCCACGCGGTGCGGGCGCGATGCCGGACAGCTCGAAGTTGCCGAGCGGCTTGTTGTCCTTGGCGAGCTCGCGCTCACCCTGGAACACCTGGATCTCGACCGAGGGCTGGTTGTCCTCGGCGGTGGAGAACACCTCCGAGCGCTTGGTCGGGATCGCGGTGTTGCGCTCGATCAGCTTGGTGAAGAGCCCACCCTTGGTCTCGATGCCGAGCGACAGCGGCGTGACGTCGATGAGCAGCACGTCCTTGCGCTCACCCTTCAGCACGCCGGCCTGCAGTGCGGCACCGACCGCGACGACCTCGTCCGGGTTGACGCCCTTGTTGGGCTCCTTGCCGGTGAGGTCCTTCACGACCTGGGTGACGGCCGGCATACGGGTCGAACCACCAACGAGCACAACGTGATCGATGTCCTTGACGGTGACGCCCGCGTCCTTCATGACCTGCTCGAACGGAGCCTTGGTGCGCTCCAGGAGGTCCTTGGAGATGTCCTCGAACATCGCACGGGTGATGGTCTCGTCCAGGTGGATCGGGCCGTTCTCACCCATCGAGAGGTACTGCAGGCTGACGTTGGTCGACGTCGCGCCGGACAGCTCCTTCTTGGCCTGCTCGGCCGCGTCCTGCAGACGCTGCATGGCGATCTTGTCCTTGGACAGGTCGACGCCGGTCTGGTTCTTGACCTGCTGGACCAGGTGGTTGACCACCCGCTGGTCCCAGTCGTCGCCACCGAGCTTGTTGTCACCGCTGGTCGCGCGGACCTGGATGGTGGAGAAGCCGTCCTCCGGGTCCTTGCCGACCTCGAGGAGGGACACGTCGAAGGTGCCGCCACCGAGGTCGAAGACCAGGATGAGCTCGTCCTCCTTGCCCTTGTCGAGGCCGTAGGCGAGCGCCGCAGCGGTCGGCTCGTTGATGATGCGCAGCACGTTGAGACCCGCGATCTCGCCGGCCTCCTTGGTGGCCTGGCGCTCGGCGTCGTCGAAGTATGCCGGGACGGTGATGACCGCGTCCGTGACGTCCTCACCGAGGTAGGACTCGGCGTCGCGCTTCAGCTTCTGCAGAATGCGGGCCGAGATCTCCTGCGGGGTGTACTTCTTGCCGTCGACCTCGGTGCTCCAGTCGGTGCCCATGTGGCGCTTGACCGAGCGGACCGTGCGGTCGACGTTGGTGACGGCCTGGCGCTTGGCGATGTCGCCCGCCAGCACGTCGCCGTTCTTGGCGAACGCGACGACCGACGGCGTGGTGCGACCGCCCTCGGCGTTGGCGATGATCTCCGGGTCGTTGCCCTCCAGGACCGCGACCGCGGAGTTGGTGGTGCCGAGGTCGATACCTACCGCACGTCCCATGTCTGTGTTCTCCCTTGGTTGAGATGTTGGTCTGTCATGTCTCGACGCCGGACGCAGAGGAGCCCCGCGTCATACGAGCGAAGTTGACTGTGTCCGACTCAACTCCGGTGTCGGCGGTCATGTCAAACCGACGGCTCCAAAGTTGCGCTTACCTGACTCAACTTTTGACCTGGTCGAATGATTCCCCGGCGCCACGACTTTTTCGCCGAGCCCCGGGAGCTGCGGCAGCGACCCGCTCAGGCTCCCCCGGTGGCAGCCGGCTCGAGGACCTCGACGGCCAGCACCGTGGGCATGTGCCGCGCGATCTCCTCCCAGGTCTCGCCCTCGTCGCGACTGGCGAAGACGGAGCCCGTGTTCGTCCCGAAGTAGACCCCGGCAGGGTCCCGGCGATCGCCGCTCATGCCCTGTCGCAGGACGGTGAAGAAACAGGCCTCCTGCGGCAGTCCGGTGCGCTGCGCTTCCCAGGAGGCGCCGGCATCCCGGGAGCGCCATACAGCCGCGGCCGCGTCCGGCGGGTAGCGGCCCTCGGTGTCGCCGTTGAGCGGCACGGTCCAGATCGTCCGGCCGTCGCGCGGGTGCGCCCAGAGCGGGAAGCCGAACGTCGAGGGCAGCCCCGCAGTGATGTTGTGCCAGGTGTGGCCGCCGTCCTGCGAGCGCCATACGCCGTGGTGATTCTGTTGGTAAAGAACGGGTTCGGTGCCTTCGGCGCGTTCGAGGTGGTGCACGCAGAAGCCGGTGTGCCCGTCGGATGCCGCGGCCGGGTGCGTGTTGCCCTCACCCGCCGTGGGGTCGGCCAGGTCGTTGCGCCGCTCCCAGGTCACGCCACCGTCCTCGGTGGCGAAGACGCCGGCCGCGGAGATGCCGATCCACATCTTCTCGGGGTCCTCCGGATCGACGACGATCGTGTGCAGGACGAGCCCGGCGGCGCCGGGGCCCCAGTCGGGCGCCGACGGATGATCGGTCAGGCCCTTCACCGTCTGCCAGGTCTCGCCACCGTCGTCGCTGACCAGCAGAGTCGCGGGTTTCGTTCCGGCATACAGCTTTCCGCCGCCCCGCCCCAGCGACCACACCTGCGAGAAGTCGTCGCCGAACGGCGCCGGTGTGTCCGTCCAGCCGATCGACGCGGCGAACTCCGGGTCGCTCGCAGCCCAGGTGTCCATCTGCCCGGTGGTCAGCTTGGTGACGGACCAGGTCGTGCCGCCGTCGTCGGAGCGCCATACGCCGGCACCGGACCAGTCGCCACCGCCACCGGCCCACATCGTCCCGGTGGCCGGGTCGCCGATGACGTGATTGATCGGCCAGCCGTCGCAATATGGGCCGCGGACCGCCCATTTCGTGCGGTCGGCGTCGCCGTCCAGGATGAACGCGCCCTTGGTCGTTCCGACCAATACGTGGATTGCTGCGTCGGGCATCAGCCGCTTCTTTCGTCGAGGCCCGGGCAGCGGTATGCCGGGCACCGCAGCCTCTTATTCTCGCCACGCGCGAGCCGCCCGACAAGACCCTGGAGCACAGGGAATCGCGTCTCCGTCAGGCATCCGGCGCTACGTTGGTCGGACGTCGTCACTGAGGAGGAAGTGTGCCAACGGCAGCAAGGGATTTCGCCGATCGAGCCGTCGCGTGGGCGTCCGCGCAATCGTCGATTCGGGCAGTCGTCATCTTCGGCTCGGTCGCCCAGGGTGTCGACCACGACTTCTCCGACCTGGACCTGATCCTGGTGGCGGAGCCCGGGCGCCGCGAAGAGGTCTGGGACGACCGGTCCGCGATCGCAGCGACCATCATGGGGGTCGAACCGGCATACGCCCAGGAGCCGAGCTGGCAGGGCGAGTTCCGCTATCAGGTCTGGGACGAGGACTTGCACGAACTGGACCTGACGATCGCCGAAGGGTCGGTGCAGGTGTTCGCGGGCATAGCGCGAGGTTTCACCGTCGTGCTGGATCGGGCCGACGTCGAGCGCCGCCTGACCGCGGACGTCGCGGCGTGGTCCCCACCCGAGTTCGATGCCGCCACCCTCGACAGCTCGACCTGGCCGTGGCTGCTGGGACTGCAGGGACGCCTACGGCACGGCGAGCGATTCGCGGTGCGCGCCGGCGTGGTCGACACGCTGATGGGGCGTGTCGTGCCCATGCTCGGAGCCGAATGGCACACGGCCGAATCCCAGCTGTCCGCAGCGGACATGCAGCGTGTGCATGCCGCAATGCCCCGCTCGGACGAGTTCGCCGAGCTGAGTCGCTCGCTCCGGGAGACAGCCCAGGTCTACGACTGGGCCCTCGATCGTTGGGCGGAGCGCACCGGACGGACCCGACCGCGAAGTCCGCTCGCCGCACTGACCCGCGCCCGCCTCGCCGTCGACATCGCGCCTTCCGCCGGAGCGCGAAAATGATCGATCGGCGGTGTCGTATCCGTGGTGTCCTGTTCGTGGACGGGGTGAGGCGGGCAACGGGTCCGCCACGGAAACACGGGAGCTGCCATGACCCAGTTCATCATCTACTTCAACCAGCAGTGGGTCGGTGACCACAGCGAGGAGTGGTTCGTCGAGCGCGGGCCGCTCGCCGGGGCGGTCGTCGAGGAGATGAAGGACGCCGGCGTCTACGTGTTCGCCGGTGGGCTGGACGAGGACATCACCAACGCGTTCAGCGCCGACACGACCAGCGGCTCGGTCGAGTTCACCGACGGGCCGTATGTCGAACACAAGGAGTTCCTCGGTGGCCTGACGGTGATCGACGTCGCCGATGTTGACGCGGCGAAGCTCTGGGCCGGCAAGATCGCCGAAGCGTGCGGCTGGCCGCAGGAAGTCCGGCGGATCGGCTAGACCGCTGCGGCCTGCCGATGCCCCATCAGTGCTCGCCCTTGATGACGAAGTAGGACCCACGGATGGTGCCGGCCAGCTTGGACTTCTGCCGGGCGAACTTGAACGCGCCGAGCTCCTCCGGGACCTCCATCCCGTCGGACAGCTTGAACCCGACCGCACGCTTGCCGCCCTCGTCGAGCGTGTACATCACGTTGATCGACAGGCCGCTCTCGTAGAAGACGTAGGCCATGTTGATGTTCTCGACCTGGAACTGCGTGGCTTCCAACGCCGGCGATGCGATGACGATGTCCCGCTCGTCCTTGAGGATGCCACTCACCCAGTCGATCACCGGCTGCACCTCCGCGGCGGGCTCGACGGTGAACGTGTGGTCGTACTTGTTCTTGAAGTAGCGCGCCTCGTTGGCCCGCAGGCCGGCGAGCGCTTCCGCCACCGGTGACGACTCCAGGCCGACGGTCGACACAGTCTTGAAGTCAACGGCGTAGGACATGCAGCACTCCCAAGGATGAGTAGGTCGGGCGCCATACGGCTGGAACGAAGGCTACCGACCGCTACTGGCATCCGATCGCCACGTCACACATCGTGCGCCGCGCCGTCGATCGGCTCCGACTACCGTGCTGACGTGACGACCCTGCGGATCTACGGCCTCTTCATCGTGGCGGCGCTCGCCGAGATCGGGGGTTGCTGGCTGATCTGGCAGTCGGTCCGCGAGCACCGGCCGTGGTGGCTCGCGCTCGGCGGTGTGGTCGCGCTCGCGGCATACGGCTTCATCGCGACGGCCCAACCGGACGCGCACTTCGGCCGGGTGCTCGCAGCGTATGGCGGGATCTTCGTGGCCGGCTCGCTCGTGTGGGGTGTCCTTGCCGACGGCTTCCGACCGACGCGGTGGGACCTGATCGGCGCCGCCGTGTGCCTGGTCGGGGTGGGCGTCATCATGCTCGCGCCACGGCGCTGAGCTGCCCCTGCCCCTTGTCGGCACCGGAAAGTTCTTGAGATTCTTTGCGGCAGGTGTCGTATGACGGTCTGCGCGTTCGTGGCGTTGGTATGACGGCCAACCGGGCCGCCCGGACGAAGCCGCTAGCGGCCGGTCCCGAACTGAGAGGAGAGGGCCAGTGCCCCAGTATCTGATCGCATTCAACGACGAGTGGGTCGCCGAGCACACCCCGGAGCAATTGCGAGCGAAGGGCGAGGCCTCGATGCGCGTGATCGACGAGATGAAGAACGATGGAGTGTTCGTCTTCACCGACGGTGGCATCGGCGCCGAGTCCGTCGTGTGCAGCGTGGAGGCGAAGAACGGGAAGCCGGTCTTCAGCGACGGCCCGTATGTCGAGACCAAGGAACACCTGGGCGGGTTCTGCGTCGTGGAGGTCGCCGACGATGAGGCCGCTGGCTATTGGGCGGGGCGCCTGGCGGTCGCTCTGGATTGGCCGCAGGAAGTGCATCGCTTCCCCGGTAGAAGGCACATCCTGGAACAGAAGGACGGTGAGTGACATGCCCCGGTACATGATGTCGGTCTACGGACCGGCCGACGCGGGTGAGTTCGGCAGCTACTCCAGCAAGGAGGAGATGCTGCAGTCGTTCGCCGACACGGGCGCGTTCAACGAAAAGCTCGAGAAGGAAGGGCATTTCGTCTTCGCGGACGGGTTGGCGGACGCAACGACGGCGACCACGGTTGACGGCCGCGGCGACAAGCCGGTGGTCACCGACGGCCCCTATGCGGAGGCCAAGGAGTACCTCGGTGGCTTCTGGGTCATCGAGGCGGCCGACCTCGACGAAGCGCTCGCTCTCGCGGCGGAGGGATCCAAGGCATGCCGCGGCAAGGTCGAGGTGCGCCCGTTCCAGACCGAGGAGTCCTTCAAGGCGCTGCTGGACTCGTGACCGACGGCTCGGTCGACGAAGCGATCACCCGGGTCCACCACGAGGAGTGGTCCCGGGTGGTCGCCGGCCTGGCCCGTCGCTTCGGTGATCTCGACATCGCCGAGGACGCCGCGGCGGAAGCGTTCGCCGCGGCAGTCGAGCGGTGGCCACGCGACGGCATACCTCCCAACCCCGGCGGGTGGCTCACCACCACTGCCACGCGCAAGGCGATCGACCGGCTGAGGCGGGAGTCGCGGCGCGACTCCAAGCACGCAGAGGCTCAGCTGATGATCGACGAAAACCCTGCTACCCCAACGGGTCCGGTCGAGGACGACCGCCTTCGACTCGTCTTCACCTGTTGCCACCCGGCGCTCGCCATGGAGGCTCGGGTGGCGCTCACCTTGCGCCTGCTCGGCGGACTGACCGTCGCCGAGATCGCCCACGCGTTCCTTGTGCAGGAGACCACGATGGCGCAGCGGATCACCCGCGCCAAGGCGAAGATCAAGGCGGCGCACATCCCCTATCGAGTGCCGTCGACCGCCGACATCGAGGAGCGGTTGTCCGGCGTGCTCGCGGTGGTCTATCTCGTCTTCAACGAGGGCTACCTTGCCAGCGCCGGCGACGACCCGGTCCGGGCCGACCTGAGCGACGAGGCGATCCGGCTGGGCCGGCTGCTGCACTCGCTCCGGCCGGAGGACGGTGAGGTGACCGGGCTCCTGGCCCTGATGCTGCTGACCGACGCCCGCCGCTCGTCCCGGGTCTCCCGCACCGGTGAACTCGTGACGCTGGACGAGCAGGACCGTGGTGCGTGGGACCGTTCGCTGATCGCCGAGGGGCACGACCTCGTCCGCGAACGACTGACCGCGGTCGCCGCCGGCGGGGAGGCGCCGGGGCGCTACCAGTTGCTCGCCGCGATCAATGCGGTGCACACGTACGCCTCGTCCGCCCGCGACACCGACTGGTCGCAGATCGTCACGCTCTACGACCGTATGGCGAGGATCGATCCCTCGCCGGTCGTGCGGCTCAACCGGGCAGTCGCCGTTGCCGAGCTCGATGGGCCCGACGTGGCTCTCGGCGAGATCGACCGCCTCGCAGGCGAACTCGACGGCTACCACGCGTTCCACGCGGCACGCGCGGACCTACTGCGCAGGCTGGGACGAAGCGGTGACTCGCGCGCGGCATACGACCGGGCGATCGTGCTGGCCGGCAACCCTGCCGAACGCGCGTACCTCAGCCGCCGTCGAGACCAGCTGGCCGGCTGACGCGCCCCTACGGTGGCCGCCGCTGTCAGTTGCCAAGCACTCGGTCGAGGAACGGATTGGCGAACATCCGGTCGGGATCCAGTTGTGCTCGAGCAGCCGTGAAATCGTCGAATCGCGGGTAGAGAGTGCGCAATTCGTCAGCGGCGTGGTCGAGCTCCTTGCCCCAGTGCGGACGAGCGCCGAGCTCGCGCATGCGGCGCCAGAACTCGCCGAAGTAGCGATCCCGATCCCCCAGAACCGCTGTGTAGGCACCGAGTTGGACGACGTCCCCGCCATACGCCGGACTCAGCCAGCCGGTGTCGCCCTTGACGAAGCGCAGCTCGGTGATGAAGTTGACGTGGACATCAGCGTCGTCGACCACCTGCACGGCCGCGTCGAAGGCAGCCCCGCCGCTCGCCAGCGGGACGGACGCCTCGGTCTCGGTATGCCGGGCCGGCATCGGCGTGGAGAAGATCAGCGGGCTCGGCCCGATCCGACTGGCCTTCTTGAGAGTTCGGCCGGCGGTGCGGTTGAACATCGGGACCCAGCCCGACTGCCGACGCTGCGCGGCGAAGATCGCAGGTAGCAGGCTGCGATGCAGGATCTTCTCGTCGATGAAGCGGTCGGCGTGGACCGCGAGCAATGTCCGTGGCGCCGGGACGCGTTCGTAGCGGAACACCAGCGCCTTGGGCGTGTGCGGCATCCACCACACCTTGGTGTATTCGGCACTCGTGCTGATCTCGGGCAGGGCCGCCGCCACCTCGCCGACAGGCAACCACTCGATGCGTTCGCGGAGGGTGAAGGCCGGCACCACCCGAAGGCGCACTCGGGTCAGAATCCCCAATGCTCCCAGGTGAACTCGCGCCGCATCGAGCAGATCATCGTCCTCGCCCAGGTCACGGACGACGCCCGCGCCGTCGACCAGGCCGATGGCGCGCACCAGCCCGGAAAGGTTCGGATGCGTCAGGCTCGACCCGTGTGTGCCGGTCGCGATCGCACCGGCGATCGACTGGTCCGCGATCGACCCGAGGATCGGCAGGGCCAGGCCGCGCGCGGCAAGGGCCGCACTCAGGTCACGTAGTCGCGTGCCGGCAAGGACGGTCACGGTGGTGTCGTCATACGCGACGATCCCGCGCAGGTTGTCGAGCGAGACGGCGATGTCCGTGGGCGCCGCGAGCGCGTTGAAGGAGTGTCCAGCACCGACGCAGCGGACCCGGCGGCCGTCGACGCGCGCCCGCTGCACGAGAGCGACGACGTCGTCCTCGGTGGCGGGCGACATCCATTGGCTGGGCACGCAACTCTCGGTGCGCGCCCAGTTGGCGAATCCACCGCCGCGGAGCATGGGCGGCCGGCGCCATCGGGGTGCGGTCGAGCGGGTCATACGCGGACCTTACCGAAGAGTAACCATGCGGTGGGTGTCGTAGTGTTTTCGGATCCGAACGACGAGGAGATCCGATGCGCGCCTTCCGGGATGCCGTGGAAGCCAACGACCATGGGGCGATCGCAGCGCTGCTGGCCGACGACGTGCGATTCACCAGCCCGGTCGCGTTCAAGCCGTATGACGGCAAGGCGATCACCGCGGCCATCCTGCGGGCCGTCACGCACGTCTTCGAGGGCTTCCACTACGTGCGTGAGATAAGTTCTCCGGACGGCCGGGATCATGCGCTCGTCTTCGAAGCGACGATCGACGGCACTCTCGTCAACGGGTGCGACTTCCTGCACGTCAACGACGCCGGCCTGATCGACGATTTCGTCGTCATGGTGCGGCCGTTGTCGGGTGCGAAGGCTCTCGCCGAGGCGATGGGTGCACAGTTCGAGCAGGTGGTGGCCGAGGCGACCTCGGACAGCCGACCTCGCTAGGTCGACCACGCGGACGAGGCGGCCCATCCGATGGAGCGCCGACCACGTTACCTGGGTCCGGGAACACCGAATTCCGCTGACAGCGAACGGATTCGGGACTTAAGCTCTTTCTAATTCAATCGAACACAGTTATCATTGCTGTATGACGAATAAACTCCTCCCCACTGCGGATGAGTTGTCCTGTGCCAGCAGTTCCGAGTTGCTGGATGCGGCGTTGCAACTGACCTCACTGGCCTTCGAGAGCGCCCGCACGGACGCTGATCCGTTGACCAAGGAGGAGCTGCTCGAGCAGGTCGCGGCCACCCAACGGGTCGCGAATTCGGCTCTCTCAGCCCAGGCCGTCCGCATCGCGCAGGCTGCCGGCCATGAAGAGGTCTTCGACCCGGATATCGCTGATACCAAAGTGATTCGACATCATCTCGGGTTTGCTGACGAGTGGATCGACACCGAGATCGCGCCACTGCTGGGCCTCGGCCCACGACAGGTCGGCACGCGCATCCAGCACGCCCTCGACGCGGTCACACAGGCGCCACGGCTGATCACCGAAGCGGGCAGCGGCTCTGTCGACCCGGCCAAGATCGGTGTCGTCACGGACATGCTGGCTGGCACGACCACGAAGACGAAGCGAGCGGTCGAGCGCGCCCTGCTGGACCAAGGCATCGCCGGCCTCACGACCACACAGCTGCGTCGGCGCATTCCGAAGCTCCTGGCCGAGCTGGAGCCGACCTCCGTCGAACCGGCCGCAAAACGCAGGCGCCGCAATCACATTGGTGTCTTCTCCCGGCCACACCACGAGCCGGGTCTTGCCGAGATGGTCGCCATCCTGCCGACCGAGGACATCGCGGCAGCGCAGCGCGCCATCGATGAGCACGCCAGACAACTGCATGCCGACGACACCACTGGCAAGACCCTTGCCGAGTGCCGCGCCGATGCCTTCATCGACCTGTTGCTCCGCAACGTCCACGTCGACACGACGATCGTCTTCCACCTTCCGGTGCGGCCGACCTGCGGCGAAACCTCCTCGCCCACGGGGGCATTCGGCAATGTCACCTTCGACGGCGAATATCAGCCGGGCGGGAACGACGGCACCATCGGCCACGGCGACCGTGTCAGCGATGATCCGGTCGGCGACGAGCTCAACGCACTGCTGGACGACATGCTCGGCGTGATGCCGGACCCCGACAACTACCACGGCGACGACGACCGTGACCTCGACGAGTTCGACAACCTCGACCTGGGCGACATCGGCTGGGACCAGCTGCTTGCCGAGGCGCGGAGACAACACCCGGCACCTCAGGGAAGCGAGACCAGGCCTCGAGGAAGCGGGGCGACGGCGACGAAGACCCGATCCGCGCGGTCATCACAACCCGCTCGCCCGGCCTGCGCCGCTTCACCCGCATCGCCATTCGAAGACGTCATCGTGCCGGGAGTTGGCGTCATACCTGCTGCGCAAGTGGCGCAGTTGGCCCGGACTGTCGGCACCGCGGTGACCCGGGCACTCACCGACCCGGTGACCGGCACGGTGATCGAGACGATGAGTCGCAAATATCGACCAACGGCCGCGATCCGTCGGATGGTCACGACCCGAGATCAGCACTGCCGCTTCCCGGGGTGCAGTATGCCGGCGGCCTACTGCGAGCTGGACCATGTGGCTCCGTGGCCGCTCGGCGAGACGAAACCCGCCAACCTGCACTGCCTCTGCAAGCACCACCATCGCGCCAAGCACGAGACCGGATGGCGAGTCTCGATGACACCCGACGGTGTGTGCACGTGGACGAGCCCATCCGGACGCACCTACCGCACAATGCCTGCCGATTGATCTCGGCCTGCCGACTGATCCGCTTGCTAGCGTCGGGTGATGGGTAGTCCGCCGGGTTTCGAAGCACTCTTCGCGCGGTCGTATGTCGATTACGCGAACGCCGACATCGTCGGCACCTTCGACGACCCACCATCCGAGCTGGTGCACCGGATCCACCTCGTCGCCACGCCGGAGCCGGGCATCGTCACGGTCTGCGAGTCGATCGAGGGATGGCGCTTCCTCCCGGGTGGCCGGCTCGAGCCGGGCGAGAACCTCGAATCCGCAGCAACCCGAGAGCTCTACGAGGAAGCGGGCTCCGCGCCGACAGGACCTCTGCGAATCTTCTTCAGCCACGTCGCACACAGCCGCAACGACGCGCCATACCTGGTTCACGTGCCGCACCCGATCATGTGGTGGGTCTTCGCCAGCGTCCCGACGACGGTCGTCGCTGCTCCGCCGAAAGGCGTCGCCGGCGCCGAGCAGATCACCGCGGTCCGGCACCTGCCCGTTGCTGCAGCAATCGACTGGATGGCCGGTTCCGACGATGCCACCGGCGCAGAGGTCCTCCGGCTCGCACGGCATCTGGACATCGTCTGATCGCTTCCGTCAAAAAGTTCGGAAAAGTCTGTCCCCTGATGTCGAGATGGCTGCTTCAGCTCCGTCCCTCGTACATCCGCAGCCACAATGGCTGGCAACGACGAAGGGAACGACCATGCCGAAGTACCTGATGTTGAAGCACTACCGCGGCGCACCCAAGGGAACGCACGACGTGCCGATGGACCAGTGGAACCGCGACGAGTTCGACGCTCACATGAAGTACATGAGCGATTTCGCGGACCGTCTCGAAGCCGCCGGTCAGCTGGTCGAGGAACACGCCCTCGCACAGACCGGCATGTGGGTCCGGTATGACGGGGAGGGCAAGCCGCCCGTGACCGACGGCCCGTTCGCCGAGACGAAGGACCTCATCGCCGGCTGGATGATCATCGACGTGGAGTCGGAGGAGCGGGCGATCGAGCTGGCCGGTGAGTTGTCGGCCGCTCCCGGCAAGGACGGCAAGCCGATCGGCGAGTGGCTGGAGCTGCGACCTCTCATGACGGCCGAAACCGCTCCGACCTTCGAGTAGTGGACGACCAACTCGTCCGGGACCTGGTTCCCGCAGCAATCAGCGCCCTCTGCCGACGTGGAGCAGACTTCGCGTCGGCAGAGGATGCCGTCCAGGATGGCTTGATCAAAGCGCTTGAGGCTTGGCGCGATTCACCACCCGACGACCCACTCGCATGGCTGATCACCGCGTCCTGGCGTCGCTTCCTCGACCAGGTCAGGTCGACCGACGCACGGCGGGCGCGCGAGCTGCGCGCCACCGAGCAACCCGAGCCGAGCACTGCCCCTGGCACTGACGACAGCCTGCAGCTGTACTTCCTCTGCGCCAACCCGAAACTCACCAACTCGTCCGCCGTCGCCCTGACGCTGCGCGCTGTCGGCGGGCTGACGACGCAACAGATCGCGGACGCCTATCTGGTGCCGGAAACGACCATGGCGCAACGCATCAGCCGCGCGAAGCGGCAGTTGCGGGACACGAGGCTGGACTCTCCCGGCGACCTGGCCACCGTGCTGCGAGTGCTCTATCTCGTCTTCAACGAGGGGTATGGCGGCTCCCTCGACCTGTCGGCCGAGGCAATTCGGCTGACCCGCCAACTGGCCTCGCTGACAACAGAACCCGAGGTTCGTGGACTGCTCGCACTGATGCTGCTGCACCACGCCCGACGCGCGTCACGCACGGACCAACAGGGCCGGCTGGTGCCATTACGGGAGCAGGACCGCACCCGCTGGGACACCGAGTTGATCACCGAAGGCATCGCCATCCTGCAGCACGCACTTGCCGCCGACCGGCTCGGCGAATACCAGGCGCAGGCAGCGATCGCGGCGCTGCATGCGGATGCACAACGGGTCGAGGAGACCGATTGGGTGCAGATCGTGAGTTGGTATGACGAACTGCTCGCCATCACGAACTCCCCTGTCGTGCAGTTGAATCGCGCCATTGCACTCGGCGAGGCCGATGGTGCGCACGTCGGCCTGGCGGCACTCGCGGAAGTTGATCCGACGGTGCCCCGCCATACAGCCGCAGCGGCATACCTGCACGAAAAAGCCGGCGACCTCGCGCAGTCCGCCGCCCTCTACACCGAGGCAGCTTCCAGGGCCACCAACACCAAGGAACGCGACCACCTGTTGCGAGAAGCCGCGCGACTACGCGAATTCCTTTGATAATCCTTTACCTTCGCGCGTGTCGTAAGTCCCACAGTTACCGGCGGGTCGGGCCGACACTGTGATCGTCGTCACTCGTACGACATTCCGCCATGCCTCACGGAGGAGCCACCGGTGCGCCTGGGATCCTGCTTCACCATTGCCACGACCGCATTCGCCATGACGGCGACCTGTCTGCTGACGCCACCGATGGCGCAAGCGGCCACCCGGCACGACAAGCCGTGGACGACCTCCTTCGAGACATCGCAGCCCGCACCGTCCACGTCCAAGCAGTTCGGCCCGCTCGTCAACGTCTCCGGCACGGGCGACGACGGGGCGCCCCTGGTCGCGAAGGTCGGCGGCGGACCGACCAGCGGGTTCAACATCCACAAGGGGACCGGATTCACCGGCACCCACGGGCTGCAGTTCTCCGGCGTCAATCGCGGAGCAGGTCCTGCACGGGGCGCCGACTCCCTCTACGACAACGTCGGTCGCCGGATCAGCAACGGCGATGAGCTGAGCTACAAGGTGTTCCCCGAGCGCGGGAGCAGTTCGTCATACGCCTCGACCTATGTGGCCATCGACCTGGTCTTCACCGACGGCACCCGCATGAGCGCGACGCCCGACGCGACCGACACTGATGGTTCACCCATTTCGGCGAGCGGCCACGGCCTGAAGAAGGTCCTCTACACCGACCAGTGGAACTCGATCCACATCGATCTGAGCCGGTATGCCGGCAAGACCGTCGACAAGGTCATCGCCGTCTACGACAACCCCGACGACGGCGGTGCCGGCCAGAAGTTCAGCGCCTGGTTCGACGACCTGAGCGTGCAGCGCGCGCCCAAAACCGACCTCACGAACCGTGCGTCGATCGTCGACACCCGGCGCGGGACGCTCTCCTCGGGTGACTTCTCGCGCGGCAACAACCTTCCGGCGACCGCGATGCCGAACGGCTTCAACTTCTTCACCCCGATGACGAACGGCAAGAGTCGCAGCTGGGAATACACCTACGCCTCGTCCAACAACGATGCGAATCTGCCCTCTTTGCAAGGCATCGGCGTGTCCCATGAGCCGAGTCCGTGGATGGGCGACCGCAACCAGTTGGCGATCATGCCGTCGCCCACCGCGCAGCCGACCTCGACCCTCACCGACCGGGCGCTCACGTTCGACCACGACGACGAGACGGCGCGTCCGGATCTCTACAGCGTGAAGTTCACCGACGGGCTGAAGGCCTCCGTGACGCCGAGCGACCACGCGGGCGTCTACCAATTCACCTTCCCGGGCTCGACCGGCTCGGTGCTGCTCGACAAGGTGGCCGGCGACTCGAAGCTGCACGTCGATGCCGACGGCACGGTGAGCGGCTGGGTCGACAACGGCAACTCCGACGGCGCCACCCGCATGTTCGTGTATGGCGAATTCGACCGCACACCAACGAAAACCGGCGACGCAACGGGTGACCGCGCGGACAGCGCCCGGTACGCCTCCTTCGACACCTCCTCGGACAGGACGGTCGAGCTGCGCCTCGCGACATCGTTCATCTCGACCGATCAGGCGAAGCACAACCTCAACCTGGAGGTGGCCCGCAAATCGTTCAAGCGGGTGCAGCAGGCTGCGAACACCGCGTGGAACAAGCGCCTCGGTGTCATCGACGTCACCGGCGCCGGACGGACCCAGCTGCAGTCGCTCTACTCCAACCTCTACCGGATGAACCTCTATCCGAACTCGCAGTTCGAGAACGTCGGGACCGCCGCGAAACCGCAGTACCAGCACGCCAGTCCGGTGCTGCCGACCAAGGGCGACGCAACCGACAGCGCCACGAACGCACAGGTCAAGCCAGGGAAGATCTACGTCAACAACGGCTTCTGGGACACCTATCGCACCGAATGGCCGGCCTATTCGCTGCTCTACCCGAAGCTGGCCGACGAGCTGGTCGACGGCTTCGCCCAGCAATACCGCGAGGGCGGTTGGGTCGCCCGCTGGTCCTCCCCCGGCTATGCCGATCTGATGACCGGCACGAGCAGCGACACCGCGTTCGCCGAGGCCTACCTCGAGGGCAGTGTCGACACGAAGACAGCGCTCACGGCATACGACGCCGCGTTGAAGAACGCGACCGTGCGCTCGACGGACAGCGCCGTCGGCCGGAAGGGCCTCAGGACAAGCCCGTATGCCGGCTACACGTCAACAAGCACAGGCGAATCCGTCTCCTGGTCGCTCGAGGACTACATCAATGACGCCGGTATCGCCAGGATGGCGACCAAGCTGGCGAACGATCCGAAGACGCCGAAGAACCGCATCGCCCAGCTGAGGAACGACGCCGCCTATCTGACGTCGCGGTCCAAGGACTACGTCAACCTCTTCAACCCGGACACGGACTTCTTCCAGGGCCGCAACGCCGACGGTTCCTGGCACACCTTCGGCGGCAAGCCGTTCGACCCCACCAGCTGGGGAGACGTCTTCACCGAGACCGACGGCTGGAATTTCGCGTTCCACCCGACCTACGACATCCCGGGCCTCGAGTCGCTGTATGGCGGCAGCAAGGGCCTGATCGCCAAGCTCGACAAGTTCTTCGCCACACCCGAAACCGCCTCCAACCCGGGCGGATACGGCGGCACGATCCACGAGATGCGCGAAGCGGCAGCGGTCCGGATGGGTCAGCTCGGGATGAGCAACCAGCCGTCGCACCACATCCCCTACGTGTATGCCGCGGCGGGCAAGCCCAGCGCGACGCAGGCGAAGGTCCGGGAGATCACCCGGCGGCTCTTCGTCGGCAGCGACATCGGCGAGGGCTACGCCGGTGACGAGGACAACGGCGAGACCAGCTCCTGGTACATCTTCTCGGCGCTCGGCTTCTACCCGATGTCGGTCGGCTCCGGCCAGTACGTCATCGGTTCGCCGCTCTTCCGCACCGCAACGGTCCACCTCGCCGGTGGCCGGAAGCTGACGATCGACGCACGCAACAACAGTCCCCAGAACGTCTACATCCAGTCGGCGACGCTGAACGGAAAACCGTTGCAGAGCGCCACGATCGACGCTTCTCTGTTGCAGAAAGGCGGCGATCTCTCCTTCCAGATGGGGCCGAAGCCGTCCACCTGGGCTGCGAGCTCGAGCAAGGGCACACCCGCCAAGCCGCTGTATGACGCAACGACGCCGGGCTACGGCACGACCACCTCGTCCGACGGCACGTCGACGACTGCACTGACCGACGACGACTCCTCCACCGACACGACTTTCACGTCGAAGACACCGACGGTCACCTGGCGCAGCGGTTCCGGTCCGATGACGGTCAACCGCTACACCATCACCAACGGGTCCGGCGGCGGCACGCCCACCGCGTGGACCCTCGAAGGCTCGAGCGACGGCGGGAAGTCGTGGGCAACCCTCGACAAGCAGCAGAACCAGACGTTCCGCTGGGACGACCAACTCGTCCCCTACTCGATCGCGAAACCCGGTTCGTATGACGCCTATCGACTGCGGATCACGGCAAGCACCGGTGGTGCGCCGACGCTCTCGGAGTTCGAGCTCTCGGCGGATCCCGCTGGGAAACAAGGCGATCTGGCGGTCTCACCCGTCCAGGGCCTGAAGTCAACGGTCGGCAGCAAGGTGACCTCGCCGCTGGCCGTCGTGAGTGGTGTGCCCGAGGGCGCGACGTCAGTCACCGCCACCGCGGACTTCCATGACGGCAAGGGGCCACAGCCGGCAACGGTCAGCAGAACCCCACTCGGACGGTATGCAGTCAGCGCCCCGCACACCTTCGACGTCGCCGGGCTCGCATCGGTGGACATTGCCGCGAGCGTCTCCGGCAAGCAGGTGTCGACCCCGGTCGAGATCGCCGTCAGCAGGGATCAGCTCTTCGCCGACACGATGAACGGCACCTGCATCGGGCTCCCCGGGTCGGGTGCCGACTGTGATGCAGGGGGCGTCGGATTCTCGCGAACGTCATTGGCGGACAACGGTTTTGTCCAAGGTGAGACGGAGAAGGTGCCGGGCACGGACCTGTCGTTCGACATACCGAAGCCGGTGGGCGGCAACGACAACGTCGTGGCCGACGGACAGACGGTGATGTTCGACCCGGGCACCGACGCGACGAAGATCTCGGTCATCGGCACGGCGACCCAGAAGGACCTGAGTGGCACTGCAACCATGCACTTCTCGGATGGCTCGACGGCGCCGTTGGCCATCGGGTTCGGCGACTGGGTCGGCGCGGCGGGCTCGCCGAAGTTCGGCAACATCGTCGTCGGAAAGTCGGCCGGCCGTGTCTCCAGCGGTGGCACTGACTCCCTCACCGCGGCGATCTTCTCGACCGCGCCGGTCGAGCTGCCCAGCGGTAAGAAGCTCGTGTCGATCACGCTCCCGCCAGCAGTCGGCACTGCATCGTCCGATGGCCGGATCCACGTCTTCGCGTTCGCGTCGAACGGAAGCCGATCGGCGGCATACACACCGATCGCCCTGACGGCGAAGACCGTTGCGGACCAGCCCAGCGGCACCTCGTTCACCGCCGAGTTGGCCACCGTCACAGGCGGATCCGGCACCCCGACCGCCACCGTCAACTGGGGCGACGGGTCCGCAATGGCGACCGCCGACGTCACGAAGTCAGCCGACGGCTGGTCGATCACCGGCGGTCACTCCTACGCGAAGGCGGGCACCTACACAGTCACCGTCACCGCGGACGACGGCGTCAAGAGCGAGGCGACGACAACCAAGATCACCGTCTCGTAGTCCCGTCACCGCTGGCTGTCGGTCACCACTTGGCCGTGGTCGGTCGTGATCCGGTGCCAGTACGGACGGCCAAGGTCGTCGGTGCCCGCGTAGCTTGTCGTGGAGTGCCCGTCGGACTCGCTGGTCGTGCCGTCCTTGCGCGCCAGGACGCCGTATGACGTGACGTTCCAGTCCCATCCGCGCCGCACGAGCTGCCGGCCGTCGCTCACCAGACTCGACACGCGTTGTGTCATGTCGACCGTGCCGTTGAGCGAGAAGTTCTGGTCGTCGACGTAGTCCGCTGCGGAGAAGTCGACGCTGATCGGGTAGGACTCGTTCAGCGACGCGCTGCGCACGATGCGGTTGCCGATGCGGGAGACCGACCGGGTGGCCATCGCGTCGCGCTGCGTGATGTTCTGAACAAGGCCGGAGTCACCGACACTTCCCGAATTGGACCAGTTCCGAGTGGTGTTCACGGTTGTCACCACTCGTCCGGCGGAAGTGTCGACATACCCGCTGAGCGTGTCGTCGCGTTGAGCGGTCTCGCCATACTGCACGGTGCCGTCGACCGGATCGCCAGCGGTGGTGGACGTCGCCGGCGAGGCGGCCACCGAGTCCTCCGTCAACGCGCCGGACGTCTGCGCGCGGTGGTGGTCGGTCCACAGGAAGAGCGTGGCGCGAACATTCCACCTGTCACCGATCGGGTTGATACCGAACGAGATCGTGTGTTCCTTGCCATCCACGAGCTTCCCGGCGAACGGTGTCAGGTCCAGCGACTCGGTGCGCATGTCGAGCGTGTTGATCGCGACGACCGGTCGCCACAAGGTGGGGACGATGCCGCCGGAGTAGATGTGCGGGAACGTCCCGACCGCCCCGGCTCGTGTGCCGTCGACCGTGACAGCGGCCTCCCGGTAGGCACCGGCTGCACACAGCCCGGCACCCGGGACCTTCGCGGCGACCTCGTCCGGCACTGCGGTGAACCACTGCTCGTCGCAGCCGTTGCCCTTCAGCGTCGTCTCGAGCCGGGCGCGGGTGATGTTGCGCGGGAGGTCGCTCAAGGTCGCCGAGGCCGTGCGGCTGTCCGGGGTCAGGTCGGCGACGGGCACCCCGACGACCTTGTCGGGGACATCCGGCGCCGGGTGGTTCCGATCGGCCAGGTAGAAGGTGATCGTCACCGTCTGGTCGTAGTTGCCGGTGTAGATGTCGGACATGTAGTTGGTGTAGCCGCCGGAGAACTTCTGCGGCGACTTGAAGAGTGCGCTGAACTCGGTGATGTCCTTGCTGAAGGAGAAGGTCGTCGGCTTCGCGCCGTTCGGCTCCTGTGTCGTGCCGAACCACACTGGCACGCCGCCGATCTCGAGCTCCCCCGATCGGTCGTACTGCCGTCCGGACACGGAGGTCGTCGAGTCCAGCACGACCTTCGACCACTTGCCCTTGCACTGGTCGGGCACTTGAATGCTGCCGGAGTAAAGCTGCGGCGACAGATCGGCGGCGTTCGACATGAAGTGATCGGCGAGCGTCACCGTGCAGTGCTTCGTCTCGGGCCGCGACACCGGCGGCTGCGCCGAAACCGTTTCACCGCCCGAGGATTCGATCACCCCACTCGCGGCACGGCCGGACGCCGCACTTGCGCCGGTGGCACCGGCGAGCGCCATACCAGCGGACAGGACGGACACTCCCACAACGCTCACCAGACGACGCACCACGACTCCTCACTCGAGCTGACCGGACCACCGAATGACGCTAGTCCGGTCTCACGCCGCCCGGGGCGTTCGCGAGCGCCGGGCCCGCAGTGGTCACATCGCGACCGCCACCACCTAGATTGAGATGTATGACGAGCGAGTCCACGTCCGAAATGGACACCACGGCATACAGCGACAGTCAGGTCGCCGCGGCATACAACGCAGTGGCTGCGGAGTACGCCGAGGCCATGCGCGACGAACTGGCGGGCAAGCCACTGGATCGTGCGCTGCTCGCGGCGGTGGTGGAGATGTGCGACGGCGGGCGCATCGCCGACATCGGCTGCGGACCCGGCCACGTGACCCAGCACTTGAAGTCGCTCGGCGCCGAACCGCTCGGCATCGACATCTCGCCGGCGATGATCGACATCGCACGCACCGAGAACCCGGGCGTCGAGTTCCGTGTGGAGTCGATGACCGACCTGACCGAGCTGGACCAGAGCCTGGGCGGCGCGGTGCTGCTCTACGCGATCATCAACCTCAGCCCGACCGAACGCGCCCGCACGTTCGCCCAGGTGTTCCGCGCGCTGCGACCCGGCGGCATCGCGCTGGTGTCGTTCCACATCCGCAGCGAGGAGTTCGCCGCCGGCCAGACTCAGCACCTGGAGACGTGGTTCGGGCACAGCGTCGACATCAGCGGACACTTCCTCGAGCCGGACCAGGTGATCGACGAGATCGCCGATGCCGGCCTCGACATCGTGTCGGTCACCACCCGTATGCCGCACCCGGGCGTCGAGATCCCGACCGAGCGCGCCTATGTGCTGGCGCAGCGTCCGCCGCAACCGGCCTGAGCGGTTCGGCCGGGGCCTGCCGTCATACCCGGCTGACAGGATGCGTGCGTGGACATCGCCGAATGGACCAGCCGACTCGAGGACGTCTCTGCGGGATACGCCGAGGTGTATGCCGTGGACCGCACGCCGGACTGGATGCTGCTGAAGCTGATGGAGGAGCTCGGTGAGCTCAGCCAGGCGTGGCTGGTCGCGAGCGGCCGGGGTCGGGACCGCAACCTGACCGAGCAACAACAGCACGAGGCAGTCGCCGCCGAGTGCGCCGACGTGGTGGCGATGGCTCTGCTGGTGGCACACCGGATGGGCGTCGACGTCGAGTCCGCCATGCGCGACAAGTGGCTGGCGTGGGAGGAGTTCCACGCGAAGCGACGTGCGAACGCAGCCACCACTCCACCAATCACGTTGGACAGCAACGCTTTTCAGAACTAGCCGATAACCCGCACCGCGCTGTGCGAGACTGGGAATCCACCCTGATCAAGGAGCTCCCATGAGTGACTGGCCCACCTCGGCGAAGGTCGTCGTCGTGCTCCTCATCCTGCTGATCGTGGTCCCCGCGATCTTCAAGCTCGTGTGGCTCGCGATCACCGCCGCCATCGTGCTCGGCATCGGCTACGTCGCGATGCAGGCCATCAACCGGAAGCGCTGACTGCGCTCGATCACTCCGCGGAGCGCTTCGCCCGCCGGCGGGCCCGGAAGAAATCGGTGAGCAACTGTGCGCACTCGTGCTCCCGTATGCCGCCGGTCGCGTCCGGCTTGTGCGGGCTCGTGTTGTCCGCAATGACGTCCCACGCGCTGCCGCAGGCGCCGGCCTTCGGATCCCAGGCACCGAAGACGATGTGCGAGATCCGTGACTGCATGATCGCGCCCGCGCACATCAGGCACGGCTCCAGCGTGACGACCATCGTGCAGTCGTCGAGCCGATAGTGCCCGAAGGTCTCCGCCGCCGACCGGATCGCGACGATCTCGGCGTGCGCCAGCGGGTCGCTGTCCGCGACACGGCGGTTGGGTGCCGCACCGACGACGGCCCCCGCACCGTCCAGCACGACCGCACCGACCGGCACGTCGTCGGTGGTGAGCGCCATACCGGCTTGGCGCAGGGCCAGTGCCATCCATTCGTCATAAACATCGGGCGCGGGCACGACTAGAGTTTGCGCCATGCGTGTCGAGCTGGCCAACCACCCCCTCATCGCCCACAAGCTGACCTACCTGCGCGACAAGCGCACCGACAGCCCGACGTTCCGGCGCCTCGCCGAGGAGCTGGTGACCCTGCTGGCCTACGAGGCCACCCGCGAGGTGCGGGTCGAGCCGTTCCACATCGAGACGCCGGTCGCCCCGACCACGGGCATCAAGCTGTCCTCCCCGAAGCCGCTCGTCGTGCCGATCCTGCGCGCCGGCCTCGGCATGCTCGAGGGCATGGTCCGGCTGTTGCCGAGCGCCGAGGTCGGCTTCCTCGGCATGCAACGAAACGAGGAGACGCTCGAGGCGATCACCTACGCCAACCGGCTGCCGGACGACCTGTCCGGCCGGCAGTGCTACGTGCTGGATCCGATGCTCGCCACCGGCGGCACGCTGGCGATGGCCATCCGCTACCTCGCTGAGCGCGGGGCCGACGACATCACCGCGGTCACCCTGCTGTCCGCGCCCGAGGGCATCGAGGCGGTCGAGCGGGACCTGGCCGACTTGGACATCCCGATCACCCTTGTGACCGGCGCGATCGACGAGCGGCTCAACGAGAACGGCTACATCGTGCCCGGCCTGGGCGACGCCGGCGACCGGCTCTACGGCGTGGTCTGAGCTACGCGACCTTGACGACGGTCGGTTCGTCGCCGGCCACTCGACCGAGGCCGCGAATCGACGGCACCAGCAACGTGATCGCGACGATCGCGACATACAGACAGCCGGCGGCGACCAGCAGGGTGCCGACATCGATGGTGCTCGCCAGCCACCCGAAGGTCAGGCTGCCGATCGGTATGGCGACGAACGACCCCAACATGTCGTAGCTCGACACTCGCGAGAGAACCTCCGTCGGGATGCGCTCCATCATCGCGACGGTCCAGCCGGTGCTGAAGACCTGCGTGCCCATGCCGCTGACGAACGCGACCGCCATCATCGGCAACGTCGCCGGGCGAATCCCCAGCATCAGCAACGGTATGGCGAAGCACGACATACCCAGCATGCCCGCTCGCAACGGGTGACGAAGCTTCCAGCGCAGCAGGATCATCGACATGACGAGCATGCCGACCGCCTCTGCTCCGACCACCAGACCCCAGCCGCGGATGCCGAGCGCCGCGTCGTTCTTGGCCACCACCGGACCCACGACGACCCAGGCGCCGATGTGTATGGCGTTCAGCACCCCGAAGGCCGCGACGATCACCCAGAGCCAGGTGCGTGAGGTGAATTCGCTCCAACCGTCACGCAATTCGACGATGATCGAGGTCCGGATCCCGCGCTTCGCCGTCGGCAACGCGACGTTCATCAGCATCGCCGCGGCGGCAAGGAACGTGACACCGTCGATCGCGAGCGCCAGCGCCGAGCCGGTCGTCACGACGAGCGTCGTGCCGAGGATCGGGCCGATGAAGGTGGCGCCGTTGCGCACGAACGACATCAGCGAATCTGCCTGCTGCAATTGGTGTTTCGGCACCAGCTGCGGGATGAGGCCCTGCTGCGCCGGCATCGAGAAGGCGCTGACCCCGCCGGACAGAGCAGCGAGCACGATCATCGAACCGACCGTCGCCCACTCCTGTTGCAATGACAGGGCCATGGTCAGTTGGATCACGGCCATCGCCAGATAGCAGGCCTGCATGACCGCGCGGCGCGGCAACCGGTCGGCGATGACCCCACCGAAGAGCAGACACAGCACGCTGGCCGACATCTGCGCCGCGAGCACGATGCCGAGCGACTCCGAGGAGTTGTCGATGTGCAACACGGCGAACGCGATCGTCACCGGCGTCATCATGCTGCCGACTATGTTCACCGACCGGGACAGGAAGAACCAGCGAAAATCGTTGCCGCGCAACACTTCCAGCGTCGATGACCGGTCGCTCATTGCGCACCGCCCTGCTCGCCGTCCTGCACGTCGCGCTCGTCCCGCATCGGGAAGAGTTCAGTCTGGAAGTTGACGTGCACCGAGCCCGGAGCGTGCGGCCGCAGCGCCTCGTCGTGCACGAGCATCGATGCCTCCTTCACCAGGTCACGCGCCCTGCGCCATACATCGGGGGTGAGCCAGACCTCGGCGTCACTGCTGATCGCCGGACCGTCGACGCGATGCTCCGCCCGCCGTACGAGCTCGTGGTGCAGCGCTTCGAGGTACTGCCGGAACTCGGCGTCGGCGACCCTGACCGAACGTCGCGGCCGCTGACCCGGCGCCCGCTCCTCCGGGTGGCGGTAGCGGTACTTCTTCGCCTGCCCTCCACGCACGCTCTCGGTGGTCGCGACCTCGACCTGGCCCGCCTTCGCGAGCGTTCGCAGGTGATAACTCGCGTTCGCCTGGGTGATGTCCAGCTCGCGCGCCAACTCCGCAGCGCTCAGCGCGGCACCGGTGAGCAGCGACAACATCCGCAACCTGACCGGATGCGCGGTGGCGCGCAGCTCACTGATCGCGTCATCCTCCAAAGACATGTTTGGGAGTATGGCGCACGGTGGCGTCGACCGTCAAAGAGTTATTTGGCGGTGCCGCTTCTTCCTGATCGACAGGAGTACAAATGCATCGACAGGAGTACGAAAAACAGCGATATTCGTACTCCTCTCAATCAGTTACTACGCCTCTCGATCAGAGCGGTGGCCACTCGTCGCCCCACCGCACGTCGCGCGCTTGCTTGTATGCCGCCCCTTGCCGCTTCGTCACCACTTCACGACTCGCGGTCCCATCAGGCCGACACAACTGCAGCTCGACCAGGCCCTTGCGCTTGACCGGATGCCGCAGCACCCGCGCAGCATCGGCCTCCGGAACGTCGACACCTCCCGGAACCGCAACGACATACGAGAACTTCTCGTCCTCGTGCCCGAGCTCGCCACCCTTGAGCTGGCGGTGCACCGACGAGCGCTCGACGCGTGCGCTGAAGTGACACCAATCCGGCTGTCGCACAGGGCACTCGAGCTGATGGGGACAGGGTGCGACGGCCTGCCAGCCGGCCTCCAGCAGCGCCCGGCGCGCCGCCAGGATCCGCTGGTGACCACTCGGCGTACCCGGCTCGATGATCGCAACGGCACCGACCGCGGCTCCGATCGCGGCGCGCACCAATGCGTCCTGCGCCGCCGGGTCGAGCTCCGAGAGGACATACGACACTGTCACCAGATCCGCTGCGGGCACGGGTGAACCTGCCTGCCAGCGCACGAATTCCACCGACCCCCGCTCGGCGGCCCGCAACTGTCGGCCGAGCTGCAACGCCTCGCCCACCTGGTCGAGCACGGCGATCCGGGCGTCCGGCCACCGGTCCTGCGCCGCCCACGCGGCCGCACCTGTGCCACCACCCAGGTCGGTCACGCTGGTGATCTCCGGCAACCGGAAGGCACTGTGCCGCAACATGTTCGTGCAGGCCGCGAGAGTCGCGGGCATCCGGTAGAGCGCGTACGCCATGACGTCGGTCGCCCCGCCGAGGATCGGCGCAGACGCCGCGCCACCCTCCCGATAGCGACCGATGAGCCGATCGACAGAGGCGGCGAGCGGCGCACGTGGCACGCCGGCTGCGGCAGCATCGAGGGCGTCCCGCAACCGCAGGTCGAGCGGGCGCGTCGGGGTGGTCGACATGGGGCGGTCTCCGGGTCGGGCATGAGCTGGGAAGTGGTGAGATGCCGCGGAAGCGACCACACATGCTAGCCACCGGGTGACGACCGAAAGCGGTAGCGTGAGGAGCCGACGCCCGCCGTACGACACACCGGCGGACGCCAACATCAGTCACAGGTGTCACATCTGTCACACTTGAAGCCAGACCGTGCGCCCGCCCGCCCAAGGGCTGAGCCCCTACGAACGCCGGAGGAATGATGGCCCTGGACAAGGTCCGCAAAGTCGTGATCTGGCTGGTCATCGCCTTCATCGCCTACGCGATCTTCACGTCGCCGGGCAAATCGGCCGACATCGTCCACAGCATCTGGTCGATCCTGAGCAACGGCGTGGAGCAGATCGGCAAGTTCTTCGACAAGATCCTGAACAGCTAGGCCGGTCAACCCGATGGATCATGTCGATCCACGCGCCGAGTCCGCGATGGCGCGCTTCCTGCTCGACGACGAGACGATCGTCGTTGCGCAGCGACAGCACTGGGCGACCGTCGGCCAACCGGTCGCGATGGCGGTGGCCGGCTTCTTCCTGGCACTGATCGCCGGCTTCTCCGCTCCCGCCCGACTCGGTGTGCTCACCGACTTCGCCTGGAAGCTCTGGTTCATTCTGCTGGCGAATGCCGTGATCCGAATCGTGGTGTGGCGGTGCGACTGGTTCCTGGCGACCGACAAGCGCCTGCTGATGATGTATGGCGTGATCAACCGGCGTGTCGCCATGATGCCGCTGGCCAAGGTGACCGACATGTCGTTCAACCGGCCCCTGCTGGGACGGGTCCTCGGCTACGGGCAGTTCATCCTGGAGAGCGCCGGCCAGCAGCAGGCGCTGCGCCGCATCGACTTCATCCGCGACGCCAAAGGGACCTATCTGGCAATCGTCGGCGAGATCTTCGGCGAGGACGACCCCAACGGCACCGGCTCGGGTGAGTACGACGACCCCGATGCCGCGGAGGGTCAGGACGACGACACCGATCCCTTCCTGTACCGACAGCTGGCCGGCGCCCGCACGAGCGCCCAATACGAGGACGACCCGACGAACCTGCCGGTCCGGCCGATCGGGACCTTCCTTCCCCGCCCGGAACGCCAGCGGCGCAGCGGCCTGCGCGAGCGCGTTCTGCGCAAGGCCAAGACGGACCCGCCCCCACCTCAGGCGTTCGGCCACGAGGGCGATCTCGGGTGGGAGCGACCCGTCCCGTTGCCGCGGCCGCGCAAGCCGCGCGACCTGCGCGACGACTGACCGTCTGCCGGGCGATGGTGCGACGTCGGTCGCGGGGCGGATAACCTGCGTGGTCGAGTCAATGCGCCGCCCTCGCAGCGCAGCCCGTGGCAGGAGTTGAGTTACATGGCAGTCCGTCCGATTACCGTCATCGGGCACAAGGCGTTGCACCAGCCGACCAAGAAGGTCAAGGAGATCACTCCGGAGATCCGCACGCTGGTGCAGGACATGTTCGACACCCTGGACGCTGCGAAGGGCGCCGGCCTCGCCGCCAATCAGGTCGGTGTGCGACTGCGCATCTTCGTCTACGACTGCGCCGACGAGTCCGGCGTCGATCAGCGCGGCGTGGTCATCAATCCGAAGCTCGAGAAGGGCACCGTGCCGCCCGGCGACCCGTCGCCGGATGACGGCGCCGAGGGCTGCCTGTCCGTGCCGGGCGAGTGGTTTCCCACACCGCGCTCCACCTGGGCGAAGGTCACCGGCACCGATCTGGACGGCAACGAGGTCGTGGTCGAGGCCACCGGCGGCACGCTGGCCCGCTGCCTGCAGCACGAGACCGATCACCTCGACGGCAAGCTGTATGTCGAGAGGCTGACCCCGACATACCGCGGCAAGGCCCGTGACGCGATGAAGGCCCGCGGCTGGGAGGCCGCGCACATCACCAAGTGGGACCCACAGACCCAGGAAGCCGAGAAGGTCTGACCCCGAGCGGGTCGAGCAGCCGCGAGGGACGAGCGGCCCATCGAGACCATAGGCTTGGCCGCATGCGCGCCGAACCCATTGCCAAGCCACATGCTTTCCACGCCGAGGGTCCGATCTGGTGGCCGGAGTGGTCACTCGAGGGCCCGGGCGAGTTGCGCTACGTCGACATGATGGCCGGCGACGTGCTGATCGCGCGCGGCGAGGACGTCGAGCGCATCCACGTCGGCAAGGTCGCTGCCGCCATACGCCCACGTGGTGCGGGTGGTGCCGTGATCGCACTGGAGCGCGGCTTCGCGCTCGCCGACAGCAACGACCTGTCCGACCTGCAGGTCATGCAGCCGATCTGGGACGACGAGTCCGTGCGGTTCAACGACGGCGGCTGCGACCCGATGGGCAACTTCTACTGCGGGACGATGGCCTACGACCAGCACGAGGGCGGCGGCTCGCTCTACCTGCTCACCGTCGAAGGTATGGCGTCACCCGTGCTGCACAACCTGACGATCTCCAACGGCATCGGCTGGTCGCCGGAGGGCACGACGGCATACCTGAACGACACCCCGACGCGCACCATCTGGGCGTTCGACTGGGAGCCCAAGACCGGCCTCACCGAGCGCCGCCCGTGGGTCACGCTGCCCGATGACGTGAAGGGCGCCCCCGACGGGCTCTGGGTCGACCAGGAGGGCGGCGTCTGGGTCGCGTTGTATGGCGGCTCGGCCGTGCACCGCTACGTCAACCGTCAGCTCACCGAGGTCGTCGAGGTCCCGGGTGTCACGAACGTCACGGCGTGCACCTTCGGCGGCGACCGCCTGCAGACCCTCTACATCACCACCACGCGGGAGAACGTGCCGAAGGGCGAACAACCGCTCGCCGGAGCGGTTTTCGCGGTCGAGCCGGGCGTCGGCGGCCTGCCGGTGGCACCCTTCGGAGCGTAGTTCCAGCGGGTCGAGTAGCCCGGAGGAGCGAGGCGGAGGAGGGCGTATCGAGGCCCATCCATCCCGATTTCACACCTGGGCGATTGCTCGGGTAGAGTGTCTCAGCGTTGCGCGGTAACCGCGCGGCACGCACCCGTAGCTCAACGGATAGAGCATCTGACTACGGATCAGAAGGTTTGGGGTTCGAATCCCTACGGGTGCACGTACTGAGTTGAGACGGTGCAGGGCCCCGGCAAGCGGAAACGCTCGCCGGGGCTTTCTCATGTCCGCACCACCCACCTGTCCCGTCGGTCGGTGCCCCTAAGCTGCCGGCACCGGGTCGCTTCAGGGAAGGCACTCATGACCAAGCAGATCGATGTCGTCGGTGCCGTCCTGGTGCGTGACGGCACGGTGTTGGCCGCGCAGCGCGGGCCGACGATGGCGCTCGCCGGACACTGGGAGTTCCCGGGCGGCAAGATCGAGGCCGGTGAATCGCCGCAGGAGGCCCTGGCGCGCGAGCTGGACGAGGAACTCCTGTGCACGGCTACGATCGGTGACCACGTCGAGACGACCTCGTACGAATACGACTTCGGCATCGTCACGCTGACGACATACTTCGCCACCCTGGACGCCGGTGAGCCGCGGGCCACCGAGCACGCCGAGCTGCGGTGGATTCCGGTGCGAGAGCTGCAGAGCGTCGAGTGGGCGCCGGCCGACATCCCGGCGGTCGAACGCATCATGCAAGTGCTGGCCGAGTAGGCCCGAGACCGCACCGTGGATCTCGTCTCCGAAAGCATTGCCACCTCCCCGGTCGACCGAATCCAGCGCTGCCGCAACGAATTGGCCGTGGCCACTTGTGAAACATCGCCGTAACTCAGCGGCGATATCGTCGGTGGATGAGTTCCCCGGTCGAGCGGATCCGGGCGGGCCACGAGGGCGACCTCGAGGAGCTGACCCGGATCTACAACCACTACATCGTGAACACGCCGATCACATTCGACGTCGAACCGTTCACCATCGAGCAGCGGCGGCCGTGGCTCGACGCGCACCCGGCGCACGGTCCGCATCGGTTGTTGGTGGCCGAGGACGACGGTCAGGTGCTCGGCTACGCCACGAGCAGCCCGTTCCGTCCGAAGGCGGCTTATGCGACGTCCGTGGAGACCACCGTTTACCTGGCGCCCGAGCACACGGGACGCGGCCTCGGTAGTCGGCTGTACCTGGCGTTGCTCGAGACACTGCGGACCGAGGACGTGCACCTGGCCGTCGCAGGCGTGACCCAGCCGAACGAAGCCTCGGCGCGGCTGCACCTGCGGTGCGGCTTCCGCCAGGTCGGTGTGTTCGAGGAGGTCGGCCACAAGTTCGGCGAGTTCCGGGACGTCGCCTGGTTCCAGCAACGGCTGACTGGCTGACGCCCCCGGCGACACGCCCCTCGCCTCAACTCAGGTCCGGGGCTCGTACCGCCGCAGGACGACCGACGTCATCCGTTGCCGCATCTCTGACAGACCGCCCGCGATCGCTCCGTCCGCACGGGCCTGCACCAGCACATTGCCGAGCGCTGCCGCCTCCACCGGCCCGGCGATCACCGGTAGTTCGCACCGGTCGGCGGTCAACTGGCACAACAATGCGTTCTGCGCCCCGCCGCCGACAAGGTGAATCACCTCGATCCGCTTGCCGGACAACGCTGCTGCTTCCCGGACTGTCCGCCGGTAGGCGTCGGCAAGGCTGTCCAGGATGCAGCGCACCAGCTGCACCGGGCGCTCGGGCACGGGCTGGCCGGAACGCCGGCACTCCTCGCGAATACGCGACGGCATGTCGCCCGGATGCAGGAAGTCATCCGTGTCGACATCCACAACGGCACGAGTCGACAGCGACGCCGCCTGGTCCAACAAGGCCGGCAGGTCCTGCGGGTCGCCGTCCGCCTCCCAGTGGCGCAGGCTCTCCTGCAGCAGCCACAGACCCATCACGTTGCGCAGGAAGCGCACGCTCCCGTCGACGCCGAGTTCGTTGGAGAAGTTGGCCTTTCGCGCGTCCTCCGTCAGTACCGGACGTGGCAGCTCCACTCCGACCAGTGACCACGTGCCGGACGAGATGAAGGCGAAGTCCGCAGTCTGTGCGGGCACCCCCACCACGGCCGACGCCGTGTCATGGGAGCCGACCCGGACCACCGGCACCCCGACCTGACCCGTCGCATCCGCGGTCACCGGGCCGGCATTACTGCCCGGCTGCACGATCGGAGGGAAGAGATCATCGCGGATCCCGAGATCGGTGAAAAGCTCTGTGGCCCAGTCCCTTCGGCGCAGCGCGAGCAAGGCGGTCGTCGAGGCGTTGGTCAGCTCCGAGCCGAGTGCTCCGGTGAGCAGGTGCACGATCAGATCAGGGATGAGCAGTGCGTGTCGTGCCGACCGGAGCGCCGTCGAGTGTCGTTCGGCATACAGCTGATAGATGGTGTTGATCGGCATCCGCTGTATGCCGGTGACCGCGAAGAGTCGCTCCGGAGGAACCAACGCGTCGACCTGCTCGGGAACTCCATTCGTGCGCTCATCGCGATAGTGCACCGGGTTGCCGAGCAGCTTCCCGCGCTCGTCCAACAGCGCGTAATCGACCGCCCACGAGTCGATTCCGATCCCTGAGAGGTCGCAGTCATACGACCGCAGGCCCGCCACGATGCCGGCCCAGATCGACTCGATGTCCCATTGCAGGACACCATCGACGCGGATCGGGGTGTTGTCGAAACGGCATACCTCACGCAGCCGGATCCCGCTGCCACCACCCACCTCGCCGACGATGACCCGACCGGAGGATGCGCCGAGATCGACAGCGGCATACCTGCGCACTCCCGCGAGGGCCATGTCAGCGCAGGAAGGCTGCCGGCACGCCGGCATCGACCGGGATGTGCGCGCCGGTTGTCTGGGACAGGTCCCCGCCCGTGAGCGCGAAGACCGCAGCGGCGACGTGCTCCGGCAGCACCTCCTTCTTCAGCAGCGTGCGCCCCGCATAGAACGCGCCGAGTTCCTCCTCCTTCACGCCGTAGACGGCCGCCCGGTTCGCGCCCCAGCCACCGGCGAAGATGCCCGAACCACGCACGACGCCATCGGGATTGACGCCGTTGACACGCACGCCGATGCCACCGAGCTCTGCCGCGAGCAGGCGCACCTGGTGCGACTGGTCGGCCTTGGCCGCGCCATACGCGATGTTGTTGGGTCCGGCGACGAGGCTGTTCTTGCTGGAGATGTAGACGATGTCGCCGCCCATCCCCTGCTGCTCGAGGACGCGAGCGGCCTCTCGTGCCACCAGGAACGAGCCCCGTGCCATCACGTCGTGCTGCAGGTCCCAGTCGGCGGCGGTCGTCTCCGACAGCGCCTTGGAGACCGACAGTCCGGCGTTGTTGACCACCAGATCCACGCCACCGAAGGCGAGCACGGCTGCGTCGAAAGCCGCTGCAATCGCTGCCTCATCGGTCACGTCCACCGTCACCGGCACCGCCACGTCGGCCGTGCCGATGCCGGACGCGACCTCGGCCGCCGACTTCGCGTCACGGTCCGCAACGACGACACAGGCGCCCTCGGCGGCAAGCCGCTGGGCGATCGCCCGCCCGATGCCCGACCCCGCGCCGGTCACCAGCGCGACGCGGGTGGCCAGCGGCTTCGGCGCCGGCATCCGGGCCAGCTTCGCCTCCTCCAACGCCCAGTACTCGATACGGAACTTCTCCGCGTCGGAGATCGGCTGGTATGACGAGATCGCCTCGGCGCCGCGCATGACGTTGATCGCGTTGACGTAGAACTCCCCCGCTACGCGCGCCGTCTGCTTGTTACGGCCGAAGCTGAACATCCCCACACCGGGCACGAGCACGACCGCCGGGTCCGCGCCACGCATCGGCGGTGACTCCTTTGTCGCGTGTGCGTCGTAGTACGCGGCGTAGTCGCCCCGGTATGCCGTGTGCAGCTCGCGCAGCCGCGCGATCGCGTCGCCGAGAGGCGCAGTCGGTGGCAGGTCGAGGACCATCGGTCGCACTTTGGTCCGCAGGAAGTGGTCCGGGCAGGAGGTGCCGAGAGCCGCGAGGCGCGGGTGCTCGGCCGAAGCGAGGAAGTCGAGCACCACGTCGCTGTCGTTGAAGTGACCCACCTGTGGCTGATCCGTCGAGGCAAACCCTCGGATGACCGGCGCCAGGGCTGCGGCCCGTGTATGGCGCTGCTCCTCCGCCAGTGGCTCGTTCGCCGCGAGTCGCGCGCCGAAGGGCGACTTCTTGCCCCGCTTCTCGATGAATCGCTCGGCCTCACGAATGATTTGCAGCGAATTGCGTTCGCACTCCTCGCTGTTCGCACCCCACGCGGTGATGCCGTGGCCGCCCAGGACGCAGCCGATGGCCTGCGGGTTCTCCTCAGCAACTTGAGCGATGTCCAAGCCGAGTTGGAAGCCCGGGCGCCGCCACGGAACCCAGATGACCCGGTTTCCGAAGCATTCTCGAGTGAGCGCTTCGCCGTCCGCAGCCGTGGCGAGCGCGATGCCGGAGTCCGGGTGCAGGTGATCGACGTGCGGTGCCGTCACCAGTCCGTGCATCGCAGTGTCGATCGACGGCGCGGCGCCGCCCTTGCCGTGCAGGCAGAAGTCGAAGGCCGCGACCATCTCGTCCTCGCGCTCCACGCCGGGGTAGACATCGACCAGCGCACGCAACCGGTCCAGCCGGAGCGCGGCAAGACCCGATTTCGTCAGCGTGCCGAGGTCACCGCCCGAACCCTTGACCCAGACCACGTCGACGTCATGCCCGGTGACCGGGTCCTTCACCGGGCACTTGGCCGACGTGTTGCCACCGGCGAAGTTGGTGTTGCGCGGGTCCGCGCCGAGCCGGTTGGACCGGCCGATCAGCTCGTCGACGGTGCCCATCAGGCGCCCCACCCCGCTTGGGCGCCGCCCACCCGTTCCGCAGCGATGCGTTCACCATGCCCGGATGCGGCGTAGGCAGCCATCGGGTCGGCCTGCAGTCCCCGCTCTTCCCGCAGCCCGGCGAGCATCGGGCGCACGTCCGTGTCGAACGCATCCATCAGGATCCCGTTGGCGCCCAACACATCTCCGCTCTGCTGGGCTTCGCCCAGCGCCTTCAGGTCAACCGCCATCGCCTTCGCCGTGGCCTCCTGCACGTTCATCACCGAGCGGATCTCGCCAGGAATCTTCGGCTCGATGTTGTGGCACTGGTCGAGCATGAAGGCGATCCCGCTGTCGTCGGCAAACCCACCACCGCAGCGGACCTCGAAGAGGATCCGGAAGAGCTGGAACGGGTCCGCGGCGCCGACGATCAGGTCGTCGTCGGCGTAGAAGCGCGAGTTGAAGTCGAACGAACCGAGCTTCCCCAGCCGCAGCAAGGAGGCGACGATGAATTCGATGTTGGTGCCCGGAGCGTGGTGACCGGTGTCGACGCACACGCGTGCCTTGTCGCCCAATGCCAGGCAGTGCGTCAGCGCGGTGCCCCAGTCCGGGACGTCGGTGGAGTAGAACGCCGGCTCGAAGAGCTTGTACTCGAGGATGAGTCGCTGGTCATCGCCAAGCTGCGTGTAGACGCTCGCCAGCACCTCCGCCAGCCGGTCCTGCCGGGCCGAGATCGAGTCCTGGCCGGGATAATTGGTCCCGTCGGCGAACCACAGCTTCAGATCACGAGAGCCGGTCTCGTTCATCACCTCGACGCACCGCAGCAGGTGATCCAGCGCCTTGCGGCGCACCTTCGGATCGGGATTGGCCACACTCCCGAGCCGGTAGTCGTCGTCCTGGAAGACATTCGCGTTGATCGTGCCGAGCTGGATGCCATGGTCCACGGCATATGCCGCGAGCTTGCTGTAGTCGTCGACCTCGTCCCACGGGATGTGCAGCGCGACTTTGCCCGCGGCACCGGTGAATTCGTGGACCGTGGCGGCATCGGCAACCTTCTCGAAGGGGTCCCGCGGGACGCCCGCCTGCGCGAACACCTTGAACCGCGTGCCGGAGTTCCCGAACGCCCAGGACGGCAGCTCGATCGACTGTGCGCGAAGCACCGGTCCGGCGGCCTCCAGATCGACCATGACATTGCCTTCTTTCTGTTGGTATGACGAACCGGTCGTGACCGGTCAGGGAGCGACCTCGATGAGCTCGATCCCGAGCAGGTCTGCGACGTTGCGCAACCGCGGGAGCTGGTCACCGGTCGCGAGTGCCCAGTGGTGGCTGATGGCCGAGGTGCTCCAGGCATCGGTCCACACTCCGGGATCGCAACCGAAGTCGACCCGCGAGGTCGTGTTGCCGATCCGCAACCGCGGCCCGGGCACCACTTCGCCGCGCGACGCGACGAAACGGTATGTCCCATCGCGCAATTGGGCGATGCCGAAGGTGGTGACAGGACCGCGTCGCACCTCGAGCTCGACGGACACGCCCCACCCCCGCTTACCGTGGTAGACCCCCAGCCCACGCAGGATCGGCTTGCCCTCGGCGATCCCCAGGTGCGCCGGCCCGTCGTGGCCCATCTCGACGACACCGTCGGAGAAGTTGAGCGCCTGGAACTCGGTGAACGATCCGCCCGCACCGAGCCGGTCGGTGATCAGCATCGCCAGCGAGGTCCTCAGCTCGTACTCGCCTGCTGCGGGGATGCCGCGCGCAGTCAGCAGCGAGGCTCCCAGGATCATGCCCGCACCGAGACGCTCGTGTTGCTCCCCTTCGAGACCGCGGTGGTAGTAGGCCAGCGAGTCCAACTCGAAGTCATCGGCAAGTCGATCGAGTCCGAGCGAAACCCTTGCTGCCCAGCGGAAGTCGTCCTCCGCCACGGTGTCGTCGACCGTGAAGAGCTCGCGTGTCAGCGCCATACGCTCGTCGACCTGTGGCTCGGTCACCGCAGCTGCGCGGACCCGCAGGTCATCGAACTCGAGCACCTCCACGTGACCGCCGAGGTTGGCCGTGACGAGAGTGAGATCCGTCGACACGTCCAGCATCCCCGGATACAGATGACCCATCAGCCCGTGCCGACCGCGCTGCAGGGCACCGCGCACGCCGGCTGCCCGTACCCACTGCTCGATCCGCTGCCAGGCCCGCTCGTCCTCGACGTACCCGGAGACGGAGCGGAACGAGATCCCGCATCGTTCAAAGGTGTTCGCCATCTCCGGCAGCGGACACGCACCGCAGTACGCGAGCCAAGCGCCGGTGTCGAAGTTCTCGTGATCCATCGCCTCGGTCGGCTGCAGGTTGAGCAGCAACACCGGAGCGTTGGAACGTTGTGCGACCGGCACCAGCATGTTGGCGGTCATGTATGTCGTGAGGAACCCGACGATCAGGTCGCACCCGGCCGCCCGAAGTCGTTCGGCCGCTGCAGCGCCCTCCTGCGGATCGGAAATGAAGCCGACGTCCACCACCTCGCAGTCCAGCGCACTCAACCGCTCATTGACGCGTGCGGCCGAACGCTGCAGCTGGGGCAACAGCTCCGGAAACTGCGGCCAGTACGCGCCAAGTCCGCCGGACACGAGCCCAACCTTGGTATGCCGCAACGACTTTCGGCCCAGCATGGGACCGGAACCCGTGGTCACGTCCGCCGTCATGAGTTTCCCTCCACTCGGGACAACTGGTCCTCCAGTTGGAAGATCAGGTCCAGCACCTCGAAGCCCTCGTCGGCCGGTGCACCGTCCAGGCCGAGGAAGAAGCGCGCCATGTCCGCCTGCCAGCGGGCGTTCACCTCGGTCGCAGCCATCGCACGCTGCGCCTCGACCAGGTCGGGGGTTTCGACATACCCGACGATCAGGCCGTCGCTCCGCGCGAAGATCGAGTAATCGCTCCATCCGGCGTCGCGCAGGGCTCGCAGCATCTCCGGCCAGACTTCGGCGTGCCGCTCGCGGTATTCGTCCAGCAGGTCCGGGCGCACCTGCAACACGAAACAGTGCGGACGGGAACGAGCGTTCGCCTCGGTCATCGCCGGCTCAGAACTTGAATTTGTCGATGTTGCTCTTGTCGAAGACCGTCGGCGGCCCGAGGACGACCGAGGGTCCGGTGCCGGCGGCCGGTGCGAGGACCTTGTAGGACCCGAGCGTGCCGGCCTTGAAGGTCGCACCGGTGTCCATCGTCGCGGTCCCCGAAGCCAGCGCGGCTGCGGCATACCCGGCGAGGTAGCCGAGTTTCGACGGATCCCAGAGCGCGAAGTTCTTGACTGTTCCGTCCTTGATGTACGCCCGCATCTGCGACGGCAGCCCGAGCCCGGTCAACGTGATCTTCACGTTCTTGTGCGTCGACAGGTACTGAGCCGCGGTAGAGATCCCGACGGTGGTTGGCGAGATGATGCCCTTCAGGTGCGGGTATGCCGAGATGAGGCCCTTCAACACATTCAGCGAGGTGGCGGGGTCGTCGTTGCCGTAGACGGTGGTGACCAGCTTCATCTTTGGATACTTCTTCAGCTGCTGCTTCATGTAGCCGATCCAGGCGTTCTGGTTGGTGGCACTCTGCGCGGCCGACAGGATCGCGATCTGGCCCGACGAGTTGATCTGCTTGGCCAGCAGATCCACCTCGCTGGTTCCGATCGTCTTGGTGTCCGCCTGGTTGATGAAGAGGTGCTGCGGGCTGTTGCCGCACGAGATGTCCGAGTCGAAGGACAGGATCTTGATGCCGGCCTTCGCCGCCTGGTTCAGGCTGGGGCACAACGCCTTCGGGTCGTTGGCGGCGATCACGATCGCATCTGCCTTCGCCTGGATCGCGGCCTGCACCGATGGGATTTGCGCCGCCGCGGTGTCGGCCGTGCCGCTGCTGACAACGACCTTTCCGCCGAGCTCCTTCAGCGCCTTTTGACCGCCCTTGTCCGCGAGCACTTCATAGGGGTTCTGCGTGTCCTTGGGGATGAAGTAGACCGTCAGCCCCTTCTTCACGGCGCCGCCGGAGCTGGCGGCCTTGCCCTTCGGAGCAGTCGAGCTACCGGACCCGGTGGATTGCGAGGAACACCCGGCGACCACGACCAGGGCTGCCGCGGCAACCGCCGCGGAGATGGCGCGTGCGTTGCGGGACTTGCCGACAATTGTGAGTTGCATTGTCAATCCTTCCATTTCGTGCGATGTGTCACCGCACACGACCTGTGAGACGGCGCCGCTCGTGGGCTCCGTGTGAGTTCCCTGCCGCTGTCAACTCCCCCGCCGAGATGCGAGCCGCGCACGAGCACGCGTGATCAGCTGTCCGCCGTTCGCAACGATCACACTGACCAGCAGCAGGAGCCCGGTGATCACCTGCTGCTTCTCTGCTTCCACATGCGTCTGGGTGAGGATCATCTGCAACGCGCCGAAGATCATCACGGCCAGTAGGACACCGAGGATCGTCCCCCGACCGCCGAAGATCGACACCCCGCCGAAGAGCACGATCGCGACCACGTTGAGCTCGAGCCCCGTGCCGGCGGTGTAACTGACGGAGGCGTTCTGCAAGGTCAGCAGGATCCCGGCGAAGGCGCAGATCACACCGGAGGCCACGAACAGCCAGAACTTCACCCACGTCACACGGATCCCGCTGAACGACGCGGCCTCTGGCTGCAGCCCGATGGCGTGCAACGAACGCCCGAAAGGTGTTGCGTGCAGGACGATCCCGGCAATGATCGCCAGCACGATGAAGATCAAAGTCGAGTAGGACAGCGCGCCGCCCGGGATCGACTGAGTGCCGATCTTGGTCAGGCTGTCCGGGAACTGGTCGTCCCCCACACCGGGCACCGTCAACGGGCCGAGCAGGATCTGGGCTCCGCCGCGAAACAGCGTGAGGGTGCCGATGGTGACGGCGATCGACGGCAGCGCGGTGTAGGCGACGAGGACGCCGTTCAGGGCACCCCCGAGCGCGCCGATGGCCAGTGCCGCGATCATCGCCGGCCAGATGCCCCAGCCGTGATGCCACAGGAATCCCATCAACGAACCGGCGAGGCCGAGCATGGATGCGACCGAGAGGTCGATCTCGCCGGTCATGACGATGAAGGTCATCGGCAGCGCCATCAGCGCGATGAACCCGGTGTTGATGCCCGCGTAGAAGATCGTCGACTGGCTCAGGAATGTCGATGATTGCGTCGAGCCGAAGATGATGACGGCGACGAGCACGATGAGAAGGCCGCCCTCCCACCGGATCGCGTCCCGCCACGACGTCGCTCTGGAAGTCGACTCGGGGCGACCGGCCGGCGCTGCCTGCACGTCAGATGTCACGGTGTGCCCCCTCTGTGTTCCGCAGCCTTCGGGTGACCCGCTGGCTCAGCCATCGGTCGAAGGCGATCGCCGCCAGCAGCAGTGCCCCGGCGATCGCCTGGTTCCAGGAGGCACTGATCCGCGCTGCCACCAGCGCCAGGTTGATCGTGTTCAGCAGCAGAGCACCCAGGGCCGCGCCGAAGACCGAGCCGCTGCCACCGAATATCGCGACCCCACCGACGACGACGGCGGCGATGACGGTCAGTTCGTAACCCAGCCCCGAGTTGTTGTTGACCTGTGCGTATTGCGCGAGGAACAGCGCACCCGCCAGTCCGGCAAGAGCACCACTGATCACGAATGCGGTCATGACCCTGCGGGCTGCCGGTATGCCGGCGAGCGTCGCGGCCTGCGGGCTCGATCCGATCGCGTAGAGCTCGCGGCTGCTGCGGAAGGTCCGCATGGCGTAGCCCGCAATGACCACGATGACCGCCACGAGGATGAACAGCCACGGGACGCCCAGCACCGTCTTGTAACCGATCGCGGTGAAACCACCGGGGACGTCACTGGCGCCGATCTGCCTGCCGTTGACGATGATCCCGTCGACCCCTCGGATGACATAGAGCATCGCAAGGGTCACCACGAGGCTCGGCACCCGGAAGAACACCGTCACGAGCCCGTTGATCAGGCCGATGACGGAGCCGATCGCGATCGCCACGACGAAGCCCATCCAGACATCGATCGCGTTGTGCGCGAACAGATCTCCCACGACGTATGCCGAAAGGCCCAGCGTCGATCCGATCGACAGGTCGACGTTGCGGGTGACGATCACCAATGTCTCGCCGACCGCCATCAGCCCGATCAGTGCGCCACCGTTGAGGATCTGCTGCACGCTGTCGGCGCTCAGGAAGTGGCTGTTCTTGAGAGTGGTGATCGCGATGACCACGACGATCGCGAGCGCAATCCCGATCTCGCGGGCCCGAAGGAGCGCGTCGAGCCGCCCGGCAGAGGTTGCTTCGGCAAGGGCGGGTACCGGAGTCCGGGGAGCAGTCGTCGTCATCATGCGGCAGCGCTTTTCCCGCTCTGGCCCGTGGCGGCGCGGATGATCGTCGTCTCGTCCGCTTCGTCGCGAGCGAAGTTGCCCGTGACCTTGCCTTCGTGCAGCACGACGATCCGATCCGCCATACCGAGCACTTCCGGCAATTCGGAGGAGATCATCAGCACCGCCATACCGTCCTGAACGAGCCCGTCGATGATGCGGTGCACCTCCGACTTGGTGCCGACGTCGATGCCACGGGTCGGTTCATCGATGATGAGCAGGGAAGGGTGACGGGCCAGCCACTTGCCGAGTACGACCTTCTGCTGGTTGCCACCGGAAAGCGTCGACGCCGGGTTCCGCAATCGCCCGAACTTCACCTGCAACTTGGCCGCCCATTCCCTTGCCAACCGCTGCTCGGAGGAACGACGCATCAGCCCGCCGCGGCGCAGCGCGTGCAAGGACGCCAGGGCGAAGTTCTGGTCGATGCCCATGTCCATGACCAGGCCCTGCTGGCGCCGGTCCTCGGGCACCAACGCGACTCCGGCTGCCATGGCTGCCAGCGGGCGGCCCGCTTCGAGCGGCGTGCCGGCAACCCGCACGACACCTCGGCTTCGCGGGTCGATGCCGAATATCGCGCGGGCGACTTCACTGCGACCGGCACCCACCAGGCCTGCGAGCGCGACGATCTCCCCCTGGTGAACCGTGAACGAGACATCGTCGAAAACGCCCTCTTGGCCGAGGTTTTCCACCTCAAGCACCGGGTCGCCGGGCGTGGTCGCCGTCTTCGGGAACAACGAGTCGAGGTCGCGCCCGACCATCTGGTGGATGATCGTGTCGACGTCGGTGTCCTCGACGGCCGAGGTCGATACGAACCGCCCGTCACGCATGACTGTCACCCGCTGACAACTGGCGAACACCTCTTCCAACCGGTGACTGATGAACATCACCGCAGCGCCGTCGCGGCACAAGGTCGTCATCACATCGAAGAGCCGCTGCACCTCGACGCCGGTCAGCGCTGCGGTCGGCTCGTCCATCACCAGCACCTTGGCCGACAGGGACAGCGCCTTGGCGATCTCGACGAGTTGCTGGTCGGCGACGGACAGCCCTCGTGCCACGCGGCGAGGGTCGAGTGCGACACCGAGTCGCTTGAAGATCGCGCGGGCCTCGTCGTTCATGCGGGCGCGGTCGATCCGCCGTCCCGAGCGCATGGGTTGGCGGCCCATGAAGACGTTCTCCGCGACCGTGAGGTCCGGGAACAACGTCGGCTCCTGGTAGATGATCGAGACGCCGGCCTCGCGTGCTGCGGCGGGCCCGCTGAACACGACGTCCTGCCCGTCGACCGTGAGTGTTCCGCCATCCGGCTGGTACACCCCGGCGAGGATGTTGACCAGCGTGGACTTGCCGGCACCGTTCTCGCCGACCAACGCGTGCGCTTCTCCGCGTTCGAGGGCGATCCGTCCGTCCACGAGTGCGCGGACGGCGCCGAAGTCCTTGCGTGCGTGGCTCAGCACAAGGGTCGGTTCGGGTATGTCGGCGGGTGTCATCGGCTGTCGCCCTTCGTTATGAAACCTTTCACCGTATGACGAATGAATGTAATCTGCGTCACAGATACCGGTCAAGCGCTTTGCAGCAACTTGCGGCACCACATCTGCGCGATACCACTGGGACCCCAGTGATTTCAAGCAGATACGAGTGCGCGAGCCGCCGCCGCCCGGTCGATATGCCGGCGCTGATACGTTTTAGCCGTCGTACGACAAGGAGAGGCAGATGCCGGACAAAATCAGCGTGGTCGACGTCGCTCGCGAAGCCGGCGTGTCTCTCGGCACCGTGTCCAACGTGCTCAACCGCCCCAGTCGGGTCTCGCCGGCCACCCGCGAGCGGGTCCAGCAGGTCATCGACTCGCTGGGCTACGTGCGCAACGAAGCCGCGCGCCAGCTGCGTTCGGGGTCGAGCCGGACGATCGGCCTGGTCGTGCTCGACATCGCGAACCCGTTCTTCACAGACGTCGCCAAGGGCGCGGAGGAAGTCGCCGAGGCCGCCGGCCTGTCCGTCGTGTTGTGCAACAGCGGCGAGGATCGCACCCGCGAGAGCCATCACCTCAACCTGCTGCGTGAACAGCGTGCGTTCGGGGTGCTCGTCACGCCTGTTGCCGCCAAGACCCCCGCGATAGAGGAGATCCGGCGCAGTGGCACGCCGGTCGTGCTCGTCGACCGTGGCTCCGGCCGTGCCCACTGCTCGGTGTCGGTCAACGACCGGGTAGGGGGTGAGCTCGCAGTGGCGCATCTCCTGGCGATCGGTCATGAGCGGATCTGCTTCGTCGGCGGCCCGCGCTCGATTCGGCAGGTGGGCGAACGCCTCGCCGGCGCCCGGTCTGCCCTCAGCGCCGCCGGACTCGATCCCACTGCGCTGCAAGTGATTTCGACGCCGGCACTGAACGTCGCCGAGGGCCGGACGGCGGGTGCGAAGCTCGCAAGCTTGCATGCCGGCGAGCGACCGACCGCTGTCTTCTGCGCGAACGACCTGTTGGGCCTCGGCATCCTCCAGGAGATGACCCTGCGTCGGCTGCGCGTTCCCGAGGACCTCGCGATCATCGGGTATGACGACATCGATTTCGCCGAGGCGGCGGCGATCCCGATGAGTTCGGTGCGGCAGCCGCGCACCGAACTAGGCCGCACCGCAACGCAATTGCTGGTCGACGAACGCCAGTCCCCGACGCACCAGCACCGCCAAGTCGTCTTCGAGCCGGAGCTCGTCGTCCGTGCTTCCACCACGGGCCTGGACTGAGGACCGCCGTACGCACCACCAAAGCCGACGGCACGGTCAGCCGACGCCCACGAGCGCTCTGCCATCATGGCGGCTGTGGACATGGATCAGCTGCTCGAGCAGATCGCCCGTGAGATCGAGCCACAGATCGGCGCCGGCTCGGTCGCCGACTACATCCCTGCCCTCGCGGCGGTGGATCCGACGCAGTTCGGGATCGCCGTCGCCCTCCCGAATGGCGAGTGTTTCGGCACTGGCGACTGGACCAAACCTTTTTCATTGCAGAGCATTTCGAAACTCTTCACGCTGGCTCTCGCACTTGAGGGAGACGACGAGAGCATCTGGTGGCGCGTAGGCCGGGAGCCGTCCGGCAACGCCTTCAACTCGCTGGTGCAGCTGGAGTACGAGAACGGCATACCGCGCAACCCGTTCATCAACGCGGGCGCGCTCGTGGTCACCGATCACCTGGCGGGAGCCTGCGGTGACGCGAGCGAGGCGGTGCTCGACCTCCTGCGCACGGAGTCGGCCAACCCGGACATCCACTGCGATGAGGAGGTCGCCGAATCCGAAGCAGCGCATGGCGATCGGAATCTCGCCCTGACGCACTTCCTCGCGTCATACGGCAACATCCACGGTGACGTCCGGCGCATCGCCGATCAGTACGTCCGCCAGTGCGCCATCGCGATCAACTGCCGCGACCTCGCGCTCGCCGGCCTGTTCCTTGCTCGTCACGGCATCCGCCGTGACGGCACGCGGATGCTGTCGCCCAGCAACACCAAGCGCATCAACGCCGTCCTGCTCACCTGCGGAATGTATGACGCCGCAGGGGAATTCGCGTATCGCGTCGGCCTGCCGGGCAAGAGCGGCGTCGGTGGCGGCATCCTGGCGGTCGTGCCGGGGCGGTGCTCCGTCGCGGTGTGGGGCCCCGGCCTCGACCGGCGCGGAAACTCGGTCGCCGGCGTGGCTGCACTCGACCGCTTCACCGCGCTCACCGACTGGTCGGTGTTCTGACGCAACGCCTCGCTGCCAGCCTCCTGGGAAGTCCGCTGATTTCGACGCGGGAGCGCGGATCCTGTGAGTAGGCTTTGCCCGCTCTGAGTGGACTCGGGGCGTCTTCTCAATCACATACAGGGGGTCGCCATGGCGGCAGCGGGGTTCAGACACACACGGCGCATCACGGTGCAGGTGCTGGCGCTCTTCATCGGACTGTTCGTGCTCGTGGCACCGACCAGCAGCGCAGCCACCTCGAGTGGGAGCCCAAGTCCGAGTTCCAGCCCGACTGCGAGTGCCAGTCCCAGCCCCGGCGTAACCGCTGCGCTCACGCAAGTCACGGCCGTTGCGCCGACGTGGAAGACGGTCGGCTGCGGTGGCCTGGACAATCTGATCACCATTCCGCGCGTCACGGGCGTCGAATACGTCGTGAACGGCATCGTCGCACGATCGGGCGCAAACTTGGTCACCAACTTCGGGCACGATGGGAGCAGCGCCGACGTCACAGCCCGTGCACTCGCCGGATACGCGCTGGTCGGCAAGACTTCGTGGCACATCGAGATTCCGAGCCCGGAATGTGTCCTTCCCACCCTGACGACGCATTGCGGCAGTGTCACCGTGACCAACGGTGCGTCGTACCGGATCGCCTTCAGCTGGGCCCGGGCAAGCACCTTCAAGTGGGAGGGCGACGAGGAACTCGCCCCGAGCGGGACATTCACCTTCCGCACGAAGTACTCGAAACTGGACGTCATCTCCGCGCCGGCGGATGATGGCACGTTGTTCAGCATCGAGCCCCTGACGGTGCCGCAGAACTGTGCTGCGCCGTCACCGAGCACGACCCGGACCGCAACGGCCACGGCGCCGCAGCCCACGAGCACGGGTTCGCAGGTTCCGACACCTCCCAGGCACCCGGCCCCGTCGACCGGGCCGGCCATCATTACCGACGGGGCGGCCGGCGACGACCACGCGAACGGAGCACTGATCGCCGGCGGCTTCGCGTGTGCGTTCGGTTGCGCAGTGACCGGATTCGGCCTGCGGCGGCGTCTGCGCCGCTGAGATTGCGAGCCCGAGATGTCACTTACTTGCCGGTATCTCGCCGTGCTCGCAAGTAAGTGACTTCTCGGGCTTCTTGTATGGCGAATCAGCGTCGCGACGTGAGCGGAGGGCGTGGGAACCGTCAGTCTCGCTCGTCCCTCGCGAGACTTCCTCCCTCATGAGGGGCCCTCGACGGAACCTCACTACGTTCGGTAAGCGGAGGGCGTGGGATTCGAACCCACGATGGGCTTACACCCATAGCGGTTTTCAAGACCGCCGCACTAGGCCACTATGCGAGCCCTCCTTGCTCGACGACAGTGCCGCACGAGCGCACGCCATCCTACGTGGCGCGCGTTCGCGAACAAATCGCCATACGCCACCATGTACTTTTCCGGCAACGGTCGCGCGCAAAGCACGCGCAGACCTCGTGGGAGCGTACTTTTCCGGCAACGGTCGCCAGAAGTGCGCGGCCGCCAACAACGAGCCGCCACCGAACCGCCACAGGGCCACCACCGAGCCGCCACCGAACCGCCACGGCGCCATCAGGCAGCCACCGTGCGCAACGGCGCTACTGACGCCATACCTCGGCAGGTAGGGTCGGATGAAACCGACGAAAGGAACCCCGATGGGCAAGCTGGCATTCGCCGTCGGCATCGCTGCGGGCTACGTCCTGGGCGCACGCGCCGGACGCGACCGCTACGAGCAGATCAAGCAGGTCAGCGGCCACGCCTGGAATCACCCGGCAGTGGTCGAACAGCGCGCGAGGACCACCGAGCAGATCAAGCAGCGCGGTCCCGAGGTCGCTGCAGCAGCGGGACAGGCTGCGATCAAGGGAGTCGGCCAGGCCGCGAAAAGCGCTGCAACTGCTGGGTTTTACGCCGCAGTGGGCCACCGGGAGGGCCCCGTCGTCAACGGCAGTCTCGCCGAAGCAGCCAGCCGCGACCCGCAGTCGACGGCTCCCGCGAGCAGCGCCACCGCGCCCGTCCCGGAAACGGCTGAAACGACGCGCTGACGGGGTGTCGTGGACCTTGTCGCAGTGTGCGTCTAACGTGGGGCGCGGGCCACACCCTTGCAATGGCGCGGAATATCCGGGCTTTGAAAGATGCGGACCCAACGGCACGCCGATCCTCGGCGGGCTAGCCACGATCGACGGATCGGTTTGCACCGATCCCCGAGACAAGGAACAGGACCCACTTCATGAACCGCACTGACCTTGCCAGCACCATCGCTCAGCGCACCGGTGTGAGCGTCAAGGACGCCAACGCCGTCATCGGCGGCTTCAACGACGTCATCCTCGAGGCAATCGGCCGCGGCGAGAAGGTCCAGCTGCCGGGCCTGCTCACCATCGAGCGCGTCGACCGCGCGGCCCGCACCGGCCGCAACCCCCGCACCCGCGAGGAGATCCAGATCCCGGCATCCAAGGCCGCCAAGGTGACCGTCGGCTCCAAGCTGAAGGCCGCCGCGAAGGGCGAGTGACAACTCACCCCCGCACCACACGTCAAGGGGCTCGACGACCGCGAGGTCGCCGAGCCCTTTGGCGTATGCCGCGCAGCGACAGGCCATGCGGCGGTGCCGGATCGGATCAGGTTTGGTCCGACTTCATCGTGGTGACGCCCATGACCGCAGCGCCCAGTAACAGCACACAAGCGCCGACGACGATGTTGCTGATCATCGTGCCGGTGGATGGGTTGATGCCGTTCATGACCCAATTCGCGACGATGAGCCACGCGCCCATCGCCGGTGCGACCCAGGCCATTCCATACATGCGGCCGCGAGAGTCCGCACAGATGAGCGTCATCGCCATGATCGACAACCCGACGATCAGATCGTTGATCGCCAGCGGCGTCGTACTGCCGCTGAAGCCGATGACCCATGGTGAGATCGCTGCGTACCCGCCGGCGAGGACCATCAAGCCCTCGGCCACCTGAGCACGTGGAGTCCCCGCCGCCCGGTCAAAGCGGTCCCGCAGGGCCACGATGTCCGGGTGGTGTGCCATCGACGTGTCCAAACTGTGCTGCGTTGCCATGACCCACCTCCTATGTGGGGGAGTAGTTGTTCCTCCATTGTGCTCCGAATGAGCAGGAATGACGCCGGGCGATTTCGCGCTCGCGCCCGCGGGAACGGGTCTCCGTGCCGGGCCTGCGCGGTGTCAGCCGCGACCCACGAACGGCATGTCCGGAGCCGCGATCGTCAGGTCGAAAACGGCAGCGTCGTCCGGCATGGTCGCCATGAGCACGACCGCGCGCACCACCGACTGCACGTGCATCGTCGGCTCCGGTTTGGTCGACCGGTCGGCCTGCAGCATGCCGGTCGCCATACCTGCCGTCATCGCGGACGCCGCGTTGCCGATGTCTATCTGGCCGCACCGCACCTTGTGCGGCCGACCGTCGAGCGCGATCTGCTTGGTCAGGCCGCTCACGGCGTGCTTGCTGACGGTGTATGGCGCGGCCTCCGGCCGAGGCACGTGCGCGGAGATCGACCCGTTGTTGATGATCGTGCCGCCGGCCGGTTGCTGCGCACGCATCGTGCGGAACGCCTCACGGGCACACAGGAACATGCCGGTGACGTTGACGTCGATCACCGCCCGCCACTCGGCCAGCGGGATCTGGTCGAACGGTGCCGCGAAGGCCGACACACCCGCGTTGTTGAAGAGCACGTCGACCCGCCCGAAGCGAGCGACGGTGCGGTCGAAAAGCGTTGCCACCGCTGCCTCTTCGGTGACGTCGGTAGGTATCGCCAGACACGAAGCACCGCCGATCAGCGCCGCGGTCTCCTCGAGCGCATCGGCTCGCCGGCCGGCGAGCACGACGTCGAAACCTGCTCCGGCCAGGCCGACGGCGACCGCGCGCCCGATGCCGCTGCCCGCCCCCGTCACCACCGCAACGCGTCGTGCCTCCTGCTCAGTCATGGACCGAGCCTAGAGGGGGCGCGAGCGATTAAAGCTGCCTCAGATGAACAGCGCGGGATCCGCGTAGGGATCCGGCTGTGCGGCGATCGGCTTCGACGAGCGCACCTTTGCCGGCACCCCCACCGCCACGCTGTATGACGGAACGTCAGACACGACAACGGCATTGGCGCCGATCTGCGCTTCGTCGCCGACGGTGACCGGGCCGAGCAGCCGCGCGCCCGCACCGATGGTGACCTTGTTACCGACCGTGGGGTGTCGCTTGATGCGATCCAGGGAGCGGCCGCCGAGGGTGACGCCGTGATAGAGCATCACGTCGTCACCCACCTCGGCGGTCTCACCGATGACCACGCCCATGCCGTGGTCGATGAAGAAGCGCTTCCCGATGCGCGCACCGGGGTGGATCTCCACCCCGGTCGCGGTACGGGCAGCTTGCGAGACCAGGCGCGCCGGCAGCCGCCAGCGACCGCCGCGACGCCACATGACATGCGCGAACCGGTGCACCCAGATCGCGTGCAGGCCCGGCGACGCCAGCGCCATCTCCAGGCGTGACGTGGTGGCCGGATCCCGGTCGAGCGCGGCGTCGAGGTCCTCGCGGATGGAAGCCACGGCGGCACGCACCGTCTGGGTCACCGGTTTCGACCGGTGACCATTGGTGAGCAGAGCGCCGTGAGCCATGACTGATCAGTCAACCAGACCCTCGAAGAGCGCCGTCGACAGGTAGCGCTCGCCGAAGCTGGGGATGACGACGACGATCGTCTTGCCGGCCGACTCCGGACGGGCAGCGACCTCTGCGGCGGCGGCGAGCGCGGCGCCCGAGGAGATGCCGACCAGCAGGCCCTCCTGGGTGGCGGCCTTGCGGGCCCACTCGATCGCCTGGTCGAAGTTGATGTCGAGCACCTCGTCATACACCTTGGTGTCGAGCACCTCGGGGACGAAGTTGGCGCCCAGGCCCTGGATCTTGTGCGGGCCGGGCTTGCCGCCGTTGAGGATCGGCGACTCGGCCGGCTCGACGGCGACGATCTTGACCTCGGGCTTGCGCTCCTTGAGGACCTGGCCGACGCCGGTGATCGTGCCACCGGTGCCGATGCCGGACACCAGGATGTCCACCTTGCCGTCGGTGTCGCGCCAGATCTCCTCGGCGGTCGTCTCGCGGTGCACCCGGGCGTTGGCCTCGTTGGCGAACTGGCGGGCGAGTACTCCGCCGCGCTCCTGCACGATCGACTCGGCCTTCTCGACGGCGCCCTTCATGCCACCGGCCGGGTCGGTCAGCACCAGCTCCGCGCCGAAGGCCCGCAGCAGCGCACGGCGCTCCTTGCTGGCGCTCTCCGGCATCGCCAGCACGACCTTGTAACCCTTCGCGGCGCCGACCATCGCGAGCGCGATGCCGGTGTTACCGCTGGTCGCCTCGACGACGGTCCCGCCCGGCTTCAGCTCGCCGGCGTCCTCGGCGGCCTTGATGATGGCGGCACCGATACGGTCCTTGACCGAAGCACCCGGGTTGTTGAACTCGAGCTTCGCGGCGACAGTGGTGCCCTCCGCGGCGTCGATGATCCGGTTGATGCGCACCAGCGGCGTGTTGCCGATTGCCTGGGTGACGTCGTCGAAAATGGGCACGTCTGTAGCCTTCCTTGCGCGGAGTCGCCGGGGTCACGCCCGGCAGCGGTCGGTCCAACACCCGGACCGGTTATGTGTATTCCAACACCTCGTTATTGAACGCGCAAACAGTGTCCATCTGTCGTCACCCTTCCCCGGCAGCACTCCGGAAGTTACTGACGGGTAACAGGCAGTTAGACTGCGACGCATGACAGCCCTGCAGATCGTCGCCGCGATCATCACCCTGGCGATCACCGTCGTCGGCATCGCCCTTGCAGTCCCTGCGGTCCAAGGTTTCATCCGGACGTTCCACCTCGGCCGCCCGGAGGACCGTGGCGACCACAAGGGCCGGCGTACCGCGACCCTGGTGCGGGAGATCTTCGGACACACCCGGATGTCGCGGTTGCCGATCGTTGCGATGGCGCACTGGGTCACGATGATCTCGTTCATCGTCCTGTCGCTGGCGGTGCTCACGTCCTACTTCCAGGTGTGGGACCCGACCTTCGCACTGCCGATCCTGGGCCACTTCGTGCTCTACGAGTGGGTCGTGGAACTGCTCGGCTGGACCGGCCTGGCCGGCATCAGCTGGCTGATCTGGAACCGCCGCAAGAACCACCCGGCCCGCTCCGCCGGCCAGGACGGGCGCCGCTCGCGCTTCTTCGGCTCCACCTTCTGGCAGGCCTACTTCGTCGAGCTGGTCATCCTGATCGAGATCATCTGCGTGCTGACGCTGCGCGGCCTGGAATACGCGGTCGGCAAGTACGAGGGCGAGGGCTCGGCCAGCGGCCTGCACTTCCCGCTCACCGCTTGGTATGGCGGCTGGCTGCACCACCTGGACGCGGGCACCGTCAAGGCGCTCATCGTGGTCGTGTCCACCATCAAGATCGTCACCGCGATGACCTGGCTGATCGTCCTCTCGCGGCGGATCACCATGGGTGTCGCGTGGCACCGTTTCCTGGCGTTCTTCAACATCTTCTTCAAGCGGCACGCCGACGGTCGCACCTCGTTGGGTGCCCTGCAGCCGATGCAGGTCGACGGCAAGCCCGTGACCATGGAGTCACTGGAAGAGATGGACGAGGACACCACGTTCGGTGTCGGCAACGTCGAGGACTTCACCTGGAAGGGCCTGCTGGACTTCTCGACCTGCACCGAGTGCGGTCGCTGCCAGTCGCAGTGCCCCGCCTGGAACACCGACAAGCCGCTGTCCCCCAAGCTGCTGATGATGACGCTGCGCGATCACACGCAGGCGCGGGCGCCATACCTGCAGGCGGCGGAAGCCGCCAAGGGCACCGGCCCGGCCACCGCCGACAACCCGATCATGGAGATCCCGCTGATCGGCACCACCGGGTATGACGAAGCGTCGCCACTGACGGCATACAACCCGCTGGGCGACGCCGGCGCGATCATCGACGAGGACGTGCTGTGGTCCTGCACCACCTGCGGCGCGTGCGTGGAGCAGTGCCCGGTCGACATCGAGCACGTCGACCACATCGTCGACATGCGTCGCTACCAGACGCTCATCGAGTCCGCGTTCCCGTCCGAGCTCGGTGGACTCTTCAAAAACCTTGAAGGCAAACAGAACCCGTGGGGTATGGCGGCCCGCGCCCGCCTCGACTGGGCCAAGGGCCTGCCCTTCGACGTCAAGGTCTTCGGCCAGGATGTGGAGAAGCTCGACGAGGTCGACTACCTCTTCTGGGTCGGCTGCGCCGGCGCGTACGAGGACCGCGCCAAGAAGACCACCCGCGCGGTCGCGGAACTCCTTGACACCGCTGGGGTTTCGTTCGCCGTGCTGGGTGACGGCGAGGCGTGCACCGGTGACCCGGCCCGCCGCGCGGGCAACGAGATGCTCTTCCAGGCGCTCGCGTCGCAGAACGTCGAGACGCTCAACGAGGCCGGCGCCACCAAGATCGTCGTCACCTGCGCGCACTGCTTCAACACGCTGAAGAACGAATACCCCCAGCTGGGTGGCGATTACGAGGTGCTGCACCACACGCAGCTGCTCAACAAGCTGGTGCGCGACAAGCGCCTCGTGCCGGTCGCCCGCCCGGAGGACGCGGAGATCACCAGCAGCGCCGCGTCGACCGGTGCGTCGGTCACCTACCACGACCCGTGCTACCTGGGCCGGCACAACGGTGTCTACGCACCGCCGCGTGAGCTCATCGGTGCACTGCCCGGCGTGGAGTACCGCGAGATGGAGCGTTCGAAGGAGAAGTCCTTCTGCTGCGGCGCCGGCGGTGCCCGCATGTGGATGGAGGAGAAGCTCGGCACCCGGATCAACACCAACCGCACCGAGGAGGCCCTCGGCACCGGCGCCGAGCGGATCGCCATCGGCTGCCCCTTCTGCCGCGTCATGCTCTCCGACGGCCTCACCGCCGCCCAAGCGGACGGACGCGGCGAGGAGGTCGAGGTCGTCGACGTCGCCCAGATGCTGCTCGCCGCGGTCAGGCGTGGCGACGACGGCCAGCCCGCGCCGGCGGCAGCCACCGAGCCCCAGCCGGCCTGACTCCCCGCGCGGCCACGGCACACCGGCGCGGCGCAGCAGCTGTGGTCAGGCGACCTCGGCCATCAGCGCGGCGAGCTTGGCCCGGGACGGGATCTCGAGCTTGCGGTAGATGTGCGCGAGGTGCGCGTCGACGGTGCGCGGCGACACGAACAGCCGCTCGGCGATCTGGCGGCTGGTGAGCCCCTCGGCGACCAGCCCGGCTACCGCGTGCTCGGCCTTGGTGAGGTTCGCCAGCGGCGACTCGCGCTCCGGCTCGGGGGTGCCGGCGAAGCACTCGGTCGCGCCGGCCAGACCAGCCGGTGTGAGCTGGCCGGCACGGACCCAGCCCCTCGGGCAGTCGCGGACCGCCCCCGCGACCGGGTGTGCCCCGGGGCGCGGGTGCGCCACCGCCTGCCGCGGGGCGCGCAGGGCGGCCGCCGCCCCCGCGAGCTGTCGGAATGCCGCCGTCCCCGGCTCCCCGGCCAG
>NZ_DASZNO010000048.1:0-107405 GCF_035551235.1 Flexivirga sp. | reverse complement strand
CCGCTTCTCTTGGTTCTCAACTGTTACTTGGTGACCGCGTCCAGCCAGGCGGTGCCGGCCGGGGAGCCGACGCCGGTGATGTCGTCATACCCCTGCTGCACGTGGATCGTCAGCGGGCCGTCGTCGTCGAACGACCGGGCGGTGTAGGAGTAGCCGTCCGATGCGTCGACACCGTTGACGTAGTCGGACCGGACGGTGCCCGGGTACTGCGCCAGGTCGGCCTTGGTGACGTCGTATGACGCGGACCGTGCGCCATACAGGGTCGGGTTGGCCAGGCCGTATGCGCCATGCTTCTGCACCGCGAGCGCGAACATGCCGGCGAAGAGCGGCGACGCGAGGCTGGTGCCGCCGATCCGGTACTCGGAGTACTCGCTGTGCCCGTCGGGGAACATCTGCGTCTGGCCGACGAGCATGCCCGTCGTCGGGTCGGCGAGCGCTGCGACGTCGGGGACGACGCGCATCGGCGCGCCGCCATACGTCTGGCTCATCGAGTTCGGGACGACGCCCTTCTGGTAGTCCGGCTGGGCGAACAGTCGCGAGGTCCCACCGCCGGCGCCGTACATGTAGTTGCCCGGCTGGGCGGGGTCCCACGCGCCGTTCTTCAGTGTGCTCTTGCCGGTCTGCCAGCCGAGCTCGAAGATGCGCGAGTTGGTCGCGCTCACGCCCATCGAGGTGCCGCCGACCGCGGTGACATACGGGCTGGACGCCGGCCAGTCCGGTGTCGGGGTCGCGCCCGCGACACCTCCGGTCTCGTCGCCGTTGTCACCCGAGCTGAAGAAGAGGCTGATGCCCTCGGCGGCCGCCTGGATCTGGGTGTCCAGCTGCGGCTTGATGTAGCCCGTCGGGAGTGCCTCCCCGCCATACCCGTAGGAGTTGCTGACGATGTCGGCCAGGTGGTTGTCGACGACCTTGTTCATGATCGCGTCGAGGTCGCGGTAGTTGTTCGGGGCACCGATGTAGACGAGGTTCGCGCCCGGCGCCATGGTGTGCACGCCTTCGAGGTCGAGTGCCTCCTCGCCGGCCCAGCCCTGCGGGTCCTGCTTCTTGTTGACCGCGCGGTTGTAGGTGCCCGGAGGGACGATCTCCTTGAGGTTCGGCTTGGGCAGGCCGTGCCTGGCCGAGTAGGTGTCCAGGTCCTGCTTCATCGTCGGTGACGCGTAGGCGTCGATCACGCCGACCGTCACACCGGATCCGTCGGTGCCGGAGGCGATCGCGCCGGACATGCCGTAGGCGCCCTGCAACTGCGCGCCGGCATACCCGCACGGCGCGAACGTCGAGGGACTGGCCGGCAGCTTGGTGCCGTCGGGGGTCGCCGTGTTCTGTACGGTCTTGTCGCCCCAGTAGGCCGAGCACGGCTGCGCGTTCTTGAAGACCGGGGGCGGCGGCACCACATCGGCACGCGCCAGGGTGGCCGAATCGTCGAGACCGACGACCGCCTGAACCGCGCCCACGGAGGCGGGCACGCTCAGGGGCGACGTGTTCGCGCGCAGCCGGTGGCCCTGGAAGGAGTACTCGGCGAAGCCGGTCTGGAACATCTTCGCGGCGTTCGAGACGGTCGTCGTCGCCTCGACATACTTGTTGTTGGCGGGCACGCTGCCGACCTGCGCTCCCTGGGAGCGCAGCCAGGACTTCACTGCGGAGACCTGGCCGGCCGTCGGCGAGAACCGTTTCCGGTACTGCGCCGGCGTGAGGAACTTCCCGTAGAGCGCATTGCCTGGCGTGGAGACGGCACGTGCGTATCCGGCCGCATCCGCCTTGTTCGGCAGATAGATCCGGAAGGTGACCTTGTCGGTGCCCTGGGCTGAGCCGACCCGATGCGAAGCGGTGGCCCAGGGTGCTTGCGAGCCGGCGAGGTGGGTACGGCCGGATGCCGGCGCGGCTTGTGCGCTGACAGCACCGATGCTCGCGAGCGCGGTGACACCCGTGATGGCCATGGCGGTGCGAAGTGTTCGAGTGCGTGACACGAGAACTCCCAATCAAGGAAAGGAGCGGCTCTCCCCGAGTCGAGTCGCGGTCACCGCGGCGGGCGACCGTCACACATTGTGCGCCCGCTGAGGCCCGCAACGGCGGAAAGTGCGAGAAATTCTCCGCACTTTCTGCCGGCCGCACCGGTCGACGGTTGGAGTCCCGGGAGCGGCGTCGAGCTGACCGGTCAGGCAGGCAGCTTCTCGGCGGCGATCATCGTGCTCGACAATGCCTGGTAGACCTCGGCCCAGGCAGCCCGCACCTGCGGGGTGAACGCGTCGCCGAGCCCCTTCTCCAAGGTGCTGAGCAGCGCGGCCCCCACGGTCGAATAGTGCGTGGCCGTGACGCCGTAACCGACGTGGCGAGCCCCGAGTGAGGCGACGGCCGGCTGTATGACGTCCCAGTCGCGCAGGCCGTTGACCGCCGTCCCGAGCATCTTCATCAGCTTCGCCCGCTGCTCGGTGAGGTCGTCGGCGAAGAGGGCGCGCAGGGAGGGATCCAGCTTGAACAGCTCGTCGTAGAAGATCACGGCTGCCTGGTCGGCGATCGGCACAACCTTCGCGAAGCTTGCCTGCACCAGTTCGATCTGACGTGCATCCATGTCGCTGCCTCCATCATCGGGTGGATCTCGTGGATCACGAATGGGATTCGCTGATGTGGGCAACGCTACGGAGTTGTCGTTTCGGCCTCATTGCTCAACGGTCACCGTTTGTTTCGCATCGCTCACAGCGCGTCCGTTCAGCAGTGAGGTGTCTTCGTGCAATGCCGGCTGTCGGGTGATCAGGTTGCGACTGCAGAGGTTTCACCGGTCTGGCCGAGCCGTGTTCGCAGCAGCGTGATGAATTCCTCGATGGCAGCGTCGGACGCGGCGCGGTCACCGTCGACGAGCATGTCGAACATCAACCCCTGGCCGACGGCGAGGGTCAGCCGGGCGAGCCGCCGTGCGGTGGCCGGGTCGGTCAGGCTCGCGTATGCCGCCTCGAACGCCTCCTGGGTGCGCGTGACGAAAGCGTGGCCGAGGTCGCGCGCATACGGCTTCCCGTACATCGCGTGTGAGGACAGCTCGAAGTAGAGCGCGCCGAAGGTCTGCGCGTGCTCGGCGGTGATCCGCCAGTTCTCCCGGCCGGCCTCGAACGGATCCGGCTCGTTCGCGAAGAGCTGGGTGAGCATCGCCGCGTCGGCCTCGATGACCGACTCGATGACCGCGACCAGCAGGTCCTCCCGGGAGCCGAAGTGATAGTGCAGCATGCGTTGGCTGGTGCCGATGGCGGCGGCCAGCGTGCGCAGGCTGGTGTCCCGGACGCCGTGCTCGGCGAAGTAGCCGATTGCCTTGGCCAGCAACACTTCTCGAGGGCCGGACACGCCTCAATCCCGCTCGGCGAGCCGGACGATCGTCTCGCACTCGGACTGCATCATCCGCCGCGCCTTGGACGCCATCAGCAGGCGGACTGCCCGGGCGAGCGGTCCGGACCATTCGATGCCGAGCGTGATCCGGCAGCCCCGACCGGCCGGCTCGAGGTCGTGTATGCCGGTCGTGGCGACGCCCGGCATCCGGCCGACCCAGGTGAAGCCGTGGTCCGGCTCCCAGCGGGTGATCTCGTAGGTCGCCCTGGCCAGACCGGGCTGGCGCACCTCGAAGCGGCTGCCGACATTCGTCGGGACCGGGCCGCCCACGTGGCGCACGGAATCGAACGTCGGCAGCCGGTCACCCCAGTGCTCGACGTCGCCGAGGTACGTCCACAGCCGCTCCGCGCTCGCGGTCGAGTCCTCACTGATCCGCATCATGTATCAAACGATACACCGCATGGAGCCACCGGGTCGGTGCCAGGATGGAGCGCATGGTGCAACCGACGAGCCCGATCACGCCATACCTCGACTACCGCGAGCGGGACGACCGCCGCAGCGGCGGCGCACGAATGATCCCGGTGACGACTCCGTCCGGGCAGTACAACGTCTGGACCAAGCGGGTCGGCAACAACCCGGAACTGAAGGTGTTGCTGCTGCACGGCGGTCCGGGCTGCACGCACGAATACTTCGAGTGCTTCGACAGCTTCCTGCCGGCGGCCGGCGTCGAGTATTACTACTACGACCAGCTCGGCTCGACGCGCAGCGATCGGCCCGACGACGAATCACTCTGGGAGCTCGACAGATTCGTTGATGAGGTGGAGCAGGTGCGCACCGCACTCGGCCTCGACGCGAGCAACTTCGTGCTGCTCGGACACTCGTGGGGCGGCATCCTCGCGACGGAGTACGCCCTGCGGCACCAGCAGCACCTCAAGGGCCTGGTGATCTCCAACATGATGTCGAGCGTCCCGGCATACAACGCTTATGCCGAGCGGGTCCTGATGCCCGCGATGGACCAGGCGAAGCTGGCCCGGATCAAGCAACTCGAAGCCGACGGCGACGTCGACAACCCGGTCTACGAGGAGTTGTTGCTGGAGCAGCACTACGTGCACCACGTGCTGCGGATGCCCGCGGGGGAGTGGCCGGACCCGGCGCAGCGCGGGATGGACCACATCAACCCGGTCATCTACCGCAAGATGCAGGGCCCCAGCGAGCTCGGCATCTCCAGCGACGCGACCCTCGCGCAATGGGACCGGACCGACGACCTCGGCTCGATCACCGTGCCGACACTCGTGATCGGCGCACAGCACGACACGATGGATCCGGAGTTCATGCGGACGATGGCCGGGCGGCTACCGGCCGGGCGTCACCTGCATTGCCCGTCCGGCAGCCACATGGCGATGTATGACGACCAGGACACCTACTTCGCCGGACTGCTCGCCTTCCTCAGCGGTCTGTGAGTCGGCGTCGATCGCCCGTGCACCGGGCCAGTACCCAGCAGATGGCCACCAGGGCGAGCTGGAAGACGGAGTCGACATACCGCGTCAGCGACGGGCCGCCGGCACCCTCGGCGACCGGTTGCAGAATCAGGACGGCGAGCGTCGCCCACGGCAGCCAGCGCGGCACGAACCCGGCCCGGCGACCGGCCAGCGTGACCACGAACGGGCCGAACATGTACCCGACCATCGCGAGTCCGGTCACGATCAGGATGCCCGGGCTGCTGTCGAGCGCACCGAGATAGGACACCATCGCGGAGCGCGGTCCCGCATGAGTCGCCGCAAGCGTGCTGAAGTCGACGGCGGAGAGCACCGCGAAGCCGACGCCGCCGGCGATCACCAGGCCGCTCCCCACGGCCGCGAGTATGGCGCCGCGTCCTCGCACCGCGGAGGCGACGGTCAGCAGTCCGGCCATCAGCGCGGCGAACCCGGTGACCGCGCACAACGCGCTGACGGTCACCTGCACGTCGTGATGTGTCATCTGCTCGATCCGGTCGGCGGGTGAGCCGCCGGGATCGGCGAGCAGTCGGGCGACTGCGAGCAGGGCGGCGCCGGTCACGAGAGTGACCAGGCCGATCCGTTCCCGAGGGTCGGATGTCGTGTGTTCCATTGCGACTTCGGTCGTCGAATAGATAGCCATTTCAATGCCTTTCATCGAGATGAGATGGGTAGGGAGATGGATTGAGTGTGCGCGGCATGGGTGCCCGCCGTCGTCGCCCGGCAGCGCGAAAGGAGAGTCGCCCGGACGGCCGACCGGGCGCCGGAATATCGCCCGGAATGATGACGTGGATGGTGTGTCGCGTTCGTAGAATTCTGGGATGGAGCGGCCGAGACCTCTCGACCTGATGATCGCCGCAGGGCTCGTTGTCTGGGCGGTCATCGAGGTCGTCACGGGCGTGGATCACGGACCTGTGGCGGTCAATCTCGCGGTGGCCGCGCTGTCCCCGGGTGCGCTCGCCTGGCGACGCATCCTGCCTGCGACCGCGGCGCTCGTGTGCGCCGGTGGCCTCGCGTTCAAGACAGTTGTCGGCCTGCAACTCGACGGGCTCGCACTGCTGGCCGCCGTTCTCGTTGCTGCGTATTCGGTGGGCCGCCACCTGCCACTGCGTCGTGCGGCCGTCGTTGCGGCAGCGATCGTCGCCCTCGCCTGGCTCTCGCTCCTCGGGCTGCCCCAGCAGGATCAGACCGTCGCCAACTACCCGTTCATCGCACTCTGGGTCGGCGCCCCGGCGGCCGCGGGAGCCGCGCTGCGCCATGAGATCGAGCGGACTCGACGCGCAGCGGATCGTGCTGCTCGCGCCGAGATGGTCCGGGAGCAGTACGCCCAGGCCGCCGTCCTCGACGAGCGACTCCGTCTCGCTCGTGAGTTGCACGACACGGTCGCGCATGCGGTGAGTGTGATGGTCCTCAACTCCGGAGCGGTGCGCAGCCGGCTCGGCGGCGATCTCGAGGTCGAACGCGAAGCTCTCGCGCGGACGGAAATACAGGGACGCCAGGCGATTTCACAGCTGCGCCGAATGCTCGGCGTCCTACGACCAGCGGATCCCGCGGCCGAGCTGGAGGCGTTGCCGACACTCGAGCAGCTGCCCGACCTGCTCGAGGACACCCGGCAGCTGGGCACCCGGGTCGACCTGGTCGTCGACGGCACCGTCATACCGCTGGATCCCGGGCTGGAGTTGTGCGCCTACCGCGTGGTGCAGGAGGCGCTGACCAACGTGCGCAAGCATGCTGGTGCGGCGTCGGTCAGCATTCGGCTGGCGTATGACGACTCCGCGCTCGGCATCCGGGTCGCCGACGACGGCCGCGAGCCGATCGGGTCGGCCGAAGGCTGCGGGCACGGGCTGGCCGGGATCCGCGAGCGGGTCGAACTGTATGGCGGAACGTTCACCGCGGGGCCGCCGGCGACCGGGGGATTCTTGGTGTCGGCGGATCTGCCGGTGGCGCCGGGATGAGCGACCAGGTGGTCCGTGACAACGCCATCCGGGTGGTGGTGGCCGATGACCAGGACATGGTCCGAGCGGGATTCCGGTTGCTGCTGGAGCAGCCGGCGGACATCGAGGTCGTGGCCGACGCGGGCGATGGCAGGGCTGCGGTCGGTCTCGCCGAACGAGTGCGCCCCGACGTGCTGCTGATGGACATCCGGATGCCACGACTCGACGGCTTGGCCGCGACCCGCCGGATCACGCAGGCGCAACCGGACTGCCGGGTGATCGTGCTGACCACTTTCGACATCGACGACTACGTCTACGAGGCGCTGCGTGCCGGAGCCAGCGGCTTCCTGCTCAAGAGCGCACCTGCTGAGACGCTCATCCAGGCGATCCGCACCGTCGCGGCCGGGGACGCCCTGCTGGACCCCGCGGTCACCCGCCGGGTGATCGAGCAGTTCGGCCGGTTGCCGGCGCCAGTCGCCGAGACGCCGGCCGAGCTGGCCTGGCTGACCGGGCGGGAGCGTGAGGTCCTGGTGCAGCTTGCGCGCGGGTTCTCGAACGCCGAAATCGCCTCCGCGCTCTACGTTTCCGACGCCACCATAAAGACCCACGTCGCCCGCATCCTGGCCAAGCTCGGCCTGCGGGACCGTGTGCAGGCGGTGGTGTACGCCTACGAGCACGGCCTCGCGGGTCGAGGCTGACCGTCAGTGGTTACTGATCAGTGACCACATCGGTTTCACCTGCCGGCTGTCGGAGGTGAAGCCGAGCTTCGTCAGGCCGAAGCCCTGCTCGATGGTGAGCAGCATCGAGTAGTGGTTGTATGCCGTGTTGTCCGTGACGTGCCGCGGGCCGTCCTTGGTCACCACGATCATCGGAACGAGCCCGCCGCCATACACGCCGCCGGGCCAGGTCGGGCTGACCGCCGGGTCACCTGCCGGCAGCACCGGCGAGTCACAGCACCCGGCCGTGGACAGGTAGAAGTTGTTCGACGGGCTGTCGCCGTCGTAGTCGGTCTCGTCGGCGGTGATGAAGATGACGCTGCCGGGCGTCCACGCCTTGCTGTGCATGATCGTGTTGACGGTCGTCTTCAGGAAGGCGTCCGCCTTCGTCTTGAGGGCCTCGTCATTGGCGTCCCCGGGTGCGTCGTTGTAGGGGCAGGGTGTCTCCGGGTGTCCGGCGATCGCGCCGTAGACGCCGCCGTGCATGTCGTTGCACTGGTCGGGGCTGATCCAGACATAGCGCGGCGCGTGTCCCGAATTCAGGTCGGTAGCAAGGGAATTCATCGGCTTCACGTGTGACATCCGGGCAGCATCGGTGCGCACGTCGTTGTAGAGCGCGAACGGGTTGTGCTTGCTCGCGTAGAGCGCGCCACCGGTCGCGGGCCACTGGTCGGGCAGGTAGCCGGCCGACGGCATCCCGTCCATGTAGGCGCCCCAACTGATGTGTGCGCCCTCGAGCTCGTCGACGATGTTGGTGTGGTCGTAGTGGTTCGTCGCCGGGTTCGTCGCGGTGGGGTTCCAGCCGTTGTCGTTATTGACATCCCAGTTGGATCCACTGGTCGAAGCGATGTAGTTGGGCTCGCTGGTGTGCGTGACGCCGTAGTAGTTCGTCGCCTGGTTGTATGACGCGGCCAGGCTGTTCGTGAAGGGCATGTTCGGGTCACCGATGACGTGATCCTGGGCGTGGTTCTCCTCCATGATGACGAACGCGTGAGCGAGTCGGGGCTTACCCGCGTGATCGCCCGGGCTGCCGGATGCCGGCGCGGTCGCGGCCAGCGCGAGTGCTGCCGCGGCGACCAGTCCGGTGCCGAAGAGCATGCGGTGGGTGCGGGGCTGTGAAGCTGTCATGGTGATGCCTCCGGTTCGGGCGTGCTGAGTGCACCGAGCCACAGTTCTCCCGCTGTGAGACGCCTGTCAAGACAGTCGTACGGCCGGCCGTCAGCGGACTCACAGCCCCCATGGATGCAATTGTCACCGGCGATCTCCGGCACCGCGGTCTTGACTGTGACGTTACGTCACAGTCAATGATCGACACATGCGAGTCAAAGAACTGGCGGACCTGACCGACACCACCGTGCGGACCGTCCGCTACTACCACCAGATCGGACTGCTGCCCGTCCCTGCGGAGCGTGGCAGCGTCCGTGACTACGGTATGGCGCACCTGGCCCGGCTGCTGCGGATCCGCTGGCTGGTCGACTCCGGCGTGCCGCTGGCGGCGGTGCGCTCGATGCTCGAGGAGCAGGCTGACGACCCGGATGAGCTGGCCGCCATACGCACCGACCTGGCGATCGCCCTCAGCGGCGTCGACGAGCGCCTCGCGCAACTGAACAGCCAACGGGACCAACTGGTCCGGCTGCTGCGGACAACGGCGGACGGCGGGCCGGTGTCGCCGATGCCACGACCGGTGCATCGGATGTACGAGATGCTGATCGCGCGGGCCCCTGATGACGACGTCGCAGCGATGATCGCCGCCGAACGTCAAGTCGTCGAATTTGCTTGCTACAGCGGCGAATTGCCGCCGATGGTGATCGAGCTCGCCGAGCGTCTCACCGAGGGGCAGCTCGACCTGATCCTGCCGCTCTTCGCCGAGTTCCGTGATCTCGACCGGGCGATGCCTTCGCTGTCCGCGGACGAGATCGACCATCGAGTGGACGAAATGGCCGAGCACGCAGTCGAATTCGTTGCGTCACTGGGCCTGTCCCTGGAGCAGGCCATGGCACTGCTGGAGCAGGCGTCGTTCAGTTCGAGCGAATACGTCGGCTATGCGACCACCGAACTCTTCCCCAAGGCGCTGCAAGAACGCTTCCAGCAAGCGCTCGAGGCCGGCCTCCGGCAGCACGATCTGCAGCCGGAATCACTGCAAGGAGCGACACCGTGAGCAGTTCAGCCACCCAGGAACGGCCCCGCGAGGTGGACGTGCCGGAGACCGGCAACGTCATCGAGGTGCGGGCGCTGACCAAGACCTTCGGCAGCTTCCACGCCGTCGACGGGCTCGACCTGCGGGTCGGACGCGGCACGGTCCACGGCTTCCTCGGGCCCAACGGCGCCGGCAAGACGACGACCATTCGTGTCCTGCTCGGGCTCTACCGCCGTGACTCCGGTGCCGTCAGGGTGCTCGGCTGCGATCCCGCCACCCACAGCGCGACCATCAACAAGGACGTCTCGTATGTCGCCGGCGACGTCGCCCTGTGGCCCACCCTGACCGGGCGACAGGCGCTCGACGTGCTCGCCGGACTGCGCCGCGCGGCCGGTGGCGACTACGACGACGACCGGGAGCGCGAGCTCATCGAGGCCTTCGCACTCGACCCGGGCAAGCGAATCAGGGCTTACTCCAAGGGAAACCGGCAGAAGGTAATCCTCGTCGCTGCGTTCGCGGCGCGCACCGGGCTGCTGATCCTCGACGAGCCGACGTCCGGGCTGGATCCGCTGATGGAGCGCACGTTCGGCGAATGTGTCGAGCGCGCGGTCTCGGACGGGCGCACCGTGTTGCTCTCCAGTCACATCCTCGGCGAGGTCGAGCAACTCTGCGACGCGGTCACGATCATCAAGGACGGTCGCCTGGTGGAGACCGGTGAGCTGTCACAGCTGCGTCACCTGGCGGCGTCGACGATCAGCGCAGTGGTGTCGGGGGACACCGCAGATCGCGTCGCCGCCGACGTGGCGGCTCTGCTCGGGGCAGCGGAGATCGAGCGAAAACAGCTGCCGAACAACGCGATACGCCTCGAAGCGAGTGTGCCCGAGGAGCACATCGATGCGGTGTTGCGGCGTCTGCTGGCAGCGCACCCGACGGATGTGCGTTGCACTCCCGCGAGCCTGGAGGACCTCTTCCTACGGCACTACAAGGTGGCGTCGCGATGAGTCGGCGGATCGGCCCGACACGGGTCATGCTGCGCACGCACCGCCGGCGCATCCTGGCCTGGGCGATCCCACTGCTCGCCCTGCTGACGATCGTCGCGCCGTCATACTCCTCGACCTACCCGCGGCTCGACCAGCGCGAACACCTGATCAGCAGCATGGGCAGCAACGCCGCGACACGGCTGCTCTACGGCCCGCTGCCGGAGCCGGGCACCATCGGGCAGCTCGTGGCGTGGGAGATGGGCACCTACCTCGTCATCGCGACCGCGGTGCTCTCGCTGCTGCTCGGCGTCAGTTTCGGGCGTGGCACGGAGGACTCCGGCACCGCGGAACTCGTGCAGGCGTGCGGCTATCCGGCGTCGTCCCGGCTGCGCGCCGCCCTCGCAGCGATCGCGACCGTGACGGTCGGTCTCGGCGCGGCGGTCGCCGCGGTGCTGCTGGCCGAGACGGCTGTCGTCGATGAGCTCACCTGGCAGGGCGCGCTCGGTCTCGGAGCGGTGACCGCGTGCTGCGGCCTGTTCTTCGGCCTTGCCGGCCTGCTCGCGGGAGAGCTCGCCGACAGCGGCGGGCTGGCGAAGCTGCTCGGATTCATCACGCTGGCAACGGCTTTCGGCATACGCGCGATCGCCAACGTGCAGGGCGTCAGTTCGCTGCGCTGGGTCAGCCCGCTGGCCTGGATCGACGCCGAGGCGCCATACACCGATGACAGGTGGTGGGCGGTCCTGATCTTCGCCGCGGTCTGTGCGCTGATGGCGCTGTTCGTATGGCGGGCCGGTCGCAACCGCGAGTATGCCGCCGCTCCGTTGCACGCCCGGGCATCCTCCGATGACCGGCTGCTGGTCCACTCCGTGCTCGCGCTGACGTGGCGGCTCGAACGTGGGCGATGGCTCGCGTGGACCACCATCGTGACTGCGGTCGCCGCGCTCTTCGGTGGTATGAGCGGCAGCCTCATCGACCTGCTGACCAGTGACGAGTCCACCGCCAAGCTGATGCGTGACCTGACCGGGCAAGACCAGCTCGATGCGGTCTTCTTCTCCTTCGCCGGCGTCATGATCGGCCTGCTGGTCGGCTGCTATGCGGTGCTCACGGTCCTCGGCGACGCGACGGCGGAGGCGGACGGCACCCTGGAGAACCTGCTGACGGCCGGAGCGCCGCGACGCAGCCCGCTGTTCGCACAGGTCGCCGTCGCGGTCGCCGGTTCGCTGGCGATGCTCCTGGTCGCCGGCGGTGTCGGCTCACTGGTGACGCTCACGCAGCTGTCCGGGGGAGCCGGTCGTTGCTTCGCCTATGTCGTTGGGCAGTGGCCGGCGGTGCTGGCGCTGGCCGGAATCACCGCTCTGGTCATCGGGATTCGGCGTCGGTGGGGGCCACTCGCCTGGGTGCCGGTCGCCGGCTCCGGCGTCCTGGTGCTGATGGGATCGGTGCTGCACGCGCCGCACTGGCTGGCGACAACGGCTGTGTTCGCGCACGTGCCGGACTACGCGGACGGCGCCGGTCCGAGTGCCGGTGTCATCGTGCTGCTGGTCTGCTTCGTCGCTGCTGCCGCGGTCGGCAGCTGGTGGCGTGGAATGCGAGACGTCGCGCCGAACTGAGGTTTCGATACGCCACGAAACAGAAGATCCCCGCCGGGCGGCGTGCCCGACGGGGATCTTCCATCGATCAGAAGGCGGCGGTGCCGTTCGGCGTGCCGAGCCCGGTCGGGCCGTCCCAGCCGGTGCCGGCGTTCGACCAGTACTGGTTGGTGCCGTTGCTACCGGTCGTCACGTCGAACAGTCCCGACGGGTTGGCGTAGGGCTTGGTGTTCGCGTAGCCACTGGTGTTGCCGGACAGCGCGTAGACCGACGCGACGAGCGGAGATGACAGCGAGGTGCCGCCGTACTGGGCCCACGAGGAGGACCGGCTCGAGGTCGGTGCATAGACCGCCAGCCCCGTGTTCGGGTCGGCGTCCGCGGAGACGTCGGCCATCGCGCGGCCGGAGCAGTGCGTGACCGCGGAGTCCTGGCCGGACGGTGCGACATTCGACGTACTGCAGCCGGAACCTGAGCCGCTCCAAGCGGATTCGGTCCAACCGCGGGAGTTCGAGGCGGTCTTGAGCGAGGTGCCACCGACGGCGGTCACGTAATGCGACGAGGCCGGGAAGCTCGCGCCCTGGTAGCCGTTGTCACCGGTCGAGGCGGTCACCGCGATACCCGAGTGGTTGTAGTAGCTGCCGTATGTCGAGTCGGGTGCGTCGCCGCCGCCGTACGAGTTGGAGATCGCCACGACACCGGAGACCTTGGCCGCCTGGTTGACGGCTGCTCCGAGGTCGGCGAATGACGCCGACTTCGCTTGCACCAGAACGATTTTGCAGTCGGGGCAGGCGGCCGAGACGGCGTCCAGGTCGAGGGCCTGCTCCTGCGACCAGCCGACGTCGGTGCGGGGGAGGTTGGTCGTGCTGCCCGTCTGGCTCATGATCGTCAGGCAGCCGTTGGCCGTCGTGCAGGACGACAGCCCGAACTGGCTGCGGTAGACACCCAGGTCACGTTCGGCGTTGGGGTAGCCGTAGGCGTCGACAATGGCGACGGTCCGTCCGCCCGACTTCAGTCCGGAGAGCTTGTAAGCGCTCTGGATGTCGGTGGGCGTCTTGCCCGAGATCGCCGAGGGCTGCACCGGCTTGCCGTGCGCGGCCGCGGCCGGCTGGAGCCGGCCGGTGTTGCTCACGTTCTGCCCGGCGCCATTGACCAGGTGGATCGCGTCGCAGGCAGCCGAGCCGGCCGTTGCGGTGGCGCATGAGTGCACGGAGTGCACGTCGGGGCTGTGTCCCGTCGCCGCGTGGGCTGTCGGGACGACGCTGCCGAGCGCGCCGGCGGATGCGGCGAGGCTGATGGCGGCGAGCAAGGGGATTTTGCGCATGTGCACTCCTCAAGAGACGTGCCGAGCAGGATCTGTCTCTCGGCGACGGCTGAGTGTTGTGCCGCTGGATGGCCGTGCGCAAGAGCTTTGCCGGAATTGGGTGCGTTTCTTGACGAAAAAATGACGAATGCCGGTTCGGGAAGATTCCGAATGGCTAATGGGCCGTGAGGATTTCGGCGAGCACGGTGGCCTCGCTGATATCGTCGCGCTTGGCTGCGGTCAGCAGCGTCAGGGTGCCGGTGGCCGCGTGCTCGCGCAGCCCGTCGAGCGCTTCCGCCCGCTCGGGGTCGTCCAGCTCCGCGCGATAGCGCTCGGCGAACTCCTCGAATTTGTCCGGATCGTGCGCGTACCACTTGCGCAACTCGGTCGAGGGCGAGACCTGCTTGCACCAGTCGTCCAGCTCGGCCTTGTCCTTGCTGAGCCCGCGGGGCCAGAGCCGATCGACCAGCACGCGCGTGCCGTCGGACGGCGCCGGTGCGTCATACACCCTGCGGACCTGGACCTCGTGCTTGCTCATGCCTTCATCATGCAACGGGTGCGAGGTCTCGACCCGCGGAGTGGGTATGACGAACCCCTCCGGCCACGGGAGGAAGCAACCGGAGGGGCTCGTCGATCGGCCCCTTCGAGACGCCCGCTCGTACCCCTTCGAGACGCCCGCTCGTACCTCACGGGCTCCTCAGGGCGCAGCTCACGGGCTCCTCAGGGCGCTTGGGGTCGTCAGCTCACGCTGACCGCGCTCCAGGCCGCGGCAACGGCCTTGGACTCGGTGCTGTCCGCGCCGTAGAGCGCGTCAGCGGACTTGATCATGCCGGCGCGCAGGTCGGCATACGACATGTTGGAGGTGCCGTAGTCCTTGATCGCGTCGTACCAGATGGTGGCGGCCTTGTCCTTGCCGATGCCAGTCACCGTGCTGTCGTCACAGGTCGGGCTGTTGCCCCACTCGGACTCGCCGCTGCCGTTGGCCAGTAGGAAGAACGCGTGGTTGCCGACACCGGAGGTGTAGTGCGGGTCCTCGTTCTGCGTCGCGGACGACCAGCAGTCGAGTGACGAGCCGTCCTTGCTCGGCTGGTCCATGTAGCGCAGCGGGGTGCCGTCGCCATTGATGTCGATGGTCTCACCGATCAAAAAGTCCGGCTTGTCCACGGAACTGTTCGCCTTGAACTCGACCATCGTGCCGTTGACGTCGCTGTTGGATTCGTTGATCCCGCCGACGTCGCCGTCGTAGCCGAGGTTCGCGAGCGCTTCGGCGACTCCGTGGGACATCTCGTGGCCGGCGACATCGATCGCGACGAGCGGCGCGTTGTCGCCGTCGCCGTCGCCATACGTCATCTGCGAGCCGTCCCAGAACGCGTTGACGTAGCCGCTGCCGTAGTGCACGCGAGAGGGCACGCCCTTGCCGTCATCGAAGATGCCGTTGCGGTTGTAGGCGTCCTTGTAGTAGTCCCAGGTCTCCGCGGCACCGTAGTAGACGTCGACTGCCGCGGTGGCGCGGTCGCTGTTCGTCCCGTCACCCCACGCGTTGTCGTCGTCGGTGAAGAGCGCACAGTTGCCGACCTCGGCGTTGTTCATGTCGCAGGCCGAGTTGCCGCCGTGGTTCGGATCGGTCATCTCGTAGCCACTGCTGCCCTGCGTGGTCGTGAGGTTCACGTCACCGAGGAACAACGACTTGCCGGTGCCGTCCGCGGCCACGCCCGCGTTGTGCCCGTGGCCCTTGCCCAGCGACCCCCAACTGACCGGCTTGAGGTTCGCCGGCGCCTTGGTGGTGAGCGTCGCGGGCTTGTGAACGCCGTTGCGCGCCATGGCCTTCTTGGAGGCCTGCGCCGACATCAGCGAGTTCACCATCTCCGAGGAACGGATCGTCCTGCCGGTCTGCGCGTCGACGAGCACGGCCTTGTGGCTGGGTGTGATGCCGTCGGCCTGGACGCCGGTGACGACGGTCATCCACGCGAGCACCGGCTTGCTGCCGGCGGCGTCGACGACGAGCTTGGGGGAGGTCGCGCCCTTGGCGTTGTAGACGTGAGCGCTGCCGACCGCGTGGCTGCGTGAGGCGTCCGCGGCGACCGTGGGTGTGGTCGAGACCGAGATCGCCTTGCGCTGGTTACCGGACTGGCCGACGACCTTTCCGCCCTTGGCGTGTATGACGAAGTCGCCACCGACGACGGGCAGCCCCTTGTAGGTCCGCTGGTAGCGGAAGTGCGACGTGCCGTCGGCGCTCGTCGTCGTGCCGATCAGTTCGTACTCGTCACTCGAGGACGAAGCGATCGAGGTGGGGTGCGAACTCAGGAAGGAGTCCACGACCTGTTCGTTACTCACGCCGCTGGCGCGGTGACTGGCTGACGGTGCCGTCGCCGCGTGGGCGGAGGTGGTGCCGATGACACAACTCGTCGACACAGCGGCGATGCCGAAGAGCATTGCTGTCTTGTTGACTCGCATATACATCCATTCCATCGAAGGTCACGTCGTGCGTGACTGGCGCAAGTCCGGGGTTGGGCTTGCGCCAGAACTATGGACAGATGGATCGGGCCGAGGGGTGGCACTGGCGAAGAATTGGCGAACATTGAACGTTCCCATACGGAGTCCTTGGGAGCGACATACCCCAGCCTTGGGGAAAATTTGGGGAAACATTGCAAACACAAGAGATTCACCTGACGGCACTGGCGCGTCCCACCTTCGCCAGCGCCCGTCGGACAGCCGTGAGAAGGTCAGAGGATGGACCTGCGCCCACCCGCCGAACTCGTGGCTTCCCGCGCACGAACGATGTGGGCGGTGCAGGGCGGCATCGTCAGTGTGATCCTGGTGGTGGCGGGTGTGGTGACTTTGTTCCTGGCGCACCCCTCGAGTATTTGGATTGTGCTCGGAATCGCAGTGATCGCAGTTGTTTTCGTGTGCGGGACGCTGATCGCACCCGTTCTGCGTTACCGCATTCATCGCTGGGAGGTGACCGAGGACGCGGTCTACACCCAGCGCGGCCTGCTGACGATCGAGCAACGCATCGCACCGATCTCACGGGTGCAGACCGTCGACACCGAGCGAGGTGTGCTCGAGCGGCTGTTCGGGCTGAGCTCGGTCACGGTCACCACGGCGTCGGCGAAGGGCGAGCTGCGCATCGAGGGGCTGGACGCCGACGTGGCCGACCGCATCGTGCACGACCTGACGGTCGTCACCGCCGCCAGTGAGGGCGACGCGACATGAGTGAGGAGCGTGCAGAGATCTCCCCAGGGGAGAGTGGTGCGCGCGAACAGCCGACGGACTCGGGCGTATGGCGCCGGCTGAGCCCGCGCATGCTGCTGATCCATCCGGTCAAGGAACTCATCCGCTTCCTCCCCGCGCTCGTCGCCGTTGTCGTGGCGGGCTCGACCGGAGGGCAGAACTGGTGGGGTCTGCTCGCGGCAGCGGGCGCGATCGGTCTGGGGGTGTTGCGCTGGTTCAGCACCCGATACCGCTTCACCGCGGACCAGGTGCAACTGCGCCACGGCGTGCTCAACACCACGACGGTGTCGGCCCCGATGGACCGGGTGCGGTCGGTCGATGTGACGGCGTCGGTCATGCACCGGGCGCTCGGTCTGGCGGAGGTTCAGATCGGCACCGGCGCCGGCGAGAAGGCTTTGAAACTGGAAGGATTGACCAGTTCCGAGGCGGCCGCCCTGCGCGGCGAGCTGCTGCACCGGGGGGCCGAAGGGGCACCGGAGCCGGTAGGTGCTTCCCCTGGCTCGCACGGCGACGTCGGTGGTGCGTCGCATCCCACGGCGGCATACCAGCCGGAAACCGTTGTCTACCAACTCAATCCGGCGTGGATCCGATATGCACCCTTTGGTCCTGCCGGGCTGGTCGCAGCGCTGGCGATCGTCGGTGTGGGCTCGCAGTTCCTCAACGAGTCCGGCATCGGCTGGGGCGAGGACGGGCTGGTCGCCGGCACCGTGGACCGACTTGCCGCAATCGGTGTCATCGCCGCCGTGCTGGCCGTGCTCGTCGGGGCGCTCGTCGTGATCGTGGTGCTCGCGCTCTTGGGCTATCTGTTGGCGTTCCATGGTTTTCGGCTGACTCGCGACGGTCGGGGCGGCACCTATCACGTCTCTCGCGGCCTGCTCACGACGCGCGCAACCTCCCTGGAGATCCGTCGACTGCGTGGTGTCGAGGTGCATCGCCCCGTGCCGTTGCGCTGGGCCGGCGGTGCGCACCTGTCGGCGATCACGACGGGTGTGAAGGAGGACGGTCGCGGGATGAGCACGACGCTGACGCCGCCGTCCCCGGCGGATGTCGTCACGGGGACGGCCGACGCGGTGCTCGGAGGGAAGGTTGTCGGCATACCGCTGCGATCGCATGGTGCTGCCGCTACGCGCCGTCGGTACACGCGCGCGCTGGCGGGTGCTGTCGTGCTGGTGGCTTTGCTCATCGCCGCCGCAGTGGTCTGGAACCTGCCGGCGCTCGGGGTGTGTGCCGTCCTGCCGATCGCCGGCGGCGTGCTGCTCGGCCGAAGTCGTGCGCACTGGCTCGGGCACGCGGTCACGGACCGGTTCCTGATCACCAGATCCGGCTCGATCGGCTTGTCCACCAACGTGATCGAGCGCCGCGGGGCGGTCGGTGTGACGGTCCGTCGGTCGTTCTTCCAGCGCCGGGCGGGCGTCGCGACGGTGAGTCTGGCGACGGCCGCCGGCAACAAGGACTACCCGGTGCTTGACCTGCCGCAGGATCAGGTCGGCAAACTCGCGGCCCAGATCGTGCCCGGCCACGTGGAGCAGTTCCTGCGCTGACGTAGAGCGGCAGGAAAGGGTGAAGCGAGACGCCAGAGTGGCCGGGTCCTTGCCCGACCGTGTGTCCATGGGACCCGCATGTGGAACGTCCACTGGCTCGGGCGGGCTCGCGGGGTGGGCTGTGCTGGGCGCGCTCGTGCAGGGCTGTGCGCTACGCGGTGTGCCGCTACGGATTAGCTGGTCCAGTGTTTCCAGGTGACGTCCATGAGGGTTCGTTCGATGTATGACGTGGTGGGTGGTGGCATTCCTGGTGGCGCGGGCGGGCGGCTGGTCGCGGTGAGGGTGCCGACGGTGGTGGTGGTTTCGCCGGCGTGACCGGTGACGTGGTGGTCGGGGTGTTCTTTGGCGTAGTTGCACCACTCGCAGAGGCCGTCGCCGTTGCGTTCGCTGGTCGATCCGCCGTCGGCGTGGGATCGGATGTGGTCGGTATGTCGGATCGGTGCCGTGCAGTACGGCGTGCGGCAGGTCTGGTCGCGCAACCGGATGAACTCGGCCAACAGCCCGGGATAGGTGCGGGCTCGGGAGTCCATGCCGACCAGGTCGCCGGAGTCGGGGAAGGCGAACAGGCGCCGCACCTGGACCGCCAGGTCGGGGTCGGTCAGCCACTCCCGCGCCAGGTCGGCCGGGATCGGGCCGTAGCCGGGCAGGTAGGCCGGCACGTCGCCGGTCAGGGTGCCCAGTGGCATCAGCAGATTGATCCGGACCTGTGGCTTCGGGGAGTCCGTGGAGCATCGCGAACTGCCCGAAGATCGCGAACTGTCCGAAGGTCGTGGACTGTCCGTCCCCATCGCGCCAGGCTGCCCGGGAGCGACGGCAGAGGCGGCCTCGTCAGCTGCTGCAGCCGCATCGGGCGACTCCGCAGCGGTGGTCGGCTCGTCCGCCGCGGACGGATCCCCAGCGGTGGTCGATTTGGAGGCGGCGGACGAACCGGCACTGTCCATAGGCTGTTTCGCACCCATGGGGAAGCGTCCGGTGACACGCCCGACCAGGGTGTCGGCCATCACGTGCCCGCGTGGATGGTCCGGGGTTGCAGTGGCGTCGGCGAACGCGGACAGTGCCGCGAAGCAGGCGATGCCGTCCTTGACCGGTAGCAGTGCGCTCAGTCGGGTCATGCAGTCCGGTGCCGGCCGCAGGGTGACCCGGCGTTCGGTCTCGGCCCGCGCCCGGCGTGCGGTGACGGCGGCGGGGTCGGCCTGGTAGGCGTGCTTCTTGGCCTCGGCCTCAAGCCGCTGGTGACTGACTTCGCCGAGTTGGTCGGCGATGGCCGCGTCCACCTCGGTCCGACTTTCACGCGACAGGCATGCGGTTTCCCGGCACAGCACGGTCGCGTCCCACTCGGTGATCAACCCTGCAGCCAGCGCTTTCTGGGTGTGTGGCATCTCCTCGACTATGGCGTGCGCGAGGCCGAGCAGCCGGGATCCCAGGTGCGGCGCGCACCTGCGAGCGAGGGCGATTCGGGAGCCGGCCTCTCGGGCGGTATCCGCTTTCGAGATGCCGCGCGGCACATCACGTGCCGACTGGTTCTCGTGCACGGCCACCGCAAGACGTGCCTGGCGCGCGGCCAGAGCGTTCTTCAACTCCTCGCACGCCCGCAACTCCGCGAGCAGATCACCACCGGTGACCGGACCGTCGAGCCGGTCGTGGAATGCACGCACCGCAGACGCGTCGAGGGCGCCAATAGTGCCCGTTCCCGCGCCCTGCGATGCATCGTTCATGTGTTCGATTATGCCATGAATTAGGCTGCTATACAACGCTTTTCGCGCTCGAGTGTTATCCACATCCCCCCTCGTGTGGCTACGGTTGTCCACAAGGCCGTCAGGTTGGGTAGCTTTGCCCTGCAGCGGTCACACGAGTGGCAGGACGTCGTCATCGCCATGTCCGGTGCGGATGGCCACGCGGAGTGGATCATCGATCGTCCGTGCAGGCATTCCTTGTGGCCAGCGGTTCGTGAAGGTTGAGCGAATCCGGAACGGGAGACGAGCACTGGGTCGACTCGTTTTCGTTGCGATCAACTGGGTCGGGTTGTCTTTGCTCGACATACCGCAGCCGCCGGCGTTGGCCGGTCGTAAGCCGCCCCGATGGGCGGCGGCCGTATCCAGGGCCGCGCGCAGGGGTAGTCCCGTGTCTCCCGCAGGCCGTTCCACAAACGGTGCAATCAGGTCACGACGGCGTCTTGTCTCAGCAGGCCGGCGCCGTTCCGTAAGCCCCCGTCTGGACGGAGTCACCAGGACGGGGCGTCGTGCGGTGCAAATGTTGCGCACCACGGTGCGACGGTAGGCGTCAATCTTGGGGTGAAGATCGTGCCCGTCGACGGCTGAGGCGCTCAGCCGTTGCGGTGGCTGCGGTAGCTGAGCAGGCCCTCGACACCGCGCAGGAACGTGTCACAGACCGGCTCGGGATCGGTGAGACATCCGGCGGTCATGGCGCCGTCGCGCAGCATGACGAAGTGCCGCGCTGCGGGCCCGGGATCGATCTCCTCGGCGGCCGCGAAGAGCTCGGTGACGGTGGTCAGGAACCAGTCGCGGTGTTCCAGCACCGCCCGGTGCACGGGATGCTTCGGATCGGGGTACTCCGCTGCCGCGTTGAGGAACGCACAACCGCGAAAGCCCTTGCTCCTGATGGTGTCGGTGATGGAGCGGGCGACGGCTCGAATCACGTCGTCGGGCGTGGGATCGTCGGCTCGCGCCGCTGCCACCTGGGCGCGGATCGCCTCATCCGCCTGGGTCAGATAGGCGACGAGGAGGTCGTCCTTGCTCGGGAAGTGCCGGTAGAACGTGGCGCGGGTGACCGGTGCGCTGGCAATGATGCGATCGACGCCGACCGAGTGCAGCCCCTCTGCATAGAAGAGCCGGCTGGCCGTCTGCAGCAGCCGTGAGCGCGCTTCCGACATACCAAATCTCTCCCTCGTGTAGTGAGCACCGAGAGTAGCAGACAGAACGATCGGTCTTGACATCCGACGGCGACCGCTCCACACTCAGCAAGACCGATCGTTCTACCTGGACGGTCGAACCTGTGAAGGAGAATTCGATGTCCACTTCCGTCAGCGGTCGGACCACGACCCCAGCGAACCCCGCCATCGACGACGCCTCAGCCGCCGACTCGACCGGGTTGCGCAACCTGTACCTCGTCCGCTTCGGCTTCGCGGTTCTTTGGGCCGTGCTGTTCGCGATCTCGGCGTCGACGATCAACGTCGCGAGCGTCATCCTGCTGCTGGTCTATCCGCTGTTCGACGTGGCTGCGGCCGTCGTCGACGTCCGGTCCTCAGATGCTGCGCGGCTCGCCGCGCCGCTGCGGATCAACATGGCGCTGAGCGCGCTCGCGACCGTCGGGCTGGCGGTCGCTGCTGGCTCGGGTTTCCCTGCGGTTCTTCGGGTTTGGGGCGCCTGGGCGATCACGGCCGGCGTCGTGCAACTGGTCGTCGCCCTCGGGCGACGCCGGATGGGTGGCCAGTGGGCGATGATCGCCAGCGGAGCGATCTCGGCCGTTGCCGGCACGACATTCGTCATACAGGCCGGTCGGCCGGACCCGTCGCTCGCGAGCCTCGCCGGTTACGCGACCCTCGGCGGGATCTTCTTCCTGGTCTCGGCGCTTCGACTGCGCCGCGCTGCGCGCTGATCAGACCCAGCTCGGCAGCCACATGCGCCACTGCCAATGGCTGTAGGGGATGACCTGACCGGTCCAGATCGGCCAGAAGAAGATGAACAGACCGACGGTCAGGATGGTGAATCCACCGACTGCGGCCTTGCCGATCAGCACCCGTTGCTCGCCGGCCCCCGGCCGGCCGAGCACGAGCCCCAGCAGGAACACACAGGCCAGCACCATGTATGGCGCGAAAGCGACCGAGTAGAAGGTGAAGATGGTGCGGTCCTGGTAGAGGAACCATGGCAGCCACCCGGCTGCTACACCGGCCAGGATGCCGCCGGAGCGCCAGTCGCGACGCAGCAACCAGTAGAAGACCAGTACGACGAGGGCGATGGTGCCCAGCCACCAGATGCTGACCGTGCCGAGCGAGCTGATGGCCTTGCTGCACTGGGCGACGTCACATCCCGGATCGCCCTTCTTGGGCCCCTCGTAGAAGAACGATGTCGGCCGGGTCTGCAGCGACCAGGACCACGGGTTGGACATGTAGGGGTGGAACGACGTGATGTCCGAGGCCGAGGTGAACATCTGGGAGTTGTATTCCCACAGCGAGCGCAGCCAGTCCGGCATCCACGCGAACAGTGAGCTGTCCGGGGAGAAGCCGGAGTTCTGGGTCGCGGGATTGTCGGCGGCCCACTGCCGGTCGTAGGCGTCGCTGCTGGCGATCCAGCCGAACCAGCTTGCGACGTAGACGCCGATGGAGACCAGTAGGACACTCACGCAGGCGGGCAGTGCATCCTTCAGGAACGTCGCCGACCAGTAGCGGCGGACGCCGACGGCGCGCCGCGCGCCGAGATCCCAGAAGCACGTCATCAGGCCGAAGACCGCGAGGAAATAGAGCCCGGACCACTTGGTGGCGATGTCCACGCCGATGCACAGCCCGGCGACCCAGCGCCACGGACGCCAGCCCAGCCAGGGGCCGGCCAGCGAGGCCTTGTCCCAGGTGCCGGCGACCTGCATCGCCGCCACCTTGTCGGCCAGGATGCGGCGGGTGCGGGTCCGGTCGGCCAGCAGCGCCGTGAAGGCGGCCAGCGCCCAGAACATGACCATGATGTCGAGGATCGACGTCCGCGACATGACGAACTCGGTGCCCTCGAAGCACAGCAGGATCGAGGCGAGCGTGGCCAGCACCGGCGAGCGGAAGAGGTGCCAGGCAGCCCGGCCGACCAGGTAGATGCCGAGTGTCCCGAAGAGCGCGACGGCGAAACGCCAGCCGAACGACGAGTCGATGCCGAACATCTTCTCGCCGAGGCCGATGAACCATTTGCCCAGCGGTGGGTGCACGACGAAGTCGGCCTGCGTGCCGAAGACGTGCGGGTTGCCCATCGTGAACAACCCGTCGGGGTTGTTGGTGATGCCGGTCGACTTGTCCTGCTTGTGCTCGAAGCCGTAGAGGAACATGGACCAGCCCTCTTTGACGTAATAGGTCTCGTCAAAGATCAGCTGATGGGGGCGGCCGACATTCCAGAAGCGCAGTACGCCGCCGATCACGGTGACGATCGCCGGCCCGAGGAAGGCCCACAGCTTGGCTTCGGCCGTTCGTGGTGCGCCGAGCAGCCGCCTGCGCAGCACGGCACGGCGGTCGGCGAGCGGGTCGCCCGCGGCGGCGGCGTCGGTTTCCCGTGCCAACGTGACCGTCACTGATCTCCCCTTTCCCGGTTGCCGGGGCACGTCCGGCCGCAGGACGGCATTCAGCACCAACAATGTGACCCGCAGGTGAGGAACGAACCCGCGGGTCACATTAACCGAGGAAGCTACGTTCCTAGGCACCGACGCGGGCATGGCGAGCGGGCACGCGGGCCGTGCGAGACTGCCGGGCATGAGCGAGGGTGTGCTGGTGCTGGCTGCGACTCCGATCGGGGACCCGCGCGACGCCGCCCCACGACTGGCGACCGAGCTGGCCGGCGCGGATGTCGTGGCCGCGGAGGACACCCGCCGGTTGCGGCGCCTGCTGGACGAGCTCGCGGTGACGCCGAACGGCCGGGTCCTGAGCTATCACGAGCACAACGAACGCGCCCGCACCCCGGAGCTGCTCGAGCAGCTGCGTGGCGGTGCCCGCATCGTGCTGGTCACCGACGCGGGTATGCCGTCCGTGTCCGATCCCGGCTACCGGTTGGCCAACGCCTGCGTCGAGGCGGGTGTGCGGGTGACCTGCGTGCCCGGCCCGTCCGCGGTGCTGATGGCGCTCGCGGTGTCGGGGCTGCCGACGGATCGCTTCTGTTTCGAGGGATTCCTGCCCCGGAAGGCCGGCGAGCGCGCCCGTCGGCTGGCCGGCCTGGTCACCGAGCAGCGCACCATGGTCTTCTTCGAGGCCCCGCACCGGCTGGCCGAGATGCTGACCGCGATGGCGGACGCATTCGGGGGTGACCGGGTCGCCGCCGTATGCCGGGAGCTGACCAAGACCTACGAGGAGGTCCGTCGCGACGGACTGGCCGCTCTGGCGGAGTGGGCGCTCGAGGGCGCCCGCGGCGAGATCACCGTGGTGGTCAGTGGTGCACCCGCCGTGACGACCTCGGTCGACGACGTGCTGCCCGCCATACAGGAGCGGGTGGCGGCGGGGGAGCGGCTGAAGACGGTGTGCGCCGAGATCGCCGAGCAGACCGGGCTGTCCAAGAAGGCGCTGTATGACGCAGCCATCACCGACCGCTGATTCGTTGACACGCGCGTTGTCGCCCTCGTCGACACCCTCGTTGGCACCCGACACCCGACGACCGGCGTGGCTGCTCGGCGCCGGGTCCGCGGTCGTGGCGAGTGTCTTCTTCGCGGTGCTCGCGCTCGGCCGGTGGAACGCCGGCAACAGCGCCGACTACGACCTCGGGATCTTTGCGCAGGGCGCCGACGCCTGGTCGCGGGGGCACTGGCCGGTCTCGCACATCCGCGGCCTGTCGCTGCTGGGCGATCACTTCAGCCCGCTGCTGGCGACCTGGGGCCTCGTATGGCGCATCTGGCCGACGCCGCCCGCGCTGCTGATCACCCAGTCGGTGTTGCTCGGTGCCGCGCTCGGGGTGATCGTCGGCTACGCACGGCGTCGCGCGGGCTGGAAGGTCGCGGTGCTGATCGCAGTCGTCGGCATCTTCTCGCGCGCGGTGCTGACCACCGCGATGTTCGATGTGCACGAGGTCGCGTATGCCGCAATCGCATTGGCAGTGCTGTGTATTGCGCTGCTGCAGCACCGCTTCGGCTGGGCGGTCGGGGCGGCCGTCTGGCTGGTGCTGACCAAGGAGGATCTCGGGCTGACGGTCTTCGCCGCGGGCTGTTGCTGGTGGTGGATGTACCGCAGCGAGGGCTGGCGCCGCCCACTCATCCTGGCTGCGATCGGCTTCGCCGGCGTGATCGCCGCGATGCTGGTGATCGGCGCGTTCGCGCCCGGCAGCGGCACCGGCTATCTCGCGTATTTCGGCATCGGCAAGAGCAACAAGCTGCCCGTCCCGGAGGATCACAGCCTCAGCCCGCAGCGCCTGCTGCCGGTGCTGATGTATGTCGTGCTCGCTCTCGTGGTCGGCGTGCGCTCGAAGCTCACCCTGCTCGCCATACCGACCCTGCTGTGGCGTGCGGTGTCGTCGAACATCCACTACTGGGCGCTTGATTTCCACTACGACGTGATCCTCTGGCCGATCGGCCTGCTCGCCTTCGTCGACGTCGTCGCCTCCCACCGCGGGTTGAGCGCCGCCCTGAGTAGCGCGAGGAACGAGCGCGTATCGAAGGGTAGGGCGAGGAACGAGCCCGTATCGAAACCAGGCCCGGCGGTATGGGAGATAGCGACGGTCGGCGTTGCAGTGCTCGCCGGTTTCGGCCTGGCCGTCTCCGAGATGGCCGACCGATCGGTCGCGCCGGCCTCGCTCTTCCGGGCCGCTCCCGTCGTGACGAACATCCGCTCGCTCGCGGCCGACCACCTGCCCAAGGATGCGCGGGTCGCGACCCAGGCCGACGTCGGTGCCTACCTGGTCCCGGCATACGACGCCTATTCACTGCGCCCCGACCAGCACCCGTCGGTCGACTACGTGATGTTCACCAGCAAGCCGAAGTGGCTCTACCAGGTGCCGCAATGCGCCAAGGACAAGTTGATTCGCGAGGGCGCGCTGGTATGGCGCCGCGGCACCGTCACCCTGGTGAAACTGGATCACCGGCAGCGCGTGACACCGTCCTGCTGACGGCTGTCACTTCTGGCCGCAGAGCGGATCCTGCGGCAGCCGGATCGACGCATCCCCGGCGTCACCCGGTGCGTAGCACACCCATGCGACCTTGCCCTGTGCCGAGAATGCAGCAGCATCAACGGATTTCGTGAGTTTGTGGGAGTGGCCGTCGACGGAGTAACGCACGGTCAGCTCGGCCCGGCCGTCCTTGGTGGCATCTTCGGACACGACCGTCGCCGGCGCCATACCGGGGCGTGCGGGTCCGGAGGGCTGCCGGCCCTGCCACCACTGCAGCACCAGCAGCGCTCCGGCGATCAGCACGACCACTGCGATCGTCTTCTCCCACCAGGTGCCGAGGAACTGCGGCCGATCAGGTCGCGTGCTCGGCATCCCGCCTCCTTCGTGCGAAGCTGCGCATCCGGCGGGCGTACTTCCACAACACCCACGCCAGCACGATCAGCGCGACGACCACGAGGATCGGCACGAAGACCGCGATGAGCGACAGGCCGAGTGACGAGACGTCCTCGGCGGTCGACACGATCGGTGCGCCGAAGCCGGCGGAGCCGAGGTTGATCGCCGGTCGGGCGGTCGACTTCCCGACATGCACCACGCCCGCGACGACGAGCCCGCCGATGAACGCGATCCATTCGTGGTCCTGCAGGAATGACGAGTGGTCCAGCGCGCTGGCCGATTGCGTTGCGGCTGCGATGATTCCGCCGGTGGCCGGGCGGATGACCGTGCCCGCCACGTCGTTGATGCTGTCGACGACCGGGATCTTGTCGAGCACCAGCTCACTGATCAGCAGCAACGTGCCGATGCCCAGCGCCCACCACGACTCGATCCACTGCCACCCGCCCGGCAGGGTGATCACATCGGTGAACCGCGACAGCAACCCGACCATCAGGAACGGGATGTAGGCATTCAGTCCGGCGGCGGCCGACAACCCGGCACCCGTGAGCACAGCGAACATCCCAGACCTCCACGGTCGAGCGAACAGCAGCCGAAGCCTTCGACTGCGCAGGATCGTGTCAGTGCCGTGGCGGGTGCGCAAACACCGCCGCGGGTAACTGAGTCGAGGGCGCGACCCGCCCCCGCCTAGGATTGCTCACCATGAAGGTTCTGTCTGCGCTCGCGTGGCCCTACACCAACGGGCCCCGCCACATTGGCCATGTCGCCGGGTTCGGCGTCCCCGCAGATGTTTTCAGTCGCTACATGCGTATGGCGGGCCACGACGTGCTGATGGTCAGCGGCACCGACGAGCACGGCACTCCGATCCTCGTTCTCGCGGACCAGGAGGGCATCGGCGTCCAGGAGATCGTCGACAAGTACAACGCGATCATCGCGCAGGACCTGCTGGATCTCGGCCTGTCCTACGACCTCTTCACGCGGACCACGACACGCAACCACTACCAGGTCGTCCAGAACCTCTTCACCCAGATCCACGCCAACGGCTACATGATCGAGCAGACGACCACGACGGCGATCAGCCCGTCGACCGGCCGCACGCTGCCCGACCGCTACCTCGAGGGCACCTGTCCCATCTGCGGATTCCCCGAGGCCCGCGGCGACCAGTGCGACAACTGCGGCAACCAGCTGGACCCGTCGGATCTGATCAACCCGAAGTCCAAGATCAACGGCGAAGTGCCGGAGTTCGTCGAGACCCAGCACTTCTTCCTCGACCTGCCCGCGCTGGCCGGTGCCTTCCAGGAGTGGCTGGACGAGGTCGACGCGACCGGAACCTGGCGTCCCGGCGTGATCAACTTCGTCAAGGGCCTGGCCAAGGACATGCATCCGCGCGCGATGACTCGCGACATCGACTGGGGCATCCCGATCCCGGTCGAGGGCTGGGACAGCAAGCGGTTCTACGTGTGGTTCGACGCGGTCATCGGCTACCTGTCGGCATCGATCGAGTGGGCGCGGCGCGTCGGTGAGCCCGAGCGGTGGCGTGAGTGGTGGAACGACCCGGCCGCGAAAACCTATTATTTCCAGGGCAAGGACAACATCACCTTCCACGCCCAGATCTGGCCGGCCGAGCTGCTCGGCTACATGGGCAAGGGCGACAAGGGCGGTGAGCCGGGGGAGTACGGCGAGCTCAACCTGCCGACCGAGGTCGTCGCGTCCGGCTTCCTCAACCTGTCCGGCGCGCAGTTCTCCACGTCGCGCGGCAACGTCATCTACGTGCAGGACATGATCGCCCGGTATGGCGCGGACGCGCTGCGCTACTTCATCTGCGCGGCCGGTCCGGAGACCCAGGACAGCGACTTCACCTGGCCGGAGTTCGTCAGTCGCAACAACAACGAACTCGTCGCCGGCTGGGGCAATCTGGTCAACCGCACCGCGTCGATGATCGCCAAGAACTTCGGGGAGGTGCCGTCACCCGCGGCGCTCGAGCCCATCGACGAGGAGCTGCTCGGCGCGATCACGGAGGGCTTCGGCACGGTCGGTGGCCTGCTCGAGGCGCAACGGCAGAAGGCCGCCATCGCCGAGGTGATGCGACTGGTGCGGCTGGCCAACAAGTACGTCACCGACACCGAGCCGTTCCGGCTCAAGGGCGACGACCAGCGCGAGCGCCTCGGCACGGTGCTGCACACCCTGGCGCAGGCGATCACCGATCTCAACACGATGCTGGCGCCGTTCCTGCCGCACAGCTGCAACAAGGTCGCCCGGGTCTTCGGTGCGACAGGCGAATTCATGCCGATGCCGCGCATCGAACAGGTGAGTGACCTGGACGACGACAGCCGTGGCTATCCGATCATCACCGGCGACTACGCCGGCACACCGCGCTGGGAGTCACGCCCGGTGCGCGTCGGTGCGCCGGTCGCCAAGCCGACGCCGATCTTCGCGAAACTGGACGAGATCGACCCCGCTGACCCGTTCGCCGTATGACGAAGGGGCAGCGCCAGAGCCGGCCCTCCGGGCCGCCGCCTGCGCCGCAACCCCTGCCGATCCCGGTGGTGGACAACCACACCCACCTCGACATCTCACGCGACGGCAACGAGCCGCCGGACGTCGAGTCGGTGCTGGCGGCGGCGAAGTCCGTCGGCGTCACCCGGGTCGTGCAGATCGGCTGTGACCTGCCGGCCGCCCGCTTCACCGTGGAGCAGATCGACCGGCATCCTCAGATGCTCGGCGGCGTCGCCGTCCACCCGAACGAGGCGGCCACGCTTGCCGATGCGGGCGAGCTGCCGGCCGCGTGGGACGAGATCGAGCAGCTCGCGGCCCATCCGCGCGTGCGCGTCATCGGCGAGACCGGCCTGGACTACTTCCGCACAGGTCCGGAAGGCGTTGCCGCGCAACAGGATTCGTTCCGCTGGCACATCGACCTGGCGAAGCGCACCGACAAGGCCCTGCAGATCCACGACCGTGACGCGCACGACGACGTGATGCGCATCCTCGAGGAGGAGGGCGCGCCGAAAAGCACTGTCATGCATTGCTTCTCGGGTGACATCAACCTCGCGCGGCAGTGCGTGGAGCGTGGCTACTACTTGTCCTTCTCCGGCACCGTGACCTTCAAGAACGCCGGCGACCTGCGCGATGCGCTCGCGATCGTGCCGCTGGAGCGGCTGCTGGTCGAGACCGACGCGCCCTACCTGACACCTTCGCCGCACCGTGGTGCGGTCAACTCGCCATACCTCATCCCGTTGACGGTGCGGGCGATGGCCGACGTGCTCGCGGTCGACGTACCCACCCTGTGCCAGGCGCTGTCGGACAACAGTGAGCAGGTCTACGGGCCCTGGTCCGGATGACCATCCGCAACGGCCCTATACCTGATCCGCGCTTATAACGCGATCCACGTCACATGCAAGTGTGACGGGCCTATCGTTACCAAAATTTGACCTTCGGGTCGTCCGTGCGTCACGGTAATTGAGTTCAACCCGAGAGTAGGCATCTCGAACACGGCTGCGCGAGACGCGGCCGGGCGAGCCAGGCACGAGCCGTTCGCCCGCACGGACCAGCATTTTCCATCGGCTGATGACGTGCGCCTCGCCGCTCGACGGGACAGCCCGACATCGGAGAATCCTTGACTTACCGCCTGACCAAAACCGCTGCCATCGCAGCGACCACTGTTGTTGCCGGCGTGGGACTGACCGCCTGCAACGCCGGAGCCGGCACCGGTGCGAACAGCGCCCCGATCAGCGCCCGGACCAGCACGTCATCCTCGGCCACCCCGAGTGCGACGCCGTCGACCACGAAGCACGCCAAGAAGGTCACGCACACCGCCCGCGCAACCCCCCAGAAGGTGTCGCGCGAGCAGGCTCGTCCGACCGTCCGCACCCGGCTGGCGACCACCGTTCAGACCGTGAGCTTCGACACCGTGCGCAAGTACGACGCGACCCTCGCGAGCGGCAAGACCCGCGTGGCGCGCAACGGCGCCCCGGGCAAGGCCACCACCACCTGGCGGCAGCAGCTGGCGGGCTCGGTCATTGCGCGCACGACCCTCGTCAAGCGCGTCGTGACGCAGCAGCCGGTGAGCCGCGTGCTCGTCATCGGCACCAAGAAGGCCGCGCCGAAGCCGATCAGCTACTCGGCGCAGAAGGCCACCAACACCGGCGGCCTGGACCTGTCGCGCGCCGCGATGTGGGACCGCATCGCACAGTGCGAGTCGACCGGCAACTGGCACATCAACACCGGCAACGGCTACTACGGAGGACTGCAGTTCGACAGCGGCACCTGGCTGGGTGCCGGCGGCGGCAAGTTCGCCGCTCGTGCCGACCTGGCGACCCGTGAGCAGCAGATCACCATCGCCAACAAGGTGTACGCCTCGCGCGGGCTCAGCCCGTGGCAGTGCGGCTGGGCTGCCTGAGCAGCGACCGCGACACCCGACTCATAACCGGGCCACAGTCCTTTCGGGGCTGGGGCCCGGTTTCGTCGTTCGTCGGCCGGGTGCGTCGTCGGACGATTTGCCTCGAATCGCCAATAGTTGCAGGCAACTGCGCGATAGTTGAGTCAGGAGGTGCGAAGTGACCGGAACCGGATGCGCGCTTCGCGAGAAATACTACTACGCGCGGTAGTAGTTTGTGGTTGACTGCTTCTGACACATCGATTCGGCCCCCGGGTGAAACGAGAGTGACATGACTGCACCATCGCCGACCGTGACACCGGCCCCCGTCTCGCGGGGTGGCCCGTGGGTGCAACTCGCCATTGTGACAGTCGGATTCGCCGTCAATTTCTGGGCATGGGCGCTGATCAGTCCGCTCGGCCCGTTGTTCAGCCCCGACCGCGCCAAACTCGGGGCGGCGGCATACGACAAGCAACTGAGCTTCCTGCCGTTCTCCGACGGGCATCCGCTGACCGCCAGCCAGGCCAGCCTGATGGTCGCGGTGCCCGTGATCGTCGGTTCGATCGGCCGCATTCCTGCCGGTGCGCTGACCGACAGGTTCGGCGGCCGCGTGATGTTTCCGCTCATCTCCGCCGTGACGATCATCCCGGTGCTGGTCATCGGCTTCTGGGCGCAGAGTTCGTTCGCTGCGTTGCTGGTCGCCGGTGTGTTCCTCGGCCTGGGAGGCACGACCTTCGCGGTCGGTGTGCCGTTCGTCAACGGCTGGTTCCCGCCGGAGAAGCGCGGTATGGCGATCGGTGTGTTCGGTGCCGGAATGGGTGGCACAGCGATCAGTGCGCTCACGACCGTCAACATCTTCAAGGCGCACGGACAGTCCACACCCTTCGTCATCGTGGCCCTCGCACTGGCGGTCTACGCTGTCGTCGCCTGGTTCGTGATGCGGGATGCGCCGGGTCGCATCGCGCCCACGACCCCGCTCGCCGAACGGCTCCTCTCGACGGCGAAGCTGCCGATCGCGTGGCAGGCGGGCGTGCTCTACACCATCGGATTCGGTGGCTACGTTGCGTTCTCGGTCTTCCTGCCGCTCTACCTGAAGAACGCCTACACCCTCAGCGCGGCCGACGCCGCGAACAAGATGGCTGGCTTCGTCGTCATCGCGGTGATCATGCGCCCGGTCGGCGGCACACTCGCCGACCGGCTCGGCTCGGTCCCGGTCCTCGTTACCTGCTTCGGCGTGGTTGCGGTGTGTGCGGCGATCGCGTCGGGTGAGCCGCCGTTGCGCGGCTTCGGCACACCCGTCTTCCTGGTCATGGCCGCTGCGCTCGGTGCGTCGTCGGGTGCGACGTTCGCGCTGATCGCGCAGGTGACCGAGCCGGCTCGTGTCGGTGGTGTGACCGGACTGGTCGGAGCCGCAGGCGGACTCGGCGGTTTCGTACCACCACTGGTGATGGCCTACATCTACAGCGCCACCCGGTCCTACGCCATCGGCATGTGGCTGCTCGCCATCTGCGCAGCACTCACGCTGGTCCTGACCCTGACCGTCATACGGCGCACCACTGTTGCCGCATCTGTTGCCGCATCGAGTCCGCAGGAGGCCTTTCAATGACAGGACTGGACAGCCCGCTCGCCGACGCACTGGTCGGCACCCGCCGGTTCTTCACCCGGGCGACGGTTTCCGCTGATCACCGGACGATGTATGCCGAGGGCGGACGCCAGGGTGACTCGTTCTACCGCGACCGGTGGAGCCACGACAAGGTCGTGCGGTCCACCCACGGCGTCAACTGCACCGGCTCCTGCTCGTGGAAGGTCTATGTCAAGGACGGCATCATCACCTGGGAGGCGCAGCAGACCGACTACCCGAGCACCGGCGCCGACAAGCCGGACTACGAGCCGCGCGGCTGCCCGCGCGGTGCGGCGTTCAGTTGGTACACCTACTCACCGACCCGGGTCCGTTACCCCTACGTCCGGGCGACCCTGCTGACGATGTTCCAGGAGGTGCGGGCCCAGTACGGCGACCCGGTGCTCGCCTGGGCCTCGATCGTGCAGGATCCCGAAAAGGCTTCTCGCTACAAGAAGGACCGCGGCAAGGGCGGGCTGGTGCGTGCGTCGTGGGCGGACGCCGTGGAGATGATCGCCGCCGCCCACGTCTACACGATCAAGCGCTTCGGGCCGGACCGGATCGCCGGCTTCTCACCGATCCCGGCCATGTCCCAGGTCAGCTACGTCTCGGGCGCCCGCTTCAACGAACTCATCGGCGCACCGATGCTCAGCTTCTACGACTGGTACGCCGACCTCCCCGTCGCCAGCCCGCAGATCTTCGGTGACCAGACAGATGTGCCCGAGTCCGGTGACTGGTGGGACGCCGGTTACCTGATCATGTGGGGCACCAACGTGCCGCTCACCCGCACCCCGGACGCGCACTGGATGACCGAGGCGCGCTACCGCGGCCAGAAGGTCGTGGTGATGAGTCCCGACTACGCCGAGAACGTCAAGTTCGCCGACGAGTGGCTGGCACCGGCACCGGGCACCGATGCGGCGCTCGCGATGGCGATGGGACACGTCGTGCTGCGGGAGTTCTTCGTCGACGGGCACGTCGACTTCTTCGACGACTACGTGAAGAAATACACCGACCTGCCGTTCCTGATCACGCTGGAGCAGCAGCCAGACGGCAGCTGGAAGCCGGGCAAGAACCTGGTGGCGGCCGACTTCGAAAACCCTGCGCGGACAAGCGAGAACGCGCTCTTCAAACCGGTCGTCCTCGACACTGCGACCGGCGCCCCTGCGGTCCCGAACGGCACACTCGGTCATCGCTTCGGCGACGAGGGCATCGGCAAGTGGAACCTCGACCTGGAGGGCCTGCGACCACAGTTGAGCTGCCTGTCCGACGACGCCGAGTCGGTCGCCGTCCGGCTGCCACGTTTCGACGCGCCCGGCGGCCAGGCGGTGCTGGAGGAACGCGGCGTCCCCGTCCTACGTGTGGGGGAGCACGTGGTCACCACGGTCTTCGACCTGCTGCTGGCGCAGTACGGCGTCGGACGACCGGGTCTGCCAGGGGTCTGGCCGCAGGGGTATGACGACCCCCGGGTGCCGTACACCCCGGCCTGGCAGGAGGAGATCACGTCCGTCCCCGCGGAGGCGTGCGCGCGGATCGCGCGTGAGTTCGCTCGCAATTCCGTTGATACGCAAGGCCGTTCGATGATCCTGATGGGTGCTGGCACCAATCACTGGTATCACTCCGATCTGGTCTACCGGGCCATGCTGATGCTCACCACGATCACCGGCTGTCAGGGTCGCAACGGCGGCGGCTGGGCGCACTACGTCGGTCAGGAGAAGGTCCGCCCGCTGATGGGCTTCCAGCACGCCGCGTTCGCACTCGACTGGTCCCGCCCGCCGCGACACATGAACCAGACGGCGTATTGGTACGTCCACACCGGTCAATACCGCTACGACACCTTCGTGGCCGACACGCTCGGCGCGGGCATGGGTGCCTTCCCGGGACAGACCGTCATGGATCTGCTGCTGAAGTCCGCGCGGATGGGCTGGTCACCGTCATACCCGACCTTCGACCGGAGCTCGATCGAGATCCCGGAGCTGGCCGCGGCCGACGGTGTCGACGTGAAGGACTGGGTGGTCGACAAGCTGCGGTCCGGCGAGCTGAAGTTCGCGCTCGAGGACCCGGAGAACCCCGAGAACTACCCCCGGGTGCTGACCCTGTGGCGCTCGAACCTGTTGGGCTCCAGCGCCAAGGGCGACGAATACTTCCTCGAGCATCTGCTCGGGGCCGAGGGTGCCGTGACCGCCCGCCAGGCGCCGCCGGAGCAGCGTCCCCGGGACATCGAGTGGGCCGACCAGATCGTCGACGGCAAGCTCGACCTGCTGATGACGATCGACTTCCGGATGACCAGCTCCACGCTCTTCTCCGACATCGTGCTGCCGGCGGCGACGTGGTACGAGAAGCACGACATCAACACCACCGACATGCACCCCTTCATCCACTCGTTCAACCCGGCGATCAGCCCGCCGTGGCAGAGCAAGACGGACTGGGACGCATGGAAGGAGATCGCAAAGCGCTTCTCGCAGTTGGCGGTTGACCACCTAGGCACGCGCACCGACCTGGTCGCCAAGCCGCTGTGGCACGACACTCCTGAGGCGATGGCGACGCCGCACGGCATCGTGCGCGACTGGAAACTCGGCGAGTGCGATCCGATCCCCGGCAGGACGATGCCGGCGCTGATCCCGGTCGAACGCGACTACACCGCGGTCTACGACAAGATGACGTCGATCGGTCCGTTGCTGGACACGCTCGGCACCTCCTGCAAAGGCATCACGTATGACGTCTCGGCCGAGCTCGAGTCGCTCGGCCGCGAGCACGGACTCGTGGCGACCGGCCCGGCCGCCGGACGACCGCGACTGGACACCGACGTCGACGTCGCGCAGATGATCCTGGCGCTCTCCGGTGCCACGAACGGGCACCTGGCGACCCAGGGGTTCCGCACCCAGGAGAAGCGCACGGGGCATCAGATGCATGACCTGGCGGCCGAAAGTGAAGGCAGGAGAATCACTTTCGCCGACACCCAAAAGGCGCCACAGCCGGTCATCACGACACCGGAGTGGTCCGGTTCGGAGACCGGCGGCCGTCGTTACAGCCCGTTCACCATCAACATCGAGCGGCTCAAGCCGTTCCACACCCTCACCGGCCGACAGCATTTCTACCTCGACCACGACTGGATGCTGGCGATGGGCGAGGCGCTGCCGACCTACCGGCCGCCGCTGGACATGACCCGGCTCTTCGGGGAGGCGGAGATCGGCGCGACCGGCGAACTGGGCGTGTCGGTGCGCTATCTGACGCCGCACAACAAGTGGTCGATCCACTCCGAATACCAGGACAACCTCTTCATGCTGTCGCTGTCCCGCGGCGGGCAGACGGTGTGGATCTCCGACAAGGACGCCGCCAAGGTCGGCATCCGCGACAACGATTGGGTCGAGATGGTCAACCGCAACGGTGTGGTCGCCTGCCGCGCCATCGTGTCGCACCGGATGCCGGAGGGGACGGTCTACATGCACCACGCCCAGGACCGGTTGATCGACGTCCCGCTGACCCAGCGGGACAAGAAGCGCGGGGGCATCCACAACTCGATGACCCGGATCATGATGAAGCCGAGCCACCTGATCGGTGGTTACGCGCAGCTGTCCTACTTCTTCAACTACGTCGGTCCCACGGGGAGCAACCGCGATGAGGTCACGATGATCCGCAAACGCACCACACCCGTGGAATACGAGTAGGGAGAGGGGCTTTCGCGATGCGAGTCATGGCGCAGATGTCGATGGTCATGAACCTCGACAAGTGCATCGGCTGCCACACCTGCTCGGTCACGTGCAAGCAGGCGTGGACCAACCGGGCCGGCATGGAATACGTCTGGTTCAACAACGTCGAGACCCGGCCGGGTCTGGGCTATCCCCGCAGCTGGCAGGACCAGGACAAGTGGAAGGGCGGCTGGCAGCGGCGTCCGGGCGGCCGGCTCACGCTCAAGTCGGGCAACCGGCTGAAGAAGCTCGCGACGATCTTCAGCAACCCCAAACTGCCGAGCATCAGCGACTACTACGAGCCGTGGAGCTACGACTACGAGACGTTGCTGGAGTCGCCGGTCACCAGGAACTATCCGGTCGCACGGCCCTACTCGCTGCTCTCGGGCAAGCCGATGAACGTCGAATGGTCCGGCAACTGGGACGACGACCTCGGCGGGTCCGGTGAGCACGCCGTCAAGGACCCGATGCTCAAGGGCATCGAGGACAAGGTGAAGTTCGAGTTCGAGCAGACCTTCATGTTCTACCTGCCGCGCATCTGCGAGCACTGCCTCAACCCGGCGTGCGCGGCATCCTGCCCGAGCGGTGCGATCTACAAGCGCGAGGAGGACGGCATCGTCCTGATCGACCAGGACAAGTGCCGTGGCTGGCGCATGTGCATCAGCGGATGTCCTTACAAGAAGGTCTATTTCAACCACAAGACCGGCAAGGCCGAGAAGTGCACGTTCTGCTACCCGCGGATCGAGGTCGGCATCCCTACGGTGTGTGCGGAGACCTGTGTCGGCCGGCTGCGCTACATCGGCATCATGCTGTATGACGCGGACCGGGTCCTCGAGGCGGCGTCGGTCGAGAACGACCAGGATCTCTACCAGGCGCAGGTCGGCTGTTTCCTCGACCCGTTCGACCCGGAGGTGCAACGCGCTGCGGAGGCGGACGGCATACCCGGCGACTGGATCGAGGCGGCCAAGAACTCACCGGTCCGGCGGCTGATCATGGACTACCGGGTCGCGCTGCCGTTGCACCCGGAATACCGCACCATGCCGATGGTTTGGTACATCCCGCCGCTCTCGCCGGTGGTCGATGTCGTGAAGGACACCGGCTACGACGCCGAGGACCGGGGCAATCTCTTCGCCGCGATCGACGCCCTGCGGATCCCGGTCGAATACCTCGCCAATCTCTTCACCGCCGGCGACGTTCCGACGGTCGATGCCGTCCTGCGGAAGATGGCCGCGATGCGGTCCTTCATGCGCGACATCAACCTCGGTGGCGAGCCCGACGAGGAGATCGCCGCGTCCGTCGGCATGAGTGCCGAGGACATGTATGAAATGTTCCGGCTGATGGCGATCGCGAAGTATGACGAGCGCTACGTCATACCGACGGCGCATGCCGAACAAGCGCATGGGTTGGAGGAATTGGCGACCGACTGCGCGGTCGGCGACTACGACCAGGGCAGTCCGTTCGGCGAGGGATCCGGGCAGGGCGCACTCACCCCGGTCGCGATCGAGAACTTCCGGATGCTCAAGGAACGCCAGACCTCCGACCACGACACGCTGGTCACCGGCGGCTCGAAGGCGGGCCGGGTCAACCTGCTCAACTGGGACGGCCGCGGTATGCCGGAAGGACTCTTCCCCGATTCCGCGGGTCGAGTAGCGGAGGAGCGAAGTTCCGCGGGTCGAGTAGCGGAGGAGCGAAGCGGGGGAGCGTATCGAGACCCGAGCTCACGAGACCAGGAGCCCGAGCGATGAAATCTCTGCGCTGGAGCCGCCACCGTCGCACGCGGGCGCAGCTGCCGGACGACGTGCTGGCCGCTGCCTGGCAGTCGGTGTCGCTACTGCTGGAGTACCCCGATGACGGTGCGCCGCAACGGTTTTCGACGGTATGCGAGGTTGCACAACAGCTGCCGCCGGAGATCGGCGGCCCGCTGCTGGGTTTCCTGGACGACGCCTCGGCGATCCCACTCGCCGACCTGCAGGCCGACTACGTCGACACCTTCGACGTGACGCGCAAGTGCAGCCTGCACCTGACCTACTTCAGCAGCGGCGACACCCGTCGACGGGGCGTGGAACTCGTGGAGTTCAAGCAGGCCTACCGGCACGCAGGGGTCGAGCTCGCCGATGACAGCAGTGAGCTGCCCGACTTCCTGCCGGTGCTGCTGGAGTTCGGGGCGTTCACCAGTCGAGAGGCGGCATGGAAGCTGCTCAACCACTACCGCGTCGGGGTCGAGCTGCTGCATCGGGCATTGGTGCGCCGCGAATCCCGTTGGCTACCAGTGCTGGACGCACTCCGTGCGACCTTGCCGTCGCTCGGTGAGGACGACGAGATCGCACTCGCCGAGCTGATCGCCGCAGGCCCGCCCTCGGAGGACGTGGGCATCGAGATCGGCATCGACAACTCGCCATACAGCCTGGATCCGCGACTCAACCCTCGACCGGCCCCGGTCGATCTCGGTATGCCGAAGACAGGAGTGTCCTGATGGCTCTCTTCCTCTGGGTGATCGTGCCCTATCTGTGCTTCGCGATCTTCATCGTCGGGCACTTCTGGCGTTACCGCTACGACAAGTTCGGCTGGACGACCCGCAGCTCGCAGCTCTACGAGAACAACCTGCTGCGCTGGGGCAGCCCGATGTTCCACTTCGGCATGCTCGGCGTGCTGGGCGGTCACATCATCGGCCTGGTGATCCCGAAGGTCTGGACCGACGCACTCGGCATCTCCGAGCACTGGTACCACGTGATCGCGCTCGCCGGCGGCATCCCTGCCGGCCTCATCGCACTCGCCGGCCTCGTCATCCTGGTCTACCGGCGCCGGGTCACCGGGCCGGTCTTCTCGGCGACCACGAAGATGGACAAGGTGATGTACGTCTTCCTCGCCGCAGCCATCGTGCTCGGGGTCTGGAACACGTTGGCATCCGGTCTCTTCCACGTCGGCGGCGACTACAACTACCGCGACGGGGTGAGCCTGTGGTTCCGTGGCGTCTGGACCTTCCGTCCCGACGCCGACCTGATGGCTGATGCGCCGTGGAGCTTCCAGCTGCACGCCCTGGTGGCGATGGTGCTCTTCGCGCTGTGGCCGTTCACCCGGCTGGTCCACGTCTTCAGCGCGCCGGTCGGCTACCTCACCCGGCCCTACATCGTCTATCGCTCGCGAGACGCACGACCCGGCCAGGGCACCGGTTCGCGGGCGCCGCAGCGTGGCTGGGACAAGCCGACGCTGCAGAAGAAGTGAGCAAGCCCGTCGCGTTCGACGCGATCGTGCTGGTCGGCGGGGCCGGATCCCGGCTGGGTGGCGTCGACAAGGCCGCCGTGCAACTCGCCGGGCGGTCGCTCGTGTCCCGACCGCTGGAAGCTGTGCGTGATGCGCGGACCCTCGTCGTGGTCGGTCGCACGTCGGCCGAGCTGCCCGCACGGGCGCTCCGGGTCGTGGAGGAGCCGCCGGGCTCCGGACCGGCTGCCGCAGTGGTCGCCGGGCTGCGCGCGATCCGGCAGCCGGCGCCGTGGACCTATCTGATCGCCTGCGACCTGCCGGGCGCGGTGCGCGCCATACAGCTGTTGGGGGCGGACGCGGGGGAGTCCGACGGCGTCGTGCTGACCGAGCCGGCAGGGCGGCGGCAGTGGCTGCTCGGACGATATCGGTCGCGTGCGCTCCGGTCCGCCGCGCAAGCCCTCGGTGACCCGGCGAATCGCTCGATGCGCGCGTTGCTCGGCGAGCTACGACTGGTCGACGTGCCCGTCGACGATGTATGGCGGGACGTCGACACCTGGGACGACCACGACCGATGGACGCAGGCTCTCGATGATGGGGGCGGCGCGCGTCCCGATTGACGGTGAGTGCGTACTCCACTTTGCCTACTTGGTTAGTAGTGCATGACACATGGTTGTGAGAGAAGAAACATTGCGTTATGTTCTTCGCAGGTGACGAGCGACAGCGTCAAGCCCTGGCTTGCTGTCCGGCAACCCTCCATCGCGGTGGGGTGCTCCAGGTGACCACCTGATGGACCCCGACGCCCGGGGAGTCCATAAGCGCGATGGTGCCCGCAGCGCTCCGGTTGTCGGCTCGGCCGGAGGCCGCGGGCCCCTCACGTCATTTCGCGACGCGACGAACGGTGAGGAAGTCCATGTCCGGCACGACCAGATCGGGCTCGCAGGCCATCGACAGGGCGCTGGCGGTCCTCGGCCGGTTCGAGGGCGATAGGGCTCTGGGGCTGACCGACCTGGCCACGGAGTCGGGGCTGCCGTTGAGCACCACGCACCGGATCGTGGGAGCGCTGTGCCGCAATGGCTACCTGGTTCGGGATGCCGATGCCTACCGGGTCGGACCGCGCGTTCAGGCTCTCGTACACCGCTCGGACTCGGCAGTCGATGAGGTCATGCCGCAGCTGTATGCCGTGGCCGCCGGCGTCGGGCTCGCCGTGAGCCTGGGGGTGCAGGGTCGCTCGACGGTGGTTCGGGTCGCGTCGGCGAGGCCGCCCGTCGAGCATTCTGCGTGCCAGCTGCCGGCCGAGCGCGAGCCGTTGCACGCGACCGCGATGGGCAAGGTGCTGCTGGCGTTCTCCCCCGAGGGGCCCGCCGCGGCCGTGCGCCGGCTCGGCGAGCTGGAGTCCTTCACCGCCCGGACTTCCACCTCGTATGCCGAGCTGGTCGCCCAGCTTGCCGAGGTGCGGCGGCGTGGATTCGCCTCCGCCGATGCGGAACGGGTCGACGGTGTGCGCGAGATCGCCGTGCCGGTGCTGGGGAGCGGCGGCGTCGTCGCCGCGCTCGGGGTGCGGGCGCGCAGCAAGCGGCTGACCGACGAACTGGCGGTGCGGGTGCTGCCTCCGCTGCGGCATGCGGCGACCGAGGTGGGCAAGCGGATCCAGGTCCTGGACCGCGTCGGCTGAGTGTCCTTCCACGATGCGGCAACCGCTTTGGTCGCCCAGAGACATAACCCTAAGTTACTCAAAGAATAAATAAACGTTCTAGCTCGCCATCGAGGAGTGCTCGTGACCCGCAACCGTCAACTGCGCCTGAACGCCTTCCTGCACGACACCGGTCACCACGAGGCCTCGTGGCGTCATCCGGACAGCGCGCTGGATCGCATCGACGACATCGCGTTCTACCAGGAGATCGCCCGCCGGGCGGAGACCGCGAAGCTCGACGCGGTCTTCCTCGCGGACGGCCCGGCCTGGTACGGCACCGGCCACCGGCCGAGCAACCAGTTCGAACCGATCACGCTGCTGACCGCCATCGCGACGGTGACCGAGAAGATCGGGCTGATCTCCACCGCCTCGACGACGTTCTACGAGCCGTACAACCTCGCGCGGCTCTTCGCCAGTCTCGACCGGATCTCCGGCGGCCGCGCCGGCTGGAACATCGTGACCACCTTCAGCCAGGACGCCGCCCGCAACTTCGGACTCGAGGCGGTGCCGAGCAACGAGGAACGCTACGGCCGCGCCCAGGAGTTCATCGACGTCGTCACGAAGCTCTGGGACAGCTGGGAGGACGATGCCGTCATCGCCGATCGCGCCTCGGGCGACTACCTCGACACCACCAAGGTGCACGAGATCGACCACGTCGGAACGCATTTGAGGGTCAAGGGGCCGTTCAACGCGCCGCGCTCACCGCAGGGCCGGCCGGTCTACGTCCAGGCCGGCTCGTCGAACGAGGGTCGTGCCTTCGCCGCGCGCAACGCCGAGGCAATCTTCACCGCGCACCAGACGCTCGGTGATGCGCAGGCGTTCTACGCCGACATCAAGGGCAAGGCCCGATCGCTGGGCCGCGACCCCGACGGAGTGCTCGTGCTGCCCGGCATCAGCCCGTTCATCGCGGACACCGCACAGGAGGCCAAGGACCTCCACGACCACTTCAACAGCCTGACGGTCCCGGCCTTCGGCCTGACCCAGCTGGAGAAGTTCGCCGGCGTCTCCCTTCGGCATCTCGAACTCGACGAGCGGGTGCCGGCGGAGATCTTCGGCGGTGCCGGGAGCGTGCTCGACAACAGCCGCAGCCGCAAGCAGGTCGTCGCGAACATCGTCGAGCGGGACCGCCCCACACTGCGCGAGCTGCTGCACCGGCTCGCCGGCGGCCGCGGCCACAACGTCGTGCACGGCACGCCCACGCAGATCGCCGACACCATCCAGGAGTGGTTCGAGAACGGCGCGGCGGACGGGTTCAACGTGATGCCGCCGCTCTACCCCCAGCTGCTCGACGCCTTCATCTCCCAGGTCGTGCCGATCCTGCAGGACCGCGGCCTGTTCCGCACCGAATACTCCGGCGCCACCTTGCGCGACCACTACGGGCTGTCGCGGCCCGAGAGCGTCTACCGCACCGACCTCCCCCTTGCCGCGGGCAACTGAGCGCGGCATACCGATCTCCAACAATCCGAAGGAAATTCCCGTGAAACGCCCCTCCACGACAGACCATGTGGGCCGGTTGCGCAGCCCGAAACGCGCCCGCCTCGTGCTCGCAGTCCTGGCCGCCGCCGCGACGGCAGTCGTGACCGGCTGCACCACCTCCGGGGGAGCGGCCGGCGGCGGTGTCCCGGCGTTGCGCTACCAGGGCTGGAACGATCAGGTGACGCTGCCGGAGCTGGCCGACGCGCTCGGCTACTTCGACGGCAAGGTCAAGCTCGACTGGGTCGGCAACACCACCAGCGGCCCGCAGGACATCCAGTCCGCCGCGACCGGCCAGACCGACTTCGGTGGAGCGTTCGGCGGCGCCGTCGAGAAGCTGGTCAGCTCCGGTGCACCGATCAAGGCGGTCATCAACTACTACGGCGGCGACGCGAAGTCGTTCACCGGCTACTACGTCCTCAAGGGGAGCCCGCTCACGAGCGCCAAGCAGCTGATCGGCAAGAAGGTCGGCGTCAACACCCTGGGTGGCCAGAACGAAGCGGACATCTTCAACCAGCTCCGCACGGCCGGGCTGTCGGCCGGGCAGATCAAGAAGGTCGAGCTCGTGCCGTTGCCGCCGCCCAACATCGAGAACGCCCTGCGACACCACCAGATCGACGTCGCGTCGCTCTCCGGACAGTTCCAGCAGCTCGCCCTCGCACACGGCGGGATCCGCCCGTTGTTCACCCAACTGGACGAGTACGGGCCGTTCAACGGCGGCCAGTACGTCTTCCGGACCGACTTCCTCGAGAAGCACCCGGACGCCGTCCGCGCGTTCACCGCGGGGGTGGCCAGGGCGATCGAGTGGGAGACGACCACTCCTCGCAAGAAGGTCCTCGCCGAGTTCACCAAGATCATCAACGCGCGCAAGCGGAGCAACGAGGACACCACCAGCATCAAGTACTGGCTGAGTTCGGGAATTCCTGCGCAGCACGGCGTGATCGCCGACAAGGACTTCGCCCACTGGAAGAGCTGGCTGCTCGCGACCGGCTCGGTGCAGACGGTGCCCGCCTCTTCGAAGCTCTACACCAACGAATTCAACCCCTACGCGAAGACGGGGAAGTGAACCGCATGACCAGTGCCATCAGCATCAAGCACCTCACCCAGACCTTCCCGGACCGGGCCACCGGTGGCAGGTTCGTCGCCCTCGATGACGTGACTCTCGACGTGCCGGCAGGACAGTTCATCAGTCTGGTCGGCCCCAGTGGTTGCGGGAAGTCGACGCTGCTCGACCTCGTCGCCGGGCTCACCACGCCGACCACCGGCGAGGTCACCCTCGACGGCCGGCCCGTCACCGGGCCGGGGCTCGACCGCGGTGTGGTCTTCCAGCAGTACGCACTCTTCCCGTGGCGAACGGCGCAGGCGAACATCGAATTCGGCCTGGAGGAGAAGAGGATTCCGCGTCGCGAGCGAGCCGAGCGGGCCCGCGAGATGCTGGAACTCGTCGGCCTCTCCGCGTTCGCCGACCGCTACCCGCACGAGCTGTCCGGCGGTATGAAGCAGCGGGTCGCCATCGCCCGCAGCCTCGCGTACGAGCCGGGTGTGCTCCTCATGGACGAGCCGTATGCAGCGCTCGACGCGCAGACCCGCGAGGCGCTCCAGGACGATCTGCTCGGGATCTGGCGGCGCACCGGCACCACCATCGTCTTCATCACCCACGCCATCGAGGAAGCGGTCTACCTGAGTCAGCGCGTCGCGGTGATGACGTCGCGCCCGGGCCGGATCAAGGAGATCGTCGAAATCCAGCACGACGGCCACCACGACGCCGATCACGTCACCGGCTCGTCGGGAGCAGCAGCTGCCGAGGACCGCCGCTCGAGTCCTGCGTTCGTGGAGCAGCGGCACGAGATCTGGAAGCTGTTGCAGGACGAGGTCGCCCGAAGCCAGCACACCGTCGCCATCGCGGGGGCGGCGTCATGAGCCAGACCCTCACCACCGGCGCGACGCGGCTGTCGGACGAGCGCGACTCGGCGGCGCCGGCCCCCGTCATACCGCTTCCCAGGCGCCGGCCGCGTCGAGTGGCAGCGATCGGGCGCGGCGCCGGGAAGGTTGCCAAGCGCAGCATCGCGATCGTCGTCTTCCTCGTCCTGTGGCAGATCGCTCCGAAGCTGGGCTGGGTGGAGGAGGCGTTCCTGCCGCCGTTCACCTCGGTGCTGCAGGCGCTGCGTGACCTCATCGGCTCCGGCGTGCTGTGGACCGACATCTCGGCGAGCCTGCACCGGTCGCTCGCCGGTTTCGCGATCGCGATCGTGACCGGCATACCGCTCGGCCTGCTGATCGCCTGGTATCGCACCCTGTCGGAGATCCTCAACCCGCTGCTGATCATCTTCCTCAACACCGCGGCCGTTGCGCTGCTGCCGGTGTTCACGCTGATCCTGGGCATCGGCGACTTCTCCAAGATCATGATCATCGCCTACGCCTGCTTCTGGACCGTCCTCTACAACACCATCAGCGGTGCCCGGGACGTCGACCCGATGCTGATCCGGTCGGCCCGGTCGCTGGGGCTGTCCAGCCGCAAGCTCTTCCTCAAGGTGATCCTGCCCGCGGCGGCACCGGCGATCTTCACCGGCGTCCGGCTGGCCGGCGCGGTGTCGATGCTCGTCCTGGTCACCAGCGAATTCGTCGGCGCCAAGGCCGGTCTCGGCTACCTGATCATCGCCTCGCAGAACAACTTCCAGATCCCGCAGATGTATGCCGGCATCGTCACCATCTCGGTCATCGGCCTGGCGTTCAACCACCTGCTCGTCCTCGTCGAGCGCCGCTTCTCCCGCTGGCGCACCTGAGCCCGGGAACACCGAACACCCCAACCACCGCAAAGATCAGAAGGGAACACCATGACCATCCAGCTCGACGCACTCACCACCGACACCATCGCCACCCATGCGGCGCCCCTGCCGGGCTACGACCAGATCACCGTGCGCCAGGTCGGCGCACACATCGGAGCGCAGATCGGCGGTGTCACGATCGGCGGCGACGTGCCCGCGGCACAGATCGCCGAGATCAAGCAGGCGCTCGCAGCCCATCAGGTGATCTTCTTCCGCGACCAGCACGTCGACGACGCGGACCAGCGTGCGTTCGCGTCGCTGCTGGGCACGCCGACGAAACCGCATCCGACGGTCTCCGGCGACGGTGACGCCGTGCTGCCGATCGACTCCGACCACAGCAAGGCCAACAGTTGGCACACCGACGTGACATTCGTCGACCGCATCCCGTCGGCGTCGCTGCTGCGGGCGATCGAGCTCCCGCCATACGGCGGAACAACGGTGTGGGCCAACACGACTCGCGCCTATGCACAGCTCCACCCGGCGCTCAAAGCGCTCGTCGACCGACTCTGGGCGGTCCACTCGAACCTCTACGACTACGCCGCCGAGCACGACGAGAAGCGACTCGGTGGTGTCGATGTCAAGGAGACGGCATACCGCGAGGAGTTCCGGCACCTCGAGTTCGAGACCGAGCACCCCGTGGTGCGTGTCCACCCGGTCACCGGCGAGCGCACCCTGCTGCTGGGCCACTTCGTCCGGCACTTCGTCGGCCTGTCGGGCGACGACTCGCGGGACCTGTTCCGGCTCCTGCAGCGGCACGTCATCCGGCTGGACAACACCGTCCGGTGGAACTGGCGTCTGGGCGACCTGGCCATCTGGGACAACCAGGCGACCCAGCACTACGCGGTCGACGACTACGACGACCAGCAGCACCGCCGGCTGCACCGCATCACCCTCGCCGGCGAGGTGCCGGTCAGCGTGGACGGCGTGCGGAGTTCGATCCGCAAGGGCGACGCCAGCCACTACTCGCCCATCGCGTCGTTGCGGTCCTGACGGATGGCAGCCCGCTGAGCGATTGCGGCTAATGTCGGGCGGGTGACCGACGACGCCGCGACCCTGCTCACCGCCCCACGGGTGCGCGCGTTGGCCGAGCGCCTCGAGCTGCGGCCGACCAAACAGTGGGGGCAGAACTTCGTCATCGACCCCAACACGGTGCGCAAGATCGTGCGGCTGGCCGGGGTCGGCCCCGACGAGAGCGTCGTCGAGGTCGGCCCCGGCCTGGGGTCGCTGACCCTTCCGCTGCTCGAGGCGGCCGCACACGTGACCGCGGTCGAGATCGATCCGCGGCTGGCGACGCAGTTGCCGCTCACGGTCGGCGACCTCGCGCCGCAGCTGGCCGGCCGGCTCGACGTCGTGCAGCAGGACGCGATGACGCTGACCGAGCTGCCCGACCCGCAGCCCGTCGCGCTGGTCGCCAACCTGCCCTACAACGTGGCCGTGCCGGTGGTGCTGTCCTTCCTGGAGCGCTTTCCGACGCTGCGCCGGGTGCTGGTCATGGTGCAACTGGAGGTCGCCGAGCGGCTCGCCGCGACACCCGGCAACAAGGTCTACGGCGTCCCCAGTGTCAAGGCCGCCTGGTATGCCGACGTGCGCCTCGCCGACCGTGTCGGGCGCAACGTCTTTTGGCCGGCGCCGAACGTCGACTCGGGTCTGGTGTCGATGACCCATCGCGAGCCGCCGACAACCACCGCCGCTCGCAAGGACGTCTTCGCGTGTGTGGACGCGGCCTTCGCGGCACGGCGCAAGACGTTGCGGGCGGCGCTCGCGGGGTGGGCCGGCTCACCGGTCGAGGCCGAGCGGATGCTCCGTGCAGCCGGCATCGACCCGTCGCTGCGCGGCGAACGCCTCACGATCGGGCAGTTCGCGGCGATCGCGGAGCAGCGGACGAGTCCGCCGGATCCGGCACAGGTGAGTCAGTCGACGGGGAGGCACGACCCGCCGACTGACGAACGCATAGGGTGACGGGCATGGAAGTGACGTCCTCGGCTCCGGTCACGGTCCGGGTGCCCGCCAAGGTCAACCTTGAGCTGCGCATCGGACCGCTTGAGGACGACGGATATCATTCTCTGTCAACGGTTTTCCACGCTGTCGACCTGGTCGACCATGTGACGGTGCGACCGGCCGAGAGCTGGTCGGTGACGACCACGGGCATGGGTGCGGGTGTTGTGCCGGACGACGGGACCAATCTCGCGATGCGTGCGGCCCGGCTGATCGCCCGCCGGGTGGGCACCGATGAGAAATTGGCGATCGAGGTCGCCAAGAACATCCCGGTCGCCGGCGGTATGGCGGGCGGTTCCGCCGACGCCGCCGCGGCGCTCGTCGCGGTCGACGCGCTCTGGGAGACGGGATTCAGCCCGCGCGAGTTGCAGGAGATGGCGGCCGAATTGGGCAGCGACGTCCCCTTCGCGCTGGAGGGCGGCACCGCGATCGGCTCGCAGCGCGGCGAGCACCTGGTGCCCGTGCTCAGCAGGGGCACCTTCGAGTGGGTCTTCGCGTTGCACCACGACGGCCTGTCGACGCCTGCGGTCTATGCCGAGTGCGACCGGCTGCGCGAGGGGCAGGTGGTGCCCGAGCCGGCCCCGAACTCGAACCTGATGGCGGCGCTGCGGGCCGGTGACGTCGACGCGCTGGCCGACAACCTGCACAACGACCTGCAGGATGCCGCCTGCTCGTTGATGCCGCGGCTCACCGACACCATGACCACCGGCCTCGACAACGGTGCCCTCGCCGCGCTCGTGTCCGGCTCCGGCCCGACCGTCGCCTTCCTCTGCGCCGACCGCAACTCCGCACTCGACCTGATGGTCGGACTCACCGCGAGCACCATCTGCGACGAAGTCGTCAGCGCCACCGGTCCGGTGCACGGAGCGCACGTCGTGCATGACGTGCGCTCCCGCTGACACGTCCTCCCGCCATACTCGATCGATTGTGACCTGATGCCCAATCTCATTGCTGCTGAGAGCATTTCGCTTGCCCTCGGCACCAACCAAGTGCTCGACGGTGTCTCGCTCGGTGTCGGCACCGGCGACCGCATCGGCGTCGTCGGGCGCAACGGCGGTGGCAAGTCGACGCTGCTGCGGGTGCTCGCCGGGACGCAGCCGATCGATTCGGGACGCGTCACGAACGTCGGCGGCCTGACTCTGGGCATGCTCAGTCAGGACGACCGACTCGACGCCGGGGCGACGGTGCGCGACGCCACGCTCGGCGATCGCGCCGAGCACGAATGGGCGGGCGACCCCCGGGTGCGCGACATCCTCGGCGGGCTGCTGGGTGGAGTCGGTTTCACCGCGATGGGCGGCCCGGACGCGGTCGTCGGCACCAAGTCCGGCGGCGAGCGCCGGCGGATCGCGCTGGCGAAGCTGCTGATCGACGATCCCGACCTGCTCTTCCTGGACGAGCCGACCAACCACCTGGACGTGGAGGGTGTGCAGTGGCTCGCCGACCATCTGGTGCAACGCCGCGCGCGGCCGGACAACGCGTTCGTCACGATCACCCACGACCGGTGGTTCCTCGACGCGGTCGCCGATCGCACCTGGGAGGTCGTCGACGGCCGGGTCGAGCAGTATGACGGCGGCTATGCGGCATACGTGCTGGCCAAGAACGAGCGAGCGCGCATCGCGGCGGCGACCGAGGACCGGCGGCAGAACCTGCTGCGCAAGGAACTCGCCTGGTTGCGCCGCGGGCCGCCGGCGCGCACCTCGAAACCGCGCTTCCGGATCGACGCCGCGAACGAGCTGATCAAGAACGAGCCCGACCCACGCGACGAGGTGGAGTTGGTTCGCTTCGCGACCACGCGCCTCGGCAAGGACGTCATCGACCTGATCGACGCCACCGTGCAGCTGGGTGATCGCAAGCTGCTGGACAAGCAGACCTGGCGCCTGGCGCCGGGGGAGCGGACCGGCATCGTCGGCGTCAACGGTGCCGGCAAGTCGACCGTGCTGCGGGCGATCGAGGGCAGCCGGCCGTTGGACGCGGGCAAGCGCAAGCAGGGCAGGACCGTCGAGCTGGCGTTCCTGACCCAGGAGGTACGCGAGCTCGACAAGTACGACGGCATGCGGGTCATCGACGCCATCACCGAGGTCAAGAGCTTCATCATGCTCGGCGGCAAGGAGGTCTCGGCGTCCTCGCTGGCGAAGCGACTCGGCTTCTCCGGGCCGCGGCAGCAGACGCGGGTCGGTGACCTGTCCGGTGGTGAGCGTCGCCGGTTGCAGATCCTGCGGCTGCTGATGACCGAGCCCAACGTGCTGCTGCTGGACGAGCCGACCAACGACCTCGACATCGAGACGTTGACGTCCCTGGAGGACGTGCTCGACGGCTGGGCCGGCACGCTCGTCGTGGTGTCGCACGACCGCTACCTGCTGGAGCGGATGTGTGACCGGCAGATCGCGTTGCTCGGCGACGGCAAGCTGCGCGAGCTGCCGGGCGGTGTCGAGCAATACCTTGAATTGCACGCTGCCGCAAAGCAATCCGCTGCCGCAGCACCGTCGGCGCCGACGAGCCGCGGCCCGGTCAGCAGCGCTGCTGAGCAACGCGAGGCCCGCAAGGAGATGGCCCGGATCGAGCGAAGCCTGAGCAAGCTGGCGACCCAGGAGGAGAAGTTGCACTCCGCCCTGGTCGAGGCCGCGACCGACCCGGTGCGAGCCACCGAGCTGGACGGTCAGTTGCGCGCCATACATGCCGAGCGCGAAGCGCTCGAGGAGCGGTGGATGGAGATCGGCGAGCTCGTCGAATGACGGCTTCTTCGCCGAGAGACGGTCAGATTGCGCCGTCGCTCGGCGAGGGAGCCGTCACTCGCGGGTGAAGGTCTGGGTGCCGAGGACGCTGAGCAGCTTGAGTTTCTCCTCGTCCTCGGTGTGCGGCTCGGCCGTCAGCACCAGCAGCGCCTGCGACTGGTCCTCGGTGAAGAGCACCTGGCAGTCGAGTTCGATGGGTCCGATCTCGGGGTGGATGAGCACCTTGTGATCGGCGAACCGCCGGGCGACCTCGTGTTCGTCCCACAACTCGACGAATTCCGCACTGCGCCTGCGGAGTTCGTCCACCAGCCTGCCGGCCCGCGACTGCTTTCCCATGCTGCCCAACGCCATTCGCAAGGACGCCACCTGTGCGCGACTCTGCCGCCGGCGGTCGTGCTCGGGATATCGGGAACGCTCGATCTCCGGGTGGACGAACCAGCGGTAGATCTCGCTGCGATCCCAGCCGACCCGTGCGCTCGCATCGCCGAAGAGTGCCCGGGCCGGCTCGTTCTGCACCAGGGTCTCGGCCAGTTCGTTGATGATCAACGCCGGCGTGTCGGACAGGCGCCCCAGCACACGGAGCAACGCCGGCGCGACATGATCGCTGGCGCCCGCGCGGTCCGGCGGGTTGTGCCCGGCGACCCGGAAGAGGTAGTCCCGTTCGTCGGCGGACAACCGGAGCGCGCGGGCCAGTGACGTGAGCAGCTGGGTGCTCGGCTGTGGTCCGCGGCGTTGCTCGAGCCGCGTGTAGTAGTCCGCGGACATGGTCGCGAGCAGGGCGACCTCCTCACGCCGAAGTCCGGGAGTACGGCGCCGCACTCCGGCGGGCAGGCCGACGTCATCGGGTTGCAGCTCGCGCCGCCGGCGGGCGAGGAAGTCGGCCAGTGCTTCACGATCCATCTGTCGATTATGGGTGGCCGCCCGAATCCGAGGCAGGGATCGGCGATCCCCCGATGAGCGCTCTCTGGAGGGCTGCCGCGCACACGGCTTGACTCGAGACCATGAACATCAACGGACACACCATCTTCATCCCCGGCGCGACGAGCGGCATCGGCCTGGCACTGGCAATCGCCTTGCACGAGAAGGGGAACACCGTCATCGTCGGCGGCCGGCGCACCGGGCTGCTGGAGCAGATCGCGTCGGAGCATCCGGGCATCGGCATCGTCCGGATCGACACCACCGACCCGGACGAGATCGCCACGGCCGCCAAGACTGTCATCGAGCAGTGGCCGCAGCTCGACGTCCTGGTCCCGATGGCGGGCATCATGCATGTCGAGGACTGGACGCGTGGCGGCTTCGCGACCGGCGCGGAGCAGGTGGTCGAGACCAACCTGCTCGGCCCGATCCGGCTGATCGACGCGTTCATCGATCACCTGCGGACCCGGCCGAGCGCCACGATCATGACCGTGTCGTCCGGACTGGCCTTCGCGCCGCTGAAGGTGACGCCCACCTACAACGCGACCAAGGCCGCCATACATCTGCTCAGTGAGTCGATTCGCCTGCAGCTGGCGGACACCAGCGTCTCGGTCGTCGAGTTGGAGCCGCCGTCGGTCGCGACCGACATCCTGCCCGGACAACGGGAGAGTGCCTTCGCGATGCCGCTGGACGCCTTCATCACCGAGGTGCTCGAGATCATCGAGACGCAACCGTCCGCGCGTGAGATTCAGGTCGAGAACGTCAAATTCCTCCGGTATGGCGAGGTGCGCGGCGACTACGACCACGTGGTGGCGGTGCTGAACGAGAGCGCTCCGCACTGAGGTCAACACTGAGGTCAACGGCTCGGCGACGCCCTGTGAATGGGCGTCGCCACCGCCGTCTCAGTCAGTTTCACGGCATCAGTTCGACACCCACAGTTGCGCCAGGCTCGGCATGCTGATGATCGGATTCAACCCGACATTCTTGACGTTCTTGCCGAACGTCGCGGTGTTCATCGAGTAGTAGTCCGGCAGGCCGGGCACGTACTTCGTCATGATCTCCTGGTCCAGCTTCGCCCACTCGGGCGCAGCCTTGGCCGGATCCATCTTGCCGATCTTGTCCATCTCGGCATTCACCGCGGCGTTCTTGAACTGACCCACCGTGGTGCCGTCCGGAATGCCCTCACCACTGAAGAGCACCGGGTAGACCGAGTCACCGGTCGGCCAGTCGTAGCACCAGCCCGGCGTGCCCTGCATCATGTTGACCGGGGCCTTCGGGTCCGCGATCTTCTTGGTGTATTCGGCGCTGGACACCGGGATGTCCTTGATCTTGAACCCGGCCTTGGTCAGCGCGGCCTTGCGAGCGTTGTTGGCTGCGACGACATTCGGCTTGTCACTGCGGTAGTAGTAGGACAGCTGGAAGCCGACCTTGCCGGCCTTCTGCAGCATCGCCTTCGCCTTCGCGGTATCGCCCGAGCCCTGACCGGTCGCATAGGGCAGCGGGGTGTACTTCTTGAAGCCCTGCAGACTCGGCGCCGCATAGGTGGTTGCCGGCTGGTAGTTCAGCTTCGACAGGCCACCGGCCTTGCGGATCTGGTCCCAGGGGTAGGCGTAGCCGATCGCCTTACGAACGTTCAACGGGATCTCGTTGACGTTCATGTTGACGTAGAACTCGCACGACGACGGGCCGATCGCGAACTGGTTCTTCTGTGCGCCGGTCACCTTCGACGCCAGCGAGGAGTCGATCGCGCCGATGTTGACCGTGTTGGCGCCCACACCGCTGTTGGCCAGCACCCGTTGCTGCGATGCCAGGTCGGTGATCGCCAGGTTGATCTGGATCTTGTCCGGATAGGCGTTGCGCACCGGGTCGGTCTTGGGCTCCCAGTACTTGTTGCGCGACAGGAGCAGCTTCGAACCGACGTTGTACGAGTTGACCTTGTAGGGGCCGGTCGTCACCGGGTGCTTCTGGTAGTCGGTCTTGGTGTCCTTGGCCTTCGGCACCGGAGTGAACTCCGGGAACGAGGCGAAGTAGTTGAACGAGGGAACCTTCTTCACCAGGTGGAAGACCAGGGTGTCGTCGCCCTTGGTGGTCACGCCCTTGAACTTGGCTTTCGGCTGCTTGTAGGGGCCCTTGTAGTCCTTGCCGCCCACGAGGTATTGGCGCTGATAATCGGTGCCGTTCAGGGCAACGCTCTCCTTGGCGAAGGAACGCTCCATCCCGTAGACGAAGTCCTCGATCTTGACCGGCGAACCGTCGGAGTACTTCAGGCCCTTCTTGATCTTGAAAGTCCACGTCAGGCCGTCGGCGGACGGGGTGCCGACGCCCTCGGCCAGGTCGGGCACCAGAACCGGCTTGCCCTTGACGATCTTGTACTGGGTCAGCGTGCGATACAGGTACTGCGAGGCAAAGGCGTTCGAGTCGATGTAGTAGATGCCGGCCGGATCCATGGTGGGTGGGTTCGACGAGTCGTCGATGTAGAGCGTGCCGCCCTTCTTGGCGCCTGTGACCGCCGGGGCGGGGCCCTTCAGGTCAGGGTTGGTCGCCGCCACCGCGGCGTTGGTCTGTTCAGCCGCGGCGGTGTTGTCGCCGTTGTCCGAACCGCTTCCGCTGCCCGACGGGCCGCCACTGCTGCATGCAGCCAGCGAAACCGCAGTGAGTCCCGCAGCCGACAGCGCCACCAATTTCGTCATTCGCATCGTTCTGATATCCCTTCCAGATCCCGGATACCCGTCCGGAATTCGTGATTCCCTTTTTCGTGCCGGTGTCCGATGCATCACCCAAATCACCCGCCCCCGAATCGAGTGATGGCAGATACGTCGTCAATGCCGATCGCCGGTAATTGCCGGAGTCGAGGTCGAAAGAGCTGGCTCCGTGCACGTGATATTGCCCGCGTCCAGTCACCGGATCGGTCGGTCGAGTCCGCGGCCCCACTGTTACTCAGAAGCGATCGGCGGCCCCCATGACGCCGACAACCTCTCGATCAATACACTCGACCGGGCGCTGCACGAAGTCCAGCAATTGATTGCAATCGCGACCAGATCGCAATATTCGAAGAGGCTCGAATCTTCACGAAATGCCGGCCAGCAGTTGCCGGCCGGTGGGGGACAACTCGTAGAACACGTTGTGGCGCTGGCGCGACCGCTCGAGCAGGCCGGCCCGCTGCATCACCTTCACGTGGTAGGACACCGTCGCTGCCGCCAGGCGCAGTTCCTCACTCAGTTCGGTCGTCGTCCGCGCCGAGCTCAGGTGCCGCAGGATCGCTGCCCGGGTCGGTCCGATCAGGCGTCGCAGCCCGGTGATCGGGTCGGTGGGCGCGGGGGTGGCGTCGATCGGGTAGGCGACATACGGGCGTGTGCCCTGCAACCTCATCGTGAGGCGCGGGCCGTAGAGCGCCGTCGGTATGACGAGCAACTCCGGCATACCCGATTCGGTGTCCGTGCGGTGCTCGCACGCATTGGCCGGCTCATCGCCCCACGAGAGTTGCTCCTGTATGGCGTTCAGCACCGCGCCGATCCCGCCACTGTCGGCGAGTTGCTCGCAACGAGAGATCTCGGCACGCAACGCCGTTTCGGCGAGTCCGAACACCTCCGCCATACCCTCCTCCCAGAACGTCGCCAGTCCGCGCGCAGCCCTGGCGGGCAGGGTGCCATCGCGCAGCGCGGCGGTGATGTTCTTGCTCAGCGGGCGATCGCCGGACGCCGCCCACACCTCCACCGCAGCCTGGGCGTGATCGGTGTTGTCGATCTCCGCAAGTTGCGACTCGGCCGCCCGAGTCGAGGTCGCGGCCGGCGGCGCGGGAGCAAGGAAATCGGGCGTGGGACCGCCGCCGGACGGCAGCAGTTCGCAGACCAGTGCCACGTCCGGACGGGAGAGAAGCTGTTTCGTTGCCCGGGCCGGCGCGCCATAAGTGGGATCGCTCGCACCATCTCTGGCCAGGCGCAGCCAACCGAGTGTCTCCAGGACGGGCGACAGGGCCCATCGGATGGTGGCAGGTGTGTGCACGCTCAGATCGACAGTGATCACGTGCCGAGCCCCTCCCTGCACCGTGGAAGCGGCAGCGGTGCCGATGCCGCGGGCGCTTCTTCATCGTGGCATCCGCAGCGGATGGCTCACAACAAACGATGCCGAATCGCGACCTTGCCCCGGCATGTCGACTCCGCATCGACCGGGGAGCGTTCAGTCCGAGGGGTTTTCGACTGCGGACAGCAGAGTGCGCAGCGCGGATGCGAGCGCGGTGCGATGACGACTGGGCAGGTGGGCCAGGATCGCTCGCTCGTGCTCGAGCAGCTCCACCATGGCGGCGTCGACTGCGTCGCGCCCGGCCGAGGTCAGCCGCACGAGCACTCCGCGACGGTCGGTCGGTGCGGGGTGGCGCTCGACGAGGCCGCGGCTCTCCAGTCGATCGACCCGGTTGGTCATCGTTCCGCTGGTGACCAGTGTCTGTTGCACGAGCGCGCCCGGAGAGAGTTCGTATGGCGCGCCGACGCGCCGCAGGGCCGACAACACGTCGAACTCCCAGCCGTCCAGGCCATGGTCGGTGAATGCGCGGCCGCGAGCCTGGTCGAGCAGGCGGGCCAGTCGTGACACACGCGAAAGCACTTGCAACGGCTCGACATCGAGGTCGGCACGCTCGCGACGCCAGGCGTCAACGATCTGGTCGACCTCATCGCGTTCGGGCACCATGAAGTCAGTCTACTCTCAAGTTTCTTGACATCGAGACAACTGCCAGTATCTTGATATCAAGATAATCTGGAATGGGGTGCTTGGTATGGCGACGTGGGATCCGCAGCAGTACGAACGCTTTTCCGATCTGCGCAATCGGCCGTTCGGTGATCTGATCGCGCGGGTGGCTGCCGATTCGCCGCAGCGGGTGGTTGATCTCGGCTGCGGGAACGGGCCGCTGACCCTCACCCTGGCCGACCGCTGGCCGGAGGCTGACATCACCGGCGTGGACTCCTCGGAGTCGATGCTGCAACGGGCCAGCGGGCTCGACGTCGACGGCCGCGTGCACTGGCAGTTGGCCGATGTCGCGAACTGGCGGCCGGCGGAGGGTTCGTCACCGGACGTCATCGTCACCAACGCGACCCTGCAATGGGTCCCTGGTCATCTTGCCCTCATCGACCGCTGGCTGGCCGGACTGCCTGCCGGTGGCTGGTTCGCGATGCAGGTCCCGGGCAACTTCGATGCTCCCTCGCACCGGATCATCCGCGAGGTGGCGCGGGAGCACAGCCGGGCCGGGGACCTGGCCGGCGCGTTGCGGGAGTCGCCCGTCGAGTCCCCGGAGCGCTACGCGCAGGCACTGGCGGAGCATTGCGGCCACCTCGATGTGTGGGAGACCACCTACCTGCAGGTGCTGGATCCGCAGGGCGCGCAACGCAGCCCGGTGCTGGAGTGGGTCAAGGGCACGGCGCTTCGGCCGTTGCTGGACGTGCTTCAGGACGACTCCGAGCGGGAGGATTTCCTCGGTGAGCTGGTCGCGAGATTCGACGCGGCATACCCGCGGGCGCCATACGGCACGCCCATGCCGTTCCGTCGGATCTTCGCCGTCGGTCGGAAGGGCTGAGAGGTATGACGGAGCAAGCGCGTGTCTCGGTGACCGGTCTGCATCACGTGCAGATCGCGTGTCCCGCCGGGTCGGAGGACCGGTTGCGGGGGTTCTACAACGGGGTGCTCGGACTTCCGGAGTTGCCGAAGCCACCGGTGCTCGCTGCGCGTGGTGGGTGCTGGTTCGCGGTCGGCGCCGCGCACGAATTGCATTGCGGTGTCGAGGAATCCTTCGTTCCCGCGCGGAAGGCGCACCCGTGCCTGCTGGTTGCGGATGTCGACGTGGCAGCAACCGCTGTTGCGGCGGCTGGGGGAGCGGTGCGCTGGGACGACGCGATCCCCGGCGTGCGTCGGTTCCATACCGACGATCCGGTCGGCAACCGGGTCGAGATCCAGGAGGCCGGCTGACTCTCAAGCGGGTTGAGCGGACCAAGCGGGTTGAGTAGGGACGAGCGAAGCGGGGGACGTATCGAAGCCTCGTCGCCCGCCGTCAGAGCGTCTTCAGGGTTGGTTCCTTCTCGATGTTCCCGAGGCCGTGCCACGCCAGGTTGACCATGTGTGCAGCGACGGTGTCGCGGGGGAGTGAAGAGCCCGACTCGATCCACCACTCGCCCGTGAAGCCGATCATTCCCACGAGCATCTGGGCGTAGATCGGCACGACCTCGATATTGAGGTCGTTGCGCTTGAACACCTCAATGACGATCTCCTCCACCTGACCGGCGACCGCGGACATGATGCTCGCCGCGGAGCCGTTGCCGTGCCATGTCGGCGAGTCACGCAGCAGCACGCGGAAGGCGGCGGGCTGTTCCTCGATGTAGCTCAGCAGCGCGACGGCACCTCGCTCGAGCAGCTCGCGGGAGGATCCGCCGGAGGTCAGCGAGCCGACGAGATGGTCCAGCAGCTGGCGCATGGCGCGGTCGACGACCACGGCATACAGGCCCTCCTTGCCGCCGAAGTGTTCGTAGATCAGCGGCTTGGTCACGCCGGCCGCCGTCGCGACGTCTTCGACGGTCGTAGGCTGCACCCCGTGCTCGGCGAACAGCCGCTCGGCGACCGAGATCAGCTGCTCGCGCCGATCGGCGGCGGACAGTCGGGAACGCTTCTTGGGAGGCATGCCCTCCATTCAACGTGATCGGGCCGAATCGTGTGCCAACTACCGTCAGATCGTTGATGATGCTCGCTGCTCGGCCCCTGTTCGGCCCCGATATGCCATCATTCGCGATCTGGCCTACCCTTGTGCGGTCCCCTTCGGGGGCGTTCCCCGGTTGCTCTGCTGGTAGGGGCCGCCTGACTTTGAATCAGGATTAGCGACGTTGGTTCGATTCCAACCCGGGGAGCCAGATCGCGCAGCCTTTGCGCCGGTCAAGCAGCGAAAGACCCCGCCCTCCGTACCGGACAGGGCGGGGTCTTTCTTGCTGCTGGTCACATCGCGTGGTCACAACCGGGGACTTACGCGCCTCCCGCTGCGAACAACCGACCCGCGACAGCGGCAGCTGGGGCGGGGCCGACCGCACCGCTCGGCGACCGTGAGGTCGCGCTACTCGGGCCGTTCGGTCCGGTCTCGCTGCCCAGCCTCGATAAGGTTCATTCGGCTATTGGCCCGCGATCGCACGACGACACCGAGAGCGATGAGCGCAACACCGAAGATGCCCACGCCCCCGGCGGCCTGCCCGGCAGCGGCAAATCCGATGAATACGACTCCCGCGACGATGGCGAGTACGCACCACCAACGGCGGTTGCGTAGTTGCTCCAACTCGACGCGCTCCGCGTTCGTCTCCATGAAGCGGGACCGTACCCGCTCATTACGCCGCGCGCCGGGTGTTTGAGCGCGACATACTGCGGAGCATGAAATACGACCGCCTCGACTGCAGCGATCGGCGTAAGCCGGACCGGCGAACCTGAATCGGACGGCCACGCCGCGGCGATGATCAGGTCCGTGCGCGTCCCATTCCGCGTTGAGGTCGGCGTTCGCGAATGCAATCCGTGACAGGTGCGAGCTGCCTTCGAGGTCGGCAAAATATCGTAAATTTGTTCGGGAAATCTCTGTGCCTTAGGCGGTGGTTTTGGTATCCTTTAGGTACGCGAAAACGCAAGTGGGGGAAGGGGATTCGGTGATGAACGTCAATTCGATGATGCGCGATCCGGGTCCTGTTTGCGGTGCTGGTGACCCGGAGACGCTTCCGGCCGCGGAGCCGGGTCGCGGGCCTGAGGTGCTTGCCATCTTGCGCGCCGCCGCGCGGGTGGTGGATGAGGTCCCTGGCGCGATGCACCAGCTGGGCGAGGAGCAGGAGAACGAACTGGTGTCGGTGCTGTTGCGACTGCATGGGCGGTCCGCGCAGGTCGCGACCATCGTCACCTCGGATGCAGTCGAGCGGGGCACAGTCGAGAAGGCTCCTGCCGCTACGACGAGTCAGTGGCTGATGGGGCATTTGGTCGGTGGTGTGCCGGTCGAACCGAAGACGGTGCGGGCGATGGCCTCGGTGGCCGATGCGTGCCGGGTCCGGAAGAACCAGGTGATCGCACGGGCCTTGCGGGACGGAGCATGTTCGGTGGAATCCGCACGGACCGCGTTGACACAGGCCGACAAGGTCGCACCCGTTATCCCGACCGCCGACCGGGACGAGATCCTGGGCTGGTTCCTGCAACTCGACCCCGCACTCGGCGCCGCCGGAGTGACCCAGCTGACCCGGCGGATCATCGCGAAATTCGCCCCCGACGAGTTGTCGGACAAGGACGAAAAGCTCGAGAACACCGAATCGTTGACCTGGTCCACCACCGCTACCGGGATGACCCGACTGGTGGCCGAGTTGTCGCCGGCGAACGCGGCAATCCTGAAGGAAGCGATCACCGCCAAGTCCGCACCGAGGCCCGCGAAGGCCACCGACGACAAGCCTGTGGATGCGGGTCGAGTAGCGGCGGAGGAACGCAGCGGAGGAGACGGCGTATCGAGACCCGATGATGCGTCGACCGGATCGAACCCGACCAGTGCGACCGGCGGCACCGGTGCCGCCTTCGGCCTCCGCGCCGACGACACGGAGCAGAGTTCCGACGATGCTCCCAAAGCTAACGGTGAGTCGGTGCGTGACGAACGGTCGCCCGGTAAGCGCCGGGCGGATGCGCTCATGGAACTGGTCGGTGCCGGGGCCCGAGCCGCGACCGGTGAAGGCACCCAAGCCAGCGCCGCCACCGTGCTGCTGACTATGAGCCTGCAGGACCTGCTCGCCGGGCACGGCGCCACGACCGGCAACGGTGACATCGTCGATGCTGGTGCGGCACGCCGGTTCGCCTGCAGTGCGGACCTCATCCCCGCCGTCCTCGGCGGACCCAGCCAACCCCTCGACGTCGGACGACGCGAACGCCTGGCCACCAAAGCCATCCGTGCCGCGGTGATCCTGCGCGACGGCGGCTGCACCTTCCCCGGCTGTGACCGGCCACCAGGATTCGGCGAAATCCACCACGTCACACCCTGGTGGGCCGGCGGCGACACTTCCCTCGCCGATTCCGCGTTGCTGTGCGGCCGCCACCATCAAACCGTGCACCGGCAGGGTTACACCGCCGAGGTTCTCCCCGACCGGGTCGAATGGGACCTGACACCGGGCCGCATGCCCGGCCACCACAACGCAGCAGCCTGAGCTCAGCTGCGCGACAGCCGCCTCCGCATACCGCCTGGTTTCGAGACGTGGCTCGTCCCTCACCACTCCTCAACCAGCGAACCGAGCTGCCACTCCTCAGCCCGCTAAACCTGAGCCCAGCCGTACGGCATACCGCTCGAGGTCGTGCCGGCGACGTAGAGTCGCCGACGAGGGGGCTCACGTGTCCAATGCGCAGTTGGTATATATCAACGGACAGCCGGTGCTGCAGTTCAGCAGGTTGATCAACGCGCCGGTCGCGCAGGTGCGGCGCGCGATCGCCGAGCGTGAACAGATCCGCGCATGGTTCCTGCCGTCGGGGCCGTGGCAGCCAGTCACCGAACTCGGCGAGCTGCTGGGTGATGTCGCCGGACGAGCTTGGGTGGACGAGTCGCGACGTGAGGTCAGCTGGACAAGGGCGGACGATCGGTATGACTTCCGCCTCGTGGAGCACGGCGAGGGCACGGTTGTGGAGCTGACGGTTCCAGTGCACGAACCCGAGGACGCACCCGTCGCAGCAGATTTCATCGACCCCTTCCTGGACCGGCTAGCGCCATACCTCACGGGAAAGGAACTGCCGCCGTTCGGAGGTGTCGATTTCGACGCGACGGAGCAGCGCATCGAGGACTATGCGCGACGCTTCGGCGTCGACCCGACTCGCGGCCGCGAGATGGTGGCCGGCATACGCGCCGCGATCGAGGAGCCGACGGACGCGCAGACGTGGCACTTCGAGCCGAATCAGGCGGCCGCGGACGCACTCGAGGAACGTATGACGGCATACCTGCGCGAGCACAAGGAGCAGTTCGACGCGGCGAACGCACGCTACGGTGACGAGGGCGATGCGCGACTGATGGTGGCCCTCGACGAGTGGATCCTGCCTATGCAACGTCGGCAGACGACGTCGGTGACCGTCTGTTCTTCGCGCTGGATCGATTCATCGGTGACGAGTCGATCGCAGTGTCCGATCTCGAAACTGCCTGGCAATTCTCGCGATCCGGCGATCTTCCCAGTGACCGCGACTGAGTCAGGCCGCCTTCGCCAGTCGTGCCCTGCGTTGCGCGTAGGCCCAGCCGGGCTTGCGCAGGAGATAGGACCAGCGCTCCGGCCAGGTGTTCGCGCTCGCGACGTCCTTGAACATGTCGACCCATTCGTGACTCGCGATGCGCAACGGGTTGAACGTGTCGACGTTCGTGGTCAATCCGTAGATCGGCTGCGCGTTCTCGGGCTCGAACGTGCCGAAGAGCTTGTCCCAGACGATCAGGATGCTGCCGTGATTGCGGTCGAGGTACTCGCTGTTCGTGCCGTGGTGCACGCGGTGGTGCGACGGAGTGTTGAGGAAGCGCTCGAGCCGGCCGACCGTGCGCACGGCCTCGGTGTGGATCCAGAACTGGTAGATCAGATTGATCGCCCGCGCGTTCATGATGTGCTTCGGGCGAACGCCGGCCAGCGCCAACAGGCTGTAGGGGATGTAAAGCGTCATCGTGTCGCCCCACGGTTGCCGCAGCGCGGTCGACAAGTTGTATCGCTCACTGGAGTGATGCACCTCGTGCATCGCCCACATCCAGCGCACCTCGTGGTCGAAGCGGTGGTTCCAGTAGTAGATGAAGTCCCAGCCCAGCACCGCCAGCGTCGCCACGACCGCACTGTCGCCGAGGTCCAGCGGACTACGGGCGAAGACGTTGTCGCCGGCCGTTCGCGCACCCCACTCGGTCGCGACGACCAAGGCGGTCGAGGCGACCGCGATGGCGCCCACCCGGCCGGTGATGCGCTGCAGGACGGGTTTCACCGAGGGCGCAGCAGGCGACTGGGTCTGCTGCAGTGCGCGGGTGTCCCAGTCGGCGACGCCCGCCGCGCCGAAGTCGTCGCTGCGCAGCTTGCGTACGACGTCCAGGGCAGTCGTGGCCGCCGTCGCGCCGATGGCGATCGTCATCACCGTCTTGCCCGCCTTGCCGCGTTTGGTGAGCGGCCCGAGCAGCGCCTTGGAGACGTATGGCGCGACCAGGCTGCCGAGACCCATTGACAGGCTGGCCATCGTGTCCTTGAACTCGTAGTCGCCGGCGCGTGTCCCCGGATCGACGGGATGCGTGCGCTGCCAGGCGTATTCGGCCGCCATACCGCCGATGAATGCCGGTATGGCGAGCACGGTCAGGTCGAGCTTCATGTCCGGGAGGTCCCTCTTCGACGTCGGTCGGCGCGACTCACCCTGCCACGCGCGGGAATGCCTGTCGCGCGAAGCGGCCGAACGCCATACCTGCTGACCGGTCGTTTTCCGTGCCGCGAAAACGACGGGCAGTGCACTCTCGACGCGGCGAGGCATCGGCGAGAAGAAATTCCGGGCGGGTATGTCGATCGACGCCGCCACCGTTCGTGTAGTTGGTGACACGCTGGCAGGAGGTCGGCGTCGGAACCAGAGGAGAACGCCATGGCTCAGTACCTGCTCAAGATGATCCAGCCCGTCGGTGAGGTGCCCGACCAGTCCGTGCTCGGGCCGGTCATGGAGAAGCTCGGCGCCATACAGCAGGAGCTGGCGGCGCAGAACTCGTGGGTCTTCGGCGGCGGCCTGCACCAGCCCGAGGCCGCGTCGATGGTGCGGCCGGGCAGCAGCGGACCGGTCGTCACCGACGGCCCGTTCGCCGAGGGCGCGGAGTTCGTGGGTGGCGTGACGATCATCGACGTCGCGGACCTTGACGAGGCGCTGCGCTGGGCGGGCCGGTATGTCGAGGTGACCGGCCTCGCCACCGAAGTCGCCCCGTTCATCGCCGGTATGCCGGGGACAGAGGCACGGCAGCAGGCATGAGCGACGACGTTGCGGCGATCTTCCGCAGCGAGTACGGCCGCGCGGTGTCCGTGCTGACCGGCGTCCTCGGCGACATCGATCTCGCCGAGGACGCCGTACAGCAGGCGTTCGAGATCGCCATCCGGCAGTGGCCGGAAAAGGGGACGCCACCGAGCCCAGCGGGCTGGATCATCACGACGGCGAGACGCCGCGCGATCGACCACCTCCGTCGGGAGGCGAACAGGGCCGGCAAGGAGTCGTCGGCGGCGCAGCTCGCCGAGCAGCAGCGCCCGGAGCGATGGGACGAGGAGGTGAGGACGGTGGTTGATGACCGGCTTCGGATGTTGTTCACCTGCTGCCACCCGGCACTGGCGCCGGCGGCACAAACTGCGCTCACCCTGCGCATCCTCGGCGGCCTGACCACCTCCGAGATCGCGCGTGCCTTCGTGGCTCCCGAGCCGACCATCGCGCAGCGAATCGTCAGGGCCAAGGCCAAGATTCGCGATGCGCGGATCCCGTACCGCGTCCCGGTCGACGCCGAGTTGCCGGACCGGCTGGACGGTGTGCTGCGCGTGATCTACCTCGTCTTCAACGAAGGACATCTCTCGACCGGCGGAGCGGAGCCGGTGCGTGACGACCTCGCGGCCGAGGCCATTCGGCTCGCGCGGCTGCTGCGTGAGCTGATGCCCGACGAACCCGAAGTGACCGGGTTGCTCGCCCTGTTGCTGCTCACCCAGGCGCGCCGGCCGGCCCGGCTCGATGCGTATGGCGAACTGGTCCCGTTGGACGAACAGGACCGGCGCCTCTGGGATCGCGGCCTGATCGCCGAGGGCCACGATCTGGTGCGGACGTGCCTGCGTCGCAACCGCCCGGGTGCCTACCAGCTGCAGGCCGCGATCGCCGCGGTGCACACGGACGCGCCGAGCTTCGGCGACACCGACTGGGGTCAGATCGTCGCGCTGCACGATCAGCTGGCGGCCATCGACCCGAGCCCCGTGGCGGCGGTGAACCGCGCCATCGCGATCGGCGAGCGGGACGGCGCACCGGCCGGACTGCAGGCATTGGACCGCATCGCCGGCGACCGCACGCTGCGGCGCTACCCCGTCCTGCACGCGGCCCGCGCACGCCTGCTGGCACGTGTCGGACGAGGCGACGAGGCCGCGGCGGCATACGAACAGGCCATCGGCCTGACCGACAACGCCGCGGAGCGCCGGGCATTGCAGCGCCAGCGGGCTCTCGGGTCGTCCTGACCGCGTCCGCGCCCGGAGGCGACGACGGGAGCACCACCCGGCTGCCGGTACCATCGCCCGGGGCCGCAAGCGCGCGGTCACGTCACCAGCTCTATCTCTGATCCACTGCCTAGGAGTCGATCCCGTGACCGCAGCACCCGCCGCCGTCATCGTCCTGTCCGCGGGAGACGGCACCCGGATGAAGTCACGCCGCAACAAGGCACTGCACGCCATCGGTGGCCGCACGCTCGTCGGTCACGCCGTCAGCGCCGCAGTCGGTAGCGGAGCGCAGTATGTCGCGGTCGTCGTCCGGGCCCAGAAGGAATCGGTCGCCGCTGCCGCGCGGGAGATCTCCGAGGACATCGTCGTCGCGGAACAGGACGACGTCTACGGCACCGGCCGGGCCGCCGAATGCGGTCTGCTGGCCCTGCCGGACGACCTGGCCGGCACGGTTCTGGTCACCACCGGCGATACCCCGCTGCTGACCGCCGAGACGCTCCAGCAGCTGACCGACGAGCACGACCGCGCCGCTTCAGCGGTCACGGTGCTCACCGGCGTGCTGCCCGACGCCTCCGGCTACGGCCGGATCGTCCGCGACGAGCAGGGCAACGTGCGCGCCATCGTCGAGCACAAGCAGGCGACGCCCGAGCAGCGTGCGATCGGCGAATTCAACTCCGGCATCTTCGCTTTCGACGCCGCAGTGCTGCGCGACGCGCTGGCCGAGGTCGGGGTGCACGCGGAAGCGGGGGAGAAGTACCTCACCGACGTGGTCGAGGTCGCCGTACGTCGGGGCCTGCCGGTCAACGGGCACATCCTCGAGGACCTGTGGCAGACCGAGGGCGTCAACGACAAGGCGCAGCTCGCCCGGCTCGGCAAGGAGCTGAACCGTCGCACGCTGGACGCGCTGATGCGGGAGAGCGGCGCGATCGTGATCGACCCGGACAGCACCTGGGTCGACGTCGGTGTGAGCGTCGGCCAGGACACCGTCATACAACCGGGTTGTCAGTTGCACGGTGCCACGTCGATCGGTGCCGACTGCGTGATCGGCCCGGACACCACACTGACCGACACCGAGGTGAGGGACGGCGCCAGCGTCGTCCGCACCGTGGCCGAGCTGGCGCTCATCGGCGCCGAGGCCACCGTCGGACCGTTCTCCTACCTGCGCCCCGGCACCGAACTCGGCCGGGGCGGCAAGATCGGCGGCTTCGTTGAGACCAAGAACGCCCAGATCGGCGACGGCGCCAAGGTGCCGCACCTGACCTACTGCGGCGACGCCACGATCGGCGAGGGCAGCAACATCGGCGCCGGTACGATCTTCGCCAACTACGACGGCGTCACCAAGAGCCGCACGACCGTGGGCCGGCACAGCTTCGTCGGCAGCAACTCGGTGATCGTCGCGCCCGTCAACATCGCCGACGGCGTGTATGTCGCAGCCGGGTCGACCGTTATTGACGACGTCGCGGCGGGCGAGCTCGCCGTCGCCCGCGGAAAGCAACGCAACGTCCCGGGCTGGGTCGCCCGCAAGCGCGCCGGCACGGCCTCCGCCGACGCCGCAACCTCGTCACCAGCCCTCGATGCCCCGGAAGACCAGGAAGGTTCTGCCCGCTCATGAGCACCGGTATGAAACGCACCACGGAGAAGAACCTGATGGTGTTCTCCGGTCGCGCACATCTCGAGCTGGCCGAGGCGGTGGCCGAGGACCTCGGCACCCAGTTGGTGCCCACCGAACTGCGCGATTTCGCCAACACCGAGATGTACGTGCGCTTCGAGGATTCGGTGCGCGGCTGCGACGCGTTCGTCATCCAGAGTCACACGGCGCCGATCAACAAATGGATCATGGAGCACCTGCTCATGGTCGACGCCCTCAAACGCGCGAGCGCCAAGCGGATCACGGTCGTCACGCCGTTCTACGGCTACGCGCGCCAGGACAAGAAGTCCCGTGGCCGTGAGCCGATCAGCGCCCGCCTGATGGCCGACATGTTCAAGACCGCCGGCGCGGACCGCCTGATGACCGTCGACCTGCACACCGACCAGATCCAGGGCTTCTTCGACGGGCCGGTCGACCACCTGCAGGCGCTGCCGATCCTCACCGGCTACGTCAAGGACAAGTACGGCGCCGAGGACCTCACCGTCGTCTCGCCGGACGCCGGCCGGATCAAGGTCGCCGAGCAGTGGTCGCGCCGTCTTGGTGGTGTCCCGCTGGCCTTCATCCACAAGACGCGCGACGTCACGCGGTCCAACGCGAGCGTCGCCAACCGGGTGATCGGTGCGGTCGAGGGCCGCACCTGCATCCTGGTCGACGACATGATCGATTCCGGCGGCACGATCTGCCACGCGGCCGACGCGCTGATGGCCGATGGCGCGGCCAGCGTCGTCATCGCCGCCACGCACGCGATCTTCTCGGAGCCGGCCGTGCAGCGGCTGCGGGACTCGGTCGCGCGCGAGATCGTCGTCACCGACACGCTGCCGATCAACGACGGCAAGCACTTCGAGAAGCTCACGCCACTGTCGATCGCGCCGCTCCTCGGCAAGGCGATCCGGGAGGTCTTCGAGGACGGCTCGGTCACCTCGATGTTCACCCCCTGACCTGGACGAGTCCGGCCGTCGCCCTGCAGCCGATTTGGGGCGGCGCCGCCCGGCGGCATACGATGTGTGCCGCCAGCCTCGGCGAGGGACGACTCACGATCGGTCGTCCGTGATCGACAAGGTGTGCACCCGCGACCGTTTCGTATGTCGCTGCCGCGCGCACCAGATCCTCGATCATCCACCGCTCGCGCCGCGTCCCGCGTCGAGGCAGCCACCGTTCATCAACTGCTGCTCGAGAAGCGAGGAAAACCCATGGCTCTCAAAGAGATCCGCCTGGAAGCCGAAGTCCGGACCCAGTTCGGCAAGGGTGCGGCCCGCCGCATCCGTCGCGACAACAAGATCCCGGCCGTGCTCTACGGCCACGGCACCGAGCCGGTCCACCTGACCCTGCCCGGCCACGACACGATGCTCGCGCTGAAGCACGCCAACGCGATCCTCACCCTGAACTTCGACGGCAAGCAGGAGCTCGCCCTGGCCAAGGACGTCCAGCGCGACGCCATCAAGCCGGTCATCGAGCACATCGACCTGGTCATCGTGAAGCGCGGCGAGAAGGTCACCGTCGACGTCGGCGTGCACGTCGAGGGCGATGCCGCTCCGGAGACCAACGTCGTCGTCGAGAACAGCTCGCTGACCGTCGAGGCCGACGTCATCGCCATCCCCGAGTCCTTCATCGTCTCGGTCGAGGGTCTCGAGGCCGGCAGCCAGATCCTGGCCAAGGACGTCGAGTTGCCCGACGGCGTCTCCCTGGTCTCCGACGAGGAACTGCTCGTCGTCAACGTCAGCCAGCAGGTTTCCGCCGAGGAGCTCGAGGAGGAGCTGGCCGAGGCCGAGGAAGAGGCCGGCATCGAGAAGGACGAGTCCGAGGACGAGGCCGGCGAGGCTGCTGCCGAGGAGTCCGACGAGGACAAGGCCTGAGCCACAGTTCGTCGCTGATGCGGCCCCGATCCACTGCGGATCGGGGCCGCATCACTCTGCGGCGCTAGGTTCAAAGCGTTCCGCAACACCGATAGGAAGCTCACGTGACTGACGACGCGCCCTGGCTGATCGTCGGGCTCGGCAACCCCGGCCCGAAGTATGTCGGCAACCGGCACAACATCGGAGCCATGGTGATCGAGCGTATGGCGGCCGATGGTGGCACGAGCCTGCGCGCGCACAAGGCCGGCGCGCTCGCCGCCCAGGTGCAGGTCGCGGGCAAGAAGGCGATCATCGCGACGCCCACCAGCTACATGAACGAGTCCGGCGGTCCCGTCGTCGGTCTGCTGCGTTTCTTCAAGGTTCCGCTCGAGCAGTTGATCGTCATACACGACGAGCTCGACATCGACTTCGCGACGCTGCGGCTCAAGCGCGGCGGCGGCGAGGGCGGCCACAACGGCCTCAGGTCGATCAGCAAGTCCACCGGCAGCAAGGACTACCTGCGGGTGCGGGTCGGCATCGGCCGGCCCCCGGGGCGGATGGACGCCGCGGCGTACGTGCTGAAGGACTTCAACGCGACCGAGCGCAAGGAACTGGACTTCCTGATCCCGGACGCCGCCGAGGCCGTGGAGCTGCTCATCACCAAGGGCCTCACCGACAGCCAGAACGTCATCCACGCACGCTGACCGGTGGGCGCCCGCTCGTCCGGGCCGACGGCCTGTCACCGGCGCGCATTAGAATCGACGCGACAACCCCGTCTCGTCAGCGAACGGGGCCCTTTTGCGTGTCTGCGCCTGCAGGTGCGTCGTGTGAAGGAGCTGCTCAGTCTTGAGCCTGCAACCCATGCTCGATCTGCTCGCGCGTGACCCGGCGGTCGCGCGGCTGATGTCACACGTCGGCACGGCGAACGTCGTCGACATCGCGTGCGCTGCGGGCGCGCGTGGGCCGCTGGCGGCCATGGTCGCAGGCGGCGGTGACGGAGGTGCCGCACGCACCGTGCTCGCCGTCACCGCGACCGGCCGCGAGGCACAGGACCTCGCGGCCTGCCTGCGCGGTTTCCTGCCTGCCGAGCGCATCGTGGAGTTCCCCAGCTGGGAGACGCTGCCGCACGAGCGGCTCAGCCCGCGCAGCGACACCGTCGGGCGCCGCTTGGCCGTCTTGCGCCGGCTCGCCCATCCCGACACCGATGACGAGACGTATGGCGAGATCAGTGTCGTCATCGCCAGCGTCCGCGCGTTGATGCAGCCGATCGCCAAGGGTCTGGGGGACCTGTCGCCGGTGTCGCTGCGCGTCGGGGAGGACGCCGAGTTGCCGGACGTCGTGGAGGCGTTGGCCGGCGCGGCATACACCCGCACCGACCTGGTGGAGCGACGCGGCGAATTCGCAGTGCGCGGAGGCATTCTCGATGTTTTCCCGCCCACCGAGGAGCACCCGGTGCGTATCGAGTTCTGGGGCGACACGGTCGAGGAGATCCGCTGGTTCAAGGTTGCCGACCAGCGCAGCCTGGAGGTGGCCGAGCACGGCCTGTGGGCGCCGCCGTGCCGTGAGCTGCTCCTCACCGAGGACGTCCGCGCTCGCGCCGCGACGCTCGCGACGCAACTGCCCGGAGTGCAGGACATGCTCCTGAAGGTGGCCGAGGGCATCGCCGTCGAGGGCATGGAGTCCCTGGCGCCGATCCTGCTGGCCGGTGGCACCGCGGGCGGCATGGAGACACTGCTCGATGTGATGCCCAAGGGCACCCACGTGCTGCTGAGCGACCCCGAGCGGGTGCGGACCCGTGCACATGACCTGGTCGCCACGAGCGCGGAGTTCCTCGACGCGAGCTGGGCGAACGCCGCGGCCGGCAACGCCGTGCCGGTCGACCTCCAGTCGGTGCTCGGCACCGCATCCTACTGGTCGTTGTCAGAGCTGCGTGACCATGCGCTCTCGAAAGATCTTGCCTGGTGGGCCTTTTCGTCATTCGCCAGTGACGCCGAGCTCGCCGACTTCCAGGAGGACGACGCGCTCGCCGGCGAGCAGGTGACCGTCGGCACCGCCGAGGTGCCGCTCTATCGCGGCAACACCGAGCAGGCGATCGGCGACATCCGCGACTGGGCGCGCGACGGCAACCGAGTGCTGATCGTCACCGAAGGTCCTGGACTCGGCCAGCGCATCAGTGAGGTGCTGCGCGACAACGACGTTCCCTCGCATCGCATCGAGAACCTGGCAGCCGGGTCCGTCGAGCTGGCGACGGGTGCGCTCGGTCACGGGTTCACGCTGGAGACAAGCGATTTCGTTCTTCTCACGGAGAGCGACCTGACCGGCACCTCGACGCACGGTGGCAGCACCAAGGACATGCGCAAGATGCCGTCCCGGCGCCGCAACGTCGTCGACCCGCTGCAGTTGCACCCGGGCGACTTCGTCGTGCACGAGCAGCACGGTGTCGGGCGGTTCGCCAAGATGATGCAGCGCACAGTCGGCGGAGCGACGCGCGAATACCTGGTGATCGACTACGCACCGGCCAAGAAGAACCAGCCCGCCGACCAGCTCTACGTGCCGACCGACCAGCTCGACCAGGTCACCCGGTATGTCGGCGGAGAGCAGCCCTCGCTCAACAAGATGGGCGGATCCGACTGGCAGACAACCAAATCGCGTGCTCGGCGGCACGTGCGGCAGATCGCTGCGGAGCTGATCCAGCTCTACTCCGCGCGGATGGCGACCGAAGGGCACGCCTTCGCCCCGGACACCCCGTGGCAGCGCGAGCTCGAGGACGCCTTCGCCTACATCGAGACGCCCGACCAGGCCAGCAGCATCGACGAGGTCAAGGCCGACATGGAGAAGTCCGTGCCGATGGACCGGCTGATCTGCGGTGACGTCGGCTACGGCAAGACCGAGATCGCGATCCGCGCTGCCTTCAAGGCGATCCAGGACGGCAAGCAGGTGGCGGTCCTGGTGCCGACCACGATCCTGGTCAAGCAGCACTACCAGACCTTCACCGAGCGCTACGCCGGTTTCCCGGTGGTCGTGAAGGCGCTGTCCCGTTTTCAGACGGACCGTGAAGCGCGCGAGGTGATCGACGGATTGCGTTCCGGCGCAGTCGATCTCGTCATCGGCACGCACCGACTTCTGTCCAGTGAGGTCAAGTTCAAGGACCTCGGCCTCGCCGTCATCGACGAGGAGCAGCGCTTCGGTGTGGAGCACAAGGAGCAACTGAAGCAGATGCGCACCGCGGTCGACGTGCTGGCGATGTCCGCGACGCCGATCCCGCGCACACTGGAGATGGCGGTCACCGGCATCCGCGAGATGTCCACTCTCGCAACGCCGCCCGAGGAGCGACACCCCGTGCTGACCTTCGTCGGCAGCTACGAGGAGAAGCAGGTCGGCGCCGCCATACGCCGGGAGCTGATGCGCGAGGGACAGGTCTTCTTCGTCCACAACAACGTCGGCACCATTGAGAAGGCGGCCGCCCGTCTGCGCGAGCTGGTGCCCGAGGCCCGGGTCGCGACCGCGCACGGCAAGATGTCCGAGCACCGGCTCGAGGACGTCGTGACGGCGTTCTGGGATCGCGAGTTCGATGTGCTGGTGTGCACCACCATCATCGAGACCGGGTTGGACATCTCCAATGCCAACACCCTCATCGTGGACCGGGCCGACCGGCTCGGGCTCTCCCAGCTGCATCAGTTGCGCGGGCGCGTCGGGCGCGGACGCGAGCGTGCATACTCCTACTTCCTCTTCCCGCCGGAGAAGCCGCTGACCGACACCGCGCACGACCGGCTGCAGACCATCGCCAGCCACACCGACCTCGGCGCCGGCATGCAGGTCGCGATGAAGGACCTGGAGATCCGCGGTGCGGGCAACCTCCTCGGCGGCGAGCAGTCCGGCCACATCGCCGGGGTCGGGTTCGACCTCTATGTGCGGATGGTCGGCGAGGCAGTGGCCGACTTCCGTGGGGACGGCACGTCTGCCGCACCGACCGAGGTCAAGATCGAGCTGCCGGTCGACGCGCACCTGCCGCACGACTACGTGCCGGGGGAGCGGCTGCGCCTGGAGGCCTACAAGAAGCTGGCCACTGTCGAGGACGAGGCCGGACTCGGTGAGATCGAGGCCGAGTTGCGCGACCGGTATGGCGCTCCGCCCGAGCCGGTGCAGCACCTCTTCGAGGTTGCCCGGTTGCGGATCATCGCGCGGCAGGCCGGCATCGGGGACATCGCCGTGCAGGGCCGGATGATCCGTTTCGGCCCGGTCGAGCTGCGTGAGAGCCAGCAGCTGCGGCTGGAGCGCATCTACAAGGGGACGATGGTCAAGCCCGGCATACAGCAGATCCTCGTGCCGCAGCCCAAGACCGCGCCGGTCGGCGGCAAGCCGCTGCGCAACACCGAGGCACTGCGCTGGGCGGCGCAATTGATCAGGGCCGTGCTGCTGGATGACATCAGTGCCGCGGCAGGAGCGGCCTCGTGACGCGCACCCAGCGATGCATCAGCACAGTGCGGGCTGGCATGATGCATGAGGCGTGGCGTCGATCCGCCGACCCGACAACGCCGCCAGAACTACGTACCGAGAAAGGCCACACCGCCATGTCGAGCTTCCGTCGCGGTCGATTCGCCCTGGGCGCAGCAGCATCGTTGTGCACGCTTGCTCTCGCCGGCTGCGGGAGCGGCGGGGTGATGCACGATGGCGGCACCGCCTTGAAGTACGACGGCCACTCGGTCAGCAACTCCCAGCTGCAGACAGCCGCGAAGGACATCTCCGCCTTCGTCGGCGCACCCATCGACCCCGCGATCGTCGCCGGTCGCCTCGCCGTCGGCCCACAGATCGAGAAGTATGCCGCGGCGAAGGGCCAGTCGCCGATCAGCGACAGCACCATTCAGGCCCAGAAGCCGAAGGTCGTGCTGTCGGCGACGGCGCTGGAAGCCCTGCGCGTCGACGCCCTGATCAGTTCACTGGCCAACAACGGCAACCTCAACAACGCGAGCCTGCAGGCGCTCACCAAGAAGAGCGACGTGACCGTCAACCCGCGTTACGGCTCATGGGAGAAGGGCAAGGGCATGGTCGCGGGTTCGCACCCGTGGATCAAGGCCACCCCGAAGGCGCAGCAGCCGGCCGTGGGTGGCCAGGGCCAAGGGTGAGTGACGCCGCCTCGTTGCTGACCGTTCTGGTCACGAGCCCGCGGCTGCCCGCCGGGCTGATGTCGCGGGACGCCTGGACGGCCCTGGAGGCCGCCGATCGCGTGCTTGCCGCCGACCTCGAGGATCCGCTGCCCGCCGCGATCACTGCGTCCGGGATCGCTGTGACCGCAATGCCTTTCGACTCAGCGGCAGGTGCGGCTCGCACCCTGGTGGAGGCAGCGGTCGAAGGATCCGTGCTGTGGGTCGGTTCCCCGGACGCCGACCCCGGACTCACCGACGCCTTGGCCGAGGAGCTCACCCGACTCGACGAGCCGCCGCAGATCGAGGTGCTGGTCGGCTCCTGGGACCTGCCGGGTGCCCGGCTGATGGACGCCGTCGCGGTGATGGACGCTCTGCGGTCGCCCGGTGGCTGCCCGTGGGACGCCGAACAGACCCATGAGTCGCTCGCGAAATACCTCCTCGAGGAAGCGCACGAGACGGTCGAGGCCATCGAGAACGCCGACACCGAGCATCTCGCCGAGGAACTCGGCGATGTCCTGCTGCAGGTGCTCTTCCACGCCCGCATCAGTGCCGACGAGGATCCCGGTTTCGACATCGACGATGTCGCAGCAGCGTTGGTGGAGAAGCTGATTCGCCGTCACCCGCATGTTTTCGGCGACGGCGACGCCAGCACCCCCGACGAGGTCGAGCAGTCCTGGGAGCGGATTAAGGCGGCGGAGAAGGCCGACCGGGACGAGGACGACCTGCTGGCCGGCATCCCGGTGTCACTGTCGTCGCTGCTCATCGCCGAGAAGGTCCTCACCCGGGCGGACCGGCGCGGCATACAGCTGACGTATGACGACAGGGCCGACCTAGGCGGCCGGCTGCTGGCACTCGTGGCGGAGGCTCGCGCGGCCGGGACGTCGGCCGACGCGGCGCTGCGTAGAGTCCTGCGTCAGATCGCCCGCCCGGCGACCGACTGACGATGGCAGGCTGCGCGTATGACAAATCCTGAACTCGCGTCTGCGATCGACGCTCGCTGCCGGCTGCACGGTGAATTCATCCTGCGGTCCGGGCAGGTGGCCGACGAGTACTTCGACAAATACCTGTTCGAGGGTGATCCGCAGCTGATTCGTCGCGTTGCGGAAGAGATGCAGCCACTGCTTCCCGACGATGCCGACGTGCTGGGCGGCCTGGAGCTGGGCGGTGTGCCGATCGCAGCGGTGCTGGGCCAACTGGCAAACGCGCCAACAGTTTTCGTCCGCAAGAAGGCCAAGGAGTACGGCACCCGCAAGCTGGCCGAGGGCGGACCCGTCGAGGGCAAGCACGTCGTGCTGATCGAGGACGTCATCACCACCGGGGGAGCGGTCATCGCAGCCGCGCAGGCGTTGCGCGAGCACGGTGCCCGGGTGGAACTCGTGCTGTGTGCGATCGACCGCCGGCCCGCGGAAGCCACCGGCCTAGCGGATGCGGGGATCGAGGTGCGCTCCGTGTTCACCCGTGCTGACCTGGATGCCGCTCGCTCGGTGCAGTACTGAGACACGACGGCCCGGCTGAAGGACTTGACCGTTTCAGTTGGCAGCGGTCCGCTTCCTTGAAACGAACGTCTGCCGCGCTCGCGGGGATGATAATCCCGTCCCCGAGCGACCATTCCGCAGCGCGCGCGGCCTGTTCAGCAGTGACCCCCTCTTGGTGCTCGGAGTATGCCGGAACCGGATAGGTGCCGTGGCTGTCGTGCGCCACGACGACCTGAAAGCCGCGTTCCATGGCTGCACGAGCTGTCGCGGCAACGCACATCTCGGACATCACACCGCAGATCGAAACGGCTCCGACCCCGTGCTGCCGAAGTACGTCGTCCAGGTCTGTTCCGTTGAACCCGCTGTCCTCATGTTTACGCAGGACGGTTTCGCTCGTACCGGCTTCGAGCGCGAGTTCCCAACCCGGCGTCTCCGGCTCGTCGCCGGCGCCGACGTCACCGTCATTCTGGAGGAACACAACGAGTGCGCCGGCGGCTCGTGCCGACCTGAGTTGCTGCTCGACGGCCGGAAGCACCATCGGCATCTGCGGAGAAGCGCTCTCACCATTGACGAATGCGACCTGCATGTCCACGACGATGAGAGCAGTCACAACCGGGTTGTCAGCCATGCGCCCACACAACCACATGGGTTTGGTGCTGGAAGGTGCCGAGTGGTCGTCTACTGCAGGGTATTTCGCGTCTACTCGGAAGTACGTGACCGCTCGGCGCCCGACGATGCGGGGTGAGACGATGGGCGCATGGTCTATCTGCCGCCCCATGACGAAGCGCCGTCCAGTGCGGACGTCGCTGCCCTGATCGCCGCCGTTCCGCTGGCGACTCTGGTCACGACCGACGGAAACACGTTGACCGCCAACCACATTCCGCTCCTGCTCGAGCGCGGCGCCGACGGCGATCGGCTGGTCGGACATGTCGCCCGCGCCAATGACGTATGGCGCGAGGGCAATCACGCCGGCGAGAGTCTCGCGGTCTTCAACGGCGCCGAGCACTACGTCTCGCCGACCTGGTACCCGTCCAAGCAGGAGCACCACCAGGTCGTGCCGACCTGGAACTACCTGGTGGCACACGTGTATGGCGAGCTCGTCATACACGACGACCTGCGGTGGACCAGGGGAGCGGTGGCCAAGCTGACCGGCACGATGGAGCACGGTCGCGAGGGCGCCTGGCACATGGGGCAGGCGCCCGCCGGCTACGTCGCCGACCAGCTCGACAAGATCGTCGGGATCGAACTACGCATCACGCGGATCGTCGGCAAGTTCAAGGTCAGCGCACATCGCAGCAGCGCCGATCGCGGGGGCGCCGCCGACGGCATCGAGGCCGACTCGGGACCGTCGCAACTGGTCGATGCGATGCGCGCCGTCGACGACCGTCAGTAGGTCGCGACGGCACGCACGTCACGCCACGGTCAGCTCGACTGGACCAGTCCGTGATGCTGCAGCGCGAACTCCGTCACGCGGATCAGCGCCGTCTTGGCGGACTCCCGGTCACGCGCGTCGACGCGGATCAGTGGAATGGTCGGCGAGATGGCCAGCGCGTCCGCGATCTCCTGCTCCGAGTGCACGCGGGTGCCGTCGAACTGGTTGACCGCGACGATGAACGGCAAGCCCTTGGCCTCGAAGTAGTCGATCGCCGAGAACGCATCGCCGAGTCGTGCGGTGTCGACCAGCACGATCGCGCCGATCGCGCCGCGCACCAGGTCGTCCCACATGAACCAGAAACGGCGTTGCCCGGGCGTTCCGAAGAGGTAGAGCACCAGATCGTCGGCGAGCGTGATGCGACCGAAGTCCATCGCCACCGTGGTGGTGTTCTTGTTCGGCGTCGACGTCAGGTTGTCGGTGCCCTCGGACAGCTGCGTCACCGTCGCCTCGGTCTTGAGGGGAATGATTTCGGAGACGGCGCCGACGAGCGTCGTCTTGCCGACGCCGAAGCCGCCGGCGACGACGATCTTGGTCGACGTCGTACGACGGCTCGAGTCAGAGGTCGCGAAGTCCACGCAAGGTCCTTTCGATCAAGCTGATGCGCTCGACACTGGGAGTGCTGTCGGTGAGGGTTTTCTGTAACTGTGCGTAGCCGTGGGTGACGAGGTCTCCGACGAGTACGCGGGTGACTCCGAGGGCGAGCCCCGCCCGGGCAGCGATCTCCGCGACCGACAGCCGCTCGGCGGCGCAGAGGCCGGCGATACGACTGCTGGGCTCGTGTGGCGGCCAACGACGGTCCTGGCCGGCGCTGGTCAGCTCGACGGTCGCTTCCATGGGGACGTCGACCTGGCTCGTCGTGCGTCCGGCCGTCAGCGTGTACGGCCGTACGACGTTCGCGACCGGCTCGTCATACTGCTCGGCGAGCCCGTCCCGGCCGTCCGGATCGATGTCAGTCATGGCCGGTCATCACGTTCTGGGCGCCGCATCCACTGCACGACCGACCCGCTCCACCATGATCGCCATCTCGTACGCGATCTGGCCGATGTCGGCGGTTGATGCGGTGAGGACGGCGAGGTGGGACCCGTCGCCGACACTCATCAGCAGGACGTAGCCGTGCTGCATCTCGATGATCGACTGAAGTACGGCGCCGCCCTCGAAGAGTCCCGCAGCACCGGCGGCCAGGCTCGCCAGGCCCGAGGAGACCGCCGCCATCTGTTCGGCACGGTCGATCGGGAGCTGGCTGTTCCGGGCGATCACCAGGCCATCGACGGAGACGAGCACCGCGTGCGCCACACCAGGTGTGTCTTGCACGAATCGCGATACGAGCCAGTCGAATTGACCGCCGTTGTTGTCAGCAGTCATGGAGTGGTCGGTCACCGGGGCCTCGATCCGTTGTCAGTGTCGTTGTGGTTGTCGTTCTCATTGCCGTTGCCTTTGCCGGTCTGCGTGGATGTCGTCGACTCGCGTGCGCGCTCGACGCCGGCCTTGTAGCGGCTCAGCTTCGCCCGCAGTGCTTCCGGATCGCGTGTCGGCACCGACTCGGCGCGCTCCACACTGCCCGGCACGATGTACCGCCCGGGGCGGCGTTGCGGCAGCGAGTCGCCGTCGCTGGAGTGCTCGTCGGTCGCCACTTGCGCGGCCTCCCATGCCTGGTCGGTCTCCCCGGTGGACCAAGGCGCGAGCTGCTCGCCGTCTGCGTCCAGCCAGCGTGAGCTGATCTGCCGGAAGATGGGTGTGTCATCGCGTTCGAAGTTCGCCCGCTGGGCGGGTCGCTCGCCCGGCGCACCGGCTCCCGGATTCGGGCGTGCGGGATTGGGGCGTGTCGGGTCGGGGCGTCGCTTCGGCAGACCCGAGGTCTGGCCGTTGTCCTTGGCGGCCGCCGCCTGGCGGGCCGCAAAGAACGCCGACGCGTTGCCCGCACGTTCCGGATCGGCCGTCGGTGCGCCTCCGATGGGGGAGACCCAGCTGTTGGTCCGGTCCGAGTCCCGACCCTTGTCGGCCGTCGACGCCGCGCCCAAGGAGGCAGCGCCGGTCAGTGCGGTCACACCTGTTGCTCCGGGACGGCGGCGCGGCAGTCCGTCAGCGGTTTGTCCGACCTGGGCCGGACGTTCCGGTTCCGGCTCCGGCGCGGAAGCGGTGGGCGCGGGCACCCCGGACGCGGCCGTTGCACCGGCCCTTGCATCAGTCCTTGCGTCGGCCGTTGCCGGAGCGAGCTCGCGACGGTCCTCCGTAGCGACCGACGTCGCCACGGCGGGTGCTGTGGCGGAGGGCGCCGACAGCACCGCCATCGGCACGTGCGCCGCGGCGACCGTGCCCTGTTGGGGCCGGGACCGCAGGCGGACATCGATGCCGTAGCTCTTGCTCAGCCGCGCGACGACGAAGAGGCCCATGTGTCGGGTGGTGTCCACTCCGAACCGACCGCCCGCGGTGATGTCCTCGTTGAGCTGCTTCAGCTCGTCCTTCTCGATGCCGAGGCCGTGATCCTCGATCTCGAGGAGCACACCGCCGTCGATGGCACGCGCGCCGCTGATCTCGACCCGGGAGTCCGGTGGCGAGAAACTGAGCGCGTTGTCGACGAGTTCGGCGAGCAGGTGGACGAGGTCGGAGGCCACCGACTCGTTGACCATGTGGTCGGGCAGTCCGCCGACGTCGACGCGCTGGTAGTCCTGCACCTCGGAGATCGCCGCACCGATGACCTGGGCGAGCGGGAGCGCCTCGCCCCGACCGCCACGCGCATGGTTGCCGGCGAGAACCATCAGGCTCTGGCCGTTCCGGCGCATCCGGGCTGCCAGGTGGTCGAGCCGGAAGAGACTGTCCAACCGCTTCGGGTCGTCCTCGGAGCGCTCGAGCTGCTCCAGCAGGTTCAGTTGCTGGTTGACGAGCGACGTGCTGCGTCGCGACAGGGTCTCGAACATCTCGGTCACCTGCCTGCGCAACGTCGCCTGGTCGCTCGCCAGCCGGATCGCGCGGTTCTGCATGTCGTCGACGGCACGCGACAGCTGACCGATCTCCTCACGGCTGGTCAGCGCCACGCTCTGGATCCGCCCGACGCCCTGGCCCGACTGCACCCGCTCGATCGCTGCCGGCAGGTGCTCCCGCGCGGCGTCGATGGTGGAACGTCGGAGACCGGTGATCGGTCGCACGAGCAGCCACCGGGACAGGAAGAACGCCGCGATCTCGGTGACGGCCAGCAACAGGATGATGAGCGCGATCTGCAGCAGCGCAGCGCGACGTGCGTCATCCGACTGGTGGGAGACATGCGCAGCTGCCGCAGTCGCCGCCGCCTTGTAGGTCGGGCCGTACGACGTCGCCACGGGACGCGTGATGGCCTTCACCTGGTCAAGGGTGCCGTTGGTACTGAGGGTCAACCGGTTGCCGGCGTCGGACTGCAGCTCTGAGACGTCCACACCCGGCACGTGCGCGGCCTCGACACGGGACAGTGAGTCCCGCTCGCCGCCGACGTCCGCCGACAGTTGCGTCAGCAGAGGGCTGGAGAGTTTCGTCTCGGGGGCGAGATCGAGGCGCTCGTCGGCCAGGTGGCTCTGCGCCGTCACGATGTCGCGGAGAGCGGTGAGTGTCGGGTCGGCGTGCGTCGTGTTGAGGTCGTCCAGGAGACCCAGCAGGTCGGAGCTGATCGTGCCCGGCGCGAGAGCCGCGGACTGGGCGCTGTCATGGGCCGTCAGGTCCAGCCCCTTGCCACTGCTGATCATGGCGCTGAGCAGCTTCTGCTGAGAAGGGCTGAGGTCCGCCGACTTGGCCGAGGACTGCAGTGCCTTGCGGGCCTGCTGGAACTGCGTGCGCGCGTCGGCGACCGCCTTGTCCGTCGCCGACGGGGTGAGCAACTGGGCGGCCAGGTCCTGGCTGGTGGCCAGGTAATGGATCGCCGGCTCCACGGCGTGGTACCGGGTTCGAGCCTGCGACGCGCTTTGGGCGTCGCCCCAGGCGCCGGCGACGCGGATGCCGACCAGCACGGTGGCGAAGATGAGTGGCAGCGCAAGACACGCGATGACCTTCCGCCGGAGCGACCAGTCGCTCGGTGGCCAGTAGGTCCTGGTGATCGATCGCACCCCGGCGTCGGCAGCCGTCGTCGCACCGCGGCGAGATTCGGGCATCGTGATGATTCTCTTCCAGCTCGATGTCGTGGGCGGCGAACCTTACGCGTCGCCTCACAGGTGCGTGCGCGGCCGGCTATTGCCGACTACGCACGCGGTGCTCGTGCCGGCGGCGTCAGCGCCGACCCTGTGGGCCAGGATAGGGCAGCGGACGACGGGTCACGCGGGAGACCTCTCCGGCCCCCGGCGGAACTCGCGACCATTCACCGCGGCATCGTCACGTCGCGCGCCGCGGCGACGATCGCGTCCGCGACCGCATCGACGGCCCGCGGCCGCGGCGGTGCGCCATACGTGACGACCTGGACCTGCCGGGTGGCCGGCAGCCGGGTGACGCGAACCCCGGGATGCCGGTGCACTGCCAGAGCGAGGCCCGGCAGGATGCTGACCAGCGAGCCCTGCGCCACGAGCGCCTGGACCGCGAGGTAGTCGTCGGTGGCGAAGCTGATCTCGGGCTCGTACCCGCTTGCCGCACAGAGTTCGACGAGCTGGGCGCGGCAGCGCTCGCACCCCGCCACCCACGCCGTATGGCGATGCGCGCGCAACGCCCGGCCGGCCGTGCGCGGTCGTTCCGCGACCGGTTCGACCAGGTAGAGATGGTCGGTGAGGACGGTTTCGACGCTGAGCAGCTCGGCGTCGGTGTCGTCATACGTGAAGGTGATCGCGAGGTCGATGCGTCCGGCGCGCAGCAGTTCGATCGCGTCGGGCGGCTCGGCCTCGACGAGCTCGATGGCCACGCCGGGTGCCGAGTCGCGCAGACCGGCGAGTGCCGGCGGCACGAGCGTCGCGGCTGCCGAGGGGAATGCCGCCAGCCGGACTCGTCCGGCGCGTAGTCCGGCGGCCAGCTGCAGTTCCTCCTCGGCGCGTCGGCTGAGCGCGAGGATCTCCTCCGCACGGCGGGCCAGGGCGATGCCCTCCGCGGTGAGGCGCACGCCGCGGCCGACCCGCTGCAGCAGAACCGTGTGCGTCTCCGCCTCCAGACGGCGCAGGTGGTGGGAGATCGTCGGTTGTCCGTAATGCAGTTCGTCCGCGGCAGCGGACACCGATCCGGTGCGGGCGACGGCGACGAGTGCCTGGAGGCGGCGGAGGTCGAGCATCCGGGAAATATATCGATGATGTCGTTCATATCGCGACAAAACATCTATTGGACCGATGCGACCTGGGTGCTTCACACTCGCTCACATGACCGCCCTGACCTTCGCTGGAGTCCTGCACGCTGCCGACGTGATCGCGGACGAGCTTCCGCCGACTCCCTCGTGGATCTACCCCGCGCTCAATGAGGCGGTCGGTGCCCAGGTGGTCGTCAAGCACGAAAACGTCCAGCCGACAGGGGCTTTCAAGGTTCGAGGCGGCGTGTCGCTGGCGGCCGGCCTGACGGGTGCCGAGCGACGGGCGGGCCTGATCAGCGCGTCGACCGGCAATCACGCGCAGAGCCTGGCGTATGCCGGACGGCTCGCCCAGGCGCCGACCGTCGTCGTCATGCCGGTCACCGCACCCGAGGAGAAGGCGCACGCCACGCGGCTGCTCGGCGCCGAGGTGATCCGGCACGGCGCGACGATGACCGAGTCGTGCCAGCACGCGATGCAGCTCGCCGCCGAGCGCGGCATGCGCTTCGTCAGCCCGGGTGACGACCCGGCGATCGTGCACGGACACGCCACGATCTACCTCGAGCTGCTGCGTCGCCATCCGGACCTGGAGGCGATCTATGTGCCGGTCGGCAGCGGTTCCGGGGCCGCCGGCGCCTGCGTGGTCCGCGACGAACTCGCTCCCGACTGCAGGATCATCGGCGTGCAGAGTGCGGCGGCGCCCGCGGCATACAACTCCTGGCGCAGCGGCCGCGTCGAGCAGGCGGACTGCGGCACCCGCTTCAGCGGTGTCGCGACCTCGAGCGGCTCCCAGCTTCCGCTGTCGGTGATGCACGGACGGATGGACGACTTCCTGCTGGTCGACGACGACCGGATCCTGGAGGCGATGCGGTTGTTCAGCACCGCAGCACACACGCTCGCCGAGGGCGCGGGGGCAGCAGCGCTCGCGGGCTTGCTGCAGCACGCCGAGCACCCGCAGCGATGCGCTGTCGTCTGCTCCGGGGGCAACGCGGACGCACGGGAGATCGCCGACATCGGTGCTGTCGCAGCGGTCGCCTGACGGGCCCCGGCGGTAGGAACTTCGTGGGGACTGCGGGTCCTGCCGGACCGGTCGTGCGTTCGGCGATAGTCTGGCCCGCAGTATGCGACGCGGGCACACCGCCTGCCGGACGCCCCGACGAAGTGCCAGGAGACTCACCAAGTGGCCACGATTGACGCCCTGCTCGCCCGTGAAATCCTCGACTCCCGAGGCAACCCGACCGTCGAGGTCGAGGTCGCGCTCGATGACGGCACCGTCGGTCGCGCCGCAGTCCCGTCCGGTGCGAGCACCGGGCAGTTCGAAGCGGCCGAGCGCCGTGACGGCGACGCCAAGCGTTACCTGGGCAAGGGCGTCCAGGACGCGGTCGACGCGGTCGCTGAGGAGATCGCCCCGCACGTGCTCGGCTACGACGCGAGCGAGCAGCGCTTGGTCGACCAGGAGATGATCGGCCTCGACGGCACCGACAACAAGAGCCGGATCGGCGCCAATGCGATCCTCGGTGTCAGCCTCGCGGTCGCGCAGGCCGGTGCCGAGTCAGCTGACCTGCCGTTCTTCCGCTACATCGGTGGACCCAACGCCCACCTGCTGCCGGTGCCGATGATGAACATCCTCAACGGTGGCGCGCACGCGGACTCCAACGTCGACATCCAGGAGTTCATGATCGCGCCGATCGGCGCCGGCTCGTTCCGCGAGGCGCTGCGCTGGGGTGCGGAGGTCTACCACTCCCTCAAGAAGGTGCTGAAGGAGCGCGGCCTGTCGACCGGTCTCGGCGACGAGGGCGGCTTCGCGCCCAACCTCGAATCCAACCGTGCCGCACTCGACCTGATCCTCGACGCGATCAAGGCTGCCGGTTACACGCCGGGCAAGGACATCGCGCTCGCGATGGATGCTGCTGCGAGCGAGTTCTTCGAGGACGGGTCCTACGTCTTCGAGGGGTCGAAGAAGACCGCGGCCGAGATGACCGCCTACTACGCCGACCTCGTGGCGTCCTACCCGCTGGTCTCCATCGAGGACCCGCTGGACGAGGAGGACTGGGAAGGCTGGAAGACCCTCACCGACGAGCTCGGCGACAAGGTGCAGATCGTCGGCGACGACCTCTTCGTCACCAACCCGACCCGGATCGCTCGCGGCATCGAAGGCGGCAACGCCAACGCGCTGCTGGTCAAGGTCAACCAGATCGGCACCCTGACCGAGGCGCTGGACGCCGTGACGCTGGCTCAGAGCAATGGCATGCGCTGCATGATGAGCCACCGCTCCGGTGAGACCGAGGACACCGCGATCGCCGACCTGGCGGTCGCGACCAACTGCGGCCAGATCAAGACCGGTGCGCCGGCCCGATCGGACCGCGTGGCCAAGTACAACCAGTTGCTGCGCATCGAGGAAGAGCTCGACGACGCTGCGGTCTATGCCGGTGCGGGTGCGTTCCCGCGCTTCACAGCAGTTAATTCAACACAGCAGGCTTGATATCGGTTGGCGTTGCAGCGAGCTTGCGAGTCGCAACGCCAACGGAGACCAAGTGTCCAGGCCTGAGCTGAAGGAAGACGAAAGGTCCTCTTGTGACACGCGATTCGCGTAAGACCACCGCAGGTCGGTCGCACGCGACGTCTCGCCCGTCCACCGGGCGGCGACGGACAGGCACAGCTCGCACCACGACGGTGCGTTCCGCCCCGACGAAGCCGACCGGTGCTCCCGCCGGCGGCTCGTCGGGCAGTGCCCGCGCGGTCCGCAAGCAGCGCTCGCCGCGGTCCATGCGGCGGCTGGCGGTGGTGGGCGCGCTGATCGTCTTCCTGGCGGTGGTCATCGCACCGACGGTCCGCTCCTACATCTCCGAGCGCCAGCACGTTTCGCAGCTGCAGGCCCAGGTCGCCGCACAGCAGGCCGATGTCGCATCACTGAAGGTGGAGAAGCAGAAGTGGAGCGACCCGAAGTATGTCGCGGCGCAGGCCGGCCAGCGGCTCGGGTTCGTCGAGCCCGGCAAGACGCTGACGGTCTACGTCACGGATGAGGAGTCCAAGGCCGCCGCGGCGAAGAAGTCCGAGGCGAAGCAGACCTGGTACGGCACGCTGTGGAAGTCAGTCGTCGCTTCCGGCGAGCACTGACCAACACTGACGAGCACTGACGAGCACTGATCCGTCGATGACCGAGAAGATGACCGAGAGTTCCTTGCCCCCAGTCGATCCCGCAGATCTCCAGCTCGTCGAGCAGCAGCTCGGCCGGCTTCCGCGCGGTGTTGTCGAGATCGCTGCTCGCTGCCCCTGCGGCTGCCCGGCCGTCGTGCGCACCCTGCCCCGGTTGCCGGACGGCACCCCTTTCCCCACCAGCTTCTACGCGACCTGCCCTCGGCTCACCGGTGCGATCGGCACCCTGGAGGCGGAGGGCATGATGCGGGAGATGACCGACCGGCTCACGACCGACCCCGAGTTGGCCGCCGCCTATCGCGGTGCCCACGAGGACTACCTGCGCCGGCGCGCCGAGCTCGGGGAAGTCGAGGAGATCGCAGGGATCTCCGCCGGTGGTATGCCGGACCGCGTCAAGTGCCTGCACGTTCTCGTCGCGCACTCCATGGCGGTCGGTCCCGGCGTCAATCCGCTTGGTGACGAAGCGCTTTCGGCGTTGCCGAAGTGGTGGTCCGGCGGCTGCTGCAGCCAGATGCGGGTCGAGTAGGCAGCGCTGGAGGAGGTGCCCGTGAGCAACGAGCGGGCGTCTCGTAGCCGTGCTTGACCATTGAGAGCGGAGAAGAACATGACCCGAGTGGCCGCCGTCGACTGCGGTACCAACTCGATCCGATTGCTGATCGCGGACACCGACGGGCACTCGCTCACGGACGTCGTGCGCACCATGGAGATCGTGCGCCTCGGTCAGGGCGTCGATGTGACCGGCCGGATCGCGCCGGAGGCGATGGAGCGGACCGTGCGGGTCGCGCGGGACTACGCCCAGCGGTGCACCGATGCGGGTGTCGAACGCGTGCGTTTCGTGGCGACCTCCGCCTCGCGTGACGCTCAGAACGCTGCCGAGTTCACTGCCGGGATCGCCGGCGCCTTCGCCGAGTTCGGCACCGTGCCGGAGGTCGTGACCGGCGACGAGGAGGCCGAACTCAGTTTCCGTGGAGCGACGAGCGTGGCAGCGGAGGCGACCCCTGCGCCATACCTCGTGGTGGACCTGGGTGGCGGCTCCACGGAGTTCGTGCTCGGCGACCGGCAGGTCGAAGCGGCACGTTCGACCGACATCGGCTGCGTCCGCCTCACCGAGCGGCACCTGCACTCCGACCCGCCCACCGAGGCGGAGATCGACGCCGCGCTCGTCGACATCAACGCCGCCATCGACGAGGCGGCGGCAGTCGTTCCGCTGAACCGCGCGGGCTCGCTCATCGGCCTGGCCGGTTCGGTCACCACCATCACCGCGCATGCCCTCGGCCTGACGAAATACGACCCCGAACGCATCCATGGGGCGGAGCTGTCCGTCGCCCGGGTCGAGCGATCCTGCGACGCACTGATCCATGCGACGCGGGAGCAGCGTGCGGCGCTGGGGTACATGCATCCCGGCCGGGTCGACGTCATCGGCTCGGGTGCACTCATCTGGCGCACCATCGTCCGTCGGGTGAGCGCCGAGTCCGGCCTCGAGACCGTGCTCACCAGCGAGCACGACATCCTCGACGGCATCGCCCTCGGCCTGGCCTGACCGGCCCGATCGGCGGACGGCGGGAAGCACCCGGACGCGCGTCGGGCAGGTCGATCCCGGTGCATGGTCGCCGCGTACGCTGGCTCTCGCCCTCGTAGCCCAATTGGCAGAGGCAGGCGACTTAAAATCGCTGGAGTGCGGGTTCGAGTCCCGTCGGGGGCACCAGCCCGGTCGGTGCGAGGTCGCGCACGATGTGCGCGGAGCACCTGGGCAAGGCAGACCGGCGGGAGGGGTCCAGGGGTCGAGCTCCCGCCGGCCTACCGGCTCAGCGCACGCTCTGGCGTGACTGGATCTTGCCCTTCGCGATCTTCACGATCGAGCCCGGATTCGACTCGTCCATGCCCATCGTGCCGGCGTAAACCGTTCCGTTCGCTGCGGTTTCGACCGAGACGACGCCGGGGAGGTTGACCAGCGTCGAGACGCCTTGGGAGTTCACCACGGAGATCTTCCCGCCGAAGAGTTCCGCGACGTAGATGTCTCCGTGCTTGCCGATCGCCAGGTTGGTCGCCCCCGCGAAGCCGGTCGCGATCCTGGTGACGGAGTGTGTCGACGGGTTGACCTTCCAGAGCGAGCCGCGTGCTCCGAGCTCTGGTCCCTCGGGGCCGCCGGGCAGCGTCGTCACGTAGATCGATCCACCGGGACCGACCTCGACGTCGGTCGGGACCGGCTCGAAGTCGTAGGTGACACCGGCCACGCATGCCGGCATGCCGAGGGCCTCCGCTTGCGCCGCAGTGATGGTCTTGGGCTGAGCCGGGAACGTCGCAACCGTGCTGATGGCGCCGTCGTCGCTGACCGCCAGCAGGTCGTTGGCGCCGGCGTCCGCAACCAGCCAGCCGGTGCCGTTGCTCGCCACGGAGTAGGCGTGCGAATCGAGTCCGCCGCTCTGACGCGGGCCGACCGCCTGCGTGACGCACGGGTCATCGCTGCGCGGGCCGTACGCCGTCATACCGTCCGGGTTGTGTGCTGCCTCGTACGCGGTCGTGTCCGCGTAGATCGTGCCGCCGCCCGGGCGGCGGACGTGCAGCCCGGACGCGGTGTTCTCGAACGTCTCTTCGTTCGTCACGGTCGAGGTGTAGGCCAACCAGGCCCCACGGGTGGCGACGCCCGCAGCGCCGGGGACGCCGGTGACGACCGGGGCGACGGTGCCTCCCGCGCTCAGCATCCCGACGTAGCCGGGGCCGCCGTCGGCGATCAGGACTCGCGGGCCGTCGACCTCCAGGTTGAACGGTGCGCCGACGGACGACGACAGGGTTACCGGTGGCGACGGCTTCGGATTGGCGGAAGCAGTGCCGGGCAGAGTGACGGCGAGGCCGACGGCAGCACCGCCGACCGCGAGTGAGCGCAGATGACGCATGTGTCCTCCGATCCGACCCGCCGGTGACGCGGCGGGCCTGTCCGCTCCCTTGGGCCGTCCCTGGATACGCCCGCCGGAGACATTCAGGACCGCCGGGGTTGGAGATCCCTGGCGCTCATTGTGGCCGGAGCTATCACATGTGAACGATTAATTGTGAAAAGTGGCCCAGTGAATTGCAGGAGCTGTCGGGAACCTCAAGACGTGGCGTACGACGGCAGCCGGAGTTCAGGTCACCGCACCCAGTTGCCACGGCACGAACTCCTCCTGACCGAGATCGAGCTCTTCGCTCACGGTTCGCGTGCCTGAGGCGACCTCCAGGATCTTCTCGAAGACGCCGTCGCCCGCCTCGTCGAGGGTCTGCGTCCCGTCGACGATCGTCCCGCAGTTGATGTCGATGTCCTCGGGCATCCGCTCGTAGAGTTCGGTACTCGTACCGAGCTTGATGCTCGGCACCGGCTTGCACCCGAAGACCGAGCCCCTACCCGTGGTGAAACAGACGACGTTGGCTCCGCCGGCGACGATCCCGGTGACCGAAACCGGGTCGTAGCCGGGCGTGTCCATGAAGATGAGGCCGGGCGTTCGAAGCGGTTCGGCATACTCGACGACATCGGCGAGTTCGGCGTGACCGCTCTTGGCAACGGCGCCGAGTGACTTCTCCAGGATGGTGGTCAGGCCGCCGGCCTTGTTGCCCGGTGACGGGTTGTTGTCCATGGTTCCGCCGCCTGCAGCGGTGTAGTCCCGCCACCAGTCGAGCCGCGCGAGCAGCTTGCGGCCGACGGCCTCCGACACCGCCCGCCGGGTGAGCAGACCCTCGGCGCCGTGCACCTCGGGCGTCTCGGCGAGCACCGAGGTGCCGCCGTACGAGACGAGCCGGTCGGAGGCGACTCCGAGTGCGGGATTGGCGGTGATGCCCGAATATCCATCGGAGCCACCGCAATTGAGCCCGAGCACGAGCTTGGCGACGTCACACGGCTCGCGGCGGAGTGCGTTGATCGGCTCCAGCATCGTGGTGATCGCGTCGACGCCGGCCCGGACCGTACGGCGGATGCCGCCCTCGTCCTGGATCACCAGGCGTTGCACGAGCGTCGAGGCCGGGATGTCCGCGGAGTCGACGATGCGTGACGACTGCAACATCTCGCAGCCCAGGCCGAGCACCAGCAGTCCCGCGATGTTCGGGTGGGCGGCATACCCGCGCAGCGTCCGCATCAGGACCTGGGCGCCCTCGCTCTCTGTCACCAGACCACACCCGCTGCGATGCGTCAGTGCGACGACTCCGTCGACGTTCGGATAGGCGTCGAGCACCGAGCCGCGGAACTGATCGGCGATCATCCGGGCGGTGCTGGCCGAGCAGTTCACCGAGGTGAGGATGCCGATGTAGTTGCGCGTGCCGACCCTGCCGTCCGAGCGGGGATAGCCCATGAACGTCGGCCGGGCGCCCGGCGGGGGAGTCGGGGTATGGCGGTCGGTGCCGAACTCGTGCGGCTCGTCCGCTTCGGTGATCACCAGGTTGTGGACGTGCACGTGCTCGCCCGCCCCGATCGCCGCGGACGCCCGGCCGATCGTGCTGCCGTACTTGCGAACACCGGTGCCGGCCGCGAGATCGGCGACGGCCACCTTGTGACCGCGTGGCACGGACGATCGCACGGTCAGCGTGCCGCGACCGGGCACCTCGAGCACCTCGCCGGTGGCGAGGGCACGCGTCGCGACCGCGACATCGTCGTCGGGCGCGAGGAGGAGCAGGCCGGCGTTCACCAGTCGTGCACCGTTCCGTCGAGCTTCCGGTTGACCGGAAGGTATGCCGGTGTGTACTCGTATGCCGCGGCCGCCGCGTCGTCGTATTCGACTCCCAACCCTGGGTTTTCGCCCGGGTCGAGAAGTCCATCGGTGAAGGTGTAGCTCGTGCGGAAGACCTCGAGGGTGTCCTCGGAGTGCTTCATGTACTCCTGGATCCCGAAGTTGTGCAGCGCGACGCCGAGATGCAGGTGCGCGGCTTGGCCGACGGGCGAGATGTCGGTCGGCCCGTGGAATCCGGACCTGATCTGGTAGATCGCCGCGAAGTCCATCAGCTTCTTCAGTGGGGTGATGCCACCGGTGTGGGTGACCGCCGATCGCACGTAGTCGATGAGCTGCTCGGTGATCAGCGTCTGATAGTCGAAGACCGAGTTGAAGACCTCGCCGATCGCCAGCGGCGTCGTGGTCTGGGACCGGACCCGACGCAGCGCCTCCTGGTTCTCGCCGGGCGTGCAGTCCTCGAGCCAGAAGAGGTCGTAGGGCTCGAGGCTCTTGCCCAGGATCGCCGCCTCGTTCGGCGACATACGGTGGTGGCCGTCGTGCAGCAACGGCAGCTCGGGCCCGAATTCGCTTCGTACTGCTTCGAATACGGTCGGTACGTGACGCAGGTAGGCGCGTGTGTCCCACGATTCCTCGGCGGGCAGGGCCTGCCGCTTGGCGGGTTCGTAGTCGTAGCGCTGGCCCGGCTGCTGGTCCGTGGCAACCCCGTAGACCTGCCCCAGCCCGGGCACTCCGGTCTGCACCCGGATGGCGCGGAATCCCTGCTCGAGGTGGTTGCGGATCGAGGTGAAGAGCGCGTCGGTCGAGCTGCCCGAGGCGTGCCCGTAGGCGAGACAGCCGCGACGGGACCGACCGCCGAGCAGCTGGTAGAGCGGCATACCGGCGGTCTTCGCCTTGATGTCCCACAGCGCCATGTCGACCGCGGCGATGGCAGCCATCGTCACCGGACCGCGCCGCCAGTAGGCGCCGCGGTAGAGGTACTGCCAGGCGTCCTCGATCTGCGCCTCGTCACGGCCGATGAGCAGCGGGGCCACGTGGTCGCGCAGGTATGACGCGGCGGCGAGTTCGCGGCCGTTGAGGGTCGCGTCACCGAGACCGGTCACGCCGTCATCGGTGGTGATGCGCAGTGTGACGAAGTTGCGCCCGGGACTGGTCACCAGCACTTCGGCTGAGCGGATCGTCATGATTCTCCTTCGTGCCCGGCGGGGTCAGTTGTTCGGTGCGGCGTATGCCGTGAGGGCCAGCCGATGGGCCAGGTCGACCATCGTGTCCAGCGCTTCATCCATGGGGAGACGGCCTTCGGCGACCAGCTTGGCCAGGTAGCCCGCGTCGATGCGCCGGGAGAGGTCGTGCCGGGCCGGGATGGACGCGAATGCCCTTGTGTCGTCGACGAATCCGCTGGTGTTGTAGAAGCCGGCCGTCTCCACGGCCGACTCACGGAAGCGGCGCATCTGCTCCGGGCTGTCCAGGAACCACCACGGCGCGCCCAGGCGGATCGACGGGTAGGCGCCGGCGAGCGGCGCGAGTTCGCGGGAGTAGACCGTCTCGTCCGTCGTGAACAGGATGCAGCGGAACTGCGGGCTCAGGCCGAACCTGTCCAGGACGGGACGCAGGTTGTGGGTGAACTCGACCCGCACCGGTATGTCGAACCCCTGGTCGGGTCCGTGCAGGCGATAGATCTCGCTGCTGTGATTGCGCAGCACGCCGGGGTGCAGTTGCATCACCAAGCCGTCCTCGGCGGCCATCTCGGCCATCTGGTAGAGCATGTGCGCCGCGAAGGCCTCGGCGTCCGCCGGCCGCACGCTGCCCTGCAGTGCATCGCGGTAGATGCGTTCTGCGTCGGCTGCCGGCAGGGGAGTGGTGTCTGCGGTGAGGTGACCGTGGTCGGTGGCCCGGGCGCCCGCCTCGATGAAGGCGCGTCGCCGATTGCGCAGCGCGGCCAGGAATCCGTTGTAGTCACCGGTGTCGACGCCAGAAACCGTTGCCAGCTGGTCGATTTCGCCGGCCCACGCCGGATGTCCGATGTGCACCAGCGAGTCGGGTCGGAAGGTGGGCACGATCCGGCCGGGGCCGAGGGTTCGGGCCAGGTCGGCGTGGGCGCCCAGATCCGAGAGGGCGGAATCCGTCGTCGCGAGGACCTGCACGTTCATCCGGTCCAGCAGTGCGAGCGGCCGGAAGTCGTCGCGCTGGATCGTGGCGCACAGCTGGTCGTACAGCGCGTCCGCGTTGTCCGCCGAGGGCGGGGCCGGCAACTCGAAGATCTCGGCGAGTTCGTGCTCCAGCCAGTAGCGGGTCGGCGTGCCGCGGAAGAGGTGCCAGTTCTCGCAGAAGCGGCGCCAGATCGCTCGCGGGTCCCGTTCGACGGCCTCCGTCGCACCGGTGCCGTCGCGGTGGGGGACGCCGAGCTGGCCGTGCCGGTAGCCCTGCGAGACAAGCATCCGCACCAGGTAGTGGTCCGGGGTGATGAGCAGCTCCGCAGGATCTCCGAACGACTGGTTGGCGGCGAACAGGCCGACGTCGACATGCCCGTGCATCGACACGAGCGGCAGTGCGGCGCCGTGCTGGTAGATCGTGCGGGCCAGGTCTCTCGTGGCCGGCTCCGCGGGCAGGGCCCGGTCCGGGTCGAGCTGCCAGTGCTCTGTCATTGCGCCCCTCTGATGGAATCTGTTGCAATCGATTGCAGTGCTCACTATGCCGATACCCGGCCGATTCTTCAAGAGTCAATTTTGATTGTTCTCAATGGGATTGGCGGTACGAGTGCGCAAGGCGCTACTCGCTCGCTTCCCTTGGTAACGTTTTGATAACAGCGATTGACGTGGTTGTGGAAACGATTGCAGTCTGTGACTCATCGCACATTCGAAGGAGGTGCCTGTGGCTTCATCCATCACCGTCCACGACGTGGCCAAAGCGGCCGGCGTCTCCGCATCGACGGTTTCCCGCGCGCTCTCCGGCAACACGGCCGTGGCTGCCGCGACCCGGAACCGCGTCGTCGAAGCGGCTCGGCAACTGGGCTACCAGCCCAACCTGGCCGCGCGTGGGCTGATCACCGGGACGACGCACAACCTCGGCCTGGTGGTCCCCGACCTGGAGAACCCGTATTTCGCCTCGATCACCAAGAGCGTGCAGAGCCGGGCCCTTGCCCTCGGTTACTCGGTCTTCATCGCCGACTCCGACGAGGACACCCGCACCGAGCTCGAGTTGGTGCATCAGCTGTCGAAGCAGGTGGACGGTCTGATCCTGTGCTCGCCGCGCATGTCGACATCGGACATCGCCGCGGTCGCCGATCAGACGATGATGGTGCTGATCAACCGCGAGTGGGAGGGACTCACGTCGATCGTCATCGATGACGCGGAGATCGTCCGGCTCGCGTTGGAGCACCTGCACGCGCTGGGTCACCGCAAGGTCGCGTATGTCGGTGGGCCCGAGACGTCCTGGTCCAACCAGAAGCGCTGGGCCGCGATCGAACGCTTTGCGCCGACCTTCGACGATCTCGAGGTCAGCAAGGTCGGTTCCTACGCGCCGAACTTCGACGGCGGGCAGTCGGCCGCGGACGTGGTCGTCGCCTCGGGCGCGACAGCCGCTTTCGCCTACAACGACCTGGTGGGACTGGGCATCCTCGCCCGTCTCACCACCCGAGGTGTCCGGGTGCCCGAGGACCTGTCGGTCATGGGTATCGACGACGTCAACGTGGCAACGCTGGTCTCTCCCGGACTGACGACGGTTCGGTCGCCCCTGAAGAAGGTCGGCCGCTCGGCCGTCAACAAACTCATCGATCTGATGACTCCGACTGATCGCCCCAGCTCCACCGAGGACCTGCCGGTCCAGCTGGTCGTCCGACAGTCCACCGCGGTGCCCCCGCAACGCCGCTGAACACTCCCTCGTCACGGACGTGAACCCACGCCCGTCAAGGATCCAAGGAGCGAAACCACATGCGTTTCACCACAAAAGCTGGAACTGTCGCCGCGGTTGCCGCCGCCGGCCTCGTCATGACCGCCTGCGGGACTCCGGGAGGCGGTGGCGCCGATCCGTCGAAGGCCATCAAGGCATCGGCTGTGCCGGCCAAACCGTCGAAGGCCGTCACGCTCAACATCCTGGACGTCGCCGGCAACAAGCAGTTGACCGAGTCGATCTTCTCGTCATTCGTGAAGGACCACCCCGACGTCATCTCGAAGGTCACCTGGCAGACCGCCGGTGCTCCCGACATGGCCGGCAAGGTCAAGGCGCAGCAGGACGCCGGCAACCTGCACATCGACCTCGTCCTCACCGGGACCGACGGGCTGTCCGCCGGCATCGGACAGGGCCTGTTCGTCAACATGAAGAAGTTCTCCGGCCGGTTGTCCAACATGGCGAACTACCAGACGCCCGCCGCCAACATGCAGAAGCTGGCGCAGGATCAGGCGGTGGAGCTGGTCTACTACCCGTCCGGGCCGCTGCTGGAGTACAACCCGGACAAGGTGAAGAACCCGCCGAAGACCGCGACGGAGCTGCTCGCGTGGGCGAAGGCGCACCCCGGCAAGTTCGGCTACGCCCAGCCGGCCAACTCCGGGCCGGGTCGCACCTGGCTGATGGGGCTTCCGTACATCCTCAAGGACAAGGACCCGAAGGACCCGGTCAACGGCTGGCCGAAGACCTGGAAGTACCTGCGGGAGATCGGTAAGTACGTCAAGACGTACCCCACGGGCACCAGCGTCACGATGAACAACCTCAAGACCGGCGCCTGGGACATGGCGCTCACCACCACTGGCTGGGACATCAACCCGCGGGCGCTCAACCAGGTGCCGAAGAACTTCAAGGTGACCTCGCTCGCCGGCTTCAAGTGGGTCTCCGACGCGCAGTATGCCGCGGTGCCGAAGGGAGTCTCGACCGACAAGATGTCCGCGATCCTGCAGGTGCTCAACTATGCACTGGAGAAGAAGCAGCAGGCCAAGACGTTCGACGACGGCTACTTCTACCCGGGCCCGGCGGTCAAGGGCGTGACCATCGACATGGCACCCGCGAAGAGCCGGCAGGTCATGAAGGAGTACGGCCGTCCGGAGTATGACGACCTGATCAAGTCCAACCCGGTCGTCACGCCGATCGACGCCAAGAAGCTCGTGAAGGCATTCAGCATGTGGGACCAGAAGGTCGGCGGCGGGAAGGCGGAGAGCCAGTGACCGGTCTGAAAGAGGACTTCAGCACTCTGCGGCTGGAAGGTCTGACGCGCAGTTTCGGCGGTCAGACGGCACTGAACGGACTCGACCTGACGATCAAGCACGGCGAGTTCATCGCACTGCTCGGCCCGTCGGGGTGTGGCAAGTCGACCGCGTTGAACTGCATAGCCGGTCTGCTCCCGCTGACCGGTGGCCGCATCATGCTCGATGACCAGCAGGTCGACCAACTGCCGCCGGAGAAGCGTGGATTCGGGATGGTCTTCCAGAACTACGCCCTGTTCCCCCACCTTTCGGTGCAGAAGAACATCGCCTTCGGCCTGCAGATGCGCAAGGTGCCGCGCGCCGAGATCAAGAGTCGGGTGGCGGAGGCGATCGACCTGGTGCAGCTCGGCCCGCACGCCAAGAAGCTGCCCGGGCAGATGTCCGGCGGCCAGCAGCAGCGCGTCGCCATCGCCCGCGCCGTCGTGCTGCGGCCGCCGCTGGTGCTCATGGACGAACCGTTGTCGAACCTCGATGCCAAACTCCGCCTCGAGATGCGCACGGAGATCCGCCGGCTGCACCAGTCGCTCGGCCTGACCACTATCTACGTGACGCACGACCAGGAGGAGGCGCTGTCGCTCGCGGACCGCTTGGTCGTGTTGCGCGGCGGCGAGGTCCAGCAGGTCGGTACGCCGCAGGAACTGCACGAGACACCGACGAATGCGCACGTGGCCGACTTCATGGGTTACCGCAACCTCTTCGACGGTGTCGTGGAGCAGGTCGACGGGCGGACGGCGAAGGTGGCGCTGCTCGGAACGACCGCCCACGGGACTGCTGCGGGACCGGTCGCCGCCGGTGATCGGGTGCAGGCCGGCATACGACCGGAGGACCTGACGATCGCCGATGCCGGCGCGTCATCGACCCTCACCATCGACGCGACGGTCGACGTCGTGGAGTACCAGGGCCGCGAGTTCGCGGTCGAAGCGCACGTCGGCACGGGTGAGTCCGTCCACGTGCGCACGAGTGAACGCCCGTCGGTCGGCAGTTCGATCCGATTGACCGCCGACGCGCACCGCATCCTGGTCTTCCCCGCCGAGGGGGAGCCGGCCGGCTCGAAGGCGGACGGCTCCGTGAAGCTCGAAACCGCAGGTGTCGCAAGATGACTGCGCCGGTGATCGACGCGAAACGGCATACACCGCAGGGCGATCCGGCGCAGAAGCCATCACTGGTGCACCGGCTGGCCGAGCGCGGGATCGACCGTACGCTGCTGTTGCTGGTGCCCGGGCTGCTCTTCGTGATCGTGCTGTTCGTCTATCCGTTCCTCTACGGCCTGAACCTGTCGCTGCATCCCAACAAGGGCGGCGTGTTCGGTGCCTACAAGGCGTTCTTCACCGACCCGGAGATGCGCGGCTGGGACTCCCTGTGGATCACCCTGAAGCTCGCGCTGCCGGCTGCCCTGATCAACGTCATCGCGTCGATCCCGTTGGCGTACATGATGCGCGGCAACTTCCGCGGCAAGCGATTGCTGACGACGATCCTCGTCGTACCCATCACGCTCGGCACCGTGTTGACGGCCGAGGGTCTGTTGAACTTCTTCGGCCCGAAGGGCTGGTTCAACCGCTTCCTCGAGTTGTTCGGCATCGGCCCGGTGCAGCTGGTGCAGAACTACTGGGGCGTCCTGTGGTCGTTGATCATCTCGGGCTTCCCGTTCGCGTTCCTGCTGATCCTGTCCTACATGTCCGGGATCGACCCGTCGCTGGAAGCGGCGGCGAAAACCCTTGGCGCAGACTGGAAACAGCGGTTCCGGCGGATCATCATGCCGTTGCTCGCACCCGGTCTGGCGACCACCTTCTGCCTGACGTTCGTGCTGGCGTTCAGCGTGTTCCCGTCCGCGATCCTCGTCGGTGACCCATCCGGTTCGACCCGGGTCGTCGCGTATGTCGCCTACAACGCCTGGGGCCAGATGTTCGACTACCCGCTCGCATCGGCGTCCGCCATCGTGATGGGCGTGGTGGAGATGATCGTGATCGGAGTGGTGCTGATGTTGCGATCGACCATGTACAAGGGATCCACCGGAGGTAAGGGCTGATGAGCACTCTCGTCCAAGGGCCGGCACCGACAACGGCAACGCGTCGTCGCCGCCTGGTCGCCTCACCCGGGAAGTTCCTCACCTGGGGCGGTATGGCGCTCTTCCTGATCCTGCTCTTCGGAGTGATCGCGTCGGTCGTCGTCAACTCGTTCGCCGGCAAGTGGTTCGACAGCTGGTTGCCGACCAGCTACAGCGGATCGTGGTACGGCACGGCCTGGTCGCAGTACGACCTGACCCAAGTGGTGGTCACGACCCTCATCGTCGCGATCGTCGTGGTGGCGCTGTCGGTGCTCATCGGGGTGCCCGCGTCATACGTGCTGGCGCGCAAGAAGTTTCCCGGGTCGAAGCTGGTGATGCTGCTCTTCCTGCTGCCGATCATGATGCCGCCGATCACCTACGGCATCCCGCTGGCGACACTGCTGAACTACTACCACCTGGCGCCCGGCCTGACCGGCGTGATCCTGGCGAACCTCGTGCCCTCGGTGCCGTTCGTGGTGCTGACGATGACGCCGTTCATCGAGCAGATCAATCCGTCGATCGAGTCGGCCGCACGGATGTGCGGTGCGTCGACGTCGAAGCTGTTCCTGCGCATCCTCGCTCCGCTGCTGGTCCCGGGCATCCTCGCCGCGGCGGTCCTCGTGCTCGTGCGCACCGTCGGGATGTTCGAGCTGACCTTCCTGACGTCTGACTCCAGCTCCAACACCCTGGTGGTGGCGTTGTTCACCGCGATGACGGGCGCGGGCATCCGGGCACAGCAATCGGTCGACGCCATGGCGGTCATCTACATGCTGTCCATGCTGGTGCTGCTGGTGATCGCGTTGCGCTTCGTCAACCCGACCCAGCTGGTCGCACGCGTCGACGACTCGAAGGACTGAGCCAGTGGAGCGGCTGACACTGAGCACGCTGGGTGCGATAGCCGGTGACGCCGTCACCGGGCCGCGGCTCGATCCGCGGAGTCTCTCAATCGGCTTGGTACACCTCGGGATCGGCGCCTTCCATCGCGCCCATCAGGCGGTCTACACCGAACTGGCGGCTGCCGCGACCGGCGATGACCGATGGGGTGAGTTCGCGGTCACCGGACGATCCGCGACGGTGGTGCAGCAACTGCAACCCCAGGACGGCCTGTATGGCGTGCTGACCAAGTCCTCGGAGCGCTCGACGCTGCATGTGGTCGGTGGAGTCCGCACGATCGTGAACGGCGGTGGTGACACCGCTGCGACCCTTGCGGCCATCGCCGATCCGGCGGTGCGGGTGGTGACCCTGACGATCACCGAGAAGGGCTACCGCACCGGGTCGTCGCTGGGTGTGCTGGCCACCGGACTCGCGGCGCGTTTCCGCGCCGGGGCCGAGCCGATCAGCGTGGTCAGCTGCGACAACCTGTCCGGCAACGGCGAGCAGTTGCGCCGGCTCGTGCAGGAGCACGCCGACGCTGCGGGGCCGGCCGACTTCGTCACCTGGCTGCGGCAGTGCGTCGCGTTCCCGTCGACGATGGTCGACCGGATCGTGCCCGCCACGACGGACCGGGATCGCGCGGAGGCCGAAGCGTTGCTGGGCCTGCGCGACGAGGGTCTGGTGGTCGCCGAGCCGTTCGGGCAATGGGTCATCGAGGACAACTTCGCTGCCGACCGGCCGGCCTGGGAGCGGGCCGGCGCGACGCTCGCGGCCGACGTCGCGCCATACGAGAAGGCGAAGCTGCGGATGCTCAACGGCACGCACTCGCTGCTGGCCTACCTCGGCGCGCTGCACGGCTATTCGACGATCGCGGAGGCGGTCGCCGACGAGCAGCTGTATGACGCGGCGCGTGCCCTGCAGCGCGAGGATGCGATCCCGACGCTCGAGGCTCCGCCGGGCACGGATCTTGCAGCGTACGGCGACCAGATCCTCGAGCGCTTCGGCAACCCCCACCTGCGCCATACGACGATCCAGGTGGCGATGGACGGTTCACAGAAGCTCCCGATCCGGTTGCTCGACACGGCCCGGGACCGGCTGCGAGCCGGCGCCGTGCCGCACCATTGCGCGCTCGCGGTGGCTGCCTGGATCGTCTACGTGCATCGTGGACAGGACCGCCTCGGCCGCGAACTGCCACTCAACGATCCGCTCGCACCCGTCCTGCGCGAGCACGCCGCGGGATCAGAGGAAGGGCTGGTGGACCGGATGTTCGGGCTCCGCGAGGTCTTCGACGAGGAGATCGCCGGCCAGGACGCCTTCCGGGAGGCCGTGCGCGATGCAACGACCTCGCTGCTGAAACTGCACTGACCGGCCGGAACACCGCGGTGGGCCGCCGACGTTGACGGAGGTGAACGGTTGTTGCTTGTCGCATAGACTCGCCGCAGGCAACATCCGTCACAGTCGTTCGACAAACGTAAGGGACTGACATGGCATCAAACCCGGTGTTCAACCGGTTCAACGAGGACCTGTCCAAGGGTCGGGTGTCGGGAACTCAGCCGCAGTACGGCCAGTTCAGCAGCCCCGAGCAGCAGCAACAGGCCCGTTACGGCGGGCCCGGCGGCTACCCCGGGTTCCAGCAGGGATACCCGCAGCAGCCGGGTCAGGGGATGCCCGACCTGGAGAAGGCCTACGAGGCGCCCTCCGCCACCGCGACGCAGTCCGGCCGGATGACGCTGGACGACGTCGTCACCAAGACCCTCGGCCTCTTCGGCATCCTGCTGGTCTTCGGTGCCGTCGGCTGGTTCGTCGGCAAGGAGAACCAGAGCGCCGGTATGGCGCTGTGGCTCGGCGGCATGATCGTCGGGCTCGTCCTGGGCTTCGTGATCTCCTTCAAGCGCGTGATCTCCGTCCCGCTGATCCTGCTGTATGCCGTCTGCGAAGGACTCTTCGTCGGAGCGGCCAGCGGCTTCTTCAACCGGGTCTACCCGGGAGTCGTCGCCGAGGCCGTCCTGGCGACGCTGTGCGTCTTCGCCGGGATGTTCGCCGGCTGGAAGTTCGGGATCATCCGCGTCACCGAGCGCTCCCGCAAGATCTTCGGCCTGATGGTGATGGGGTACTTCCTCTTCGCCCTGGTCAACGTCGCCCTGGTCTGGACCGGCGTGCTCGACAACCCGTTCGGCGTCGGCGGCAACGGCCCGCTGGGCATCATCATCAGCGTGATCGCGGTCGGTCTCGCGTCATACTCGCTAGCCGTCGACTTCGACTCGATCCAGCGCGGCGTCGAGGCGCGCCTGCCGGAGAAGTACTCCTGGTTGATGGCCCACGGCCTGCTGGTCACCGTCGTCTGGCTCTACATCGAGCTGCTGCGACTCTTCGCCCGCATCCAGAGCAGGTAGCCCTGGGCTCGCTGACACAACAGGTCGAGCACGCGTTCCCATCGGAACGCGTGCTCGACCTGTTCGCGGTGCCCGGCGACCTGCGCCCGCTCCCGGGCGGCCAGGGGTTGAGTGTCCTCGCCGGTGACCTGGTCCTCAGCCCCGGACGGGACCGAGCGATAGCCGACCGGCTCAACCCCCACCTGGCCCGTATGGCGGTGCGCCTGGACACCCGACCCCGCCGCGACGTCCGGATCGCGATGCCGATTCCCGCCCGCGACGGGACGTGGGTCGTCGACGGTTGGTCCGCGAGCCGTTATGAGCCCGGTAGCCGTGCCTGCACCGATGCCGCGGTCGTGCGCGCGACCGGTGCCCTGCTGCACGCCCAGTTCGCGCAGGCCTTCGCGCAGTGGCCCCTCGCGACGCAGCCACCACGCAGCCGGTGGGATCGCGCCGAACGCATCGCATTCGGCGACGGGACGCTCGATGCCGGCGAATTCACCGACGCGCAAGCGCAATTCGCGCAGGAGTTGCTCGATCAGTGCACCGATGAAGCGTTCGGCGACAACCAGCTGGTGCACGGCGACCTGGCCGGCAACGTGTTGCTGGACGCCGCGGAGGTACCGGTGGTCATCGATGTGGCCCCCTACTGGCGGCCGGTGCGCTGGGCCGATGCCGTCTGCGTGCTCGACCTGGTGCTGTGGGCCGGTGCCGATCCGGCGCTGATCGACGGCTGGGCCGACGGTCCGTTGCGGCAGGCCATGCTGCGCGCGGCGATCTTCCGCGTGCTGTCCGACCCGGAGCCGGACGAGCACCACGTCGCCCGATACCGCGCTGCGCTCGCGCGGCCCTGATCCGCGAGGCTTGCCACCGGCCCCCACCGGCAGCAGGATGACTCCCATTACGGGACAACAGGATCGGAGTTGCCATGAGACTGGTGCAGGTGGCGCAACGGGCGGTCGATCTCGAGCGTGCGGCCGGGTTCTACGCGGATCTGCTCGGCGTCGCACCGACGGCCACCTTCGACCCGCCCGGTCTGGTGTTCTTCGACCTCGAGGGCACGCGGCTGCTGCTCGACCGTGTCGCGCCGAGCGCCTACCTCTACCTCGAGGTGCCGGACATCGATGCGACCGTGCAGCGTCTGCGTGCCGCCGGGACGACCATCGTCACCGAACCGCACGTGATCTTCCCCCACGAGGACGACACGCTCGGCCCGGCAGGCACCGACGAATGGCAAGCATTCATCGAGGATTCCGAGGGCAACACCGTCGGTCTCGTCGAACAGCGCGCCCGCTGATCCTGCAGGGTCGCGTCACGGAAGTGAGCGGCGCACGCGGGTGAGACCACGAAGCGCCTCGTCGTCGAGGCCGGCGCGGCACGCGTCATACACCATGACCGCCAGCTGATCGGCGAGCGCACCGTCCCCGACATCGGGTATGGCGAGCGCCGCCAGCCCTTGCCGGGCACGCGTCCGGTCGGCAAGGTCCTGCGCGAGTTCGCGCACCAATGAGGCGTTTTCGTGCGCCCGACCTGCAGGCAGTTGTTGCCACCGGCGGATCACGCGGCGCAGTTCGGTCGTGACGTCGTCCACCTGCACAGCGTATGGCGCTGCGCGACGCACGATTCGGGGACCGTCCGCGACGCGTCTAGGGTGGCAAGGTCGCTTTTTTCCTGAGGAGGTTCCTTTCATGTCCGCTGCGAGTCCCGCGGAGCGGTCTGTAGTGCGAGAACTGACCATTCGCGGTGTCGTCATCGGTGGTCTCATCACGCTGGTGTTCACGGCAGCGAACGTCTATCTCGGCCTGAAGGTCGGGCTCACGTTCGCCACCTCGATTCCTGCCGCGGTCATCTCGATGACCGTGTTGCGCTACTTCGCCGACCACTCGGTGGTCGAGAACAACATCGTGCAGACCATCGCGTCGGCGGCGGGCACGCTGTCCGCGATCATCTTCGTGTTGCCCGGACTGGTGATCGTCGGCTGGTGGCAGGGTTTCCCTTACTGGACGACGATGGCGGTGTGCCTCGTCGGTGGTGTTCTCGGCGTGGCCTACTCGATCCCGCTGCGTCGCGCGCTCGTCACCGGCTCTGACCTGCCCTATCCCGAAGGCGTCGCCGGTGCCGAGGTTCTCAAGGTCGGCGACACCACCGAGGGTGCCGACGAGAACCGCCGCGGAATGCGTGTCATCATCGTGGGTTCGCTTGCTGCTGCGGGCTTTTCGCTGCTGGCCGCACTCAAGGTGGCCGCCGGATCATTGCAGAAGGTGTTCCACCTCGGCGGTGGCGGCACGATGGTCGGCTCGAGCCTGTCACTCGCGCTCATCGGTGTCGGTCACCTCGTCGGACTCGGTGTCGGCATCGCCATGGTCGTCGGCCTGCTGATCTCGTTCGGCGTCCTGCTGCCGATCAAGACCTCCGGTCAGCTGCCCTCGCACGGTGACATCACCGACGTGGTGAGCGGCGTCTTCGCGACGGACGTCCGATTCATCGGTGCCGGCGCCATCGCCGTGGCGGCGATCTGGACGCTGCTGAAGATCATCGGCCCGATCATCAGCGGCATCAAGGCCGCGATCGTGTCGAACCGGACCCGCCAGGGCGGTGGCCAGGTCGACGTGACCGAACGCGACATGCCGATCACCATCGTCGCCGGGATCGTGCTGCTGTCGCTGATCCCGATCGCCTTGCTGCTGTGGGGTTTTGCGCACGACACGGCGCTGCACGGAAGTCTCGTCGGCATCATCGTGCTCAGCCTGGTCTTCGTGCTGATCATCGGTCTGGTCGTCGCCGCGGTGTGTGGCTACATGGCCGGTCTCATCGGCTCGTCCAACAGCCCGATCTCGGGTGTCGGCATCCTGGTCGTGCTCGCGGCGGCCCTGCTGCTCAAGGCGGTGCACGGCAGTGGCAGCGGTGCCCAGACGGAGGCGATGGTCGCCTTCACGCTCTTCACCGCCGCGATCGTCTTCGGCGTCGCGACGATCTCCAACGACAACCTGCAGGACCTCAAGACCGGTCAGCTGGTCGGCTCCACACCGTGGAAGCAGCAGGTCGCCCTCGTCATCGGCGTCGTGTTCGGCTCGCTCGTCATACCGCCGATCATGGACCTGATGAACAACAGCTTCGGCTTCCTCGGAGCACCGGGCGCGGGCAAGGATGCCTTGGCCGCACCGCAGGCATCGTTGATCTCCTCGCTCGCCAAGGGCGTCTTCGGAGGGTCACTCGACTGGGGGCTGATCGGTCTCGGCGCGGCGATCGGCGCCGCGGTGATCGTCGTCGACGAGATCCTGGGCAGGACGACCGGCCGCCTGCGCCTGCCGCCGCTCGCGGTCGGCATGGGGATGTATCTCCCGATCGCGCTGACCCTGATGATCCCGATCGGCGCTGTCATCGGCACGCTGTACGACCGGTGGGCCGAGCGCAGCACCACGAACCCGCAGCGCGTCAAACGGCTCGGCGTACTGGTGGCGACCGGCTTCATCGTCGGGGAGAGTCTCTTCGGTGTGCTGCTCGCCGCGATCGTCGCAGCGACGGGCAACGACAGCCCGCTCGCGGTGGTCGGTGACGACTTCCTGCACAAGTCCGAGTGGCTCGGGGCGATCGTCTTCATCGTGCTGATCGCCGGCGTCTACCAATGGACCCGCAAGATCTCGACTGCGGGGGACAGCCCTGCGGACCGTTCCGACGACGAGGTCGCCGGCGTCAAGGGCTGAGGCCTCCGTACCTGATTCGGCCCCGGACCGCTGCTGCGGTCCGGGGCCGAATCATGATGGGCGAGAGGTAATTACGAGAGGCGCTCGTAGATGATCGCCATACCCTGGCCGCCGCCGACGCACATGGTCTCCAGACCGAACGTGCCGTCCGCCTCCTGCAGGCCGTTGAGCAGGGTGGTGGTGATCCGGGCGCCGGTGGAGCCGAAGGGGTGGCCCAGCGCGATCGCGCCACCGTGGACGTTCAGCTTGTCCAGGTCCATCCCGAGGTCGTCGGCCGACGGCAGCACCTGAGCGGCGAAGGCCTCGTTGATCTCGTAGAGGTCCAGGTCCTTGATCGTCATACCCGCGCGTCCCAGCGCCTGGCGGGACGCCTCGACCGGACCGAGGCCCATGATCTCGGGGGAGAGGGCGGAGACGCCGGTCGAGACCACGCGGGCCAGCGGGGTGAGACCCAGCTCCTTGGCCTTGGTGTCGCTCATGACCACGACGGCGGCAGCGCCGTCGTTCAGCGGGCAGCAGTTGCCCGCGGTGACGGTCCCGTTCTCGCGGAAGACCGGCTGCAGCGTGGAGACCTTCTCCAGCGTGACGCCGGCTCGGGGTCCGTCATCGGTGCTGACCACGGTGCCGTCGGGCAGCGTCACCGGCGCGATCTCGCGGGCGAAGAAGCCGTCCGCGATGGCCTTCTCGGCGCGGTTCTGGCTGCTCACGCCCCACTCGTCCTGGCGCTCGCGGCTGATGCCGCGCAGCGTCGCGACGTTCTCCGCCGTCTGGCCCATCGAGATGTAGACGTCCGGCAGCTTGCCGTCCTCGCGCGGGTCGGTCCAGGTCGAGTTGTCCTTGGCGATCTGCTCCGTGCGGGCCTTGGCATCCTCGAACTTCGAGTTCTGCCAGGCGACATTGCTGCCGCCGGCGCCGGAGAAGTCGGCATACCGCGAGACGCACTCGACGCCGGCGGAGATGAACACGTCACCCTCGCCGGCCTTGATCGCGTGTGCGGCCATCCGGGTGGTCTGCACCGAGGAGGAGCAGAAACGGTTGACCGTCGCACCCGGCAGGTGGTCCCAGCCGCCCAGCACCGCGACGACGCGCGCCATGTTGCTGCCGTGCTCGGCCCAGGGCTCGGCGCACCCGAGGTAGAGGTCCTCGACGAGCGTCGGGTCCAGGTCCGGCACACGGTCCAGGGCCGCCTGGATGACCTGCACACTCAGGTCGTCGGGGCGGATGTCTTTCAGGGATCCCTTGAAGGCACGACCGATCGGCGTGCGCGCAGTGGAAACGATGACAGCTTCGGGCATGGGGTCCTCCGTCGTTGCAGGAACGGGTCGATGGATGTCGACACGAAGTTACTCGCGGGTAATACTCCAGCGTCGAGTGTATGGCGTGGGCGCTGCCCGCACGGCAGCACCTCGCTACCAACGCGTCAGTCGCGCAACAGCTTCGCCGTCCGGGCGATCTCGTCGGGTTCGCCGGGCGCCGGGATCCACGGCAACTGCAACGGGTCGTCGACATACCGGGGCACTACGTGCAGGTGGAAGTGGAAAACGGTCTGCCACGCCTCCTCGCCGCAGCAGTTGAGCAGGTTGACGCCATCGGCATCGAGCCGCTCCATCGCGCGCCGGGCGACAACCTGTGCGGACTGCGCAACCGCAGCGAGTTGGTCGGGCTCGATCTCGAGCAGATCCTTGGTGTGCTTCTTCGGCACCACCAGCGCGTGACCGCGCGTGCCCGGGTTGACGTCCATGAAGGCGACGGTCTCGTCGTCCTCGTGGATCTTCTCGGCAGGAAGGTCACCCGCCACGATCTTGCAGAAGATGCATTCAGGGTCGGTCGTCATACACCGACTCTATTCCTGGCCCGCAAGGTCGGGGCACGGGTCAGCCCGACGCGGCCGGCTTGTCCTCGCTGTCCGGCGTATCCGTCTCTGGCGCAACGGTTTCCGACGTCTCGTCCGGCTCGGCATGCTTGGCGGCGTCGTCGGGTGCCGGCAACGGATGCCGGTGCCGGCGCAGCAGCACCGCCCATGGCCCGCGTGCATTGCGCGCCATACCGGTGACCTCGGTGCCGGTGACCTCGGTGCCCGGATCGCGCGCGGCTCGGCGGGCCGCGGAGGCGACCGGGCGCACGGCTTCGCCGCGCAGTCGCTCCGGCCGGCGCCCGGTGTCGGCCGACACTTCGCCGATGGCGTCGAGGATGCTCGGCAGCAAAGCCGACGCGGCGCGTGCGTAGCCGGCCGACGACGGGTGGAAGCGGTCCTTGGAGAACATCACCGCCGGGCTGTCTGAGAACTCATGACCGAGGAGATCACCGAGCGACACCGTGCGCCCGCCGAGCTCGACGACGGTGCGCGTCTGCGCCGCCGCCAGATGCCGCGACCAGCGCCGCGCGAGCTGGCGCAACGGTTGCGGCACCGGCTTGATGACGCCCAGGTCCGGGCAGGTGCCGACGACGACGGGGGCGTCGGCATCACGCAGTCGTCGCACCGTCTCCGCGAGGTGCTCGACGGCATCGGTCTGGGACAGGCGGCTGGTGACGTCGTTGGCGCCGACCATGATGAGCGCGACGTCGGGGTGCGGCACGCGGGCCAGCAGGCCGTCGAGCTGCCCGCCGAGGTCGGGGGAGGTTGCGCCGACGACGGCGACATTGGTCAGTCGGACCGGTCGGCCGGCGAATGCCGCGACGGCGGTGGCGATGATTGCGCCGACCGTCTGGGACGCGGCGTCGGCGCCCATACCCTTGGCCGTCGAGTCGCCCAGGACGACGAACTGGATCGCGTCGCCGGGCCCCGCACCGTAGACGCCGTTGTCGTCGGGGGCCCCGTCGAACGGCTGGCCCACGACCCGTCGAGCGATGGCGGCCTCACCCTTGAGCACACCCCACCCGCTGAGGAAGCAGGCCGCGCTGACACCGGCAGTCCCCGCGACGTACGCCGCCGCCTTGCGTGCCACTGATGCTCGACTCATCGCTGCTCCACCCGCCCTCCGCCACCGTGGATCGTGCGCCCGTCGGGTTGGTCCACGGGCGAGACAATGTTCTCATCACCGGCCGGGGCGCATGCTGTCCGGGTGATCGCTGTGACGGCGCCCGTGGGCATCCGTCATCTGAGACGATCGGTACATGAAGTTTGCTGAGCACATTGTCGATCTGGTCGGTGGCACGCCCCTCGTGCGGTTGTCGAAGGTCACCGAGGGCATCGAGTGCACCGTTCTGGCCAAGGTCGAGTACGTCAATCCGGGTGGATCCGTCAAGGACCGCATCGCGCTGCGGATGATCGAGGCGGCGGAGGCGTCGGGGGCACTGCAGCCGGGTGGCACGATCGTCGAGCCCACGTCCGGCAACACCGGTGTCGGACTCGCGCTGGTCGGCCAGCGCAAGGGTTACAAGTGCATCTTCGTGTGCCCCGACAAGGTCAGCGAGGACAAGCGCAACGTGCTCAAGGCGTATGGCGCCCAGGTCGTCGTCACCCCGACGTCGGTCCCGCCGGAGCACCCGGACTCCTACTACAGCGTGTCCGACCGGATCGCCGCCGAGACTCCCGGTGGCTGGAAGCCGGACCAGTACTCCAACCCCGAAGGCCCGAACTCGCACTACCACTCGACCGGCCCGGAGATCTGGGCCGATACCGACGGTGAGCTCACATCGTTCGTCGCAGGGATCGGGACCGGCGGCACCATCACCGGCACCGGACGCTTCCTGCGCGAGGTCTCGGCGGACCGCGCCGGGGGACGCGTCAGGATCATCGGTGCCGACCCCGAGGGCTCGGTCTACTCCGGTGGCAGCGGCCGCCCCTACCTCGTCGAAGGTGTGGGCGAGGACATGTGGCCACGTGCCTACGACCCCGCGGTGGTCGACGACGTGATCGCCGTGACCGATGCGGAGTCGTTCGAGATGACGCGCCGGCTCGCGCGCGAGGAGGGCCTGCTGGTCGGTGGCTCCTGCGGTATGGCGGTCGTCGCTGCGCTCCGTCACGCACGGACCCTGCCGGCGGATGCGACCGTCGTGGTCCTGCTGCCGGACTCCGGCCGTGGTTACCTGTCGAAGATCTTCGACGACACCTGGATGGGCAGTTACGGGTTCCTGCCCCAGCAGGCCGAGGAGCAGACGGTCGGCAGCGTGCTCGCGGCGAAGGAGGGCTCCATGCCCGCCCTGGTCCACACGCATCCGAACGAGACGATCCGCGACGCGATCCAGATCCTGCGTGAATACGACGTGTCGCAGATGCCCGTCGTCAACGCCGAACCCCCGGTGATGGCCGGCGAGGTCGCCGGGTCGGTGAGTGAGCGTGAGCTCCTGGATGCCCTGTATGCCGGGGACGCGCATCTGGCCGATCCGGTCGAGCGGCACATGGAGGCCGCGTTGCCGATGATCGGCGCCAACGAGCGGGTGAGCGGTGCGCGGCACCTGCTGAACAAGCACGATGCGCTGATGGTGGTCCAGGATGGCAAGCCCGTCGGCGTGCTGACACGCGCCGACCTGCTCAGCCTGCTGGTGGACTGAGTCCTCTGCTGCACCTCCTCACAGAACGGCCGGGGGGGGGG
>NZ_DASZNO010000047.1:0-298844 GCF_035551235.1 Flexivirga sp. | reverse complement strand
CGCGTGCGCCGCTTCAGTTGTCGAGCTCTGTCGTGTCGATCGTCAACTGCACGTGTATGACGTCACCGCGGCCGACGCCCTCAGAGTGCTGGGCGGGCCGTGAAGGTCTTGACGTTGTACCCCTCGACGACCACGTCGACGGACGGCTCGTTCCGGGTCCAGCCGGCGCTCTCGAGCGCCAGGGTGCGCGATTCGCCCGGCAGCAGCCACACGTAGTTGTCGCTCGCGAGAACCGGCAGCACACGCTCGCCCGAGACCCGGTCGCGCAGCGACACACGGACCATCGCCGCGACCGTCGACCCGACGTTCCGGACGGTCACCTGACCCGTGCCCGACGACCGCCGCCACGACGCTCGCGCCGTGAGCCTCGCCCGCCCGATCGAACCGAGCGCGCGTAGGTCCTCGTCCTTGCGGTAGCGCCAGTAGACGTTCTCGGAGACGAGCGCGCCGTGGGCGTCGGTCAGCCGGAGCCGCAGCAGGTGCGCGGCGGGCAGATCGGAATCGAACGGCACCTTCGACAGCGCCTTCGTCGCCGACGGGCCGACCGTCACGTCCTCTGTGACCGGATCCGAGAGCGCCCGACCGTCCAGCCCGAGGACCTCGGCGCGCACGCGCGCGCCGCGCAGCGCCGTCGTCGTGTGGTTGGTGACACGGAGCGTCCAGTCGGTGGCGTCGGCCTGGACGTGGAGCGGCTCGCAGCCCTTCCGCGCGCCGTAGTAGCTGCCGTTGACGTCGAGGTCGTAGTCGTAGGTCTGCCAGACGGTGGAGTGCCAGGCGGGGTTGCTCATCCACAAGAGGAGACCGGAGGCCGGCTCGAAGAGCTTGGAGTTCCATGCCTCGAACATGGCCCGCATGCCCTCGTAGTTGACGAGCTGCGCCTTGGTGCAGAAGTCGTCGAGGTCGGTCGCGTCGCCGAACTGCTTCTCGATGACGTCGCGATAAGCGGACACGCCGGCCGCGCCCTTGGTCGCCCAGTCGTGGAGGAACCAAGCGTCGCCGGGCGGCCACTCCTGCCCCGCGCCGACGAGATTGCGCATGCTCGCGGCCACGGAAACGGTCGGGATCCCGACCTCCGTGTGGAACCCGAAGCTGTTCCACGTCCCGCCGCCCGTGTAGTACTGGTCGGGGGAGACGTGCCAGTACGCACCGCCGCCCGAGACGATTCCCTCGCGTGAGTTGCTCTGGTACAGCAGCGGTGTGAGTTCCCGGACCGCGGCCCGCAGCCCGTTGTCGACCTCGGCAGGCGGCGTCCCCTCGTTGGCCCCGCACCAGACCGCGAGGCACGGGTGGGTCCGGTAGCGCAGGACCGTGTCGCGGCACTGGGCGAGGAACAGCGCGTGGTCGGGCGGGTCGAGGAGCCAGGCGAGCGGGAAGTCGTTCCAGACGAGGATGCCGTTCTCGTCGCAGAGCCGGTACAGCTCCTCGCGGTTGCTCGTGCCGAGCCACACCCGGATCATCGTGAAGTTCATGTGCCGGTGCATGCGGACCATCGCCTCGAGCCGGCCGTCAAGCCCTCGGCGTAGGAGCTCGTCCCAGCCCCAGTTCCCGCCTCGGCACAGCACCTTGGTGCCATTGACACTGAGTTGCAGTGGTGTGGCGCCGTTGTCGACGGACTTCACGTCGGTCCAGGAGTCGCCGTCGGGCGAGGTCTGGACGCGGAACTTCGCGGCGAGTCCCGTCTCCCACTCGATCGTGACCCGCTCGAATGTCGTCGCACTCCCGAGGTCTACGCGGATCCACTGGCCGTCGGTGTAGTTGGACGACCACCGCGTCGACGGGTTGCCGTCGACCGCGTTCGGCGCCTCGTGGCCCGGTTGGTCGACGGAGGATGCCTCCACCGGCTTGCCCCGGGCGAGGTCGGTGCCGCCGGCGTCCAGGACGGACAGTGTCCACATGGACACGCCCCACATGCTGGCGCGCGAATCGGCGTAGATGCGCACGTACCGGGCGGTCGTGCTCCCGAGGTCGACGGTCTGGGCGACGCGGTCCGAGCCGGCGGGCGGCGCGAGCGGCGCGCCGAAGGCGTAGCCGAACTGGCGGATCCCGTAGCGGATCGTCCGGGTGTCGCTGATCTTGTTTCGGTCCGTGACCGTGACGACGAGGTCGTGCAGCGCCGGGTCGCCGTAGCCGTTGGGCCACCACAGCTCGGGGTTGCGGACACGGAGCGCTGGATCGTCGTCGGGCGTGAACTTGACGTCGACGCTCCCACCCGCGGGGACGGTCACCGTCCGGGTTGCGCTGACGCCCGGCAGGGGCGCGATTCGAACCCGGGCGGTGCGGGCGACGTCGTCCGCATTGGTCACCGGCACCGTGACGGCCAGCTCGGCGACGGAGAGGTCGGGCAGGTCCGGGAGCGTCGTGTCGATCCGCAGGTCGCCGACGACGAGGGCACCCGTCGACCGCAGCCGCACATGGTTCCAGATACCGGTGGCGCGGTCACGAACGGCGGGCATCCAGTCCCATCCGGTCACGGACAGCCAGGTCGGCGATGCCTGGTTCACCAGGTCGGAGCCTGCGTCGGTGTATGCCGAGCCGTCGGGCCCCTTGTCGCCGGGGCTGCCGGGCTTCGGCATCGGGCTCAGCCGGGCGATGAGCACCTGGCTCCCGTGTGCCTCGAGCGCGTCGGTGACGTCGTACGACGCGCGCGCGAACGGGTGGCTCAACGTGCCCAGCCGCGTGCCGTTGAGCCACAGCTCGGCCTCGTGGTTGACGCCGTCGAGCTCGAGCCAGACGTGCCGCCCGCGGCCGGTGTCCAGCCCGTGCGGCAGGGTCAGCTCGCGTCGGTACCACCACGCGTGCCGAGACAGCGCCTCGGGCACGTGCAGATTGTCGAGACCGAAGACCGGTTCGGGCAGCAGCCCTCGCTCGACGAGCGTGGCGAGCACCGTCCCCGGCACCGTGGCGGGGAGCCAGCCGCTCGTGTCGACGCCGCGCGACGACAACGCTGCACCGTCCGCGTCGCCCACGCGCTCGTCGAGGGTCAGGCGCCAGCCCGACTCGACCGGAACGGTGCCGTCGTCGGCGACGCGAAGCGCCGGTGCGGGACGGTGGTCGGTCGGCCAGTCGGTCCATCCGGTCGCCCGGGGACGGTGGCCGCGGGCCGTCCCGTGGACGGCGAAACCATTCACGCCGAGCGGGTTCGTGGTCGAGAGGGTGTTCGAGCGCAACCGGACCCAGCGGGCCGTCACGGGAGTGTCGAGCACGACATCGACGACGCCGCCCGACGAGTCGGTGACGCTGCGGGCCGTGGACCAGGACTTCCCGTCGCGCGACGTCTGGATCACGAACGCGCTCGCGTAGCTCGAGAGGATCTCCCAGCCCGTCGTGCCGCTGCGTGGGTTGTCGCCGGGAGTCGGCTCGAACGCCGGGTCGCCCTCCTTCGCCTCGAACGTCACGCGAACGCCGGTGACCGAGCAGAGCCCCTGCAGGTCGACGGCGATCCATTGCCCCGCGCCGTCCCCGGCGCGCCAGCCCGTGCCCTTCACCCCGACCTCGCTCAGCCCGTCGACGGCGAACTCGGGCGCAGCAGGTGCGAGGGCCGTGGACGAGACCGAGACGGGTCGGTACGCCGCGAGGTCGGCGCCCGCAAGCGCCGGGTTGCCGCGCCCCGCCGCGCGAGCCGCCGACGCCGCTGCTGCGGCGAGCGCGACCGTCGCCAGCACGGTGGCATTGGCCCCGAGGAAGCGGCGGCGGCTGAGGCCTGCGCCTCCCGGGTGGGCGGTGGGTGCGTCCGTCGTGCTGTGGTCCGACATCGTCGTGAGGCCTTCCTGGTGCACTGACGGTCCACGGCGGCCGTCGGGTCGCTGGCAGTCTCCGGCAGGGTGACAACGTTGTCAACGACGGACACGCCGCGCCGGTGAATGGAACGGGCCGCTTGTGTTCGTTGGGTGGGGGCTAACCCACCGTCAGCTCCAGATGTATGACGTCACCGAGGCCGACGCCCTCCGCGCGCTGGACGGCGACCTTCACCGGGACCAGGTAGCCACCGTTGCGAGGGAAGAGCGAGGTCGTGAACTCGGTGCCCCCGATCCGCCCAGTCGCCGGGATGCAGCCCCAGCCGTAGGTCACGTCGCGCGAGATCTGCGCGAGGTCGTCGGCCTGCTCGGGCGGCAGCGCCGCGAAAAGGTATGGCGCAGGGCCCCGCCATTCGATGATCTCCGCGTCGAATTCCAGCTCCACGCGCATCAGCCTAGGTGCCGGACGGTTCGCGCAACCGCGCCCCGCGCAGGTGTATGGCGATACCCGGCGTGGCGATCCGCACGATCTCCTCGGGCGACGCGTTGGCCATCGTCGGGACCTTGAGCACGTAGCGGGTCATCAGCAGGCCGGCGATCGTCATCAGCACCCCGGTCGCACGGGCGTCGGCGTCGCGACCGGCGAGGCGACCACGCAGCCGGCCGAGCAACTCGGTCTCCAGAAATTCAACAAAGCCACTCGTACCGCTCTCGCGCGCAACCGTCGCCATGACGGTCTGCACGAGCACGGGACCCATGTCGGGGTCGTCCCAGACCCGCAGCACGGTCCGCAGGATCCGTCCCGGCCACTGCTCGAGGGGCGCGTCCAACGCGTGCTCGATGAGCTCACCCGGGCGCACCGGCAACTCCATCGCCGCCGCGAAAAGGCCCTGTTTGGAGGAGAAGTGGTAGCTCAGCAGCGCGACATCGACACCCGCGGCGGCCGCGATCGAACGCATCGACGTGGCGGCATACCCGCCGTTCAGGAACGCCTCGCGCGCTGCATCGAGGATCTGCGCGCGCGTGTCCGGCTTACCGGCTCGGCGACCCCGCGAATTATTCATCACCGTTGAAGCTATCGCGTTCGGAGCCGCAGCGTTGGAGGCAGCGCGATCAACGCGGACCGCGCGACAACGAAGGGTTTGGTCATGGATAGCACCGTCATGGATCGCACCGTCACGGATCGCACCAAGGGCGCACTGGTCGCCGTGTGTGTCGGGCTCGCCACGGTGGTGTCCGCCGTGTCGTCGTTGATGGTGGCGCTGCCGGACGTCGCCCGCCATACAGGGGCGTCGCAGACGCAATTGTCCTGGATCGTCGACGGTTACGCCCTGACCTTCGCCGCGCTGCTGCTGCCCGGCGGCTACCTCGGCGACCGCCTCGGGCGCCGTCGGGTCCTGCTCGGTGGTCTCGGTCTGATCGTCGCTGCGGCAGCCGCGGGCGCGCTCGTCACCAGCCCGGGCGCGCTCATCGGTATTCGTGTCGTGATGGGCGTCGCCGCCGCCATGATCATGCCGGCCACACTGTCGACGATCACCGCGACGTTCCCACCGGCGGAGCGCGTGCGCGGCGTCGCGATCTGGGCCGGATTGGCAGGTGGTAGTGCGGTTCTCGGCCTCTTCGCCTCCGGGTTGTTGCTGCACTGGTTCGCCTGGCAGTCGATCTTCTGGTTCACCGTCGTGGTCGCCGCAGTGGCGACAGCGCTGACCGTGCGCCTCGTGCCGGAGTCCCGAGCGCCCGAGCTCGGCAGCTTCGACCTCGGCGGCGCCGTCCTCTCCGTCGCCGGACTCGGACTGTTGGTCTACTCGATCATCGAGGCGCCGATCGAGGGCTGGGGGAGTGGGCGCACGGTCGGCGGCCTGGCGGCCGGTGTCGTGGTTCTCGTCGCCTTTGCTGCCTGGGAGCTACGAAACAGTGCGCCGTTGCTGGATGTTCGGCTCTTCGGACGCCGCGGGTTCGCGGCCGGGATGCTCACCGTGTCGTCGTTGTTCTTCGTCTTCTTCGGCTTCATCTTCGTCTTCATGCAGTACCTGCAGTTCGTCCGCGGCTGGTCACCGCTGGTCGCCGCCTGCGCCGCAGCGCCGGTCGCCCTCGGGCTGCTGCCCGGCGCGCGGGTGGCGCCATACCTGGTGGGGCGGGTGGGTGTCCGCATCCTCTGTGGCGCCGGTATGACGCTCGTGGCCATTGCGATGGCCGGCCTGTCCACCGCAGGGACCGACACCCACTACTGGGTGATCGCGGTGCTGCTGTGGGTCGGCGGCACCGGCATGGGCTGGGGTATGACGCCCGCCACCGCGAGCATCACCGACTCGCTGCCCGAGGCGGAGCAGGGAGTGGCCTCCGCCATGAACGACGTGGCCCGTGAGGTCGGCGGTGCGCTCGGCATCGCGGTGCTCGGAAGCGTCCTCAGTGGCGGCTACCGGTCCGCACTCGATCTGCCGCCAGGGTCCGAGCGGATCGCCGGCGCCGCGCGTGAATCCGTCGGTGCGGCAACGCAATTCGGCGGGCCGGTTCGCGACGCCGCCCGCGACGCCTTCGTCTCCGGTCTCGGGCACACGTTCGTGACCGCCGCGGTCATCATGGCGCTCTGCATGGTCGCCGTCGTCACGGTGATCGGCGCCCGCCGGAAGGCTGTTGCGTCACGCCGTATGTCGCTCGCCGGCCGGCGCTGACCCGCACCGGTGGCCGAGGAGCGAGGAACGAGCGTCTCGAGGTCCCGCGCTGTCTGTGGTCGCCTTGGTGGGTGCCGAGGCGGCCATCCGCCCGAACGCCCTCCACTGCACTCCGCTGGCGCTCCGTTCCGTTCCACAGGTTCGGTCGGACGACCACCTCGCCACCCGCGGACCTGGCGGACAGTGCGATCTCGGGCGCATAGCGGCGGAATCGGTCGGCCGAGGCGCCGCCGAATTCCTCCTGGCCGATTCGCTGGACCAGCCGCCGGGTCTCCTCGCGCACGCGCAACACGCGTCAGGGCGCGCCGGTGGTGAGCGCGTAGCCGCCGAGGACCGCCATACCAACGGCGAGCAGCACGGCGATCGGGATGCGCAGCGACGGCCGGAAGCGTGCCAGCCAGGCCGAGAACGGGATGAGCATGGTGAAGGCGGGCAACAGGTAACGCGGCCGGGAGCCGAAGTATCCGGATGTGCCGATCGTCATCAGCAACAGCACGAGGCTGAACACCGTGTAGGCGAGCGGCAGTCCGTCGCGGGCGCCCTTCCAGATCAGCCACACCATGCCGAGCAGGAGCACGACAAGGCCGACGCCCTTGACGCTCTCGAGCCCACCTGAGCGCACCAATCCCGACACCCAGTCCGCGAAATAACGTCCGCTGTCCCAGCTGCGGGCCCAGCCCTCGGTGGCGTGGAAATAGCCCATCAGCTCGTGCCGGCGCACGGCGACATACGCCAGATAGCCCGCCAGTCCCAGCGGTGCCACGACGACTGTCAGCACCACTCGCCGCCACGGCGCCCGACCCCGTATGCCGGCAACGAGCGCCGCCACACACACTGCCGCGACGACGGCCGCACCGGTCGGCCGGGTCAGCCCCGCGAACGCCGCCAGCACTCCGGCAAGCAGCCACCGCCGGTCCGCGACCGCCCAGAGCGCCCAGGCCGCGAGCGCACACAACAGGCCCTCCGTGTAGGACATCGACAGCACGATCGCGTAGGGATAGATCGCCCACAGCACCGTCGCGATGGTCGCCGTCCGGCGATCGGTGCCGCGCTGGGTGGCGGCATACACACCTGCTGCGGCGATCAGCGATGCAACCCAGTTGATCGCCATCCCCAGATCGGCGAACGGCAGCTGAACCACCGCGTGCACCGCGCGCTCCAGCAACGGCAACAGCGGGAAGAACGCATAATCGGAATGCAACCCGTCATGCGCCGAAATCGTTGTGCCATAACCATTTTCGGCGATCCCGGCATACCACTGCCCGTCATACCGGGTCAGCATGTGGTGCAAGGATCCCGCGTCACGCACCCGCAGCACGACCTCCAAAATGGCGACCCCGAGCAGCCGGATCGCCACGAACAGAGCCATCGCGTATGCCGCCGCGCGCCACAACCCAGCACGCTCCGCCCGACCCGTCATCCGGCCAGCGTAGAGAACACCGGACGCCGGACCATTACCTTGTCCCGGTGGCCAAACAACGTGTTCCTGAAGGACCCGCTCCGGATCCCGCAGTGCAACGGCTCCGCGTGCGCTACGCCAAGCGCGGCCGGTTGCGATTCTCCTCCACACGCGACTTCCAGCGGGCGCTGGAGCGTGCGGTGCGCCGCGCGCAGGTCCCGGTGGCGTTCTCGGCCGGCTTCCATCCGCACCCGCGGATCAGCTACGCCAACGCCGCACCGACCGGCACGGCGAGCGAGGCCGAGTACTTCGAGATCCAGCTGACCACGGCGTGCGAGCCGGAGCAGCTGCGCACCGATCTCGACAGTGCGTTGCCGGCCGACCTGGTGATCCTGGACGTGGCCGAGTCGTTGCCGGGAGCACTCGCGGACCGGCTGGAGGCCAGCTGCTGGCAACTGGACTTCGATACCGCGGAGGCGGGTGCCGTGGCGACGGCCACGCAGGCCCTGCTTGCCAGGGACGACGCGACGGTCTCGCGGATGACCAAGCGCGGCGAGCGGGAGTTCGACGTCCGGTCGGCGATCGCCGCACTCACCGTCGACGGCCCGCGGATCACCTTGGTGCTGCGGCACCTGACCCCACTGGTACGTCCCGACGACGTGCTCACCGCTCTCACGACGTATGGCGCACTCCGCCCGGCACGCCCGCCGCAGGTCATCCGACTGAGCCAGGGCCCCTTGCAGGAGGACGGCGCGATCGGCGACCCGCTGCGCTGAGATGCGTGGCCGCGGATCGCTCTCGCTGCACACCGGAGTCGGTATCGTGCGACTGCAGGGGAGCGAGAGGTTCCTCTCTGCGTGAGGTCATGTTCGGTCACCACCCGTCACAGTCGGTGCCGGACACCAACGGGAGGATGACCAGAGGGATGAGCAACCAACCACCAGCGCCCGGGAAGTTCGGGCCGTACGAGATCCTCGGCCTGATCGGTCGGGGCGGGATGGGCGAGGTCTACCGGGCGCGTGACAGCCGCAAGGGACGGATCATCGCGCTGAAGCTGCTGCCGAAGTCGCTGTCGAGTGACCCGCGTTTCCGGGCCCGTTTCGGCCGGGAGGCGCACATCGCGGCCAATCTGAATGACCCGCACGTCGTGCCGATCCACGACTACGGCGAGATCGACGGTGTGCTCTACATCGAGATGGCGCTGGTCGAGGGCAGCGACCTGCGGGCACGGCTGAAGGCCGGAGCGATGCCCCCGCACGAGACGGCTGACCTGGTCGGCGCGATCGGCTCGGCACTCGACACCGCGCACGCGCAGGGCCTGCTGCACCGTGACGTGAAACCGGAGAACATCCTGGTCACCGAGAGGGGCTTTCCCTATCTCACCGACTTCGGGATCGCCGCGCAGCAGGACGAGACCAGGCTGACCAGCACCGGCACCGCTGTCGGCTCGATGAGCTACATGGCGCCGGAGCGCTTCGACGACGGCGAGCTGACGCCTGCCGTGGACGAATACGCGATGGCATGCGTCATGTACGAGTGCCTGACCGGCCGCCGCCCCTTCGACATGACCACGACGAGTGCGATGATCCGCGCCCACCTGATGAGCCAGCCGGCGTCGCTGCAGCACACCGGGCTGCCGCCGGCGGTCGATGCAGTCGTACGACGGGGACTGGCGAAGGATCCCGGCCTGCGGTTCGGTTCCTGTGCGGAGCTCGGCCACGCACTGCGCGAGGCTCTGGCGGGGCGGGTCGACCAGGCCACCACGCACGTCGCGAATCTTATGCAGCACCAAGGTGATCCGACCCGAGCCGCGTCGACCGCGCCCACCTCCGGCGTCGACACTCGCTCGGATACCCACTCCCGCGAGACGCAGCTCGCCCATCCGGCAGCCGCGGCCGGCGCGGGCGGCTGGGGCGGTCCGGCGAACGCTCACCAGAGTCCACCGTCCGGGTCCAGCGGCACCGGTAAGAGCAAGCTACCGGCGATCCTCGGAGCGGTCGCGGGCGTCCTGGTCATCGCGCTGGTCGCGGGGTACTTCCTCTTCAGCCGGGACGACTCGAAGAAGGACGCGGCCGGACCCTCGGCCGGTGCCGGGCAGTCGACGGCCGCGGGCAAGGCGACGCCGACGCAGGAGACGACACCTGCCGAGGCGCAGTCGTCCACTCCCGAGGCGGCGACCTCGACCGCGGGCGGGACCACGCCGGGTGGTGCCGAGACGGACGACTCCGCGCCCGGCAAGGTGACGCAGAGCCTCGCCGACCTGGAGGCGAGCAGTAGCAGTGCCCCGAAGGTCGACGACATCACGATCGGCGGCAAGCCGTATGCCGGCGCCCTCGTCGCCGATTCCTGCGGTTACGACACGGGCAGCACGAAGAGCCAGACCTTCTCCTGGTCGCTCGACGGCAAGTGGGAGACACTGAGTGGCTTCGCGGGCATTCCCGACGACGGTGAGGAGGGCTCGGCCGGCTCGGTCCAGATCTATGGCGACCAGACGCTGCTCTGGCCGTCGGGCGACATGAAGCTGCGCGACGCGCCGACGAAGATCCCGAACATCTCGGTCAAGGGCCGCAGCAGCCTGATCATCAAGTTCACGACCAAGGAGGTCGACATCTGCGGATCGGCCATAGCCCTCGGGGACGCCAAGCTGACCGGCAAGAACGGGGTCGCGCCGGCGCCGACCGCCAGCTGACCCGATGACACTCGGCACAACTGGATGGCCGGCCGCAACACTCCCGGCGAGGCAAGCGGTTTTTCGCGAGGCGAACGCCATGCACCCGAAACTCGGCTGCCGGGTGATGCCGATGGCCGAGGCTGCGCGGCTGCCCTGAACCCGGCGTCAACCCGGCGTCGTCGTGGGTCCCGCGCAGAGGCCGCGCAGCACCGGGTTCGGGCGGCCTCTGCGCACGCCCGAGCGGTCCGAGTCGTCGGCCGACCGGCGATTGTGTGCGACAATGAGATCGGTCGTCGGCAGTGCCACAACCTGCCCGACGCCCCGTTGGCAGTTACTCGAGCCCGCGAGATTTCGCGACCAGCCGAGTGCAGGACCGACGGCGTCTGACTGATCAGGTGCCCGCGATACGACGCGAACCTGACGGCATGACGTAACAGACGACTTTCGCGTCGCCACGGCGAACGTTCGACCGTGAGCGGCGGCCAACCGCAACATGCGGGTGTGCAGGCACTGCCTCGTTGTGGGTCACCCGCATGCTGAGGAAGAAACGAGGGCCATGGCCCCGCAAGACACCAATCCGTTCCTGGCACCCGCAGCGGAATCAACCGCAGAAGGCGGCAACACCGCCTCGGCACCGATCGAGACCTCCTCCGCGATGAACTTCGGCCTGCTCTTCCAGGCGCCCGACCTGCAGGCTCGCGCACCGCGCCGTGAGCCCGAGCGCGAGCAGCAGGCACAGCAGGACGACGACGCACAGCGTGGTTCCGGCTCGGACGCTGACAACGACCGGGGCAATGACCGAGGCAATGACCGGGGCAACGACAGGGACAACGACCGCGACGACGATGCCGACGCCCAGGGTGCCGGCCGCTCGCGCCGCCGCGGCGGACGTGGTCGCCGCAACCAGGGCGACAATCAGGGCGACACCGACAACAACTCGGACAACGCCGACAAGGGCGGCTCCGACAAGGGCTCCGACAAGGGCTCCGACAAGGGCTCTGACAAGAACACGAACGACAAGAACGCCGGCGACAAGGGTGGTTCGGACAAGCGCTCCGACAACTCGAGGAGCAAGAACGCCGATGCCGCCGCCGGCTCCGGCCCGGACAACTCGGACGACGGCGACGACTCCGACTCCCAGTCCGAGGGCAACGGTCGCCGCCGGACCCGCCGTCGCCGCCGCAGTGGTGCGGCGACCGAGGGCGACGACCCGCCCGGCACCGTGACCAAGGTGCGCGAGCCGCGCAAGGAGCGCGACGAGGTCACCGCGATCAAGGGCTCCACCCGGTTGGAGGCCAAGAAGCAGCGCCGTCGCGAGGGCCGCGAGGCCGGCCGGCGCCGCACCGTCATCACCGAGGCCGAGTTCCTCGCCCGTCGCGAGAGCGTCGACCGCCAGATGGTCGTCCGCGAGAAGGCCGGCCGCACCCAGATCGGCGTGCTGGAGGACGGCGTGCTGGTCGAGCACTACGTCTCGCGCGAGGTCCAGCAGGCCTCGATGGCCGGCAACGTCTACCTCGGCAAGGTCCAGAACGTCCTGCCCAGCATGGAAGCCGCGTTCGTCGACATCGGCCGCGGCCGCAACGCCGTCCTGTATGCCGGTGAGGTCAACTGGGACGCCGCAGGCCTCGAGAACGGCCAGGCCAAGCGCATCGAGAACGCCCTGAAGGGCGGCGACACGGTGCTCGTGCAGGTGACCAAGGACCCGATCGGTCACAAGGGCGCCCGGCTGACCAGCCAGGTCTCGTTGCCCGGACGCTTCCTGGTCTACGTGCCCGGCAACTCGATGACCGGGATCTCCCGCAAGCTGCCCGACACCGAGCGTTCGCGACTGAAGAAGATCCTCAAGGAGGTCGTGCCGAGCGACGCCGGTGTCATCGTGCGCACCGCCGCCGAGGGCGCCAGCGAGGCCGACCTGCGCGCCGATGTCGAACGCCTGCAGAAGCAGTGGGAGAAGATCCAGTCCGACGCCAAGTCCGCCAACGCACCGAGCCTGTTGCACGGTGAGCCGGACCTCACCGTCCGTGTCATCCGCGACGTGTTCAACGAGGACTTCAGCAAGCTCGTCGTCGCCGGTGACAAGGCCTGGTCCCAGGTCCACGACTACGTCGGCTCGGTCGCTCCCGATCTCGCGGAGCGGCTCGAGAAGTGGACGGGCGAGAACGACGCCTTCGCCGTCCACCGCATCGACGAGCAACTCGCCAAGGCCATGGACCGCAAGGTCTGGCTGCCCAGCGGCGGTTCGCTGGTCATCGACCGCACCGAGGCGATGACGGTGATCGACGTCAACACCGGCAAGTTCGTCGGCTCCGGCGGCAACCTCGAGGAGACCGTCACCAAGAACAACCTCGAAGCGGCCGAGGAGATCGTGCGGCAGCTGCGACTGCGCGACATCGGCGGCATCATCGTCGTCGACTTCATCGACATGGTGCTGGAGTCCAACCGCGATCTGGTGGTCCGTCGGCTGCTCGAATGCCTCGGACGCGACCGCACCAAGCACCAGGTCGCCGAGGTCACCTCGCTCGGCTTGGTGCAGATGACCCGTAAGCGGGTCGGCTCCGGTCTGATCGAGGTCTTTTCCGAGCCGTGCGAGCACTGTGGTGGCCGCGGAATCATCGTGCATTCCGACCCGGTCGACAAGCCCTCCGGCAACACCGGCAGCGGCGGCAACAACGGCAGCAAGTCGCGTAAGGGCAAGGCCAAGAAGCAGACCGAGGAGCCGGCGAAGCCGTCCGGCCCGACCGCGGCCCAGATCGCCGCGGCCGCACATGCTGCGGCTCAGTCCGGCGGGAAGGCCGGCGACGATGGCGCACTCGTCGAGGACCCCACTTCCACCGAGGGCACTGACGCCGAGATCGTCGATACCGCACCGGTCGGCGAGACGTCGACGGACGCTTCGACCGACACGACGACCGACGAATCGGCTGCGGCGGACAGCACCGCCGGGACCGGCAAGAAGGCTCGTGGCGGCAAGAAGCGCGCCGGGAAGCAGGCTGACGGCCCGGTCGTGACCGGTCGCGCCGGCATGCAGCGTTCGGCTGCGGCCACCGATGAGGCGACGGACGAGCCCACGACTCCCACGGCACCCGAAGTCTCCGCCGCTCCGGCCCGCAAGATGACCGGGCGCGCCCGGCGCCGGGCGACGTCGGCCGCGGGTGCCGCGCAGCACGTGGCGACACCGGAGCCGACGACTGCCGTGACGGTGTCCGCCGCCGAGGCGGCAGCGGCAGCGGACGAGCCCGCCGCACCTCCGGTGGCAGTTCCCGAGCCGGCCACGCCGAAGCGCAAGAAGCGTGCGCGGGTGGTGGCTCCGGCCGGTCCGCCAGTCGCGGAACCTGAATCGGAATCGGATTCGGGCTCCGAGTCCGACTCGGAATGACCTGATGCGAGAGGGGCGCACGCTGAGCGTGCGCCCCTCTCGTCGTCCCGCCGCTGTGGGGGATCAGCTCGGGGGATCAGTCGGTCGGCTCGGCGATGTCCACCTGGACCCCGGCGGCCCGTAGCTCGCGCACTACCGCACCATCGGCGTGAGCGTCCGTGATCAGTCGACAGATGGAATCCGGTGGAACGGTCTGGTACATCGTGTCGATGCCGACCTTGGTGTGATCCGCGAGGACGACGACGTCGCCCGCTGTGGCGACCAGTGCGCGATCGATCGAGGCGACCAGCATGTTGGGTGTCGACAGCCCCCGCGTGGCGGTCAGCCCGTTGCCGGAGATGAACGCCGTGCGCACCCGAATGCCCACGAGGCTCCTCTCGGCTCCCTCACCCACGAGGGAGAACGTCGAGCCACGGAGCGTGCCACCGGTCATGACGACCTCGGCGTCGGTGTTTGCCAGCGCCTGCGCGACGAGGAGTGAGTTGGTCAGCACCGTGAGGTCGTGGCGTCCCCGCAGGCGCCGCGCGAGCTCGTGCGTCGTGCTGCCCGCGCCGAGCAGGATCGCGTCTCCGTCATCGATGAATTCCAGTGCGGCAGCAGCGATTGCGTGCTTTTCGTCCGTCGCGATCTTGGTCTTCTGCCGGTAGGACTGCTCGGCGTCGAGCGCGCCCGGGAGCACTGCGCCGCCGTGGCGGCGGTCGAGCAGGCCGCTCTCCTCGAGTGCGTGCAGATCGCGCCGCACCGTTGCTGCGGACGTTCCGGTGGCGGACACCAGTTCCTGCAAGGAGACGACGTGCTGGGCACGAATCAGCTCAAGAATGGTCGCTCTTCGCTCAGCAGCGATCATGGACGTTTCGCCGTCCGCGGCGACGTGGGTGGTCTGGTCACGCGCTGAGCATGACACAGACCGAGCCGTCTTCCAATGGATCCTGCTCTCCTGCACGGAGGTTCGCTCCGGAGCCTTCGCGCCTCGGAGGTCGGCCAATTGTCCGGAATCCATTGACGGCATCAGTGTGATGCGCTTCACTTCGATGTACGAAGTAGATCGATTTTGATCTGTAGTGATCGATTATGTCGCATTTGCGCTCAGCAAGGAGTCAACGATGGTCCAGAAGCTCTCAGGTCGACGCGCGATGTCGGCCGCAGTGTGCTCGGTTGCCGCTCTGGGCATCGCGGGCTGCACGAGTAGTGCGTCGTCAGGCGGCGGAGCCGCCAGTGCGGCCGGCAGCAGCGGCGGGAACGACACCGCCGCGGCGCAGCAGGTCGCGTCGTCCGGGACAAGTGGCCCACTGTGCACGGTCCAGAAGTATGGCGCTGCGAAGGTGGACCTGAAGAAGGTCACGGTCGGCTTCTCGCAGTCGGAGGCGACCAGCAACCCGTTCCGTGCGACTGAGACCGCCTCGATCACGAAACAAGCGAAAAAGCTTGGCATCAAACTGATTCAGCGCAACGCCAACGCGAACGTCGCGAAGCAGAACACCGACATACAGGACATGATCGCCCAGGGTGCGAAGGTGCTGATCGTGGCGCCGGAGAACTCCAGCGGCCTGGCGCCGGCCTTCAAGGCAGCGAAGGCCAAGCACATCCCGATCCTGACGATCGACCGCACGGTGACCGGCAAGGCGTGCACCGACTTCATCGGCTTCATCGGCTCGGACTTCGCCGGGCAGGCGAAGATCGCCGCGGACGACCTGGGCACCGCGATGGGCGGGAAGGGCAAGGTCGCCGTTCTGCAGGGCACGCCCGGCAACAACGTCGCCACCGACCGGACGAAGGGATTCGACGCGCAGATCAAGGCGAAGTACCCCGGCATCAAGGTCGTTGCGAGCCAGACCGCCAACTTCGATCAGGCGACCGGCCAGAAGGTGATGGCGCAGATCCTGCAGAGCAAGCCGGGCATCACCGGCGTGTATGCCGAGAACGACACCATGGCGCTCGGTGCCATTCAGGCGATCCGGCAGGCGGGCAAGGTCCCGGGCAAGGACATCAAGGTGGTGGCGATCGACGGCACCAAGGACTGTGTGAACCTGGTCGCGAACGGTCAGATGGTCGCCGATGTGGAGACCAATCCGCGCTTCGGGCCGTTGGCCTTCACCGCGTTGGACAACTTCTACAACGGCAAGGGCGTTGCCAACCCGACGATCATCAAGGACCACCACTTCACCCAGGCCAACGCGAAACAGGCGATCGCCAACGGCGACGTCTACTGATTGATGAGGCATCGCGACGCAGTGCGCAGGATGACGACGTGACATCCGCGAGCAACGTCCTCGAGGTCGAGCGGGTATCCAAGTCATGGCCGGGTGTCCGGGCACTCAAGAACGTGGATTTCGCGGTGGCTCCGGGCGAGGTGCATGCGCTCATCGGTGAGAACGGTGCCGGCAAGTCGACCCTGATCAAGGTCATGACGGGCGTCTACAGCGCGGACAGCGGTGAGGTCCGGTATGACGGCCGGCGGGTCGATTTCGCCAGTCCCTTGGAGGCGCAGCAGGCCGGGATCTCGACGATCTATCAGGAGATCAACCTCATTCCGTTGATGAGCGTGGCTCGCAACCTCTTCCTCGGACGGGAGCCGCGCAAGTGGGGAGTGATCGACTCGCGGCGGATGAACTCCGAGACCCGTCAGGTGCTCAAGGAGTTCGGCGTCGACGTCAACCCCACCCGGCCGTTGCACACGCTCGGCCTCGGTGCGCAGCAGATGGTGGCGATCGCGCGGGCGGTCCAGATCGACGCCAAGGTCGTCATCATGGACGAGCCGACGTCGTCGCTGGAGCGCCGAGAGGTCGAGACGCTCTTCTCGGTCATCGAACGACTGAAGAGCTCCGGCATCGCCATCGTCTACGTCAGCCATCGCCTGGATGAGCTGTACCAAGTGGCGCAGAACGTCACCGTGATGCGCGACGGCGCCGTCGTTCACGTCGGACCGATCGCGAAACTGCCGCGTCTCGAGTTGGTGTCACTCATGCTCGGACGCGACGCTTCCGACCTGCAGATTTCCGCATCGGCCGCGAAACCCGAGACGCGAGAAGGCGAATCGGCTTTGCACGCACAGCATCTGACCGCTCGGCACCGGCTGGACGACGTGTCGGTGGAGGTATGGCCGGGGGAGGTCCTGGGCCTCGGCGGTCTCCTCGGGGCCGGGCGCAGCGAAACCGCGAAGGCGATCACCGGTGCGCTGCACACGGAGGCCGGATCGGTGCGGGTGCACGGAAAACCCATCCGCCGCAACTCCATCCGCGCGTCGATCGACGCCGGGGTCGTGATGCTGCCGGAGGACCGGAAGGCCGAGGGCATCATCCCCGGCCTCTCGGTCCGCGAGAACATCACGCTGGCCGGGCTGCGGGCGGTGTCGAGCGGTGGCGTGATCCGCGGCTCCCGTGAGCACGACATCGTCTCCTATTACATGGACCGATTGAAGATCAAGGCCTCCAGCCCCGAGCAGCGCGTCGGTGAGTTGTCCGGTGGCAACCAGCAGAAGGTGATGCTCGCCCGCTGGCTCTGCCTGCATCCGCAGGTGCTGTTGCTCGACGAACCGACACGTGGGATAGACGTCGGCGCAAAGGCCGAGGTCACCGGTGTGATCGAGGAACTCGCGAAGGACGGCCTCAGCGTCATCCTCATCTCCTCCGACGTCGATGAACTCGTGGGTGGGGTCGGACGACTGGTCGTCCTGAAGGACGGTCGAGTGGTCGACGAATTGCATGGCGACCAGATCAGCCCCGACGGCTTGATGCAAGCGCTCGCGCAGGCGCCCTCAACAGAAGGACTCGTCGATGACTGAGATCTCCGTGGAACGGCAGCCTCGGCTCGACGGTGCGATCACCCTGGCGTGGCTGCAGAAATACGGCGTGTATGCCGCGATCGCGGCGCTGCTGGTCTTCAACGCCGTCGCGACACCGAATTTCATCACCACGTCGAACCTGAAGGTGCAGCTGTTCCAGGCGACGCCGATCCTGCTGACCGCGCTGGGCATGGCACTGGTGATCGGTACCGAGGGTGTCGACCTGTCCGTCGGTGCGGTGATCGCGCTGACGTCGGCCCTGCTGCCGCTCTATCTCGGTTACGGCGTGTGGATGGCGATCCTGATCGCGCTACTGGGTGGTGCGGTGTCGGGCGCGATCGGCGGCACCATGGTGGGCTTCGCGCGGGTCCAACCGATCGTCGCGACGCTCGCGCTGATGATCGGGTTACGAGGACTGGCGGTGATGATGAATGGTGCGACCGCGAAGTCACTCACTGATCCGACGGTCCTCGACCTCGGCACCAAGACGGTGCTCACGCTGCCGCTGATGACCTGGATCGCGCTCGCGGTCGTGCTGGTGGTCGCCTTCCTGATGCGCCGGACCACCTTCGGGCGTCAGCTGTCGGCGATCGGCGACAACCCGGCGGCCAGCACGCTCGCCGGGCTGCCGGTGCGCCGTGTGCTGGTCACCGTCTACGTCCTGTCGGGCGTCTTCGCCGCTCTCGCCGGTCTGTTCATCGCCGGCAACGGTGCGTATGCCGACCCGGCCAACTACGGCCTGCAGTACGAGCTCTACGCGATCACGGCGGTGGTGGTCGGCGGCACCCCGTTGTCCGGTGGACGGGTCGCGGTGCTCGGCACCGTCGCAGGCACGATCTTCATGCAACTGGTGCAGGCGACCCTGATCCAGCACAACATCCAGACCTCGTGGGAGCAGATGGTGCAGGCAGTGATCATCGTGTTGGCGGTCTTCGCGGCGCGCGGACGGAGCGGGCGATGAGCACCGCGGACGGATCGGCGCAGGCACCCTCCCTGGAGTCGAGAACCGGGCGCGATCGGGCGCTGGACCGGTTCCGCGAGCAGGCGGGCCCGGTCGCGCTGGTGCTCGTCTTCGCCGGCGCATGCATCTTCTCCGGCGGCTTCGCCACGACCGGCAACTTCGAGAGTGTCCTGGTCGGCAATGCCTACGTCTCACTGCTCGCGCTCGGAATGACGTTCGTGATCATCTCCGGCGGGATCGACCTCTCGGTGGGTTCGGTGTTCGCACTGGGCGGTGTGATCGCCGCATGGGGTGCCGGTCACGGGGGAGTGCTGGTCGCGGTCCTGCTACCCCTGCTCGTGTGCGGACTCATCGGGCTGGCGCACGGCCTGTTGATCGCCCAGGGAAGGCTGGCGCCGTTCATCGTCACGCTCGCGGGCATGTTGTTCGCACGCGGGCTGCTGCAAGGGATCTCGGATCAGGGCACCAAGACCTACACGGTGAAGTCGGGCAGCGTGTTCGCGGCGCTCGGCAACGGCACCTGGGTTCCGGTGCTGACCGCCGTCGCCTTCTTCGCCGTCGGCGGAGTGGTCCTGGTTCGCAGCAGGTTCGGTCAGACGGTGTTCGCGATCGGCGGCAGTGAGAACGCCGCGACGCTGATGGGGCTGCCCGTGAAGCGCACCAAGGTGCTGCTCTACGTGTTGTCGGGCGCGCTCGCCGGCGCCGCCGGAATGCTGAACGCCTCGCGCCTCGAGTCTGGCGTGACGAACATCGGGGTGGGCTATGAGCTCACGGCGATCGCGGCCGTGATCATCGGAGGGACCCTGCTGACCGGCGGCGCCGGTTCGGTGATCGGCACGGTCTGTGGTGTGCTGCTGCTGGCGATCATCCAGAACCTCATCGGTGTGCACCTGTCGTCATACGGATCCGCCGCCTCCGACTTCGCCAACGGCGCCTTCCTGCTTGTCGTCGTACTGGTCCAGACCCTGGTCGGACGAGCCCGGCATACCTGATCGGTCGTGGCCGGTCATGAGCTGACACCGATTTGGAGCATCACCGGCCCGGCCCGTAAACTCGTGCCTCGGTGTGCCCACCGCGCGGGCGTCCCGGTCCATCCGGGGTAGCTGCCTGCCGGTTCCCTGACAAGTGCGCATCCATGACGAAAGAGAGTTCCGACGTGTACGCGATTGTTCGCGCAGGCGGTCGCCAGGAGAAGGTCTCCGTGGGCGACGTCCTGACCATTGACAAGGTGGCCGTTGCCGCCGGCGAGAGCATCGAGCTCAAGCCGCTGCTGCTGGTCGACGGCACCACCGTGACCACCGACGCCGCCAAGCTGGCCAAGGTCACGGTCAAGGCCGAGGTGATGAAGTCCGCCAAGGGCCCGAAGATCACCATCATCAAGTACAAGAACAAGACCGGCTACCGCAAGCGCCAGGGTCACCGTCAGCCGCTGACCCAGGTCAAGGTCACCGAGATCAACGCCTGACCAGGCACGATCCGTCCACTTCGAACACGTAAGGCTTAAGAAATGGCACACAAGAAGGGTGCATCGTCGACTCGCAACGGTCGCGATTCCAATGCACAGCGGCTCGGCGTGAAGCGCTTCGGCGGCGAGGTCGTCAACGCGGGCGAGATCATCGTTCGCCAGCGCGGCACGCACTTCCACCCGGGTGAGGGTGTCGGTCGCGGCAAGGACGACACGCTGTTCGCGCTGCGCGCGGGCGCGGTCGAGTTCGGCGCCAAGCGCGGCCGCAAGACCGTCAACATCGTGCTGACCGAGAAGGCCGAGGCCTGAGCCAGGCTTCAGCCAGCAATACCTCCGTCGAAAGGGGTGGGTCCGAGTTGAACGGACCCGCCCCTTTCGCCGTCATACATCAGCTTTAAGGAGACCCTCCGTGGGCACCAATTTCGTGGACCAAGTGGTCCTGCACGTGCGCGCCGGACACGGCGGGCACGGCGTCGCGTCGGTGCACCGGGAGAAGTTCAAGCCGCTCGGTGGGCCGGACGGCGGCAACGGCGGCAAGGGCGGCAGCGTCATCCTGCAGGTCGACCCGCAGGCGACCACGCTGCTGGAATACCACCGCAGCCCCCAACGCGTCGCGCCCAATGGCCGGCCGGGTGCCGGTGACGAGCGCAACGGCGCCGACGGTGACGACCTGATCCTGCCGGTGCCCGAGGGGACCGTCGTCAAGAACGCCCGTGGCGACGTGCTGGCCGACCTGGTCGGTGCCGGCGCCACCTTCGTGGCCGCGAACGGCGGCCGTGGCGGGCTGGGCAACAAGGCGCTCGCGTCGCCGCGGCGCAAGGCGCCCGGCTTCGCGTTGCTCGGTGAGCCCGGTGACGAGTCCGACATCACCCTGGAGCTGAAGACGCTCGCCGACGTGGCGCTGATCGGCTACCCGTCGGCCGGCAAGTCCAGCCTGGTCTCGGTGATGTCCGCGGCGAAGCCGAAGATCGCCGACTACCCGTTCACCACGCTGGTGCCCAACCTCGGCGTCGTGACCGCCGGCGCGCAGCGCTACACCATCGCCGACGTTCCCGGCCTGATCCCGGGCGCGAGCCAGGGCAAGGGTCTCGGCCTGGAGTTCCTGCGGCACGTGGAGCGCTGCTCGGTGCTGGTGCACGTCGTGGACTGCGCGACGCTCGAGCCGGGCCGCGACCCCCTGTCCGATCTTGACGTGATCGAGCAGGAGCTCGCGGAGTATGTCGCCGACGACTCGCTCGGTGGCAAGCCACTGTCCGAGCGCACGCGCATCGTCGTGCTCAACAAGGCCGACGTGCCCGATGCACGCGATCTGGCCGAGATGGTCAAGCCCGACCTGGAGGCACGCGGTCTCGAGGTCCACATCGTCTCCGCCGTCGCGCACATCGGCCTGAAGGAGCTGAGCTTCTCGCTCGCCAAGCACGTCGACCGGGCCCGCGAGGAGATCGAGGCCAACATCATCCCGCAGCGAATCGTGGTGCGCCCCAAGGCAGTTGACGACTCCGGCTTCCGGATCCGCAAGGAGAAGCACGGCAACGACGACGTCTTCCGGATCATCGGTGAGCGTCCTACCCGCTGGGTGCGACAGACCGATTTCGCCAACGACGAAGCGGTCGGCTACCTCGCGGATCGGCTCAACCGCCTCGGCGTCGAGGAGCAGCTCTTCAAGGCGGGTGCGGTGCCGGGATCCACGGTGCTCATCGGGCCGGAGGAGAACGCCGTCGTCTTCGACTGGGAGCCGACGATGTCGACCGGGGCCGAACTGCTCGGCCCGCGTGGCACCGATCTGCGCCTGGAGGACGGCACCGCTCGCGCGACGCGCTCGGAGAAGCGCGACGAGTTCCACCGCCGCAAGGACGCCCAGCGCGAAGCCCGTGAGGAGTTGGACGTCGAGCGCAAGGCAGGTCTGTGGACCGACCGCGACCCCACCGTGGTCGACAGCGATGAGTGAGCACCAAGAGGTCCAGGCGGATGACGTGACGATGGGGAACGAATCTTCGCGTCCTCCGCGATCCGGCATCGCCACCGCCGGAACGGTCGTGGTCAAGGTCGGCTCCAGTTCACTGACCGGCGCGCAGGGCGGCCTGGACCCCGCGCGGGTCACCGCACTGGCGGATGCGCTCGCCGCGCGACGGCTGGCCGGGACCAACGTCGTGTTGGTGTCCTCCGGAGCGATCGCTGCCGGCATGGTGCCGCTGGGCCTGCGACGTCGCCCGCGCGACCTGGCCACCCAGCAGGCCGCCGCCAGCGTGGGTCAGGGGGCGCTCCTCGCGGCATACAACGTGGCGTTCGGGCGGCACGGGCTGACCACCGGGCAGGTGCTGCTGACCGCCGACGACGTGACCCGGCGCGGGCACTACGTCAACGCACGCCGGACCATCGAGCGGCTGCTGGCCCTCGGGGTGGTGCCGGTGATCAACGAGAACGACACCGTTGCGACGCACGAGATCCGGTTCGGCGACAACGACCGGCTCGCCGCGCTGGTGGCCCATCTCATCGACGCGTCGGCGCTGGTGCTGCTGTCGGACGTCGACGCGCTGTATGACGCACCGCCGTCGCGCCCGGGCGCACACCGCATCAGTGAGGTGCACGACCAGTCGACCCTGGACGGCGTCGACATCGGCGGCACCGGCACGGCGGTGGGCACCGGCGGCATGGTGACCAAGATCGAAGCGGCCCAGATCGCCACCGCTGCGGGCGTGCCCACCGTGCTGACCTCCGCGGTCCAGGCCGGTGCCGCGCTCGCCGGAGAGGACGTCGGCACGATGTTCGCGCCGCAGGGACGCCGGCCCAGCGCGCGGCAGCTGTGGCTGCGCTACGCCACGTCGCCGCAGGGCAAGCTGATCATCGACGACGGCGCGGTCGCGGCTGTCACCCAGCGCGGTAAGTCGTTGCTGCCAGCGGGGATTCGTCGAGTGACCGGGCACTTCTCGACCGGTGACGCCGTTGACCTGGTGGATGATTCCGGGCTGGTCGTGGCCCGTGGGCTCGTCAATTACGACTCCAAGGAACTTCCCGGGCTGCTGGGTCACAACACCCGTGAACTGGCGCGCACGCTGGGCCCGGCATACGAGCGTGAGGTCGTGCACCGTGACCACCTGGCAGTGCTGACCCGGCGGGCTCGCTGAGTATGACGACCGAGCGCGACGGGGACGAGACGATGAACGAGGATGGTGACGTGAGCGAGCAACCGACCCGACCGATTCCGGCGTCGGAGGCCGAGGCCGAGCAGCTGGCCGCCGCGGCACAGGAGCAGGAGGCGCCCACCAAGGAATGGTGGGACGACCCGCGAATGCCGTGGAAGGGCAAGCCCGGCAGGGCCGACATGTGGTGCATCGGGCTGATCATCGCCACCGGTGCCTACGGCCTGCTCACCATCCCGGTCCGCCCGTGGATCCTGGGCAACTTCTCGGCGCCCGCGCGTGACTACATCCTGGCCTGCTTCAGCGGGTCCAACATCGCGATGGTCGACATCGGTGCGCTGGCGCGCGTCGGGCAGCACCAGCCGCTGTGGTGGCTCGCGGTCATCGCGGCGTCGCTGACATCGATCAAGTTCGACTGGCTGTGGTGGTGGGCCGGACGCCTGTGGGGGCGCGGCGTGATCGACATGATCGCGGCCCGCTCGAAGTGGGCGGCCCGGACCGCCTACTGGGCCGAGAGCGTCGCCCGGCGCTTCGGCGGCCCGGCCGTTTTCCTGGTGTGGTTCATCCCGTTGCTGCCCAGCTCGATCGTCTACGCGTTCGTCGGCGACGCTCGAATGTCGTTGCGACGCTTCCTTCTCATCGATTTCCTCGCCGGTCTCGTCTACCGCGGGCTGTGGATGTATGCCGGCTACCAGATGGGCGAGCCGGCGAAGGACCTGGTCAACCAGCTGGCGAAGTACAGCCTCTACCTGACCATCGGTGGCATCATCATCGTCTTCATCGGGGTCTACCGGCAGCAGCGACGCTTCGCGGCCGCCCAGCACCAGTGAGACGCGGTCGCGCCGCGAGGCTGAGCGCCGGTGGCCGCGAACCGGTTTGCGCGGACCACCGCCGGGTATGCCGCGAGCGGACGCAGGTGAGAGGTGCCGAGGAGAGGTGAGGTCAATGCCCAGCACCTCGAAGGGTCGCAACGCCACGCAGGAGGGCCGGCATCGTGAAGACCACCAAGCTGTATGACGAGGCGGGGCTGCGCACGTTCGCGCTCGTGATGGACAAGGGCGACGACCCGTTCGCCGAGATCGTCGACTTCGCCCGGCGTGAGGACCTCACCGGAGCAGCGCTCACGGCCATCGGCGGGTTCCGCAGCGTGACGATCGGCTACTTCGATCCCGACCTCGGCGACTACCGCGACAACCGGTTCGACGAGCAGCTCGAGGTGCTGTCGATGATCGGCGACATCGCCACGAAGGATGGCGAGCCGGCCCTGCACGCCCACGTCGTGCTCGGCCGTAAGACGTACGCCACCATCGGCGGACATCTTCGGTCCGCGGACGTCTTCCCGACTCTCGAGGTCGTGGTCAACGAGACTCCGGCGCACCTGCGCAAGCGAGTCGATCCGAAGACCGGACTGGCGCTGCTCGCGCTCGACCGCACCAGCTGACGTCGTAGGGCACGCGATGTCCATGACCCAGGATGAGGTGACGCAGGGGATCACACCGCTCGTATCCTGAAGGCATGACCAGCACGCTCGACCAGCCCACCCGCGCCGACGCCACGGGCCGTGTCCATCATGCAGGCGGAGCAGCCAAGGTCGCGGCCAAGCACCTCGCGGTGCTGACCCGGGCCGACAAGGACGCCGCGTTGCACGCGCTCGCGGATGCGCTGCTCGCGGCCACCGACCGCATCGTCGCGGCGAACGAGGCGGACATCCTGCGCGGTCGCGAGAACGGCATGCCCGAGGGCCTGCAGGACCGGCTGCGTCTCACCCCGGAGCGGGTCGGCGCGATCGCCGAAGCCCTGCGCCAGCTTGCCGGCCTGCCCGACCCGATCGGGGATGTCGTGCGTGGCTCCACGCTGGCGAACGGTCTGCAGTTGCGGCAGGTCCGCGTGCCGATGGGCGTCGTGGGCATGGTCTACGAAGCGCGCCCCAACGTGACCGTCGACGCCGCCGGACTGGGGCTCAAGAGCGGCAACGCGATGATCCTGCGCGGTGGCTCGGCTGCCGCCGACACCAACCGGGTGATCGTCGATGTGCTGCGAAAGGCTTTGCAGGAACAGGGGATTCCCGCCGACGCAGTGCAGCTGCTGGACGGCGGACACGAGGACGTCGACGCGCTGATCACCGCGCGCGGCCTGGTCGATCTGGTGATCCCGCGTGGTAGCGACCGGCTGATCCAGGCGGTCGTGCAGGGCGCGACGGTGCCGGTCATCGAGACCGGGATCGGCAACTGCCATGTCTATGTCGACGCGGCCGCGGACCTCGACCAGGCGATCGCGATCGCGATCAACTCCAAGACGCACCGGCCCAGCGTCTGCAACGCCGCCGAGTCGCTGCTGGTGCACCGTGACGTCGCCGACACCCTCCTGCCCCGGCTGTATGACGCACTGCGCGACGCCGGTGTGGGGCTGCACACCGACCAGCGCGCGTCGGCGATCGCGGAGCGCGGCGGCACGCCATACACACCGGCGACGGAGGTCGACTTCGCCACCGAGTACCTCGACCTGCAACTGAGCGTCGCGGTCGTCGACGACCTGGACGCCGCCATCGCGCACATCGACCGGTACGGCTCGGGCCACACCGAGGTGATCGTCACCGGTGACCGTGCCGCCGCCCGGGCGTTCGTGGCGCAGGTCGACGCCGCTGTCGTCACCGTCAATGCGTCGTCGCGCTTCACCGACGGCGGCGAGTTCGGCTTCGGCGCCGAGATCGGCATCTCCACCCAGAAGCTGCATGCGCGCGGGCCGATGGGCCTGCAGGAGCTGACCAGCACCAAGTGGGTCGTCGAGGGTGACGGGCAGACGCGCTGACCTGCTTGGACGAGTCGCCCGGCGGTGCGAGGAGCTCGCGCCATACCCGATAAGCTGTCGGCCATGAGGTCGTCCCTGGTCCAGATTGCAACAGACTCCACCGTGCCCAAGCTGGAGGAGAACCACCTGCCGATGCCGCACATCCTCTACGGCTTGATCGCGTTCGGCGTGTTCCTGCTGCTGCTCGGCATCCTGTGGACCTTCCGCAACACCGCCGCGGCCCAGCGCGACGGTGCCGAAGGGGAGAAGGAGCACTGACCGTCCGGCTGGGGGTGATGGGCGGCACGTTCGACCCCATCCACCACGGCCACCTGGTTGCGGCCAGTGAGGTTCAGGCCCGCCTCGACCTCGACGAGGTCGTGTTCGTGCCGACCGGCCAGCCCTGGCAGAAGGAGGGCCGCGAGGTCACCTCGCCCGAGCATCGCTACCTCATGACGGTGATCGCCACCGCGTCCAACCCGAGGTTCACCGTCAGCCGGGTCGACATCGACCGACCCGGACCCACTTACACCCTCGACACGCTGACCGACCTGCGCAGGCAGCGTCCGGACGCGGAGTTGTTCTTCATCACCGGCGCCGACGCACTGGCGCAGATCCTTTCCTGGCATGGAGTCGAGCAGATGTGGCCGCTCGCCCAGTTCATCGGCGTCACCAGGCCCGGCCACGAGCTGTCCGACCGTGGTCTGCCACCCGAGCACGTCCGGCTCATGGAGGTCCCCGCGATGGCGATCAGTTCCACCGACTGCCGGCAGCGGGTCGTCGACGACGAGCCGGTCTGGTACCTCGTGCCCGATGGCGTCGTCCAGTACATCGGTAAGTATCAGCTCTACAAGCCGGAAGCCGGCGTCATGAAGGAGGCACAAGGGTGACCGCGACCGCACGGGCCATCGATCTGGCCAGGGCCGCAGCCGCCGCGGCGGAGGACAAGCTGGCGACCTCGGTCGTCGCGATCGACGTCAGTGAGCAGTTGGCGCTGACCGATGTCTTCGTCGTTGCCTCCGGTGAGACCGAACGACAGGTCAGCGCCGTCGTGGATGCGGTCGAGGACCGCCTGCGCGAGCTCGGCAGCAAGCCGATCCGGCGTGAGGGTGGCGGCCGCGAAGGCCGTTGGGTGCTCATCGATTTCGGCGACATCGTGGTGCACGTGTTGCACGAGGACGAGCGCGAGTTCTACGCCCTCGAGCGACTCTGGCGCGACTGCCCGACCATCGACCTGACGGGGCAGTGAGCGCTGCGCCCCGGCGCCTGATCGTATGGCGCCACGGTGAGACCTCCTACAACGCCGCCGGGAAGTGGCAGGGGCAGTTCGACGCTCCGTTGTCCGACCGCGGCCGGACACAGGCGGTCGCTGCCGCGAAAGCCCTTGCGGCATACGACGTTTCACGGATTGTTGCCTCGGACCTGAGCCGCGCCGCGGACACGGCGCGAGCGCTCGCCGACGAGACCGGGCTGACCGTCGGGTTCGATCCGCGATTCCGGGAGATCAACGTCGGCAACTGGGCAGGCCTGACAACACCGGAGATTCGCGAAACTCAACGCGAGCTGCTGGACCGGATCAACGCCGGCGAGGACCTGCGCCGCGGTGAGACGGGGGAGACGGTCGGCGAAGTCGCCGAGCGCGTGCTGGCGGGCGCCCGTGACCTGGTCGAGGACCTGGAGCCGGGGGAGACCGCCACCATCGCCACGCACGGTTTCGCCGCTCGCACGCTGTGTGCGGCGCTTTCCGACATACCGCAGCAGGTTGCGTTCCATGCCTTCCATGGCATGAGCAACTGCCACTGGGCGCTGCTGATCGAGCGCGCGAGTGGCTGGCAGATCGCCGGCTGGAACGTCCAGCAACCGGCACACGTGATGGCAGGAGCGATTTCCCGGTGAGCGACAAGACGAAGTCGTCCAAGTTCGGTGGCCGTCCCACCATCGCCCCGCGCTGGCTGGCGCGGGTGATGTGTCTCTACCCGCCGCTGCTCGGCGCGGGGATCCGGGTGCGGGAGTTCTCCGACGACTGGACCGTGTGCCGGACCGAGCTGCGGCTCAACCGTTTCAACCGCAACCAGCAGGGCACCGCGTTCGGCGGCTCGATCGGGTCGATGTCCGACGCGTTCTTCGCGCTGCTGCTGTGGAACCAGCTCGGCAAGGGCTACTACGTCTGGGACACCAAGGCGGAGATCGACTACCTCAGCCCCGGCATCTCGACGGTGCACGGCCGCTTCGAGGTGCCGCGCGAGGTCGCCGAGAAGATCCGGGTCGAGGCCGAGTCCGGCCAGAAGGTCCTGCACTGGTTCGAGACCGACCTCACCCTGGACGACGGCACCGTCGTCGCGCACGTCCGTCGCCAGGTCTACGTCCGCAAGCGCCGCCCCGCACTGGCCGAGCGCCCTCTGCCGGTCGAGCGGCGCCCTGAGTAGCCCGGAGCTTGCGCAGGGCGTATCGAAGGGTAGGGCGAGGAGCGAGCTCCTATCGAGCTCCTGTTCGCTTAGGTCAACCTAAGTTTCAAGGAGTTGATCGAATGCCGGGCACCCGCGTGCCTCACGACCTGCACGTCGTCTCGACCGAGACGGTGACCCCGCATCTGACGCGCGTCTGGTTCGCGCCGACGGGTTCGACGCCATCGCCGCCCGCGACCGCACCGACGCCTACGTGAAGCTGGTCTTCGTCCAGCCCAACGCGGAGTCGATCCGTCGCACCTACACGATCCAGCAGGTCGACGACGAAAACCGCCGATTCGCAATCGATTTCGTCATACACGGCGACGAAGGGGTGGCCGGGCCATGGGCTGCGCGGGCGATCTCCGGCTACTGGCGGCACGGTCGAACCGAGGAGGCGTTCCGGTCCTGGAAGCGCGACCTGGCCGCCGAGGAGGCGGCGACCACGGATCGTGCATCCGGCGTGTCCCGGCCTGCGTGACCGTCGATCTGCGCCCCGATTTGGTGCAGTCCACCCCGGCTGGCTACAGTATGGCGGTCGCCGGTTCTCCGGATCGACACCCTTCACGGGGCATTGGCGCAGTTGGTAGCGCGCTTCCATGGCATGGAAGAGGTCAGGGGTTCGAATCCCCTATGCTCCACAAAACGACGAAGGACCGGGCACGCATGTGGCCCGGTCCTTCGTCGCTTCTGGAACACGGTGGATTCGATATCCGCCGATGGACCTCGACGGCCCGTCGAGCTAGCGGAGCGCGATGCTCACGACAGCGGTGCTGCCGTCGTCGAGCGCGACGCCGATGCGCCAGAATCGCCCGCTCTGGTTCTTGTCCGTCTTGTAGTTGTAGACGTACTGCTGGCTCGTGGTATCCCACTTGAACACCGACCCCGACGATCCGGGGACGTCATACGTGGACTCGTCGACGGCCGTCGAGGACGGCACCGCAGACCCCTGGGCCGGGTTCAGCCAGGCCGGCGCCGAGGACGCCTGCACGGGAACGCCGTTGGCGTCGAGCAACTGGAACTTCACCGGCACGGTGGATCCCGCCTTGAACACGCTGGTGGTCTGGCCGACGAAGTGCGCGGTGTCGTTGATCGGCTGCAGGAACCCGCCGAACGCATAGCCCACGTGATACGAACAGTCCGCGGGCTGGGTGACATGTCCGACGTTGTCGACCGACGCGGGGAGGGACACGGTGTGGTCGCCCACCGTGGACGTGTCCAGCGGGACCGACCCCGACGCGGCCGTGGCAAGACCCGAGCCCGTGTCCGAAGCGGTCCACGACACCTGAGCGTCGGCGTGCAGCAGGACAGTGGCCGTCGGGCAACCGGCGTCCACCGTCGGGACGGTGCCATCGACGAAACCGTTGAGGTCGGTCTCTGCCGAGACGTTGGTCGCCTTGTCGGTGGCATGTCCGGCGGCGCCGAACGACCCCGTGCTGTCGAACGTCGCCGGCGGCGACACGGACGCGACACCGCTGCCGTTGCTGCCGTCGGCGAGCGCAGGATCTCCGGCCGAGGCGAACGAGACGGTGACGCTGTCCTTGAACCAGTTGTTCCCGGCACTGTCGGTGTATGCCGGGGTCGCGCTCATGGACGCGGTGGGCGCGTTCGGGGCCGATGTGTCCACGACGACGATCGGGGCATCGTCGACGGCGAACGCGCTGCTCGCGCCCTGGCTGTCCACCGCCTGCACGCGGTAGCGCCAGCTCCCTTCGGACTCACCGCTGAATGTGTAGGAGTTGGTGGTGATTCCGCTGCTGACCGTCGTCCAGTCGGCGTCGTCGGCGTCCCGCTTCTGCAACGTGTAGGTCGTGGCGTCCCCGGCGTCCTGGTCGGTGGCTGCCGCCCAGGTGACGGTGAAGGATCCGGTGTTGTTCGGGGAGGTCGACGCCGTGTCCAGGGTCGGAGCGCCCGGCAGGGTCGGCGCGTGGTTGCTGACCGCGACCTGGACGTAACCGGTGGCGGGCGACGTGTCCGAGTCCAGCGACTGGCTGCCTGCGGTTGCGACCTTGAGCGTGCCGCTCGCCCCACCGGCCGTGCCCGCAGCGACGACCAGGTCCGCGGTCACCGAGAAGGGGTTGCCAGCGCAGCCCTGGGGCGCATTGATCGTGGGGCACTTGCTGTAGTTGTAACCGGGCGAGAACTGCAGTGTCTGCTGATCCGCGGCGTCGGTCGACGGGGTGATCGTGCCGTCGCTCGACATGAAGTACTTCGTCGTGACCGTCGCGACGCCCGTGACGGTCGAGGAGCCGGCAGGGAGATTGCCATTGGCGAAGACGGACAGTGTGAACGAGTTGTCGCCGACGTTGACGACCGACGGTGCGCTGATGCTCGCGCTCAGGGTGGCGCCGGTGTCCAGGGTGGCGGCGTATGCCGCGGACGCCGAGGCGAAGACGAGCGCGGTGGCCGCGCCGGTGACGAGGAGACTCTTCGGGAGTGCGCGACGCGCGTATGACGGATGCATGACGAGTTTCTAACAGTGCCGTGTCCGGACCCCAGGACACATTCCAACGGTCCGTGGGTGCAGCAACAACGCGGCAATGCCCCGTCTGCGTGGTCGATCACCGGCTACTATCGCGGCCGAGCAGCTGGACGATCCGGAAGGCCGCGCACGCCGCGCCATACCCGTTGTCGATGTTGACGACGCTGAGTCCGGGAGCGCACGAAGCGAGAGCCGCATGCAGCGCCGTCTCCCCGTGGTGTGAGACGCCGTACCCCGTCGAGGTGGGCAGGCAGATGATGGCGCCGGGCAGTAGCCCGCCCAGCACGCTCGGCAGCGCGCCGTCCATGCCGGCGACCGCGATGACGACCGGGAAGGTCCGCAGTTCATCGAGGCGCTCGAGTAGCCGCCACAGGCCGGCGACGCCGACGTCGATGAACTGGTGCGGCGACGTTCCGAAGTAGGTGAGGGTGCGGATCGCTTCGGCCGCCTGGGGCATGTCGGAGCTGCCTGCCGACACGACGGCGACCTGGTGCGGCCGGGGCTCGGTCACCGTGGGTGCGGACCAGTTCAGGTATGCCGTCCGCGACACCGGGTCGTAGTCCAGCCGTTCGCGGTGGGTGACCGAAAGTCGTTCCAGCGCAGCGGTTTCGAGCCGGGTGATGAGACACCGTTGGTCGCGGTCGAGAAACTGATCCAGGATCTCGGTCAGCTGGGCAGTGGACTTCCCGGCAGCGAGGATCGCCTCGTCGAACCCCACGCGCGCCGTTCGGTCGAAGTCGAGCTTGATCTGGTCACTCATGCCTGGCTACCTCGCAGGAACGCACTGCCGCGCACGTATTCGGCGAACTCGACCGCGCCCGAACCGTCGAACACCTGGCGGATCCTGGCCGTTAGCGAATCCCGCGAGTCCTGGGAAATCCGTTGCAACGTCACGGGATCCAACTCGATCACAATGCCGCTGTCCCGGACGCGGCAGCGCACCGCCTCGGGTGAGAGTTCCCGTTGCACGAGCGACTCGACCTCGTCGATGCCGCGGAGGGTGCGGGGGACGATGGTCAGGCCGGTCTCGACCCGACTGGACAGGCAGGGCGCCGCGGGCAGCTCCGCGAGGTCATCCAGGCCATGTCTCGCGGCGATCGCCCGGACATCGCTCTTGGCGATCTCGGCCTCCACGAACGGATGGCGAACGTGGTGTGTCTCCGCCGCCTTGAGCCCTGGACGCCAGTCACCCAGATCGTCGAGGTTGGTGCCGGACAACAATTGTGCGTCGGTCGCCGCCGCCAGCGTGCCGTAGAGATCCGTCTTGCAGAAGAAGCACCGGTTCACCGGGTTGGCGAGATAGCGGTCGTCGGCGAACTCGCCCGCGTCGATCAGTTCCAGCCGCCATCCGTGCCGCTCGGCGTGCTCCTGCACGCGCTGTGTCGCCGCCACGGGCACCGCTGCCGACGCTGCGTGGAACATCGTCACGTCGGCGCCGAGCTCCTGATGCGACAGGTGTGCCAGCGTCATACTGTCGACGCCACCGGACAGGGCGACCGCGGCCGGCCCGATCGCCCGCAGGATTCGGCGTAGGTCCAGCTCGCGTCGGGTGATTGCGTTGTCAGTCATGGTGCACTCCGGATGCTTCGGCTTCGGCTGTTCTGCGTATGTCGGCACGGGCCCGATGCCCGTCGCGGCAGGCCGCGACATCGTCGGCCTCCGCCTTGGCGGTCGATCGCCCGTCGGGCCGGCGTACGACTTTGACCCGTATGCCGGAATCGGTGACGACAGAACGACGTTCGAGCACCACTCGGTCCTCGACGCTGCGTCGCACACCGAGCGTGGTGGTCTGCTGCAGGCAGCCCGCACTGACCGCATCGAGGGCGTCGGGTCGTGTCAGCACCTGGATGGCGGACACCATCCGCCCCTTCTTGCCGAGGGCCGGGGTCTGCGTCACGTCGAGCACCCCGTCCGTCGCGCGGAGCTGATCCAGTGCGATCGCCAGGTCCTCGCCGGTCTGGTCGTCGATCTCGAACCGCAGCACCCCCACGGCGTCGCGAAGCGGCGGCGCCGCAGTCCCGGCGTCCAGGAAGGAGATCGCCCGGACGACGTTGCTCATGCCGCGCAGTGTGCGCGCGCCGAAGCCGACGCCGGTCCGGTCGAGAGCCCTGGCCGAACCGCCGATGCTCGTGCTGGGGGACAGGAAGCGCAGCATCGCGGCGCCCGTGGGCGTCACGCGTTCGCCCGGGCGGCCGTCGTCATACACCGAAAATCCTTGCAGCAGTAGCGTGGTCGCCGGTGTGGGCACCGGGAGACGACCGTGTGCGGTCTCCACCCAGCCGCTGCCCAACGGGACCGGACCGACCGACCAGCTGTCGGCGCCGAGGGCGTCGATCATGGTGGCCGCGGCGACGATGTCGGCGATGGAGTCCCAGTGCCCGACCTCGTGGAAGGCGACATCGTCGACCGTGGTGCCGTGGACGGCCGCCTCGGCCCGTGCCAGCTCGGTGAAGATGCCCAGCGTGATCGCCAGCACCGGCTCGGGCAGCTCGCCGGCCTGCAGGTGGGCGCGCAATCCGGCCCAGTGCGTGTGCTGGTGGTCGGTCGCTGCCGCGTCCTGCGCTGTGCGCTCGACGACGAAGCGGTGCCCGGTCAGCACACCGTCGGTGTGCTCGGGTGTCGTGACAGAGACTCCGGGCAGCAATGCCGCGAGCCGGACATTGGTCTGCACCCGCGGCGCGAACTCCGGCCAGGCGTCGAGCATCGCGGCGGCGAACATGTCGCCCGCCATACCTCCGACCGCATCGAGATGGACATGCATGGAGCCTCCTCAGAACGTGGTCTTTGCCGGCACGGCGAGCGCGACACGCAGCACGTCGCCGGGCTCGGACGCACCGATCGCGGTCTCGACGGCCGACTTCAGGACGGCGACCGGGACGTGCTCGTGGACGGCGGTGATGGCGACGAGGTCGTCATACTCCGCCTTCGCGCGCACGAAGACGCCGCCCGCGAGAATCCGCTTCAGACGTAGCGGGTGCTGGTGGATGGCTCCGTCGCCGAGCTGCAGCTCCAGGCGCACCTGGTAGCGACGGATCTCGAAGTGCTTGTGCGTGGACTCCAGGACCCGGTAACCCCAGATGCCGAGCTCCCCGACGAGCAGCGCTGCGACGTCCTCCTCGTCCGCCGGATCGACGTCGACCAGCAGGACGTGTCCGGGTCGTCCCTTCTTACCGATCGTGGACAGCAGCTGGACGTTCTTGGCGCCGACCCGGGTCAGTTCGTCCAGCACGAAGCCGAGGACCTCCCCGGACGCGTCGTCGACCTGTGCCAGCAGCAGGATCGGTGCCTGGGCGCTCACGACTGCAAGGTCTCCACCGCGATCCGCGCCGCGGCCTCGGCCTTCGCCTTGGTGCCGGGTATGCCGGCGGAGATGATGCCCGCCGCCTGCGCTTCGGCGGCGGCATCGGCCGGGCTCGCCTTGCCCATCGCCGCCGCGACTGCTGCCGGGACGGTGACATTCATGATGACGTTCCCGGCGAGCAGCAGCTCGCTCGCGATGGGGGCGAGGGCGGACAGGAACGGAGCCCGTTCGGTCCCCACACCCTGCGCCACTTCGGGTATGACGGTGTCGACGACACCTTCCAGGGTCATCGTCTCCGCCCCGATGGTGACCTCCGCGTCGAGGGCCGGGTCGAAGGCGAGCCAGCGGGCTGCCATCTTGCTGGAGCGCCGGGCGCCCTTGCCGATCCTGGTGAAGCGCACCGAGACGTTCGCGCCCTCGAGTTCGCTCAGGTGTTGCGACCCGCGGGCCTCGACGCGCAGCTGCCGCTCGCTGTCCAGGTCACGCACGACCATCTCGACGGACCGGCCCGCGGACAGCTCGTCATACGTGCGCGCGGCACGGGAATGCAGCGCTCGCGTCACCACCGGAGCCGACGACGAGATCAACGTGTCGGTCACGATCCCGGTCCGCACCTGGGTCGCCTTGCGGGCGACGATGTTCATGGCGGTCATCGCGATCTCGAAGTCGAAACTGGTGGCGCGACGTCGTTCGCGCAGGGCGATCGCCACGCTGTCCTGGGTGGATTCCGGCTGCAGCAGGCACAGCAGTGCGATCACCGCGTCGGCGCAGACGTGACCGAGCGGGGGATTGTTGGGTCCGGCGCCGGACCCGCTGATGCCCTCCTCGAACACCGCGATGATCTCGTCGAGGGCCATGATGCCGATGACGGTCGGGCCGCCCACGTCCTTCAGGATCAGCCCCAGGTCGCCGATGACCTTGGCGGTGGCGATCTCCTGACCGGTGACCCGCACGTGCAGCGTCTCGGGCAGGCCCGCGGTGCGTGCCGCGGCCTGGCCTGCGACGAAGGCGCTGGTGACCTTGCCATAGGGGCCGTATTCGTCGGCGACGTCGGCGTCCGGGTGGATGATCTCCAGGATCGCGGAGGCACCGAAAAGCGCTGCCAGGAAAGGCTGTTCGGGCATCCCGGCGCCCGACATCGCATCGAGCATGGCCTGCGTGCCGATGGCCGCGCCACGCTCCGCCATACCCGGGAAGATCACGTCCTCGCCCAGCGCGCCGTGGCCGACCATGACGCCGCCGGCAATGCCCGCCGGGATGTCGCGACCGTTGACCGGTGACAACTCGCCGCGCACCATGGCGGCGTAGACCGCTGACACCGCGGCGAACCCGGAGACCTTGTTGTTCATCTTGGCGGTGGGCACGGCAGCCAGTCCGCACCGGCTGACTCCGGCGATCATCCGCGCCGACGACCCGAGCTTGCGGTTGCCGGCGGGGATCCCGACCTGGGCGTTGGCACCGCAGAGGTAGAGCAGGGTCGCGGCGATCAGCGCAGCATTGGCGCCGTCCGCGCCGCCGTCCTTGGCCGCATCGATCGCCGTGGCCAGCAGGTCGTCGATGGGCTGATGTACGGCGTCGGCGAACTTCACCTGCGGGCTCACGCCCCGGCGCAGTTCGGTCGCGATCGCGTTGCAGGCCGCGACCACCGGGACGTTGAGCATCCCGTGGCCGCCGGTCAACGCTTCGACGCGGTCGCTGGTGAGCCAGCCCGGGTTGCTGTTCACGGCCATGACCGACGCAACGATGACCTCTTCGCGGCTGCTTGTCTGCGGCACCGATCCGTTCCTCTCCGTCGCTGCCCGGCGCGCGACTCGCGCCCGGTGCAGGTGCAGTGTAGAACTTGTATCCTAGTTTGCACACCGCGCCGGGCGAAGCCGATGCGCCGCCGACGCGGCCAGGGTTGGGACAATGCGCGGTATGGCGAAGAACACCCGCGGTGCGGTGAGCCGGCGTGCCTACGCGCGCATCCGGCGCGACATCCTGGCCGGCACGCATGCACCGGGTTCCTTGCTCAGTGAGAACGAGCTCGCCGCGGACCTGGGCATCAGTCGCACTCCGGTGCGTACCGCGTTGAGCCGGTTGCAGGACGAGGGCTGGATCCGGATCTATCCGCAGCGTGGCGCGCTGGTGCGGGAGCTGACCGAGGTGGAGATCCGGGAAGCGGCGCAGGCGCGGCATGCCCTGGAGACGGCGGGGGTGATGCGCGCGTCGCAGGAGCGACTGGGTGAGCTGACCGACGGCCTACCGGACGAGATCGCGCGTCAGCGATCCGCTTTGACGGCAGGGGATTTCGCGACCTTCAACGAGTTGTCGGGGGAGTTCCATCGAGCCTTCGTGGCGCTGGCCGGCAACGCGACGATGCTCGAGCTGTACGACCGGCTGCAGGATCGGATGATGCTCGCGACGGCGCGCAGTGCAGCCGACATCACCGAGTCACCCGACAGTGCCCTGGACGAGCACGCGGGGCTGGCGCGCGCGGCGGCGGACGGTGACTGGGTGGAATTCGCACGGTTGCTCGACCTGCACTGACGCGACCCCGCCGCGGACGGCTGAGCGGAGCGCCGCTATAACCGGTCCGTGCCTTCGCCCTCCGACCATGTTCTGGACGACCCCGTGCGTCAGTCGCTCATGACACGGCATGCGCACCTGGCACGCAGCGTCGGCACGGCGCTGACGTATCCCGCGGATGTTGCGACCTTCGCGGCCGTCCCGCCGGCGCCGCTCGACAGCGACTGGGACGACCTGGCACGGCTGCTCGGTCCTGGCGGGTTGGCCGACCTGTTCGGTGCGGACGTCACCGCGCCGCCGGACTGGGAACCGCTGTTCGGCCTCGACGGGTTCCAGCTGGTCCTGGCAGCTGCCGGCGATGAGGCGCCGACCGCGCCCATCGTGCAGCTCGGCCCGAAGGACGTGGTCGAGATGACCGCTCTCGCGGAACGCACCGCGCCAGGACCGTTCTGGCCGCGAAGTATCGAGTTGGGCGAGTTTCTCGGCATCCGGTGTGATGGGCACCTGGTCGCGATGGCCGGCGAGCGTCTGTGTCCACCCGGCTGGCGCGAGATCAGCACGGTCTGCACCGCGCCGGAGGCTCGGGGCCGTGGGCTGGCGGCGCAGCTGGTGAACGCGACTGCGCAGCGGATCATCGCCCGCGGGGACCGTGCCTTCCTGCACGTCGCGGCGAGCAATCCGGGTGCCCTGCGGTTGTATCGGCGGTTGGGATTCGTCATCCGGCGGACGGTGCGCTTCCACGGCTATCGGACCCCGTGACCCGAGCCGGAGCTGAGCGGGACGGATTCATCCCGTCGTGCGTGACTCCTTGGTGGGCAGCGGACGTCGGGGCACGGTTTCCTTCATCACCAGGGTGGAGTTGAGGCTGCGCAGTCCCGGCAACTTGCTGAGGACGCGGTCGTACAGGTGCTGGTACGACGGCAGGTCCGCGCTCACGACGCGGAGCAGGTAATCGGGTTCGCCGAAGAGGCGCTGAGCCTCGACCACCTGTGGCACGTCATGGATCGCCGCGTCGAATTCGGCCACGGCGTGCGGCCGGTCCAGGGTCGCGAACGCGAGGACCTCGAATCCGTAGCCCAGTTGATCCGGGTCGACCACCGCGCGATAGCCGCGTATGGCGCCGGACCTCTCGAGCTCCCGCACTCGCCGCTGGCAGCGCGAGACGCTCAGGTCGATCCGGCCCGCGAGATCGGTGAGGCTCAGGCGACCGTCATCCTGCAGCAACGCAAGTATTTTGCGGTCAATGCTGTCCATGCGCAAAAGACTAGCTATCGGAGCGGCGTGAAGGGCGAAAGAGGCGGACATTTTGCGCTGAAACCGCACTAGCATCCCTCACATTCAACTGCGGCAGCAGCGATCCATGGCTGCGGAGATATGCGCAGACCGCCCAGGAGAGAGGACTGCAGAACGTGAAGAAATTCGAGGAAACACCGTCGGCCGGAGTCGGAAACGCGCCGTCCGCCTTCGACGAAGTCATCGACCGGCGACACTCGAACTCGATGAAGTGGGGCGTTCCACAAGCGTTCCTCCAACCCGACGAAGTGGCCGCCGACCCGCTGCCCATGTGGGTTGCCGACACCGACTTCAAGGCGCCGCCGGCAGTGCTGGACGCGCTTCATGAGGCTGTCGACCACGGAATCTTCGGGTACCCGGGCGGCGCCACGACCAGTTACGTCGACGCAGTGGTCGGATGGCAGGGGCGCCGGTTCGGCTGGACGGTCGACCCGGCGTGGGTGGTGCAGGCCGCGGGCATCATCACCAGCATCAAGACTGCGGTCCAGGCGTTCTCCGCGCCGGGGGAGTCGGTGCTGATCCAGCCGCCGGTCTACGCGCACTTCCACGACGACATCCTGCTCAACGGTCGTCGACTCGCGTTCGCGCCGCTGGAGCGCACCGGCGACGGCTACCGCTTCGACGAAGCCGCTTTCGAGGCGGCGATCCGGCCCGACACCAGGATCTTCATCCTGAGCAACCCGCACAATCCGACCGGCAACGTGTGGTCGCAGGACGAACTGCGAGCCATGGGCGAGATCTGTGCCAGGCATCGCATCCTGGTCATCGCGGACGAGATCCACCAGGACCTCATCATCAACCCGGACAAGCGGCATACGCCGTTCGCGTCGTTGAGCCCACAATTCGCGGACAACAGCATCACCTGCACCGCACCGAGCAAGACGTTCAATCTGCCGGGCCTGCAGAGCGCGAACCTCATCATCCCGAACACGGCACTGCGGGAGGCGTTCCTGCGGCAGTACGACCGGAACATGTTCCCCCTGGTGAACAGTCTCGGCATGGTCGCCGCCGAGGCGGCATACACGCATGGCGAGCCGTGGCTGGAGGACATGCTCAGCTACCTGCGGGGCAACCACGAGCACTTCGCGCGTGAGGTGAACGCACTGGGGTCCGCTGTTCGTGTGCTCCCGGCCGACTCGCTCTACCTGACCTGGATGGACTGCCGCGGCCTCGGCCTCGACGCCGCAGAACTCGACCGCTTCATGCTGCTGCGCGCGCGCCTGTGGCTGGACAAGGGACAGAAGTTCGGCCAGGAGGGGCACGGCTACATGCGCGTCAACCTCGGCTGTCCCCGCGCCACCGTCGATGAGGCGATCCAGCGGCTGACCGCCGCTCTCACGAACTGACCGTTCAACCACAACTGGAACACAACCCGAACCACTCAATCGAAGTCGAACGGCCCACGGTGTCGTGGGCCCATCGGCTGCTGCCCTGAAGCAGGTGTGCGATGGCCACGTCATCGAAAATCAGAAGCTACGAACGAGAGAACCTCAAGCGCGACCTCCGGAGCCGGCATCTGCGGATGATCGCCATCGGGGGAGCGATCGGGACCGGCCTGTTCTACGGATCGGCATCCGCCATCCAGGAGGCCGGACCCGCGATCATCCTGGTCTACCTCGTGACGGCCGGTGTCATCTATCTGGTGATGCGAGCGCTCGGCGAGATGGCCGTGGAGGAGCCCGTGTCCGGCGCCTGGGTCTCCTACTCCAACCGCTACATCCATCGGTTCGTCGGTTTCCTCAACGGCTGGAACGTCTTCATCTTCCTGCTCGCGACGATCGGGGCCGACCTGAACGCACTGGGACGCTATGTCCACTTCTGGCTGCCCGGCGTACCGATCTGGGTCACAGCCGCGTGCACGGTGGCCCTGATCTTCTCGGTCAACGTCATCGGGGTCCGGTTCTACGGTGAGACGGAGTTCTGGCTCTCCATGGTGAAGGTCGTCGCGATCATCGCGATGATCGCCTTCGGTGCGCTGATGGTGTTCTTCGGCGTGGGACATCGCGGCGAGCCCGTCGGTCTCGGGAACCTGGTCGACCACGGCGGGTTCTTCCCACATGGCATCAGCGGGACGATCCTGTCGGTCGTCATGGTCGCGTTCGCCTTCGGCGGAGTGGAGAACCTGGCGCTGGCCGCCGGCGAGGCCAAGGACGTCGAGAAGGATGTGCCCAAGGCGATCAATACGACGTTCTGGCGCTTGCTGATCTTCTACGTGCTCGCGATCACCGTCCTGGTCAGCATCTTCCCGTGGACCTCGCTCACCGGCGACTCGAGCCCGTTCGTCGAAGTCTTCGCCTCCATCGGCATTCCGGCGGCCGCGACCATCATGAATGTCGTCGTCATCACCGCCGTACTCTCGGCCATCAACTCGACCGTCTTCAGTGACACCCGCATCATCTACAACCTCTCGTTGCAGGGGAACGCGCCGAGCATCCTGTCGAAGGTCAACAGGAACAGTGTTCCGTCCACGGCGACGCTGCTGGTGTTCGTCATCATGATCGGCAGCGTGGGCCTGAATGTCGTGATGCCGGACCGCGCGTTCGAGGTGTTCGCGTCCGTGACCGTGTTCGGTCTGGTCTGCATCTGGACGTCGATCCTGGTGAGCCACCTCAACTTCCGTAAGGCGCGTGCGGCGGACGGCAGCCTGGAGCGGATCCGGTACCGGATGCCGTTCTCGCCATACTCCAACTATCTGGCGCTCGCCCTGCTGGTGCTGGTGATCGTCTGCATCGCCTTCCTGCCGAACATGCGGATCTCGTTGCTGGTGTCCGCGATCTGGGGCGCCGTCGTGTATGTCGCCTACCGCATCTACATCCGGCGTCCGGCACCATCCGGTGCGGACGATCCGACGGATGAGCGCGTCATGGCCCAGGATGCCGCAAGCAGTTGACCCGACACGATCACGAAGGAGGCCGCGATGACTGAGACGGACGCCCGAGCCGCAACTCCGGGTCGCGCAAAGCACGACCGGTCCGAGGTGGTGCGCTTCACCCGGGAGCTGATCCGGATGGACACCTCGAACCACGGCGTCGGGAAGGCCGAGGGCGAGGAGGAGGCGGCGGACTATGTTCGGAGCCTGCTGGAGGACGTCGGACTCTCGTGCCAGGTGTTCGCACCGGAGCCTCGGCGCACGACACTCGTGTCCCGGTGGCAGGGCCGGCAGCCCGAACTGCCGGCGCTGATGCTGCACGGCCACCTCGACGTCGTACCCGCGCAGGCGGCCGACTGGACCCGGGACCCCTTCGGCGGCGAGTTGGTCGACGGCGTCATCTGGGGGCGCGGAGCCGTGGACATGAAGGGCACCGATGCGATGATCCTCGCGACGGTCCGGTCGATGATCCGGTCCGGCCGGCAGCCGGCGCGTGATGTCGTGCTCACCTTCTTCGCCGACGAGGAATCCGGCTCGACATACGGCTCGGACTGGATGGTCAAGGAGCACCCGGAGGTCTTCGCCGGAGTCAGCCATGCGATCAGTGAGGTCGGTGGCTACTCCACGCAGATCAACGGGCGCCGCGCCTATCTGCTGCAGACGGGGGAGAAGGGTGTCCTCTGGCTGAAGCTGACGGCGCGAGGCACCGCCGGGCACGGATCGCAGGTGCACCACGACAACGCGGTGATCACCCTGGCGGACGCCATCGGGCGCATCGCTCGCATCCCCTGCCCGGTCAGCCTCGGTGCCACGACCACCGACCTGCTGGCACGGGTCCGCGGCATTGCCGGATTGCCCCGCGACGCCGACCCCTCGGCCGTCGCTGACGCGACCGGGCAGGCGGCCCGGTTCGTCACCCCGTCGCTGCAGAACGTCATCAACGTCACGATGTTCAGCGGCGGCTACAAGGAGAACGTGGTGCCCGAGGAAGCGTCGGCGATGCTCGACATCCGATTCCTGCCGGGACAACGCGAGGCCGTGTTGCGACAGATCCAGCAGCGAGTGGGGCCGCAGGTCACCATCGAGACCAGGCTTGTGTCAGAGGCGGTCGAGAACCCGTTCGAGGGCGAGCTGATCGACCAGATCACCTCCTCCATCGAGCGGCACGATCCGGGAGCGGCCGTCCTGCCGTATCTGCTCCCGGCGGGTACCGACAACAAGCAGCTGGGAATGCTCGGCATCCGTGGCTACGGCTTTGCGCCGCTGAAGTTGCCCGCCGATCTCGACTTCCCGGCGTTGTTCCACGGCGTGGACGAGCGCATCACAGTGGACTCGCTGGTGTTCGGCCAGGACGTGCTGACCGACCTCCTCGCGAACTACTGAAGGTGTGGGAACGCGTGGGCGCGGCGGTCACGTGCCGTGTCAACTAGGATACAAGTAGCAGGGACCGTGAAGGAGGACAACCAGTGCTCGCCATGGCAGTGACCGCGTCCGGTCGGCGTCCGGAGCGGATCGAGATCGAGCCGAGCAGACCTGCGGTCGGTGAGGTGCGCATCGACGTGGCCGCGTGCGGCGTCTGCTATGCGGATCTCGGCGCAGCCGGGGCGCGTACGTCGTCATACGGCTTCCCGATGACGCCGGGGCACGAGATCGCCGGCACGATCGCCGAACTCGGGGCCGATGTCGTGGGCTGGTCCGTCGGGGACCGCGTCGCGCTCGGATGGTTCGGTGGCAGCTGCGGCCACTGCGGTGTATGCCGTCGCGGTGATGTCGTGCACTGCCCGGAGCGACGGATCCCCGGCGTCTCCTACCCGGGCGGCTGGGCCGAGTCGGTCACCGCGCCCGCCCGGGCGCTGGTCCCGATCCCGGACGCGATGAGCTTCTCCGAGGCCGCGCCGTTCGGTTGCGCCGGGGTCACCGCGTTCAATGCGGTGCGCTCAGCGGGGCTTCGACCAGGTTCGCGCGTTGCCGTCTTCGGCATCGGTGGACTGGGTCATCTGGCGGTCCAGTTCGCAGCCCGCATGGGCTTCGAAACCGTTGCCATTGCTCGTGGTTCGCAGCGCGAGGCGCTGGCGCGATCGCTGGGCGCTCACCACTACCTCGACAGCGAGGTGCAGTCGCCGGGCGAAGCGCTCGCCGCACTCGGTGGCGCTGACCTCATCGTCTACACCGCGTCATCGACGGCGCCGGCCGGCACACTCATCGACGGCCTCGCCGACGGTGGTCATCTCGTGCTCGTCGGAGTGGACGGGGGGACGGTGCAGTTGCCGGTCGGGCGACTCGTCATGTCGGGTCTCACCATCCGCGGTCACCTCACGGGTGGTCCGGCCGACGTCGAACGGGCGATGAACTTCGCCGTCATGAACGACGTACGCCCGGTGCTGGAGACCCGTCCCCTCACGGAAGCTGCGGAGGCACTTGACGACCTGCGGCTCGGGCGCACCCGATTCCGGACGGTGCTGGAGATGCGCGAGGGGTCCGAGGCGGATCCGCGGTGAGTCACGCCGAATGCGATGTCGTCGTCATCGGTGCGGGGATCTCCGGGCTGGCCGCCACCCACCACCTGGTCCGTGACGCACGCCGGCGCGTCCTCTGTGTGGAGGCTCGCGATCGTGTGGGTGGTCGTGCCCTGTCGGTCGACACCGGCAGCGGACCCGCCGACCTCGGGGCGACCTGGTGGTGGGCGAACGAACCCGCCGTGCGGGAGTTGGTCGAGGAGCTTCAGGTGCCGGTCTTCGATCAATACCGCGAGGGCGACGCAGTCGTCGAACTCGTTGACGGCGACGTGCGGCGTATCGACGGAAACCCTTGGGAACCACCGGCATTCCGGTTTCGGGACGGAGCCCAGGACCTGGCACAGCGTATGGCGGACACCCTCCCTGAAGGAGTGCTACGACTGGACTCACCGGTCTCGGCGGTGACGGTGAACGACGGCGGCGCTCTTGTGCGGGTCGCCGCCGGAACCGAGATCGAAACTGCTGCAGTCATTCTCGCTGTGCCACCCGCGCTCGCGGTTTCCACGATCGACGTCAGTCCGCCACTGGACGCATCTCTGGTCGACGTCGCGCGGACGACGGCAGTGTGGATGGGCGACATGGTCAAGGCGGTCGCGACCTACGCGACTCCCTTCTGGCGGTCGGGAGGTATGGCGGGATCGGCGATGAGTCAGCGTGGCCCCTTTCGGGAGTTCCACGACATGAGTGTGCCGGGGCGCGGCGGCGCGATCTTCGCGTTCGCACCAGCGGTCCCGTGCGAGGGCTTGTTGGACGAGGAACTGCGCAGTCGTTTCATCGATCAGGTGGCGCGGTTGTTCGGGCCCGAGGGCGGTCTGCCGCTCAGCGTGCACGTCAAGAACTGGCGCGCCGACCCATGGACTGCGCCCGGTCGTCGTCTCGATGCCGGCGAGGCAACCACCGCGACATACGGCCATCGGGTCTTCCAGCCTGCCGCGCACGGCGGGTCCGGCACCATCCGGTGGGCGTCGACCGAAACTGATACGGCGTTTCCCGGTCACCTGGAGGGGGCGATCCGCGCGGGGATCAGAGCGGCGCGCAGCGTCGCGGAAGGGCGAGCGGATGACTGAGCTCAGCGCCTGCACCGCGGGGCTGGAAACCCCTGAGGTGCAGCGATTGCAGCGCCGGACCCTTCGCACTCTCGCCGTTGCGCAGGTCGTCGGAGCGATCGGAGTCGGCGTCGTGCCATCGGTCGGGGTACTCCTGGCCGAGCAGATGACGGCGAGTGAGGTCTGGGCGGGACTGGCTCGCACCGGGAGCACGGTGGGTGCCGCGGCAGTCGGAATTCCGTTGGCGAACATGGCGATCCGGTATGGACGCCGATGGGCGTTGGGCTGTGGATGGATCGTCGCCGCGGTGGGCTCCGCGCTGCTCGTGCTCGCCGCACAACTGCAGAACCTACCCGCGCTCGTCCTGGGGCTCCTCGTCGCCGGTGCGGGCTCGGGGACTCAGTTGCAAGCCAGGTTCGCGGCCGCCGATCTGGCGGCACCGGCGCACAAGGCGCGTGCGCTGAGCCTGGTGGTCTCGGTGGGTGCGATCGGCGCAGTGCTCGGTCCCAACCTCGGCGCGCCCGGAGCCGCGTTTGCTCGGCGTGTCCATCTGGCCGAACTCGGTGGGGCGTTCGTTTTCGCTGTTGTCGCGTTGCTCATCGCGGGCATCGTGACCATCGTCCGCCTCCGGCCGGACCCGCTCCTGACGGCACTGGAGATCGCGGAGGACGCCGCCGGCCAGGGTGGCGTCGGGGAGACCGTGGCACGCAACAACTCACGGCGCGGTCATGCCTCGTGGGGCGCGGTCATGGAGCTCTGCAGCACGAACCGATCTGCTGCGCTCGCCCTGACAGCCATCGTGACGGCTCAGGTCCTGATGGTGACGGTGATGACGATGGCGCCGGTTCACATGGCCGCCGAAGGTGGATCGCTGACCGTCGTCGGTGTCTCGATCAGTCTGCACGTCCTTGCGATGTACGGCCCGGCGTCGATCTCGGGGATGATCTCGGACCGGTTCGGGGTCCGGGTGGGTATGTGCTTGGGCGTCGCCCTCTTCGCCGGCAGCTTTCTCGCGGCGATCCTGGGCGTCGACAGCATGACGTTCGTGACCATTTCGCTCATCCTCCTGGGGCTCGGCTGGTCGGTGATGAGTGTCGGAGGTGCCGCAAGCCTGTCGAGGGTGGTGGCCGACGATCAGCGAACGCAGATCCAGGGATTCGCGGACATGGCATCCAACATGACGGCTGCAGGCGGCGCGTTCCTCGGTGGTCCGATCATGGCGGTGGTCGGCTACAACGGGCTGGCGATGATCGCAGCCGTCGCGCTCGGGCCGATCTGCCTGCTGCTGTTCGCGCGAGACCAGGGCGGCACGCCGGTGCGGACGACGACGGGATAGGTGGGATATCGCCCGTCATACGACAGCCGGCAGGGTGGCCGGCAGCGAGAAGCTGCCGAAGAGGCGCTCGTCCAGGAACACCGTGACCCGGGCGATCAGACCGTTCTCGATCTCCAGCACATGGATCGCGTGCGGGGCGAACGAGCCGTCCGCGCGCTCGCTGTAGGTCGCCAGCGCGGGGAAACCGTTCGCGGAGGTGCGCAGTGCCCGCGTCCGGTGGCCGAGCACGCGGCGGCGGTGGTGATCCAGCACCGCGTCGCGCCCGACGAACCACACGGGGTGCGGCGGCATCTCGTACTCGACGTCCGCCCGGAGCAGCTCGGCCAGCAACGCGATGTCGGCCGACTCGAAAGCCTGCAGATAACGACCCAGCACGGACTCCTCGACGGCGGTCGCCGTCGTGTGATCCGTCGTGGTGCGATCCGTCGTGCGATCTGTCGTCGTCCGATCCATCGCCGGCCGATTGACGTGGATCGTCTCCCGAGCACGTTGCAGCAGGCTGCGCGCAGCGGTCACCGTGACTCCGAGCAGATCCGCCGCCTCGGCCGGCGCGTACCCCGCGACGTCCACCAGGATCAGCACCGCTCGCTGTCGTGCGGGCAGCAGTTGGAACGCCGCGATGAGGGCCAGACGCGTGCTGTCCCGGGTGACGGCCACGGCGGCCGGGTCGGTCATCGCTGTCGTCAGCGCTGTCGTGGGCGCGGGTTCCAGCCAGGCCACGGAGTCGAGTCGGCGCAGCTCGGCGTGCTCGGAATCGGGAGTCCCCGAGCCGAGGCCCGACGGCAGCATCCGGCGGCTGTTGCCCCCGAGCGCGGTGAGGCAGGCATTGGTGGCGATACGATAGAGCCAGGTCCGCAACGACGACCGCCCGTCGAAACGCGGGTAGCCGCGCCAGGCCCGCAGCAAGGTCTCCTGCACGAGATCCTCGGCGTCGTGCACCGATCCGACCATGCGGTAGCAATGGGCCAGGAGCTCGCGGCGGTAGGGGTCGGCCAGCTCGGCGAAGGCACCGTCCGGCGCGTTGTCAACGGACACCGAGATCCTCCTTCGGGCCGGTCGGCACGGGCGTCGCCGCGACCTCGGGGACGGGGTCCGCATCGGCCCGCCGCGGCCGCGCCGGCACGAAGAGTCCGCTCATCGCACCGAGCCACGCGAGGACCATAGCGCCGACCATCGCCGCTGCGAAGCCATTCGCGAAACCCATTGGCGTGTGGTCATTTCCGTATGCCGCGAAGACCGACGCGAGGAGGGCGATACCCAGCGCACCGCCCACCTGCCGCAGCACGTTGAAGGTGCCGGACGCCTTGCCGATGACGGTGCGCGGGGTCGAGCTCATCACCGCCGTTTGTTGAGCCGGCATCGCCAGGGAGGTTCCGAAGCCGGACACCACGAGACCCGCCGCGGTGGCGCCGTACGAGTCGTGTTGATGAGCGGTGATCGCGATCCAGCCCAGGCCGGCCCCTTGCAACAGGAGACCGGTGAAGATCAGCCAGCGCGCGCCGAACCGATCCTGCAGCCGGCCGGCCAACGGCGCGATGACGAAGAGCAGCACGGTCCATGGCAGGAACCGCACACCCGCCCCGAGCGGCGAATATCCCATCGCCACCTGCAGATACTGGGCGAGGAAGAAGACAGTGCCGAAGAGTGACGCGGTCAGCAACAGGGCCGACACGTTGGCGGCGGCGAACTCGGGGATCGCGAAGACTCGCACCGGGAGCATCGGCTCGGCCCTGCGCAGCTCCCACCCGACGAACGCCACCAGCAGCCCACCTCCACCGATCAGAGTGCCGAGCACCTCCGCGCTGGACCACCCGGCGGGCCCGGACCGCACCAGCGCCCAGACGATGGCACACATCGACGACGCGGACAGCAGCAGGCCGATCGGGTCGGGACGCGCGGGAGTGCCCTTCGTCTCGGTGAGCTTAGCCGCCGCGAGCGGCAGGACGAGCGCGACGACGGGCAGGTTGATCCAGAAGATCCACTGCCACGCGATGCCTTGCGCGACAGCCCCGCCGACCACCGGCCCCCCGACGACCGCGAGGCCCATCACCGCGGCATACAGACCCATCACCGTGCCTCTCTTCGCGGCCGGTGCCGCGCTGGTCAGCAGGGTCAGCGCCGCCGGCGAGATCAGCGCCGCACCCACGCCCTGTATGACGCGTGCCGTGATCAGCAGGCCCACGCCGGGGGCCAGCGCGCATGACGCGGAGGCAACTGCGAAGACGATGAGTCCCAGGAGGTACGTGCGCTTGTGGCCGATGCGGTCGCCGATGTCCGCGGCCGGCAGGAGCAGCGCCGCGAAACTGAGGCTGAACGCGTTGACGGTCCATTCCAGCGCACTCATCGACGCGTCCAGGTCAGCGCGGATCCGCTGCAACGCCGTTGCCACGACGAGTTGGTCCAGGGCGACGATCAGCGCAGCGGCCGCGGTGAGCAGCAGCACCCAGCCGAGGGACGCGCGTTGCTTCGTCGATCCGGTGTTCTCCATGAGAAGTCCTCCACGAGTTCGGTTACTGGTGTTGACTTATCGTCCGGTCGGGATTCACCGGTGAAACCGTGGCCGACCTCGGGTCTGCCCTCGTATGACTACTTTTCGCGTTGTCCGATACACCACCCGTCCGGCCGAGACGGCGAAGAACGAGGACCTCGTGCGCGCCGTGTATGACGAGCTCGCCGAGCGTGCACCGGAGGGATTCCGCTACGCCACTCTGCGACTGGGCGACAACACCTTCGTGCACCTGGCGGTCGCCGATGGCGAGTCGCCGCTGCCGCAGTTGAGCGCGTTCCGGGCATTCCAGGCCGATCTCGCGAGCCGGATCGAGGGCCCGCCCGAACGCGACGAGGCGGCGGTTGTCGGCAACTACCGACTGCTGTGACGATCGGGCGTACGGGATACTGGAAGCCGCGACGCGCGCATCGGCCCTGAGAAGCGCCGTCGCAGTGGAAGGGGACTGATGCACGCGGAGAGCGCGACGCGACCGGTGGTCTGTTTCGCGATGTCGGACGAGGCTTTCCGGACTGCGTTCGACGGGGCGACGCTGGACCGGCTCGACGGGTTCGCCACCGTGCTCCGCGACGACACCGGTGCGCCGCTGCTGGTCCGGGATTTCGGCGATACAGACCCCGACGTGCTGCGCGGCGTGGACACGTTGCTCACCGGCTGGGGTTCGCCATACCTCGACGCGGCGACCTTGGGGCGTTTCGACCAGTTGCGCGCCGTCGTCCACGCGGCCGGATCCGTCAAGGGCATTGTCGACCCGTGCGTCTGGGATGCCGGTGTCGTCGTGTCCACCGCGGCAGAGAGCAACGCGGTGCCGGTGGCCGAATTCACCCTGGCGACAGTCGTTCTCGCAGCCAAGAGGTTCTCCCGGCACGTCGCGGCATACCGGGCGACGGGGGACAAGCGCGGGTTCGACGAGAGCCGGTTGCAGCACGGCAGCAACGGCATCACGGTGGGCGTTGTCGGCGCGTCACGGATCGGTCGCCGCGTGATCGACCTGCTGCACGTGCTCGACGTGTCGGTGCTGGTGAGCGACCCGTTCCTCGATGCCGGTGAGGCGCAGTCGCGGGGCGCACAGTTGGTCGAGTTGCCCGACCTGCTGCGGCGCAGCGACATCGTGACCCTGCACGCCCCGGCGATCCCGGCGACGCGGCACCTGATCGACGACCGCGCGCTGGCACTGATGCGGGACGGTGCGGTGCTCATCAACACGGCGCGGGGGAGTCTGGTGGACACGCCCGCGCTCGAACGCCATGTCGTGTCCGGACGCCTCGACGCCTACCTGGACGTGACCGAGCCGGAGCCGCTGCCGGCGGACAGCCCGTTGTTCGCGTTGCCGAACGTCGTGCTGACGCCACACATCGCGGGGTCGATGGGCAACGAGGTGCTGCGCCTGGGGCAGGTCGCGGTCGACGAGGTCGAGCGTCTCGCGCAGGGACAGCCGCTGCGATTCCCGGTGCGCGCGAGCGAGTTGACCCACATCGCGTGACATGGTGCACCTGCTCACCAAGTGACACGAAGTTAACCAAAACAGAATATTTCGTTATGGTTGGCGCGTGGCAGAGATTTTCGGCTTTCCGAACCCGGTGAACGAGAAGGCCGCCCGGTCGGTCGCAGCGGGCGTCGTCGTTCTGAGCGTTGTCGGCGCGATCACCGGGTGGTGGGTCGTGCTGCTGGTGCTCGCCTACGGTTTCGCGGCACGCGTTGCCAGCGGTCCCAGGCTCAGCCCGCTCGGCCAGCTCGCGACGAGGGTCATCGCCCCACGGCTGGGCACCGCCAAGCTCGTGCCCGGACCACCCAAACGGTTCGCGCAGGCCATCGGCCTCGCCTTCTCCGGCGGCGCACTTGTCTTCAATCTGATCGGCCTGCAGGCGATTTCAACCGTGCTGCTGATCGTTCTGGCCGTCTTCGCGACATTGGAGAGCGTGCTGGGCTTCTGTGCGGGCTGTTTCGTCTTCGCCCAGCTCATGCGGCTGGGCATCATCCCCGAGGACACCTGCGCGGCCTGCGCCGACATCAGTCTGCGCGGGAAGGTGAGCGCCTGACGGAGCAGGCCGGCGCCTGACGGCGCCGCTGCGTTCAAGCCTGCCGGAAGACCTGCCGCATCCGGCCCAGCCCGGTGATCTCGGCTTCGACCAGGTCACCGTCCCGCAGATAGGGCTTCGGGTCCGCGTGGCCCATGGCCACCCCGCCCGGCGTACCGGTGTTGATGACGTCGCCCGGGTGCAACACCATGAACTGACTGAGATGCCACACCACCTGGTGCACGTCGAAGATCAACTGGTCGGTGCTGCTGACCTGACGGTCGGATCCGTTGACCTGCAACCGGATCGGAGCGTTCGACGGGTCGAACTCGTCGGGCGTGACGAGCCAGGGCCCGAGCGGATTGAAGCCCTCGCAGCTCTTGCCCTTGTCCCACTGGCCGCCGCCGCGCTCGAGCTGGAACTCGCGTTCCGACACGTCGTGCGAGAGGGCGTAGCCGGCGATGTGGGCGGCCGACTGCTCCGGTGAATCGAGATAGCGCGCGGTGCGTCCGACGACCACCGCGAGCTCGACCTCGTAGTCGGTCCTGGTGCTACCCCGTGGGATCGGCACGTCGTCGTGCGGACCCACGACACACGAGGGGTCCTTCATGAAGACGATGGGCTCGGTGGGGATCGACGCGCCCGTCTCCGCGGCATGGTCCCGGTAGTTCAGGCCGATGCAGACGACCTTCCCCGGTCGGGCGACCGGTGACCCGATCCGCACCCCGGTCGGGTCCAGCACCGGCAGGTCGCCGCTCGTGACGGCATCGACGACCGTCGTGAGGGTGTCGTCGTTCAACGTGCGGTGGTCGTAGTCCGGCACCACGGAGGAGACGTCGACGACGGAACCATCCGCCGCGAAGGCGGCCGGGCGCTCGGCGCCGGCATCACCGACACGGAGTAGTCGCATGGGTGTCCTGTCTCTCGTCAGTCGGTGCCGCGCACGAGCAGCCGGCCGGCGGGCTTGTCGCCGTCGACGGCCGCGCCGCGCACGAACGTATGCCGCACGACCCCGGTGAGCGTCTTGCCGTCATACGCGGAGACGGGGTTCTTGTGCTGCAGTTTCCCGGCGTCGACGACGAACTCCTCGTCGGGCGCGAGGATCGCAAGGTCGGCGTCATACCCGACAGCGAGCTTTCCCTTGTGGCGCAAGCCGATTCGCTCGGCCGGTCGCGAGGTCATCCACTCGGAGACCGACGCCAGCGAGATGCCTCGGCGGCGTGCCTCGGTCCACACCGCAGGCAGGGCCAGTTGCACCGACGCGATGCCGCCCCATGCCGTGCCGAAGTCGCCGTGCTCGAGGTCCTTCAGCTCGACGGTCGACGGGGAGTGGTCGGAGGCGATGTAGTCGATCGTGCCGTCCGCCAGTGCGTCCCACAGCAGCTCGCGGTTGGCGCCCTCGCGGATCGGCGGGCAGCACTTGTATGCCGTGCCACCGCCGGGCACGTCCTCGGCGGAGAGCGTCAGGTAGTGCGGGCAGGTTTCGGCGGTGATGTCGACACCGCTCTGCTTGGCCGCGCGCAGGGCGGGCAGCGCGTCCGACGACGACAGGTGCAGGATGTGCGCGCGGGCACCGGTCTGCCGGGCGGCCTCGATGACCTGGGCGATGGCCAGGCTCTCGGCATCGCGCGGGCGGGAGTTCAGGAAGTCGGCGTACCGGGTGCCGTGGGGCGGTGTCGCGCCACCGATGGTCGCGGCGTCCTCTGCGTGGACGATCATCAACCCGTCGAACTCGGCGATCGTCGTCAGGTAGTCCTGCAGCGCATCCGGCGTCAGGGGCGGGAACTCGTCGACTCCCGAGTCGAGCAGGAAGCACTTGAAGCCGAACACACCCTCGTCGTGCAGCCCGCGCAGCTCGTCGCGGTTGCCCGGCACGGCACCACCCCAGAAGCCGACGTCGACGGAGACCTGGCCCGAGGCGACCATGCGCTTGTAGTCCAGCGCCGGCACCGTCACCGTTGACGGGATCGAGTTGAGCGGCATGTCGATGATCGTCGTGACACCGCCCGCCGCGGCGGCCCGGGTCGCGGTCGCGAAACCTTCCCACTCGGTGCGCCCGGGTTCGTTGACGTGCACGTGGGCGTCGACGACGCCGGCCATGAGCACCTCATCGGCGCCCAGGTCGACGACGGTGGGCGCCTGCAGGCCCGTGCCGAGTGGCTCGATCGCGGCGATGCGGCCGCCGGCGATGGCGACCTCACGGGGAGACTCCTGGCCGTCGACCAGCACCCGGGCGCCACGGATGACGAGGTCTATGCCGCCCGCGCTGTGGGCGGACTCAGCCTCGGTCGAACGTGGATCACCGTGCGCAGCAACGAAATCGGCGATCTGTTGCCGAACGACATCCGGTCGGTTGACGGGTGCCAGCAGGTCGGACTCGGTCATCAGCTCTCCTTGGTTGCGATCCAGCGACCGATCTGTTCACCGGTCTGTGTCAACAGTTCGGCCGCATTCGTGATGCTGCGTGCCACGTCCGACTCCAGGTCGGCCAGTGTCCACACGGCATCGAAACCGCCCGCTGTTGCTTGCTTCTCATCCAGTGTGCTCACACCACAGACGGCCGTCACCCGGGGTACCCCGGCCGCGCGTGCGATGCGGGCGACGCCGACCGGCGTCTTGCCTGCCAGGCTCTGCTGATCGAGGCTGCCCTCACCGGTGATGACCAGGTCGGCTCCGCGTACGCGGTCGGCGAGGCCGACCAGGTCGGCGACCAGCTCCAGCCCGGTCTGCGGCGTCGCGCCGAGCACGGCGAGCGCGGCGAAGCCGACGCCACCCGCCGCACCGGCGCCGGGCGCGGCTGCCGCCGCATCGATCGTCGGTCCGACGGTCGTGGCCAGCACCCGAGCGAAGTGGGCCAGCGCGTCATTGAGCTGCCCCACCTCGTCCGGGCTCGCGCCCTTCTGCGGGCCGAAGATCGCGGCAGCGCCGTTCTCGCCCAGCAGTGGGTTGTCGACGTCGAGTGCCACGACGAATTCGGTGTGGCGGACGCGCGGGTCCAGGCCCGTCAGATCGACCTCGGCGAGGTCGGCGAGAGCAGCGCCGCCGTCCGCCAGCGGGCGACCACCGGCGTCGAGCAGCCGTATGCCGAGCGCGGCGAGCAGCCCGGCCCCGCCGTCGGTGCAGGCGCTGCCGCCGACTCCGAGGACGATCCGGGTGCACCCCGCGTCGAGCGCCGCGGCCACGAGCTCGCCGGTTCCTCGGCTCGTCGCGGTGAGCGGTGCGAGGGAATCCGGTGGGAGCAGGGCCAGCCCGGACGCGGTCGCCAACTCGACGACGGCGGTGTCGCCCCGCACGGCGAGGACCGCCTCGACCTGCTCACCGACCGGACCGGTCACCGAGTGCCGCGAAGCGGTGTAGCCGGCCCGCAACGCCGCCTCGACGGTGCCGTCCCCGCCGTCGGCCATCGGCACCAGGTCGACGTCGGCAGCGACGACCCGGGCGATGCCGGCGGCGAGGGCTTCGCCCACGGCGTCTGCGGGCAGGGATCCCTTGAACTTGTCCGGCGCGATGACCACTCGCACGCTGTGCTCCGATCGTCTGCGGGGACCGGCCGTCGGTGTCAACCGATCGGCAGGATGGCGGTGGGTGCGTCGCTGGCCGACGAGGCGACCTCCTCGAACTCGGTGACCGAGTCGATGCCGGCGGCACCCATGGAGATGTTAGTGACCCGCTCCATGATGACCTCGACGACGACGGGCACCCGCAGTTCCTCGGCCATCGCGCTGGCCTTGCGCAGCGCCGGCTCGAGGTCGTCCGGGTTGTGCACGCGAATCTCCTTGCACCCCAGGCCTTCCACGACCTTGAGATGGTCCACGCCATACCCCTCGACCTCCGGGGAATTGATGTTCTCGAAGGCGAGCGACACGTAGTAGTCCATGTCGAAGGCGCGCTGCGACTGGCGGATCAACCCCAGGTAGGAGTTGTTCACCAGCACGTGCACATAGGGGATGTTGTGCTGTGCGCCGACGGCCAGCTCCTCGATGAGGAACTGGAAGTCGTAGTCACCGGAGAGCGCAACGACCTGTTGGTCCGGCTTCGCGGTGGCCACTCCGAGCGCGGCGGGCAGGGTCCAGCCGAGCGGACCGGCTTGGCCGCAGTTGATCCAGCGACGCGGACCGAAGACGTGCAGCAACTGCGCTCCGGCGATCTGCGACAGGCCGATCGTGGAGACGTAGGTGGTCTCGCGGCCGAACGCGGCGTTCATCGCCTCGTAGACCCGCTGGGGCTTGATCGGGACGTCGTCGAAGTGCGTCTTGCGCTGCAACGTCGCCTTGCGCTGCTGACAGTCCTTCGCCCACACCGCGTTGTCCGGCAGGGGCCCGTCGCCCTTGCGCCGGTGCGCCTCGGCCAGGAATGCGTCCAGGAAGGCACCGGCATCGGACACGACGCCGTAGTCGGGTGCGAAGACACGGCCGATCTGGGTCGGCTCGATGTCGACGTGGACGAACGTGCGCCCCTGGCGGTAGACGTCGAGCGCTCCCGTATGACGGTTGGCCCACCGGTTGCCGACGCCGAGCACGAAGTCGGAGGCCAGCAGCGTCTCGTTGCCGTAACGGTGCGCCGTCTGCAGACCGACCATGCCCGCGTGCAGCGGGTGGTCGTCCGGGATTGCGCCCCAGCCCATCAGGGTGGGAATGACTGGTATGCCGAGCAATTCGGCGACTTCGACCAGCTTGTCCGACGCGTCGGCGTTGATGATGCCGCCGCCGGCGATCAGCACCGGACGCTCGGACGCCAGCAGCAGGTCGAAGACCTTCGCGACCTGTGCCTGGGTCGCCGCCGGCCGGGTGACGGCGAGGGGCTCGTAGGTGTCGATGTCGAAGTCGATCTCCGCCTGCTGCACGTCCAGCGGCAGGTCGATCAGCACCGGTCCGGGCCGACCCTCGCGCATCAGCCAGAAGGCCTTGGCGAACGTGCCGGGCACTTGGGCGGCTTCCTTGACGGTGACCGCCCACTTGGTGACCGGTGCCGCGATCGACGCGATGTCGACGGCCTGGAAGTCCTCCTTGTCCAGCTTGGCGAGCGGTGCCTGACCGGTGATCGCCAGGATCGGCGTCGAGTCGGCGCCGGCGGAGTAGAGGCCGGTGATCATGTCGGTGCCGGCCGGACCCGAGGTGCCCAGGCAGACGCCGATGTTCCCGGGTGCCGCGCGGGTGTAGCCCTCGGCCATGTGCGACGCGGCCTCGACGTGCCGGGCGAGCACATGCTGCATGCCGCCGTGGCGGCGCATCGCGGCATACAACGGGTTGATGGCGGCGCCGGGCAAGCCGAAAGTTTGTGTGGCGCCTTCCTTTTCGAGGATCAGGACAGCTGCGTCAACAGCCTGCATGCGGGTCATCGTGCATCGCCTTCGTTCTTGCTGCTGCGTCCGGACAGCTGCTCCACGAGGAGCAGCAAAGCCGAGTGGTCGAGGCCGCCGTGGCCGAGGTTGCGCAGGTCCTGCACGAGCTGCGCGGTCTGGCTGCCGAGCGGGATGGCGACACCGGCGGCGCGGGCCGAGTCCAGCACGATGCCCATGTCCTTGTGGTGCAGGTCGATGCGGAAGCCGGGCTGGAACTCGCGCTTGATCATCGACGCGGCCTTGCGGTCCAGGATCCGGTTGCCGGCGAGCCCGCCGGCCAGGACCTCGACGGCGGCGGTCGTGTCGACGTCATACGCCTCCAGGAAGACCAGGGCCTCGGCGACGAGCTCGATGGTGCCGGCGACGATCAGCTGGTTGGCGGCCTTGACCGTCTGACCCGAGCCGCTCGGGCCGACGTGGACCACGGTCTTGCCGACGGTCTCCAGGACCGGACGCACGGTCTCCAGGTCGGCGGCCTCACCGCCGACCATGATCGACAGGGTGCCCTCGATGGCGCCTGCCTCACCGCCGGACACCGGCCCGTCGAGCGGCTTCAGGCCGGCGGCCTTCGCCTCCTCGGCGACGTCACGGGCGACGTCCGGGCGGATCGTCGAGCAGTCGACCCAGATCGCGCCCGCCTTGGCGGAGCCGATCAGGCCGGGCTCGTCCTCGGTGCCACGGGCGACCGCGACGACGTCGGGGGAGTCGGGCACCATCGTGATGATGACGTCGGCCTCGTGGACCGCCTCGGCGATTGACGAGGCGCCCTTGCCGCCGGCGGCGACCAGCGTGTCGATCGGCTCCTGGCTGCGGTTGTAGCCGGTGACCTGGTAGCCGGCCTTGACGAGGTTGGCGGCCATGGGCGCGCCCATGATGCCGAGGCCGATGACGGCGACTGAAGTGGTGTTACTCATGACTGGCTCCTTGGAAAACGTATGACGGTCAGGGGGATTCAGGCCTGGACCCAGGCGAACGGATCACCTTCGCCGGCGATGTACTCCAGGCCGATCGGCCCGTCATACCCGCCGTCCTGGGCCGCCTTGATCCACGTGTCGAGGGGGAGGTCGCCGGTGCCGGGCGCGCCACGACCGGGCGCGTCGGCGATCTGGATGTGCCCGAAGTCCTGGGCATGCTCGGCGATGACGGCGGCGACGTCGTCGCCGTTCACCGCTAGGTGGTAGAAGTCGGCCAGCAACCGGATGTTGCCGGCGCCGACGGAGTCGATGACGGCGAGTGCGTCGGCGGCCTTCTTGAGGGGATAGGCCTCGGCACCCGAGACGGGCTCCAGCAGGACGGTGCCGCCGATCGCGTCCACTGCCTTGGCCGCGTAGCTCAGATTGGCGCGCGCTGCCTCGGCCTCCGCCTCCTCGTCGATCCCGTCGGCGTGCAGCCCGTAGAGGGCGTTGAAGTGCTTGCACCCGAGGCGTTCGCCGATCTCGACCACGAGGTCGACGTTGGCGCGGAACTCGTCCTGGCGGGCCGGGTTGTTCACGATCCCGCGTTCACCGGCGGGCATGTCGCCTGCGAAGAAGTTCAGGCCGGTCAGCTGCACACCGGCGTCCTCGATGGCGGCGACGAACGCGTCGACCTGGTCGGCGGAGGGCGTCGCGGTCTGCGGCCAGGGCCACCAGAACTCCACCGCGTCGAAGCCTGCCGCCCTGGCAGCGGCGGGCCGCTCGAGCAGCGGTCGGTCGGTCAGCAGGATCGAGGCGTTCACGGTGTGTCGGGTCATGCCGGATGTCCTTCGTTAAATTCCACAATACGGAAACTAAATATTGAATGATGGAAGTGTGCCAAGATGAACCCGTTCCGTCAAGGGTGCTGTCCCGCATTGCCGTCGCATCCCCGCCCGGCATCGCGCATGCGGCATACTGCGACGAAATCCCGGCGGCAGCCGCCGTCGTACCGTGACGGCCCGCGCCGTAGCGGTGCCATTGTTCGATTCCCTGTTTGATTCCCTGTTGGTTCCCCACCAGATCGGAGAGGTTTGATGACCCACACGAGCCCCGGATACTCGGTCACGTTGCGCGTCGGACTCACGCCCGGACAGCGCACGGCCAGTGACCTCGCGTCGGCGGTTGCCAGCGCTGGGGCGTCGGTGACCGCACTGGACGTCACCGAGTCCACTCCCGAGGGTCTGGTCGTCGATGTCACGTGCGACACGGCCGACGAGAACCACGCCGAGCGCATCCGTGAATCCCTCACAACCGCAGGCGGATACGACGTTCGCAAGGTCAGCGACCGCACCTTCCTGATGCACTTGGGCGGCAAGCTCTCCGTCGAGCCCAAGGTGGAGCTGCGGACCCGCGACGACCTGTCCCGCGCCTACACGCCGGGCGTCGCCCGCGTGTGCCTCGCCATCGCGGCCAACAAGGAGGACGCGCGGCGACTGACCGTGAAGCGCAACACCGTCGCCGTCGTCACCGACGGCACCGCCGTGCTCGGGCTGGGCGACATCGGTCCGGAGGCCGCGCTGCCGGTGATGGAGGGCAAGGCGGCGCTCTTCAAGCAGTTCGCGAACGTCGACGCCTGGCCGGTCTGCCTGGACACCACGGACACCGAGGAGATCATCTCGATCGTCAAGGCGCTCGCGCCGGTGTATGGCGGGGTCAACCTCGAGGACATCGCGGCACCGCGTTGTTTCGAGATCGAGCGCCGGTTGCGGGAGGAGCTGGACATCCCGGTCTTCCACGACGACCAGCACGGCACGGCCATCGTGGTCCTTGCCGCGCTCATCAACGCGCTGCGGGTCGTGGACAAGAAGATCGAGGATGTCCGCATCGTCGTCTCCGGTGTCGGCGCGGCCGGCCACGCGATCATCCAGTTGCTGGGTGCGCAGGGCGCCTCCGACATCGTGGCCTGCAGTCGCTCGGGTGCGATCCACCGCGGTGGGAGCTACCAGGACGAGCACCGCATCTGGATCGCCGAGAACACCAACCCGCGTGAGGTGACCGGGTCGCTCGCCGACGCGCTGGTCGACGCCGACGTCTTCATCGGCGTCTCCGGCCCGAACATCCTGGGCGAGCAGGATGTCGCTCGGATGGCGGACGACTCGATCGTCTTCGCGCTGGCCAACCCGGACCCGGAGATCCCGGCCGCCGAAGCAGCCAAGCACGCAGCTGTCGTCGCGACCGGCCGCAGTGACTTCCCCAACCAGATCAACAACGTGCTGGCATTCCCGGGTCTCTTCCGTGGCCTGCTCGATGCGTCCGCGCACAAGATCAGCACCGAGTTGCTGGTGGCCGCGGCGCGGGCGATCGCCGACTCGGTGAGCGCGAGCGAGCTCAACGCCAGCTACATCGTCCCGAGCGTCTTCGACGCCGATGTCGCACCTGCAGTCGCGGAGGCAGTGCGACGGACGGTCGAGTCCCAGCGCCGCTGAGCCGGTCCGCACGCGAAACAGGGCGAATCTCCTTGAGATTCGCCCTGTTTCGGCGTTGTGAGGTGCTGATCGGGTATGCCGCGGGCACGTCACCCGGCCGCGGAGCGCGAGTGGTCAGCGATGCAGCAGGGTGGTGACGGCAGCGGCCGTCGGCACACTGTCGCCGAACGTCCAGATCACTCGTCGTGCGCCGGCCAATTCCTCGGTGCCGGTCGCGTAGCCGAGGACCAGCACCAGCGCGTCCGGATTGGCCGCGAGTGCGACTCGAAGCTGCTCGTCCTCGGCCGCGTCGTGACGGGGGGAACCCGTCACGACGACATCGGCGACGGGCAGATCGGACCGCGGCGCGAGCTCGGCGTCGTCCGCGTGCCCCTCGACGGCCTCGGGGAGCACGAACGCCGACGTGATCGACGACCCGGGCCTGGCATCGAGGACGGCCTGGACCGTCAGTGCCGGAAGCGCTCCCGCGGCGACGTTTCGCTGCCGGCGAATGTCGAGCACTCGCAAGGGATTTGATGGGAGCTCGAGCTGACCTCGAGTGGCCAGGGAGCGGCCGGCGACGGACAGGTCGGCGGAGCGGTCGACCACGGGTGGTGCCGCCGCTCGTGTGCGTCGCCACCGGCGCAGCGCGTCGATCCGGCCGGCTGCCTGCTCGAGCCGCTCGACCGGCAGTCGGCCCTCGTCGACGGCGCGTGCCAACACGGTGCGCGCCTCGGTGAAGACCTGCAGGTCCTTGTCGGAGGTCGTCGCGCCCAGCACCGGGTTGCCGAGGCCGAGCAGATCGGCGCCGGCGAGCAATGCCTGCACGCACCCCTCGCCCAGGCCGATCGTGTCGCGGATCGCGCCCATGTCGAGTGCGTCGGTCATGATGACGCCGTCGAAGCCCAGTTCGTTGCGCAGCATCGACAGGACCGGTGCGCTGATCGTGGCCGGGCGCGACGGATCCAGCGCGGGCAGGATGACGTGCGCGGTCATCACCGCGCGCACACCGGCGCGGACCACCGCGGCGAAGGGGGCGAGCTCGCGTTCGCGCAGCACCTCGAGCGGGGCATCGACCTGAGGCAGCCCGACGTGCGAATCAACTGCAGTGTCACCGTGTCCCGGGAAGTGCTTGGCAGTCGCGGCGACTCCCGTCGCCTGCAGGCCCTCGGCATACGCGATGGCATGGCGGGTGACCAGTTGTGGTGTGGCACCGAACGAGCGCACCCCGATCACCGGGTTGCCGGGGTTGCTGTTGACGTCGACGACCGGCGCCAGGTCGATGTCGATGCCCGATGCGCGCAGGTCCGCCCCGATCGCGGCGCCGACCGCGCGGGTCGCCGCGACGTCGTCGACCCGGCCGAGCATGGCGGCGCCGACGTGTGGTGACCCGTCCCGGGCACCGAGGCGGCTGACGATGCCGCCCTCCTCGTCGGTGGCGATGAGTACGTCACCCAGTTCGTGCAGTTGCCCTGACAGTGTTGCCGTCGTGTCGACGTCGCCGATGTTGTGGCTGAAGTAGACGACACCGCCGAGGCCACGACCGATGGCGTCGGCCAGCCAGCGCGGTGGTTCGTTGCGGCCGGCGAACCCGGGCTGCAGGACGGTATGGATCAGCCGGTCGACGGCGGGGTCCGTGCCCATTCGCGGGGTTGTCACTTGACGGCGCCGGAGACGAGGCCGGCACCGAGGCGTCGCTGGGCAAGCACGAAGACGATCACGACAGGAAGAGTAACCACGGTCGAGGCTGCCATCAGGCCACCCCAGTCATTCGTGTTGGCGGTCGAGAAGTGCTGCAGGCCCACCCCGACCGTGAGCACGCTGTCCTTGGACAGGAAGGTGAGTGCGAAGGTGAACTCCTCCCACGCCATGACGAACGAGAACGCCGACGTGGCAACGAGTCCCGGCACGACGAGCGGCAAGAGGATCGAGCGGAACATCCGCCACCACCCACAACCGTCCAGGTATGCCGCCTCCTCCAACTCGCGCGGCACGGCCGCTACGAAACCCCGTAGGTTCCAGATGGCGAAGGGCAGTGAGAAGGCGATGTAGACCAGGATCAGCCCGAGCAGCGAGTTGAGCATCCGCCAGTCCTTCATCTGCAGGAAGAGCGGGATGACCAGCGCCTCGGCGGGCAGCATCTGCACCACCAGGATCAGCACCAGCATGGTGGAGCGGAACCGGAAACGGAACCGCGCGATCGCGACGGCGCCGAGCAGGGCGAGAGCACCGGAGATCACGACGACCGCGGCCGTGACGATCGCCGAGTTCAGCAGATAGCGACCGAACTCGTGCTCCGAGAACACTCGGGTGAAGTTGTCGAACGTCGCGTGGTCCGGCAGCAGGTTGTCCGTGCCCGAACCGTTGCGGGCGTTGAACGCCGTACTCAGCATGAAGTAGACGGGGAAGAGCGTGAAGAACAGCAGGGTCACGACAGCGACCGTCTTGCCGGTCGTGCGCCACGGGGAGTTGGTCCTCATACGGTCTCCTCCTCCCGGAACATGACCCGTAGGTAGACGAGGCTGATCATCAGCAGCACCAGTGTGAGCAGGACGGCGATCGACGAACCGAGGCCGTACTTCGTCTGGTTGATCGACGAGACGTAGGACCAGACGCCGAGGTTGAACACGTCCGGGTTGCTGCCGTCGCCGCCGGGCATCAGATAGATCTGGGTGAACACCTTGAAGTCCCAGATCGTCGACAGGATGGTGACCACCGCGAAGACCGGGCGGAGCAGCGGCATGGTGACCGACCAGAACCGCCGCCACGCCGAGGCGCCGTCGATCTTGGCAGCCTCGTGCAATTCCGTTGGCACAGTGAGCATTCCGGCGAAGAGTGTCACGGCCACGAACGGGAAGCTGTGGTGCACGACGTTGAGCAGCACGATCGCGTAGAACGACCATCGGTCGGTGAACCAGTTGTGCCCGTTCGGACCGATCAGGCCGAGCCATTCCAGCGTGTGCTTCGCGATCCCGTCGTCGGGCGCGAAGATCCACTTCCAGACATAGGTGTCCGAGACCGCCGGAATGGCCCAGGCGATCAGGATCGACCCGATGATCAGCGCGCGCACCTTCGGACCGACATTGAGCAGCAACAGTGCGACCAGCGTGCCGAGAACGATCGTGCAGAACACCGCGAGTGCAGCGAGCACAACGGTGTTCGGCAGGATCGTCTTCCACATGTATGACGCGGGCAGGCCCGGCGCGCCGGAGAAGATCTGCTTGTAGTTGTCGAACCCGATGCCCACCGGGTGCCCGCTGATCACCTCGCGCAGGTTGTAGCGCTGGAAGGACAGCACCGTCACCCGGACGATCGGGTAGAGCAGCAGTCCGGCGATGACGATCAGCGGGCCGGCCAGCAGGAGCCAGGGCCGTGACTTGGAAGTAGGCACGTAGAAGTTCTTCGGTGTCGGTGTCGGTGTCGGGTGGCGCTCAGCTCTTGGCGTTCAGCGTGGAGGTGATCGCCTCCGCCGCCTTCTTGCTCGCCGCGGGCACGGAGGTGCCCGTCAGGATCGACTGCAGCATCGCGGTGATCGTCTTGTTGCCCTCGACCGTGCCCCACTGCGGTGCACTCGGGACGTTCCGGCCGCCCTTGAGCATCGCGGTCGCGAACGGCGCGACGAGCTTGTCGGGGCTGTCGGCGAACGGCTGCAGCGCGGTCTTGGTCGTCGGCAGGAAGCCGGTCTGGTCGGCCCACTTCTTCGCCAGGTCACCGGTCGTCATCAGCTGGATGAACTTCCAGGCGAGGTCCTGCTTCTTGCTGGTCGCCATCACCGACAGGTTGGAGCCGCCGAGGAACGCCGGTGCCACGCCACCGTTCTTGCCGGGGATCGCGAACGCGCCGATCTTGTTCTTCAGGTCGGGGTTCTGCTCGATCGCGGTCTTGGGCGTCCAGTTGCCCTGGATGACCATGGCCGCCTTGTTCTTCGCGAACGCATCCAGCAGGTCGGTCTCCTTCCAGGTCGAAGCCGCGGTGGTCGAGGAGCCGTCCTTCAGTGCCAGGTCGGTGTAGAACTTCAGGCCCGCCTGCGACGCCTTGGAGTCCAGCGTGCTCTTCCACTTGTCGCCGTCTTTGGTGGCGAAGCCACCTCCGGCACCCCAGATGAACGGTGCCGATCCGTATGACGAGCCGCCCGCGATGGGCATGGCGGCCATCTTCGGCTCCTTGGCCTTCAGCGTCTTGACGGCCTGCTCCAGCTCGGCCCAGTTCGTCGGGACCTTCACGCCGTCCTTGGCGAAGATGTCCTTGCGGTAGACGATGCCGCGCACGCCGGCATACCAGCCCACGCCGTACTGCTTGCCGTCATACGTCGCCGAGTCCTTCAGCGCCTTCAGCTCGTCCTTGCCCATGCCCGAGGAGGTGACCTGCTTGGTGATGTCGGCCAGGCCGCCCGCCGCTGCGAACTCCGGGGTCCAGGTGGTGCCGATCTCCGACACGTCCGGGCCGCCACCGCCGGCGAAGGACCGCACCAGCCGGTCATGCGCGTCGGCCCACTCGACCTCCTGGATGTTCAGCGTGGCGCCGGTCTTCTTCTTGAACTCCTTCTTGGCAGCCGCGTAGAACTTCGACGCGTCGGGGTTGGTGCCCTTCATGACCCAGAACGTCAACGACTTGGCGGTGCCGCCGCCGTTGGCCGCGGCGCCTGCGGAGTCACCCGACCCACCGGAACCACCGCTGTCGCCGCAGCCGGCGAGGGCGAGGGTGAGCGCGGTCAGGGAAGCAAGTGCCGCAGCTGTGGTGGTGCGCATGGTTCTCCTTGGTGATGTGGCAGGTGACGGGTGAAGCCGGGGAACAAGGGGTGGATCGGTCCAGGGCGGGCGATCCGAGGGAAAATTCAATTCGTAAAGGCAGGGTAGAGGAAAAATGTTTTCTTCAAGGGTCCTGGGCCCGCCGGATGTGGCGTGTCTTCCCGTGGGTGCCCGGGAGGATGTTCGATGGGTGGATGATGACCATCGATCAAGACAGCGCGGTCCCGCCATACCAGCAGATCTGCGAGCAGATCGCGGCACGCATCGAGGCCGGGGAGCTGGCGGTCGGCGCCCGGCTGACGTCGGTGCGCGGGCTGGCCGCCGAGCTCGGTCTCGCACCGGGGACGGTGGCGAAGGCGTACACCCAGCTCGAGGAGGCCGGGTTGATAGAGGGCATGGGTCGTCAGGGCACGCGGGTGGCCGCCGGAGGAGATGGCACGCGGGCGCTCGCGGCGGCTGCGGCTGCCGATTTCGCGGCGCGTGTACGACGGCTCGGGCTGGGGACCGAGGAGCTACTGCGCATCGTGCGCACGAGTCTCGACCAGGCGTGAGCGGAGGATCCGATTCCGGCAGGGGTGTGTGCGAAGTCACCTCCGGCGCGTTGGCGGGCGAAGGTATGGCGGAGGTAAAATTTCGATAACGAAGAATTCGTTATCGAATACGTCTCGAAGGAGAGACCAGCATGACCTCGCTCGCCCGCGCCATCCGTACCCACCGTGAAGCTGCCCGTGGTCGGCGTGAACTGTTGGACGCGATCCGCAGCGCCTCGACCCAGAGCGCCCGGGATGACCTGATCATGGCGCTGCAGCGGGCGAACGCCAAGAGCTGACAAAGATTTTCCAGGACTTTCCAGGACTTTCCACGACGAAGGCCCGACCGGTGAACCGGTCGGGCCTTCGTCATCCGTTCGTCGGAGCGGCTGCTACTTCAGCTCGCTCGAGCTCAACTCCAGCAGGCGGCGGGCGACGACGAGCAGCTGAATCTGCTGCGTGCCCTCGAAGATGTCCAGGATCTTGCTGTCCCGGGCCCACTTCTCCAGCAGCTCGGTCTCGGCGTATCCCGTTGCGCCACAAAGCTGTACGCAGGTCAGCGCGACGTCGACGCAGGTCCGGCCGGCCTTCGCCTTGGCCATCGAGGCCTGCATGGAGTTGGGCTTGCCGTTGTCGGCCATCCAGGCGGCGCGCATCGTCAGCAGGTATGCCGCCTCGTAGTCGGCCTCCATCTGCAGGAGGCGTGCCGCGGCATACGGCTGCGTGTGCAGCGGTGCGTCGGCGTCGGCGGTGAGACCGGCCTTCGCGAGCAGCTCGGTCGTGAGGTCGAGGCTGGCCCGGGTGAGGCCGACGGCCATCGCGGCCACCAGCGGCCGCGTGTTGTCGAACGTCTGCATGGCACCGCCGAACCCGCCCTCGGTCCGGATCTCCGGGTCGCCGAGCAGGTCCTCCGCCGGCACACGGCAGTTGTCGAGGGAGAAGGCGGCGGTGTCCGACGCGCGGATGCCGAGCTTGTGTTCCAGGCGCACCAGCTTCAGGCCCGGGTTGTCGCGGCGCACCACGAACGACTTGATCGCCTTCTTGCCGAGCGCGCGGTCGAGCGTCGCCCAGACGACGACCAGCTCGGCGCGCTCGCCGCTCGTGACGAAGATCTTCTCGCCGTTGAGGACGTATTCGTCGCCGTCCTTGGTCGCGGTCGTGCGGATCGCGCCCGAGTCGGAGCCGGTGTCGGGTTCGGTGATCGCCATCGCAGCCCACTTGCTGCCGTAGCGCTCCTTCTGCTCGTCGTTGGCCACAGCCGCGATCGCGGCGTTGCCGAGCCCCTGGCGGGGGAGCGACAGGGTGAGACCGACGTCGCCGCGGCAGGTCTGCATGATCGACAGCACCGACGACAGGTTGGAGCCGTTGACGGTCTCCTTGGTCTTGGCGCCACGCGAGCCGGCGCCGACGCCGGCCGGCTCCTTGGAGCCGCCGCTCGTCGTGCGTGCACCGGCGCCCTGCGACGCGCCCGAATCGGACAGGCCGTCGATGACGGCGGACATCAGGTCGAGTTCGCGCGGGTACTCGTGCTCGGCGAGGTCGTACTTGCGGCTGATCGGCCGGAAGACCTCGTCGGCCAGGCCGGATGCCTGCTTGAGCAGCGGAACGAACTTCTTCGGAACCTCAAGGTCAATCATGGTTCAAATCCTTTGGTACAGAATGAGTTTGGGAGGACAGGGCTGTTGCTCTAGACGAGCAACGCGCCCTCCATGAGGCCGGCGCCGCGCAGGTCGCGGAACCACCGCTCGTTGTCGAACTCCTTGACGAAACCGTGACCGCCGAGCAACTGCACGGCGTCGGAACCGATCTGTGCGCAGTGCTTCTCGGTCAGTGCTCGCGCGTGGGCGATCTGCTCGCTCGCGTCGAGACCGCGGTCGAGGCGCGAGGCTGCCCGCCATACGACCAGGCGCAGGCCGTCGAGCTCGATGGCGATGTTGGCGACGGTGAAGGCGACGGCCTGCCGGTGGGCGATCGGCTCGCCGAAGGCCTTGCGCTCCTTGGTGTAGGTCTTCACCTGGTCGAGCACGGCCTGCGCGGTGCCGACCGCGGCGGCGGACCAGGCGAGACGGGCACGGGCGACGGCGTCGGTGTGGTCTGCCGCGGTGCCGAGCAGGTTGGACGTGGACACGCGGACCTGCTCCAGGTGCAGCGTGCCGGTGTGCGCCGCACGCACACCCATGGCCGGGTTGTCCGACACGGTGACGCCCTCGGTGGTCGGCGGCACGATCACCAGTCGCGCTGCGCCGTCGATCAGTGCCGAGACGATGAACAGGTCAGCGGTGGCGGCACCCGGGACGAGTGCCTTGGTGCCGTCGAGGACGACGCCGTCGCCGTCGATGCGGCCGGTCGTCTGCGGCTTCGCCGGGTCGAACAGCGGCTGCGGCTCCATCAGTGCGAGCGCGCCGGTGGCGGGCGAACTCTCGTCCGTGAAGGCGGGCAGGTAGGTCGCCTGCTGGTCCGAGTCGCCATAGTTCACAAGGCAGTTCGCGACGGCAGCCGGAGACATCACTGCGACGGCGAGGCCCATGTCGCCGCGGGCGAGCTCCTCGAGCACGAGAACGCTGGTCACGGCGGACGCCTCCTCGGCGACACCGCCGAGCTCGGTGGGCACGCCGAGCAGCGCCATACCCATCTGGGCGGCCTGCTCGCGCACCGCGTCGGGCACGGTCCGCTCGGTGTCGGCCGCCGACGCGGCCGGGCGGAGGACCTCATCGGCGAGCTCGCGTGCCGCCTCGCGGATCATCTCCTGATCGTCGTTCGGCGTCAGGTCGAACTGCACGCGGGGCTTGGCCGGCTTGGTGCGGGTGGGCGATCCCGAACCGCTCCTGGCGGTGAACGCGCGCCCGGCCGCGACCTGGGCGCGGAAACCCTGGCGAGCGCCGCGGTAGAGGACCTTCTCGACCTTCGCGCGCAGCGCGGGGTTCTTCATCGCCTCCAGGCCGCCGGCGCGGGTGATGAGGCGCATGCCGAACGACTGGCCGCGGTCGGCGAGGGACGGCTTGGATTGCTGCGGGTGGCTCATGGTTGCCTTTCGGTGCAGGCGGGATGTTCTTGTAACTTACGGTACCGGAAACATCGAGTATCGGGTACCGCCCGCGGCACTCTTTCGCCGGCAGGGCGCGAACGCTGCCGGCAGGACACGAGAAACGGCATCCGGCGCGGAGTTTCATGTCCGCCGGATGCCGTGGGTGTCCTCTCGGCGAAGGGGCTAGGCGTAGGCGGCCCGGACCGCGTCGGCGACCAGGTCGAACTGGGCGCGCGGCAGGACGGAGCCCTCGCGCCGGATGGCCGACTCGGACAGCCGGATCACCCGATTGACGCGCACCTCGCTGGGGCGGTGGTGCGGATCCCAGTCGCCACGGCCGATGTCGCACCACAGGCGTCCGGCCCGGCGCTCCTGCTCGGCGTCGCGGTCGTGATCCTTGCTGGTGAGCATCAGAGCGAGCAACCAGCCGCCGTCGCGGCCGACGAGCAGCACCGGCCGGTCCTTGCCCTGGCTGGCGTCCTCTTCGAAAGGCACCCAACCCCAGACGATTTCGCCCGGGTCCGGCTTGCCATCAGGCTTGGGTGCGTAGGTCATGGTCGGAGCGCCGGAGTAGTCGCCCGGGTAATCCGACGCGGGATGTGCGGACGGGGCGCTACCGGGAGTGGGCCGTCCTCCGCTGGTAGAACGACGCGACGCCCGACGTCCTTCGGCCTGGCGGAGGGAGTCGCGCAAGACGTCGCCGAGCAGGCGAGTGGCGGTGCGCGCCAGGCTGAAGCGCGAGGTCACGCCGTCACCAGGCTCTCCACCGGGAGCCCGCGGATCGACGCGTCGAGCACCGTTGCGGTGTGCGCCATCGGGATCGGCGTGCCGAGCTTCTCCAGGGCATTGGCGATCTGCATCAGGCAGCCGGGGTTGGCGGTCACGATCAGGTCCGGCTTCGTCGCCAGGATGCTCTTGGCCTTGGCCTCACCCAACTCGGCGGCGGTCTGCGGATGCAGGATGTTGTAGACGCCGGCGGAGCCACAGCAGATGGCGGCGTCCGGGATCTCGACCAGCTCCACGCCCGGGATGGCGCGCAGCAGCTCGCGCGGTTGCGATCGCACACCTTGCGCGTGGCCGAGGTGACAGGCGTCGTGGTAGGCGATGCGGACCGGCAGTGGGTGTCGGGTCGCGACGGTCCCGAGCTCGGTGAGGATCTCACTCAGATCCCGAACGTTCGAGCCGAAGGTTTGCGCCGATTGCGTTGTGGCGTCGTCATTCTCGGCGGCGAAGAGTGGGCCGTAGTCCTTCATCGCACTGCCGCAACCGGCGGCGTTCGTCACCACGGTCCGGATCTGGGGAGCCGCCGCGAAAGTGGCCATCGTCTGTCGCGCGAAGCCCTGTGCCTCCGGCTCGCGCCCGGAGTGGCTGCTGAGCGCGCCGCAGCACCCCTGATCCCTGGGTATGACGACCCGGCATCCCTCCGCTGCCAGGACGCGGGCCGTGGCGGCGTTGACGTCGGAGAAGAAGACGTCCTGGACACAACCCGTCAGGAGTCCGACGACGGCGCGCTCCTCGCCGACGGCGGGCAACTCCTCCGGCAACTTCTCCGGCGCCCCGAGCTTGGGGGTGAGTCGCTCCATGGCGGCGAGTCCGGGGAAGAACCGGTCGAGCAGCCGGGTGCGGCGCAGTGCCCGGTCGAGGCCGAGACGCTGCGTCGCGCGCAGCGGTCCGCGCAGCTTGCGTAGCCGGGAGGGGTAGGGGAAGAGGCTGAAAATCGTTTCGCGCAAGGCCTTTTCGGAGCGTGAGCGCTCATGCCGCCGCTCGACCTGGGCGCGGGTCTGCTCGAGCAGCCGGTCGTACTGCACACCGCTCGGGCAGGCAGTCACGCACGACATGCAGCCCAGGCAGGCGTCGAAGTGCTCGACCATCTGATCGGTGAGCGGCGCGCCCTCCAGGCCGGCCTGCATCAGGTGGATGCGCCCGCGCGGGGAGTCCATCTCCTCGCCCCACAGCTGGTATGTCGGACAGGTCGGCAGGCAGAAGCCGCAGTGCACACAGTCGGCGATCAGCTCCTGCGACGGCGGGTTGTGCGCGTCGAACGCGTTGGTCATCAGATGCCTCCCACGAATCGTCCCGGCGCGAGTTGCCGTCCCGGATCGAACTGCTGCTTGAGTCGCCGCATCACCGGGAGCCCGTTGACCGGACCCCAGACGTCGACCTCGTAACGGAGCGCCAGTGGCGCCGTCAGCAGCACCACGGCTCCACCGGCCCGAGCCGCCAGGGGTCGCAGCAACTGCAGCATGCCGGCGAGGTGCGCTGTGGAGGTGTCGGCCGGTGCGGCGGCATACAACACGCCGGTGCCGGCAGCGCCGCGCACGTGCAGGCCCAGCTCGGTTGCCGCGTCGGCGATCTCGGCCACCGCACCGAGCCGGCAGGTGATCTTGAGGGCGATGCCGGTGCCGTCGGTCGGGCAGGGCAGGCTCCAGGGCCAGTCGAGGTCGGGGATCACCTCGGTCGCCGTCTGGAACTCCGGGCCCGCAGCCTCGACCCGGCCGGCGACACCGTCCGCGGTGCCTTCGACGAGCAGGGCTACGGTCGCGAGTTCGCCCGGCTGCCAATCGATCTCGAGCGCAGCCGGTGCCAGCTGCGAATGACACAACCGGGCAAGGAGCGGCTCGAGCTCGTCCGGGCGTGCCGACGCGGTGACCCAGGCGCGGGTCTCCGGGATCGGGTGCAGCCGGAAGGTGGCTTCGGTGATGACCGCGAGGGTGCCGTAGGACCCGACCAGCAGCTTGCCCAGGTCGTAGCCCGCGACGTTCTTGACGACCTTGCCACCGGAATGCGCGATCGTGCCGTCGGCGAGGACGACGGTCGCGCCGATCAGCAGGTCACGTGCGGTGCCGTGCTGCAGCCGGTGCGGCCCGCTGCTGTTGGTCGCCAGAACGCCACCGATCGTGCTGCCGTGCACCGGTTCGTCCAGGCTCAGCAGCTGGCCGCTGTCCCGGAGTCGTTCCTGCAGGCCGGCGAGCGGCATACCGGCTTCGGCGCGGACGATGAGGTCTCCCGGCTGGTGCTCGAGCAGCCGGTCCAGGCCACGGGTGTCCAGCAGCAGATCGGGGGCGGGGCAGACTCCGCCGAACGTCTGCTTGGTGCCGTTGCCACGCACCACCGTGACGGCGCCATCCTCGTGGGCGGCGCGCAGGACGGCTGAGACCTGCTCGGTCGACGTGGGGCGAGCGACGCATCCGGGCACGTGACCGTCGAGGGCGTCGTCGCGCCCGCCGGATCGCACGTCGACGCCGAGCTCCTGCAGTGTCGTGAGCAGCGGCATGGTCAGAAGACCTCGCCCAGCCCGGCAGCCTGCACCGGATGTGCGGCCCGGCGCTTGCCCGGGACCTCGCCGCACAGGCGGGGAGTGGGAAAGACCTTGCCGGGGTTGGAGATTCCGGTCGGGTCGAAGGCGCAGCGCACGAGTTGCATGGTGTCCAGGTCTGCATCGGTGAACATCTTGGGCATGTGCTTGGCCTTGTCGGCGCCGACACCGTGCTCGCCGGTGATCGAGCCGCCGTGCGCCAGGCACAGGTCGAGTATGGCGCCGGACGTGTCCTCGGCGGCCGCCGCCTGACCGGGCACGCGCTCGTCGAAGAGCACCAGCGGGTGCAGGTTGCCGTCGCCCGCATGGAAGACGTTGGCGACGCGCACCCCACGCTCCGTGGCAAGTGCCGTCATGGACCGCAGCACCTCCGGCAGCGCCGTGCGTGGGATGACGCCGTCCTGGACGATGTAGTCGGGGCTGATCCGGCCGACGGCGGCGAAGGCGGACTTGCGGCCGCGCCAAATCGCCTGGCGTTCCTCATCATCGGCGGCGATGCGGATCTCGAAGGCACCGGCATCGCGGCAGTGCGCTTCGGCGGCGGCCAGCTCGACGGCCACTTCGTGCTCCGGCCCGTCCAGCTCCACCACCAGGACAGCCCCGGCACCGTCGGGGTAGTTGCACGCGACCGCGGCCTCGGCGGCCTCGATCGCCAGCGCGTCCATCATCTCGATGGCGGCCGGCACGATGCCCGCACCGATGATCGCCGAGACCGCCGCACCTGCGGAGTCGGTGTCGGCGAAACCGGCCAGGAAGGTCTGCACCGCTGCCGGTGTGCGCGTCAGTCGCACGGTGACCTCGGTCGCGATGCCGAGGGTGCCCTCCGAGCCGACGAAGGCGCCGAGCACGTCATACCCCGGCGCGTCCGGCGCGGTGCTGCCGAGTGTGGTGCGCTCGCCGTCGGGCAGCACGACCTCGGCGGCGACGACGTGAGTGGCGGTGAAGCCGTATTTGAGGCAGTGCGCACCACCGGAGTTCTCGGCGACGTTGCCGCCGATGCTGCAGACCTGCTGGCTGGAGGGGTCCGGCGCGAAGTAGTAGCCCTCCGGCCGCGTCCGCGTGGAGACGTTGAGATTGATGACACCCGGGTCGACCACGGCCCGCTGGTCACGCGCGGAAACGCTTCGGATCTCACGGAATCCGCTCATCACGATCAGCACTCCGTCCGCGTGGGGGAGCGCTCCGCCGGACAGTCCCGTGCCCGACCCGCGTGCCACGAACGGCACACCGTGCTCGGCGCAGGCACGCACGGCGAGCTGCACGTCGTCGGCGGTGCGAGCGAGCACCACGAGTGCGGGCGTCACCCGGTAGAGCAGGAGACCGTCGCAGTCATAGGTCGCCAGCCGGGTCGGGTCGTCGATGACGGCTTCGGACGCAAGCACCGACCGCAGCTGTGCGGTGACAGCTGCGATCGGTGTCTGGGTGTTCGTCATACGGGATCAGGGCATGCGTGCGTATGCCGGCAGGGTGAGGAAGTCTGCGTAGTCGTCCGCAACGGCGACCTGCAGGAACGTCGCCTTGGCGTCCTCGTAGTCGGCGGCGTCACCCGGCAGGTCGGCGATGACCTCGTCGACCAGCTTGAGCACCATGTCCGCGGTGACCTGCTCGCCGGTGTCGGCCAGCTTCACGTCGTTCTGGATCTGCTGCCAGATCTGCGAACGGCTGATCTCGGCGGTCGCCGCGTCCTCCATCAGGTTGTAGATGCCGACGGCACCGCGGCCGGCCAGCCACGACTTGAGGTACTGCAGCGCGACGTCGATGTTGCTGCGCAGGCCGGCGGAGGTCACGTCGCCCGGGGTCGACTTCACGTCGAGCAGCTGGGCGGCCTTGACGTCGGCGGCCGGGATGTTGTCGATCTGGTTCGGCCGGTCGCCGAGCACGCCGTCGAAGACGTCCTTGCACGTGCCGACCATGCCCGGGTGCGCCACCCAGGACCCGTCGAAGCCGTCGCCGGCCTCACGGGACTTGTCGGCGGTGACCTTCTCGTATGCCGCCTGGTTGACCGACTCGTCCTTGCTCGGGATGAACGCCGCCATACCGCCGATCGCGGACGCGCCGCGGCGGTGGCAGGTGTTGACCAGCAGCTGCGTGTAGGCACGCATGAACGGCACCGTCATACCCACCGAATTGCGGTCCGGGACAATGTAATCCGCGCCGCGGGTGCGGTAGGTCTTGATGACCGAGAAGAGGTAGTCCCACCGGCCGGCGTTGAGGCCGGAGGAGTGGTCGCGCAGCTCGTAGAGGATCTCCTCCATCTCGAACGCCGCGGGCAGCGTCTCGATGAGGCAGGTCGCGCGGATGGTGCCCTGCGGGATGCCGACGCGATCCTGGGCGAGGACGAACGCGTCGTTCCACAGCCGGGCTTCCTTGTGGCTCTCCATCTTCGGCAGGTAGAAGTACGGTCCCTTGCCGCGGTCGATCTGCTTCTGCGCGCAGGCGACGAAGTAGAGCGCGAAGTCGACGAGCGACCCGGAGGTCTCCTCGCCGTCCACCAGGATGTGCTTCTCGGGCATGTGCCAGCCGCGGGGCCGCACGATGATCGTGGGCTGCTTCTCCGGGGCGACGAGCTTGTACTCCTTGCCCTCCGGGCTGGTGAAGTCGATCGTGCCGTCGAGCGCGTCCTTGAGGTTCAGCGGACCCTCGACGACGTTCTCCCACAGCGGGGTGTTGGCATCCTCCTGGTCGGCCAGCCACGCCTTGGCGCCCGAGTTGAGTGCGTTGATCGTCATCTTGCGATCGGTGGGGCCGGTCATCTCGACGCGGCGGTCCTCCAGGCCGGGCGCCAGCGGCGCGACCTTCCACTCCGGGTCCTCACGGACCGATCGGGTCTCCTCCAGGAAGTCCAGATCCTTGCCGGCGGCCACATCTGCGACGCGCTGCTTGCGCGCTTCGAGGGCCTCGAGACGACGCGGGTTCAGCTCGCGGTGCAGCTCGGCGATGAGCTCCAGGGCGTTCGTGCTGAGGATCTCGTCATACCTCGGCTGGATCGGGCCAGTGACTTGCACGCCGTTCGGAAGCGTCGGCGTGGTCTCGTCGGACATTGGTGCAACCTCCACAATGTGATGTGAAACTTTCGCATGTCGGAATTTTCTGGCTCTCAAGGGCAGCCTAGCGTGCAGCCTCCCGACGATCCTTTCCGCCCTCGCCGTGCTCCGCAAGTGGCTGTCACGTGGCAGTCACCGCGGTGCCGACGGTGGGTGAATCCGATCACGGTCGGGCCGTTCTACTCGCGAGTAACCATCGTGACACGGAACGCTGGGTCGGTGACGACATCCCTGACTCCTCGCCGGAGCGCGACCGGCGACGACGAACCCCTGTCCGCGCTGCGGGTCAGGGCCGCGCTGTTCGCGCTCGCGCTCGGTGGTTTCGCCATCGGGACAACGGAATTCGTCACGATGGGCCTGCTCCCACAGATCGCCGACGGTGTGCACATCAGCATCCCGACGGCCGGGCACGTCGTCTCGGCATACGCGCTGGGCGTGGTCGTCGGTGCCCCCTTGGTGGCGATGCTGGTGGCCGGCGTACGGCGCAAGGTCGTCCTGGTCGCGCTGATGGTGGCGTTCGCTGTCGGGAACATCGGCTCGGCGATGGCACCGAACTACTCGTTGTTGCTCCTCGCGCGCTTCGTCAGCGGCCTGCCGCACGGGGCGTTCTTCGGTATCGGCTCGGTGGTGGCCGCCTCGCTCGTGCCGCGGCACCGGCGCACCTCCGCCGTCGCGATGATGCTGGCCGGCCTGACTGTCGCCAACATCGTGGGGGTGCCGCTGGGGACGCTGCTCGGCCAGCACCTGGGCTGGCAGTGGCCCTACGTCCTCGTCGGCGTGATCGCGCTGGTCACGGTGCTGGCGGTCCTCGCCTGGGTGCCGATGCAGGCCGCGGACCACGGTGCCTCCGCCCGCTCGGAGCTGAGCGCGCTCGCGCGTCCGCAGGTGTGGCTGACGCTGGGAGTCGGCACGGTCGGCTTCGGCGGCATGTTCGCGACCTTCTCCTACATCACGCCGACGATGACGCACCTCGCGGGTTTCCAGGACTCCGCGGTGCCCTTCATCCTGGTCGCGTACGGCGTGGGTATGACGCTCGGCACGATGCTGTCGGGACGCGTCGCGGCATACGGGATGTTGCGCGGGATGATCGCGATGCTGGCGGCGATCGCGGTGTTGCTGGCGGTCTTCGGCGTGCTGGCTCAGGCCCGGCCGACCGCGGTGCTGGCCGTGTTCCTGCTCGGGCTGCTGCCGTCGGTGCTGGTGCCGTTGCTGCAGACGCGGCTGATGGACGTCGCGAACGAGGGGCAGTCGCTGGCGGCCGCCCTGAACCACTCGACGCTGAACATCGCCAATGCGCTCGGGGCCTGGCTGGGCAGTGTCGTGCTCGCACACGGCCTCGGCTACGAGTGGCCCAGCCGGGTCGGCGCGGTGCTGGCCGTGGCCGGCATCGTGATCGCCGGTGCCAGCGCGCTGCTCGCCCGCCGCGAGAAATGAGACCCGACCGCGGAATTTCCCGGGTTCGGACGATGGCGTCTCCCGTGGGAGACTGTGCCAAGTCACCCGATCCCGCTCGTTCTCGAGGTAAGCCCCGTTGTCTCCCATGGCTCGTCAGGCGCTGCCGCCCGCCGCAACGCCCCCGGACCTGATCCGGAACTTCTGCATCATCGCCCACATCGACCACGGCAAGTCGACGCTGGCCGATCGGATGCTGCAGATCACCGGCGTCGTCGAACAGCGGGCGATGCGCGCGCAGTACCTCGACCGCATGGACATCGAGCGGGAGCGTGGCATCACGATCAAGAGCCAGGCGGTCCGTATGCCGTGGGAGGCGGCCGACACGACCTACTGCCTCAACATGATCGACACACCCGGACACGTCGACTTCACCTATGAGGTGTCGCGCTCGCTGGCGGCCTGCGAGGGCGCGATCCTGCTGGTGGACGCGGCGCAGGGCATCGAGGCGCAGACGCTGGCGAACCTCTACCTCGCCATGGAGAACGACCTGACGATCATCCCGGTGCTGAACAAGATCGACCTGCCGGCAGCGCAGCCGGAGCGGTATGCCGAGGAGCTCGCCGGTCTCATCGGCTGCGATCCGGCCGATGTGCTGCAGGTGTCGGGCAAGACCGGTGTGGGCGTCGAGCCGCTGCTGGACGAGATCGTGCGGCAGATCCCCGCACCACAGGGTGACGCCGAGGCTCCTGCGCGAGCGATGATCTTCGACTCGGTCTATGACACCTACCGCGGTGTGGTGACCTACGTGCGTGTCATCGACGGCTCGTTGAGCCCGCGCGAACGCATCGAGATGATGTCGACCGGCGCCATCCACGACCTGCTCGAGATCGGTGTGATCTCACCGGAGCCGAAGCCGTCGGACGGCCTGGGCGTCGGCGAGGTCGGTTACCTCATCACCGGGGTGAAGGACGTGCGGCAGTCCCGTGTCGGTGACACCGTGACGTCCGCCCGGCACGGTGCGACGACGGCGTTGGGCGGCTACCGCGATCCGAAGCCGATGGTCTACTCCGGGCTCTACCCGATCGACGGCTCGGACTATCCGATCCTGCGGGACGCCCTCGACAAGCTGAAGCTCAACGACGCCGCGCTCGTCTACGAGCCGGAGACGTCGGCCGCTCTCGGCTTCGGGTTCCGGATCGGCTTCCTCGGCATGCTGCACCTGGAGATCGTCCGCGAGCGGCTGGAGCGCGAGTTCGACCTCGACCTGATCTCGACCCTGCCGAGCGTGGTCTATGACGTGAAGCTCGACGACGGTCAGGTCGTGACGGTGACCAATCCGAGCGAGTTCCCCGACGGCAAGGTCTCCTCGATCACCGAGCCGGTGGTGCGCGGCACGATCCTGGCACCCAGTGAGTTCATCGGCGCGGTCATGGAGCTGTGCCAGTCGCGGCGCGGGACGCTGCGCGGCATGGACTACCTCTCGCCCGAGCGGGTGGAGATGCGCTACACGCTGCCGCTCGCCGAGATCGTCTTCGACTTCTTCGACGCGTTGAAGTCCAAGACCCGCGGATATGCCTCTCTCGACTACGAACCCGATGGTGAGCAGGAGGCCGACCTGGTCAAGGTCGATGTGCTGCTGCAGGGGGACAAGGTCGACGCGTTCTCCAACATCGTGCACCGCGACAAGGCCTATGCGTATGGCGTGTCGATGGCGACCAAGCTCAAGGACCTCATCCCGCGGCAGCAGTTCGAGGTGCCGATCCAGGCGGCGATCGGCACGCGCGTGATCGCCCGCGAGAACATCCGCGCCATCCGCAAGGACGTGCTGGCCAAGTGCTACGGCGGTGACATCAGCCGGAAGCGCAAGCTGCTGGAGAAGCAGAAGGAAGGCAAGAAGCGGATGAAGATGGTCGGCTCCGTCGAGGTCCCGCAGGAGGCCTTCATCGCCGCGCTGTCGCAGGATTCCGGAGCTGCCGAGAAGGCGAAGAAGTAAGTGTCGCAACCGGATTCGGCGCACGCCTCTGTCGCCAACCACTTGGCGCGCACACGGTCGTTCACGCGGCGGGGCGGGCGGATGGCAGAGCGGCATCACCGCGCGCTGGCCGAGCACGGCCCGGCATACGTGCTGGATGTGCCGATGGTCGGCCAGGGTACGACGGTCGAGCCCGACTTCCGCCTCGATGTGGCGACGGCCTTCGGTCGGACGGCGCCGCTGGTCGTCGAGATCGGCTCCGGCGGCGGCGACTGCGTGGTCCACGCCGCCAAGCAGGCGCCCGGGGTCAACTTCCTGGCGATCGAGGTCTGGATCCCGGGCGTGGCCCAGACGATCGCCAAGGCCGTCCACGAGGGCGTCGACAACGTTCGGCTGATCTGCGCCGATGCGGCCCAGGCACTGCCGAGCATGCTCGGTCCGGGCAGTGTGCGGGAGGTGTGGACGTTCTTCCCGGACCCGTGGCCGAAGTCCAAGCATCACAAGCGACGTCTTGTGCAACCGGAGTTCGCCGACAAGGTCGCCGATCTGCTGGAGCCGGAAGGCAATTGGCGGCTCGCCACGGACTGGGCTGACTACGCCTGGCAGATCCGGGACGTCGTCGAGGGCTGCCCGCGGTTGGTCAACCCGTATGCCGGAAGGCTCGCCGACCCGGGCGATGCCGAGGTCGATCCGCGCGGTGACCACGGTGGCTTCGCGCCACGCTTCGAGGGCCGGGTGGAGACCCGCTTCGAGCGCAAGGGACTCCGGGTCGACCGGATCGTCCGGGACGTCGTCGGGACCAAGCTGGTTGAGTAGCGGAGCTGCGCAGCGGGGGAGTGTATCGAAACCGGCTACTGACCAGTAACATCGGCGCATGACGTCGACATACCAGCTGTATCAGCGCCTGACCGCCAAGCCGTTCGGACGGCAGCTCTTCGCGCTGGGGTTCATGGCCCGGGCTCCCTACTTCGCGACCGTGCAACCCCAGGTCCGGGAGATGGCGCCCAACCGCGGCGTGGTGCGGATCCGCAAGTGGCGCGGCGTGCAGAACCACATCGGCACGATCCACGCGATCGCGGTGGCGAACGGTATGGAAGCGGCCATGGGACTGCTCGCGGAGGCGACGGTCAAGCCGGGAACTCGCTGGATTCCCAAGGGGATTCAGCTCGAATACATCACCAAGGTGCCGAGTGCGGTCGACTGCATCGCCGAGACCGATCCGGCCGACTGGGACCAGCCGACACCGCATGAGGTGAACGTGCGCGTGGTGGGGAAGCTGGCCGACGGCACCGAGGTCGTGCGCGGCGTCATACCGCTGTGGGTGACCGAGAACCGCCGGTCCTGACGTCAGCTGCGTTTCGCGATCGCCACGAGTTCGGCCGGCGCGCCACGCAATCGGCGTGGTCCGGTCCAGACGGCGCGCAGTTGCCGGCGCAGGCCGAGCGTGGTCCGGACCTCGCACAGGGTGCCGCCGGCGAGTGCGTCGGACACCGCGAGCCGGCTCAGCACAGCGGGAGCCGTACCCGACAGCACACTGACGCGCACCGCCGCATTGCTGGCGAGTTCGAGCATCGGCCGGGCCGGCGCACCGAGCGCCTCGTCGAGGGCGACGCGCGTGCCCGAGCCGGCCTCGCGCATCACGAGTCGCGTCGCGCCCAGCTCCGCCTCCGTCACCGGCGTCCGCCGGTGGGCCCACTCGTGCTGCGGCGGAACAACGAGGACCAACTCGTCGTGAGCGACTACCAGATGGTTCACGCCACGGGGCGGACGCGGGCCCTCGATGAAGCCGAGATCGCACCGTGCCTCGCGCAGGTCGTCGAGGACGTCGTGGGTGTTGTGCACGTGGACCTCGATCCGTAGCTCCGGATGCGTGTCGCGCAGGGCTGCCAGCCAGGAGGGCAACAGGTGCTCGGCAACCGTCTGGCTGGCCGCCACGACGATCGATTCGGCGCTGTCGGTCGCGAGCGACGTTGCGCCCTCTGACAATTCGCGTGCCGCCTGGATGACCTTCCGGGACCATTCGACGACCAGCAGGCCCGAGGCGGTCAGCGTCGAACCGTGCGTCGACCGGTGCAGCAGAGTAACTCCGAGATGACGTTCCAGCCGCGCGATCGAACGGCTGGCGTTGGGCTGAGCGACCCCGGTGGCTCGTGCGCCGGCCGACAGGCTGCCGTGGTCGGCGACGGCGACAAGCAGCTCGAGCGCGCTCAGGTCCGGCCAGTCCCTCATATGCGGAGGATATACCCGCCATGGGGATATGACGGCTACCGTGCCACTCCGCATTCCCCGAGCCTTGAAGCATGGGAACGACGAAGCTCCACAGTGCGGAAGTGTCCGGGCGCACCGCCGGTGACCTCGAGGCGGATGGTCGCGATCTCGATACGCATCCTGGTTCCTCGTCCGCTGCTCGATCCGCAGTGCCCGGGGTTCTCGTCGCTTTCGTGATCGCTTGTGTGGCAACGGTCTTCGGCCACTTCGCGCCGGTCATCGGTGGCCCGGTCTTCGGGATCGTCCTCGGCATCGTCGCCGGCAGCACTGTCCCGATGTTGCACGGCGATCGTCGTTTCGCGCCGGGCGTGGAATTCGCCGGTAAGACGGTGCTGCAGCTGTCGATCGTCGTGCTGGGGACCGGCCTGTCGCTGTCACAGGTGGTCCACGTCGGCGGTGATTCGCTGCCGGTGATGCTCGGAACCTTCGCCGTGTCGATCGGCGGAGCGTTCGTCCTCGGGCGCCTGCTCGGCATCAACGGTGAGCTGGCGACCCTCATCGGGGTCGGCACGGGCATCTGTGGCGCCTCCGCCATCGCCGCCACCACGGCCGTCATACGCCCGAAGCAGTCGAACGTCGCCTACGCCATCGGGACGATCTTCACCTTCAACATCCTTGCGGTGCTGCTGTTTCCGCCGATCGGTCACCTGATCGGTATGACGGGTCACTCGTTCGGGCTGTGGAGTGGCACGGCCGTCAACGACACCTCATCGGTCGTCGCCGCGGCATACAGTTTCGGCGACGGTGCCGGACCGTACGCGATCGTCGTCAAGCTGACCCGGTCGTTGTTGATCATCCCGATCGTCGTCGTGCTCGCGTTCGTGACGGCACGACGCGACGCGGCCGGCAACGGCGAGCGGGCGCGGATTCCGTGGCGCAAGGTGGTGCCGGCGTTCCTCATCGGTTTCCTGGTGGCCGCCGCGCTCAACTCGCTCGGGGCGATCCCGGCCGCGTGGCACGAAGGCCTGACCTTCACCGGGACCTTCCTGATCACCGTCGCCCTCGCGGCCATCGGGGTGGGGATGCGACCCGCGCAGCTGCGGCAGGCCGGCGCGCGTCCGCTCGCCCTCGGAGCGATGCTGTGGGTGTGCGTGTCGCTCGCGAGCCTCGGCCTGCAAGCCGTCACCGGCACCCTCTGAATCGCTCCGGGGTTCAGTGCCGAGAACGTATGCCGGCCAACGAGATCCGAGCATGATCATGCAATTCGGCGTCGACGGTGACGCCGGCCGAACGCAGGTTCATGCTGACTGCGCCGAGCGTGCCGTCCGCCACGGGTATGACGGGGCCGGTCCAACCGCGCTGCCGCAAGAGGTCGGTCACGCGAGTGCGCAGTCCCTCCTGGTGGAAGAGCACGCTCCCGCCCACCACCAGCGGCGCGTCACGATCGGGTGAGTCGACTGCGGCGACCGTCTCGGCGAGGGCGGCGCCCGCCTCGTCGACGATCGACCGGGCCGTCTCATCGATGCCCGCCTGAGCGAACGCCAATGGCGCGAAGCGTGCGATGCCGGGCGTCGGGATCGCGTAGAGGTTCGTGACGAGTTGATCGAGCAGCACGTCCTTGTCGGCGGATCGATCGCCCTTCACACCCGCCTCGGGCAGCAACGCATCGGTCAGCGAGGTGCGGGGACCGCGGCCGTCCAGGTCGGCCGTGACCGCACGCACGACCCGGCGGGCGATCCAGTAGCCGGAGCCGTCATCGCCGAGCAGCCACCCGCGTCCGTCGCTGCGCGCGACCGTGCTGCCGCCGCGAATGACGATCGCCGCAGCACCGGTGCCGGAGACAAGGGCGGCGCCACCCAGTTGTGCGGTGCCCGTGAAGAACATCGCCTCCGGGTCGCTGCCCAGCTGAAGCGGCGCACTCACACCGAGTTGCTGGAGGCCGCGTTCGACGCCGGTGAGGCCGATCGCGGACCCGGCCATGGCTGCCAGGGCGTGTTCGATGTCATCCGGCACGGCTCCCGCCTGCGCCAACGCGTCACTGGCCGCCGAACGCATCGTATTCGCAACACTTTCCACGCCTGAGGCGGTGGGATTTCCGCCACCGGCGACGCCATACCCGGAGCAGTTCCCCGCGGCGTCGTGGACCAGGGCCCGCGTGGAGGTGCCGCCGGCGTCGACGGTGAGGAAGAGGCTCATGGCTCCATTCAATCGGGCGGCCGCCACCGGGGTCCTCATCGGGGCGGACCTACCATTGGGACGTGCCTTCAGCCCTGCCCGACGGAGACCCCGTCCCGTCCGACGGTTCGCTGCCTGCGACGGCGCTGGCGGGGCTCGGCGAGCGGCAACTCGGCATCTACCTGCACGTGCCGTTCTGCTCGGTCCGTTGTGGCTACTGCGACTTCAACACCTACACGATCAGCGAGCTCGGGGGACATGGCGCGAGCGTGGCGACGTATGCCGATGCGGCCGTCGCCGAGTTGGGTCTCGCCCGCAGGGTGCTGGGTGATGACGCACCCGCGGTGAGCACCGTGTTCGTCGGCGGGGGGACACCGACGATGCTGCGTGCCGACGATCTGGTGCTGATGCTCGGTGAGGTGGGTGAGGGCTTCGGTCTGCAACCCGGCGCCGAGGTGACGACCGAGGCGAACCCCGACACGGTGAACCCGCAGGTCGCGCGGGCACTGGCGGCCGGCGGCTTCAACCGGGTCAGCCTCGGCATGCAGTCGGCGGTCCCGCACGTGCTCGCGACCTTGGAACGCACCCATGATCCGGCCGGCGTGGCGACCGCGGTGCGGGCGGTGCGTGAGGCCGGTATGCAGGTCAGCCTCGACCTCATCTACGGCACGCCGGGGGAGAGCATCGACGACTGGCGGCGCAGTCTCGAGGCGGCGGTCGAGCTGGAGCCGGATCACATCAGCGCGTACGCACTCGTGGTGGAGGACGGCACCAAACTCGCCGCGCAGGTACGCCGCGGACTCGTCCGGATGCCCGAGGACGACGACGAGGCGGCGAAGTACGAGATCGCCGAATCGGTCCTGTCTACAGCGGGTTTCGACTGGTACGAGATCAGCAACTGGGCGCGCCGCCCGGACGCCCGCTGCCGGCACAACGAGCTCTACTGGCGCGGCGACCACTGGTGGGGCATCGGACCCGGTGCGCACAGTCACGTCGGAGGTGTGCGCTGGTGGAACGTGAAACACCCTGCGCCCTATGCGGATCGGGTGATGTCAGGTGTGTCGCCCGGTGCCGGGCGCGAGCTGCTCACCGCCGAGCAGCGGTATGACGAGCAGGTCCTGCTCGGCATACGGCTGACCGAGGGTCTGCCACTGGATGCCCTGCAGGCGCCCGGTCGGGCTGCGGTTGCCGGACTCATCGCGGACGGCCTGCTCGACGGTGCCGCCGCGGTACGCCTGGAGCGGCCCGCTGCCCGGTTGACCCTGCGAGGGCGACTGCTGGCCGACACCGTGGTGCGCGCGCTGCTCGCCTACTGACCGACCGGCGGTAACTCGGCCGGTAGCCCGAGCGCGATGAAGTGCTCGAGGCCGAGGAAGGACGTGATGCCCGAGATCCGGGTGTCGCGCAGGGTAAGGGCGGTGATGGCCCACGCTCCGTGGCTCGGTGCACCCTCCGGGCGCAGATAACACGCGACCGCCGGCTGCGCGTTGACGGTCGTCGGCAGGGTCCGCCAGCTGCCGCAGTTGCCCATCGGCACCTGCGCGGCGAAATCTTCGACCGCGGCCCGTCCGGCATACCAGTGCGGCATCGGTGGCATCGCCCAGGTGACGTCGGCGGTGACCAGGTCGACGAGCGCGTCGGTGTCGCGCCGCTCGAGTGCAGCCGTGAAGTGCTCGACGATCGCGTGCAGTTGCCGGTCGCCCATGCGGCGCGCGGTGACCTGTTGCGACGGGTCCGGCACGCGCCGGGCGATCGTCGTGCGGGCTCGCTGCAGCGCGCTGTTGACCGAGGTCGTCGTGGTGCGCATCATCGTCGCGATCTCCTCGGCCGGGAAACCGAGCACGTCGAAGAGCAGCAGGGCTGCGCGCTGGTTGCCCGGTAGGTGTTGGAGGGCCGCGACGAAGGCCAGCTCCACCGCTTCGCGCTGTTCGTACCGTGCGGCAGGCGAAGCAGTGCCCTGTGGTGCCTCACCGGCATACGGGCTGAGCCAGGCGATGTCGCCGTTGGGTGCGTCGTCGACGACGGCTCGCGCGCTGGACGGTCCGAGATCGACCGGCATGGCCCGGCGACCACGGGCCCGGGCGAGGTCGATGCACGATCGCGTCGCCACCGTGTAGAGCCAGGTCCGCAGCGTGCTGCGGCCCTCGAAGTCGCCGAGCCCACGCCAGGCCTTGACCAGCGTTTCCTGCAGGGCGTCGTCGGCGTCATGAGCCGCTGCGAGCATCCGGTAGCAGTGTGCGTGCAGTTCGGGCAGCAGCGGTCGCACCAGCCGGTCGTATGCCGCCCGGTCGCCCCGGCCGGCCAGCCGCAGGTCGCTGTCGGCATCCGGTGACGCGTCCCGGGAAGAAATTTCGCTCACACCCGATGAGTATGCCGCGAGCGCAACGTCTCACCCAGGACAGAGGACGAACGGCGGGGCTACCAGCCCGCAGAAGGAGCTGAACCATGAACACAACTGTCGCGGTGAGTGCGGACATCGAGAAGGAGACGCTGACGGCATACCTGCGCGAGCAGCGTGCGGCGGTGCTGGCCATCGTGGAGGGGCTCGACGAGGCCGCACTGCGCAAGCCGGTGGTTCCGTCGGGATGGACACCGATCGGGCTGATCTGGCATCTCGGTGGTGCCGAGATGTACTGGTTCCAGATCGTGCTGGCCGGTCGGGTGCCCGACGACGAGGAGGGCGGGGACGGTGACGAGTCGGCCGATGAGGATCAGGGTTTCCGTGTCGACGACCCGATCGACGAGGTGCTCGAGGCCTACCGCGCGCAGTGCCGCCAGTCGGACGAGGTCCTCGCGTCGGTCTCGCTGGATGACGGACCGCGGGGCCCGATCGCCCCGCAGCACACCGAGCTCGCGACCAGTGTGCGAACCATCGTGCTGCACATGATCGAGGAGACCGCCCGGCACGCCGGCCACCTGGACATCGCGCGGGAACTCCTCGACGGACGCACCGGTCTCGGCCCGCGGTAGAAGGTTGGCCCCCCGCCTTGCCGAGTGACGGCTTCTTCGCCGAATGACGGTCCGATTGGGTCGTCACTCGGCGAAGAAGCCGTCACTCGCGGGGGATCAGGCCAGGAGGTCGAGGCCGAAGTCGTGGCACGTGACGCTGTGGGTCAGTGCGCCGATCGAGATCGCATCGGCGCCCGCACGGGCGAGCTCCTGCACGGTCTCCTCGTTGACGCCTCCGGACACTTCCACGATCAGCGGTGCCGGATGTCGGCGGACGTGCGTGATGCCCGTGGCGACCTGCCAGGCCTCCATGTTGTCCAGCAGGACCGCGTGGACGACCGGCGCCCTGCCCTGCGTGATGCGTTCGGCGTCGAACGCCAGCACCGTGTCGAGCTGCTCGATCGTGTCGACCTCGATCTCGACGCGCACCAGGTGACCGACGCCGGCGGCAAGTCGCTCGAGGACGGGAAGCAGGCCACCGCCGAGGCCGATGTGGTTGTCCTTGACCAGGATTGCGTCATACAGGCCGAAGCGGTGGTTGGTGCCGCCCCCGTCGAGCACGGCGCGCTTCTCCAGCTCGCGCAGGCCCGGTGTCGTCTTGCGGGTGTCGACGATCCGTGCCTTGGTGCCGTCGACCAGTCCGACGAAAACGCTGGTGCGAGAGGCGATCCCGGTCAGATGGCCCAGGAGGTTCAGTGCCGTCCGCTCGGCGGTGAGCACCGAACGTGCCGAGCCACGGACCGTCGCCACGACGTCGTCGGCCGCGAGCTTGTCACCCGCGTGCTTGGCCCACTCGATCTGCAGGGAGGGGTCGACCGCGGTGAAGGTGGCCGCGGCGGCGTCATCCCCGGAGAGGACCCCGTCCTGCCTGCTGACGATGTATGCCGAGCCGGTCGCCTCGGCCGGCACGGTCAACCGGGTGGTGAGGTCACCGCCCAGGCCGAGGTCCTCGGTCAGCGCGGTGCGCACGACACGGTCGAGTTCGGGGGTGGTCAGCATGCTGTGGCTCCTTGCGGTGTGTCGGTAGCTGCATGGACGTCGTCGGTGCGCCGGTGGGCGCCGACGCTGCGCGGGTGCGCCAGCGCGGACCGGGCGATGAGCCAGGCGACATACGCCACGTCATCACCGGTGTGCGGTGCCAGCGCGTCGACCGCACGTTCCAGGGTCGCACCATCACGCAGGACGCCGCATGCGCTGCCGAGCAGAGCGCGCACCTTTTGCACGGGCATGGCCGCAGCGTCGTCGCGGGGGTGCACCGTTGCGGGATCGACCGCAGGCAGGGCGTCGGCCCACGGCCCGGTGATCGGGTGTGCCGCGTCTTGCGCTGCCGCGCGACCGGTCACGACCGCCTCGAGCAACGAGTTGGACGCGAGTCGGTTGGCGCCGTGCAGACCGGTGCGGGAGACCTCACCGATCGCCCAGAGGCCGGGCACCGAGGTGCGGCTGCGCTGGTCGACGGTGATGCCGCCCATCGAGTAGTGCAGGGCCGGGCGGACCGGCAGCAGGTCGCGCGCGAGGTCGAGTCCGCAGTCGGCGGTGAGCCCGGCGACGGCGGGGAATTTGCTTGTGACGTCGGGGATTTCGCGAGCATCGAGCCGGACGGTGCGGCCGGCGCTGAGCTGCTCCCAGACCGCGGCGGCCACCACGTCACGCGGTTGCAACTCCTCGACGAACCGGGCGCCGTCCGCCAGGAGCGTCGCGCCGGCGCCACGCAGCGCCTCGGTGAGTAGCGGCAGTGGGTCGCGGTCGACGTCGAGAGCGGTGGGGTGGAACTGCACGAGGTGCAGGTCGTCGGTGCGGGCGCCGACCCGGGCTGCAAGGGCCACGCCCTGGCCGAGAGCCGTCGTCGGATTGGTGGTGTGGGACCAGAGTCCGCCCAGTCCACCGGTGGCCAGCACGACCCGATCGGTCTCCAGGGTCTCCTCGGTGCCGTCGGCGCGGCGGACCACGAGGCCGCACACTGCGCCGTCATCGTCGACGAGAAGCTGCGCGGCAGAATGGTTTTCGCGCACCTCGATCGTGGGGGAGTGCAGGACGGCCGACGCCATACAGGCAGTGATGGCGGCGCCGCTGTGGTCGCCGGCGTGAGCGACGCGCGGTCGGCTGTGACCGCCCTCGAGCGCGAGGTCGAGGCTGCCGTCGGATGCGCGGTCGAACGGCACCTCGAGTTCGGTCAGCAGCCTGATGATCTCCGGGGCGACGGAGGTGATCCTGTCGATGACGGCGCGGTCGCCCGCGAAGGCCCCCGCGCGCCAGGTGTCGTCGGCGTGGTCCTGCGGCGAGTCGTTCGGGGCGAGCGCCGCAGCGACGCCGCCCTGGGCCCACATGCTGGCCGCTCCGGAGGTCAGGGACGCGGCGGTGACCAGCACGCACGGCTCGGGTGACGCCCACGCGCAGGTGAGTCCGGCGAGGCCGGATCCGACGACGACGATCCGGTTGTCCTTCATCAGTGCACCTCCAGCATACGGTCGATGGCGCGGCGGGCAGGGGCGGCGACAGCGGGGTCGACGTCGATCTCCGGGCCGCCGGTCTCCAGCGCAGTTCGTATGGCGCCCAACGTGTTTCGCTTCATGTGCGGGCACAGGTTGCAGGGCCGCACGAACTCGAGGTCCGGGTGCTCCGCGGCGATGTTGTCGCTCATCGAGCACTCGGTGATCAGTGCGACGCTTGCCGGGTGCTCGGTCTCGACATACCGCTGCATGTCCGCGGTCGAGCCGGCGAAGTCGGCCTCCGCGACGACCTCGGGCGGGCACTCGGGATGTGCCAGGACGGTCACACCGGGGTGCCCCTGGCGGATCTGCACGATGTCCAGCGGGGTGAAGCGCTCGTGCACCTCGCACGCACCGGGGTGGGTCACGACCTCGACGCCGGTCAGGGCGGCGATGTTCCGGGCGAGGTACTGGTCGGGGATCATGATCACCTTGTCGACGCCGAGCGATCTGATGATCTGGACGGCGTTGCCGGACGTGCAGCAGATGTCACTCGCTGCCTTCACCGCCGCCGAGGTGTTGACGTAGGTGACCACCGGTGCGCCCGGGTGCTCCTTGCGCAGCTGCGCAATGTCTTGCGGCGTAATGCTTTCGGCGAGCGAGCAACCCGAGCGCAGGTCGGGCAGCAGCACCCGCTTGCTCGGGTTGAGCAGCTTGGCGGTCTCCGCCATGAAGTGCACTCCGGCCAGCACGATGGTGCCGGCGTCGACCTTCTCGGCCTCGCGCGCCAGCGCCAGCGAGTCGCCCCTGATGTCGGCGACACCGTGGAACACCTCGGGCGTCATGTAGTTGTGCGCCAGGATCACGGCATCCTGCTCGCGCTTCAGTCGATGGATCGCCTCGATGTCTTCGGCATACATCGCCCACTCGACCTCGGGGATGACGTGCCGGACCGCCTCGTATGCCGCGGCGTGGTCGTAGGACTGCAACTCGCTGATGCTCACCATCGACTCCTCGGATTGATAAATGCTCAATGTGAGTAAATGCTGAACCTGAGCATAACACCGCCGCGAGAAGGGTCTCGATCGGGTGATCGCGGGGCTCTTCGGGTGGCAGGCGTCGCGAGCACCTTGCGAGGAATTGGAGTGAACGATTCAGCGCGGGAGCGGAAGTTTGGTGCCCACCTGGGCGCGCTCCTCGCGCACGGATCCGCGGAAGCGGTAGAGCTTCGCGGGTCGGCCGCCGGTGTCGTGCGAGACGTCACCGGTCGGTTCGACCAACTCGTGCTGCACCTCGACCGCGCGACGAAAATTCTGCTTGTGGACATGTTGCCCGGCGATGGCCTCGACGGTCTCCTGCAGCGCCAGCAGGGTGAACGTCTCCGGCATCAGCTCGAAGATCACCGGGCGATATTGCAGCTTGGCCCGGATGCGGGAGAGGCCGGTCGCCAGGATGCGTCGGTGGTCGTGCAGCATCGGGCCGGCGGTTAGTGCGGAAATGCTTCGAGCAGAGGGGGATTCGGCGACAAGCCCTGCCTCCCAGAGCAGCTCGTATCGTTGCAGCGCCAAGTCCGGCCGCCACGGACGTTCGTCATACGCGAAGAGGAAACGGCAGCGATCGAGGCGTTCCTCCGAGCCGTTCGACCAACGCCGCAGCGCGCGCTCCAGCTCCTCACCGAGCCGGTCCGGGCCGGAGTCGTCCAGGTGCCTTCGGTCCTCCCACGGCAGCAGGTCGTACAGCGGCGACCAGTCGGTCGGGCGAACACTGCCGGCGATCTGTGCACGAGTGAGCCCGAGGTAGGAGATCGAGACCATCCGGCGGTCGTCACTGGAGCGGCCGAGGTCGGCGAAGGTATAGAGCTGCTCGACATACCCGAGGTCGAATCCGCTGCGTTCACGCGCGAATTCGCGCACACCGGACTGCAGCGACTCCTCTTCGACGCGCAGCGGTCCGGCGGGGAGAGCGAGCGGTTCCCCGGACGCGAGCACCCATGGCCGGCCGACGTCGACCGCCAGCACGACGGCGACGAGCTCTGCCTCGAGGTTCACGGATGCGCCGTCACGAAATCGATGAGTTCCTCGACGCGGCCGAGCAGTTCGGGCTGCAGGTCGGTGTAGCTGCGCACCGTCCCGAGGATCCGCTTCCAGCCCATCGCGACGTCGGCCTGCGTCTCGTGCGGCCAGTCCAGCGCCGCGAGTATGCCGTGTTTCCAAGAGGTTCCGCGCGGGATGACCGGCCACGCCGTCCAACCGAGCCGCTCCGGCCGCACGGACTGCCAGACATCGACATACGGGTGTCCCAGCACCAGCACATCCCGCCGTGCCTCGGGTATGGCGAGGGCGTCCGCCACGATCCGCGCTTCCTTGGTGCCCGGGACGAGGTGATCCACCAGGACACCCATCCGGCGCTCCGGCGTCGGCGCGAAATCCCGGATCACCGCGCGCAGGTCATCGACACCGTGCAACGGCTCGACGACCACGCCTTCGATGCGCAGGTCAGCACCCCAGACCTTCTCGACCAACTCGGCGTCGTGCTTGCCCTCCACGAAGATCCGTGACCCGCGTGCGACACGTGCGGGTGTGTCGGCAACGGCACGGGATCCGCTGGCCGTCTGGGCCGCGGCATCGCGGGCGGCCTGGAGCGCGGCGGCGTCGGCCTTGCTGGTCGGCGCCGTGAGTTCCACGGGCTTGCCGTCGATGAGGAACCCGGGTCCCATCGGGAAGGCGCGGCTGCGACCGTGGCGGTCCTCCAGATGGACGACCCGCAGGCCGCCGGACTTCTCGACCGAGACCACGGCGCCGCACCAGCCGGTCTCCACTTCCTCGACCACCAGGCCGGTCTCCGCGGGAACCTGCTCCGAGCGGCCCCGGGGCGGCTTGCGCCAGTCGCCGGAGAGGACATCGGTGCCATATCTGTCGGTCACGTCGGGAAGGCTACCCAGTGGAGGTCTCGGAAGCCGTGAACGACATTGGCGATTCGGTCGGGTTGCGGCGGGCAAGTAGACTTGGCACTCGACATACATGAGTGCCAGCGAGCGGCCACGGAGGAGGTGCACGCCGATGAATGACGAACGCCGGTTGCAGGTGCTGCGCGCCATCGTGCAGGACTACGTGTCGACCTCCGAGCCGGTCGGCTCCAAGGCACTGCTCGATCGGCACCAGCTCGGGGTGAGCGCCGCGACCGTGCGCAATGACATGGCGGCCCTCGAGGAGGAGGGTCTGATCGCCGCGCCGCACACCTCCGCGGGCCGGATCCCCACCGACGCCGGCTATCGGCTGTATGTCGACAAGCTCAGCCAGATCAAGCCCCTCTCGCGTGCCGAGCGCACGGCGATCGAGACGTTCCTGGTCCGATCGGTCGACCTGGACGACGTGATCTCGCGCACGGTCCGGCTGCTGTCCTCGCTGACCGGGCAGGCGGCCGTCGTGCAATACCCGTCGCTCAACACGGCCATGGTGCGCCATGTGGAGCTGGTGCCGCGCTCGTCCGAGCGACTGACGCTCGTGGTCATCCTGTCCACCGGGCAGGTCGATCAGCGGGTCATCGATCTGGGCCGGTCGATGACCGAGGCCGAGGCGGACGAGCTGATCCAGCAGTTGCGGGCGGGCCTCAACGACAAGAGCGTCGGCCTGCGGCGTGCCGTCGCGGCCGCAGCGTTGCGGGACTGGTCCGCCGAGCTGCTCGAGCACAACCCGCAGGACTCACGCCCGGCCGTCATCGAGGGGGTCGCCGCGGCGCTCGCGGAGGAGCGTGAGGACCGCGTCGTGCTCGGCGGCACGGCCAACCTGGTGCGCTCCAGCGACTTCGCGCTGTCCCTCGGCCCGCTGCTCGATGCCCTCGAGGAACACGTCGTGCTGTTGCGGTTGTTGACGCAGGAGGGCGGCGAAGCCACCGAAGGAGTCGCGGTCCGCATCGGCACCGAAAACACGATCAGCGGACTCACCGGCACCTCGCTGGTGACCACGGCATACGACGCGGGCAGCCTCGCCAGCCTGGGAGTGCTCGGCCCGACGCGCATGGATTACCCCTCGACCATGGCGGCGGTGCGTGCGGTGGCACGCTATGTCGCCGACATCCTGGACAACTGACCCCGAAACCGCACTCGAATAGCTCGAAGGAGCTTCGTGAACGACTACTACGGCGACCTGGGCGTCGCACAGACCGCGAGCCCGGAAGAGATCAAGCGGGCCTACCGCAAGCTGGCCCGCAAGCTGCATCCGGACGTCAATCCGTCCGAGGAGGCGTCCGACCAGTTCAAGAAGGTCGCCCAGGCGTATGACGTGCTGGGTGATGCCGAGAAGCGGCGCGCCTACGACATGGGCAGCGACCCCTATGCCACTGCCACCGGCGGCGCCGGCTACGGCCAGGGCTTCTCGTTCTCGGACATCATGGACGCGTTCTTCGGCGGCGCCGGCGCCGCGCAGGGCGGCCCCCGCTCGCGTATGCAGCGTGGCCAGGATGCACTCATCGCGGTGGAGATCGACCTCGGCACAGCGGTTTTCGGTGGTGCCGAAGAGCTCACGTTCGACACCGCGGTCTCCTGCTCGGTCTGTCACGGAGACGGTGCGCGACCGGGCACCGGCAAGCACACCTGCGACATCTGTCACGGCAGTGGTCAGGTGCAGGAGGTGCAGCGGTCGTTCCTCGGCCAGGTCATGACCACGCGTCCGTGCCAGGCCTGCCGCGGTTTCGGCGAGATCATCGACGACCCGTGCTTCAACTGCTCGGGCGAGGGCCGTGTGCGCGACCGCCGCACCATCACCGTCAAGGTGCCGGCCGGCGTCGACACCGGCACCCGCATCCAGCTCAGCGGCGAGGGCGAGGTCGGCTCCGGCGGCGGCCCGGCCGGGGACCTGTATGTCGAGGTGCGTGTCCGCAAGCACGCGACCTTCCAGCGGCGCGGCGACGACCTGCACTGCTCGGTCGAGCTGCCGATGACCGCTGCCGCGCTCGGCACGACTCTGCCGCTCGAGACGTTCGACGGCGAGCGCGACGTCGAGATCCCGCAGGGCACGCAGCCCGGCGACGTGATCACGCTGCGCGGCCTCGGCGTGACGCACCTGCGCTCGCAGGTCCGCGGTGACCTGCTGGTGCACGCCAATGTGCGGGTGCCCACCAAGTTGGACCCGCAGCAGGAGGAACTGCTCCGGCTGCTGGCCAAGGAGCGCGGCGAGGAGCGCCCCGAGGCCCGCTTCGGCCGGGTCGAGAAGGGCCTCTTCGGCAAGCTGCGCGACGCCTTCCAGGCCAAGTAGCAGCGCGTGACGTCGCGCTTGTTCTTCGCCGCACCCGGTGCGCTCGACGGACTGGTCGTGGGCGACACGGTTGCGGTGGCGGGTGACGAGGCGCGGCACGCCGTGGTCGTCAGTCGGCTCGGGGCCGGCGAGGCCGTGCAAGTCGCGGACGGGTCCGGTCGTGTGGCCGAGGGTGAGATCGTCTCCGCGGTTCGCGATCAGCTCACGGTGCAGATCGCCTCACTGAGCGAATCCGACCAGCCGACAACGCGATTCGTGCTGATGCAGGCGCTGGCGAAGGGTGGCCGCGACGAGCAGGCGGTGGAGGCGGCCGTCGAGCTCGGTGTCGACGCGGTGATCCCATGGCAGGCCGATCGCAGCATCGTGCAATGGCGCGGGGACAAGGCGGCCAAGGCGCATCGCAAGTGGGAGTCGCTCGCGCTGGCCGCGAGCAAGCAGTCCCGTCGGCCGACCGTGCCGCAGGTGGAACCGGTCGTGACCAGCCGGGGCGCGGCCGCGCGCCTGCAAGAGGCGGACGCTGTCGTCATACTTCATGAGGATGCGGAGGCGTCGATCGCCGAATTCGACGTGCCCGCAGGCGAAATCGTCGTCGTGGTGGGCCCGGAGGGAGGCATCACGCCGGACGAGTTGACGGCCTTCGAGGGCGCCGGCGGTTGCGCCATACGACTGGGACCGACGGTGTTGCGTGCGTCGAACGCCGGCCCGACCGCGCTCGCGGTGCTGCTGGCGCGCAGCCGCTGGTAGTCAGCCGGCCAACTGCTCGGAGATCGCGGGCGCGAGCCGGGCGAAGCCGTCGGCGCCCGCCTCGGTGAGTGCGAGCTCTCGCGGGCGCGGGCCGTCGCAGACCCATTCACGCTCGCGAGCAGCCGTCAGGATCGCCGCACCGAGTGCGCCTGCGAGGTGTTCCTGCTGCTCTGTCCAGTCCAGGCAGAAGCGCAGCGTCGGGCGACTGAGCGCCTCGACAGACGCGAGATCGACGCCCCACGAAGGTAATTCGTCGGCCGCGCGCGGCCCGAGCACGAAGTGCCCGGCGCCCACCGGCGCGGACAACCGGTCGCCGGCCCGTCGACGGGTGTCGGCGTGCGCGTCCGACGGTTTGAGCACGGCCGAGTCGATCAGCGCGGCCGTGATCGCGACCCCGAGCCGTCCGGCGAAGTGGTCGTAACACGTGCGGGCGGTGCGTAACCGTTGCATGCGCGTGCCTGCCCGCAGTGAGGTGATCGGCGGCAGGGGAGTCATTGCGCTCAGTGCCTCGTAGGCGGCGGCGACCTGCTGGTCGGCGAGGTAGTAGAAGCGGTGCCGGCCGCTCACCTCGACCCCGACCATGCCCGCGGCGAGCATCCGCCGCAGGTGTCCGCTCGCGGTCGCCGCGCTGACGCCCGCCTCGGCCGCCAGCCGGGACGCGGGGAGCCGCCGTCCGTCGATCAGTGCGCCGAACATCTGTGCCCTGGCCCGGTCCGCGAAGATCGCGGCGATGTCGGCGACGTCCGGTGTCGGTTTCTCGGCCATACCGTCATTGTGGGCGACGGACGCTTCGGCAGCCAGCGAAGTGTCTTGCGACGACATGGTTCGGCAGGCGCCGAAGGTTCACGGACGCATTCTCGTCGTATGGCGAACCACGGCACGTCAACCCACTCTCGCAGCGCACCCGCGACGGTCGCCCGGCGTGAGCGCGGCAGCGGTCGCGGCTTGGTGGTCCTGTGCGCGGCGATGTTCCTGGTACTGCTGGATGTGTCCATCGTCAACGTTGCGCTGCCGAGCATCGAGCGCGGACTGAGCGGTGGCACCGCCGGCGCGCAAGCCGTCGTCGACAGCTACACGGTGCCGCTCGCTGCGCTGTTGTTGACCGCGGGGACGATCTCCGACAGGTGGGGTGCCCGTCGCTCGTTCGTGGCCGGGCTCGTGGCGTTCGGTGTCGGATCAGTCGGCTGTGCGGCGGCAATCACGTTGCCAATGCTGGTGATCGGCCGAGTGGTGCAAGGATTCGGGGCGGCGGCGATGTTGCCGGCCAGCCTCTCCCTGATCGCCGCGATCTGGGACGACGAGAAGGAGCGGGCGCGCGCGATCGCGATCTGGTCCGGGGTGTCGGGATCGGCGGTCGCCATCGGTCCGCTGGTCGGCGGAGCGCTGATCGGGTTGGGTGGCTGGCGGCTGATCTTCCTGATCAATCTGCCCGTGGTGTTCGCTGCGATCGTCGGCGCGCGGTCCCTGCCGCCCGGCGATCGGAAGGCGCGTCCGCTCGACTGGATCGGTGCCGTGACCTCGACCATCTGCCTCGGGTCGGCCATCGCCGGTCTGATCGAGATCGGCCGTGCCGGACTCACGCCGATCGGCCTGGCGCTCATCGGTGCTGGTGTTGTGGCGCTGCTCTCCTTCGTGATCGGACAGCGCCGGGCTCGGGCGCCGATGGTGCCGCGCGAGTTGTGGCGGAACGCTGCCCTGGTGCGGTCGTGTGCGGGGTCGCTCGGGATGAATCTTGTGGGCAACGGCTCGCTGCTGGTGCTCGCGTTCCTCTTCCAAGTGGTGCAGGGCCGTGGCGCCCTTGCCGCGGGGCTCGCGACGCTGCCGATCTTCGCGCCGCTGGCGCTCGTGCCGTTGATCGGGCGGCGCTGGATGGTGCGGGTGTCCCCGCATCGGCTGATCCGCGGCGGGTTCACGGTCGGTGTGGTCGGACAGGTCGCGCTCGCCGTCGCTGTATGGCGCTCCCCGTACGCGCTGCTGCCCCTGGTCCCCGGAATGCTGCTCGCGGGCACGGCACTCGGGATGCTGGTGATGCCGCTGGTCGCCACGGCGGTGGCGGCAGCGCCGTCATACAGCGGGCTGGTGGGTGGTCTGAACAACGCCTCGCGGCAGACGGGCACGTCATTCGGCGTTGCACTCTTCGGCGTGATTGCCGGATCGGCTGCTGCACCCGGCGCCACCACTCGTATGGCGTGCTGCTTCGTCGTCGGTGCTGGGATCTGGTTGCTCGCGGGGCTCGTCGCCGGAGGACGTTCGGACGAGCACCTGTGACAGAGCCATCCTGGGCGTCGGGCGGACTACGTGACGTCGAAGCGGTGCGGTATGGCGTCGCCGGAGTCTCGGTACGGAACGAATCCCATCGCGGCGTAGTAGGCGAGTGCGGGCGGGCTGTCGGCACCGATGGTGGCGTCGATGTGCCGCAGGCCGGCGGCCTTCGCTGCCGCGAACGATGTTGCGAAAAGGCGGCGTCCCAGGCCGGTTCGTCCGACGTCAGGGTGGATGTGCGTCCCGATGATCCCCCAACCCTCTGGCACGTCATACGGGTTCCCCGGCCACGCCCGCTTGAGAGACTGGAAGCCAACAACATGGCCGTCCTGTTCGGCAACCGAGCAAGCGACCGTGTGCTCCATATCGAGGTACCGCTCGCGAATGTCGGCGACGTCGACCATGGTCGCGCGCAGGCCTGCGTGGTAAATGGCGTTCTGTACCTCAGCCATGTCCTCAGCATCAGAAGTTCGCGCGGGTCGGATCTTGATCACGTCTCCATACTGCTGCACGGTGGGTCCGCCGCATTCGGCAGAACCCAAGTCGGCGGGTTCAGTACCCGGATCGGGCGGGGAACGTCCACTGGCGCGGCGTCACGGGTGGGCTGGGCCGGCTCGCGGGGAGGCTTGTGAGCAACGGGTTGTGCGACCACGGGTTAGCTGGTCCAGTGTTTCCAGGTGACGTCGATGAGGGTTCGTTCGACGTATGACCTGGTGGGTGGTGGCAATCCTGGTGGTGCCGGTGGCCTACTGGTCGCGGTGAGGCTGCCGAGGTGGGTGGTGGTTTCGCCGGCGTGACCGGTGACGTGGTGGTCGGGGTGTTCTTTGGCGTAGTTGCACCATTCGCAGAGGCCGTCGCCGTTGCGTTCGCTGGTTGGCCCGCCGTCGGCGTGGGGTCGGATGTGGTCGGTATGTCGGATCGGTGCCGTGCAGTAGGGGGTGCGGCAGGTCTGGTCGCGCAGCTTGATGAATTCCGCGAGGAGGCCGGTGTAGGTGCGGGCTCGGGAGTCCATGCCGACCAGGTCGCCGGTGTCGGGGAAGGCGAAGATGCGCCGGACTTGGAGGGCCAGGTCGGGGTCGGTCAGCCACTCGCGGGCCAGGTCGGCCGGGATTGGGCCGTAGCCGGGAAGGTAGGCCGGCACGTCACCCGTCAGGGTGTCCAGTGGCATCAGCAGGTTGATCCGGAGCTGCGGCTTCGGCGAGCTGTTGGGGGTCCGCGCGGGTTGTGGGTTGTCAGCAGCGGCCGACTCAGGTCCGCTTCCGTCGGGCTGCCCGGTTGTGTTCGGTGCGGCGGCCGCGTCCGGCGATCCGGACCACTCAGATGATCCAGGTCCGTCGGCCGGTTCGGCAGTAGCGGACGGATCGTCGTTGTTCACAGTTGGTTCGGAGGCTGCGGACGAATCCGCATTGTCCATGGGCTGGTTCGCGTCCATGGGGAAGCGTCCGGTGACACGCCCGATCAGGGTGTCGGCCATCACTTGCCCGCGTGGGTGGTCCGGGGTTGCGGTGGCGTCGGCGGCGCTTGATAGCGCTGCGAAGCAGGCGACGCCGTCCTTGACCGGTAGCAGCGCGCTCAGCCGGGTCATGCAGTCCGGCGCCGGCCGCAGGGTGACCCGGCGTTCGGTCTCGGCCCGGGCTCGCCGCGCGGTGACCGCCGCGGGGTCGGCCTGGTAGGCGTGCTTCTTGGCCTCGGCCTCGAGCCGCTGGTGACTGACCTCGCCGAGTTGGTCGGCGATGGCCGCGTCCACCGCGGCGCGATCGTCTCGCGCCAAACATGCGGTCTCCCGGCACAGCACGGTGGCGTCCCACTCGGTGATCACCCCGGCGGCCAGTGCGCTGCGGGTGTGTGGCATCTCCTCGACCACGGCGTGCGCGAGACCGAGCAACCGGGAGCCCAGATGCGGCGCGCAGCGCCGGGCGAGTGCGACCTGTGAGCCGGCCTCTCGGGCGGTGTCGGCCTTGGAGATGCCGCGCGGCACATCTCGCGCCGACTGGTTCTCGTGCACGGCCACCGCAAGACGTGCCTGCCGCGCGGCCAGAGCGTTCTTCAACTCCTCGCACGCCTGCAACTCGGCCAGCAGGTCATCGCTGGTGACCGGACCGTCGAGCCGGTGGTGGAAGGCACGCACCGCAGACGCGTCGAGGGCGCCAATAGTGCCCGTTCCCGCGTCGTGCGATGTATCGTTCATGTGTTCGATTATGTCATGAATTTGCCTGCGATACAACGCTTTTCGTGCTCGAGTGTTATCCACATCCCCTCGTGCGCCTACGGTTGTCCACAAGGCCGTCAGGTGTACTGGACCACCAGGTTTGGTAGCTCTGCCCTGCAGCGGTCACGCGAGTGGCAGGACGTCGTCATCTCCACGTCCGGTTCGGATCGCCGATCGGGACGCTAAAAGGTGGGTGGGCTACGTACGCCGAGCCATTGGATGGCTCCGTAGTCTTCGAATCGCCTTGCCTCGATGAAACCGAGGTTGTCGGCGACTCGTATCGAGGCTGCGTTACCCAGCTGCGTCCAGACCACGACCAATTGGACGTCGGTTGCCGTGACGCCCGCTACCTCAACCATCTCGCGCAGCGGTTCGGGTTCGCCGGGCTTGGCATCGATCCGGTCCCATGGCACATCGAACGCGCGACGACCGCGATCGGCGAAGCAGGACTGTCGGGCACGCTGCATGCGGAGCTGGGGACCATTGAGTCCTATGCGTGCGCCCCGGGCGTTTCGACACTGCGCGGCGCGGTGTCACCACGGAACGGGGCCTTCATCGCTCGAGAAGGTCCCGGACGGACCGTCGGGTCCGAGCAGGGCCAACTCGACGATGCGGCGTGCGCCGTCCTCGACGCTCTTCGTGCCCTGGAAGTTGTTCAGCGCGGTGGAGGTGAATCCCGGGTCCGCTGCATTCACCCTGATGCCCTCGGACTCGAGGGTGGCAGCGAATCCGACCGTGACGGCGTGCAGTGCGGCTTTCGACGTCGGGTAGACGCCGAACATCGCACGGTGCGGGTTCGCCGGGTCGGAATTCAGTGTCAGTGAGCCGCCACTGCTGCCGACATTCACGATTCGCGCTTCGGGTGATTTGCGAAGAAGCGGCAGCATGGCCTGCGTGAGCGCAATGACCCCGAAAACGTTCGTCTCGAAGATCTCGCGGACGGTCTCGAGGGGAACGACGGTGAGGAGCCCCATAGCGCCGCGCTCCTGAAGCGGCGTGCTCGGGTCGCCCACGAATGAAACACCCGCGTTGTTGACGAGCACGTCGAGGCGGCCGAAATCGGTGCGCATGCGGTCGGCGGCCGCGGTGATCGAAGCCTCGTCCGTGACGTCCAGCTGGACCGGGTGGGCATCGTTCCCGATGCGTGCCGCGGACTCTGCCCCACGGGCGGCGTCGCGCGAGCCGACGAGCACGGTGAATCCGTGCGTCGTGAGGCCCCTCGCCACCTCGAAGCCGATTCCTGCGTTGGCGCCGCTGACGAGGGCGACTGGTTTGTCGGTCATGCTGAACTCCTGTTCGTGGTGTCGTCGGCCTGCTCGCTACAGCACACAGTCTTCCGGGCCTGAATCGGATGAGGAATAACGTCGGGTCCGATTTTCGTGCTCTAGAATCCACCAATGCCGAACGATCGACTGTCCGAAGTCCTCGAGTTCATCGAGGTCCGCAGCGTCATCTCGGGCGGCGTCGCGGTGAACGGCCCGTGGGAGGCACGCGCCGACGTCGGTGAGGAGTTGAAGTTCTGCGCGATGGTGCAGGGCGAAGCCCGGCTGACCACCAACGGCATCGAGGCACCGATCCAGCTCAGAGCCGGCGATGTCGCCCTGCTCAACGCTCGCGCCTGGCTGGCGCTGCGGGGAGGGATCGACCAGGGCGCACCGGTCGCGGTGGATCCGCCATCCAGCGGCTCCATCACCCGCATCGACGATGCCGATCTGAGGACCGCAGACGTCTTCGTCGGAGGTCAGGTGGAGCTCAACCCGACCGGCAAGGAACTCCTTCTGCAGGCACTTCCGCCGGTCGCCCATGTCCGTTCCTCCGCTGCGGCGGCGCCGCACCTACGGGGTCACCTGGACCGGCTGTTCAAGGAGACCGTCGAGAATCAAGTTGGTTCGGACTTCGCGATTCGTCAATACGGACAGCTGCTCCTGCTCGAGGTGCTCCGCGGTTTCATGCGGGAAGCGGACGTCCCGATCGGCTGGTTGAAGGTGCTCGCGGACGAACGACTGCGTCCCGCATTGACGCTCATCCATGAGCAGCCGGCGAAGGCCTGGAGCCTGGAGGATCTGGCACGCGCTGCCGCGATGTCACGGACTGCGTTCGCCGAGCGATTCCGCGAAGTGGCGGGTGCGCCTCCGTTGTCCTACCTGATCAACTGGCGAATGCTGCTGGCGCAGCGGGAGTTGCGCTCGGCTGACACTCGCATCCGGCCGCTTGCGCTCCAGCTGGGATATTCGTCGGAGAGTGCGTTCAGCACAGCGTTCAAGCGCAATGTCGGGGAGTCTCCGCAGCACTACCGCTCACGCGTGCGCCGCGAAGCACAACTCCAAGAGGGTTGACAATTGGAGCTCGGACGAAGACGCGCATCTCCACGCCAGCCGAAATGATTGACGAACGCGCACGGCACTCGTCCGCGGGATCGGCACTAATGAATTCGAGTGCGCGGTGCTGCGCCCGTAGAATGGGACGCACGATGACAAGCGACCACCATGATCCCCAGCCCGGAATGCTGAACCGGCCGACCGGCGACACCGCCACCGGCCACGGCGTGCCGGGCGACGTCGAAGCCGAGCACACCGTCGAGATCGCGCCCGACGTGTCCATGGTGACGCTCCTCGGGCCGCGCGACGAGTTGTTGCGCACGATGGAGCGGGCCTTCCCGAAGCTGACGATCCACGTGCGTGGCAACGTCTTCCACCTCGCCGGGCCGCCCGCCGACATGGCATTGGTCGAGGAGTTGCTCGACGAGTTGCTGACGGTGATCGACGCGGGCCAGCAGCTCAACCGCGATGCGGTGGAGCGCTCGATCGGCATGTTGCGCGGCCGCACCCGCGAGCGCCCGGCCGATGTGCTGACGATGAACATCGTCAGCAGCCGGGGTCGCACCATCCGGCCCAAGACGCTCGGTCAGAAGGAGTATGTCGACGCGATCGACGATCACACCGTCGTCTTCGGCATCGGGCCGGCCGGCACCGGCAAGACCTACCTGGCGATGGCGAAGGCGGTCGCCGCGCTGCAGGCCAAGCAGGTCAACCGGATCATCCTGACCCGCCCGGCCGTCGAGGCCGGCGAGCGGCTCGGCTTCCTGCCCGGCACGCTCAACGACAAGATCGACCCTTACCTGCGCCCGCTGTATGACGCGCTGCACGACATGATCGACCCCGACTCGATCCCACGGCTGATGGCCAGCGGCACGATCGAGGTCGCTCCGTTGGCGTACATGCGTGGTCGCACCCTGAATGACGCGTTCATCATCCTGGACGAGGCCCAGAACACCTCGGCCGAGCAGATGAAGATGTTCCTGACCCGACTCGGCTTCGGCTCCAAGATGGTCGTGACAGGTGACGTCACGCAGATCGACCTGCCCGGCGGCACGGCGTCGGGGCTGCGAGTGGTGCAGGACATTCTCGAGGACGTCGAGGACATCCACTTCTCCCGCCTGACGGCCCAGGACGTCGTGCGGCACCGGTTGGTCAGCGCCATCGTCGAGGCCTACGAGGAGTTCGACGCCCGCGGGGCGTCCGCGCGTCCGGCCAACGTCGTGCGCGCCGAGCGGCGGGATCGCTGAATGAGCATCGACCTGCTCAACGAAACGGACTTCGAGGTCGACCTGCCCGAGTTGCACGAGTGCGCGGTCCACGTGTTGCGCGAACTCAACGTCCACCCCGAGGTGGAGCTCTACATCGGCATCATCGACGAGCCGGCGATGGAGATCCTGCACAAGCAGTGGATGGACCTGTCCGGTCCGACCGACGTGATGAGCTTCCCGATGGACGAGTTGCGTCCGGGCAAGGCCGGTGACGAGCCGGTCGAGGGAGTGCTCGGTGACATCGTGTTGTGCCCGACGGTCGCGGCGAAACAGGCCGCCGAGGCGGGGCACACGACCGCCGAGGAGTTGCTGCTGCTGACCGTGCACGGTTTGCTGCACCTGCTCGGATTCGATCACGCCGAGCCGGAGGAGCGTCGCGAGATGTTCTCGCTGCAGCGCACGCTGCTGCTCACCTTCCTGGCCGGCCGCGAGCGGCAGGGTGAGGACGTGCGCATCATTCCGCCGACCGGCGAGTGAACCGATGATTCCCCTCCTTCTGGCGGCACTGGCGTCAGTGGTGCTCGGCTTCGGCTTCGCCGCTGTCGACTCGTCACTCAGCCGGATCGGCCGCCATACCTCCGAGGACCTGGTCGAGCAGAAGCGCCGCGGCGCGGACGCGCTCGGCCGGCTCGTCGAGGACAGTTCAGCGGTTGCCATGGTGCTCGCGTTCCTGCGGGTGGCGGCCGAGGCGACGGCTGCGGTGCTGGTGACGCTCGCCGTCCGCGAGGCCATCGACAGCTTCTGGGTCGCGCTGCTGATCGCGGTCGTCGTCATGGCCATCGTCTCGTTCGTGCTGGTCGGTGTGTCGCCGCGTACGCTGGGGCGCCAGCACGCCATCGCGGTGGCACTCGGGGCCGCACCGGTCGTGCTGTGGCTGCACCGCATCCTCGGCCCGATCGCACGTGCGCTGGTCGCCGTCGGCAACGCGGTCACGCCGGGCCGCGGCTATCGCGACGGCCCGTTCGACACCGAGGAAGAACTGCGCGAATACGTCGATCTGGCAACGGATTCCGAGCTCATCGAAGACGACGAGCGCAAGATGATCCAGTCGGTGTTCGAGCTCGACGAGACCGTCGTACGCGAGCTGATGGTGCCGCGGCCGGACATGCTGACCATCGACGCGGGCAAGACGCTCGGCCAGGCGATGCGGTTGTTCCTGCGCTCCGGCTTCTCCCGGGTGCCGGTGACCGTCGGCAGTCCCGACGCCATCGACGGCGTCCTCTACTTCAAGGACGTCGCGGCGCGCGTCTTCCGGCACGACGAGATGCTCGACCAGCCGGTCGCCTCGGTCATGCGTGACGTGACGTTCGTGCCGGACAGCAAGCCCGCCGACGACCTGCTGCGCGAGATGCAGCTGGCCAGAAGGCATTTCGCCATCGTGATCGACGAGTATGGCGGCACCGCCGGGCTGGTCACGCTGGAGGACATCATCGAGGAGGTCGTCGGCGAGATCGACGACGAGTTCGACCGGGTGACACCGGGACCCGAGCCGCTGCCGGACGGCACGGTCCGTGTCCCGGCTCGTATGGCGGTCGACGACCTGGCCGAATACTTCGACGTCACGATCGAGGACGACGACGTCGAAACGGTCGGTGGGCTGCTGGCCAAACTGGTGGGGCGCGTGCCGATCCCCGGCGCCACCGCCGAGGTCGAGGGCCTGCGCCTCGTTGCGGAGCGACTGGCCGGTCGCCGGCATCAGATCGCGACCGTCGTCGTCGAACGTGTCGCGAGCGATGAGCAGCAGGACGATGACGGACGCACCGAAACGGGGGCGGATGCGGGCGAACCGGCCGCCATACAGGAGGATGGGCGCAAGTCGGCAAAGGATGTACTGCAATGAATAGCTATCGCGCGGGGTTCGCGTGCCTCGTCGGGCGACCGAACGCAGGCAAGTCGACGCTGACCAATGCCCTCGTGGGCCAGAAGGTCGCGATCACGTCGAGCAAACCGCAGACGACCCGGCACACGATCCGTGGCATCGCCACCACTCCCGAGGCGCAGCTGATCCTGGTGGACACACCCGGGCTGCACAAGCCGCGCACGCTGCTCGGTCAGCGGCTCAACGACGTCGTCCGCGAGACGCTCATGGACGTCGACGTGATCGGCTTCTGCCTGCCGTGCGATCAGCGGATCGGCCCGGGTGACCAGTTCATCGCCGCCGAGCTCGCCGAGCTGCGACGCGGCCGCAAGCGTCCGGTGGTCGCGCTGGCGACCAAGTCCGACACCGTTGACAGGGACCGGCTCGCTCAGCACCTGGTGGCCATCGACCAGCTGGGCGACTGGCAGGAGATCGTGCCGTGTTCGGCCACCGGTGGCGACCAGGTCGAGACCGTGCTCTCGGTGCTGATGAAGTACCTGCCCGAGTCACCGAAGCTCTACCCGGACGGTGTGCTGACCGACGAGCCCGACGACGTCATGGTCGCCGAGCTGGTGCGGGAGGCCGCCCTGGAAGGCGTTCGCGACGAGTTGCCGCACAGCATCGCCGTGGTCGTCGACGAGATGCTCCCGCGTGAGGGCCGCCCCGCCGACCGCCCGCTGATGGACGTGCGGGTCAACATCTTCGTCGAGCGGTCCAGCCAGAAGGCCATCATCATCGGACGCGGCGGTTCGCGCCTGCGCGACGTCGGCACCCGCGCGCGGACCGCGATCGAGGAACTGCTCGGGCAGAAGGTCTTCCTCGACCTGCACGTCAAGATCGCCAAGGACTGGCAGCGCGACCCCAACCAGCTCTCGAAATTGGGCTTCTGATGCGCCGCTTCGTTCCTCAGCGCCGCATCGAGCCCGATGCTTTTTCTCCGTCCTTCGGCCGGAAGGCTTTCTGAGGCATGGCACGCGATCGGGAGAGCCTGTCCTGGGCCGAGTTCGGCGAGGTGCTGCGCCTGCCGGTCGACCCGGACCGCGACTACGTTCACGGAATCCCTTGGGATGCAGCGAGTTTCCTGCCGGAGCTGCCACTGATCGACATCGGTTCCGGCAGCGGGCTGACCACGGTCACCCTCGCCGAACGATTCGCGCAGGCCGAGATCATCTCGGTCGAGCCCGAGCCGTTGACGCGGTCCCTGCAGATGCTGCGCATCGCCGAGCGCGATGACATCCGGGCGCGCACGACGGTGCTGCCGGAGTCGATCCTGGACGCCTGGTTGCCCGACCGGTGCGGGGGAGCGTTGCTCTTCAACGTCATCTACTTCCTCGGCGGCCGGGACCGCGAGGCGTTCTGGCAGCGTATGGCGCAGGTCCTCGTGCCGGGTGCACCGATCCTGATGAGTCGTTCGTATGGCGGAGTGCCCTCCGAGCCGGTCGAACGCAAGCTGGTGAACTCCGCTCGGATGGGCCGGCACGAATACCAGCGCTGGTTCGAATCCCAGCCGGTGCCGGGTGGTCGGGTCGAGATCACCAACACCTTCCGGGTGTTGCGCGATGGCGAGCAGGTGCGTGAGGTCGTCTCGACGATCCATGCGGTCGGTCTCGACGAGGAGATCGTGCTCGGTGAGGTGCCGATCGGGCACTTCGGCATCGAGGAGATCGACGAGCGCTATTTCGCGATCCGGCGCCTGCCCGACATCAAGCGGTAGGTCGGCTCAGCTCTGCAGCACCTGCACGTCGATCCAGGCCTGCTGGACGGCTTGTTCCTGAGTGCCGCCGGCACCGAAGATCGTGCCGGCCGATTTGATCGTCGCCGTTGCGAAGCCTTTGAAGTCAACGTCTTTCGGCAGGCCGGCGTTTGTCAGCACGTCATACCAGATGCGTCCTGCGCCCTCCCACGTGTTGCCGCCGATGGCGGTGGCTGCGAGATAGAAGGCGTGGTTGGGGATGCCGGAGTTGATGTGCACGCCGCCGTTGTCGTGCTGCTGGTCGTGCGGCAGGTCCTGGTAGCCGCTCATGTCGGCCGGTTGCGGGTCCTTGCCGAGGTGCGGATCGTCATACGCGGTCCCGGGCGCCTTCATCGAGCGCAGCGCCACGCCGTGGACCTTCGAGGTGAACAGACCCGCGCCGATCAGCCAGTCGGCGTCGGCCGCCGTCTGACCGAGCACGCGTTGCTTGACCATCGACCCGAAGCAGTCCGAGATCGACTCGTTGAGCGCGCCCGACTGCCCGACATAGGTAAGCCCGGCCGTGTATTGCGTGACGCCGTGCGTCAGCTCGTGCCCGATCACGTCGACCGAGTCGGTGAACGAGCGGAAGTAGACGCCGTCGCCGTCGCCGAAGACCATCTGCTCGCCGTCCCAGTAGGCGTTGTCGTAATTGCGGTCGTAGTGGACCGATGCGACCAGCGGCAGCCCCTTGCCGTCGAGCGAGTTGCGATCGTAGACGTCGGCGTAGAGCGCGAACGTGTCACCGAGGCCGTCGTAGGCTTCGTTCACGGACTCGTCCCCGCTTGCCGGATCGCCTTCGCCCCGCTGCTTCGTGCCGGGCAGGTCGGTGCCATGTCCGGCGTCATAGATCGTGCGATCCGGATGGAACGGCGCCGACGAATCCGCTTGGGGATGCACAACATTGGCGGGCAGCTCGTAGTCGCCGGACCGCTCCGCGCGCTCGCGCAGATCGGGCGGGATCAGGCCCGCCGCACCCGCGCCACCTTCGGAGGTGACCTGGGCGCTGCGCACGGCGCGCTGGCCCGTGTGCAACCGGCTGGTCTCGAGGGTGTGCCGCGCGGCGCGGGCGGCGTCCGGATCAGCTGCCTCGGCGAGCGCCTGGAGCAGGTGGGGCGGAACGATCTGACACTGACTCATACGACTCATGTTTTCCATGGTGGACCCGTCCACTGACAATCGGGCCGTTCGAGGCGGGTCGGTCATGCGTCGACGCGCAGCGCGGTGACCGGGGGCGTTGCGATGGCTCGTCGAGCCGGCGGCTGGGACGCCAGGAGTATGACGGCGACGGCGCCCAGCACGATCGCGACAAGCACCAGCCACGGCAATCCCCATACGAAACCCGGTGTTTCGGCGCCGACCAGTGCCTGGGCGCTCGCCGATCCGTAGCAGAGGCCGATGCCGATGCCCGCCACGGTCGCGGCGGCCGACATGGCGATCGACTCCTTGGTGATCATCGAACGCACCTGGGCGCCGGTGAAGCCGAGCGCTCGCAGCAGGCCGAGCTCGCGGCGTCGCTGGATCACCGTCAGCGACATGGTGCTGACGAAGCCGACGGCGGCGATGAGCGACGACACGACGCCGACCATGATCGTCACGGTCGAGGCGACCGAGAGCATCGTGTGCGCCACCTCGCGCTGGTGGGCGCTCAGGCCCTCCCAGGAATTCACCGAGTCCTGCAGTGCAGCGGTTCCCGACGCGATGGTCGTCACCAGGGCCACGCCGATGAACAAGCCCAGCGTGGAGCGGGTGGTTCGCGCCGGGTCGGCGACCGCGTTGCGCTGGGCGATGAGACTCGCGGCATCGAAGCCGACCAGCCGACCCAGTCGGGCGACCAGCCATGGCAACACGAAACGCGCTCCGACGAGCAGCCCGGTCGAGGTCACGCAGGCCGCGAGGAAGGCGATGAAGAAGGCGAAGCCGACGCCGCGCTCTCCGAGGATCATCGCCAGTGCGAAGAGCCCCACGCCGCCGACCAGCAGCACCGTCGCGAGCCCGACCCGCAACGCGCCCGCTCGGCCTGTCGCGGATCGGGCACCGGTGGTCCCGGCGAGCGCCTGGGCGGGGGACACCTGAAGCACCCGCCGCGACCCGACCCAACCCGCGACCGCGGCGACACCGGTGATCGCCAGCACCGCAATCACCGATCCCGGCGAGAACCACGGGTAGTCGACGTCGCTCGGGAGGTGATCCTGGTGGACGAGCACGACCCGTGTCACGTCGGTGAGCAACGTCGCGACGACGACACCGATCAGGCTGCCCAGCAAGCAGATTCGAGCCGTGCTGCCGGTGACCGAACGACGGAGGTCGGTGCTTCTGGCACCCAGCAACCGCAGCGTCGCGATGTGTTGCAGCCGTCCGGCGATGACCGTCGTGACGCCGGCGGAGATGACGACGGCGGCGACGTACAGCGCCATACCGATGAAGACGGTGGACACGATGGCGAGGAACACTCCCACGGAGCTGCCCTCGTCGCGGTTCATCGCCGACAGCATGCTGCTGCAGGTGAGCAGCGCGCCGGCATACGCACCGGACAGCCCGGCGACGAGACCGACGGTCCCGAGCTCGCGGGCCGAACCGAGCACCAGATCGCGCCTCATGCGATTGCTCCTTCAGCGGTGAGGAGCAACTGGGAGATCTGCTGCGGGGTGAGTCGGCCGTGGTCGGCGACGACGCGGCCGTCGGCCAGCACCAGCACCCGGTCGGCGTATGACGCTGCGATCGGGTCGTGACTGACCATTGCGATCGTCTGGCCGTATTCCGTTGCGGCAGAACGCATCAGCTGCAGCACCTCGCTGGACGACCGGGTGTCGAGGTTGCCCGTGGGCTCGTCGGCGAAGATGATCGCCGGCCGCGACGCCAGGGCGCGTGCGATCGCGACGCGTTGCTGCTGCCCGCCGGAGAGTTCGGCCGGCTTGTGAGCGGTGCGCTCGGTGAGGCCGAGGACCTGGACCAGGTGGTCGATCCAGCGTCGTTCGTCGGGGGAGACCCGTTGGCCGGCGAGCTGGAAGGGCAGCACGATGTTCTCGGCGACGGTCAGCGTGGGGACCAGATTGAACGACTGGAAGACGAAGCCGACCTGTCGGCGGCGGAGCATGGTCCGCGCCGTGTCGTCCATGGCGTGCAACGGCTGCCCGTCGAGGAAGACGCCGCCGGTTGTCACGTCGTCCAGACCCGCCGCGACATTCATGAAGGTGGACTTGCCGGAGCCGGACGGTCCCATGATCGCGGTGAATTCGCCGCGACGGACATCGACGTCGACCTCGGCCAGGGCGTGCACGGCACCTGCGCCGGTGCCGTAGCTCTTGCTGACCTGTCGGAAGGAGACGACCGCCGGGTCGTTGGGCCTCGTGGGTGTCGTGGGTCGCGTGGGTCTCGCGGGTGTGGTGAACATGCCTCCAGGTTGCCGGACCGGTTGGTTCGGCACATCGGGCGTGGGGCCGAAATCGGCTACGCCGTCGGATGTATGGCGCACCCCTGCGCCATACATCTCGTGGCGTCAGAGAAGGCCGTGCTCGTAGCAGTAGACGACGAGTTGCACCCGGTCGCGCAGTTGCAGCTTGGCCAGGATCCGGGACATGTGCGTCTTGACGGTTGCCTCGGAAAGGTATTCGGCGGAGGCGATTTCGGCGTTCGACATACCCTGTGCCGCACGCAGCATGATCTCCCGCTCGCGCGCGGTGAGCTGCTCGTACTCGCGCCCGGGAGTCCTGCTCTGGTTGCTGCGGAACCGCTCGAAGAGCGACTTGGTCGCGCTGGCCGCGACGACCTGGCTGCCGGCCGCGACCGCGCGGATCGCGCCGAGGAGGAACTCGGGCTGCGCGTCCTTGAGCAGGAAGCCACTGGCACCGGCGTCGATGGCGTCCGCCACTGCTGCGTCGAGGTCGAAGGTGGTCAGCACCAACACTTTCGGTGCTGCCTCGCCCAACTTCTCGCACACGGTGCGGGTCGCGGTCACGCCGTCGACCTGCGGCATACGGACGTCCATCAGCACGACGTCGGGTGAGGTGCGTTCCACGAGATCGAGTGCGTCGGCGCCGTCGGCCGCTTCGCCCACGAGGGTCAGATCGGGCTGGCTGCCGATGACGAGGCCGAGTCCGCTGCGGAAGAGCGCCTGGTCGTCGATCATTGCGACCCGGATGGGTGAGTTCGTCACGTGTCCGCGGACTCCTTGGCGTCGTGTTCTGCATGAATGTCACTGCGTTGTGGATCGGGTATGGCGCAGTCGACCACCCAGTCGCGGCCGCGCTGTCGTGACTCGAGGTGGCCGCCGGAGATGGCCGCCCGCTCCATCATGCCGACGATGCCGTGCCCGGTGCCATCACCGGGTGTGCCGATGACATTGACGACGCGCAGCCGGTAACCGCTCGTCCAGTCCTGCTGGACGCGGACCGGCTCGCGCAGGTCGCCGTGCTTGAGCGCGTTGGTGAGCGACTCGCTGAGGAGGCGGTAGGCCGTCAGCGCGATGAGCGAGGAGTTGGGCGCCTGGCCGATGCGTTCATCCTGAATCTGCATGCCGGTCAGGCGCATTCGCTGCATGAGTCGTTCGTGCTGCTCGTAGCCGGGTGTTGATCTTTCGGCATCGTTGTCCCGAAGCTCGGCGAGGATCGTGCGCAGATCGGCGATGGTCGACCGAGCGGTCTCGGCGATGACCTCGAGTGCTTGTTCCGCCGCGTCGGGGCTCGCACGGAGCGTGTAGCGCGCACCGTCGGCCTGCGCCGCCACGACCGCCCACGAGTGCGCGACGATGTCGTGCATGTCGGCGGCGATCCGGCTGCGTTGCAACTCGTGCTCGTAACTCTCGGCGAGTCGGCGTCGCTCGATGCGATCGAGCTCGGCCTGGATGGACCGGCGTCGTTGCAACCGCAGGTAGCCGCCCATCCAACCGCCGCCGCAGACCAGGGCCGCCACGGCGGTGACGGCCACGGCGGCGAAGACCCGCGACTTCATCGAGCTGCCGGTGTCGACGAGCGTCGCCATCCAGACGAGCAGTATGGCGCAGCCGGTCCCGGCCGCGATCGCCCCGAACCGTCGCACCGGCAGCCGCGGGTGAGCCCCGAGGACGAAGAACAGCGCGGCATACGCCACGTCGGCGACGAACAATTGCACCGACCACGACGGGTTGGCGAACTGGATCACGGCGGCGACGGTCCCGAGTAGCACCATCGCGGGCAGACTGAGGCGGCGTACCGCCAACGCCGCTGCCAGCACGAGGACCACACCCAGTTGGGCGAGGTCGACCTGCGCATAGACAACGCCGATCAACAACGCGAACGCCGCTGCGGAGGTGAGATCGAAGATCAGCTGTCGACGCGTGGGTCGGCCCTGCTCCCAGATCTGTGGCATGGGTCCAGTGTGGCCGAAGCTTGCGGGCACGACATCGTTCGCAGGTTGTACGTATGGCGACACAGGTGCGTCGCGAAGTGATGAATCGCAGCCGGAAGGTGCCTCGAACGGACGATTCGTGACCTGGCCCACAACGGCTGGAATCCAGGGATTGCATGACGCAGGTCACATTGTGTTCCCTGTGGAGAAGTGCCCTTTCGGCACGTACAATTTGCGAGTCGTCGTCAACGCTCCTTCAGGCGTAACTATCGCTGTGAGTTTGAGCACGCTCATTGACACTCTGCGACACTCTCCGTGTGGCGCGAGCGAACGCCCTGCTGCGTCCACCGTGGCAAAATCCCAGGTCAGAAGGCTGCTGCCGCACATTTCCGGTGGCACGACCGGGCGGGAAACCGCGTATCGAGCGCTCGGCTTCGCGGCGCCGGCGACTCGCGATATCACGAGGCGATCGATAAACTCGGCAATGCGTACACGATTTACATTCAGACTCCAACAACTAGTCAGTGAAAGGACATTAAGTGGCTGATTTGAAAACTCTCGCCGATATGTACATTGACATCTGGAACGAGTCGGACGATGTCGCACGTCGTGTGAAGGTCGAGAAGGTCTTCGCGGACCAGGCGCAGCATTTCGCCCGCGCCGAGAAGTCCGTGGGACACGACGAGATCTACGCGCGCATCACCGATGCATACGCGCAGGAGGCCGACGCCGGTCAGCAGAAGCTCCGGTCGGTACGTACCGTCACCAACCATCGTGGTGCCGTGCGCGTCAATTGGGACGTGACGAACGCCGACGGTGAACGAGTGGCTGCCGGCTTCGATTGCATGACCCTGTCGTCCGATGGTCGAGTGAACGTCGGTCACCAGTTCGCTGCATGACCAGCGGCTGCGCCGCCTTGCCGGGTGATGACCCGGCAGTCCATCTACTGGACGTAGCGTCCGTCTCATGGACACGGCCGCGCTTCGTGCCGTAAAATCCGGGACGTGCGTGCGGCATACAACCTCCTTCTTGGCTGCCGCGGCGAGGCCTGATTCGGCCGTCCTCGCCGCGGAGTGCTTGCTGCCCGGGCCGAAGCCCAGCACCCACCAAGAAGGCGAGACATGAAGCACCCTCAGCAGCCGACCTCCATGCCGACCGGCAAATATGTGCCGTTCCACGAGCAGATCAAGGTCGAGCTCCCCGACCGCCACTGGCCGGACAAGATCATCACCAAGGCCCCGCGCTGGTGCGCGGTCGACCTGCGGGACGGCAACCAGGCCCTCATCGACCCGATGAACGCCGAGCGCAAGATGCGGATGTTCGAGCTGCTCGTGCGCATGGGTTACAAGGAGATCGAGGTCGGTTTCCCCAGTGCCAGCCAGACCGACTACGACTTCGTGCGCCTGCTGATCGACGGCGGCCACATCCCCGACGACGTGACGATCCAGGTGCTGACCCAGTGCCGTGACCAGCTGATCGAGCGCACCTTCGACGCGATCCGCGGCGCCAAGCAGGCGATCGTCCACTTCTACAACTCCACCAGCATCCTGCAGCGGCGCGTCGTGTTCGGCATGGGCGAGGACGGCATCGTCGACATCGCGACCCAGGCCGCGCGGTTGGTGAAGAAGCTGGAGGAGACGGTCCCGGAGACCGACGTCTACTTCCAGTACTCGCCCGAGTCCTACACCGGCACCGAGCTGGAGTTCGCGGCGCGCATCTGCAACGAGGTCATCGAGATCATCGATCCGACCCCGGATCACCAGATGATCATCAACCTGCCGGCGACGGTCGAGATGGCGACCCCGAACGTCTACGCCGACTCCATCGAGTGGATGTCGGCCCACCTGAACCGCCGCGAGTCGGTCATGCTCAGCCTGCACCCGCACAACGACCGCGGAACCGGTGTCGCCGCAGCCGAACTCGGTTACCAGGCCGGCGCCGACCGCATCGAGGGCTGCCTCTTCGGCAACGGCGAGCGCACCGGCAACGTCGACCTGGTCACCCTGGGCCTGAACATGTTCAGCCAGGGCATCGACCCACAGATCGACTTCTCCAACATCGACGAGGTGCGGCGGACCGTCGAGCACTGCAACCAGTTGCCGGTGCACGAGCGTCACCCGTATGGCGGCGACCTGGTCTTCACCGCGTTCTCCGGCTCGCACCAGGACGCCATCAACAAGGGCTTCGCCGACATGCACCGCCAGGAGGCGGAGACCGGCAAGAAGATCAACGACCTCGTCTGGGGCGTGCCCTACCTGCCGATCGATCCGCACGACGTGGGGCGCTCCTACGAGGCGGTCGTACGCGTCAACAGCCAATCCGGCAAGGGCGGCGTCGCCTACCTGTTGAAGACCGAGCACCAGCTGGACCTGCCGCGCCGGCTGCAGATCGAATTCAGCGCCGTGGTGCAGAAGCACACCGACACGATCGGTGGCGAGGTCACGGCCGAGCGCTTGTGGCAGGCGTTCCAGGACGAATACCTGCCGAGCACCGGCGAGGGCGAGTCGGCGTGGGGTCGGTTCCGGCCGATCACGCACACCCTCGAGAGCAGCGAGGACGGTCGCGATCGCATCGTCGCGGTGATGACCGATCACGGCGAGCAGATCACCGTCGAGGGTGAGGGCAACGGCCCGATCGACGCCTTCACCGCCGCGCTGTCGACGATCGACGTCGACGTGCGGGTGCTGGACTACGCCGAGCACACCCTGTCGACCGGTGGTGACGCGAGCGCTGCGGCATACCTCGAGTGCGCGATCGGCGACCGGGTGATCTGGGGCGTCGGGGTGCACAGTTCGATCGTGAAGGCGTCGCTGACGGCGATCCTGTCCGCGGTCAACCGCGCCGAACGCGACGCGGCGCTGGCGGGTTGAGTCCGCGGCTCATCCTGCTGAACGGGCTTCCGGGCGTCGGCAAGTCGACGCTCGCCCGTGAGTATGTCGCTGCTCGTCCCGGCACGCTCAATCTCGACATCGATGTGTTGCGCTCGATGCTCGGCGGTCCATGGGAAGAGACCGCCGAGCTCGGGCGCTCGCTCGCGTTGCGGATCATTGAGACGCACCTCGAAAGCGAGTAGTTCCTACTGCATGCCCTCGGCGAGCACCTCGTCCATCGCAGCGAGGGTCGCCTGGTCGCCGGCGCGGGCGAGGTCGCCATGGGTGGGACGGTTCCAGAGCCACAGGTCGAGGTCTGCGGCGGTGCCCGAAATCGTTGCGGTCACAGTGGCATTCGGCGCAGGGCGGAAGTTGGCGTCGTCGATCTCCTCACCGTCGATCGAGGCGGTCTCCCGGCCGAGCTGCAGCACCCAGCGACGGTCGGCGTCAGTGGCGACCAGCTCGACGACCCGATCCTGGGTCGGCGCGAACGTGACCAGCGGGTGGTCGCGGCCGTACATCACGTCCACGACCTCGTCGATACCGTCGGCGGCAAGATCGGCGTCGACGGCCGAAACATCAATGTCCGCAGTGAGTTCCGCATCCACACGGTGGATCAATGCTTCATGCGCCTGGCGGCGGAGGATGTAGCCGGCGCTGTGCAGCGACGCGTCGACCGTCCACATCCATCGCTCTTCGTCGGCCGGCGTGTCCCGCAGCGTTTCCTGCAGTGCTCGACTGGCGTCGTCGAAGGCGGCCAGTGTGGCTTCGCGCCCCTCGGGCCGCTGCGGGTGCTGGAGTCCGTCGGGTTCGGAGACGTTCTCGGACACGATCGTGCCCCAGAACCACTGCACCTCGGCCAGGTGCCACAGCAGATCATCGGTCGACCAGTCGGGACACGTCGGCACCGGGCGGTCGGGGCACTCGGCGAGCGCTGCCCGGAACCGGGCCGATTCGTCGCGAATGGTGGTCAGGAAATCGGGAGTCGTCATACCGAAGGACAGTAGAGCTGCCTGCGGACAACTCGCGACCGGATATCGCAGGCCTCTAAGCTCTCGGGCATGACACAACCAGGGGACCCGTCGAACAATCCGTGGCAGACACCCGGCGCTCCGCCGCAGGGCTACCAACAGCAACCGCAGGGGTACCAACAACCTGGTTATCAGCAACCGGGCTATCCACAACCGGGTTATCAACAGCAGGGCCGGTTCGGACCGGAGGGGACCATCGAGTTGACCCTGCAGGGCAGTGCTCTGACGTCCAACATGCTGACCCCGCAGGTGCAGATCGACGGTTATCCGGTGCCGGCGTCATACGGCCTCAACAGGCTGCCGGTTCCTGCCGGGCGACACACGGTCAGCGCGTACGCGACGTGGATCGTGAAATACGGGCAGGCGTCGTACGACGTCGACGTCCAGCCCGGCCAGTCGGTGCCGGTTTTCTACGCGGCACCGATGATCCAGTTCCTGAAGGGCGCGATGGGCCCGACCAAGCAGAAGCGTGGCGGCAAAGGCATCTTCCTCGGCTTCTTCGCCATCCTGCTGCTGATCGTGGTCGCCATCATCGTCATCGCGTCGGTCGCGGGCTCCTGACACCAGCTCAGCGCAGCGGCTCCGCCATGGCGGAGTAGAGGATCTTCGAGACCCCATTGACGGTGTCCCGGCCGTAGTAGAAGCCCTGCGGCGCCCTGCTCAGGATCACCGCGTTGTAATTGCGGGCATTGCCGTAGATGTGGCCGACAGAGTTCAGCCGGTAGCCACCGGTGCGTGGACCCCAGCCGTTCTTGGTGTTCCATGCGTTGCTCGTTGGCAGCGGCGGCGCGCACACACCCCATCGCTGCGACGAAATCACTTGTGCCATCAGACGTTTCAGGTAGTCCCGATTGGCCACGGAGATCACCGTAGTGCCCCAGATGATGCCGGTCATCAGGACGATCTGGTCGCGCGCCGTGGTGGTCGAGTAGCCCCACCAGTTGCTCGCACCCGCAGTGGTCCCGCCCTGTATGACGGTGCTCGTCATGCCATAGAGCGCCGCGACTCGGCGCACGTTGGACACGCCGGCCCAGGTCAGGAGCGCATTGGCGGCGGTGTTGTCGCTGCGCGTCATCATCGCGTAGGCCTGCGAGACCTGCGTCGAGGTCAGGTTGACCCTGCGCTCCTGGCAACGACGCAGGACGGTCGCCATGATCAGCACCTTGACGATGCTGAGGGTCTCATTGCGCCACGTGCTCTGATAGCTGAATGTCGTGTGATTGCGCCGGTCGTAGAGCGCGACGCTGAACGTGCCGCCCCGACTGGCTTGGTACGACTTCAGTTTCGTCGTCAGCTGGGCCGATGTCAGGGCGGCAGCGTTGGCGGTCGAGGTGCCGAGGAATGCGGCGCCGGCGGTCGCGAGCCCGCCACCGACGAGCAGGCGGCGGGTCATGGGGGAGTCGCTCATGCGCGGACTGTAGTCGGTCAGGACCTCCGGGGCCGGTCGCTCGCGGATATTGCGTCCGACCGGCCGAGTCGCACACTTAATGCCGAGTCGCACATCTGCAGGTGTGCGACTCGGCATTACGTGTGCGACTCGGCGCCGAATGCTCCGTGGAGCTCAGCGGACGTCATACGGCCGGAACTGGATGCTGATCCGCGGGCCGACCGGCTTGCTGGTCTTCGGTATGGCGTGCTCCCAGGTCCGCTGTGCCGAACCGCCCATGACGATCAGGTCGCCGTGCCCGATGGTGTGCCGGATCGATGCGCCGCCGCCGACCGGGCGCATCGCGAAGGTACGTGGCTGGCCGATCGAGACGATCGCGACCATCGTGTCCTGAGTGCTGGACCGGCCGATCCGATCGCCGTGCCAGGCGACCGAGTCGCGGCCATCGCGGTAGAGGCACATGCCGGCGGTGGTGAACGGCTCGCCGAGCTCGTCCGCATAATGCGCCGACAGCGCCGAACGCGCTTGGGTCAGTACGGGATCCGGAAGGGTCTCATGCTGGTGGTAGAAGCGCAGCAACCGCGGCGTGGCCACTTCGCGGTCGTACATCTGCCGTCGCTCGCCCTGCCACTCGACCCCGGCACTGCCGCCGAGCGACAATCGGGTGAAGAGCTCGTCGGCCCCGGTGAGCCAGCCGGGCCGCAGGTCGATCCATGCACCGCGGGTGAGCTCCACCCGGCGGATCGCCCCGGCCAGCGGTCGCAGGCCGATCTCGTCGACCTGGTCGAGCAGCGATCCCTGCAATGCCATGTTCACCACGCCAGAGTAGGCAGCGCTTCGAACAAATGTCTAGTCCTTTGTCATCTCCAGTGTTGCGCGCGCGGCGTGGTAGCCGCCGAGCGCACTGACCCCGCCGCCGCGCCGGGATCCCGCTCCGGCCAGCAGGATCCCGTCGTCGGCAGTGGCGACGCCCCAGCGCTGGGCGGGCGTTTCGAGCGGCTCGTCGGCGGTCGCCCAGGGCCAGGAGAGGGGCCCGTGGAAGATGTTGCCTCCCGGCATACGCAGGACGTCCTGCAGATCGCGGGTGGTCTTGGTCTCGACGCAGGGCTTGCCGTCGGCGTCGGCGAGCACGACGTCCTCGATGGGCTCGGCGAGCACGCTGGACAGGGAGTCGAGCACCGCGCGCTGGAGGCGGTCCCTTTCGGCGTCGCCGCCGCTCAGCAACCGGTCGGGCGTCTGCAGTGAGAAGACAGTGAGCGTGTGCGCACCGGACTGCTGCAGTTGCGGCGACAGGATGCTCGGGTCGGTCAGCGAATGGCAGTAGATCTCGGCCGGCATCGGTGACGGGACCTGGCCGGAAAGTGCCTGTTGGTAAGCAGTTTCGAGGCCGGAGTACGTCTCGTTGATGTGGAATGTCCCGCCGAACGCGGCGGCCGGGTCGACGCTCGTCTCGCGCAGTTTCGGCAGCCGGCTCAGCAGCAGGTTGACCTTGACCTGGGCGCCCTCGGCGGGACCGGCCGTCCGGCCGCGCAACGCGTCGAGCACACCGGGCGCCGCGGCCCAGAGGACCTGGCCGGCGCCGGCGACATCCTCGTCGTCGCGGTGCCGCCAGCGGACCACGCCGTCCTCGACGCCGGTCACCTCGCAGTCGGTGCGCAGCTGCGCGCCGGCGTCACGAGCGGCCTTCTCGAGTGCCCCGGACACCGCGCCCATCCCGCCGACCGGCACGTCCCAGTCGCCGGTGCCGCCGCCGATCACGTGGTAGAGGAAGCAGACGTTCTGCTGCAGGTCGGTGTTGTGCGCGCTCGCGAAGGTGGAGATCAGCCCGTCGGTCAGGATCACGCCACGGACCAGGTCGTGCTGGACGCCGGCCTCGATCGCTTCCCCCAGCGGACGCTGCAGGAAGTCGCGCACGATCGACTCGTCGCCGATCGCCCGGGCGACATCCGTCGCGCGCTGCAGCGGCTCGGTGACCGTCGGCCACAGGGCCTGTGCCAACCGTCCGGCGCGTCCGTAGAACTCGTCCCAGCCGGCGACGTCGCCACCGGCGCCGATCGCCTCGAAGGATGCCGCGGTGGCTGCCGCGTCACCGTGGTCCACGAGCAGTCCGTGGTCGCCACCCGGCACCGGGGTGTATGACGCAAAGCGCCTGCGCTTCAACGAGATTTGCAAGCCGAGATCGTCGATGACCTGCCGGGGGAGGAGGCTGACCAGATAGGAGTAGCGGGACAGGTGCGCGCCCATCCCCGGGAAGGCGTCCGCCGACACCGACGCCCCGCCGAGGTGTGGCTGGCGCTCCAGCAACAGCACTGACTTGCCGGCGCGCGCCAGGTAGGCCGCCGCGGTGAGGCCGTTGTGACCGCCGCCGACGACGATGACGTCATACCGAGTGCGTGACATGACGCAAGAGTATGGCCGGAAGTGGGTGCGGGACCTCGAGACGCTCGTCCCTCGCTCCTCGGCCACCTCAAAGCCGCGCGCCTGTGCGTGGTTCCCGCGGGCATCGGGGACAATGGAGCGGTCATGGCTACCTATCGCGACGTCGGCATCGTGCTGCGCACCCACAAGCTGGGGGAGACCGATCGCATCGTCACCATGCTCACGCGCGGTCGTGGCGAGATCCGGGCCGTCGCCAAGGGGGTGCGTCGCACCAAGTCCAAGTTCGGCGCGCGCCTCGAGCCCGGGATGATCGTCGATCTGCAGTGCTACGAAGGCCGTTCGCTCGACACCGTCACCCAGGCGGAGATCATCGCCCCGTATGGCGAGCGCCTGGTCCACGACTACGGCGCCTTCACCGCGGCGACCGCGATGCTGGAGACGGCCGAGCGGCTGGTCGAGGAGCGCGAGGCGGTGCCACAGCAGTTCAACCTGCTCGCGGGTGCGCTGGCGTCGCTGGCACACCGTGAGCACGAGCCGACCCTGGTGCTCGACTCCTACCTGCTGCGCGCCGTCGCGATCGCCGGGTGGGCGCCCAGCTTCGTCGATTGCGCGGGCTGCGGAGCGGCCGGCCCGCAGCGTGCGTTCAACCTGGCCTCCGGTGGTGCCGTGTGTTATTCGTGCCGCACACCGGGCAGTTCGGCGCCGCACCCGGAGACGTTCGCGCTGCTCGCGGCATTGCTGACCGGTGACTGGACGGTCGCCGACGCGAGCAGTTCGGGAGCCCGCCGGGAGGCCAGTGGGCTGACTGCGGCATACGTGCAGTGGCACCTGGAGCGCGGCGTGAGATCGTTGCGTCTCGTGGACCGGACCTCGAGTGTGGAAGCAACCCGATGACCGAGCGACCTTTCGCGCACCCCAGCGGGGCGACGCCTCCCGTCATACCCGCCGAGCTCGTGCCGCAGCACATCGCGATGGTCATGGACGGCAACGGCCGGTGGGCCAACCAGCGCGGCCTGCCCCGCACCAGGGGCCACGAGGCCGGCGAGGCGCAGCTGATCGACGTCATCGCCGGGTGCATCGACGCGGGTGTGAAGAACCTGTCGGCATACATGTTCTCGACCGAGAACTGGCGCCGCTCGCCCGACGAGGTGCGCTTCCTGATGGGCTTCAACCGGGACGTCATCCGGCGCCGCGTGGACCTGCTGCACTCCTGGGGGGTGCGCTGCCGCTGGTCGGGGCAACGCCCGCGGTTGTGGCGTTCGGTGCTCAGGGAGTTGCAGCGCGCCGAGGAGATCACCGCCGGCAACACCGTGATGACGCTGCAGATGTGCGTCAACTACGGCGGGCGCGCCGAGATCGCCGACGCCACCCGCCGGATCGCCGAGCAGGTGCAGGCCGGCAAGCTCAAGGCGTCCTCGATCAGTGAGAAGACGATCGCGCGCAACCTCACCTGGCCGGACATGCCCGACGTCGACCTGTTCGTGCGGTCGTCGGGGGAGCAGCGCACCAGCAACTTCATGCTCTGGCAGTCGGCGTATGCCGAGATGGTCTTCCTCGACACGCTCTGGCCGGACTTCGACCGGCGCGACCTGTGGCGCGCCATACAGATCTACGCGGAGCGGGACCGGCGCTTCGGTGGCGCGATTGACGCCGCGAAGGGCTGACTCAGCGCATCACCGGTCGGCCGGTGCCGGCGGGAAGCGCCGGGGCACGAAGGCGACCAGCAGCGCGGCTGTGATCACCGCGGCGATGAGCAACCCGAGGAACACGATGTGGGTCGACTCATGCACCCGAATCGCTTGCGACGCATGGTGATTCGCGCGTAGACCCGCATTGAACGCGGCGCCGTATGCCGCAGCGCCGAGGCTCTGCCCGAGGAACCGGGAGAACATCGTGCCGCCGGTGATCGTGCCGCGCTGGGACCAGCCGACGGTGTTCTGCAGGCCGACGATCAGCGGGGTGAACAACAACCCCATGCCCGCACCCATCCCCGCGGTGCAAAGGACCGGCTGCCACACCGGAGCATCCGCGTGCAGTAACGACAGCCCTGTTCCTGCTGCCACCGCGATCAGCGCCCCGATCAGCGCCGTGTCACGGAACCCGATACGCAGGTAGAGCCGCGCGGAGTAGGCGGAGGTGACCGGCCACGTCATACTCATCGACGCGGCCATGAAGCCCGCGGCGACGGGGGAGAGCCCCAGCACCTGTTGCCCCCAGTTGGGCAGGTAGACCGAGAGCCCGATGACGATCATGCCCGCCGTCGCCGTGGCTGCGTAGGTCGCCACGGTGAGTCGCCGGGTCCACAGCCAGGTCGGCAGCATCGGTTCGTCGGCACGGCGCTCGACCAGCACCGCGGCGATGCCGGCGACGAGCGCGACGGCGAAGGTGATGATGCTGCCGGCGGAGTCCCAGGCCCAGGTGGACCCACCTTCGAGCAGCCCCAGGATGAGCAGGCCGATGGACAGCAGCACCAGGCTTGCGCCGGCGTAGTCGATGCGATGCCGCCGGCGAACGACGTCCTCGTGCAACCCGCGGACGATCAGCACCAGGGCGAGCGCGCCGATGGGCAGGTTGATCAGGAAGATCCACCGCCAGGAGGCGTACTGCGCGAAGAGGCCGCCGACGGCCGGGGCGACCACTGCGGAAATGCCCCAGACACTGGACAGGTAGCCCTGGATCCGGCCACGTTCCTCCACGGTGTACATGTCGCCGGCGACGGTGTTGACCGTGGCGCCGATCGATCCCGCGCCCAGTCCCTGCAGGGCCCGAAACCCGATCAGCGCCACCATGTTCCACGACGCGGCCGAGAGTGCGGAGCCGGTGAGGAAGACCACGACGCCGAACACCAGGATCGGCTTGCGGCCGTAGAGGTCGGCCAGCTTTCCGTAGATCGGGATCGTCACGGTCTGCGCGAGCAGGTAGACCGAGAAGATCCAGCCCACCTCGTCGATCCCGCCGAGATCGCCGACGACCTGCGGGATCGCGGTCGCCACGATCGTGGTGTCCATCGCGACCAGCGCCATACTGAGGACCAGGGCGACCAGCACGGGCGTGCGGTGGTCCCGCCTCATCGATGGCACCCGTCCAGGTAACCACAATGAATCCGTTGCCCCATGCCAGGAGTGAGCCATAGCTCACGTCTGGCATCGGGAAAAGTCGGTGGAAGGTGGCCGTCCACAGGGCATCCGCGGCATCTCCGCTCAGTCGGGCAAGATCTTCGAATGGTCGACAACCGCACTGCTCGTGAAGGCGTCGGCGGTCGCCCGCCGCCCGCCGGTGCGGTGCGCCGGGCGATTGCCGCTGAGCTCGCTGCGGGTCACGGTGGCGTCGTGCATCGCCGGGAGCTCGCGTACCACGGGATCGGTCGGTTTGCCGTCCGCGACGAGATCGCTGCGGGTCGGTGGTTCCGAGCGGGCCGCCATACGGTTGCGATCGACACCCCGGTGTTGAGCACCGAGGCATTGCATTGGCGGGCAGTCTGGGAAAGTGGGGCAGGAGCACGCCTCGACGGTGCGAGCGCGTTGTTGTCCGCTTGCCGACCCAGCAGCGGCTGATCAGTGCGGCGCGCCTCGAGTTGGCGTGGCGCGGTGTCCGACGCTCGCACAAGCGGCGGTTCCTGGATGCGATCGTCACCGACGTCACCAACGGAGCTCAGTCGCTCGGAGAGCTGGACTTCACCCGGATGGCGCGCCGGGCGGGGTTGCCTGCACCGTCGCATCAGTCGGTGCGAACCGGCGCCGGTGGCCGCGTCTACCTCGATATCTCGTGGGACGAAGTCGGGCTGGTCGTTGAGATCGACGGCGGACATCACGCACTCGCGCTGAACCCGATCGATGACGCCTTACGAGACAACGATCGAGTTGTCGCGGGTGAGCGGGTGCTGCGCATCCCGGTCATCGGTTTCCGGATTGCTCAGGATCGGTTCATGCAGCAGGTTCGCCATACGTATGACGCCCTGTGCCGCCGCTAGCCGGAGTTGTCCTATGCCACAGGTGAGCCATAGCTCACGTTTGGCATCGGGAAATGCCGATGCCGCGGCTCAGGCCTTCGCGGCACACTCGGCGCAGACGCCGAAGATCTCCACGGTGTGCTCGACCTGGGTGAATCCGTGCTCGGCGCTGACGGCCGCGGCCCAGCGCTCCACCTGAGGGCCCTCGACCTCGACGGCGCGGCCACACCGGCGGCATACGAGGTGATGGTGGTGACCGGTGCTGCAGCGACGGTAGATCGACTCGCCGTCGGGAGCGCGCAGCACGTCCAGCTCGCCATCGGCGGCCATGTTCTGCAGGATCCGGTAAACCGTTGCCAGGCCGACGGATTCGCCACCGTCCTTCAGTGAGGAGTGCAGCTCCTGGGCGGAGACGAAGTCCTCCTGGTCGCGCAACTGCTCGGCGACCGCCACCTGCTGGCGGGTCGTACGGCGGGCCGGTTGCTTGGCTGCCATCGCGATCACATCCCGGTGCTGACGATGGCGAGCGCAACGGCAAGGAGCAGCACCGAGGCGCGCATCATCCGCTCGATCGGCTGGATGCGCGGCCAGGCGAGATAGAGCAGCCACGCCACGACGAGCGCACAGAGGCCGAAGCAGACGGTGCCGACGAGGCCGCGGAAGACTGCGCCGATCACCAGCAGGAGCAGGACGACGACGGCAGGCAGCGCGCGCGGACCCCGGGCGATCCGCTGCAGCAGCGGGTCGCTGGCGTGCTCGATGCGGACACGGAGGGGCGACGTTCGGACGCTCGGGCGGGAAGTAGCTGACATCCATCCCAGGATATCGGTCGGAACAAGGTGCCCATGACCGATGTCATGGGCACGTCATGATCCGCGGCACGGGCCGCAGCACGCCGGAGGCGGCAGAGTTCACGGCATGATGACGACACAACAGCCGGGAGCAACGAAATTCCCGGATCCGCAGGGGGCGCCGGCGATCGAACTCGCCGGCCTGGAGAAGAGTTTCGGTGCCGTGCAGGCGGTGCGCGGTCTGGACCTCACCGTCGAACAGGGCGAGATCGTGGCGTTCCTCGGCCCGAACGGCGCCGGCAAGACGACCACGATCGACATGATCCTCGGGCTCTCCACACCGAGCGCGGGCAGCGCGCGCGTGTTCGGGATGGAGCCGCGGGACGCGATCGGCCGCGGCCTCGTGGCCGCCGTCATGCAGTCCGGCGGGCTGCTGAAGGACCTCACCGTGCGTGAGACGGTCGAACTCACCGCCAGCCTCTTCGTGCAGACCCGCACGGTCGAGGAATGCCTCGAGCGCGCCGGCATCGCCGACATCGGCGACCGCCGCGTCCAGAAGTGCTCGGGCGGTCAGCAGCAGCGACTGCGTTTCGCGATGGCGCTGGTCTCCGACCCCGCACTCATCGTGCTCGACGAGCCGACGACCGGCATGGACGTCACCGGACGCCGCGACTTCTGGTCGGCGATCCGCCAGGACGCGCAACGCGGCCGCACGGTGCTCTTCGCGACGCATTACCTGGAGGAGGCCGATCAGTATGCCGACCGGATCGTCCTGGTCCGCAAGGGGCAGATCGTCGCCGACGGCACCGGTGCACAGATCAAGGCGATGGCCACCGGTCGCACCGTCCGGGCCACGATGACCGGCCTGAGCGATCGGGAGCTGGCCGGCATACCCGGCGTGGATTCCGTTGAGTTGCAGGGTGATTCGGTGTCCCTGCATTCGAAGGACAGCGATGCTGTGGCTCGCTATCTCTTCACCCACACCAACGCCCGCGACGTGGAGATCACCGCTCGCGGCCTGGAAGACGCCTTCATCGCCCTCACCGGCGACGAGCAAGGAGCCTGAGCGATGACCGACCACACGGCACTGCAAGCGGTCCCGGCGACCGACCACATCGACCACCACATGGACGACCACATCGACCTGGAGCGGAAGGTCCCCCCGCATGGCGGATTCAACGCCCGGCTGTTGCGCATCGAACTGGCCCGGGTCCTGCGCAACAAGCGCACCCTGGTCTTCACGATGCTGCTTCCGATCGCGTTCTACGTGGCGTTCGGCGTCCCGCAGTCCGGGCAGTGGCCCGGCACGGACTTCGATCCCAAGGCCTACGAGATGATCAGCTTCGCGCTGTACGGCGCCCTCGCCGCATCGTGCGCCATCGGTGCCGGCGTGGCCGTCGAGCGGGCACAGGGCTGGAGCCGGCAGCTGCGCCTGACACCGCTCAGCGGCCCGGCATACATCGGCATCAAGGTGATCACCGCGATGATCACGGCCGCGCTGCCGGTGATCATCGTGTTCGTCATCGGTGCGTCGACCGGCGCCTCGATGTCCACCGGCGCCTGGCCGATCAGCCTGGTGCTGACCTGGATCTGCGGCAGCCTCTTCGCCTCGCTCGGTCTCTTCGTCGGGTACCTCGTGCCCTCCGAGAACGCCATGCAGGTCCTCGGCCCGGGCATCTCGTTGCTCGCGTTCGCGGGCGGCATCTTCTACCCGCTCGCGGTGATGAGCCACACCATGCGGACGGTGGCTTCGTTCACTCCCATGTGGGGCCTGTCGCAGATCGCGCGCTACCCGATGCTCGGCGGATCGTTCGACCCGATGTGGCTGGTCAGCGCGGTCCTGTGGATCGGGCTCTTCTTCGCCGGTGCCGTATGGCGCTTCCGCCGCGACACGAGCCGCGTCTGACCCGGATGCTGGCAGACTGAGCAGCGATGGAGGAGAACCTGCGGCGGCCGACCCCGAAGCGCACTTCGGGGTTGGTTGCCGCGTTCGACAGCGACACCGAGGAGTCGGTCGGCAACCGCCTGATCATGGTCTTCTGGGCCGGTATCTGGCTGTTCTGGATGCTCCAGCCGTTCATCGACGCGGTGCGCCACCTCAACACCGTTGGTGGCATGGTCGGGGTCGTCGCGGTCCCGGTCTTCTGCGCCGTCTATCTCTGGCACTTCTACAGCTGCCGTGCGGCCTTCTTCCGGTTGTCGTACCCGTGGGGCTATCGGGCGCGGCCGCGCGACGGCGTCCGCTATGTCCTGCTCGGGGCACTGGCGGCCGTGTGCATCGTGGCGGTCGGTCAGGACGGCATCGCGGCTCTCATCTTCTTCGCGCTCTCGGGACTGTGGACCCTGCCCCTGGTCTGGGGCTGGATCACCGTCATCGCCACGGCGGTCGCCTACATCATGCTGTGGGATCTACCGGGGTGGCACGCGGACCCGAGCACCTTCGTCGGCCTCGGTTTCGGTGGGGTCGCCATCACCGTCGGGATGGTCGCCGGGCGTCGGCAACACCTGCTGCGGGAATCGCGGCAGGTCAACGCCGAACTCATGGTGCAGCAGGAACGCAACCGGATGGCGCGCGACCTGCACGACATCCTCGGGCACTCGCTGACGGTGATCACGGTGAAGGCCGAGCTGGCCGGGCGCTTGCTGGATGCAGGGGCCGACGAGCGGGCGCGGACCGAGGTCGCAGACCTCGAGCGGCTGTCGCGTACGGCGCTCGCCGACGTCCGCCGAGCTGTCGAGGGCTATCGGGAGATCTCCCTGTCGGGCGAGCTCGCCCGTGCGAAGGAGGCGCTCGCAGCGGCCGGCATCACCGGTCACACACCGACGGCACTCGACCAGGTGCCGGCCGACCTGGTCGAACCGTTCGCCTGGACCGTGCGCGAATGCGTCACCAATGTGCTGCGGCACAGCAGAGCGTCCACCTGCACCATCACCGTCACCCCGTCGTCGATCACCGTGGCGGACGACGGTGTGGGGATCACCTCGGACACGGACGACGGCAACGGCCTGGCCGGCCTGCGCGAGCGTGCACTCGCAGCCGGTGCGGTACTCATCACCAGATCTGTTGAACCACACGGGTTCTCGGTCACTGTTGCGGCGAGTTCGGACATCTCGCACGTGGCTGCCGGGGCGGATGCCGGGGGTGACGCTGAGCGTCATACAGTCGGGCGACGGTCGGGGGAGGCACTGGCATGACGATCAAGGTGATGCTCGCGGACGACCAGGCGCTGGTGCGCGGGGCGCTCGCGGCGCTGCTGGAGCTGGAGAGCGATCTGACGGTCGTCAGTGAGGTCGGCGACGGCACCGAGGTCGTGCCAGCGGCCAGGGAGAGTCAACCGGACGTCGTCCTGATGGATGTCGAGATGCCCGGCATGGACGGCATCTCCGCGACCGCCGAACTGCGCAAGGCGTTGCCGGCCACTCGGGTGCTGATCGTGACCACCTTCGGCCGGCCGGGTTATCTGCGCCGCGGATTACAAGCAGGCGCAGCGGGTTTCGTGGTCAAGGACACTCCGGCACGTGAACTCGCCGACGCCGTACGCCGCGTGCATCAGGGCCTGCGCGTCGTCGACCCGGCGCTCGCGACCGACAGCCTGATCGCGGGGGAGTCGCCGCTGACCGCACGCGAGACGGATGTGCTGCGGACCGCGCGCGCCGGTGGCACCGTCGCCGACATCGCCGGGGCACTCTTCCTGTCCGAGGGGACGGTGCGCAATCACCTGTCGGCGGTCATCGGCAAGACCGGCGCGCGCACCCGCGCCGAGGCCGCGCAGATCGCCGAGTCCAACGGCTGGCTGTAGCTCGTCAGCCGACGAGATCGTCGGTGACCAGCATCGTCGCACCGCCGGTGGCGAAGTTGGCGACATCCGCGACGGCGGCCTGACCCTCGGCGGATCCCGTTCCGGCAGCGAGGGATTCCTGCGACTCGAAGTTCAGGACAGCCACCAGGTAGTAGGGCGCGTCGGAACCGTCGGTCGTGGCGCAGTGGCCGGCGTGCCAGCCCTGCAGACCCGGGATCTTGTCGACGAGCGGCCGGTGGATCGACGTGTAATGACTGTCGAACGCGGCGGGGTCGTCGGGCTGGCCGTAGGTGACGATCAACTGGGGCACGGGTCTTCCTAACGCTGATGCGGTTCTGTTCGAGGACTCGTCCGTTCACGGACTGCTCGAACTCCAGACCGCCAGACTGGCACGATTGCATCAGGTGCGACAGGACGAGCGCTGATCGACCGCTCACCCGCCGCCGGCGACCGTTCAGGACCGCGGCGACGACGGCGGGACGCTACTCGGCCTGCTGGGTGGTCACCGGCCAGCCGGTGATCTGCTTCGGGCGTGGCGGGGCGTAGGTGCGGACCTTGGAGGTGCGCAGCCCGAGCCGGTGCAGGCCCTCGGCGATGGTGACGGCCGCGGCGACACCATCGACGACGGGAACACCGGTGCGTTCCTTCACGGTGGCCTCGAGGTCGGCCATGCCACCGCAGCCCAGGCAGATGACCTCGGCCCGGTCCTGCGTCACCGCCAGCTCGCACTCGCGCACGATGGCCTCGACAGCCCGCTCGGGCTCGGACTCCAGCTCCAGCACCGCCATACCGGATGAACGGACCGATGCCAGCCGGCGGTCGAGTCCGGCCAGCATCAGCCGGTCCTCGATGAGCGGCACGGTCCGGTCGAGGGTGGTGACGACGCTGTACCGGTGCCCGAGGAACTGCGCGGTCGACGCGGCGGCCTCGGTGATGTCGACGACCGGCACGTCGAGGAGCTCCTGCAGTCCCTCACGGCCGTGCTCGCCATACCCCGCCTGGATGACGGCGTCGTACTCGCCGTCGTAGGCGAGGACCCGATCCATCACCGCGACGGCCGCCAGGTAGCTCTCCAGGTTGCCCTCGCACGACTCGGCGCCGAAGTATGGCGTCAGCGGGATGATCTCGGTGCCCGGTGCGGCGGCGACGCGCGCGGCTTCACCGATGGTCTTGGTCATGGTCTCGGTGGTGTTGACGTTGACGACGAGGATCTTCATCGGCCGGCCCCCGCTCGTGACTCCTCGGCGCGTTCGACCAGGTGTTGTACGGCGTTGCCGGGCACGACGACCACCGGGACCGGCGACTCGTGCACGATCCGCATGCCGGTCGAGCCGAGGAACACCCGGCGGCCGGCGCCCATGTCGCTGGAGCCGACGACGAGCACGTCACCGTCGTCCCAGCCGACGTGCTCGATGGCGTCGGCCCAGTCCTCACCGAATCCGACGGCGGTCTCGGCGATCCTCGGGGCGTGCGGGAGTTCCCTGACGCCGGCGAGTGCCTGCGCAGCGTTGTCGCGCACATCCGCCGTCACCCTGGTCCGCAACTCGTCCTCGGCGATGATGTCGGTGGTGATGCTGCGCGGCTGCACGGAGAAGGACGTCAGCCGCAGCTCGGCACTGGTCTCGGAGCAGATGCCCGCCGCGGCGAGGATCAGTCCCGACGTGCCGGCGAGGCCCCCGTATGCCGCGTTGACACGGCGTACCCGGTCGTCGGCGTCCGCGCGAAATCCGCGTGGTGCCAAGGCAATTGGGACGGGGCTGGAGTGCACGAGGTGGTTGGTGACGCTGCCCAGGCTCACCCGCCCGAGCACACCGTGCGATGAGTTGCCGACGACGATCACATCGGCGGCCTCGGTCTCGGCCAGCTCGACGAGTCCGCTGGGTATCGAGCGGGCGTCGTGGATGCGGAACTCGGCGTCGACATCGCTCGGGGTGTCGCGCTTGGCTTCTTCCAGCTCGGCGACCAGCTGCTGGCGGAGCAGGCTGGTGTACTGGAAGTCGACCCGCGCGACGGACGGCGCCGACGGCGTCTCCATCACCATGGTCACCAGCAGGCGGGAGCCGGTCGACCGGGCGATGAAGGCCCCCAGCCGCAGTGCTTCGAGTCCGGCGACTCCCGGTTGATAGGCGACGATCGTCGTCATGAGGGTTCTCCTTCGACGGATGGGTGGTGGTCCGGAGGTGGTGGACCGTCAGTGGTGGGCTTGTACGGCGATCGCTTCGCCGTCCACCTCGCGGAAGGTGCGCGAGCGGTCGGCCACGATCAGGTAGAGGACGAACGCGATGCCGGCGGCGATGAACCACGAGAACGGGCCGAACGTGCTGAGTGCGTGGAGTTCGTGGATCTGGCCGGAGAACGCGAAGGCGATCGAGATCAGGGCAGACGGCACGAGCGCGATCACGGCCCGCTTGTTGACGCCCTTGGTGTAGTAGTAATCGCCGTTGGGGTCGAACGTGTAGAGATCGGGGACGTTCACCTTCTGCTTGCGCAGCACCCAGTAGTCGGCCATCACGATGCCGAACAGCGGGCCGAGGACGGCGCCCAGTCCGCCGAGGAAGTAATTGATCACGGCGGGGGAGTTGTAGAGGTTCCACGGCAGGATGACGAAGCCGATGACCCCGGAGATGATGGCCGCCCTGCGGAAGTTCAGCTTCTTGGGGGAGAGGTTCGTCAGGGCGTAGGCCGGTGCGACGAAGTTCGCCATCAGGTTGACGCCGATGGTCAGGACGACCAGGGCGAGACAGGCGAGCACGAGGAACGGTGTCGCGAAGGTCTGGACCACGTCCTCCGGGCCCGCGATGACGTGCCCGTCGACGCTGAACCGGCCGCCGGCCAGCAGGAGCACGATGCACCCGAAGAAGAGCATGTTGACGGGTATGCCGGCGACGTTGCCCACCACGACGGACCGCTTCGACTTGGCCCCGCGGGTGAAGTCGCAGAAGTTGAGCACGAACGTGCCGTAGATGGCGACCCATCCGGAGGCCCCGGCGAGGATCTCGTGCCACATGTCCCAGCCGTGCAGCGCCCAGGGCTTGCCGGCGCGGGTGGCCTGCGGTTCCCAGGTGATGTGTCCCTTGGCCTGGATGATGACCGCGACGGCCATGATCAGGAACGTGACCAGGATGATCGGCCCGGAGTACGCCTCGAACTTACGGACCATCTCGATGCCGTAACAGGCGATGATGACCTGGATCAGCCAGAGTGCGGCGAAGCAGATCCAGCCCAGGTGGTTCAGGCCGAGGATCTTGTGCTCGGTCAGCACCTTCGCGCCGGGGAACAGCGCCAGCACCAGGATGTTGCAGACCAGCGACGCCAGATAGGTCTGGATCCCGAACCAGGCGATCGCGACGCCGCCGCGGAACAACGCCGGGATGTGGGCGCCGCGGACGCCGAAGCTGATCCGGCTCATCACCGGGAAGGGAACGCCCACCTTGTAGCCGACGAAGCCGGAGATGGTGAGCAGGACCAGAAGGAACAGCGATCCGAAACCCATCGCGAGCAGGATCTGCCAGGCGCCCAGGCCCAGCGCGAACAGTCCGATGGCGAACGTGTAGTTGCCGAGGCTGTGCACGTCGTTCGCCCACAGTGTGAAGATGTTGTACGAGCTCCAGGTGCGGCCCTGTTTCCGCGACGGTGCGATGTCGAAGTTGTACAGGCGTTGGTCGCACTCGGGCGCGACAACGTCGGTCAGGGCCACGTCCTGCAGGCTGTGCTCCAGCGGCTGGTCCAAGCGTTCGGTGTTCGACATCGCGCCTCCTAAGGTTGATGAGCAATCTAGGAGCGCGGAGCCGCCCATAGGACGGGCCGACAGATATATCCGTCAGGAGACAGATATATCTCCGGAACCATTGCGCGCCTCGTCGATGTATGCCGTCAATCGTCCGTGGTGGCCGCGAGCCACCGCGCTCAGACGCGTGCCGTCACGCTGCAGGAAGGCCTCGAGCATGACCGCATGGTCGGTCTGCAGCTCCGCACGCTGCGTGGACTCCAGCAGGCTCATCGCCTGTGACGGCTCCGTCAGATCGGCGACCAGGCCGAGCATGTGCCGCAGCCGCGGCATACCGCACGGAGCCAGCAGCGCCTCGTGGAAGGCACGGCTGAGGTTCTGGTAGCGCTGCACGTCGTCGGCGTCGATCGCCTCGGTGAGCTCCTGGTGGATGGCCCGGGCACGAGCGTCGTCGTCAGCGGTCGCGGCCGCGGTCGCCGCTTCGATGGCGGCGGCTTCCAGCGCTCCGCGCACGAGATAGAGCTCGTGCAGTTCCGGGCCGCTCAGCACCGTCACGGTGTAGCCACCGCGCGGCTGATGGCGCACGAGGCCCTCACCGATGAGCGTCTTGAGGGCTTCGCGGACCGGGATCCGACTGACCTCGAAGAAGGCGCCGATCTCGTCGACGGGAAGCGTGGCTCCCGGCCGCACCTGTCCGGTGACGATGACGCGTCGCAGCTCGCTGAGGACGTAGGGACCCGTCGCGTATCCCTCCGCCGGGCGGAGTTGACCGATCCACTCGCTCGCTTCGTTGACCATTCCTCCCAGTATCCCGCCTCGCACCGGATTTGGGCTGTATGCCGCACTCCTGGGACCATGTATGACGCGATGACCGACACCCTGACTCCGACACCCGTGCTTCCGCCGCTGCAGATCGGCAGGCACACGATCGCCTCACCCGTGGTGCTGGCGCCGATGGCGGGCATCACCAATCGCGCGTTCCGCCGCCTGTGTCGCAGGTATGGCGATGAGGGCTCGGCCGCCGGCGGGGCGTCGGGAGCGACCAGCCTCTACGTGAGCGAGATGATCACCTCGCGCGCCCTGGTCGAACGCAACGCGATGACCATGCGGCTCATCGAGCACGATCCCGACGAGTCGCCGCGGTCCATCCAGCTCTACAGCGTCGACCCGGAGACCACCGGTCGTGCCGCACATCTGTTGGCCAGTGAAAACCGTTGCGATCACATCGATCTCAACTTCGGCTGCCCCGTGCCCAAGGTCACCCGCAAGGGTGGGGGGTCCGCCCTGCCGTGGAAGACCGATCTCTTCCGCGGCGTGGTGTCGGCAGCGGTCCGGGCCGCTGCGCCGTACGACATCCCGGTGACGGTCAAGATGCGCAGGGGCATCGACGAGGACCACCTGACGTTCCTGGAGGCCGGCCGGATCGCCGAGGGTGAGGGTGCGGCGGCCGTCGCACTGCACGCGCGCACCGCCGCGCAGGCCTACTCCGGGCATGCGCAGTGGAACGCCATCGCACAACTCAAGCAGGCCGTCACGAGCATCCCGGTGCTCGGCAACGGCGACATCTGGTCCGCCGAGGACGCGCTGCGGATGGTCCGGGAGACCGGCTGCGACGGCGTCGTCGTCGGCCGTGGCTGTCTCGGGCGTCCCTGGCTGTTCACCGACCTGGCCGCGGCGTTCGCCGGGGGCTCCACGCGAGTGCAGCCGACGATGCGCGAGGTCGCCGACACGCTGCGGCTGCACACCGTCTATCTGGCCGAGTTCTTCGAGTCCGAGGACAAGGCCTGCCGCGACATACGCAAGCACATCGCCTGGTACTTCAAGGGATTCCGCGTCGGCTCGGAGTTGCGCGCCGGTCTCGGCCTGGTGAAGTCGCTCGCGTCGCTGGATGACCTGATCGGCAGCCTCGATCTCGACCAGCCGTGGCCGGGAGAGGCCGCGGAGGGGCCGCGCGGACGCGCCGGTTCCGAACGGCACGTCGTACTGCCGGAGGGCTGGCTGGACTCGCGCACCGTCGACGACGACACCCGTCGCGACGTGGCCGCCGCCGAGGCCTGGAGCAGCGGCGGCTGATCCTATCGTGCGCGGCGCTCAGCCCTCGAGGACGGAGGCCAGCGCGTCGACGACCTCGCCGGCGCTCCATTGCATCGTCGCCGACCCGACCGAGACCTCGGTCCACGACCAGCCCGGCACGTCCGCGCCGGTCCAGCTCCGGACGGAGACGACCCGGTCGCGCTCCAACCGCTGGATCACCTTCTCGTTCAACGCTTCCGGCGCCCCCGGCGCGTAGACGACGAACTCCCTGGTGTGCGGCGGGTCGGGTATGACGCGGAAGCCTCGCTCGCTCAGGAGTGCCGCGAGCTCGACCGCCCGATCGTGATACTCGGCCATCCGGGGCAGGTGCTCGTCCAGACCGGCGAGGGCGGAGGCGGCATACGCCGTCATGCCGTAGAGCGTCCCGCCGAGCCGGCGGCGCCACTGGCGCGCCTCGGCCACCAGATCCTCCGGCCCGGCCAGTGCCGCACCGGCGAAAGCTCCGAGTCCCTTGTAGAAGGAGACGTAGACGCTGTCGGCCAGTGCGGCAACGTCCGCCAGTGACCTGCCGAGGTGCGGCGTGGACTCCCAGAGGCGCGCACCGTCGAGATGGAGCGGCACGGCGCGGTCCCGGCAATGTTTGCTGAACTCGACGAGTTCGGCGAACGTCGGCAGCACGAACCCCGCCTCGCGCAACGGCAGCTCCAGCAGCGCGGCGCCCAGCCGGCCCGGTATGGCGTCGAGCTGGTCGACGGTTGGCAGTTGCCGCCCGGCGCCGAGCCGTTCGTAGCGCAGGTCGTGCAGCAGTGCGGGGCCGTCCAGCTCGTGGCGCAGCAGATGGGACAGGTCGGGGATCGCCACGCGCCGGGATCCGGACCGATCGGTCCAGCACCGCAGCGCCGCCTGCTGGGCCATCACTCCACTCGGGAAGAACACCACGGCCGGCTTACCGAGGAGCTCCGCCACGCGCGATTCGAGCTCGGCGATGAGGCAGCCCTCGCCATACATGTCCCAATCGGCAGTCGGGTCAACGCTTTCCGCGACCGTGGCGAGCGCCTCACCGGGTGTGCCGACCTGGTGGCCGAGCATCCTTCGAGCGCCGGCCGCGGCGGCCGCGAACCGTTCCGCACGTGACGAAGTTCCCGGTGACGTGTCGTTGCTGGCTGTCGGCATGGCCTCATCCTGCCGGAGAGGCCTCCTCGGCGCAGGACTGGTCGGTGGCCTGAAGTGTTGTGGTGACAGGTGTTTCCCGGCGTATGGCGCGATAGACCAGCGATGCCCCGGCGGCGCCGAGCGCCCACAGGACGTGCGGCCCGTTCATGACCAGCAGTGCGCAGACACTGACGAACGCGATGAGCGCGGTCCACCACGCAGCACCGCCGCGGGGCAGAAGACGTACGGCGGCGGCGGTGCCCAGCACGTAGACCGCGGTGAAGCAGCCGGTCGCGAGGAGCATCAGCTGGGTCAGATCGAAGGAGAGGACCTCGTTGGCGATCAGCGAGGCGAGCGCGAGTCCGGTCAGCAGCGCGAGGCTGCGCCGCGGGATGCCGCCCGCCTGGGATCCCTTCGCGAACGCGGCGGGCAGTGCTCCGTCGGCGGCCAGGGCCGCGCCGAGTCGCGATCCGCCGGCGAAGTAGGCGTTCATCGCGCCGAAGGTCAGCATCACCGCGATGACGGCCGTCACGATGCGCGCCGGTCCGCCGAGACCGGCCACCAGCAGCGCGGAGAGGGGTGCGTCGGTATGGGCCGCGCCCGGGCCGAGCACCAGAACGGTCGCTGCGGCGAGCGCGAGGTAGAGGACGCCGACCACGACGATGGCGATGGCGGTGGCCCGGGGCAGGTCCCGCGACGGGTTGCGGTAGTCGCCCGCGAGCGGGGCGATCGCCTCCCACCCGGCGAAGCCCCACACCAGCAACGCGGCGGCGGCACCGATGGCGCCGATCCCGTGCGGCGCGAACGGTGTCAGAAGCGCGGTGCTCGCGTGCGGTGCCGCGACCAGCACGGCCACCGACATCACGCCGGCGAGGACCGCGGTGAGCGCGAGCTGCACCCGCCCGGACAAGCGCAGGCCCGCGGCGTTCAGCAGCCCGACACCACCGATCAGGCACACACCGGTCGCGACGGCGGTGGTGCGGCCGCCGCCGACGGCTTCGGCGACATACGCCCCGGCCATCAGGCTGGCCGGGGGAGCGCCGACCGGCACCGCGAAGTAGAAGCACCAGCCGACCGCGCCGGCGGCGCGCGAGCCGAAGGCGTCGTCGACGTATGCCGAGACACCCCGGCCGTCGGGGCGGCGCGCACCCATCGTGGCGAAGGTGGCCGCGAGCGGAATGCTGAGGATCACCAACGCGATCCACGCGATGAGCGATGCCGGTCCGGCGACCTGAACGCCGAGAGACGGCAGGGTGATCACCCCCGTACCGAGAACCGCCCCGATCGAGAGTGCGGCGCCCTGCGGCACCGACAGCGAACCCTTCATGGCTCGATTCTGGCGCTGGTCAATGGTCCGGTGAAGATCCACTTCTCGCCAATCTGATTGGTCCAATCTAGAGTGTCCGGGATGGATCTCCTCGTCGATCTGTCCGGATCGGGTGACCGCACTGCGCGGATCTATCAACACCTGCTCGACGGCATCGCCTCCGGCCGGTTGCCGCCGGGAGAGCGGCTGCCCGCGACGAGATCGATGGCTCAGGAGCTCGGCGTCGCACGCGGCACCGTCACGGCGGCATACAACCGTCTCCTGGCTGAGGGATATCTCGAATCACGTGTCGGTGCAGGGACTTTCGTCAGTCGTGAGGTCGGGACCGCTCGTCCGGCGTCGGCGCCGGTCGGTGAGGTGCGCCCGCTCGAGGTGTGGGACCGGCTGCCCGCCGCGGTGCCGGATGCACCGTCACTGGACTACGACCTGTCGGTCGCCGGCCCGGACACCCGGCTCTTCCCGTTCGCCGTATGGCGCCGGTTGGTCTCGGCCACCTTGCGACCCGCGCTGCAGGATCAGCCGGTCTACGACGGTTCCGGGCATCCACAGCTGCAGGCCGAGATCGCGAGACACCTGCGGCTGTCGCGCTCGGTGATGACCGACGGCCCGGACGTGCTCCTGACCGGCGGCGCGCAGCAGGCGCTCGACCTGATCGGACGGGTGCTGCTCGCACCGGGCGACACGGTCGCGGTCGAGGACCCCGGCTACACCGCGGTGCTCCGGCTCTACGCCTCACAGGGCGCCGACGTGCGCGGTGTGCCGGTCGACGACGAGGGACTGGTCGTCGACGCGTTGCCGGACCGGGCGCGGCTGGTCTACGTCACCCCGTCGCACCAGTTCCCGACCGGTGCGGTGATGTCGTTGCGTCGGCGGACAGCGCTGCTGGACTGGGCGGAGTCCCATCGCGCGCTGATCGTGGAGGATGACTACGACAGCGAATTTCGTTATGGGTCAAGGGCGCTCGCGCCCCTGCAGAGCCTGGACCGGTGTGGCCGCGTCGCCTACGTCGGGTCCTTCTCGAAGGTCCTGATGCCGATGCTGCGGGTCGGCTACGTGGTGGCACCGCGGTCGCTGCAGCCCGCGCTGCGGACCGCGAAGTCGCTCAGCGACTGGCAGGGCGACACCGTCACGCAGGGCGCGATGGCACGCTTCCTCGCCGAGGGTCTGCTGGCCGCACACGTCCGCCGTGCGACGCGCGTCTACGCCGGCCGGAGGTCGGTGCTGTTGCGCGAGTTGTCCGAGCTGGACGACGTGCTCACGCCATACCCTTCGACGGCCGGGTTACACGTGTGCACCAGGTTCCGCGATCAGCGCCGCTCGGACCGGAAGGTCGCCGCAGCGCTGGAGGCGGAGGGCGTCGGTGTCGAGCCGCTCTCGCCGCGCTTCATCGACCAGCCACCCGTGCACGGCCTGGCCCTCGGTCTTCGGCACATCGACGAGCCTCGCGTGCCGGAGGCGGTGCGCCGGATCGGTGCCGTGCTGCGGCGCTGAGCGGCGGGTCGCTCCGATTGAGAGGCCGCTCGTGGTCGAATCGAGTCGTGCCTTCTCCGTCTGTGGTCGTTGCCGGCCCAACGACCTGGAACCATCTCATCGAGCTGGACTCGCTGCCCGAGGCGATCCCGCACCTTGAGTTCGCCCGGCGCTCGTGGTGGGCCGTCGGTGGGACCTCGGCCGGCAAGGCCGCTCATCTGGCGGGGCTGAATGCGCGCACGACGCTGGTGACGCCGCTGGGGGCCGACGCCTTCGGTGCGCAGGCGTCGGCCGCGCTCGCCCGGACCGGCGCCACGGTGGTCCCGCTGGCAGGGGGAGCGACGGAGTCGCACGTCAATCTCATGACGCCCGCGGGTGAGCGGATCAGCCTGGTGACGGCCGTGCCGTGCGAGCCGTCGGAGGAGGACGTGGCCGCGGCGGCGTCCGCCATACTCGAGGCCGACGCGGCATTCGTCGACCTGTCCGCGCTCGGGTTGCGGCTCGTGGCCGAGCCGGCGGTGCGGGCGCGGTCGTTGTGGGTGGATCTGCATGACTACGACGGGGATTCGGCGTTCCACGAGCCGTTCGTGCGCGTGGCCGACGTCGTCTTCATGAATGCAGACCGGACCGACGACCCACAGCAGCTGATGGCCTCCTGTCTGCGGCGCGGGCCCCGCCTGGCGGTCTGCACCCTGGGCGCGGACGGAGCGATCTGCCTGACCGGTGACGGCGAGCTGTTCCGCGCCCCGGCTGTTCCGGTGACGGTGGTGGACACCAACGGGGCCGGCGATGCCTTCGCCGCGGGGTTCATGATGGCGACGCTCGGCGGAGCCGCACCGGGCGAGGCACTGACCGCGGGTGCCCGTCAGGCGGCCGTGGCGCTGTCCACCGACGCCCTGCATCCGGCGCTGCTCGGCTGACCGCGATCGGGCGGATCACACCTCGACGGGTCGCTCCGGGTCGGTGATCCAGTGCGACCAGGACCCGATGTAGATGCTGGTGCGAGGGCGGATGCCACTGGCCTCGAGCGCGAGCGCCAGATGCGTCGCCTGCACTCCCGAACCGCAGTAGACACCCACCTCGCTGTCGGTCCGGATGCCGAGTGCGGTGAAGCGCATCGCCAGGTCGTCCGGTGGCAGGAACGCACCCGACTCCGTGACGTTGGCCAGGGACGGGGAGGAGACCGCCTCCGGGATGTGCCCCGGGATCGGGTCGACGGTCTCGTTGCGGCCCGCGAACCGGTCGGCCGGCCGTGCGTCGAGGAGCAACTTGGTCACCGCGAAATCCGCCGCGCCGTCCGCGTCGAGCAGTGCCGCGCCGGGATCGGTCGGGTAGAAGTCACCGTCGGCGGGCGGCACCTCGTCGGTGGACACCGGCAGGCCCGCTGCCGCCCACGCGGCGAAACCACCGTCGAGGACCTGCACGTCCTCCTTCCCGAAATACTTCAGCAACCACCAGCACCGGCTGGCCGCGAGCGAATTGCCGTCGTCGTAGACCACCACGGGCCGGTCGTTGTCCACGCCCGCGGCCCGCATCGCGGCGGCGAAAACGTCGCGCTGCGGCATCGGGTGGCGCCCGCCGGCACCCGGGGCATCGGCCAGCACACCCTCGAACTCGACCCACGCCGCACCCGGCAGATGACCGGCGTCGTATGCCGGCCGGCGCGTCGGCACGCCGAGCTCCCAGCGGGTGTCGAGCAGGGTCACGGAGTCCAGGACGGTCGCCAGTGCGCTCGGGATGATCAGCGGATGCGTGGGGCGCGTCATACCTGAAGTGTGATGGTCGCGTGCAGCGGCCGCAACGGCGGCGGGGCCGCATGACTCGTCCCGGCGTGGGTAGGCTCAAGTGGTCCAGGTGTCCCTCGTGGGGCACTCGAGCAACCAGACCCACCCATGGAGGCCAGCCCGTGATTGTTCGCCGCCTTGCCCGCCCGATGTTGTCGTCGATCTTCGTGGTCGGCGGTTTCAACACGCTGCGGAACCCCGACCACGCCGCGCCGGCCGCGGCGCCGGTGGTCGACAAGCTGCGCTCGGTGTTGCCGCAGCAGGTCGCGTCCCTCGTTCCCACCGACCCGACCACCGCAGTGCGACTCAATGCCGGCGTGCAGGTGGTCGGCGGCGTCATGCTCGCGACCGGCAAATTCCCTCGGGTCGGGGCGCTCGCGCTCGCCGCCAGCGTTGTGCCCACGACCGCGGCCGGACACCCGTTCTGGCAGGAGAGCGACCCGACGGCCCGCGCGCAGCAACGGATCCATTTCTTCAAGAACCTCAGCTTGCTCGGCGGACTGCTCATCGCCGCGGTCGACACCGAGGGCAAGCCGAGCGCCGCCTGGCGCACCCGCGCGGCCGCGCACCACGCCGGGGACGCGGTGGCGTCGGCACTGCCGTCCGGCAGCGAGAGCTCGGAGACCGTGAGCTCGCTGAAGGACACGGTCGGCCACGTCGCCGAGGCGGCCAAGGAACACGGCGCCCACTGGGCGAGCGTCGCCAAGGAGCAGGCGCCCGGCATCGCCGAGGCCGTCAGGGAGCGCGGCGAGGCCGTCGCCGAAGCCGCTCGGGAGCAGGCCCCGGTGTTCGCCGAGGCCGTCCGCGAGCGTGGCGGCGAGGTCGGCCGCCGCGCCGCCGAGCGCGCGTCCAAGGCGGCCCACCAGGCCCGCGCCCAGCTCGCCTGACAGGTCGTTCCGACGCCCGCCGGCGCATCACCCGAGGTGGTGCACCGGCGGGCGTTGCTCGTCCCGCACCGCGATATCGGGTTCAATGAAGGCATGTGTCGCAACATCCGTCCGCTGAACAACTTCGAGCCTCCGGCCACCGATGACGAGGTCAGCGCTGCTGCGCTGCAGTTCGTCCGCAAGATCGCCGGCAGCACGAAACCGTCGAAGGCCAACGAGGCCGCCTATGACAAGGCCGTGGCCGCGATCACCCGCGCCAGCCGGGAGCTGATCGATTCGCTGGTCACCACGGCCCCGCCGAAGGACCGTGAGGAAGAGGCTGCCAAGGCACGCGCTCGCTCGGCCGCACGCTACGCATCGTGACCGCCGAGATCACCGTCCAGCCACTGGACCGCAGGGCACAGCGGGCGCTGGCCGGGTGGCTGGGTGACGCACAGGCCGCCGGGATCGACGTCGACGACATCGATTCCATCGGCGCCGCCTATGACGACTACGTGCACGAGGTGCTGTTGACCCCGGCAGCCGACCGCGTCGATCCGACACCGACGCTGACGATGATCGCGATGGCGATGGGGGAGTACCTCCAACGCAATTCGGGTCTGCAATGGCGCGTCGCCGGAGACAGCCAGGGTTCCGACCTCGCGCTCGCATCCGCCGACGATCTCGGTGTGCTCTACCCGATCGACCCGGTCGCGCAGGCATGGGAGCAGCGCCAGCGCGGCTGGCTGCCCGTCTTCGCGCGGGAGCTGATGCGCAACATCGAGGGCACCGGCGAGTGATGCCGTCCGCAGCGATGACCGCGGCAAGCCGGGTGAGGTGGTGCGCGAACTGGGCCAACGGTTCGACGGCCCTCGGTTTCGCGATCGCGCGCCTCGGCCGGGCCCGTATGACGAAGGGCCCTCGCGGCCTCTATCTGGCCGGCGGCTACCGGTTCGGTTTCCCGGTCGCGGGCGCGTTCACCGTCGGCAATGTCGTTGTCTCCAAAGACGATTGGAAGGACCTGCAACTCGAGCACCCACTCCTGGTGACCCACGAGGAGCAGCACAGCTGGCAATACGTGGTGTGCGGCGGGCTGCCCTTCATCCCGCTGTATGTCGGCGCGCTCGCCTGGTCCTGGGTGCGGACCGGCGACTTCGCGTCGCGCAACGTGTTCGAGCGCAACGCGGGGCTGGCGATGGGCGGCTACCACGAGCGGTCCGTCCGATCGCTGGGCGACGCGCTGCGCAGCCTCCGGCCGAGCGGTCGGATGAGCGCCGCCGGATGAGCTATTCGGCATACGACCGGCAGCGCTTCGTCCGGGAGGACCCGGCACAGAAGCGTGCCGACCGCGACGACTTCGCGCGTGACCGTGCGCGGGTGCTGCACTCGGCCGCGTGGCGGCGGCTGGCCGCCAAAACCCAGGTGCTGCAACCACACAACGACTTCATCCGTAACCGATTGACGCACTCACTCGAGGTCGCGCAGATCGGCCGGGAGTTCGGCGAGGCCATCGGCTGCAACGCCGATGTCGTCGACACCGCGTGTCTGGCACACGACCTGGGGCATCCGCCCTTCGGGCACAACGGCGAGGGCGCCCTCAACGAACTGTGCGGTCACATCGGCGGTTTCGAGGGCAATGCACAGACCTTCCGCATCCTGACCCGACTGGAGGCCAAGCGATCACGGGCTGACGGCGAGTCCGTGGGGCTCAACCTCACGCGCGCCTCCCTCGACGCGGCGAGCAAATACCCGTGGTTCCGCGGTGAAAGTCGTTCTCATCCCAGCAAGTTCGGCTGCTATCAAGCCGACGAGCAGGTCTTCGACTGGGCGCGAGCAACGGTGCCGACGGGCCACCGCCAGCAGCGTTGCGTCGAGGCGCAGGTGATGGACTGGGCCGACGATGTGGCCTACTCCGTGCATGACGTCGAGGACGGCATCACCGCCGGACTGATCGACGTGCGCGCGATGCGATCCCGTGACGAGATCGACGTCCTCGCCGGCATTGCCCGGCGCATCTACGCACCGCAACTCGAAACCGCTGAGCTGGCAGGGTCTTTCGAGCGTCTGCTCGCGTCGGGCGTCATACCGGAGCAGCAACGGCCGGGCCGCCAGGGAGTTGCGGCGCTGAAGGACATGACCAGTCGACTGATCGGCCGGTTCGTCGGCAGCGCGGAGCAGGCGACCCGGGACAAGTTCGGCGACGGTCCGCTGACGCGCTACGCCGCGCACGTCGTCATACCGAATGACGTGCTGGCCGAATGCGTGATGCTCAAGGCAGTCGCCGCGCGCTGGGTGATGATGACCGACGAACGCCGCACCCTGCAGGCCGAGCAACGCCGGATCATCGAGACGCTCTTCACTCGCTACCAGGAACACCCCGACCGGCTCGACCCGCTCTTCGCCGAGGATCACGCGGCGGCGGAGAATGACGCTGCCGCCTTGCGCGTCGTGGTCGACCAGATCGCTTCCCTCACCGACCATCGGGCGCGTGCCCTCGCCGAGGAATGGACATGAGTATGTGGAATCTCTCCGAGTTGCCGATCGTCGGCGCACCGATGGCCGGTACCGGCACACCGCAGCTGGCGGCCGCGATCAGCGGCGCCGGCGGTCTGGGCCTGTTCCCCGGTGGTTACCTGACCGGCGACAAGCTGGCCGAGGGCATCGCCCGGGTCCGGGAGCTGACCGACCAACCCTTCGGGGTCAATCTCTTCATGCCGACACCTGTCGACGAAGAGCGCGACAGCGCCCGATTGCGTTCGTATGCCGAGGCATTGGCGCCCGTCGCTGCGGCGGCCGACGTGCAACTGCCCGAGCCGCGCTGGGACGGCAGTGACAACTTCGCCGCCAAGGTCGACGTCCTCGAGCAGGCACGTGTCGCGGTGGTGTCGTTCATCTTCGGGCCGCCTCCGGCCGACGTGGTGCGACGGTTGCACGCGGTCGGGACGCAGGTGCTCGCGACGGTCACGGATGCGGGGGAGGCACGGGCAGCAGTCGCTGCAGGAGCCGACCTGCTGTGTCTCCAGGGCACTGATGCCGGCGGGCACCGCGGCACGCATCAGGTCGATGCCGAGCCGAACAGCTCGGGCTGGCGTGAGCTGCTGCCCGACGTGCTGGCCGCCACCGACCTGCCGGTCGTCGTCGCCGGCGGTGTGATGACCGCGCAGGACGTCGACGACGCGCTGGCCGCGGGAGCCGTTGCGGTGCAATGCGGTTCGGCGTTCCTGCTCACCGACGAGTCGGGTATGAACGCCGCCTATCGCGCCGGGTTCACCGCAGCCGATCTCACCGAGTCCGTGGTGACACGTGCGTTCAGCGGTCGCCCGGCGCGCGCCATACGCAATGACTTCGTGGCCCGCTTCGACCCGGTCGCCGTGCCGGTCTACCCGATCGTGAACCAGCTGACCAAGCCACTGCGTGCTGCCGGCGCCGCCACCGACGACCGCGAACTGGTGAGCCTCTGGGCGGGCACCGGTTGGCGGCAGGCGCAGCCCGGGGCCGCCGCCGACGTGGTCGCCGCACTGGCCGCCAAGGTGGCCGAGGAGCGAGCGAGGAACGAGTGAGCGTCTCGAAGTCCCCGTCCGGCGACTGACCGAGGATGTCGTAGCCCAGAGCTATCTTCAGCGCATGGAGCGATTCGTCGACCGTGACTTCACCGCCACCGAATTCCGTGAATGCGTGCTGGATCGCGCCCGATTCGTGGGTGTGGTCATGCGCGGCGCGGAGATCGACGGTCTGCTGGACGACCTGACCGTCAACGGCGTCCCGGTGATGCCCTACGTCGAGACGGAGCTGGATCGCCGTCATCCGGTGCGCGTGCTGATCCGGTCCGACGACGTGGCCGACCTGCGCGAGGCGTGGCGGCAGCTGCGGGGCGCCTGGGCGAGCACGGTCGAGCGGTTGCGGCGATCGCCGGGCATCGAGCGCACGTCGGTGGGTGGCGAGTGGTCGGCGATCCAGACACTGCGGCATCTGGTCTTCGTGCACGACTCATGGTTCATCCGGTGCTGCCTCGGCCGGAGCGAGTCATTCACATCCTTCGGGCTGACGACCGACGGTATGCCGGCCGAGGCCACACCCGGTCTGGATCGTGCGGCCGACCCCACGCTGGACGAGGTGCTGGCGGTTCGGGCGAAGCAGGCGGAGTCGCTGGCGTCGTGGCTCGCCGAGTGCACGGCCGACGACCTCGCCCGGCCGGCTCCCGTGCCGGATGACGACGTGTGGCCGCCATACGCCAAGGGGAGGACGGTCCTGGAGTGCCTGCGGACCGTGCTGAACGAGGAGTTCGAGCATCACGGCTTCGCCGTCCGTGACCTCGCGACGCTCGAATAGCACCCGCCCTGTGGATGCCCACGTCCGGTGACCTCGGCCCGCACCTAGACTGCCGTTGTTATGGCGGGTCGCATCAAGTCCGAAGACGTGGAGCTCGTCAAGGAGCGCAGCTCCATCGAGGACGTCGTCAGCGAGCACGTCACGCTGCGCCGGTCCGGCAGCAACCTGGTCGGGCTGTGCCCGTTCCACGATGAGAAGACCCCGAGCTTCTCGGTCAATCCGACGCAGGGTTTCTACCACTGCTTCGGCTGCGGCAAGGGCGGCGATGTCATCTCGTTCGTCCAGGAGGTCGACCACCTCAGCTTCGCCGAATCCGTCGAACGTCTCGCCGGCAAGGTGGGCGTCGAGCTGCACTACGAGGACGGCGTCCGTCCCCGCGAGGAGAGCATCGGGCGGCGCACCCGGTTGCTCGAGGCGCACCGCGTGGCGGAGGAGTTCTATTCCTCGCTGCTGCCGGAGATGCCCGAAGCCCGTGCCGCCCGCGACTATCTGCGCGGTCGGGAGTTCGACGGAGCGATCGCCGAGCAGTTCGGCCTGGGCTACGCGCCCACCGACGGCCATGCGCTGTCAAAAGTGTTGCGCGACAAGGGTTTCAACCGGGACGAGATGCTCGCTGCGGGCCTGATCAACCGCGGCGGCTACGACGTGTTCCAGGGGCGGCTGCTCTGGCCGATCCGGGACATCACCGGGGACACGGTCGGCTTCGGGGCACGACGGATCTTCGACGGCGACCCGCGCCCAGCCAAGTACCTCAACACCGGCGAGACCGCGATCTACAAGAAGCAGCGGGTCCTCTACGGGCTCGACCTGGCGAAGAAGTCGATCGCCGACGATCGTCGTGCGGTGGTCGTCGAGGGCTACACCGATGTCATGGCCGCCCACCTGTCCGGTGTCACGCAGGCCGTTGCGACGTGTGGGACGGCATTCGGGGTCGAGCACATCAAGCTGCTGCGACGGTTGTTGCGCGACGAGGCGAGCGGCAGCCCGGCCAAGGTCATCTTCACGTTCGACGGCGACTCGGCCGGCCAGAAGGCCGCGCTCAAGGCGTATGACGAGGACCAGCGCTGGGCGTCGCAGTCCTTCGTCGCCATCGCGCCCGACGGCCAGGACCCGTGCGAGCTGCGGATCTCCGCCGGTCCGGAGGCGGTCAAGGATCTCGTCGACGGCGCGACGCCGATGTTCGAGTTCGTCGTACGCACCACGCTGGAGCGCTTCGACCTGGATTCCGTCGCCGGCCGCGTCGCTGCAACCCGCGCGCTGGCGCCGATCGTCGCCGACATACGTGACCCGCTCGCCCGGGAGGAGCTGATCCGCGAGGTCTCCCGCCACCTGGGCGTCGACGTGGGCGACTTCCAGCAGGCCGTCCGGCGAGCGCCGCGCGGCGGCATCGCCGAGGCCGCGAAGAGGACGCGCGACAAGCAGGTCGATGCGGCCTCGGAGGCGGCGGCGCCCGCCCCGGCATACGAGCCGCCCGACCTGCGTGACCCGATCGTGCGCGCCGAGCACATGCTGCTGCAGTGCGTCGTGCAGTTCCCGTCGGCGGTGCCGACCCAGCAGTTGGACCCGGTGGATCCGGCCGACCTGACGGCGCCGGCGCACCGCGCGGTGTTCGAGGCCGTGCGCGCCATCGGTATCGACCCGACCCGCAGTCAGGGTGCGTGGGTCTCGGCGATCAACGAGTCCGTCCCCGAGGTGGTGCGTCCCCTGGTCGCGCAGCTGGCCGTGGAGGCTCTGCCCACCAAGCTGGACAGCCAGGGCAGGCCGGACTGGCACTACGTGCGGTCGTTGGTGGTGCGGGTGCGCGAGGTCGCGCTGCGGCGGAAGATCTCGCAGGTGATGAGTTCGCTGCGCCGCAGCGATGACCCCGAGCAGACCCGCACCATCTCGGCGCAGCTGACGACCCTGCAGCGTTCGCTGAACGACCTGCTGGCCAACCTCGAGTGAGAGTTCCCTGCGGGTTGAGTAGGTCGGGGGAGCGAAGCGGAGGAGACCGTATCGAAACCCGGCGCCCAGTCAGCGACAATGGGGTCATCATGTCCTTCCTGAAGCGCTCCAAGCCACAGCTCCCGCCCGAGGTGCTTGAGCAACTCGACCTCCCCAAGGGCGAGCGCGTCCTGGCGTCGGCCGTTGACAAGCTCACCGCCGCGCACGTCGTCGCCACCAACTGGCATCTGACGGTGGTCGCCGCGGACAGCACCGTCACCGCGCGCCCGTGGCACCAGGTGGATGCCGGCCAGTGGGAGCCTCAGACGTGGAGCCTCACGGTCACCTGGATCGACGGAAAACGCCCGGGGCAGTGGACATTCGGCCCGCAGGACACGCGGCTGCCGGAGACGTTCCACGAGCGCGTGCGGGCCAGCATCGTGCTGGCCGAGGAACTGCCGCTCGAGGGCCGCGCCAAGGGTCGCGTCGTCGTACGACGTGACCTGCAGGCCGACACCCTGCTGACCCAGACGGTGCTCGGCCGCGGAGCGCGCGCCGACGACCCGCAGGTGCGCGATGCGGTCGAGCGCACCACGGCATACGTGCGCGATGCGGTGGGCCTCTGACGCCTCTCCCGATTGGGTGTTGCGGGACGGAATTTGCTATCGTTCTGCACGCGCACAGCGCACGATCCCCTGTAGCTCAATTGGCAGAGCATTCGGCTGTTAACCGGAGGGTTCTTGGTTCGAGTCCAAGTGGGGGAGCAAGCAGAACGGCCCGGAATTCCGGGCCGTTTCGTTTTACTGGGATGCTCCTGACTCGCCGCCGGCCGACTACAGCGCTCCTGCTCGCCGCACCATCACCACGGACGCCTCGCCGACGACCGACAGCGCTGCGAGCAGTTCGACCGGGTCGGCGGCAACGGGTGCGGTGTGTGCCTGCTGGACCAGACGGTCATAGGCACGAACGGCCGATGCCAGCGCCTGGAACTCGTCGGATCCGCAACTTGGCACGGAAGTGGGTTTCTGCTCCATCAGCTGCTCCTGTTCGTTGCCTCGCTGATCCCTTACCTGAAGAGACCACCGGGGAGCGAAAAGGTGACGCGGCGCCGGCCTCGCGTCAGCGACGTCACGATCCACGGCATGCACCGCGTCACATTTCTGGACGCCAGGGGTCTACCTGCGTGGACAACCCCTGGACGTCAGGAGACTCTTGTGCGGAACAACTACCCCGAAGGCCTCGCGTCGCAGCTCTCGATATGCCTGCGAAAGGAGTTGGCGCTCGCCCGCGACTCCAAAGTCCATCCGTTCGAACACCACGGGGTTGACGATTACACGCAGTGGCTGCAGGCTGCGCTCGATCGCATAGCTGCTGACGGGTCCAGTGCCGGAGCCGTGTGCGAGGACTGGCAACAGTCTCGTCCGCGTTGCGCTCGGCGAGCCCTGGAGTCCATGCCACCGGCATACCTCACAAGAGAACCGAGGCGTTGAGTCAAGTCTCGCGGGGGATCCAGCCGGCGTTCTTTTCGTGTTGCTCCTGCCCGCACAACTCGACGTCGCGGGCGTCGTCGGCCATCCGGGGCGCGGGGGTCGCTCACCGCGGACGGCGACATCGGCCCGCTGACCGACGCTGCGGTGCGGAAGTTCCAGCACAGCGCGGGCCTCGCGGACCACCGGCCCGCCCAATTTCAGGGGGTAGGTCAGGGGGTCTTCACCGTTGTCGGTTGCCCGCGTCGGCTGGACGCTGGAATGACACCGCGGCAGCAGACGACGTCCTGCGAATGGCTCGTGCTGATCGGGAAGCTCGACAAGATGCTCAGCTCCGCGTCACCCCAGCGGTCGTCCATCGCGACCGCACCTCAATTGAGGAGGAGCAGTGATGCAGCACAAATTGCCTGGACGTCGAGGAAAGACATCGGTGAGACCCAGAACGCTCGCCTGTGTCGCCACGCTCGTCGGCTCAATGTTGCTGACCTTCTCGTTTCCTGCCGGTGTCAGCGCCACTACCCGGGACGCATCATCGCAACGGTCCTGCCGAAATGTGCACGCTGCTCAGCGACCAGGGTCCCACTGCCCGACGGACCCGGCCGACGGCGCCATGTCGGGGATCGACGCCACCTCCCTGGCCGAAACACTCCTTCAGTCGGCGGCCAAGTCCGCGGGGGGCAAGATCGGTGGACTGATCGCTGGCTGGGCGCTCGACTCGATCTTCGGATCCTCGTCCCAGAACAACGATGAGATCAAGGCACAGCTCGACGGGCTACAGAGCCAGATGACGGGTCTGCAGGGGCAGATTCACGGGTTGGACGTCAAGCTGGACGACGCCGTCAAGAAGCTGATGACGCAGGCGGACCGCAACGCCTACGACGGGGTGGCAGCCCAAACCAACTACGACGCGGCCGATCTGGCTGATTACCAGATCCTGCTCAACTCCTGGCTGAAGCGACCGCCGGGGTCCGCAGTGGATGGTTCGCAGAGCAGCGAATTGCAAACCATGCGCAGCACCCTGGGAGTGATCATCCAGCACCTCGACCACGCCATGGTCGGTGCGGCGGGCTCTCGAGGGCTGATCGCGATCTACCGCAGCGTCATCCAGGCTCAAACGCCGTATCCGACAGATCGCTTCTACACCAGTGACTTCACCACTCCCATGTCCGACATGCTCGACTACTACGCGGGCCTGACCGTCCAGGCATTCGTCATGCTGGCCGAGGTAAACCACCTGAGCTGGACGAGTGGCGGCTCCACCTTCGCCGCCAATGACGCAGTCGTGGAGACGTATGCCGACCTGGTGCCGACGATGTTGACCCACTGGAACCAACTGGCTACCGGCGGGGTCGGGCGCCTCCCCGAGGACGTGGTCGCTGACACCGCGACCGGTCTGATGTGGTCGCGTTCGAATCTAACCCTGGCAGGAAGCAAGTACTTCTGCTGGACAAACTGCAATTGGTCGGCTTCAGTCTTACCGGCTCCCGCCACGGTCATCGGTGGCCTGTCCGGATGGGTCGTTCCGTCCTACGCTCAATTCGCCGCACTGACCCCAGGACTCGGGGACAAAGCCTTCGCATTCCTCACGGCCAATGGATTCCAGTGGCAGCAGGAATCTGTGACACCCAAGGACACGTACGGCCAGCATCCCGCGATCGTGGCACCGGCCTACTGGACCAGCGGGGACACCATGATCGGCTTCCTCGGGGGCTCGCTCCACCTCTACGATCAGAGTTACTTGCTGTACTCCTTGTGGCAGTCGTTTCCCGGACCTGGAGTCGTGGCGGTGCGACCCATTCACTAGCGACTGATGGTGCGGACATCCGCTGCAGGTCTCGGGCTGATGTCTCACTGAGCTGGTGCTTGGGCCCAGCTCAGGGCAGCTTGGCGACGGTCAACAGGATCGCCGAATCCTCCAGGGCCTGCACACTGTGTCGAGCGTGGGGCACCTTGATCAGGTCACCCGCACGGCCCTCCCACGAGGCGTCGCCACAGGTCAGGCGTACCCGTCCCCGCAACACGTGCACGGACGCTTCGCCAGGGTCGTTGTGCTCGCCGAGCTCAGTGCCGGCGAGCATTCCGACCACGGTTTGGCGCAGGACACGTTCGTGCCCGCCGATGACCGTGTCGGCGGCAGGCCGACCGCTGTGAGCAGCAGCCAACTCGAGTTGCTGAGTCGCCAACGCCTCCAGTGAGATTCGTTGCATCGGTGCATCCTTCCGCGCGACTGCCTCCGGACGGACCGCGCTCCAGCACGGTCCGTTCGGCAAGAGACAGTTCGAGGCTACCGGGCGGACCCGGCTCAGCCGGTGAATTCATCGACGCAGACAGCGAAGACCCACCCGCGGCGAAGTTGGCGATCTGGGTGCAGCCGAGATCGCCGTTCTCCAGCAGGTCCCGATGAACGGTCCGGCACTCGGGAGCGCCATACGAACGAAGCACCTCACGTTGTCGCGGGCTGCGGCGACTACCGGGCATGGAGACCACCTACGACCAGATCGTCGACCGCGACACCATCGACTACCTCGGACTGGACCCGCGCGGACTTGCGCGGGTGTTGGACAGTGGCGTCGACCATGGCGGCAACCCCATCGAGCCCTTCACCGACTACGAGGGCGGCTGGCCATTGCGTTGCTGCCTGGCCGACTCGTGTCCAGGAGACTTGATCGCGATCATCGCGTTCTCACCATTCTCCTGGCGCAGCCCGTATCGGGAGACCGGACCGGTCGTGGTGCACGCCACCGGATGCCCCGGCCACGACGGCCGTTTCCCTGTCCAGTTCGAAGGTCGGGACCAGGTGCTGCGCGCCTTCGGTGACGATGCCGGACGGGTGAACACCCAGGTCTATGACCAGCACCGCCTCGTCCGGGCGGGAGACGGTCTCGCCGCGGCGATCGAGGCGATCCTGGCGGACCCTCGGGTGCGCGAGGTTCACGCGCACAACGTGATCTCACAGTGCTTCAGCTTCGCCGCAACTGCGGCACGGGTGGGTAGCTCAGCTCCGCTGCTTCAGCCCCGTGCCGATACGGCTCAGGGCTGAAGCAGCGTTGTGGTCGCGTCCAGGATGCTCCGTCCGGTGGTGTCGACGAGCTTGCGCGCGGCGAACTCGCGCGACTGCTCCGAGGACTGATAGCGCAGCGCCGGCGACGGATCGGCAGCGATCTCCCGGATCACGGCGGCAACCGACTCGGCCGACTGGCCACCGGATCCGAGGGTCGCCATACGAGCGTTGAACCGATTGATGAGTAGCGCGTACGGATCGTCGTCGCCGGCGGCGTCCGCGTGCCCGCCCAGGTTGGCGAAGAACGCGGTGCGCACCGGGCCAGGCTCCAGGACCGAGATGGAGACGCCGAATTCGCGCATCACCGCCGCCAGGCTCTCCATCAGGCCTTCGACGGCGAACTTGGCAGCGTTGTACGCGTCGCTGAACGGCAGCGCGACGACGCCGTTCAAACTCGTCACCGTGATGATCCGTCCGGCGCGAGCTTCGCGCATTGCGGGCAGCACGGCCTTGGTGACTCGTGCCACGCCGAAGAAGTTGAGTTCCATCGACTGCGACAACTCGTCGATGGTGAGTTGTTCCAACGTCCCGCGATGTCCGGCACCGGCGTTGTTGACGAGCAGGTCGATCGTCCCCAGGTCGGCGCGGACGGAGCCGATGCACGAGTCGACCGACTCGTCGCTGGTGACATCCAGAGTCCGGTATTCCAGCCCCGGATATTGCTCCGCGAGCTCCCGCAACGCGTCCGACGTCTCCGGTTCGCGAGCTGTTGCGACCACGGTCCAGCCGGCAGCGGCAAGCTCCCGGGTGGTCGCCACGCCGATACCGCCGCTTGCGCCGGTGATTACTGCTACTGAAGACATGTCTGTCCACTCCGATCTACTTGCGAAGTCCTACTTCGCGAGTGTTACCGCCGAGCTCGTGCTCCCGAGGTGGCTGTGCTGGGGTGGCACGACCGCCCGGTAGGTGCCCTTCGGGAGGTTGAGTGTCAGCCTCTCGCCGGAGCCGTTCGTCGTTTGGCTGCTGACGGCACGCCAGCCGCCGCTCTCGGTGAGCCTCTGCACCGTGACCCGCCACCCGGCGTCGCCGCTGAGTTCCGGCCCGACGTCGACCAGCAGGGTGCCGTCGGCATTGCTCGCGGTCGCGCTCACGGTCGATGACCCGAGCCAAGTCACCGGACCACAGAGCGAGTTCGTCTCGCGCACCCCGTCGGGACACGTCGTCAGCACCCACCCAACACCGGTGAGCACAGCGCCGGTCAGATCCGCCCCGTCAAGGTTGGCCGCGCCGAGCAGAGCGCCCGTCAGGTCCGCACCGCTGAGGTTCGCGGCTCTGAGATCGAGCGATCTCAGATCGGCCCCGACCAGGTCGGCGCCGCTGAGGTTCGCGCCCGGTCCGACGAGGTATCCCTTGACCACTCTCCAGCCCGTGGGAAGGCTCGGCGTTCCCACGATCGAGCCGGAGACGACGCCGTCGAGGGTTGCGTTCCTCATGTCGGCGCCGGCCAGCGTCGCGCCGGTCAGCCGGGCGCCGGAGAAGATGGCGTTCACCAAGGTCGCTCCGGTGAGGTTCACTCCCGAGAGGGTGGCATCGGTGAAGTTCGTCCCGCTGAGCGAGAGACCGAGCTGGGCCGCACTGGTGAACCTCGCGCCGGCGAGGTTCGCGCTCGGTCCGACCAGATAGCCCTGCACCACGCGATAGCGACCACTGGCGGGGAGTGACTTCGGCACTCCCCGCAGCCCTCCGGAAACCACCCCGGCGAACTTGTTGTCGTCGTCGGTCGAGAACGTCGCGAAGGTGATCGTCGCGTTGCTGAGCGTGACGTTCGCCAGCGTCGCGTTCGTCAGCACGGTGAGATAGAGGGAGGCTCCCGTGAGGTTGGCGCCGGTGAGGTTCGCCCCGGTCGCGTCGGCGTCGTCCAGGCGCGCATTGACGAGGTCGACTCCCGAGAGGTTCGCACCCTTCAGATTGCTCTCAATGAAATTCGTTCTGGCGAGGTTCGCGCCCGCGAGGTTGACGCCAGCGAGGTCGGCTCTGTGGAACGAGGAAGCGCTCAGGTTGGCTCGCGGTCCCAGCAGGTACCCGTACGCTGCAGTCCAGCCCGTAGGCAGCTTGGGCTGGAGATCATGGGACAGCGTGTAAGTACGCAGGCCGGTGAGCACGGCGCCGGTGAAGTCCGCGGCCGAAACGTCGGACCCTGAGATCTCCGCGTTTGTCAGATCACTCCCACGGAGGTCGGCGCCGGTCAGGTCGCCCGCACGGAAGATGGTGTTGGTCAGTGTCGCCCCGATCAGGTTCACCCCGCTGAGGTCTGCCGACCCGAAGTTGACACCGCTCAGGTCGAGTCCGCTCAGATCGGCGCCGTGGAGGTTCGCGCCGGGACCGACCAGGTAGCCGCCGCCACCGTCCTTCTCCAACCCTGTCCAGCTCCAACCGGTCGGCAAGGTGCAGTCGGTGCAGTCGACGCCACCGGACTTCACCCCGGTCAAGGTGGCGCTGCTCAGGTCCATGCCGCGCAGATCCGCACCGGTCAGATTCGCGCCCGGTCCCACGAGGTAACCGTTGACGAGCCGCCAGGGAGCGGGCAGCGTGCCGGTGCCGATGATTCCGCCCGAGATCACGCCACTGAGCTTGGCTCCGGTGAGGTTCACGCGGGTGGCGCCTTCGTCGTCGGACAACACCGCGCCGGTCAGGGTCGCACCAGTCAGGTCCGCACGGGTCAGATCGATGCCGGTGAGATCGAGGCCCGCAAGGTTCGGCGCTCCCAGCTGCGCATCCGGCCGGAGGTTCGGCCCGGTGCCCTGAGCCATGTAGTCGATCGGCATGACGCCCGTGCCGCGAACAGCAAGCAGTGCTCCGCTCGCGCCGGGGGTGAGCCACTGGCTCGGCAGCCAGTCACAGTACGGCGAGGGTCCGCTGGACGGGATCAGCGGACGTCCTGACCACACCGCGGTCGCTGTCGAGGTCGAGACGCCGGTGTGGGTCACGACCGGTTGAACCAAGGAGTCGAAAGGGCCTCCCCGAATGATGCAGTATGCCTTCTGCGTGACGAGGTCGTCGGACCAGAGGAATGGCCACGCACCCTTTGCGATCTGCTGCCACCGCGGACTCGTCGGGTTCAGCGCGCTGAGGAAGTCGCCTGGGGTCTTGGCCGGAGCAGCCGCCATACCGTTGAGCAGGGTGGTCAACGCGGCCTGCGACGGGACCTGCCAGTCGTCGAAACCCTCCTCATGGTGTGCGTTGAGATTGGTCAACGCTCTCGGAACGGTTCCCGGACCGGCCACACCCGGCTGGAACCGGAGGTTTCTCGACACCGGGACCCACATCGTCACGTTGCTCGTGCCGGCCCGCGGAACGCTGGCTCCGACGTCGATGACGGCGCCCGGCGGAATGGCGGGCGGAAGGTTCCTTGCCTCGGAGACACGGAACCCCAGGAACTCGCGCCGGGCGGTGTTGAAGCTGGCTAACGAACCGGGGAAGGTCCCGGTCGGTACCCGATCCGCATCAACCGCCGGCAGGTTGCGCTCCATCTTCATCCAGGCTGCGAGCGCTTCCCAGTCGGCGAACTGGTCGTACAAGCCCCGGATCTGGGACGACTGCGTCGCCGTGAGATAGCGGTTCTGGTTGAGCAGCAATCTGCCCAGAGCGGCGATTACGGACGTCGCCTGCCCCGGAACCAGGAAGTCGTGGATCTTTTGCGGTGCGGTCTTGCAGCAGGAGTCGAACGCCACGTAGAACTCGTTCCTCCGGGCGATCAACGCACTGGCCGCCTTGTCGATCTTCCCCTTGTCTCCCGCATCCTTCGCCTGCGCGAGCTGTGTTGCGGCGTCGACGACTCGGGTGAACTCGTACTTGTAGAGGTCATCGAGCGGCGTCGTGACGTCGTCACGAAGGTGAATCAGCTTGACGTCCAGAGCGTCCCTGTCCAGCAGGCCGATCGTTCCGTTCAGACTGGTTTGCAGGTCGGTGATCTGACCTTGGACCTGGGTGAGTTGTTGCTTCAGCTCCTTGAGCAGAGCGGTGTTCGGATCCGGGGCGATGAGATCGTTGAGCCCGCTCATGCTGAAGATCATGCCGATGCCCTGAGCCACCGCGGCCCCTGCAGCCTTCTCCAGCAGCCACCCACCGAAGTTGGTGGCGAGCGCGATGGTCGCGGGATCCAAGAGCCTGCCCTTCTGCTTCGACCCGCCGGGACCACCGCCACGGTTGCGGATCGACTGAGCGATCAACTCATCGACCTGAGACTGTGATCCCCGACTCGGGACATCGACAGTCGCGGCCGATGTCGTCGTACTCGGGGCCGCCGCTTCGGCGGGCGCGACGGCCGTCGTCGAGCCCATCACCACCGTCGCCGCGATCAGGAAGGAGGTTGCTCCGGACACCCGACGCTTCATGACTTCTCCTCAGGTAGGAACCGGCCGTCATACGTGACGGATGGCCGCGGATCGGCGCCGAGCAGGTCGTCGAGGTGGGCCAGCAACTCGAGCCAGCCGCTGAATGCCGTCGATTGCCCGACGCCGTCGCCGATGTGGCCGCGGAGGTGGTCCTCGTCGACGGTGACGTCGATCGTGATGTGCATCTGGTCGCTCATTGGTTTCAGTGTTGCGGCCGAGAGCGGCGCTCCGACACCGTGCTGAACCCCTGACGTACCCCCTGAATTTCGGGCGTTCTCAGGTGATTTCAGGTAGTGGACGGCCCGGCGAGCGCGTCGGGCAGCGCCGTGCGGGCGGTGATGCCGAGCTTGCGATAGATGTTGGTGAGGTGCCCCTCGACCGTTCGCGGGGTGACGTAGAGCGTCTGGGCGATGTCCCGAGTGGTGTGGCCCTGGGCGGCGAGATTCGCGATCCGCTGCTCGCTGGGTGTCAGCGACGTGGGCCCGGTGAGCGCTTCCCGGCGAGGGCGGCCACCGGCGGCATACAGCTCCGCTCGTGCCGTCTCGGCAAGAGCGGTCGCCCCGCAGCGACTCGCCATTTCGAGGCCACGACCGAGCGGCGCTCGCGACTCCGAACGTCGGCCGGAGCGCCGCACCGCGGAGCCGAGCGCGACCAGCGCCTTCGCATGCTCGAGCCGCGCCGGGGAGATCTCCGTGGCTGTAACGGCCTCGCGCAGCAGGGTCTGACCGGCGTCCGGCCGCAGTGTTCCCAGCAGACGCAGGGCGCGGCCGATCGCCGCTGGTGCGCCCCAGCCTCGTGCCGCCGCGAGCTCGAGGTCGAGCAGCGCCAGCGCCTCGTCGAGCTGCCCGAGACCGGCGAGCGCGCGTGCCTCGAGCGAGCGCCACGGCATCCACGCGGGGTTCGCGTACTCGTGCAGTTGACCGGGGCGGCTGGCCACGGCGGTGTGCGCCTCCAGCCATCGGCCTTCGGCGAGCAGGAGCGCAACCCCTGCGCGACGCACCAGTCCGTCGCCGTCCGACTGCGGATTGGGGTGGCCACGTCGGGCGAGGGCCCGTCGGGCACCTGCAAAATCACCTCGCTCGATCAGCGTCTGGGTCAGGAACGCGGCGCCGTAGGCGAGGGACGGCCCGTTGTTGCCGAACCCCTGCTGCAGTTGCTCGTTGGCTTCGCGCAGCGACGTCTCCGCCTCGTGGAGCTCGCCGCGCCGCAGCCATGTCCACCCGCGCCAGAGGTTCACCGAACACACGGAGGGTTGCGAACCGAGACGTCGCGAAGCGCTCATCGCCTCATCCCATACAGGGAGCGCCTCGTTGTGGTCCGCCAGGGCGAGAACCGCCCCGGCGACGGCGGCGCCGAATCCCGGATCCCGCGCGAGCAGCGAGCCATCGGCGAGGACAGCCAACGCGAAGTCACTGCATTCCTGCGCCGAGCCACCGCCGAGCGCCCAGTCCCACGCGGCCACGGCAGCCAGCATCTGCGCGCCCAGGCGATCCGGAACCCCGGCAGCACGCACGTCGGCGAGCCGCTCCTGCCAGTTCGGCACCTGGATGCCCCCGAAGAACACCGCGTACAGCTCGATCGCCTCCAGCGCTCGTCGCTGATCGGCGTGTGTTTTCTGGAGCTCCGTCACCGCATGTTGCGACACCGCCACGGCGTCGCGCGCAGGTCCGGTCCATAGCAGCGAGCGGGCGAGCACGTCGGCGGCGAGCGCCCGCTGCAGCGAGTCGTCGAGGCGGTCATGCACCTCGCGCAAGCGCTCGGCCGAAGCTTCGGAGTCGATGCGCGCCTCGGCGGACCCGAGCTCCCACAACAGCCCGACCTGGTCGCTTCCTGCCGGGCCTTCGTCCAGTGCGCGCCGAAGGTAGGAGACGGCGCTCTCCGGGTCGCCGCGGCGTAGCGCTCGCAACCCTGCCCTGCGCAACGCCTCGGCGGCCCAAGCATCCCCGCGCGGTGACACGAGGAGCAGCTGGCTGGCCACCACCTCGGGCGCGGCTCCGAGCCCGGCCAGCTTCTGGGCGGCGCGCTGATGCCACAGATCGCGTTCGGACGCCGACAGATCCAGGTAGACCGCATCGCGCACCAGTGCGTGAACGAAGCCCAGGGGGTCTTCGACCCGCAGGATGTCCGCGGCGGCCAGCGTGCGCGTGGCTGCTGCGACCCTGTCCTCGTCGAGGCCCGCCAGCGCAGCCGTCACGGGCAGGCTCGCTCCGTCGCCCAGGACTGCGATCGCCCGCGCGACCGCGACTGCATCCGAGGGGAGTCGCGAGAGACGCAGCAGGACCGTGCGAGAGACTGCGCGGGGGCCGAACTTCCCGATCTCCGTGGCGTGAGAGGAGTCGGGGCGGACGTTCTCCTCCTGCAGCGCCGTGACCAGCTTCCGTAGGAGCAGCGGGTTGCCGCCGGTCGCGCGATGGCAGGCGCTGCAGAATTCGCTCTCAGCGTCGTCTGCCACCGCGGCGCGCACCATGTCGGCTGTGCCCTCTTCGCTCAGCGTGGCGAGGGGGATCGACACTGCGGCGTCGTCGTCGAGGATGTCGATGAGCAGCCCAGACTCCGGAAGATCCCCGTCGTCCATGCGCGCCGCTGTGGCCACCAGTACGTTGAGGCCCTCGAGTCGGCGTTCGAGGTAGGCGAGGAACCGTAAGGACGCAGGGTCGCACCACTGCAGGTCATCGATGACCAGACAGAGCGGACCGTCGGCGGCTGCGTTCACCGTCAGCCAGAAGAGACCATGGAGTATGCCGAACGGGCCCGGGGCCGACTCGTGGTCATCCTCGGGCGCGAACACCCTCTTCGCCACCTCGGCCGATCCGTGCAGCCAGCGTTCGCCGCGGTCGGGATCGCGCAACTGAGTCTCGAAAAGTTGCCGCACGACTCCGTATGGCAGCTCACGTTCGACCTCGCTGCCACGCGCCGCCAGCACACCGAACCCTGCGGCGTCGGCCTTCTCTCGTGCAACGGCGAGCAGACTGCTCTTTCCGATGCCGGGCGGTCCCTCCAACAGCACAAGAACGGCGTTGCCGTCCAACGACTGGTGGACCAACTGGTCAAGCAGCGCGGACTCGCTGTCCCGCTCGAACAGCCGGCCGGGCGCGCTCATGCTCATTGGCCTCCGGTGCGCGCCATACGGCTGATCATCCCCGCGCGGCATGGATGTGGACTTGTCGGCCGTGGCGAGTATCGAACTGACCTGAGCGCGCCTTGTGCGAGCGTCCGCCGGCTGACAGCAGGAGGCATGGCCGGAGCGTACCGCTGTCACCAGCGGTGAGTCGGGCATCTTGCCGCAGACCACATCGTCTGCATCACTTCCGCTCGACCTCGGGTTCCACGAAGTCGGGGAAGGTTGTCGGGGCCAGCTCCTCCAGCGTCCGGCCCGCCCAGTCGCCCTCGTGCCAGTGCGCCCAGACGCGTTCACCGGCCGCCTGGACGCCGCGCGCGGCCTCCTCCGGGTCGGTGCCGAGGACAGTGCCGTCCTCGACGACCGGCCGACCGTCGACCCAGACTTCGGCCAGGTCCGACGGACCGGCGTAGTAGACGATGTTCCGGATCGGATCACGCACTGGCGCCATACCGAAGGAGTCGGTCCGCCAGAAGAGCAGGTCCGCCTTCGCGCCCTTGGAGATTCGCCCCAGATCGTCGCGGCCGAGGAGCCGGGCTGCGTTGACGGTCGCTGCGTCGAACACGCGCTTGGCGGTGGAGGTGTCGGCTCGCCGCGAGGTGATCTTCCCCGAGATCGCAGTCCAGCGCAGCGACTCGATCATCGACTGCGGGGCGGTGTCGGTGCCGATGCACATGTTCACTCCTGCCTCGACGTATGCCGGGAAGGACTCCATCAGGATGCCGCGTCGCGCGAAGCACCAGGCGTTGTACGACACCGAGGTGCGCGACTCGGCGAGCAGTCCCAGGTCGTCGCCGGCGAAGTTGACCCAGCTGTTCCCGGTGATGAAGATCGCGTGTCCGAGCAGGGTGTCGGGTCCCAGGAAGTCGAGGTCGGCGAGCCATTCGATCGGCGTCCGCCCGTGTCGCCGGGTCATCTCGTTGAACTCCCAGACGCCCTGCGAGGCGTGCAATGAGACCGGAACACCGAGCTCCCGAGCGGCCTGCTTGGTGTCCCTGAGCAGCTCGGCAGCGCAGGTGTCGACCTGGGCCGGACCGAGGAAGCCCTGCACGCGCTCACCCGCCCGATTCGCTTGGGCGCGAACGAAATCGACTGCCCGCTCGAGACCCTTCTGCCCGGCGGCGAGGTCCCACTCGTAGTCGACGCGCTTGCCGTCCGGGGTGAACCACCGCCCGGACCGGTAGGACGGTGCGACATACCCGCGCAGGCCGACCCGGTCGAGTTCGTCCGCGACGTATTCGGCCTCGTCGCCGAGGTGCATGACGGTGGTGGTGCCGGACCGCGCGAGCTCGATGAGCGAGTAGTCGACGCAACTGCGCATGCCGGCGGGCGTGAGTCCGGCGTCCTCGGCCGGCAGGATCTCGATCAGACCGGTCAGCCAGAACTGCCGGGGACCGTGATCCTCCTGGACCGACTTGTCGATGGGGGAGGAGTGCAGGTGGGAATGGGTGTTGATGAAACCCGGCGTGATGATGCGGTCCGGCAAGTGGCGTTCGGCATCCACCGGTCCGTCATACGCCGTGCCGACATACACCACGCGGTCGTCGTCGACGACGATGCAACCATCGCGGAGCAGCCGATGGCCGTCATCCTGATGCGCGACGATGTATGGCGCGGTGAGCCTGGTGCGGGTCATGTGTCCTCCTCGGTGAGCGGCATCACCGAGCCTGTCACGACGACCACCGGCGGGCAGCGGAATCGCAGGTGCGCGGCCGGGTACCCTTCCCGGCCGCCGCGCGCCCAATTGAGGCGGGAGCGGAAAAGCTTCTACGGGCTTCGGTCAGAAGCTCGCAGCGTGCTCACCGAGTGGAATGCGTGCGCGTGCCTGCCGTGCGAGGCTGGGGTCGACCTCGCCGCTCAGCAATGCCGGCTGGTGTCCGAGTTGCGCCCGGACACAGCCGAACGGATCGACGAGCATGCTGTTGCCGATACCGAGCGGGTCGCTGCCCGAGGGCGGGTTCCACGCCTGGTCGCAGGCGAGGATCCACGCCTGGGAGTCGAGTGCGCGAGCCTGCACCAGGAGCTGCCATTGGGCGGCCTTACCGGGCCCCTCGCCCCAGGACGCCGGCACCACCACCAGATCGACGTCGGCCCGGCCGAGCGCCCTGAACTGGTCAGCAAAGCGGAGGTCGTAACAGGTCGCCACGCCGATCGTCATGCGCTCAATCTCGAAGGTGACCAGATCCTGTCCGGGCGCGACCGTGTCGGACTCGCGTGAGCCGAACGCGTCATATAAGTGGATCTTGTTGTATGACGCGTCGACGCCGGCGCCGGTGATGAGCAGCGTGTTGTGGACGCGCCCGGCATCGGCCGGAGTGAACATGCCGGCGATGACGGTGACCCGGTGTTGCGCCGCAAGCTCGCGCAGGGCAGTGGCGAAGGGGCCGTCCAGCGGTTCGGCGACTGATGCCAGGTCAGTCCCGAATGGGCACATCGAGGCCTCGGGGAAGACAACAAGTCGTGCACCGGAGTCCGCGGCATTCCTGACGTTCTTCTCGATGTCTTGAAGGTTGAGTACGGGATCCGCGGTAGAGCTCATCTGGGCGGCAGATACTTTCATGTTTCTCCTCAGTCCGTATACTTATTGTATGCAGGAATCAGGGCGGGAGCGCGCATACAACTACCTTCGCGGCCGGTTACTGGAGGACCCCGGCTTGGCGGGCACTTTCCTCAGTGAGGCATCCGTCGCGCAGGACGCGGGCGTGAGCCGCACCCCAGTCCGCGAAGCGATGCTGATGCTTGAAGGTGAAGGCCTGGTCCAGCTGGTGCCGCGGCGCGGTGCCTTGGTTGCGCCACCGCCCACTCCGACGGTGATCCGTGAGGTGCTGGAAGCGCGTGAGGCGCTCGAGACGTGGGCGACCCGCCTTGTCCTGGCCCGCGACAATGCACCCGTCGCGACCATGCAGGAGTGCATCGATCGCCAGAAGCGCGATCTGCAGGGCCGGGCGGACACCGATCGTGAGTTCATCTCGATCGACAGCGCCTTTCACATGGCGCTGATCACCACCACCGAGAACCAATTGGTCGAGCGCATGTACGCGATCGCCAGGATGCGGCACCTGCACATCGGTGTCGCGGCGATCCAGCGTTACCCCACGCGCCGGACCGAGGTGATCCGTGAGCATCAGGCGATCGTCGATGCATTGGTGGCCAAGGACGAGGCCAAGGCAATCGCCGCCGTCAGTGAACATCTGCAGGCAACTCATCGCAGCCTGGTCGATCAGACGTGACTCGGTGTGAGCCGCGGGTCGATCACGTTCTGGTCGACCTCGTCCACCACACGCTTGCCCATCGCCAGGCCGATCAGGGTGATGACCACAGCGATCGTCACGTATGCCGCGATCAGGTAGCCACCGGAGTTCTTGGAGTTGAGCCAGGCGAACGCCGACGGCGCGAAGCCTCCGCCGATGATTCCCGCGATCGTGTAGGCCAATGAGGAGCCGGTGTAGCGGAGCCGGGCGTGGAACTGCTCGGCGACGTGGGCTGCCTGTGGGGCATACATGATCGAGTGGAAGAACAGCCCGATGACGACTCCGGCCAATCCCATTGCGAACGACCTCGTTTGGGTCAGGGCGATGAAGACATACATCCAGATGGCCCCGCCGATAGCGCCCCCGGCATACAACATCCGTCGATCGACACGGTCCGACAGCCAGCCCGCCACGGGCATGGTGACGACTTGGAACGCACCGCCCACCAGGGTGCACGCCAGCGCCTCGTTCGAACTCAGAGCGTGCGGCCCACTCTTGAGCCACACCAGCACGAAGACCGCGAAGAAGGCGTAGGCGACGTCCGGCCCGACCCGACTCAGCACGGCACCGGTCAGGGCTCGCCGCTGAGTGCGGAGCACATCCATCACCGGTGCCTCCGGGACCTCGTTTCGTTCAGCCAGACGTTTGAAGACCGGGGTCTCCTCGAGCCGGAGTCGCAGCCAGATGCCGAAAGCGACGATGACGCCGGCCAGCATGAACGCCAGCCGCCATCCCCAACTCAAGAATGCCGACTTCGACAGTGCCGAGCTGAGGATCAGCAGGACCAGGTTCGCGAGGACACTTCCGAGCGGGACACCGATCTGCGCGGCGGAGGCCCAGAAGCCACGCTCGTTCGGATCGCCGAACTCACTGCTGAGCAGTACGGCGCCGCCCCACTCGCCACCGACGCCGACACCCTGCAGGAACCGCAGCACCACCAGCGCGATGGGAGCCCAGACGCCGACCGTCGCGTACGTCGGCAGTAGGCCGATGCACACCGTCGAGCCGCCGATCAGCATCAAGGTCCACATCAGAACCTTCTTGCGGCCAACCCGGTCGCCGAGTCGGCCGAACACGACGCCGCCGATCGGGCGGGAGATATAACCGGCGGCATACGTCAGGAAGGCCTTGATGGTGGCCATTGCCGGATCATCGTTCGAAAAGAAGAGCTGGGAGAACACCACGGCGGCCGACGCGCCGTAGAGCGCGAAGTCGTACCACTCCAGTGAGGTGCCCATCAGGCTCGCGATGAACGCACGGCGTAGCGTCCGGCGCTGTTCCAGCGGATGCTCGGGTTTCGTGCTCGGCATGTGTCCAGCCTCTCGTCCTTCGAATCTGGCGGACTCCATACTGACTGTATACAATCGGTGTACGCAAGAGGATGGCCCGAATTACTTTCGTGGCCCGTTTGTCAACGAAGGAGCACGATATGCCGGTGGTAGAGCTGCACGTCCTCGGGGTTGGGGTGCGTCAGGTTGAGATCAACTGGGTCTTCAACGGCGGCTACGCCGGGCGGGACCAAGCCCAGGTGCAGCACCACGTCGATGAGCTCGCCGAGCTGGGTGTGCCTGCGCCGTCACGGGTCCCCTCGCTCTATCCGCTCTCCAATCTCCTGGTATCACAAGGTAATTCGGTCCAAGCCCCGCACCAGCGGACCTCGGGGGAAGCCGAGTGGGCCGTGATCATCGCGGACGATCCGTCCGAGGTGTACGTCGTTGCGGCGTGCGATCACACCGACCGCGCGCTCGAGACGCATGGGGTTGCCTGGAGCAAGCAGTCCGCGCCCGATTTCCTGGGCACCGTTGCGTGGCGCTGGGCGGACGTCGAGGACCAGTTCGACGACTTCACGCTCAAAGCGTGGGTGACCAATGAGGGAGTTGAGCAGTTGATCCAGGACGGTTCACCGGCGCAGCTGCTCTCACCGGCTTACTGGCTCGACGCGCTGCGGCGGGCCGACCTCGCGCGGCCCGGCACCATGCTCATGAGTGGGACGATCCCGATGATCGACGGCATCGACCAGTTCGCCGACGGCTGGCGGGTCGAGCTCGCCGACTCCCACGGCAACGTCAGTCGAACGGCATACAGCGTGCAACAACTCGCGCCGGCGTGGGACTGACCGACGGCATCACTTGCGGTCGTGCTCGTATACCGACGTTCCTCGCCGCTGTGGGCGCAGGAGGTCGAGAACTCTTGTGGAGGCGATCGGCACCAGCGGTTCGAGCACGCCGGAGACTGTGTGATGGACGGGTTCGATTCGACGAATCGGGTCAGGCGCTCGTCCGGTGTGCGACGAACGCACCGACGGCCGTGTGGAACTCGTCGAACGCGACGGTCGGCACCTCCTCGGATCCGGCCGCGGTCGGGTCGGTTCGCGTGACCAACCGCAGCGCGTGTTTTGCCGAGGCGATCGCGGCCGAGGGTTGCGCGGCGATGGCGGTTGCGAGTTCGTATGCCGCAGGCAGGCTTTCGCCGGCCGGTACGACCCGGCTGACCAGGCCGGCGTTGTCGGCTTCGTCCGCCCGCAGCAGCCGGCCGGTGAGGTAGAGATCGGCCGCGAGCGTGGCGCCGACACGGGACGAGACTCTGGCCACGAACGCGGGGGAGGCCAGGATGCCGAGCCGGGCGATCGGCATACCGATGCGCGCGGATCGTTCGAGGACGGCGAGGTCACACGCGAGCGCCAGCTGGCAACCGGCGCCCGCCGCCACACCCCCGACAGCCGCGATGACCGGGACCGGCGCCAGCTCGATGCGACGGAGGCACTGCTCGATGGCACCGAGAGTGCGCTCCACATCGGCGGCCGACGCGGCTTCCCACTCGGTCAGGTCCGAGCCGGCGCTGAACGTCGCGCCCCGACCGACCAGCACGATCGCGCGCACCCATCGGTCGTTCGCGAGACGGGCGATCTCGATGTCCAGCCGAACCCAGTCGGCCTCGCCCAGCGCATTGCGGCGCCGCCCGTCGCCGAGGGTGATGGTTGCGACGGATCCCGTTCTGCTCACTGCGATTCGGCCCGGGCCACCCGGTGCGGGCGTCGCGGTGGTGGCCGTGGTTCCGGCAGTCATGCGACCACCGATCCGGTGCCCAGGATCTCTTCGATCTGCTCGGGCGGGAGTGCCAACGCTTCCAGGATCGACGCGGTGTGTTCACCGTGCACCGGTGAGGCGTGGCGCAGCGTGGCCGGGGTGCCGGACAGCTTCAGTGGCGTGCCCAGCGTGCGGACGCTGCCGAGGGTGCTGTGCGGCAGGTCGACCACCATCTCGCGTGCCGCGAGCTGTGGTTGGGCGAGCGCGTCGGGGACGGTGTGGATGGGACCGACCGGCACACCCGCGTCCGTGAGCAGGTCGGCCCATTCGGTAGCGGTGCGTTCCTTCAGAGCCGTCTCCACCAGCGGCAGGAGACTGTCCCGGTGGCTGACTCGCTGTGCGTTCGTGGCGTATGCCGGGTCGTCGGCCAGCTCCGCCAGCCCGACGACCGGCGCGAATCGCTGCCACAGTGCGTCGTTGCCGACGGCGACCATGATCTCGCCGTCCGCTGTCCGAAACGCCTGGTACGGAACGATGTTGGGATGCGCGGAGCCGTGGCGACGCGGTGTCGCACCGGAAGCGAAGTAGTTCTGCGCGACATACGTCAGCCAGGACGTCTCGGCGTCCAGCAGGGCGATGTCGACGTGCTGGCCGTCTCCCGTCTGGTCCCGGGCGCGCAGCGCCGACAGGATCCCGATGGTCACCCACATGCCGGCGGCCAGATCGGCACCTGCAACGCCGAATCGCACTGCGCCGCCGCCGGTTTCGCCCGTCACGCTCATCATCCCGGACATGGCCTGCGCGATCGCGTCATACCCGGCGCGCTCATGCAGCGGCCCGGTCTGCCCGAACCCGCTCACCGAGCCGTAGACGATGCCCGGATTGCGTTCGGCCAGCTGCTCGTACCCGAGGCCGAGCCGTGCCGCGGTGCCCGGACGGAAGTTCTCCAGCACCACGTCGGCCGTGTCCGCGAGGCGCAGCGCGACCTCGCGGCCGGCGGTCGACTTCAGGTTCACCGCGAGGGAGCGCTTGCCCCGGTTGACGGAGTGGAAGTATGCCGCGTCGTCGCCCTGGAAGGGCGGGCCCCACCCGCGGGTGTCGTCCCCGGCCCGGTCGTCCTCCAGTTTGATCACGTCCGCGCCGAGATCGGCGAGGATCATCGAGGCGAAGGGCCCGGAGAGGACTCGGGTGAGGTCGAGCACCCGTAGCCCGGTCAGTGCGCCCTCGTGAACCTGCCAGGCGCCCTGGGTGGTGGCGCTTTGGGTGGTGTCGGTCATGCTGCCGCTCCCTTGGTGGTCGTCGCGGTCGTCGTACGGACTGCGGGTGCGGGGACCTCGGCGCCGGCCGAGGCGATCGCGCGGCGCGGCATCAGCACCAGTGCGCCGAACGCCAGGACGCAGCAGCCGATGATGTACCAGCTGATCCCGATGCTCGAGCCGGTGCCGTTCAGGATCGCGGCCGCGATGAGCGGCGCCGGCCCACCGGCGATGACCGATGCGAGCTGGTAACCGATGCCGGCGCCGGAGTAGCGCAGTCCGGTGCCGAAGCTCTCGGCGATCAGTGCCGCCTGCGGCCCGTACTGCATGTCGTGGAAGACCAGCGAGAGCACGATGGCGAGCAGGATCAGCCCGGAGTTCTTGGTGTCGAGCAGACCGAAGTAGGGGAAGGCGAAAGCAGCTGTCGCGACGACGCCCACGCCATACACCGTGCGACGGCCGAACCGGTCCGAGAGGTGACCGAAGAGCGGCACCGAGATGAGTCCGAGTGCGGCGGCGACGAGCGTGTCGTCGAGCAGCTCGCCCTTGTCGAGGGAGAGGTGCTTGGTGCCGTAGGTGAGCACGAACGTGATGAACAGGTAGAACGGTGCCTGCTCCGAAAGCCGGACGAAGGCCGAGGTGAGGATCTCCATCGGATGCTCCCGGATCACCTGCACCAGCGGTTGCTTGACGACCTGCTCGGTGCGCTTGACCCGGGCGAACTCGGGACTCTCCTCCACACGCAGCCGGACGTACATGCCGACGGCCACGAGCAGGATGCTGGCGAGGAACGGCACGCGCCAGCCCCACGAGTCGAACTGGGCACTGGTCGTCGTCGCGCCCATGAGCTTCATCATCGCGGTGGACAGCAGCAGCCCGATCGGCACGCCGAGCTGCGGCCAGGACGCCATCAGGCCGCGGCGCTGCTCGGAGCCCCATTCCATGGACATCAGCACCGAGCCGCCCCACTCGCCACCGACGCCGATACCTTGGGCCACCCGCAGCAGCACGAGGATCACCGGTGCGGCCACACCGATGCTGTCGGTGCCGGGCAGCAGTCCGAGCAGCACGGTCGCACCGCCCATCAGCAGCAGCGTGGTGACCAAGGTGGCCTTACGGCCAACCCGGTCGCCGAAGTGACCGAAGATCGCGGCGCCGACCGGGCGGGCCGCGAAACCGACGGACAGGGTCGCGAACGACTCCAGCACGCCGGCAAAGTTGGAACTGCTCGGGAAGAACAGCTTCGGGAAGACGAGTGCCGCGGCCGTCCCGTAGAGGAAGAAGTCGTACCACTCGATGGTGGTTCCGACGGTGCTGGCGATCACCGCCCGGCGTCGCAGGGCCGCCTGGTCGGATCGGGTCTCAGAGCTCATCTGTCCACCTTCCCTAAATTGGCTGAGCCAATCAGCCACTTTGCTTGCCCGGAATAGTGCCCCAGGGGCTGAGCCACGTCAAGACCCTGCGAGACTGGCAATTCGTGGTGGAGGTGATTGGCAATGGCGGACACGTTGCGTCCGGTGGGGCGCACGCGGCTCTACGAGCAGGTGATCGCGCGGTTGCAGGAGCATGTCGCGCAGTCCGGACTCACATCCGGCTCACGGCTGCCGCCCGAGCGGGAACTCGCGGCCCGGCTGGGTGTCAGCCGGGCATCGGTCGCTCAGGCGATCGTTGCTCTCGAGGTCCAGGGACTCGTCGAAACGCGCCACGGTGGCGGCATCTACCTGGTGCGTGATCGTCTGGAGGTCGACTCGCTACCCGATCTGGTCGCGCGCAAGAAGCGGCTGCCCGATGTGTTGGACGCTCGGGACGCACTGGAGACCAAGCTGGCCGCGCTCGCCGCGGCGCGGCATACGGAGGACGACCTGGCGGCGATCGACGCGGCTCTTGTCTTCATGCAGGGGCAGATCGATCGCGACGAGGTGCCGATCGAGGGCGATCGCCGGTTCCACAAGGCCGTGACGGCCGCGGCGCACAGCCAGTTGCTGGAGGCGTTCTACGAGGAGATCCGCGACGCCATCGCCGAGAGCCGTCGGGAGTCGTTGCGGCAGCCGGATCGTCCCCGCCAGTCGTATGCCGATCACGCTCGGATCGCCGCCGCGATCCGAGCCGGTGACGGGCAGGCCGCAGCCGAGGCGATGCACCGGCACGTCGACCACGTGAGCACCGTGCGGTTGCTCAGCTGGGAGCCGGACGAAGAGGACTGAGGCGCCTCGCGGTGTCAGACTCCTTCGCCGGTGACCACACCGGGCGCGTTGGTAGGCCCGGCCGGGTCGCCCGGAGCCGCTGTCGGGCCGACCTTGCGGCCGCGGGCCTGTAGGCGTCGCTCGACCCACGTCGCGAGCTTGCTGATCGCGTAATTGATCAGGATGTAGATCGCCGCGATGACGACGAGCATCGCGAAGATGTTGCCGTTCAAAGAGGTAGCCGGCTTGCTGCGGTAGAGCATTTCGCCATACAGCACGTTGTAACCGAGAGCGGTGTCCTTGAGTACCACGATGACCTGGCTGATGAGCGACGGCAACATGGCGGTGATGGCCTGCGGAAGCAGGATGATGCGCACCGTCTGGCCGGCGCTGAGGCCGATCGAGCTTCCCGCCTCGCGCTGACCGGCGGGCAACTGGTCGACGCCGGACCGGATCACCTCACAGATGACCGACGAGTTGTAGAAGGCCAGGCCGGCGACCGTCGCGATGAGCGGTCCGTTGCCGCTGCCCTGCCCGTGTGCGCTCAGCCAGCCGAAGATGAAGAGCATCATCAGCAGGACCGGGAGCGCGCGCGTGAGCTCCACCCAGGCGGTCACCACCCAGCGCAGGACGCGCACGGCGACCGCCGCAGGTCCCTTGCTCTTCGGCACTTCGATCAGGCGCAGCATCGCCAGCACCGCACCGAGCACCAGACTGATCACGATGGAGAGCGCCGCCGCGATCAGCGTTCCGCGCAGGCCGGGAAGGATGTAGCTCTTCCAGGTGCCCCACTCGGCGAACGGCTTCCACTTGTAGCCGGCGAACTGATCCTTGTCGGCCAGCTTCCAGATGATGACGCCGAGGATCGCCGCGAAGAGGATCCCGCCGACGACGCCGAGGATCGCGTAACGCCGCCGGGCCTTGGGCCCCGGCGCGTCGAAAAGGACTGACGCAGTCATCGCTTCACCGCCACACGCTTACCGAGCCAGCCCAGTCCGACGCCGACCGGCAGCGTCAACAGGATGAAGAACACGCCGACGGCCATGAACGACAGGTTCAGCAATCCGGGGTCCCTCTCGGTAACTGTCTTCAGCACACCGGACAGTTCGTAGACGCCGATGGTGACTGCGACGGTGGTGTTCTTGGTGAGCGCGATGAGTGTGTTGCCCAGCGGAACGACCGCGCCGCGGAACGCCTGGGGGAGGATCACCTCGCGCATGCTCTGCGCGAAGGTCAGGCCGATCGAGCGGGCCGCCTCGGCCTGGCCGAGCGGGATGGTGTTGAAGCCCGATCGCAGCGCTTCACACACGTAGGTCGCGTGGTAGACCGTCATACCGACGACTGCGAGCCGAAAAGCGTTGACATCCGCGAACTTCGGATCACCCGAGTCGGCCAGCGCAACGCCGAGCTGGATGTAGAGCACGAAGCTGCACGACAGGATGATCAACGTCAGCGGGGTGTTCCGGAAGATGTTGACGTATGACGTGCCGACGAAGCGAAGGATGCCGACCGGCGACAGCCGCAGCGTCGCGATGATCGTGCCGAGGATCAGGCTTCCGATCGCGCTGAGGACCGCGAGCTTCACGGTCGTCCAGAGCGCGGTCCAGATCTGATAGTCGGAGAAGAGCGAAGCCACCGGTGCCCTTCCTATCTGTCTCTACGGATGATGGGCGCCGGACCCGACGGTGGCCACGTGACGGATGGTCACCGTCGGGTCCGGCCGAACTACGTTGCGCGGACTACGAACTCAGGCCTTGCAGCTGGGCGACTTCGGCGGGTTGAGGTTCTTGTTGTACTTGTAGTCGGACCCCAGGTTGTTCTCCAGAGCCTTCTTCCAGTTGCCGTTGTCGAGCGTCTTCTTGATGGCGGCGGCGACCTTGTTGCAGTCGGGCGAACCCTTCTTCAGGCCGATGCCGTAGTTCTCCTCGCTGAACGTGCCACCGACGAGCTTGAACTTGTCCTTGTATGCCGCCTGGTTGGAGTAGCCGGCCAGGATCGCGTCGTCCGTGGTCATCGCGTCGATGGAGCCGGACGCCAGGGCTTCTGCGCACGCCGAGTAGGTGTCGTACTTCTGCGGCACCAGCTTCGGCTGCTCCTTCTTCAGGTTGTCGACCGAGGTGGAGCCGGTGACCGAGCAGACCTTCTTGCCGGACAGGCCCTTGACGTTGGTGATCTTGGAGTCCTTGCCGACCAGCAGCGACTGCCCCGCCACGAAGTACGGGCCGGCGAAGCCGACCTCCTTCAGGCGCTCAGGGGTGATCGAGTAGGTCGCGGCGATCATCTTCACGGTGCCGGCCGCGAGCATCTTCTCACGCTGCGGGGAGGGGGACTCGACGAAGGTGATCTTGCTGTAGCCCATTTCGGCGGCGACACAACGGGCGATGTCGACATCGAACCCGGTGTACTTGTCGCCGTCCTTCAGGCCGAGACCCGGCTGGTCGAACTTGATGCCGATCTTCACCGACGGGCCGGAGTCGGGCAGTTTGCAGACGGCGTCGCTGGCGCTCGAACCACCCGAGCTGCCACCGCAAGCGGTGAGGCCCAGGCCGAGCGCGGCGGCTGCCGTCGCGGCACAGATCGCGCGGTACTTCATGAGATTTCTCCTCCGTTGGACTGACGAGTTGTGAAGGGTGACAAGGCGATTGGCCGAATCGGGCGTCGGCGGGCGGATGGCTCAGTGAGTGAGGATCTTGGAGAGGAAGTCCTTGGCGCGCGCGGAGGTCGGGTTGGCGAAGAACTCCTCGGGAGCCTGCTGCTCCAGGATCTGACCATCGGCCATGAAGACCACGCGGTCCGCGGCGCGGCGCGCGAAACCCATCTCGTGGGTGACGACGATCATCGTCATACCGTCCTTGGCAAGACCGGCCATGACGTCGAGCACCTCGTTGATCATCTCGGGGTCGAGCGCGGAGGTCGGCTCGTCGAAGAGCATCACCTTGGGCCGCATGGCGAGCGACCGGGCGATGGCCACGCGCTGCTGCTGGCCACCGGAGAGCTGGGCGGGGTACTTCTGCGCCTGCGCCTCGACTCCCACACGTTTGAGCAACTCCATGGCGCGCGCCTCGGCGTCGGCCTTGCCCATCTTGCGGACCTTGATGGGTCCCAGCGTGACGTTCTGCAGGATCGTCTTGTGCGCGAACAGATTGAACGACTGGAAGACCATGCCGACGTCGGCGCGCAGCTTGGCCAGCTCGGCGCCCTCCTCGGGCAGCGGCTCGCCGTCGATGGTGATCGTGCCGGTCTCGTAGGTCTCGAGCCGGTTGATCGTGCGGCACAGCGTCGACTTGCCCGACCCGGACGGGCCGAGCACGACGACGACCTCGCCCTTGGCGACATCGAGGTCGATGTCGCGCAGCACGTGAAGGTCACCGAAATGTTTGTTGACGCCCGCCATCCGCACGAGCGGCTCGCCCGACGCGACGTTCGTCTCAGCCGCCGTGGGCACCTGCTCCGTCATGGGTACGAACCTTACAAGCCGCGGTCAGCGAATTTTCATATTTTTGGGGTAGGGCGCAATTTCGTTGTCAGCCTGTTGTCATCCGTGCTCCGCTCGCGCTCGGCGGCTGCGCCGACCTCGCCGCGCGCCGCGTCTGCCGTGATGCCAGAATGTGCCTGCACCAAAGGGGCGATAGCTCAGCCGGTTAGAGCAGCGGACTCATAATCCGTCGGTCCTGGGTTCAAGCCCCAGTCGCCCCACTTGATCACTCCCGCGCTCCGGCATGCTGGAGGGATGGGACGGATGCGGCGCCTCGGCATACCGAACGGGTTCGTCTCGGAGGCCTCGGAAGTATCGGGTTCGAAACTCTGCTGGATCGAGCGTCCCGGCCGTGCGGCAGGAGGGATTCCGCTGGTGTTGATCCCCGGTCTCGGGATGACCTTCCGGGCCTACTCCTGGCTGGTGCCCCAGCTGCCGGCGGATCGCCGGGTGCTGATCGTCGACCCGCCGGGCTGCGGTGACAGTGAGGCGCTCGCGGACTCGATGGACGCCGACGCGCAGGCGTCACATCTGTTGAAGTGGTTGCGCAGCAACGGAATCGAGCGTGCCGACGTCGTGGGGCACTCGATGGGTTCGATCATCGCCGCCCGGCTGGCGGCAGCCGGTCCCGACATCGTCATGTCGCTGGTGATGCTGTCGCCATCGCCCGACGGGCGGTGGCCCGATCTCCGGCAGCACATGTGGGCTCTGGCACGCGGAGTGTTCCGGGAGGCGCCACGCACGCTGGTCCAGGCGACGCGTGACTACGTGACGGCTTCACCGAAGGTGATGATCGGCTTCAGTGACGAACTCGGTCGCTCGGCCGACGAGGTCGTTGCCGGCATACGGGCTCCGGTCACCGTCGCTCGCGGGGCGGGTGATCGGGTGGTCAGCGCGCGATGGTGCCGGGCGCTCGCCGACGCGGCCGGTGGCTCGATGCGAACGGTGCGGTGGGCCGGGCACGGGCTGCCGCAGCAGCGACCACGGGCGGTCGCGGGACTGATCCGCGAGACCTGAGCTCTGCTCACTCCCCGGCGGCACGCAGCTCGGCCAGCAATTCGCGCCCACCCCACACCGCATGTATGGCGCGCTCCGCGTCATGGACCAGCGACACCAGGCGGGCATTCACCGGTGCCTTCATGCCGGCTTCGCCGGCGAGATCGACCACGGCACCGTTGATCCAGTCGACCTCGGTCGCTCGGCCGGCGGCGAGATCGTCCGCCATCGAGGAGCGGGCGGTCGGACCGATGGCGAGCACCTTGGACCCGAGGCGCCGGAAGACCGGATCGGGCACCCGCAGCGCCCGTGCCATCAGCGCGGGGGAGAGCTCGGTCAACTTCGCCGGTGCCGGCCCGGAGCGGCCCATCACGTGCAGGGCCTCCAGCTGAGCCATTGACAGGCAGCGCCGGAAGTCGCGGATGCCGAGTTCGGCCCGCAGCGGCATCCCGGACAGGGCGTTGATCGCGTTGTTCAGGTTGAGCAGCAGCTTCGCGCGCAGCACGGCGTCCATGTCGGGGCGCTGCTCGACCGGTAGGCCGGCCGCAGCGAACGCTTCGCCATACGTCGCCCAGATCGGGTCGGTGCCGGCCATGATGTCGCCGGCGGTCGTCCGGTGGAACGTCGCACCATCGCGCACCACGTTGAAACCGACCATGCCGGTGACCACGCGGTGGCCGGGCAGGCCCGCGCGCAGGTCCGCCCCGCCATGGATGCCGTTCTGCAGGTTCAGCACGACAGCACCCTCGGTGAGCACCGGACGCAGCTGGTCGGCGACGTGCTTGTTGGCGCCGGACTTCACCGTCACGATCACCAGGTCTGCCGCACTTGCGACGCTCGGATCAGTGCTGAATTCCGGTGTCACCTCGAGTGATTCACCATTCAGGTCGACGAGACGCATCCCGCGACCGACCCGGTCCTGCATCGCGGCGCGGCCGACGAGCGTGACCTGAGTCCCGCTCGCGGCCAGCCGGCCGCCCACGTAGCACCCGATGCTGCCGGCTCCGACAATGCAGATCGTCATACCGACACCGTAGGGGTCAGGCGGCCGCCGACGTGTCGTCGCTGACGCCGTCCGCGGGCTGGGTGCGCGAGGGCAGGGCGGTCGGCTCGATCGGGGTACGACGGCTGGGTCGCTTCAGCCGCGCGGCCAGGTGGTTGGGCAGCGAGAGCCGAATCACCTTCATCCACGCCGAGCCCACCTGTCGCGGCAGCGAACCGGACAGGTACTGCAGGCCGTAACGCTCGCAGATGTCGCGCACCTGCGGCGCGATCTCGGCATACCGGTTGCTCGGCAGGTCGGGGAACAGGTGGTGCTCGATCTGGTAGGACAGGTTGCCCGTCGCGATGTGCATCGCGGTCGAGCCGTGGATGTTGGCCGAGCCGATCATCTGCCGCAGGTACCAGTCGCCGCGCGCCTCACCGGCGATGGAGGTCTTGGTGAAGGTCTCGACGCCCTCGGGGAAGTGACCGCACATGATGACCGAGTGCGTCCACAGGTTGCGGCCGAGGTTGGCGATGTAGTTGGCCAGCAGGGTGCGGCGGGCTGAGCCGGTCGCCAGGGCGAGCGCCGGGTGCACCACGTAGTCCTTGGTGACCTGCGCGCGGATCTTGTTGACGACCTTCTTCGCGTCGCGCTTGAAGACGTCCTTGTCCTTGCGTCCGGCGAAGTACTTGCCGAGCTCCAGGTCGTATGCCGCGATGCCGTACTCGAAGAAGCAGGCGTTCACGAAGTTCCAGACCGGCTGGCCGAGATAGAACGGCACCCACGGCTGGTCCTCGTCGACGCGCATGATGCCGTAGCCGAGGTCGTTGTCGCGGCCGAGCACGTTGGTGTACGTGTGGTGCAGCTCGTTGTGACTGTGCTTCCACAGGTCGGCGGGGGAGGCGTTGTCCCACTCCCAGGTGGTGGAGTGGATCTTCGGGTCGCGCATCCAGTCCCACTGGCCGTGCATGACGTTGTGGCCGATCTCCATGTTTTCCAACACTTTCGAGACCGTCAGCCCGACGGTGCCGGCGACGAACGCAGGCTTCCACCGCGACGCGAGCAGCAGGGCGCGCGAGCCCATCTCCAGGGTCCGCTGGGTCTTGATGACCTTGCGGATGTAGGCCGCGTCCTTCGCGCCTCGCGTCTCGATGACGCCGGCGCGGACGGCGTCCAGCTCACGACCGAGGGACTCGATGTCCTCGCGGGTGAGGTGCGCGACGGGGTTGTGTTCCTTCTTCTGCAGGGCAGTCATGGGGATTCCTTCGGTTCGGAGGGAGTGCGGAGAGTTCGAGGGAGTTCGGAGTGGAGTGGTCAGAGGTCGATGTCGCAACGGCCGGCCGCTGCGGAGATGCAGGTCTGGACGAGGACGCCGTCGCCGGGGGAGGCGGTGGTCGTCTCGCCGGTGCGCAGGTCACGGATGGAGCCCTCACGCAGGGGAAGGACGCAGCCGAAGCAGATGCCCATCCGGCAGCCGGACGGCATGAGCACGCCGGCTTCCTCAGCAGCGTCGAGGATCGGCGTGGCGCCGTCACACTCGATGTCCTTGTCGAGTCCGGTGAGGTGGACGGTGCCGCCCTCGCCGGGTTCGGCCAGTGCCGGGCGGAACTGCTCGGTGTGCAGCCTGTCCGCGAGACCGGCTGTCTTCCAGTGGGTTTCGAGTGCTTCGAGCATGCCGGCCGGCCCGCAGGCGAAGGTTTCGCGGTCACGCCAGTCGGGCACCAGGTCGTCCAGCGCCGCGGTGTCGAGCATGCCGTGCACGTCGGTGTGCCTCTCCTGCAACGACATTCGGCCGTCGGTGGCCAGCGCTCGCAACTCGGCCGCGAAGATGACGTCCTCCGGTCGGGGCGCCGAGTGCAGCAGCACGACGTCGTCCAGGCGATCGAGGGTATGGCGCAGCATGCCCATCACCGGGGTGATGCCGCTGCCGCCGGTGAGCAGCAGGATCTTCTCGGGCAGCACTTCCGGGAGCACGAACTCGCCGTCGGCCTGCTCCATCTGCAGCACCTGCCCGACGTGCAGTGAGCCGACCAGGTGTGTGCTGACGGCACCGCCGCTGATCGCCTTGACGGTGATCGCGATGCAGCCGTCCTGTCGCGGGCCGGAGGTGATCGAGTAGGCCCGCCACAACCGCACACCGTCGACATCGACGCCGATCCGGGTGTACTGACCGGGGCGGTGGCCGCGCCAGCCGCGACCCGGTCGGATCACGACCGTCACGGCATCGGCGGTCTCGTGCGTGATCGACTCGACGCGCCCGCGCAGCACTGTGGTCGAGCGCAGCGGGTCGAAGAGGTCGACGTAGTCCTCGGGCAGCAGCGGCGTGGTGGCCGCCTTCACGAGTCGGAAGGCATGCGTGCGCCATCCGCCGCGGCCCGGTGCGGGTGCGTCGGAGGGGGTCCGAACGTGCGTTGAAGCTGTCATGACTACCAGATTGGTGCATGGTGGCTATCAAATTCTTGCCCCGTGCGGGTGAGGCGGCATACTTGATTTATGCGCAGCGAACAATCCGTGCCGGGCGACGCCGGCCTCGAGATCCCGAAGCCGGTCATCACGACGCTCACCGAGATGCTGCCCGCGGTGAGTGAGCGCGTCGTCGGCGCTGTCATCGACAGTGTGCCCAGCTACGCGGGAGCGCTCGCCGACCAGATGCGGGAGACGATCGAGCAGGCGGTGCAGCTGGCGCTCGCCGGATTCCTGCGTCTGGCCGCCGCCGGACCGCGCGGCGACCCGAGCACGCCGATGCAGGCGTCCGTGCACGGCGCCTATGCGCTCGGGCGGGGCGAGGCACGCAGTGGCCGCTCGATGGATGCGCTGCTCGGGGCCTACCGGGTCGGTGCGCGCGTCGCCTGGCAGGACATGTCCGAGGTCGCTGTCGCCGCCGGACTCGAGGCGATCACGCTGGCTCGTTTCGCCGAGCTGGTCTTCGCCTACATCGACAGCCTGTCCGCAGCGAGTGTCGCCGGGCACGCGGAGGAGCTGGCGGTGGAGGGACGGGTGCGGGAAAGGCGGCGCGAGCGGCTTGCCGGTGCGCTGCTGCAGGGTCGGACCGAGGAGACCGTGCTGAAACTGGCCGAGCGCGCGGAGTGGGCGCCACCGACGACACTGACGGCGGTTGTGTTGCCGGGCGAGCGGGTCAGCGCCGTCACCGCTCAGCTCGGGTCGGGGTGCCTGCGCGCGGAGGACGAGCCGGACCGCGAGCCCCCGGTGGCGGTGCTGCTGGTCCCGGATGCCGACGGGCCGGGCCGCCGGCACCTGCTCCGGGTACTCACCGGCAGGCCCGCGTATGTCGGGCCGGTTCGCCCCTGGTTGGGCGTCGCGGCGTCATACAGCCGGGCGCTGCGCGCCCACGACCTGCGGATCGCGCGCCGCGAGCCCGTCGACACCGACGACCATCTCGCACGCCTGGTCACCGGCGCGGATCCGTTGGCGCACAAGGATCTTCGCGCCGCGGTGCTGGCGCCACTCGCCGACCTCCCGCCCGCCACCGCCGACCGGCTCGCCGACACGTTGCGTTCGTGGCTGCTGCACCAGGGCAGGCGGGACGCCGTCGCTGCGGAGCTGCACGTCCATCCGCAGACCGTCCGCTACCGGATGGCGCAGATCCGGGAGGCGTATGGCGAGCGGCTGTCCGATCCCGACGTCGTGCGCGACCTCGTCATCGGCTTGTCGGTGCCGAGCGCGTGATGGCCCGCGCAGCCGGTGACCGACTACGCGCGCTGCGGTCACGTCGTTAGGCTGAATGTATGTCGAGTCCGATGAGCGGCGGCTTCGGTCGCCAGGGAGCCAGCCTGCGTGGTGGCCTGTCCCTCGAATACCCAATGTCACTGGGTGTTTTCACCGACTACGCCGATGCGCAACGTGCCGTCGACTACCTGTCCGACAACGAGTTCCCGGTCGAGAACTGCATGATCGTCGGCACCGAGCTGAAGCAGATCGAACGTGTCGTCGGCCGGTTGACCTGGGGGCGCGTCCTGGCAGGAGGGGCGCTGTCGGGTGCGTGGTTCGGCGCGTTCATCGGGCTGATCCTGTCGATGTTCGACTCTGGCGTGAACGTGCTCGGCGTCGTCATCTCGACGGTCATCTTCGGTGCGGTGTTCGGGGCGGTGTGGGCCGCGATCGGCTACAGCCTCACCGGCGGCAAGCGTGACTTCCAGTCGGTCACCCAGGTGGTCGCCACGAAGTACGAGGTGCTGGTGGAGCACAAGTTCGCGATGAAGGCGCACGAACTGCTCGACAACATGCCCGGTGGCCAGACACTTACCTGACGGTCCTCACAGTTTGAGCTCGTCGTCGGTGTGGCCGAACTTGTCCTGCAGGAAGCGGTAACTGGACAACAGGCCCTCGGCGCCGTGCGTCCGCGCTTCGGCCGCGATGTCGTCGATGGCACCGTGCATGATCGTGATCTGTTCATCGAGGAGGACCGCGCCGGTCTTCCCGTCCTGCAACGGTTGAGTGTCAGCCACGGACGGCGGCAATGCGAGGTAGCCACGGACGGCGGTCGGTGCGAAGTCCTCGTGGATCTGCTCGACCTCGAAGAGCAACCGGTCGCTCGCCCCGTGTGAGCGCAACTCGAAGTAGAGCGCGTCGGCGCGACGGAGCAGCTCGTGCAGGTTCTTGCGAGTCGCGAGCGGCAGCCGCGGGTCGTTGAAGAGGCGGTTCAGCTCGAATTGCGAGGTGCGCACGGACGACTCCCTGACGGCGGCCTCGTGGAACGCCTTGCGCTGCACGTGCCGCGCGTGCTTGCGGCGGTTGCGCTCGGGGCCACCGGTGAGTGCCCAGAGGCCGACCAGGCAGGCCAGTGGGAAGAACACCCACGGGAAATGGCCGACCACCGCGCCGGCGAACGCCACTCCGGCGAGGCAACCGAACGCGGTCCACAGGTCGTCGCGCACCTTGTAGTAGGGCCGGTAGAGGAACTCGGTGCCGGACAACATCAGCACGAGCATGCCGAGGTTGACCACCCAGCCGGCCGGAGTGAAGGCGAGTCCGGCCATGATGGCCGAGCACGCGATGGTGCGCAGTCTCGCTTCGCTGCCGCGCCGAAAGGCGCTGGTCAGCAGTGTGATGAACGCACCCACTGCGCACAGGTGCAGGATCCAAGCCATCTTTCTCCCCGTCCCACGGCCGTGGTTCCAGATTAACCGCCCGGCGCCGAATCGGCAGGGCTGCTGTGGACAAGTGACGGCATCAGATCCGGTGCTGCGAGTAACCGCTCGTAGGCGAGCTCGGCCGCCCCGACCAGCGACGCCTCGCGAATCCGCCCTTGTAGCAACGTGATCGGTGCTCTGCCGATCGTGACCATGCCACGTTGCAGGCCGATGCGGAGCGACGGTTCGGCCAGCCGCATCACTTCGGCCAGGTGACCGCCGGCGACGATCGCCTGCGGGTTGAGGACGTGCGAGATGTTCGACAGGCCCCGACCGAGCCACTGCCCGATCGATGCGACGACCTCGGCGGCCACCTCGTCGCCGGCGCCGGCACGGTCGAAGAGGACGTCGAGCTCCGGCGACTCGATGCCCGCCGCCCGGGCGGCCCGCAGGATCGCGGCCTCGCCGACATACTCCTCGAGGCAGCCGCGGTTGCCGCAATGGCAGACCGGGCCGTTCGCCTGCACCGACATGTGGCCGATCTCCCCGGCATACCCGCGGCTGCCGCGCAGCAGCTCGCCACCGATGATGACGCCGCCGCCGACACCGACCCGGCCGAGCACGTAGACCAGGTCGGCGAAGCCGGCTGCGACACCGCGACGGTGTTCGGCCAGGGCCGCCAGGTCCGCGTCGTTGCTGACCACCACGTGGTCGTCGAGCCGTAGCCGGAGCAGGTCGCCGACGGGCTCGTTGCTCCATTGCAGGTTCGGTGCGTAGACCGCGATGCCGCGCGGGTTGTCGATCATGGCCGGAAGGCTCACGCCCACGCCGACGCGCACGCTGCCGGCGGCAGCGGTGAGTTCCTGGGCCGCCTCTGCGACCCGGTCGGCGACGCTGACCGCGGTACGGTCACACCCGACGAGGCGCCATTCGATCTTCCCCACCACCGCCCCGGACAGGCCGACGGCGGCGACCTGGACGCGGGCGACGTCGATGTCCACCGCGATGACGTGCACCGACTCGGGCCGGGGGACCACCAGGTATGGCGGTCGCCCGGCCCCGTCCCGGCTGCGTGTCGGGGTGGCCTGCGTGACCATGCCGAGCTCGACGAGGTCCCGCACGAGGGCACCGATCGTGCTGCGGTTCAGTCCGGTGCTCCGAGCCAGATCCGGTCGGGACACGGCTCCGTGGAGGTGGACGTGGCGCAACACGACCGACAGGTTGTGCCGGCGGATCTGCTCGGGGCGCGCGGCGGACCGAGCGCCCGGTGGCATCAGCTCAGCCCAGCCCGGCTGCGCCCGCGCGACGTCGGGAGACGGCGTCCACGGTCGCGGCGAGCAGCAGCACCAGACCGGTCACGATCCACTGCCAGGCCGAGTTGTTCGCGCCCTGCAGGAGGTCCGCCATACCGTTGATGATCACGGCGACCACGCAGCCACCGACGACGGCGTCGGTGATCTTGCCCTTGCCGCCGAAGAGGCTGGTGCCACCGACGACGGCCGCACCGACCGCGAGCAGCAAGGTGTTGCCACCGCCCTGCGAGGCGTTCACCGCGGTCTGCGACGCGAGCACGATGCCCGAGACGCCGGCCAGCACCGAGCAGATGACGAAGACCGAGATGCGGACCGAGTCGACGCGGATGCCGGCTCGGCGGGCCGCCTCGTCGCTGCCACCGACGGCGTAGATGTGCCGCCCGTATCGCGTGCGGCCGAGGACGAATCCGAGGACCACGACGAGCACGAGGATCACCGGGACGACCCACGGGACGCCGCCGAGGTAGGCACCGGCGACCTTCTCGGTCACCAACTGGCCGTTCTTCTCGACGATCTTGGTGCCGCCCGCTGCATTGGGGGAGCGGTTGAGGTTGAGGACGATGGTGAAGACGATGGCGAGCACCGCGATGCCGCCCACCTTGGCCGCGGTGACCAGGAAGGGTTCGGTCGGCAGGTCCTTGCGACGGCGCGCGTTGACCGCGAGCAGCTTCTGCGCGGCGTAGCCCACGATGACCAGGATCGCCATCAGCCAGCCCGCCCACTGCGGCATGTTGCTGTTCTCGAGCGCCACCAGGGTGTCGCTCTGCAGCGACAGGTTGCCCTGGGTGTTGGCGCTGTTGACCACGATCTGCACCACTCCCTGCAGACCGAGGAACAGTGCCAGCGTCGAGACGAACGACGGGACGCGCAGGAAAGTGCGCATCCAGCCGATCAGCAGACCGATCAGCGCGCCGACGATCAGCGCGACCAGGACGGCGAACGGCCACGACCAGTTGTGGATCAGGAGTACGGCGACCACGGCGCCGCTGACTCCGGAGGTGGTCCCCGCCGACAGGTCGATCTCCGCGAGGAGCAGGACGAAGACCAGGCCCATCGCGAGCAGGATGCCCGGCGCGGCCTGGGTGATCAGGCTGGCGAAGTTGCTCTTGGACAGGAACCCGTCCTCCACGAGCGAGAAGACGAGGAAGAGGACCACCAGTGCGGCGACGGCGGGCAGCGAGCCCATGTCGCCGCCGCGGATCCGCTGCCAGTAGTTGTGCAGGTAGGCGCGGATGTCGTTGCCCGTGGGCAAAGTCGTTGCGGCGGCTGCGTTTTCGTCGACCGCGGCATCGACCTCGGCGGCCGTGGCGGTCTTGCTCAGGTGGGGGCTCATGCGGTGGCTCCGGAAGTCGTTGCGGCGGGCTGGAGGCCGAGGTCGCCGCTGCGGCCGGTGGTGATCAGTTCGACCACCTGGGTCTGGTTGACGTCGGCACGGTCGACGGTGGCGGCCAGCTGGCCGAGGTAGAGGACCGAGATCTTGTCGGCCACCTGCAGCACGTCGAGCATGTTGTGCGAGATGAGGATGACGGCCGTGCCCTGGTCGGCGAGTCGCCGCACCAGGTCCAGGACCTGCGCGGTCTGTGCGACGCCGAGTGCGGCGGTCGGCTCGTCGAGGATGACGACCCTGGACTTCCACAGCGCGGCCTTGGCGATCGCGACGGTCTGCCGCTGGCCACCGGACAGGCTCGACACCCGCTGGCGGACCGACTTCAGGGTGCGCACCGACAACGATTTCAGGGTGTCGGTGGCTGCGATCTCCATCGACTCCTCGTCCAGCACGATCCCGCGCATCCGCTCACGGCCGAGGAACATGTTCTGGACGACATCGAGGTTCTCGCAGAGCGCGAGGTCCTGATAGACGATCTCGACTCCCAGCGCAGCGGCGTCGCGTGGCGCGGTCACGTGCTCGGGCTTGCCGTCGTACTCATACGTGCCGGAGTCGATGGTGTAGGTGCCGCCGATGCACTTGACGAGCGTCGACTTCCCCGCGCCGTTGTCTCCGACGAGCGCGGTCACCTTGCCGGCGTATGCCGCGAAGTCGACGTCGTGCAGGACGTGCACGGCGCCGAAACTCTTGTTGACCCCGCGCAGCTGCAGGATCGGTTGTTCAGACATGTATCTCCCTATACGCGGTGAGGGGCCGGCCGGCATCCGGCCGGCCCCTCACCTCGTGGTGTCGAGCGGAACGCTTACTTGACGCCCGCGGCCGTGCACTTGGCGGCGTAGGCGCCCTTGCAGGTCGTCGCCTTGGGCGTGTAGCCGTCGTTGATCGGCTTGGCGACGTTGGCCTTGGTGATGGCGACCGGCGGGGCCAGGATCGCCGGAACGTTACGGCCGGACTTCGTGTCCTTGATCGTCTTCGTGGTCTTCGGGGCCTGACCGTTCGCCAGCTGCGCGGCGGCGTCGACCACCGGGTAGGCCTCCTCGGTGGACGGCTTGTAGATCGTGAAGCACTGCGTGCCGTCCATGATCCGCTGTAGGCCCTCGACGGTGGCGTCCTGTCCGGACACCGCGACCTTGCCCGACAGGCCCTGCTTCTTAAGGGCCGTGACGACCGATCCCGCCATACCGTCGTTGGCGACCATGACGGCGTTGAGCGTCGGGTTCTTCTGCAGCATGGAGGTGAAGATGATCCCGGCCTTCTGGTTGTCCCAGTCCGGCACGGCCTGGTCGCCGACCTTCGTCCAGCCCTTCTGCTTGGACAGCACGGCGTCGTAACCCTGCTTGAAGAGGGTCGCGTTGTTGTCGGTCTGGGCGCCGTTGAGGTCGACATACTTCACGGCCGACTTGCCCTTGACCTGCGAGCAGTTGACCAGGGTCTTGCCCTGCAGGGTGCCGACCTTCACGTTGTCGAACGACACGTAGAGGCTGGCCGACCCGCCGAGCGTCAGGCGGTCGTAGTCGATCGTGTAGATGCCCTTGGACTTGGCGGTCTTCTCGATCTGGGCGGCTGATGCCGAGTCGAGGTTGACCAGCGCGAGGACCTTCACGCCGTCGTTCATCATCTTGGTCGCGATGGTCGTCATCTGCTGCGCCGAGTTGTTGGCGTTCTGGATGTCGCACTTGAGGTTGTCGGTCTTGCAGCGGGCCTTCAGCGCCTCGGGGTCGGAGGAGATCCACCGGTTCGAGGACTGGCGGTCCGGCAGGATGATGCCGACCTTGGCGCCCTTGCCGTCGACCTTGGCTCCCGACGCCGCTGTCGATCCGCCACTTCCGCTGCTGCTGGCCGCCGCGGCCGGCGACGACGCGCCGCCACCGCCCGCGCTGGCGCTGGATCCGCCGCCGCTGCTGCTGCTTCCGCAGCCGGCCAGAGCGACGATGCCCGCCACTGCACACACCGTGCTGAGCGCACCTTTGCGCATGGTGTTCCACCTTTCCGATCAACGCTGGAGCCGATTGATCGGACCCGAGCCGCTGGAGTACTTGAATATGTTGTGCACGGCAACATATCCGATCCGAACGTGATCCGAGCCACAATTTGCGGAATCCGGGGCGCGTGATCCTGATCGTGATCCGGCCGTTATCTGAGGCCGGTGCGGCAGGTGGCGACGCCGGTGGACGGTGACTGGTGCTCTTGTGACGGATGAGGCAGAATGGCCCCACAACCACAGATGGCACACACACGGCATGTATGCCGGACCGCCACGCGCGAGGTCGTTGGGGAAGACGTCCCTCGCAACTGTCAGGAGGCCCGGATGTCTGCCGCGAACCCGCGTGCTGTCACCCGTGGGGTGGTGTTCGTTCATTCCACCCCAGCAGCGCTGTGCCCACACATCGGCTGGGCGCTCGAGAGCGTGCTCGGCGCAGCAGCACCGATCGAATGGATCAAGCAGCCCGTCGCTCCCGGGACGGTACGCACCGAACTCTCCTGGATGGGCGAGCCCGGCACCGGTGCCAAACTCGCCAGCACCCTGCGCGGGTGGGTGGACGTGCGCTACGAGGTCACCGAGGAGCCGAGCCCCGGTTGTGACGGATCGCGCTGGTCGCACACGCCGTCGCTCGGCATACACCACACCTGGACCGCTGCGTCGGGGGACGCGGTCGTCGGTGAGGACCGCCTGCGCGCGGCGCTGGCCGCCAGCAAGGGTGATCCGGAGTTGTTCCGCTCCGAGATGGCCGAGTTGCTGGGCACGGCGTGGGACCAGGAGTTGGAACCGTTCCGGTATGCCGGTGACGGTGCGTCGGTGCGCTGGCTGCACCGCGTCTCCTGATCCTGCGCTGATATTCGAACATCGGCAGATGTGCGCTCGCTTGTTACAGTGAGCCGCATGCCACGCGAACGCGCAAATGCCGATCAGACGCACGCGCGGATTCGCGCCGACATCCTCGGCGGGCTCTACGAACCCGGCCAGAAGCTGAAGTTCGCCGACCTCGGCCAGCGGTATGGCGCGAGCGCCAGCGTGGTCCGCGAGTGCCTGACGCGGCTGAGCCAGCAGGGCCTGGTGGTCGCCGAGCCGATGATCGGCTTCCGCGTGATGCCGCTGTCGCTGACCGATCTTGCCGACCTGACGGCAACCCGGATCGACCTGGAGACGATCGCGCTGCGTGCGGCGATCGCGCATGGGGACATGGACTGGGAGACCGCAATGGTCGCGGCGCACCACCGGCTGGAGCGCACACCGGTGGTGACCACCGACGGCCCGCCACGCGTGTCCGACGAGTGGGAGCGCGTGCACGCGCAGTTCCACGCCGCCCTGCTGGCCGGTTGCGGCCGGCCGCGACTGTTGGAGATGACGGTCACGCTGCGTGATGCCGCCGAGCTCTATCGCCGCTGGTCCCAGCCGCGCGATCCGCAGCGGGATGTGGCCGCGGAGCACCGCGCCATCTTCGAGGCGGCCCTGGCGCGCCGCTCGAAGGACGCCACCGCCGCCCTGCGCAGCCACTATGAGCACACGGCGGCGATCCTGCAGGAGAGCCTGTCGGCCGCGGAGTCGCCGAGCGGGTCGCGCGGCCGCTGAAGACCGGTCCGGCGGTGGGCGGTCGAGCGGCACAAGAAACGATCGAGCGGCATACCCGATCGGCGTGATCGGGTATGCCGCTCGATGCGGTCGTACGCCGCTCGGTCAGACGGACTTCATCGCGATCGCGATGTTGTGCCCGCCGAAACCGAAGGCGTTGCTGAGGGCGGCGAGGTCGCCGTCCGGCAGCTTGCGGTTCTCGTCGAGGACCAGGTCGACATCGATCGCCGGGTCCACATCGGTGACGTTGATCGTCCGGGGAACGATCCGGTGGTGCAGGGTCTGCGCCAGGATGACCGCCTCGATCGCGCCGGCGGCACCCAGCAGGTGTCCGGTCATCGACTTGGTCCCGGTCAGGCACACGCCGTCGATCGCGTCGCCGAACGCCCGCTTCATGGAGACGATCTCCGCGGCGTCACCGATCGGGGTCGACGTCGCGTGCGCGTTGACGTGGACGATGTCGGACGGTTTGAGGGCGGCGTTGTCGATGGCTTCGTTCATGGCGCGGGCCTGGCCCGTGCCCTCGGGGTCACCCGCGGTGATGTGGTAGGCGTCGGCCGACATACCGAGTCCGGCGAACTCGGCGTAGATCTTCGCGCCGCGTGCGGTCGCGTGCTCGTAGGACTCCAGCACCACGACACCGGCGCCCTCGCCGAGCAGGAAGCCGTCCCGGTCGGTTGCCCACGGCCGGGACGCGCCCTGCGGGTCGTCGTTGCGCTTGGACAATGCCTGGGACGCGGCGAAGCCGGCGATCGGCAGCGGGTGTATGGCGGCCTCGCTGCCGCCGGCGATCGCCACGTCGGCCCGGCCCTCGCGGATCATGCTGGCCGCCATACCCATCGACTCGGCGCCCGAGGCGCACGCCGAGACGGCGGTGTGCGCGCCGGCACGCGCCTTGAACTCCAGGGAGACGTTGCCGGAAGCGGCGTTGGGCATCAGCATCGGGACCGTCAACGGGTAGACCCGGCGGGGGCCCTTCTCGTTGAGGACGTCGTACTGCGCGAGCAGGGTGTGCACCCCGCCGATCCCGGTGCCGATCGCCGCGAGCAGTCGCTCGGGCTCGACGTCGGGCGCACCGGCGTCCTGCCACGCCTCGCGCGCCGCGATCATGGCGTACTGGGCGAACGGGTCGGCCCGCCGGATCTCGACCTTGGGGAGCACCTCGCTCGGGTCCTGCTTGAGGCTCGCGGCGAAGTGGACCGGTAGTTCGTACCGGTCCAGCCACTCCTGCGGCAACGGTTTGGCACCGGACTCGCCGGCGAGCAGGGCTTCCCAGGTCGTGGGGGCCGTGCCACCGACCGGCGTGGTGGCGCCGAGGCCGGTGATGACGACGCGCTTGTCTGCGGTCATGGAACTTCAGGCTCCTAGGGCGGGGTGGACTGACGGAATCGGTGGGTATGACGGGCAGCGGCCGCACCGGGATGCAGCCGCTGCCGTTGGTCCTTTTGTTCAGCCCTCAGGACCCGGCCGGAGGCCGAGAGAGCACAGGCAGGGCTGAGGGTGAGGTACGAAGCCTCAGCACCCGGCCGGAGGCCGAGAGAGCACAGACAGGGCTGAGGGTGAGGTACGAACCCTCAGCCCTGTGCGTTCTGGATGTACTTGACGGCGTCGCCGACGGTCGCGAGGTTCTTGACGTCGTCGTCGGGGATGCGCACGCCGAACTTCTCCTCGGCGTTCACGACGATCGTCATCATGGACAGCGAGTCGATGTCGAGGTCCTCGGTGAACGACTTGTCCAGCTGCACGTCGGCGGCGTCGACGCCGGTCTCTTCGTTGACGATGTCGGCAAGACCCTGCAGGATCTCCTGCTCGCTCTGCGCCATGTTCTGCTCCTTATTACGTTGCTGACGGTGGTTATTCACCTTCGGGCTGACCCGGATTGCCCGCCGGGCCACGGGAGGTTTTCGATCGACTCTAGTGCGTGCTGGGGTTACCGCTAGGGCAGTTCGACGACCTGCGCGGCATACACCAGCCCGGCGCCGAAACCGATCTCCAGTGCCAGGCCGCCGTGGGGCACCTCGCCCTCGCGCAGCATGCGCTCGGTGGCCAGTGGGATCGACGCGGCGGAGGTGTTGCCGGTCTCGGCGATGTCACGTGCGACGGGTATGTCGGCGGGCAGTTTCAGCTGCTTGATCATCGCATCGATGATCCGCATGTTGGCCTGGTGCGGGATGAATGCATCGAGGTCGTCGGCGGTGATGCCCGCCCGGTCGAGGGCCTGCTGCGCGATGGGCGCCATACCCCAGACCGCCCAGCGGAAGACGGACTGTCCGGCCATCTGCATCGTCGACGCCTCGGCGATGTTCGCGACCTCGAACTTGCTGTAGTCCGGCTCCTCGCCGGACGCCTCGACGTGCTCCCAGATGCGGCGGATCTCGTCCCAGCCGACGCGCTGCTGGATCGTCGACCACTTGTCGCCCTCGGAGCCCCAGACGGTCGGGCCGATGCGCGGGACATCGGACGGTCCGACGACCGCGGCGCCGGCGCCGTCGGCGAGGATGAACGACGTGCCGCGGTCGTGGCGGTAGGTCCACTGCGAGAGCTTCTCGACGCCGATGACCAGAACGTTGTCCGCGCTGCCCGCGCGCACCATGTCGCTGGCGACGGAGATCGCGTAGCAGTAGCCCGCGCACGCCGCCGAGAGGTCGAACGCCGGGACGTTGCCGGTGCCGAGCCGGGTCGCGAGCAGCGGTGCGGCTGCAGGGGTTTGGAAGGGGTGGCTGATCGTGGCCATGACGATCGCGTCGACCTGGTCGGCCTTGATGCCGGCCATCTCCAGCGCGGGCAGGGCGGCTTGTTCGGCCATGTCGACGACCGACTCGTCGTCGCGGGCGAACCGCCGGGACTTGATGCCGGACCGCTCCTGGATCCACTGGTCCGAGGAGTCGATCCAGGTGCAGACCTCTTCGTTGGTGACGACGCGCTCGGGGCGGTAGCCACCGACACCGAGGATGCGCGAATAGCGGCTGCCGTCGGTTGCGGTGATGGTGCCGGTGTTCTTCGGCTGGACGGTCATGGATCAGCTCCCTTGAGATGTGCTCGACGTGCCGGTGGTGTCGGTGCTCCGGGGACCGTCCGCGTGCTCGCGGATCAGCTCTCGTGCCTTGTCGAGGTCGTCGGGCGTCTTGACTGCCACGCTCGCGACGCCGCGCATGCCGCGCTTGGCCAGCCCGACGAGCGTGCCGGCGGGGCAGAGCTCGATGAGGCCGGTGACGCCGAGGTCGAGCATCGTGGTCATGGTCGTGTCCCAGCGCACCGGACCGGCCACCTGCGCGACCAACCGGTCGAGCGCGTCGGCGCCGGCGGTGACCGGACCGCCGTCCTTGTTCGACAGCAGCGTCACCTGCGGGTCGTGCGTGGTCAGCGACGCGGCGTGCGTCCGCAGTGCCTCGACCGCGGGCGCCATGTGCTGCGTGTGGAAGGCACCGGCCACCTGCAGCGGTATGACGCGGGCCTTCGCCGGCGGCGTCTCCTGCAGCGCGGCCAGTTGCTCCAGCGTGCCGGCGGCGACGATCTGGCCGGCGCCGTTGCGGTTGGCCGGGGTGAGGCCGTGCGACTCCAGTGCGGCGAGCACGTCCTCCTCGGCACCACCCAGCACCGCGGCCATGCCGGTGGGGGTGGTGGCGGCGGCGCGCGCCATACCGCGTCCGCGCTCGCGGACGAAGCTCATCGCGTCGGTCTCGCTCAGGGTGCCCGCGGCGGCGGTGGCGGTGATCTCACCGACCGAGTGCCCGGCGAGGACGCCGATGCTGTCGGTGAGCGGAGCACCGTCGAGCAGGACCCGCAGAGTGGCCAGTCCGGCGGCGACGATCAGCGGCTGCGCGACGGCGGTGTCCTTGATCGTCTCCGCGTCGGAGGTGGTGCCGTGCGCGACGAGATCGGTGTCGGCGACCTCCGAGAGGCCCCGCACGTGGTCGGCGAACCCGGGCGCCTCCATCCAGGACTCGAGGAAGCCGGGGGACTGGGAGCCCTGTCCGGGGCACACGATCGCTAACACACCCCCACTCTGGCGGATCGCGTCGTGGAATGTCGTCACCGAATCCGACGAAGCTTCGTGATCGCGTTTGGAGGAAACCTACAAGTTCGGCTGTATGGCGGCAGGTCTGACGTCATACCCTCGACAGCGCCAGCGCGAGTCGCACCGTGAACGCGTCACGCGTGTCCGTCAGGTCGTAGCCGGTCAGTTCGGCGATCCGGCCCAGGCGGTAGCGCACGGTGTTGGGATGCACGAAGAGCTCGCGCGCTGTCGCCTCGAGACTGCCCTGATCGAGGTAGACGGGAACGGTGTCGCGCAGCGCCGCACGGTCGCGCAGCGGGCGGGTCACCTTGTCGACGAGCGCCCGGCGCGCACGCGTGTCACCGGTCAGCGCGCGTTCGGGCAGCAGTTCGCTCGCCGGGCACGGACGCGGTGCCCGGGGCCAGGCGGGCGCCGAGGCGAAGCCCGACAGCGCGGCCCGGGCGCTGCGCCCCGCGGCATACAGGTGGGGGACCAGCGGCCCGACGACCACAGCGCCCTCACCCCACAGGTGCTGGAAACCGGCTGCCGTGGTCAGCCCATCCTCGACACCGCCGAGGATCGCGATGAGCAGGTTGCGTTGCACGGAACCCAGCGCGACCAGTCCTTCATGGATTGCGTTGCGGCGCAACGCATCCAGGGCTTCCGTGCCGGGCCCCGGGGGAGCGGCGCCGGCGATCACGATCACGCCACGAACCTCGTCCCAGCCGAGAGCCGCCACCCGCGAACTGAGAACTTCGTCCGCCTCGGCACGCAGCACGGCGTCGACCACGAGCGCCTCCAGCCGCGCATCCCATGCACCTCGTGACTCGGCGGCCTGCGCGTAGACGTGAGCTGCCGCGAAGGCGATCTCGCGGGAGTAGGTGAGCACCGCCTCGCGCAACTGATGCTCGTCCCCCTTCGCCGCGAGCTGCGGGACGTGCTCCTCCACGACGTCGATCGCGGTGCGCACCATCTGCAGGGTCTGCTGGAGTGCGATCGAGCGGGTCAGCTCACGCGGCGCCGTCGCGAAGACGTCGATCGGCATCGGGGGACTGGCGTGCGGGTCGCGGTACCAGGTGATGAATGCGTTGATGCCCGCCTGCGCGACCAGCCCGACCCAGGAGCGCTCGTCGGCGGGCAGTAGCCGGTACCACTCGTAGCTGCTCTCCAGCCGGGCGATCGCCGCGGCGGACAACTGGTCCGCGCTGCGCTCGAGCCGGCGGGCGGTCGTTGTCGCCATACCCACACTCTATTTGTATGACGTCACAGTGTGCTTCGGTTCCGGTGCGGTCCCACCGGCTACCGATCGGTATGGCGGCGGGCGACTCACGCGCTGGGGACGGGAGCTCCTTGCCGGATGAGGTCGAGCGCGGCGTCTCGCATCCGGCGCATGGTGGCTTGGTCGCACGCTTCGACGTTGAGTCGCAGCAGCGGCTCGGTGTTGCTGGAGCGCACGTTCAGCCACCACATCGGCGGGGCGTCATGGCGCAGGGTCAGCCCATCGAGGTCGTCCTGCGTGACGCCCGGGATCTCATCCGCCCAGGACCGGATGCGCTCGGTGGCCTCCTCCGCATTGCTCACCCGTGAATTCATCTCGCCGGAGCCGGCGTACGGCGAGTACTGCTGCACCAGACGGGACAGTGGATCGGGTTGACTGCCGAGGGCGGCCATCACGTGCAGCGCGGCCAGCATCCCGGTGTCGGCGAACCAGAAGTCCCGGAAGTAGTAGTGCCCGGAGTGCTCGCCACCGAAGACGGCGTCCCGGCGCGCCATTTCCGCCTTGATGAAGGAATGGCCGACTCGGGTTCGGACGGGGCAGGCGCCGAGCCGGGTGATCAACTCGGGGACGGCTCGCGAACAGATCAGGTTGTGCACCACGTGCACCTGGTCGGCGCGGGTACCCGAGGCTGTCTCCCGGGCGACGTGCCGGGCGGCGATGAGGGCGGTGACCGCTGAGGGTGACACCGGCACTCCACGTTCGTCGATGACGAAGCACCGGTCCGCGTCGCCGTCGAAGGCCAGCCCGAGGTCGGCGTTCTCCCGGACGACGGCAGCCTGCAGATCGAGCAGGTTCGCCGGATCCAAGGGGTTCGCCGGGTGGTTGGGGAAGGTTCCGTCGAGTTCGAAATACAACGGAACGATCCGGATCGGCGCGGCGGACAGGCCGGGTATGGCGCCGAACACCGCAGGGGCGGTCAGGCCGCTCATCCCGTTCCCGGCATCGATCACGACGGTCAGCGGACGGATCCGCGACAGGTCGACGAGCCGTCGCAGGAACGCGGCGTACGAGTCGAGCAGGTCGAGGACGGCGGTGCTGCCGGTACTCGTGCGCTGCGCGGTCGGGTGGTCGAGGTAGTCCTCCGCGACGGTACGGATCCGGCCGAGTCCGGTGTCGATGCTGACGGGGCGGGCCCCTGCCCGGCATACCTTGATGCCGTTGTAGTCGGCGGGGTTGTGGCTGGCGGTGAACATCGCCCCGGGAGCGTTCAGCGCCCCGCTCGCGTAGTAGAGCCCGTCGGTCGAGCAGAGGCCGATCAGGTCGACGCCGACCCCGTGTGCCGTGACGCCGGCCGCGAATGCGTCGGCCAGGACCGGCGAACTCGGGCGCATGTCGTGGCCGACGACGACCCGGCCGGCGCGTTCGGGGATCGCGATGACCTGCGCGAACGCGGCGCCCAGCGCATACGTGGTCTCCGCGTTCAGTTGCGAACCCACGATGCCGCGCACGTCGTAGGCCTTGACCAGGTCGGCCAGCTGCCCGCTCATGACCGTGTCGCAGTCGTGCTGAGGAGCGCAGTCATCACATCGGCCGATCGGGTCGTTGTACGAGCCTTGGCGACTGCGGGTCGGGCGACGTAGAGCTCGCCCGGACCGACGGCGGTGACCGGGGGTTCGGTGGCCGTCAGGAAACAGCACTGGCCCGGAGCCAGTTGCAGGTCATGGCCGCCGCCGGACAGCCGGACGGGTGCCCCGAGAGCCAGTGCGACCCGTGGGCTCCCGTGCCCCGGAAGCATCACCCCGGTGCTTCCGCCGCCGACGTAGTGCAGGGCGAAATGCGTCTGCCACCGGATCGGCCACGTCAGGGTGCGTCCGCTGCGGGTCGGAGGCGGTGCCGACGGTTGGCGCGCGGTGTCGACGATGCGCAGCAGTTCGGCGACGTTGGTCGGCTTGGCGGTCAGGGCGGCACGGACCACGTTGTCGCTGTTGGCCTGAATCTCGACGGCCGTCCCGGACACGTAGGTGTGCATGACACCCGGCGAGAGGTACATCAACGTCCCAGGGGTCAGCTCGCGGTAGCGCATCATCAGCAGCACGACCAGGCCGATGTTGTCCGGATGCCGCAGCGCCGCCCGCCGCACGGCACACGTCGCCGGGTCGCTGCCGTCGTGGCGCAAGGAGCCGAGCACGTCGGCGGTCACCTGCCGGCCCACGGCGTTCGGCAACCGCAACAGTCCCCGCAGCAGTGCCCGCACCGGGTCCGGGGCGGTGGCCGACTCCCGGATCAACCGGGTCAGCAGCGGAACCCGTAGCCGGGTCAGCCGATCCTGGATCTGCTGGAAGGGACGCAGCCCCGCGAACACCTCGAAGCGGGTCAGCGCGAGTATCGCTTCCGGTTTGCCCCACCGGTCCGGATAGGTCGCCGGGGGTGCCGTCCGGACCTGTGCGGTGCTGGGGTGGCACTGGATCGACAGGACGTCCTCGACGGCCAGGACCTTGAGCAGGAACGGCAACCGCGGCCCGAAGCGGGACACGCAGCCGGGTCCGAGCACACCCACCGGGTCGGATCGGATCGCACTGTCCAGGGTCCTGCCGGCGGCGACGCCGGGGAGCAGCACAGTCGCCGACGCGTTCGGGTGCGCGCCGATCCACAGCTCCGCCTCCGGTACGTCGGTGGGGTGCGGGCGGCCGGTCAGCCGCGCCAGCACGCTGTGGGACCCCCAGGGGTAATTCCGGATCTGCGGTGCAATCCGATACATGACGCGGTCTCCCTTCCCGGCAATGTCCAGCACGCCCGAGCGTCTGGTCTGGTGCCGCGAAAGCTTGCCGGTGCCGCCGCGCTGCGCGCATGGCCGGCGACCGACGTTTCCGTGTGCGTGGCGTGACCAGCCGGTGACGGTTGCGTGAACACACCCTGGGCAGTGCCGAGTCGACGACCACGCCGCATTCCGGGGCGGTCGAGCGCAGCACCGGTGATTTCGCTGCTGCGTCCCTCCGACCAGTGGGCCGGACGCCGCCGCGGAGGGCGTGCTGACGAAACGCCACGGGCAGCGACCGGTCACGGTCGCGCCCACGGCGTGGCCACGCGGCGATCAGGTGCCGGATGCCTCACTGGGGTGCGACATCAGCGTCGAACGCACGTGGGAGGGCGACATGAACTATCGGTTCGGAGGCGATCGGGAGGCGTGGTCCTATCGGCTTGCCACAGCCGGCTCACTCGGCCGGACGGAAACCGGACCGCAGCACCTCCCGCGCCGGACCGTGCCGGACGTGTGCGTGATCGTTCCGACCCGCAACGAGAGCGCCAATGTCGAACCGCTGGTGGATCGGTTGACCGGCGGACTGGCGCACCTGGCCGCGCAGGTCATCTTCGTGGACGACAGCACCGACGACACACCCGAGCAGGTCCGCGCGGTCGCCGCGACCGCGACGATGCCGGTGCGATTGATCCATCGCGACCCCGGCGAGCGATCCGGCGGACTCGGCTCGGCGGTGCTGGCGGGGCTGTCGGCGGCGGTCGAGGCCGGCGCCACGTGGGCAGTCGTCATGGACGGTGACCTGCAACATCCGCCGGAGGTCGTCGCGGACCTGGTCCGCGAGGGCGTTGCCGCGGAGGCCGACCTGGTGGTGGCCAGTAGGTACCTCGACGGTGCAAGCTCTGACGGATTGGCCGACTCGGCTCGAATCGCCGTGTCGGCGGGCGCAACTCGGCTCACCAAGCTCGCCTTCCCACGGCGGATGTCCGGATGCACCGATCCGATGAGCGGATTCTTCGCCGTGCGCCTGTCGTCGCTGGAGCTGAACCGGCTGCAGCCGCGCGGCTTCAAGATCCTGCTGGAGATCGTGGCCCGGTCGCCCCGGCTGCGGATCGCCGAGGTGCCGTTCAGCTTCGCGCCGCGGAACAGCGGGCAGTCCAAGGCGACCTGGCGCGAGGGTCTGTTGTTCGTGCGTCGCCTCGCGGGTCTCCGTGTCGCCGGTCGTGCCGGCGGCCGCCTCGGCAGCAGGTTGGCGGCGTTGAGCGGGTTCGCCGCTGTCGGCGCCACCGGCATCGTGGTCAACACGCTCGCGTTGTGGGTCATGGTCACGGTCGTCGGTGCGCCGCTGTTGCTGGCCGCGACGACGGCCACGCAGCTGTCGACCGGGTGGAACTTCGTCCTGACCGACACCCTCGTCTTCCGTGGACCCAAGTCCCGACCGTTCTGGCTGCGGCTGGGCGGATTCGTGCTGATCAACAATCTCGTCCTGCTGTTGCGACTGCCGCTGCTGTCGTGGCTCTCGTACCACGCGGGTCTCCACTACCTGACCGCGAACGCACTGACCCTTCTGGCCGCCTTCGCCGTCCGGTACCTCATTTCCGATCTGTTCCTATTCGCCACAGGGAGAACGATGTCCACCATCAACCGCACGTATGAGAATCCGATCTCCGACACGCCTCAGGAGCCCGGCAGCGACCCGGTCGCGGGCCGCGATCCGGCACCGTCGCGGATCGTCCGCAACGGCCCGACCGACCTGGTGGTGGATCTGCGACCCGCCGGCCCGCCGCCGGTTCGCGTCACCCGTGGGAAGCTGCAGTGGCGTTACGACATACACGGACTGGTCACGATCGGTTCGGTCAGCCGGCTGTCGGAGCTGGACTGCTTCGCCGCCCCGGATGCGGCCGGCCCGTTCGACATCGAGATCCGCGGTGGCTACCTCGACCGTCCCCGAGCGCGGGCCCGGGCACGGGTCACCCAGTACGCGGCTCCGGCGGTCTCCTACGAGGAGCACACGGCACGCCTCGGCACCGACTTCATGATCGAGATGTCACCGCGCATCACCGTGACCGTGGGACCGATGCTCGTCGCGTCCCCGCACGTGCTGTACACCAACGTGGTCGAAGCCCTGCTGCGGTTCGTGCTGGTGGCACGGGGTCGTGTCCTGTTGCACTCGGCGTGCCTGGACCTCGACGGGCAAGGGGTGATGCTGTCGGCACGCACCGACACCGGCAAGACCGGCACCGTGCTGCGCTTGTTGCGCGAGCGGGGCGGTGGCTTCCTGTCCGATGACATGACCATCCTCAGCGCCGACGGGATCGCCTGGAGTTTCCCCAAGCCGATGACCATCAGCCAGCACACGCTGCGCGCCGTCGACGCCGGTGACCTGACCCGTGCCGAGTGGCGACGCCTACGGCTGCAGAGCCGGTTGCATTCCAAGCAGGGCCGCGGCATCGGCTGCCGCATGGGGGAGTGGAACGTCCCGATCATGTGCCTGAATGCGCTGACCCAGTTCATCGTGCCACCGCCGAAGTACGGGGTGGAGCGACTGGTGCCGTGCCGGCAGCAGGCCGCCGTCGCGGTCGCTGAACTCTTCATCATCGAGCGCGGCCGCGCCGGAATCGAGGCGATCAGCCCCGATGCCCTCATCGACGAGCTGATCGACAACACCGACGACGCCTATCAGTTCCCGCCCTTCCGATACTTCGCGCCGGCGCTGGTCATCGACGGTGCCGACTACGAGCAACTGCGTGCCGCGGAGCGTCGCATCCTCACCCAGGCGATGCAACGGGTGCGCGCACGGCGACTGGTCAGCTCGGACTTCGACTGGGCCGACCGCATCCCCGCCCTGACGGACTGCTGAGCGCAGGGAAAGCGACACGATCATGAGCACCAGCCTGCGGCGCGGACTGCGCGCCGCGATCATCGCGATCCTCGCCGCGGTCCTGGTGCTCGTCGGCGCGGGCACCGGCCGAGCGGGCTCGGTCGCGTCGGCGATGGATGCGCATCTCTCCCGGGCGCCATACCTGACGGACCTCGTCGGGCTGGGCGTGGCGGTGAACTTCGCCACCGACCGATCCGCGACCAACGCCACCGTGACCTACGGCCCGGTCACGACGTCCGGCTGCACCCTGTCGGCCACGCTCGTGCCGAGCCGCAGGTCGATCACGGTGGGCACCGTCGGGGAGTACCAATGGACCGCCCACCTGAGCCTGCCGACGGCCGGAACCTATTGCTACCGCGTCTTTCTCGCCGGGACGGACCTGCTGGCGGGTAGCCCCTCACCGACCTTCGTCACCCAGCAGCAGCCGGGCGACACATCACCGTTCAGCTTCGACGTGATGGGTGACTGGGGCATGGTCAACGCGGCTGGCACCAACCCGGACGCGGCGAATCTGATGAGTCAGGTCGCGGCCAGCGGGGCGCGCTTCATGGTCACCGTCGGGGACAACGGCTATCCGAGTGGCAACCAGCTCAACTACGGGGATCTGCAGCAGACGGGCGCGAGTACCAGCGCGATCTTCGGCAGTCAGTTCTGGACGGTCCCGAGCCCGACAACGCCGATCTTCACCGCCGCCGGGAACCACGGCCTGTCGGGCACCTCGCACACGGACATCACCACCTGGACCCAGGACGCCGCAGTCGCCGGATCGAACGGCCGCTACCAGGACGACGTCTACTGCTGTGTCAACGGAACAATCTCCGCCCACTACGCCAGCGAGTGGTACGCCTTCACCGCCGGCGGTGCTCGCTTCTACGTGCTGGATGCCGCCTGGGGCGACACCAACAAGGGCACCGCCACGCCATACGCGAACGATGCGGCCGCGCACTGGGCACCGGGCGACCCCGAGTACCAGTGGCTGCTGGCCGATCTCGCATCGCACCCCAGCCAGCTGAAGTTCGCGTTCTTCCACTACCCCTTGTATGTCGACAACCCGACGGAGTCCTCGGACACGTTCCTCAGCGGCCCGAACAACCTCGAAGGCGTACTGGGCTCGCACGGCGTCCAGATCGTCTTCAACGGGCATGCCCACCTGTACCAGCGCAATCTGCCGAGCGCACCGGGTATGCCGATCAGCTACGTCACCGGTGGCGGCGGAGGCAGCCTGGAGCCGGTGGGGCCGTGCAGCACGATCGATGCCTACGCACGCGGCTGGTCGCCCTCCAAGTCCACCGGGAGCGCCTGCGGGGCGGCGACCCGCCCCGTCGCGGGGTCACAGGTCTATCACTTCCTCAAAGTGACCGTCTCCGGGACACAGGTCACCGTCGCGCCGACCGACTCGCTCGGGCGCACCTTCGACGTGCAGACCTACCAGTTCCCGCTCGCCGCCGGGCAGCCGACGGCCGGACCCGTGTTCGCCGACGACTTCGAGGCCGGGAACATGGGTGCCTGGAGCAGCTCCGCCGGCCTGAGCGTCGAGAGCGACTGGGTGCACGGCGGTTCCCACGCCGCGCGCGGCAACACCACGAACGGTGCCACCTACGCCAAGAAGACCCTCCTGAGTCAGTACGCGGACGGTTACGGGCAGGTGTGGTTCGCGATCGCGTCCCAGCAGGCGCAGGTCAACCTGCTGCGCCTGCGGGACGCGTCCGGAGCATCGCTCGCGTACGCCTACGTCACCGCGGCCGGGCACCTCGGCATACACAACGACCGGACCGGATCGTCCGTGACCAGCAGCGTGACGGTCACACCCGGTTGGCATGCGCTGGAGGTCCATCGCGCCGTCGACACGACGCCGGGCACGGCGACCGGACGGCTGGAGGTGTGGCTGGACGGCGTGCCGGTGGCGTCGCTCTCCTCGGCAGCGGCGGACGTCGGCACGGCTCCGATCGCCGCGCTGCAGATCGGGGACACGCAGACGGGTCGCACGTATGACGTGGCCTTCGACGACGCGGCGTTCGCGCCGTCGTGGATGTCGCCCGACGTCGTCGCATCCTCGAACGCCGTCGCGAGTGTCCGGTGACCGAGCAGGCGGCACGGGCCGCGCAGCCCCGTGCCGGCGACCGCCGTCCTCCGGCACCTGTGCTCGCCGGGTCGATCTCCCGGACGATGGCACGCATCGCCGGTCGGCGGCACCAGCCGCACCGACGCCCGCAGCTGAGCACGGTCGTCCTCATCGTCGCCCTGGCGAGCGGCGCGGCCCTGCGCCTGATCGGGCTCGGAGCGGTCGGGCTCAACAGCGACGAGGCGGTGTATGCCGGACAGGCCGCCTCCTTGTCGGGAAACCCGCACTTCACCCCGCTGTTCCCCATCGTGCGGGCGCATCCGCTGCTGGTGCAGGTCCTCATCTCGCCGCTGTACAGCAGCGGTGTGCCGGACCAAGCCGGTCGTTACGTGGCAGCTGCGTTCGGGATGGGCACCATTGCGCTGGTCCATGTCCTGGGTCGGACGCTCTACGACGCCCGGGTCGGCGCGCTCGCCGCGCTGTTCCTGGCGGTGATGCCCTATCACGTGGTGATCAGTCGCCAGATCATGCTCGACGGCCCGATGACGTTCTTCGCGACGGCGGCACTGACGACGTTCGCGGTCGCGGCCCGCCGCAGCGACGGGCGGCTCCTACCGGCGGCCGGCATACTGCTCGGGCTGGCGGCACTGTGCAAGGAGCCCGCGGTGATCCTGCTCGGCGCCGGATTCGCGTTCCTCGCGCTGGGCATGCGGGTATGGCGCCCGGTGCGCTACCCGATCGCCGCGGCCGCGCTCACCCTGGCCTGCACCATGACCTACCCCGTGCTGACAAGCGTGTCGGGCGGCGCTCGCGGCGGCCAGTCCTACCTGGTCTGGCAGCTGTCCCGACCCCCGAACCACTCCCTGTCCTTCTATCCGGTCACCGTCGGCGGCTCCATCGGGGCGCTACTCCTCGTCACCGCAGGTGCGGGGCTGGTCCTGTTCCGCCGGAGGCTGAGCTGGCGGGAGACCCTGCTGCTGTGCTGGGTGCTGGTGCCCCTGGCGTACTTCGAGATCTGGCCGACGAAGGGTTTCGCCTACCTCGTGCCGCTGGCGCCGCCGTTCGCGGTGCTCGCGGCGGTCGCGGTGGCGCGGATCAGTCGGGCGGGCCGCGTCCGGGCCGTCGGCGGGCGGCTGCTGGCCGTGGCGTGTGTCGTGACGCTGGTGGTGCCATCGATCGCCGGGATCGTGTCGCCGACGGCGTCGGGTCTGGCAGGCGCGGGCGGACTGCCCGGCGGACGGGAAGCAGGTCGCTGGATCGCCGGCCACACCGCACCCGGAACCCAACTGATCACGATCGGACCATCGATGGCGAACGTCCTGCAGTTCTACGGTGGGCGGCGCGCCGACGGGCTGTCGGTCAGCCCGAACCCGTTGCACCGCAACCCGTCATACATCCCGATCCGCAACGCCGACCACGCGCTGCGCAGCGGGCAGTACCAATACATCGTCTGGGACCGGTTCTCGGCGGGTCGATCGGCCCACTTCGCAGCACGCGCAATGGAATTGGTGCGACGGTTCCACGGCATACCGGTGCTGACCGAGCGGTCCGCCGACGGGCGGCGGCTCGTGACCATCTATCAGGTGACGCCATGACCGGCGGTCGTCGGACCGGCACAGCGGTGCGCGCAGCGCTGGGGACCCTGGTCGGGCTCGCAGCGGCCGCGGTTCTTCCGCTCGCGCCGGCCGCACCCGCCCGCGCGCTGGCGCCGGCGCAGGACCACGCCTCAGCACCGGCACCGAGCCGCACACCGTTGCGGCACGTCGTGATCATGACCCAGCAGGGGCACACGTTCGACAACTACCTGGGCAGCCGACCCGGCACCGGCGGCCTGCCGGAGGTGTGCCTGCCCGGCGCCACCGCGTCGTCCCCGTGCGTGGCGCCGCACCCGATCAGCGGCTCGCCGCACGCTGCGCTGCCGGCCACCGCGGCCGGGCAACGCACGTCCGTGGCCGGCGGCCGGATGAACGGTTTTGTGCGGGCGCAGGCGCTGCACGGCTCGAGCGGGCGCGTCGCGATGGGCTACTACGCGACGAAGCGGCTGCCGATCCTGAACGGGCTCGCGGACCGTGGCGTCGTCTTCGACCGCTGGTTCGCCGCGGTGCCCGGTGGCAGCGTCGCCAATGACCTGTTCGCGGTGGCCGCAACCGCACCCGGTGCGGTCTCCGCCGTGCCGGCAAAGGGGTGGGGAGACACGCCGTTGATCTTCGATCGGCTCCGTGCGGGCGGCGTCTCCTGGAAGGTGTATGTCGAGAACTACGAGGCGGATTCGACGATCAGAACCGCGAAGGGGTCGGACCAGCACGTGCAGGGCCAGGTCGCCCGGGTGCCCCTGCTCGCGGAGAACCGGTGGCTGGGGGCGTCGCTGCGTGGACACGTCGTGCCGCTGAGCAGTTACTACCAGGACCTGGCACGCGACGCGCTACCGCAAGTCGCCCTCGTCGTCACGACACAGCACACGGAGAAGCCCCCGCAGGACCCGATCAGCGGGCAGGCGGTGGTGCGAGGTGTCGCCAACGCCCTGCTCGGCAGTTCCGCGCAGCGCGACTCGGTGTTCTTCCTGACGTATGCCGATCCCGGTGGGTGGTACGACCACGTCGCGCCGATCGCTGCACCGGGCGGCGCAGGCCGCGGGTTGCGCGTGCCGACCGTGGCCATCAGCCCCTACCTGCGAGCCGGCACCGTCGACCACACCACGTTGGACAGCGCCGCCCTCCTGAAGCTGATCGAGCAGAACTGGGCGCTGCCGCCGCTGACCAGCCGCGACCGCGACGCCCCGAATCTGTTGGCCCGATTCACTTTCCGCGCTGCGCCGAACCGGCCGGCGCTGGTGGGTGTCACACCCACGAGCGCACCGCCGCACGTGCCCGACCGGCTCGTGTTGTACGTGGGCTATCTGGGAGTGCTGTTCCTCGGTGCTGCGTGCGTCTCGGCGATCGTCTGGCGCACCCGGCGCGTCCCACGGGTCGGGGACAGCTCATGATCAGCTCCGCCCGGCGGTCGGTCTGGTCGCGCGCTCACCGAGCCGTGGTGATTGCGCTCGCCTCGGTGTTGCTGCTGCCGACGCTGGCAGCACCCGTCTCCTCCGCCACCGGTCCCGGCAGGGCGGGCACGGTGCAGCTGCGCACGGTTCCCGCGACACCGGGAGTCCGGCTCGACGTCGCGGGGGCGACCGTGACCACCGGACCCGCAGGCACGGCGGACGTCGCGGTGGCCGACCTCAACGGTATCGCCCGGCGCGTCACCCTGGCCGGCTCCCGACTGAACGCCGACACGACCGTCCGTATGACGCACGTCCACCCGGACCCTCACCTGGCCTCACACGTCAGCCGGCTGTCCATCGGCCTGGCGCTGACCTCGACCGTGTCGCTGCGGATCACCTCGGGTGCCTCCACCGTGGTGCCCGCCCAGGTGAGCGGGATCCGCCTGCACGCAATCACCGGGGCCGTGGAGGCGGCCCGGCCCGGGCAGACGGTCCGGCTCCTCGCGCGTCGAGCGGTGCTCCGGCACGGTTCACTGCGGACACAACAGGTGACCTGGGGGGTCGACCATGTCACCACTACCAGCCCCGTGGCGGTCACCACGGCAGGACCGCGATTCGATCCCCTGGGACACCCTTCATGGGTGGTGTCGCTCGCACCCGTGACGGGCACGGTCACCATCCGAACGGTGCCGGAGCTCGCCGGGGTCACGCTCGGGCTCGGCGCACTGACCGCCACCACCGGACCGGCCGGCACCGCGACCGTTCCGGTGTCGGACCTCAACGTGGCTCGTGCGGTTCCGAAGGTGCTCGTCTCCGACACCGCGAGCCCGGCCCGGCGGGTCGTGCGGGTCACGGCCGCCACCACCACGGGGCCGCGGGTTCCCCGAGAACGGCACCTGCTCGTCGCGCTGTCGGTCTCCCGGCCCGTCACCTTCCGGTTCGTCGACCCGCGCGGCAGGACCATTCCCGCGGACCGGGTCCAACGGATGCAGCTGAGCCAGAACGGGCGAGTCATCACCATCCGGCAGCCGCAGTTGAGCGCACCGGTCGTGCTGCCCTCCGTCGCTCCGCGGCAGGTGCACGGCCGATGGGTGGCGCGGCGGCTGCACTACACCGTCACCGCCGTGTGGACCGACGGGGCGAACACTGTGTTCGCGGGGCGGCAGCGGATCGACCCCGCGCAACGGGACCCGGGACGGATCACACTGTCGGTGTACGCGCTGACGGTGACGGTGTATGACGCACTGCTGGGCCAGCGGATCTCCTCCCGGACGGTGCTCACGTCCGCGTCCGGAGCGCGCCGCAGCGTCCGCACCACGACGCCGGCTCGGATCGAGGCGCTCCCACGCGGGCTCTACCAGATACACGTCGCCCGAGCCGCGTTCGGCGGTCACTACCCGGTGCTCGTCTCACGCAACACCGATGCCGACCTGCGCGTGATCACCCGAGCGGACCTCGCCCTGCTCGGTGTCTCGCTGCTGGTCGTCGCCGCCGCGATGGTGCTCACCGGCAAGCACCTGCACCGCCGTCGGCGGCCGACACACCTGGAGGGTCGAACATGACATTCACTCGCATCCTGCGGCGGACGGCGCCGACCCGCGCGTATGGCGTGCCGGCCGTGCTCGTCGTCCTGGTGATGGCCGTGTTCCTGTCGTTTCCCCCAGCACCGGCGAGCGCGAGCGCGCCGGCGAGCCGCGAGCAGGTTCCCGTCTACGCGTACTTCTACCAATGGTTCAACCCCACGTCCTGGAACCGCGCGAAGGTCGATCACCCGTTGGCCGGCGACTACTCCAGCGATGACCGCGCGGTGCTGCGCCAGCAGATCGGCCAGGCGCAGTCCGCCGGCCTGACCGGTTTCCTGACCTCCTGGAAGAGCACCCCCGTGCTCAACCGGCGGCTGCAGATGCTGTTGGACGAGGCGGGGCCGCGGCACTTCGACATCGGAGTGGTCTACGAAGCACTGGACTTCCGCCGGCGTCCGCTACCCATCGCCACGGTTCGTCATGACATGGTCGAGCTGGTGACCCGGTGGGGTCCGCAGCTCAGCTCGCGGTTCGGGCGGCCGGTCATCATCTGGACCGGCACGCAGCACTACTCCGTCGCCGACGTGCGTCGGGTCCGCGCCGCGATCGGCGGACGGGCCGACCTCCTGGCCTCCGCCAAGAGCGCCGAGGAGTACCGGCGACTCGCTGCGTATGTCGATGGCGACGCCTACTACTGGTCGTCGGCCAACCCGGGCACCGCCTACACCCGACGACGGTTGCACGACCTGGCTGCAGCGGTGCACGGCCACCACGGGATCTGGCTGGCCCCCGCCCTAGCCGGCTTCGACGGGCGGACCCTCGGGCACACGCGCATCGTGCCTCGGGACCAGGGGCAGACGCTGCTGAAGAGTTTCCAGGACGCTCTCGGCAGCCGACCCGACGCGGTCGGTGTGATCAGCTGGAACGAGTGGTCGGAGAACACGTACATCGAGCCGGGGCATCGATACGGACGCCAGGAACTGGACGCCCTGGCCGGCGTCCTACCGCACCAGCACGGCGTCCCGCCGGCGAGCCGGACATCCCCGCTGAGCACTCCGCCGTGGACCGGGATGCAGGCCGCGGGTGCGCTGGCCGCCGGGACCCTGGTCGTCGGCGCGTTCGTCGCTCGCCGTGCTCGCCTGCGAAGTCGGCGGTAGGTCCGGTACGAGTCCGCACGCACGCGATTCACAGGCAGTTGCGCGACGATGAGGTATGGCGAACATCATCACCACCAGCTGCGAGTGGTGCGGCGATATCGAGTTGGCTGCCGGCACGGCGCTGATCGACATTCCGGTACGCGCCAGGGATGACACGACGATCCGGTTCACCTGCCCGCACTGCAATCGCACCGGGAGCCAGCAGGTTCCGGAGCGGGTGGTGATGCTGCTGCTACGCGCCGGCGTACAGGTCTCCGTGGGGCCGGAGCAGGAATCCGACAGGCTGCCCCGGCCCCGGTAGATCGATCGTGCCGGCGTCGGGGACAGCACGCCGCGGGTGTCACGCAACGGTTGCCCAACCGTCACCCCGCAGCGGCGGCCGCTGTGTCCTACTGGATGTTGCGAGTCCTGTGGCCGACGAGTGCGACGCCGTCACCTTCGATGGCGTCGTGAGCCGCGTCGGCGCTCGCGAGTGAGCGGCGAGGTGAGGCACGGCATGGTTGGTTCGTCGAACGAGGACGACGCCCTGGTGGTGCGGGTGTGGTACGCACCGACGTTTCGGGCGCGGGTGACCACGACGGACCCGTCCGGTGCGGGTCAGTCCGTCGTGCTCGCAGATCCCGAGGTGGTGCTGACGTATGTGCAGGAGTGGATGGCGCGCACCGGGCCGCCCAGCTCCGAGGACGACACGTGGCCCAGGCTGCCGTCCACCACCGGATGACGGCCGAGGACATCACGATGATCTCCTGCGGCGTTGGCGTTCACGGGCCAGTTCGGCGACCAGCGCCTGAAAGCTGCTGTCCGGAGCCAGCCCGACTTCGGCGATGCTTCGCCTGCGGAACCGCTCATAGGCGTGCCACGCCTCGACCCGGTTTCCGGCGGCCAGGTGCACCCGTACCAGCAGGCGGTGCGAACTCTCCCGCAACGGTTCCCGGTGGATCGCCGCGGTGGCCGCCGCGACGGCGGCAGCCACCTCACCGGCCGACAACAGCCGCTCGGCGAGGGTCTCCGACGCGCTGATCAACTGCTGCTGCAGTTGTTCTCGCTCGAACAGCACCCAGTCGTCGTACCAGCCGGGCAGCAGGTCCCCGACGCGGGCCAACCGACGGGCCAGTGCAGCCGGATGGGCGGCCTCTGCGGCGGTCTCGGCAGCCGCGAGGACGTCCTCGAGATCCACTCGCACGGTGGGGTCCAGGCGCAACGTCTGGGATCTGGGGGCGAGCAGACCGGGCGTGGTCTTGCGCAGCCGACTCGTCGTGGTGCGCAGGTTGGACAACGCATGCTCGTCGGACGACTCGGGCCACAAGCCGGCCGCCACGACCAGGCGTGGCGAGCCCTCGTGCAGCGCAAGATAGGCGACCAGCCGTTGGGCGGCACCGGAGACGCTGACCACTTGGTTGCCCCGGCTCAGCCGATAGCCGCCGATCAACGCAAGGTGCCACTCGCTGGTGCTCCCCGGGGGAACGTCGTCCGCCGGGTTCTGCGCATTGTTCGTCTCACACCTCCCCAGATGTAGTCCTTCAGTTTAACGAGGGCCATCTGGCGCGCCGCGATATTGCACGGCTGCGGGCGTGACGCGGATAGTGTTGCGCAGCCGAGCATCGGCCGGGTAGAAACCCTCCGGCATGAGTTCGGCCCCTCGGTGACGAGTCACCGAGGGGCCGAACTCATGCGCAGGGGATGCTGTCCGGTCAGGACTCCCCGCCGGCGTTGCCGCTGGTCCCGGCCTGCGGGTTGAGCAGGTCGTACTTCTGTGCCGCGTCGAGCGCCGCCTGCGGCGCGATCTCACCACGGGAAGCAAGCTCCTGCAGCGTGCGCACCACGAGCGACGGGCCGTCGATGTGGAACACCCGACGAGCCGCGGCGCGGGTGTCGCTGAAGCCGAATCCGTCGGCGCCGAGCGCGACGTAGTCGCCGGGCACCCACGGGCGGATCTGCTCCTGCACCGAGCGCATCCAGTCCGACACCGCCAGCACCGGGCCCGGACGGCCCTGCAACTGCTGGGACACGAACGGCGTCCGCTGCTCCTCCTCCGGGTGCAGGAACCGCAGCTTGTCGGACTCCTCACCGTCACGGCGCAGTTCGTTCCAGGACGTCACCGACCACACGTCGGCCACCACGCCCCAGTCATCGCGCAACAACTGCTGCGCCTCCAGGGCCCACGGCACCCCGACACCGGAGGCCAGCAGCTGGGCGCGCGGTGCGTCGGCTGCGGCGCCGTCGGTGCTGCCCTCCGCGATGAGGTGCATGCCGCGCAGGATCCCGTCGACATCGACGTTGTCCGGCTCCTTCGGCTGCTGCATCGGCTCGTTGTAGACCGTGAGGTAGTAGAAGATGTTCTCCGCGTTGTCGCCGAACATGCGCCGCAGCCCGTCCTGGACGATGTGCGCAACCTCGTAGCCGTAGGCCGGATCATAAGCAACGACAGCGGGATTCGTCGCCGCGAGCAGGTGCGAGTGACCATCGGCGTGCTGCAAACCCTCACCGGTCAGGGTGGTCCGCCCGGCGGTCGCGCCCACCAGGAAGCCACGCGTCATCTGGTCGGCAGCCGCCCAGATGAAGTCGCCGGTCCGCTGGAAGCCGAACATCGAGTAGAAGATGTAGATCGGCACCATCGGGACGTCGTGTGTGGCGTATGACGTGCCGGCGGCGGTGAACGCCGCGACCGAACCCGACTCGTTGATGCCCAGGTGCAGGATCTGCCCGTTGATGGCCTCCTTGTAGGCCAGCATCAGCTCGGCGTCGACCGAGGTGTACTGCTGCCCGTGCGGGTTGTAGATCTTGGAAGTCGGGAAGAACGAGTCCATGCCGAACGTCCGCGCCTCGTCGGGGATGATCGGCACGACGTGCTTGCCGAACTCCTTGTCGCGCATCAGGTCCTTCAGGATTCGCACGAACGCCATCGTGGTGGCGATCTCCTGCTTGCCCGAGCCCTTCTTCGCGGCCGAATATGCCTTGTCCTCAGGCAATTTCAGCGCTCTGGAGGCGTGCCGGCGTTCCGGCACCGCACCACCGAGCTTGCTACGACGCTCGCGCAGGTACTGGATCGCCGGGTCGCTCTCGCCCGGGTGGTAGTACGGCGGCAGGTAGGGGTTGTCCTCCAGCTGCGCGTCGCTGATCGGGATCTGCAGCGAGTCGCGGAAGCCCTTGAGGTCCTCCAGCGTCATCTTCTTCATCTGGTGGGTCGCGTTGCGGCCGGCGAAGTGGGTGCCGAGGCTGTATCCCTTGATGGTCTTGGCCAGGATCACGGTCGGCTGGCCGTTGTGCTCGACCGCGGCGCGGTAGGCGGCATACACCTTGCGGTAGTCGTGGCCACCGCGCTTGAGCTTCCACCAGATGTCCTCGTCGGACCAGTCCTTGACCAGCTCCCGCGTGCGCGGGTCGCGGCCGAAGAAGTGCTCGCGGACGTAGGCGCCGTCGTTGGCGCGGAAGGTCTGGTAGTCACCGTCCGGCGTGGTGTTCATGACGTTGACGAGCGCGCCGTCGCGGTCGGCGGCCAGCAGCGGGTCCCAGCCGCGGCCCCAGATGCACTTGATGACGTTCCAGCCGGCGCCGCGGAAGAAGCTCTCCAGCTCCTGGATGATCTTGCCGTTGCCGCGCACCGGACCGTCGAGTCGCTGCAGGTTGCAGTTGATGACGAAGGTGAGGTTGTCCAGCTCCTCGTTCGCGGCCAGTTGCAACAGGCCACGCGACTCCGGCTCATCCATCTCGCCGTCACCGAGGAACGCCCACACGTGCTGCTGGCTGGTGTCCTTCAGACCGCGGCCGTGGAGGTACTTGTTGAACTGCGCCTGGTGGATCGCGTTCATCGGGCCGATACCCATCGACACCGTCGGGAACTCCCAGAAGTCGGGCATGTTCCGCGGGTGCGGGTATGACGGCAGGCCCATGCCCTGGCCCTGCACGATGTGCGAGTGCTCCTGGCGGAACCCGTCGAGCTGGTCCTCCGACAGGCGGCCCTCGAGGAAGGCGCGCGAGTAGATGCCGGGGGAGGCGTGGCCCTGGATGAAGACCTGGTCGCCGCCGCCGGGGTGGTCCTTGCCACGGAAGAAGTGGTTGAAGCCGACTTCGTACAGCGTGGCGGCCGAGGCGTATGTCGAGATGTGCCCGCCGACGCCGACGCCGGGGCGCTGCGCACGGTGCACCATCATCGCGGCGTTCCACCGCATCCAGGCGCGGTAGCGGCGCTCGACCTCTTCGTCACCCGGGAACCACGGCTCGGCTTCCGGGCTGATGGTGTTGATGTAGTCGGTCGCGGTCAGCGACGGCACACCGATCTGCTTCTCGCGGGACCGCTCGAGCAGCTTCAGCATGACGTAGCGGGCACGGGTCTTGCCGCCGTCGGCAATGATGCCGTCCAGCGAGTCCAACCACTCCTGGGTCTCCTCGGGGTCGATGTCAGGCAGCTGGCTGGGAATGCCGTTGAGGATGGGTCCTGCGTCCTCGCGCGCCATGAGTGGCTCCTCTCATGCGCTGTCGCGGGTGTGCGCGACTGCGATGTGTTTTCTCGGGGGTGTCCGGTTGAATCCATCTTCTACCCGGCCGGGTGGCCGGAGGATGGAGGGTTCGTCTACTGGTCAGTAGCTTTCAGGGGTGCCCGGCATGGGCGGTTCACGGCAGGTTCAGGGGAGCGTGGCGGTGGACGTCCTTGTAGAGCAGGTAGCGGAATCGACCGGGGCCGCCGGCATAGCAGGCCTGCGGGCAGAACGCGCGCAGCCACATGAAGTCACCCTCCTGCACCTCGACCCAGTCCTTGTTCAGCAGGTAGACGGCCTTGCCCTCCAGCACGTACAGCCCGTGCTCCATGACGTGCGTCTCGGGGAACGGGATCGCACCGCCGGGCTGGAACGTGACGATGTTCACGTGCATGTCGTGCCGGACGTCGTCGGGGTCGGTGAACCGCTGGGTGCACCAGGCGCCGTCGGTGTCGGGCATCGCACCCATCTCCACGTCGGACTCGTGCGTGACGAAGGATTCCGGCGTCTCGACGCCCTCGACGACGGCATACCGCTTGCGGATCCAGTGGAAGGTCGCCGTTGCCGTCGAGTCGTTGCGCAGGGTCCACTGCTCGCCGGGGGAGAGGAAGGCGTAACTGCCTGGGCGCAGGGCATGCTCGGTGCCCGCGAGGTCGAGGCGAAGCTCTCCGTCCACGACGAAGAGCACGCTCTCGGCCTCGGGGTTGTTCTCCGGCCGGTCGCTGCCGCCGCCCGGGCCGACCTCGACGATGTACTGCGAGAAGGTCTCGGCGAATCCGGTCAACGGACGCGCGAGCACCCACAGGCGGGTGTCGTCCCAGAATGGCAGGCGGCTGGTGGTGATGTCGCTCATCGTGCGCCGGGGCAGAACGGCATACGCCTCGGTGAAGATCGAGCGTTCCGTGGTCAGCTCGGTCTGTGCAGGCAGCCCGCCGCGTGGTGTGTAGTACTCGGTCATTAATGGCTCCTCGGTCCTCGTGTCCTAGTGGGTGAGTTCGGTGAGTTCGGAAACGTTGAGACTGCAGGCGGATTCGACCTCGTCCGCGCCGACGGCGCCACAGTGCACACCGCGCAGCAGCGCGTCGGCGAGCATCTTGGCGGTGGCGGGCTCGTCCATGACGTCGCCGCCGGCGGTCTGCTGGACGTATGCCGCCAGGCGCGCCGCGGCACTGGGTAGCGCACGCCGGAAGAACAGGTAGTTGGCCACGTAGCGGGAGATCAGGTGACCCGGATGCATGTCCCAGCCCTGGTAGATGCCGCGTACCAGCGAGCGCGTCACGAGGCCGGTGTGCAGCCGCCAGGTCGCATGTGCCGAGTCGCGGTCGCCGAAGGCCACGACGTTGGTGGAGCCGTCGCAGATCCGGGTGCCGGTCTGCGCGGCTGCGACCTGCATGACGGACTTGGCATGGTCCGCGGCGGGGTGGTCCAGCGCCTGGTAGGCGGCGGCGATGCCGAGACCCGCGCTGTAGTCGAACGTGCCGTAGACCAATGAGCTCACCCGGCCCGGGGCGGCGTGGACCATGCGGGCGACCGCAGCGCTCCCGTCGGTGGCGAGGATCGCCTGTGGGGTTTCGACCTGCACCTCGAATCGCACACTGCCGGAAGGCAATTGAAGTTCCTTCTCGAGTGCGCTGCATGCCGTGTCCATCGCCGCCACCTGATCGACGCTGGTCACCTTGGGCAGGGTCAGGACGTTGCCGTCCAGGAGGCCGGCCTGCGCCATACCGGCCAGGTAGTCCACCAGGGTGTGCACGCCGCGTGCTCGCGTCGGCGCCTCGAACGACTTGAAGCGGATGCCGTGCCAGGTCGGCAGCTGTTCCTGGCCGGCGAGTTCGCCGAAGCCGGCGAGTACGCCGGCCAGGTGTCCGTCCTCGGCCTCGTCGGGGCGCACGCCGTAGCCGTCCTCGAAGTCGGCGCGCAGGTCCTCGATCGGATCCTGCTCGAGCTTGGCGACCAGCCGGTCGTAGACGGCCGCGACGTCATCGACGGATTCGCCTGTGGCACGGGCGAGTTCGTCGGCGGATGGCGCGTATGACGCCAGCAACTCGCGTGCCGTGGCGGCGAAGGTGCGCACGTCCTGTGCGGTGCACCGGTCGGCGGGCAGGTAGACGGTGTGAACCGGGTGGCGGCCGGATGGCTGACCCGGATAATGGCGCACGAGCGCCGCGTCGGCGTCGACCAGCTCGGCGTCGAGCCGCTCGGTGAGAGCGGCGCGGAGATCGGACACGGTGGCTCCTCTCGGTCCTGGTTCCATTATTCCGTATCATGGAGTAAAAATTCCATGTTGGCGAATCGCAGGACTGTAGAGGAGTGGTCATGACACAGCAGACCCGACCCGGGGGTGTGCAGTCCGTGGGGCGTGCGCTCGACATACTCGAGCTGATCGATCAGAGCGGCGGTGAGATGGCCCTCGTCGAGATCAGCGCGGCTTCGGGCCTGCCGATGCCGACCATTCACCGGCTGGTCCGGACCCTGGTGGATCGCAACTATCTGCGGCAACTGCCGGATCGTCGGTACGCACTCGGCTCCCGGTTGATCCCGCTGGGCAACGCCGCGCTCGACGCCTTCGGATCGCGCAGCAGTGCCAAGCTGGCCGAGGTCGTGCGGCGGCTGGGCGAGAGTGCCAATCTCGCCGCGATGGACGGCGACATGCTGGTGTATGTCGGACAGGCCCCGTCGCCGCGCGCGATGCGGATGTTCACCCAACTGGGACAGCACGTGCACCCGCACTGCCGCGCGGCCGGCAAGGTGCTGCTCGCACAATTCGACGACGACGCGGTCCGCGGCATCCTCGATCGGGTCGGCATGCCCGCGGTGACGCCGGCCACGATCGTCGACCCGGAGGAGTTCATCGCCCAGCTCGCCGAGGTGCGCGAGCAGGGTGTCGCCCACGAGTTCGGCGAGATGGAGGAGGGCGTCATCTGCCTGGCGCTACCGGTCGTGGGCGGCGTCTCGCAGCTCGCGTTGTCCATCTCCGGGCCGGCGGCACGGATGACCGACGAGCTGCAGGAGCGCGCGATCCCGGTGATGCGTGAGGTGGCCGGCGAGCTCGCCGCGCAACTCGCCGGCTGATCGGCGGCAGGCCCGGAGTCGTCACGGGCCTTGACAGTTTGTTGAAAACGACGCACCATTTCTTCATGCGGAATATTGATTCCACGCAACGAAACGAGCAGCTGGCGTGCTTCGCCACGGCTCCGGCCGACGAAGCGGTCCGCACGCTACTCGCGTTGTGCAGCAGCCCGCAGTGGGCGCACGCGGTCGTCGCCGGGCGTCCGTACGCCGATGTCGCCGCGCTCGCCGACGCCTCGGACGCGGTCTTCGGCACACTCGCGCCGGCGGAACTCGATGCAGCGCTCGCCGGGCATCCGCGGATCGGGGACCGGGTGTCGGGCGCCGACACCGCAGCCCGGCTCTCGCGGTCCGAGCAATCCGCCATGCAGTCGGCTGACGCGGAGGTCGCCGCGCAGATCGTGCAGGGCAACCTGGCCTACGAGCAGCGCTTCGATCGGGTCTTCCTGATCCGCGCCGCAGGCCGCACCCCGCGCGAGATCCTGGACGAGTTGCAGCGTCGTCTCGGCAACGACGACGACACCGAGTCGGCCGAGGTGCGTGAGCAGCTGCGGCAGATCACCCGCCTGCGGTTGGAAGGAGCCTTCAATCGATGAACTCCACCGCCAGTTCCACCCTGTCCACCCATGTTCTGGACGCCGTCCACGGGACGCCGGCAGCCGGCGTCCGGGTCACGGTGTTCGCACAGACCGGTGCCGGTTCCGATGGTCAGCCCATCGGTTCCGGGACCACCGACGATGACGGCCGGGTCGCCGGGCTGGTGCCCGACGGGCTGCAGCACGGCACCTACCGCATCGTCTTCGCCACCGGCAGCTTCTTCGAGGCTGCCGGGGTCCGGGCCTTCTATCCCGAGGTGGCGATCACCTTCGTCGTCGACGAAGAGCGGCACTACCACGTGCCGTTGCTACTGAGTCCGTTCGCGTACTCCACCTATAGAGGGAGCTGATCCGCAATGTCCTATGTGCTCGGGCACAACCAGTACGGCAAGGCCGAGGTCCACGTCGTCCGCGTTTTCCGCGACGACCCCAAGGCACCGCACGACCTCGTCGACTACAACGTCTCGGTCTCCCTGTCGGGCGACTTCGACGACGCACACATCAACGGTGACCAGAGCAAGGTGCTCACCACCGATGCGTGCAAGAACACCGTCAATTCGTTCGCCAAGGAAGCCGGCGACGCCGTCCGCGAGCCGGAGTCGTTCGCTCTGGCGCTCGCCGACCACTTCATCGAGGTGCCGCAGGTCAGCGCCGCCCGGATCACCATCGATGCGGTCCCGTGGGCTCGCTCGCACGACAACGCGCACGCATTCGTCAAGAACGGTGACTACGTCCGGACCGTCACGGTCAGCCGCACCGCCGACAGCTCCAGTGTCGTCAGCGGTTTGAAGGACCTCACGGTCCTGAAGACGACCGACTCGGAGTTCCACGGGTTCTACCAGGACAAGTACACGACGCTGCAGCCCACGAACGACCGCATCATGGCCACCGCCGTGACCGCGCAGTGGGCGCACGACGGCACCGAGGTCGACTGGGGCAAGGCCTTCGACGAGGTGAAGGACGCCATCACCGGGGCGTTCGCCGCGGCATACAGCTATGCACTGCAGCACACGCTGTGGGAGATGGGCACGGCGGTCCTGGATGCCGTGCCGAGTGTCGCCGAGGTCCGCTTCAGCTGTCCGAACAAGCACCACTTCGTGGTCGACCTGAGCCCGTTCGGCGTCGAGAACAATTGTGAGGTCCATCACGCCGCCGACCGGCCGTACGGATTGATCGAGGCGACCATCAAGCGCAGCGAGGACGTCGACAAGTCCTCGGCATACGACCCGGGACAGGCCTGGTAGGACTGCGCTGTCCGGAGCAACCGGGCGCTTTTTCTCGGCGTCCGGTTGCAAACCGGCGCAGTTCCTAGTGAACTACGGCCATGGCAATTGGGGCCCAGAAAACCGCACTGGCCGAGAAACTCGGCTTCGAAAAAGACCAGGTGGTGCAAGAACTCGGCTGGGACGACGACGTCGACGTCGCTGTCCGCGAGCAGATCGAGGAAATCACCGGCTCGGGTCTGGAGGACGAAGACTACGACGGCGTCGTGGACGCTGTGATCCTGTGGTGGCGTGAGGGGGACGGCGATCTCATCGACGATTGCGTCGACGCGCTGACGAACCTGGCCGACAAGGGCTTCGTCGTCCTGCTCGTGCCGGGTGCCGGCCACCCGGACCACGTGGACGCGAGTGACATCGCCGAAGCCGCGCAGACCGCCGGGCTCAATGCCGGAACCTCCACCCGCGCCGGCGCCGAGTGGATCGCCACCAAGCTCGTGCAGGGCGGAGTGGCCAAGCAGCGATGACCGACCGGCCACCGTCCGTCGGCGACACCGCGCCCGATTTCGCGCTGCGGAACCAGCACGGCGAGTCCGTGTCGCTGTGTGAGCGCATCGCGGACAAGCCGGTGCTGCTGGTCTTCTATCCGTTCGCCTGGTCCGGTGTGTGCACCGGCGAGTTGTGCGGGATTCGCGACGACATCGGCGGTTTCACCGGCGACGGTGCGGCCGAGGTTGTCGCGATCTCGTGTGACCCGATGTTCACGCTGCGGGCGTGGGCCGACTCCGAGCACTACGACTTCGACCTGCTGTCCGACTTCTGGCCGCACGGCGCGGTCGCCGACACCTACGGCGTCTTCAACACCGAAGCCGGTATGGCGATCCGCGGCACCTTCCTGGTCGACACGTCCGGCACGATCCGCTGGTCGCAGGTCAACGGACCCGGTGAGGCGCGTGATTTCGCGGGATACCGCGAGGTGCTGGCGACGCTCTGACCGGCTGCCGGCCCGGATCGCCTGCGGTGCGTGCCCGCGAAGTTTGTGGCTTCGGGTGCGACTGGCAGAATGACGAGGCACTGCACACATCATGCGTCAACGTGTTGCGTTCGGGACCTGTAGCTCAGTTGGTAGAGCACCGCGTTTACACCGCGGTTGTCGTCGGTTCGAGGCCGGCCGGGTCCACTGGTGATGGGTTGCGATGATTCGTGCCTCATCACCGCCCACCCATCACCAATGAACCCGAACTGTGTTTTTGGCGGCCTTCGGCCGCGTGTCCACTGGTGGCGATGAGGGACGGCTCGTTCCTCGCCGCGTTCAACTGCACATCGGCCATACACCGGCACCGAAGAGAGAGGCACTACGTGACCAGTCCCACCCTCGCGGAGACCATCCGGGTGCTCGACGGGTTCTACCCGCCGCAGACCGCGGCGGACTGGGATCGCGTCGGTCTGGTCACCGGTGACGCGGCGCAGGAGATCCAACGTGTCCGGTTCGCGGTCGACCCGACGCTCGCCGTCATCGAGGAAGCACGTGACAGCGGTGCCGACCTGCTCGTGACGCATCACCCGCTGCTGCTGCGCGGGGTGCACTCGGTGGCCACCACGACCGCGAAGGGCGCGGCGATCACCACTCTCGTCGTCGCCGACCTCGCGCTCTACTGCGCACACACCAACGCCGACGTCGCCACACCGGGCGTCAACGATGCGCTGGCGGGCGCCTGCGGTCTGCCGGCCGACGCCGACGCGCTCGACGAGGAGGGCGGCCAGCCGGTCGGCCGGGTCGGCGACCTCGCGCAACCGACCACCCTCGGCGCGTTCGCGCGAGCGCTGGCCGATGCGTTGCCCGCAGCCCCCGCCGGATTGCGTGTCAGCGGCGACCCGGACGCCGCCGTGCGTCGGGTCGCCGTGATGGGCGGCGCAGGGGACGACCGCTTCGACGCGGTCCGGCGCAGCGGGGCCGACGTCTACGTCACCGCCGACCTGCGTCACCACCCCGCTCTCGAGGCACGCGAGGAGGCGCGCGGCGGAGCGCCATACCTGATCGACGCCGGGCACTGGGCGACCGAGTCGCTCTGGCTCGCCGACAGCGCCGAGCGTCTGCGCACGGCGCTACGCGCCCAGGGGTATGACGTGCAGACCTCGGTGTCGCAATTGCGCACTGATCCCTGGGATTTCGTGGTGCCGACAGGGCACGGCGAGCCGACCGAACCGAAGGAGCAATGACGCCCGTGAAGGCTGATCTCACCCGCCAGTGGCGACTGCTCGACCTGCAGAAGCTCGACACCCGCCTGGACCAGCTCGGTCACCGGGAGCGCACGCTGCCGATCCAGGCGCAACTCACCGAGGCGCAGGCCGTCGCACAACGCCTCTCCGAGGATGTCGTGATCGCCCGGACCGCGTTGCAGGACAACGCCCGCGCCGTCAGCAAGGCGGATGCCGACGTGCAGCTGGTGCGTGACCGCGCCGACCGCGACCGCAAGCGGCTGGAGAGCGGCACCGGCACCGCCAAGGAGCTGCAGAACCTCCAGCACGAGCTGGACACCCTCGCGCGGCGGCAGTCCGAGCTGGAGGATGTCGAGCTCGAGGTGATGGAGCGCGCCGAGAGCCTGCAGGCCGACCTGACCGCCAAGGAGACCGCCCAGCAGGAGGCCGCCGGACGCGTCGAGACCTTGCAGGCCGAGCAGCAGAAGGCGCTCGCGGAGATCGTCACCGAGCGCGAGAGCGTCGAGCGTGAGCGCGCCAATGTCGCGCCCGGTGTGGGGCAGGACTTGCTTGCCCTCTACGAGAAGTTGCGTGACCAGATGGGTGGCGTCGCGGCTGCTGCCTTGCAGCAGAAGCGTTGCAGTGGTTGCGGTTTGGAGCTCGGTCAGGCAGATCTGGCTCGCATCCGCGCTGCCGCTGAGGACGAGGTCGTGCGCTGTGAGGAGTGCCGCCGGATCCTGGTCCGCACCGCCGAGTCGGGTCTGTAGAAGTATGGGTCGATCACTGATCGTCGAAGCCGACGGCGGCTCTCGCGGCAACCCCGGTGTCGCCGGGTATGGCGCACTCGTGCGCGACGCGCAGGACCGGTCGCTCCTGGCTGAGCGGGCCGCCCCGCTGGGCAAGGCGAGCAACAACGTCGCCGAATACCAGGGGCTGATCGCCGGGCTGCGCGCCGCGGAGGAGATCGATCCCGGCGCCGAGATCGTGGTCCGCATGGACTCCCGGCTCGTCATCGAGCAGATGGCCGGCCGCTGGAAGATCAAGCACGAGGACATGCGACGGCTGGCCGGCGAGGCGCAGGACATCGTGCGCCGGCTGCGTGCCGAGGGCGGGTCGATCGAATGGACCTGGATCCCGCGCGCCCAGAACAAGGCGGCCGACAAACTGTCCAACGACGGCATGGACGGCAAGAACGTCGAGCGCGACCTGTGGCGCGAGACGACCGACGAGGCCGCGGCGCCCGCGTCCACTCGGGAGTCGCGCCCGTCGCTGCCCACCCGGACCGTTCAGACCCGGCTGATCCTGTTGCGACACGGCGTCACCGATTTCACCGTCGGCGGGCGCCTGGACGGCCGCGGCGGATCCGATCCGCAGCTGAACGCGAAGGGCCTGGCCCAGGCCGACAGGGCGGCTGAGGCACTCGGCGAGTTGGTGACCGGGCCGGTCACCGTGGTCACCTCGTCGCTGGCCCGCGCGCGCCAGACCGGTGCTGCCGCGGCTCGCGTGCTCGGTGTCCGCCCGATCGTCGACGAGGACTGGGACGAGCAGGCGTTCGGCGTCTGGGACGGCCTGAGCTACGCCGAGATCGGCGAACGCTACCCGGGCGACCCGGCCCGGATGCGCGCGGAGGAGGACTTCTGCGTCGACGGGGGCGAGAGCCACCTGGAGCTGACGACCCGGATCAACGCCGCACGGGAACGCGCCATCGAGCGTGGCGGCACGGTCATCGTCGCGACGCACCGGATGCCGATCCTGGTCGTGTTGCGCTCCCTGCTCGGCATGAGCCTCGGGCACGCGTGGCTGTTGTCCGCCGACCCGGCGTCGCTCACCGAGATCGACGTGTATGCCGATGGCACCGCGAACGTCGCCTACACCAACGACACGCATCACCTGCGCTGAGTCTTTTTGCTCGACTCCTCGCAAGGCGGGCAAGTGACCGGCTCGCGAGCTCGCTCGGTCACTTGCCCGCCTTGGTCGTCGTCTCGCGCGTCTTTTTGCTCGGCTCTTCCCAACTCGCACGGGTGACCGGCTCTTCCCAACTCGCACGGGTGACCGGCTCGCGAGCTCGCTCGGTCACTTGCCCGCCTTGGTCGTCGTCTCGCGTCCTTTTGCTCGACTCCACGCAACTCGAACGGGTGACCGTCTCGCGCGTCCTTTTTGCCAGGTGGACACGACGGGAGCAGGCTCGGGAAGGTGTGGAAATATGCGTTTCATGAGGTCACGATCGAGGAAATGGTCCCCGGATACGGTTGCAGTTCGGGGCGGTCTGGCCCGTAGCGGCTTCGAGGAGACCTCCGAGGCGCTCTATCTGACGTCCGGCTTCGTCTACGAGACGGCGGAGGATGCCGAGGCCGCGTTCACCGGCGACGTCGACCGGTTCGTCTACAGCCGCTACGGCAACCCGACGGTCGCCGTCTTCGAGGAGCGACTGCGGCAACTGGAGGGCGCGCAGGCCTGCTACGCCACCGGGTCCGGCATGGGTGCGGTCTTCACCGCGCTCGCGGCGCTGCTCGGCGCCGGCGACCGCGTGGTGGCGGCACGTGGCCTCTTCGGATCCTGCTTCGTGATCCTCGACGAGATCCTGCCGCGCTGGGGTGTGGAGACGGTGTTCGTCGACGGCCCGGACAACGAGCAGTGGAAGGCCGCGCTCGCCGAACCCACCGCGGCGGTCTTCTTCGAGACGCCCAGCAACCCGATGCAGGAACTCGTCGACATGGAGTTCGTCACCGAGCAGGCCCACGCCGCGGGCGCGAAGGTCGTGGTGGACAACGTCTTCGGCACGCCGGTCTTCTCCCAACCGCTGCAGCACGGCGCCGACATCGTCGTCTACTCGGCGACCAAGCACATCGACGGCCAGGGGCGCGTCCTCGGTGGGGCGATCCTCGGCCCGGAGGACTACATCCACGGTCCGGTCGAGAACCTGCTGCGGCATACCGGCCCGTCGATGTCGGCCTTCAACGCCTGGATCCTGGTCAAGGGCCTGGAGACGATGCGACTGCGCGTCGAGGCGCAGGCGGCGTCCGCACTGCGGCTGGCGCGGACGTTGCAGGACCACCCCTCGGTGCGCCGTGTCTGGTACCCGTTCCTGGAGTCGCACGAGCAGTTCGAGCTGGCGACGCGGCAGATGAGCGGCGGCGGCACGGTGGTCACGTTCGAGCTCGACGGCGGCAAGGACGAGGCCTTCAAGGCGATGAACAGCCTTGAGATCGTTGACATTTCGAACAACCTCGGCGACTCCAAGTCGCTCATCACCCACCCGGCGACGACGACGCATCGTCGGATGGGGGCGGAGGCTCGGGCGGCCGTCGGCATCACCGACGGAGTGCTGCGACTCTCGGTCGGACTCGAGGATGCCGACGACCTCGTGCGAGACCTTACGCGTGCGCTGGGCTGACCTGACACGCTGCACCCGGACGCCGCCCGTTACGGTGGTGGCGACAACCCGCGGGAGCTCGGACGGACCGGGCTGAGAGGGCGACCACCCGTCGCCGACCGCCACAACCTGAGCCGGACAATGCCGGCGGAGGAAGGGAATCGAAGGCATGTCGACGACGTCATACACCTGGTGGCCGGTGCTCGGAGCGCCGATGGAGGACGGCCTGAAGCGGGTGCTCGCGCACGACTTCCTGCAGGGCCTGTCCGATGGGACGCTTCCGCGAGAGGCGTTCGGCTACTTCATCATCCAGGACACCCTCTACCTCGCGGAATACGCACGCGCGCTGTCGTTGCTCGCCGCGAAGGCGCCGACAGCGGTCGCGCCGACGCTTGCGGCACATGCCAGCGCCGCCGTCGCCACCGAGCTCGAGCTGCATCCGGCGCTGCTGCGCGATGCCGGGCTGGATCCCGACCTGCTGCACCGGACTCCGAAGTCGCCTGCCACCACGGCATACACCAGCTACCTGCTGTCGGTGTGCGCGCAGCGGCCGTTCCACGAGGGGCTGGCGGCGGTGCTGCCGTGCTACTGGATCTACGAGCAGGTCGGCCGCGCGCTGGAGCGCGGCGGTTCGGCTGATCCGGTCTACACCACGTGGATCGATGCGTATGCCGCTACCGGCTTCGCCGAGAGCGTCGCGCAGATGCTCGAGGTGGTGGATGGCGTCGCGAGCACGCTGCCCGATGCCGCCCTGAGCGACATGGCGCAGCACGTGGAGACCGCGACGCGTTACGAGTGGATGTTCTGGGATGCCGCCGTGCGCGGAGAACGGTGGCCCTGGTGAGTGCGCCCCTGACGGCGACCCAGGTCGGCGACCTGCTCGGTGAGCTGCGCGGGCGGGCACCGCTCGTGCAGTGCCTCACCAACTCGGTGGTCACCGGGTTCACCGCGAACACGTTGCTCGCGCTGGGCGCCGCTCCGGCGATGGTCGACAACCTCGAAGAGGCAACGGTTTTCGCGGGTATCGCGGACGCCGTGCTGATCAACCTCGGGACCATCTCACCGACGTCCGGCGAGACGATGGTGGCGACCGCCGAAGCGGCGGGACGAGCCTCGACCCCGTGGGTGCTCGACCCCGTCGCGGTCGGTGGGCTGCCCCTGCGGGATCGGGTCGGCGCCCGACTGGTGCCGCTGTGCCCGACCGTCATACGGGGTAATGCCTCGGAGGTGATGAGCCTCTCCGGCGTCGACGGCGGTGGCCGCGGGGTCGACAGCACCGCGGGTTCCGAAGCGGCGCTTGAGTCGGCGCGTGCACTGTGCGCACGGACCGGCGGGACGGTCGCGGTCAGTGGCCCGGTCGACCACATCGTGACCGGCGACGACGTGCGCACCATCGCGAACGGCACACCGATGATGACCAAGGTGACAGGGGTCGGATGTGCGCTCGGAGCGATCACCGCGGCCTTCGCCGCGTGCGCTCCCGCCGCCGACGCCGCGTTCGCCGCAACCGCGGTCTGGACCATCGCCGCCGAACTCGCCGTCGAGCGATCCACCGGGCCGGGGTCGTTCGCGGTGGAACTGCTCGACGCGCTGCACGCTCTGGACACCGAGCAGCTGGGGAGACTGCACTCATGAACGCGTTCGATGCAGGTTCGCTGCGGCTCTATCTGGTGACCGACCCGCAGTCCTGTGGTGACCGCGGCGTCGTGGAGACGGTGCGCCAGGCGCTCGCCGGCGGTGTCACGACCGTGCAGCTGCGCGACCACGGCGCAACCACGCGCGAATTGCTCGACACGGCAAAGGAACTGCAGACCCTCACCGCCGGCGCCGGGGTTCCGCTGATCGTGGATGACCGCCTCGATGTCGCGCTCGCGGCCGGTGCCGATGGGGTGCACCTCGGACAGTCCGACCTGCACCCCGTCGACGCCCGCCGGATCGGCGGGCAGGGCCTGATCATCGGCCATTCCGTCTCGTGCATCGACGAGATCGAGGCCGTGGGGGAGTGGCCGGAGGGAACGGTCGACTACCTCGGCATCGGGCCCGTGTTCGCGACCCCCACCAAGCCGAACGCCGCCGCTCCACTCGGGATCGACGGTGTGCGCGAGGTGCTGGCCAATTGCGACCTCCCGACGGTCACCATCGGCGGCATCAAGGACATCCACGTGGCACCGCTGCGTGAGGCGGGCGCCGCCGGAGTCGCCGTCGTCTCGGCCATCTGCGCCGCCGCCGATCCGGCAGCCGCGGCGCGAAACCTATTGGCAGCGGAGGCAATCCGATGACGATGCAGACGCCGATGCAGGCCCAGATGCAGGCCCCGACGGTGCTGACGATCGCCGGCACGGACCCCAGCGGCGGTGCAGGGATCAGCGCCGACCTGAAGACGTTCTCCGCACTCGGCGCGTTCGGCACCGTCGTCGTGACGGCGGTCGTCACCCAGAACACGCAGGGCGTCGCCGCCATACATCAGCTGGACGGTGCGACGGTCGCCGGTCAGCTCACCAACCTGCTGGACGACGTGCACGTGGACGCGGTCAAGATCGGCATGCTCGGCACGGCAGAAGTGACCCGGGCGGTGGCGCAGGTCCTTCGTGACCGGGAGCTCGGCCCGATCGTGCTGGACCCGGTCATGGTCGCGACCAGCGGGCACCGGCTGCTTCCCGCCGAAGCGGTCGAAGCGCTGCGGGACGATCTGATCCCGCTGGTCGACCTGATCACGCCGAACATCCCCGAAGCAGCCGACCTGCTCGGTGTGCCGGAGGCGACCAGCATGTGCGACATGGCGCGCCAGGTCCGTGCTCTGGCGGAGTTGTGCCCCGGGGTCCTGCTCAAGGGTGGGCACCTGGACGGGCCGGAGAGCACGGACCTGCTGTTCGTGGACGATCGGCTCACCGAGCTCGATGCGCCGCGCGTCGACACGCGCAACACGCACGGCACCGGCTGCACACTCTCCTCGGCGATCGCCGCGCTGCGTCCCCAACGCGAGTCGTGGGCGGACAGCGTCCGGGATGCGAAGAGTTACCTGACCGGTGCGCTCGGGGCCGCCGACGACCTGTCGATCGGCAGTGGTCACGGCCCGGTCCACCACTTCTGGCAAAGCTGGGGCGCTCAGAGCTGACCGAGCGCGAGCGTCGCGGCGGTCACGGTCACCAGTGCCACCGCGAAACTCTCGATGGTGAAGCGCCGCAACGGGATTGCCAGCCCGGCACGCCTGCACCGTCCCAGCCACAGGATGGTCGCGAGCGAGCCCCAGACGGTGATGATCGGACCGGCGTTGACGCCGATCAGCAGTGCCATCAAGCGGTGGGCCGAGCCGTCCGCAGCGGACTCGGCCGCGAGGTAGGCGGGCAGGTTGTTGATCAGATTGCCGCCGAGCGCGCCGAGGCCCGAGACGCGTAGCAGGTCGGTGGTCGACTCGCCGGCGCCCATCACGGTGGCGATCCGTTCCTCGAGGCCGTGGGACTGCAGGAAGTCCACTATGGCGAAGAGTGCGGTGATGCCGAGCACCATCTGCCAGGGCACCGCGACGGTGCGCAACGCGTCGCGCTCCCGAACAGCAAGTGTCACCAACAGGATCAGCGCGCCAACAGCAGCGGGTATGGCGGGGGTGATGCCGGTGACGAAGAGCGGCCCGAGCAGCAGGCAGACCGCCGCAGCCACACGTAGCAGCACGACGTCGTCCGGATGTGGCATCGGCGGTATGACGTAGCGCCCCCGGAACTGCTGATGGTGCAGCACGGCGATGACGAGCACGGTTGCGACCATCGCGACGAGGGCCGGTGCCCACGCCACCCGCAGGTACGCCGACAGACCGCCCCAGCGATGAAACTCGTGCAATGCCAACAGATTGCTCAGGTTCGACACCGGCAGCAGCAGCGACGCGGTGTTGGCCAGCCACACGGTCGTGAACGCGAACGGCAGCGGGGGGAGTCCGGCTTGCCGGGCGGTGGTGATGACGACGGGCGTGAGCAGGACCGCCGTGGTGTCCAGGCTCAGGACCGTCGTCGCAGCGCACGAGAGGATGACGACGACGAGCCACAGGACGAGGGTCCGCCCCTTCGCCATACGCGCGGCCCAGTGCCCGGCAACGTCGAAAACGCCTGCGTGGTCAGCGATTTCGGCCACGATCGTGATGCACACCAGAAACGCCAGGACCGGCCCGACGCGATCGACCAGGTCGATCATGGGGCCGTCACGGACAGCTCCCACGGTGTGCCGGCACGGCGCGGCTCGTGCAACTCGGCGGTGAACGCGCCGGCGACGACCTCGCGCAGTGCGGCCGGGGTGCGCGGAGTCGCTCCGGCCTCGGCCAGCCAGCGCGTCACGAGTCCGCGCGTGTGCTTCGCATTGTGGGTCGCACCGGGCACGTGGATGCGCACCCAGCGCTTGGCCGCGTTGCCGGTCGGGGTCCAGGCGGCGGCGTAGTTGCTCGAGCGGCAGTCGACGACGACGCCGTTACCCGCGAGTTCGGTCATCGGTGTTGCGAGCTCGCTGCGCCAGTAGGCCGCGAGCGGTCCGATGCCGGGCAGGTTGGTGCCCATCGAGAGCCGGTACGCCGGAACCTTGTCGGCCAGCCGCAGTGCTCCGAACAGTGCGGACTGTATGACGATCCAGCGGCGCGCCCGGCGCAGCGCGGCGGACTCCAGGCTCGGCAGGTCGAGTGCGTCATACAGGACGCCGGTGTAGAGCGCGGAGACCTGTTGCGCGGGTGCAGTGCGCAAGGTCAGGTTGCGGGCGACGTCGTCGGCCAGGCCGGGCCCGACGCCCAGCACGTCCAGCGCATCCGGGCGAGAGCTGACATCGGCGAGCACGTCGAGCAGCTTGTCGCGGGCGGCGGACAGCTCGGGCAGGTCGAGCCTGGTGAGATCGAGCGCCTTGCCGCGCTTGCGCGGGGTCTTGGTCTCGGACGGCGGCAGCAGGATCAGCACGCGGAAAGGCTACGACCTGCCGGACCGGCCGCGTCGATCGGACCATGCCCGTCACCGGCATTCCCTATGGTGGCTGCATGAAGCCACGGCACCTGATCGCCCCGAAAGCCGACCCGAGGGCAGGAGCGGACGCCGGTCCGCTGGAGCGGGCGTTCGCGACGCTGCGCGAGCAACTGGACCTGACACTGGACTATCCGCAGGAGGCGCAGGCCGAGGCGGAGCAGGCGGCCACGTCGGTCACGCTGCCCGACAGGGACGAGACCGCGGTGCCGTTCTTCACCATCGACCCGGCCGGCTCGATGGACCTGGACCAGGCGATGTGCCTGGAGCGGGACGGCGACGGCTACCGAGTGCGCTACGCCATCGCCGACGTTCCGGCATACGTGCGACCCGGTGGCGCGCTCGACACGGAGACCCGGCTGCGCGGGCAGACGATCTACCTGCCCGACGCACGGGTGCCGTTGCACCCCAAGGTGCTCAGCGAGGACGCGGTGAGCCTGCTCGCGGACAAGGAGCGGTCGGCCTACGTCTGGGACATCCGGCTCTCGTCACTCGGCGAGGCGACGGCGAGCGAGGTCTACCGGGCGCGGGTCAAGAGCACGGCCAGGCTCGACTACGACACGGTGCAGCAGCAGATCGACGACGGTTCGGCGCCCGAGGGTGTGGCGCTGCTGAAGACCATCGGCGAGTTGCGGATCGCGTTGGAGGCCAAGCGCGGTGGCGCCAACCTGCCGATGCCCGAGCAGGAGGTGAGCAAGACCGACGACGGCAGATATCAGCTGACGTTCCGGCCGCAACTGCCCTCGGAGGAATGGAACGCGCAGATCTCACTGCTGACCGGCATGGTCGCCGCTGAGCTGATGCTGCAGGCGAAGGTCGGCATCCTGCGCACCATGCCCGAGCCGGAGCAGAAGGCGATCGACCGCCTTCGGCGGGAGGCCAGGGCACTCGGTGTGCAGTGGCCGGTCGACAAGCAGTACGGCGACTTCATCCGCGGCCTCGACCGGTCGGACCCCGCGCACCTGGCGCTGATCCATGACGCGACCAGCCTCTTCCGTGGCGCCGGTTACACACCCTTCGACGGCCAGGAGCCGCAGGACAGGATCCAGGCGGCGGTCGCGGCGCCATACGCCCATGTGACGGCGCCGCTGCGGCGCCTCGTCGACCGCTTAGGGCTGGTGATCTGTGAAGCGGTCAGCCAGGGCGGGCAGGTCCCCGACTGGGTCCGGGAGGCGTTGCCGACGCTGCCGGACATCATGCGGACCACCGACCAGAAGGCCAGTCAGGCCGAGCACGGCTGCACCGATGCGGTGGAGGCGGCGATCCTGGCGCACCGGGTGGGCGAGACGTTCGCGGCATACGTCGTGGACACCGACGAGAAGGGCGTCACCGTGCAGCTCGTCGATCTCGCGGTGACCGCGAAGGCCGACGGGAGGGCCGAGGCCGGAGCCGAGGTGCAGGCCAAGCTCACCGAGGCGAACATCGAGGAGCGCAGGGTGCGGTTCGAGCTCGGCTGAGAGGCCGCACGACGAGGACGGTGCGAGATGCCGACGGCAGCGCAGCAGTTCGCCGTGCTGGGCCCGCAGCACCGGCTCGTACTGGTCGTGGTCCTGGTCGGGTGCGCGGCGCTGCTGCTGCTCGGTGGGCGGCTGCGCTCCCGGCCCGGCGCCCGATCGGCCCTACTCCGCTGGGCCGGGGTCACGATCCTGGTGTGCTGTGCGCCATTCGAGGTGTTCGACATCGTGGTCGGAGTTCAGCATCCCCGCACCGGTCTCCCGTTGCAGGTCTGCGACATCGGCTGGCTGGTCGCCGGGGTCGCTCTGCTGACCCGCGGCCGCCTGATGTCGGCGCTGCTCTACTACTGGGGACTCACCCTGTCGATCCAGGGAGTCGTCACCCCCGAGCTGGATCACGCCTTCCCGCAGGTGCAGTTCTTCGGCTTCTGGGTCCGCCATGTCGCACCCGTCTGGGCGGCGGTCCTCCTGATCGGCCTGCGGATCGGGCCGGACTGGCGGGGCTATCGCTTCTCGGTGGCGGTGACCGGGGCCTGGGTCATCGGGGTCATGACCCTCAACGGTGTCCTGGGCAGCAACTACGGCTATCTCAACGGCAAGCCGGACGTACGCTCCGCGCTCGACCTGCTCGGGCCCTGGCCGTGGTACGTCGTGTTCGAGGTCGTGTTGGTGGCGGCGGCCTGGGCTCTGATGACGTGGCCGTGGAACCGGCGGCGCTGACCGCGGGCGACGGCGTCGACCACGTCGCCTGCTGGCGACGTCAGGAGCGCGAGACACGCTCGGCGAGCACGGCGAGCTGCGCCGGCCCGACGCCACAGCAACCACCGATGTATGTCGCACCGGCATCGACCCACGAGTCGGCCGGCTCCGGATCGAAGCGGTCGCCGGCGGACCAGGTGTGGGTGTCGCTGTCCCAGTCGCCACCCCGGTTCGGATACGCGACCGCCGGCAGGCCGGTCGCGGCGACCGCGGCGCGCACCGCCGGCAGCACATCCTTCGGGGCACAGCAGTTCGCGCCGGCCGCGACCAGTTGCCGGCAGCCGGCGAGCGCGTCATACGCCTCGGTGAGCGGCTGGCCGGCGCAGGTGGCGTCGCCCCGGACCGAGTAGCTGAACCACGCCGGTATGGCGAGTTCGTCGAGCAGTTCGACCAGCACGACGGCCTCGTCCAGATCCGGGATGGTCTCGACTGCGAGCAGGTCCGGACCCGCTGCGGCCAGCAACTCCAGTCGTGGACCGTGAAAATCGCGCAGCCGGGCTGCGGAGACGCCATACCGGCCGCGGTACTCCGAGCCGTCGGCCAGCACGGCACCATAAGGGCCGATCGAGGCGGCAACCAGCAGGCCGGGTCGGTCCCCGGCGAACTCGTCGCGCACCTCGGCGGCCAGCGTCACTCCGCTCGCGATCAGTCGCTCGGCCCGGTCGCGCTCGATGCCCGCGTCGACGAATCCGGGGACACTCGCCTGGTAGGTCGCGCTCGTCGCAACCTGCGCTCCGGCGCGGAAGAAGTCGCGGTGCGCCTGCCGGATGAACTCCGGGTGCTCGGCAAGCAGTCGAGCCGTCCAGAGGCCGCCGGTCAGATCGGCGCCACGCAACTCCAGCGCTGTCGACAGGCCGCCGTCGAGGACGACGGGACCGGCCCCGGGTGCGGGAACATCTGGAGATGGCATTGCGGATCCTTTCGCAACTGAGCTGGCTGGATGACTTCGACCATGCCAGAAGTGAGCTATGGCTCCCGTCTGGCATGGGCGAACGCTGTCGCAGGTACGATCTCCCACGGATGAGTCGGCCGGGCGGTCGCGGCCCGAGCGATCGGGGCGAGGAAAGTCCGGACTCCGAAGGGCAAGGTGGTGGCTAACGGCCACCCGGGGTGACCCGCGGGACAGTGCCACAGAAAACAAACCGCCACCGGTTCGCCGGTGGTAAGGGTGAAACGGTGGTGTAAGAGACCACCAGCACGCCAGGTGACTGGCGTGGCTAGGTAAACCCCACCTGGAGCAAGATCAGACAGCGTGTGTCCGAGGGCGGCCCGCCCGAGCACGCGGGTAGATCGCTGGAGGCGGCCGGCAACGGTCGTCCTAGATGGATGATCGCCACGTGTCACCGCTTGCGGTGGCGCCATACAAAATCCGGCTTACAGGCCGGCTCATCCCTTCAGCATCGCAACTGCAACGAGGCTGCCGCCGCCCGGCGGTCCGTATTGCCCTTCGTCAACGACTCATTGACGGTTCGCGGCCGTCAACGTAGCCTTGACGCGGGGAGATTCGGGACTCGGCCCGCAAACACGGGGTCGACGACCGCGACATTCGGCACGCATGGACCAATGCGCTGCGGATCATCGAATATGAATACGACGGCGAGGTTCGGCTCCTCGTCATCGGCCCCGACGACACCGGCCGGCTGCTCGAATTGGTGGCCGTGTCAGCGGGAACGCCGACGCGGATCATCCACGCGGACGGGCTGCGGCCGAAGTTCTATGACTACCTGTGAGGTGACGACGACATGGTGACGAAACACAAGGACAACACCGGGCTCGACGCCCTCGACCCAGCCACTACGCCCGCGCGTGATGCGACGCACTTCCGGCGGATCATCGCCGCGAGCGAGCAACTCGACGCCGCGCAGGACGAATTGCATGCGGCTGTTGCTGCCGCCCGGGCAGCGGGTGACTCCTGGACGGTGATCGGTGCCGCGTTGGGTGTGTCGAAACAGGCCGCGGCGCAACGATTCGGCCCGCGTCCGAGCGGCAGGTGACGGTGGAGAAAACCGCCGAGCGGAAGGCATCAGCGAGCTAGCAGGTGGCGCAATCGGGTGTGGCGGTTCCACCGCGAAATCCTCGGCCAACAGTTCGCGGTCACTCTCCGGCGTTGAGCTGACGCGGCGTACGTGGGCACCTGGCGCGGGTTCGGCACGTGGACGCGTACAGCAGCAGCCGCGGCCCGGACAGTCGGTATGCGTTCTTGCGCGATCCCGGTCGCTACGAATTCATCGTCTCCGCGGCAGAGGACGATTCCCGCCGGGCATCGGCCACTGTGCTCCGCCACTATTCGTTGCGCCGAGGCGGTGTCTGCAAGATCACCGCAGCTGCCGAACCGCGTTCATTACGGTGTGCCGAAACGCGCTCGCAGGGGGTGCGCCAGAGGGAAGCGGGCGCGATGAATTCAGAGGTGCGACAGGCGATAGCGGGTGTTCTCATAGCGGCCGGTGCGGTGGTGTTGGGGGTTGGACTGTTCCTCGGGTTCGGCGGCATTTCCAAGGGCGGCGAAAGTTGCGGCTCAGCGTTCCAGCCGTCCGAGACGTTCATGATGTCCGACGACTGCACCGACGCCACCACTAACCGCAAGCCGGTGGCTCTGGGGCTCAGCCTGCCCGGCGGCGCGCTGTTCCTGGTCGGGCTCATCACCTACCTGGCCGAGGGCCAAGCACGGCGCGAGCAGGCGGCGGAGGCTTCGAGCACAGACACAGCCGACAACACGCCCGCGTGACCGCTTGCCAGGAGCCTGCGCCGGCGGCCCAGCTGGAGGCGTAGGACGAGTCCGCATCAGGTCTGAGAAGTCACAGAATCCAGCTAACGCTTGCCGACGTTACGACCGGAGACCGAAGCGCCGAAAGCCGTTGCAACACAACGAAACTAAACATTGCCAGGGTTAGCTCGCCATTGCGGTGAAACGGTGGCCGTCGAAGGACGTGCCCATCTTGTCCTCCCGGGCGTTGGGGAAGGGGTGTTCTCATGCTGCCCGGCGGGTCCCGGGCTGCGGTGTCGACCGGTTTGTGCAATTAGGCGTCGCGCTAGTGGTGGGGGCTGTAGGACTTGGGACGCTGGTCCGTCAGATCCGGCACGGGAGGAACACCGAGCATGAGGAAGAAGTGCTGGGGTGCGGCAAGCCTGATAGTTGCTGCAGCGGTGCTGAGTGGGTGCTCATCGAGCGATGATGGGTTCGGGGGAGACGACTCGTCCTTTCAGCCGATTGAGCAGTCCGACGTTGTCAGCGGATACACGTACAAGCTCACCGGGTCAGCCGATTCGGTCGACGTCACGATGAATACCGACGGCGGCAGCACCCAGGAGACGGGTGCCGCGTTGCCCTTCGAGCAGGAAGTCGGCGCACTTGACTTCCTCTACATATCGGCGCAGATCACCGACGAGTCCGGGGGCGACGTTTCGTGCGAGATCGTCGACTCGACAGGGGATGTGGTGGCAACGAACACCGCATCGGGATTCCCGTCGATCGTCACCTGCGACAACACGTGAGTGGTGGTGATCGGGCCGGCGGATGAATTGCCGAGACAATGGCGGCCTCTGCTGGGAACCGTTGTGACGAAACCAGGGCGGCGTTCCGGTAAGTCGCCGGAGGAAGCGCTGCGCGACCGACACTCCGCCGTCATGGCCGGCATGCGGCGATCTCCAAGACACCTGTCAGGACGAGGCCGTAGGGTCTACGCATGGGGTTGTTCCGAAGCCGCGCGCAAGCGCCAGACGTGTGCGACCGGTGCGGTCACATCGCGGGCATGCACGTCAACACCACGCTCGGCTGTCGTGAATGCGACTGTCCGCGCAGTCCGGGGCAGGTGCTGCGCCACATCGATCCCGACCTCCCTGGTGAGGGGCGCCACGCGGCGCGCGGTCGTCGGCGCCCCTGACGTCGCCGGCTCATCTTGCACGACCTCGCGCTTACTGCAGAAAAGCGTCGAATTCGCTGGATCCCGAGGCGCTTTCGGCGCCCGCAGCGTATGACTTGAGGACTCGCGACGTCAGGCGAGTGTCTGTCGGAGGAATCCAGGGGAGCACATCATGATCAAGTCCGGCGCAGCCGTCGTCGCTGCCGTTGCAGCAGTTGTTCTGACCGGCTGCTCCTCGTCGGGGCAGCCATCGGCCGCGAAGGCGACCGTCACGTCGACAACCACCGCCACGACCACAGCGACCACGACCGCAACCGTCACGGCGACCCGGGCGGTCACCCGGACCGTCACCGCCCGCGCCAAGCCCAGCACCGCGACCGTGACGAGGGTCGTCACCGCGGCGGCGCCCCGACCCACGGTGCAGGCGGCACCTCCGAGGGCCACCACGTCGAAGGCGCCCGTGGCCAAGGCGCCCGTGGACAAGGCTCCGGCGCCGGGCTCGGGCCTGACGTCTCAGCAGCAGAACGCGGTCTCGTCGGCGCAGAGCTATCTGAGCTTCTCGGGATTCTCACGGCAGGGCCTCATCGACCAGTTGTCCTCTGCGTATGGCGACAAGTACTCCGTCCACGACGCGACCGTCGCGGTGGACAGCCTGCACACCGACTGGAACGCCCAGGCGGTCCGGTCGGCGAAGCAGTATCTGCAGCTCAGCGGCTTCTCCTGCAACGGCCTGATCGACCAGTTGTCCTCCAGCTACGGCGACAAATACACCGTCGCCCAAGCCACGTATGGCGCCAAGGGCGCAGGAGCCTGCTGACCCGATCGCTCCGCCATGATGGTCGTATGACGCACCGCGCCCGCGCCCCGCTGTGGCGGCAGGTCGCGGACACCACGTCATTGGCCAACGCGCACGCGCACGCCGACTCGCGGCACCGCAGGCCGCTGTGGGATGCGTTGGCCGCGGGTTTCACCAGCCTCGAGGTGGACGTATGGGTGGTTCGCGGGCAGGTCCTCGTCGGGCACAGCGTGCCGCGGCCGCTGCAGACGCTACGAAAGGTCTATCTCGATCCGCTGGCGGCCCTGGTTCGCGAAACAGGTTGTGTCTACGAGGATTTCGACGAGCCGATCCAGTTGCTGCTCGACGTCAAGAGCAACCCGACACGATCGCGGCAGCAACTCGAGAAGCTCCTCGGGCAGTACCCGGGCGTGCTGAGTGCCTGGCGTGACGGCCACTTCATCCCGGGCGCAGTGACGGTCGTGCTCAGCGGAACCCTCTCCGGCACGATGTATGACGCACCCCTTCGCTGGAGCGGAGTCGACGGACGCCTGCGCCTGTCATCGACGAAGGTGCCGTCCGACGTGATGCCGCTGCGCAGCGACTGCTGGCCGGAATTGTTCTCCTGGAGTGGTGAGGGGCCGATGCCGGGGGACCAGCGCGACCGGTTGGTGCGACTGGTCGGGGTCGCGCATGCGGCCGGCCAGCGGACCCGCCTCTGGGACACCCCGGACCGGCGGGGACCGGCCCGCGACCGGCTCTGGGCGACCCTGCTGGACGCCGGCGTCGACTACCTCAACACCGACGATCTGGCCGGTGCTCGCGAGTTCCTCCTGGCGCGCCGGTGATCACCACGATGTCTCGCGCGGGCGCCCTTCGTCATACCCACTGGCGCTCTGGACACCGACCAGCGCACGCTCACGGAACTCCTGGATGGAACGCGCGCCGGCGTAGGTGAAGCTGGAGCGGACACCCGCGATGATCGAGTCGATCAGGTCCTCCACGCCGGGGTGGGCGGGATCCAGGAACATCCGGGACGAGGAGATGCCCTCCTCGAAGAGCGCCGAGCGCGCCCGGTCGAACGCGCTGCGGGCCTGCGTGCGACCGCTGACCGCACGCGCGCTCGCCATACCGAAGGACTCCTTGAAGAGTCGGCCGTCGGCGGCGGTGTTGAGGTCGCCGGGGCTCTCCCACGTGCCGGCGAACCACGACCCGATCATCACCGAGCCGGCCCCGGCGGCCAGCGCGAGTGCCACGTCGCGGGGGTACTTCACACCGCCATCCGCCCACACGGACGCACCGAGTTCCGTTGCAGCGGCGGCACATTCGAGCACGGCCGAGAACTGCGGCCGCCCGACACCGGTCATCATGCGTGTCGTGCACATCGCGCCCGGGCCGACACCGACCTTGATGATGTCGGCGCCCGCGGTCGCGAGGTCCTTCGCGCCGTCGGCGGTCACCACGTTGCCGGCGGCGATCGGGACGCGGGTGCCGATCTGGGCCGCGTGCTCGTCCCGAACCGCGCGGACGACGCCCAGCGCGTCGATCATCTTGTCCTGGTGACCGTGCGCGGTGTCGACGACCAGCACGTCGGCGCCCGCCGAGAGCGCGGCCGCCGCCTTGGCACGCACATCGCCGTTGATGCCGATCGCAACGCCGATGCGCAGCCGTCCGGACTCGTCCACCGCCGGCTGGTAGATCGTCGATCGCAGGATGCCCTGACGGGTCAGCACGCCGGCCAGTTCGCCGCCGTCACGCACCACCGGGGCGAGCTCGAAGTGGTGGTCGGTGAGCGCGTCGAAGACCGAGCTGAGGTCGTCGCTGTCCTTGACCGTGAAGAGTTCGCGGGTCATCACCTCACCGACCGTCGCGAAGCGGTCGACCTGGCGCGAGTGCCGCTCGGTGACCAGCCCGATGGGCGCATGCGCGTCGTCGACGACGACCGCGGTGCGGTGCGCACGCTTGCCGATGAGGGCCAGGACGTTGCCGACCGGTTCGTCGGCCTGCACGGTCACCGGGGTCTCGAAGACGGTGTGCCGGTCCTTGACGTAGCCGACCGTCTCGCGCATGGCGTGCTCGGGGATGTCCTGCGGCAGGACGGCGATCGCGCCGCGCCGGGCGACCGTCTCGGCCATCCGCCGGCCCGAGATGGCCGTCATGTTGGCCACGACGAGCGGGATGGTGGTGCCGACCCCGTCCGGTGTGGTCAGGTCGACGTCGAGGCGGCTGCTCACGGACGAGCGTGAGGGCGCCATGAAGACGTCGTTGTAGGTCAGGTCGTATGCCGGGCGGTCGCCTAGGAACTTCACGTTCGGCCATGCTACGTGGGTTCGGCTGTTCCGTCATACAGCGGCTCGGGCCGGACACGTCCTACGGTGTCCACATGGAGCTCACTCTTCTCGGCCATTCCTGCGTGCTCATCGAAGCCGCCGGGCAGCGCGTCCTGATCGACCCGGGCACCTTCTCCGCCTTCGACGACGTCAGCGATCTCGACGCGGTCCTCGTGACCCATCAGCACGCCGATCACCTCGACATGGAGCGACTGCCCGCCTTGTTGCAACGCAACCCCGGCGCGAGCCTGCACACCGACCCCGACACCGCGGAAATCCTTGCGGGCGAAGAGATTCCGGTGACGCGCAACCAGCCGGGGGAGGTCTTCACCTTCGGCGACCTGACGATCACCCCTGTCGGTGCCCAGCACGCCGTGATCACCGAGTACATCCCGCGCATCAGCAACGTCGGGCTCTACCTGACTGCGCCGGGTGAGGCGTCGTTCTTCCATCCCGGTGACGCGCTGGACGCCGAGGTTCCCGGCGATGTCGATCTGCTCGGGGTGCCGGTCAACGCACCGTGGTGCGCGGTGAAGGAGACGGTCGAGTTCGTACGCCGGCTCGCACCATCGGCCGTAATGCCCATCCACGATGCGCTGCTGGCCGAGCAGGGACGTGACATCTACCTGCGGCACATCGCCGGCTTCGGTCGTGACGGCGGAGTGCCGGTGCGCGACCTGCACGGCGCGGGAACGCTGACGCTCTGAGCCGTCCGGGCACGGGCCGGCCCGCGGACGGATTCGTTCAAATAGGTAAGCCTCACCTATGATCGGCGCTGTGCCCGTCGTCACCGCCAAGAAGAAGTGCTGCAAGGACTCACCGCGCTGCAAGAAATGCCCGGTGACGCTCGAGCGGCTGCGCAAGGCGGGCCACGCACAGCGGTTGTCCAAGCGCGAGTACGACGTGAGCGGGCACGTTCCGGGCAAGATCCGCAAAGCCGCCCGCCGTCGCTGAGCAGCCCGCCGGTAACTTGGTGCTCGTGAACCTGCGAGTGACCACCTGCCATGACCGTGACACCTGGGACCGCGCAGTTCTGACTGCAGGGGGACACCCGTTGCAGTTGTGGGGCTGGGGCGAGGTGAAGTCCCGCTATGCCTGGAGCGCCGACCGTCTACTCGTGCAGAACCCCCAGGGTGAGCAGGTCGGCGCCGCCCAGGTGCTCTACCGCCGGTTGCCGCCGCCGTTCAAGTCGCTGGCCTACATCCCGCGCGGCCCGGTCGCCGCGGAGGCCGATCGGGCCGAGGTGCTCACGGCGCTCGCGGCACATGTGAAGCAGGCACGCGGCTCGATCGCACTGTCGATCGAGCCGGACTGGGCCGATCCGGCCTCGCCGCTGCCCAAGGGGGTGTCCGACGAGGAGATCGCGCGCATCGAGCAGTCCGCGCCGACCGGCTGGCTCGCCACAGTGGCCGGGACGGGGTTCCGGCGCAGCGCCAACACCGGTCTGATCCCGCGCACACTCGTCGTCGACGTGACGCCCGACGAGGACGACATCCTCAAGGCGTTCAACTCCAGCACCCGGCAGAACGTCCGGAAGTCGTTCCGCGCCGAAGGAATTCGCTTCGGCGAGGTCACCAGCGAGGCGGACCTCGAGCAGGTGCTCGCGATCAACAAGGAGACCGGCAAGCGCGCCGGTTTCGCGGTCCACGACGACGGCTACCACCACGCCATCCGCGACCTGATGGGGGAGCGCTCGCAACTCATCGCCGCGTGGGAGGGCGACGAGGTCGCCGCCTTCGTCTGGCTGGTCGTCTCCGACACCACCGCATTCGAGCTGTATGGCGGGGTGTCGCCGCGTGGCATGAAGCTGCGGCTCAACTACGGCCTGAAGTTCCATGCGATGAAACACGTGAAGGCACAAGGTGTTTCGCGTTATGACTTCAACGGTCTGCTCAACGACGGGATCTCCGACTTCAAGCGGCAGTTCAGTAAGCACGAGGACCTGCTGATCGGCACCTGGGACAAGCCGTTGTCCCCGCTCTACCCGGCGTTCGCCACCGCGCTGCCGAAGGTGCGCCACGCCCTCAAGCGCGGCCTGCCGGCCGCGAAGGCGAAGCTGCGCGACCCGAAGGCCGCGGTCGCGGGCCTGCGCCGGTCGAGCAACAGCTGATTACTTCTGCGCCGAAGCGGCGCGGTCGGCGAGCCACGCCACACCCACGATGCCGGCGGCATTGCGCAACTGTGCGGCGACGATCGGCGCCCGCAGGTGCAGCAGCGGCAGGAACTTGTCGGCCTTCTTGGAGATGCCCCCACCGACCACGATGAGGTCCGGCCAGAGCAGGTCCTCGATGTGGCTGTAATAGCGCTGCAACCGCTTCGCCCACTGCTCCCAGGACAGGTCCTCCAGGACGTGCGCGCTCTCGGCGGCCTTCGTCTCGGCGTCGTGACCGTCGATCTCCAGGTGCCCGAGTTCGGAGTTGGGCAGCAGCTCACCGTCGATGAGCAGTGCCGAGCCGATGCCGGTGCCGAGGGTCGACACCAGGACGGTGCCGTTCGTGTTGCGTGCGGCGCCGAAGTGCAGCTCGCCGACCCCGGCGGCGTCCGCGTCGTTGACGACGGTGACCGGACGGCCGAGGCGCTTGCTCAGCAACTCCTCGACGTTGGTCCCGATCCACGAACTGTCAATGTTCGCAGCGGTTCTCACGACACCGTGGGTCACGACGCAGGGGAGAGTGATGCCGATCGGCTGTCCGTCGGTGGCGTCCGCGAACTCGTCGGCGATCTGCTCGATGACGGCCGCGACGGCGTCGGGCGTCGACTCCTTGGGCGTGTCGATGCGCACCCGATCCTTGGCGAAGGCCCCCTTGTCGAGGTCGACCGGCGCGCCCTTGATGCCGGTGCCCCCGACGTCGATGCCCAGTGGGTAGGTCTTGCTCATGGCGTTGCAGACTCCTTCGCGAGTGCGTTGTGCTTCCCAGACTTTAGGGCAGGGTGAGGATCTCGGGTCCCGCGTCCGTGATGAGGATGGTGTGCTCGAACTGCGCGGATCGTCGCAGGTCCTTGGTGACGACGGTCCACTCGTCGTCCCACATCGTCCACTCCGGTGTGCCGAGGTTGAGCATCGGCTCGACCGTGAACGTCATACCCGGTTCGATCAGGTCGCTGTATGCCGGTGCGGCGTCGTAGTGCGGGATGACGAGTCCGGAGTGGAAGACCGGACCGACCCCGTGGCCGGTGTAGTCACGCACCACGCCATACCCGAAGCGCTTGGCGTACTTCTCGATGACGCGCCCGATGACGTTGACCGCGCGACCGGGCATCGCGGCCTTGATGCCGCGCAGCATCGCCTCCTCGGTGCGCTCCACGAGCAGGCGGGACTCCTCGTCGACGTCACCGACGAGGAACGTTGCGCAGTTGTCGCCGTGCGCACCGTCCTTGTATGCCGTGATGTCGATCTTCACGATGTCGCCGTCCTCCAGCGGCCGGTCGTCCGGTATGCCGTGGCAGACGATCTCGTTGACGCTCGTGCACAGCGACTTGGGGAAGCCCCGGTAACCGAGAGTGGACGGGTAGGCACCGTGGTCGAGCATGAATTCGTGTCCCACCCGGTCGATCTCGTCGGTCGTCACACCGGGCCGGACCGCTGCTCCGGCCGCCTGCAGCGCCTGCGCGGCGATGCGGGCCGACACCCGGATCCGCTCGATCAGATCCGGGTCGTGCACCTCGGACCCGGTGAACTTCGCCGGCGCCGGCCGGCCGACATACTCCGGGCGATCGATGGTGGACGGGACCGCGCGGCGCGGACTGATGCGACCGGCTCGAACCGGCGTGCTGCTGACGGACATAGGGTGCAGTGTAAGGAGCACCAATCCGTCGGCCGCGCCGACAACGACCAAGGAGCAGCATCGTGGCGTACTGGTACAACGTCGACCGGAGCAAGGTCGAGAAGGACGGCGAGACCGACCCGAAGGCCAACCTGCTGGGGCCCTTCGACACCGAGGACGAAGCGCGCAACGCCCTGCAGCACGCAGCCGAGCAGACCGCTGCCTGGGACAAGGCCGACAAGGAGTGGAACGACGACTGAGGACCTGGCTGCGGGTCGCCGGCGTCCGTCGGCACTCGCTCCCTACCGTGCTCTGCTCGCCACCCCGGAGGCGGGACGCTTTCTCGTCGGGTCGCTGGTCGCGCGGCTCGGCGGCGCGATGTTCGGCGTCGCCGTCGTGGCGATGGTGGCCGGCCGGCGCGACTCCTATTCGATGGCCGGAGGCGTGTCCGCAGCCGGTCTGATCATGCTGGCGGCCACGGCGGCTGCCGTCGGCCGGCTGGTGGACCGCTTCGGGCAGCGTCGGGTGACCCTGCCGCTCGCGCTCTGGGGAGTCGTCTGGGATGCCGTCCTGGTGATCGCATCCTTCACGGGGGCACCGGCGTGGACGCTCTTCGTCGCATACCCGCTGGCCGCGATCGTGGCCGCTCCCGACGCGATGAGCCGCGCCCGGTGGGCCTATCTGCTGGCAGAGCAACCGGATCGGTTGCACACCGCCATGTCGCTCGAGCAGGTGCTCGACGAGTTCGCGTTCGTCGTCGGACCCGCGGTCGCGGTGTTACTGGCGACGACCGTCACCCCCGAGGCGGGCTTCATCGCCGCGTCCGTGCTGTATGCCGTCGGGTCGCTGCTCTTCGTCAGCGCACGGTCGACCGAACCACCGGTTCAGGCGGCCGAGGGTGGTGGAGCCCGGAGCGTCCTGCGTAACGCTCCGGTGGTCGTCGTGGCCGTCATCATGATCCTCACCGGCGGCATACTCGGCGCGAATGACGTTGTCACGCTGGCCTTCTCGGCCGAGCACGGGCACAAGAACCTGGCCGGGCTGATCCTCGCCGTCTTCGCACTCGGGTCCGGCACCGCTGCGATCGTGTATGGCGCCAAGGCGATGAAGGGTTCGCTGTCGCGCGCATTGTTGTTCGGCACGATTGCGATGTGCGTCCTGGAGGCGCCGATCCTGTTGGTGGACAACCTGATTGCGCTCACGGTGGTGCTGCTGATCGCCGGGGGCGCCACCGCTCCCACCCTGATCACCTCGATGAAGCTGGCGCAGACGCTGGTGCGACCGGGCCAGGTGAACGAATCCATGGGCGTGGTCTTCACCGGTCTGCTCATCGGTGTCGCGGCAGGGTCCGCGCTCAGCGGCGCGGTCGTCGAACGCTGGGGAGCGCACGCCGGCTATTTCGTCCCGGTCGGATCCGGGGTGGGTGCAATCGTGTTGGCTGCGTTGGCCTTTCGTCTGTTGCGGCGCACGCCGGGGGCTGCCGTTCAGCTCTCCGTCTGAGTGATCAGCGGACCGGTCGTCTGGCGCACGATCAGATGCGTCTCCAGCTGGAACGGGTGCGAGAACGCGTCCGGGTCGTCGGCCAGCGTCAGCACGCGCTCCACTGCGACCTTGCCCATCTCGACCAGCGGCTGATAGACGGTCGTCAACGGGATCGGTGCCCAGCGTGCCATCAGGGTGTCGTCGAAGCCCACCACCGACAGGTCGCGGGGGACCGCCATACCTCGCTCCATGGCGGCGCGCAGCGCGCCCAGCGCGCTCGCGTCGCTGGAGGCGAAGATCGCCGTCGGCGGATCGGGGAGTGCCAGCAGCTCGTGGGCGGCGCCCAGGCTCGGCTCGACGGCATACACGTCGCCCAGCACCAGGGCGGGGTCGAAGTCGATCCCGGCGTCGGTGAGCGCGCTGGTGTAGCCGTGCAGCCGGTCCCGTGCCGGCTGGGAGGTCGGCGGGCCGTTGAGGAAGCCGATGCGGCGGTGGCCGAGGTCCAGCAGGTGCTGGGTGGCCTCCCGGCCGCCGGCCCAGTTGGTCGCCGAGATCGAGACGATCGACTTGGTCGTCGTACCGATCGGGTCCACCACCACGAGCGCGATGCCGGCGTCGGCGCACCACTGCAGCTCTCGATCGGTGAGCGGTGTGGTGACCGTGACCAAAGCGCCGATGCCCCGGGCGGCCACCGAGTCGAACCAGCGCTCGGTCAGTCCCCGCGGCTCGTCGCTCAGCATCCGCTCGACGATCAGTGACTGGCCCAGCCGTGCTGCCGCCTCGGTCGCGCCGCTGAGCACCGAGAGGGAGTAGGGGCTGATCAGGTCGTCGAAGAGGATCAGCACCGAGTTGGCGCGCTGCCGGGCCCGGCGCCGGGCGTTGTAGCCGAGGTTCGCCGCGGAGCGCAGCACCCTCTCCTGGGTCTGCCGGCTCACATCCGGGCGTCCGTTGAGGACCTTGGAGGCTGTCGACAACGACACGCCTGCGTCGGCCGCCACCGCTCGTAGCGTGGAACTCATCTCGCCCACCGATCTTGTTGAAAATGCTTGACCCGCCGCCGGGCCGGACTTAGATTAACCCGAACCGAAAACTTTCCGAAAGTTTCGGACCGGCCGAAGGAGCATCTCATGTCCGTGTCACGTCGTCAGCTTCTGGTGGGTGCGATCGCCTCCGCACCCCTGTTCGCACTGACCGCCTGCGGTAGCGGTGGGGGACGGACCGCCGGCGGCGGTGGCGGGGGCGGCCTGTCCGCGTGGGCGCTCACCGGTGGCCCGGAGAAGGTCTTCCGGGACACCTTTGCCGCTTGGAACAAGGACAACCCGGAGCACAAGTTCGCGGTGCAGTACTTCGCGAACGACTCCTACAAGCAGAAGATCCGCACCTCGGTCGGTTCGGGCAACGGTCCCACCCTCATCTACTCGTGGGCCGGCGGCACGCTGAAGGACTACGTCGCCAGCAAGGACGTCGTCGACATCACGGACAAGATCCCGACGCTCACCAAGCGGGCGCTCCCCGCGGTCCTCGACGTCGGCAAGGTCGACGGCAAGGTGTATGCCGTCCCGATCAACAACTCGCAGCCGGTGCTCTTCTACTACAACAAGAAGCTGTTCAAGCAGGCCGGTGTCGAGGTGCCGAACACCTTCGGCGACCTGCTCGCAGCGGTCAAGACCTTCAAGTCCAAGGGGATCCTCCCGATCGCGCTCGCCGGCCAGAGCCAGTGGCCCGAGCTGATGTGGATCGAGTACCTCGTGGACCGGATCGGTGGACCGGAGCCGTTCAACAAGGCGTTCGAGCAGAAGAAGGGCGCCTGGTCCGACCCGGCATACAAGAAGGCGTTCGGCAAGCTCAAGGAACTCATCGACGCCGGGGCCTTCGGTGACAAGTTCGGCTCGGTGGTGGCCGACAACAACGCCGATGCGGCGCTGGTCTACACGGACAAGGCCGCCATGCTGCTGCAGGGCAGCTGGGTCTACACCACCTTCACCGATGACGCTGCCAAGTGGACCAAGGAGGGCAACCTCGGCTGGTTCGACTTCCCGTCGGTCGAAGGTGGCACCGGGGACAAGAGCAACGTCTACGGCAACCCGTCCAACTACTTCTCGATCTCGGCGAAGGCGTCCAAGGAGGACCAGGACCAGGCCGCGAAGTTCCTGGACAAGTACAACCTCAGTGACACCGCCTGCCAGGAGCTCATCGACATGGGCCTGGTCCCCGCCGTCCAGAACATCGAGAGCAAGCTGGCGGCCAGCAAGGACAAGGATTTCCTGCAGTACACCTACGACCAGACCAAGAACGCCAAGAGTTTCCAATTGTCCTGGGACCAGGCGCTTTCCGACAAGCAGGCGCAGACCGTGCTGACGAAGTTGTCCGCGTTCTTCCTCGGCAAGGCGTCCGCGGATGACTTCATCTCGGCGATGAACGGCACGATCAAATGACTTCGGACGGGACTGCTGCAGCCGCGGCGGACCGTCCGACCTCCTCCGGCGCCGATGTGCTGCTCGGTAAGGCCGACCCGCCGTCGCAGGGCGATCGAGCTGTGGCGACGGCGACGCCGCCGCGCCGTCCGGAGCGGAGGTCGCCGGCCGCGGCGAGCCGCAAGGGTCCGAGCCTGTGGATGCTTGCCCCGGCCTTGGCGTTCTTCGCGGTGTTCGGGCTGGTGCCGCTCGTCGGCACGGTGGTGCTGTCCTTCTGCACCTGGAACGGTCTGGGTAGTCCGACGTTCTCCGGCCTCGACAACTGGACGTCGGTGTTGCAGGACGGCAGCACCTACCACGCGCTCTGGCTGACGGTCCTCATGTGTGTGGCGACCTTCGTCGTGCAGTTCCCGATCAGCCTGCTGCTCGGTGTCTTCATGGCGGGCCAGCAGCGCTACCGAGCGGTGTTCTCGGTGCTCTACTTCCTGCCGCTCCTGTTCTCCGCGACAGCGATCGGCATCGCCTTCATGAACCTGCTGGACCCCAACTTCGGTCTGTCCAGCGCTCTGCATCTGGGTGTGCTGCAACAGGATTGGCTCGGTTCGCCGACGCTGGCCTTCTGGGTCATCATCGCCGTGGTGTCGTGGTGCTTCATCCCGTTCCACTCCCTGCTCTACCAGGGCGGGGCACGCCAGATCCCGAAATCGCTGTACGAGGCGGCGCAACTGGACGGCGCCGGGCGCGTGCGCTGCTTCTTCAGCATCACGCTGCCGCAGCTGAAGTACACGATGGTGACCAGCACGACCTTGATGATCGTGGGCGCACTGACGTCGTTCGATCTGATCTTCGTGATGACGAAGGGCGGTCCGGGTGACGCCACCCGCATCCTCCCGGTGGACATGTATCTCGACGGCTTCCAGAGCAACCAGATGGGTGTGGCCGCCGTGATCGCGGTGATCCTCATCGTGCTCGGGCTGTCGTTCTCGCTGGCGCTCTACCGGCTCAGTGGATCGAATCGTATGGAGAGCCAGATGGAGGGAATGTGATGACGCAAGCAGCCCTGTCGCGCCGGCGTCCGAATCTCTTCGGGGGTGTCCTCGGCTTCGTCTGGTTGATTCTCACCATCGGACCGATTTATTACGTGGTGGTCACCAGCCTGAAGAAGCAGTCGGACTACTACGACTCGAATCCCCTTGGTATACCGACCGATCCGACGCTCGATGCCTATCGGAAGGTCCTGCAGAACGACTTCCTGCACTACTTCGTCAACAGCGTGATCGTCGCGGTGGTGACGGTGGCCGTGGTGGTGGCGATCTCGCTGATGGCGAGTTACGTCATCGTGCGGCGGTCGTCGGCGATCGCCCGCCTGTCGCAGCGGGTGTTCCTGCTGGGTATCGCCATCCCGATCCAGGCCACGATCGTGCCGGTCTATTACCTGATCGTGCAGCTGCATCTCTACGACACGTTGCCCGCGCTGATCCTGCCGGGCATCGCCTTCGCGATCCCGATCACGGTGCTGATCCTGGTCAACTACCTGCGCGACATACCGGGTGAGTTGTACGACTCGATGCACGCGGACGGTGCCGGCGACTGGCGGACGTTCATGAGCCTGGTGCTGCCGCTGTCGAAGCCGGCGATCACCACGGTCGCCGTGTATGACGCGCTCAACTGCTGGAACGGCTTCCTCTTCCCGCTCATCCTCACCCAGAGCGAGGACAAGCGGACCCTGCCCCTCTCGTTGTGGAGCTATCAGGGTGCATTCAACTCGGACATCCCGGCCGTGCTCGCGGCTGTGGTGCTCTCCTGCCTGCCGATCCTGGCGGCATACATCGTCGGACGGCGCCAACTGGTCGCCGGCCTGACCGCAGGCTTCGGAAAGTGAGCAATGACAACTGAAGAGCGCGTCCCGGCAATGCTGTGGACCGACCCGACACGAAGTATCGATGAACGAGTGGAGGCGCTCCTGGGCGAGCTGACCGTTGCCGAGAAGGCGGCGCAGCTCGGCTCCTACTGGCCGCGGCCGGAGGAGCAGGCACCCGACGGCGACGTCGCCCCGATGCAGTCCGCCTTCGAGAACGGTCGGCGTGACCTGGCCGGCACCGCGGGCGAGGGTCTGGGCCACCTGACCCGGGTGTTCGGCTCGGCGCCGGTGGACCCTGCGACGGGTGCGGACCAGCTGCGCACGTTGCAACGCTTCGTGGTCGATCATCAGCGGCTCGGCATACCGGCGATCGCGCACGAGGAGTGCCTGACCGGATTCACCACGCTCGGCGCGACCTGCTACCCGGCCGCGATCGCATGGGGCGCGTCGTTCGAACCCGGCCTGGTCGAGTCGATGGCACGGCGGATCGGCAACGACATGAAGGCCGTTGGCGTGCACCAGGGCTTGTCGCCGGTGCTCGATGTCGTGCGTGACTATCGCTGGGGTCGGGTCGAGGAGACGATGGGGGAGGACCCCTTCCTCGTCGGCTCGCTCGGGGTCGGCTACGTGCGCGGACTGCAGAAGGCCGGCGTCATCGCGACACTCAAGCACTTCGCCGGGTATGCCGCCTCGCGGGCCGGGCGCAATCACGCGCCCGTGTCCATCGGGCCGCGGGAGATGGAGGACGTCATCCTCGTCCCCTTCGAGATGGCGGTTCGGCTCGGCGGTGTCGAGTCCGTGATGAATTCGTATGCCGACCTGGACGGTGAGCCACCGGCTGCGTCATACCGGATGTTGACCGGGATCCTGCGTGAGCGTTGGGGATTCAAGGGCACAGTGGTCTCCGATTACTGGGCGGTGAGCTTCCTGGAGTCGATGCACCGGGTCGCGGCCTCGCGTGATGAAGCCGGTGTGCTGTCGCTGGCAGCCGGTATGGATGTCGAGCTGCCCGAGACCAGTGCCTTCTTCGGTCTGGCCGATGCGGTGGCGGTGGGCACCCTCTCGCAGGAGGTGCTGGACACGGCCGTCCGCCGGGTGCTGCGGCAGAAGGTCGCGCTCGGTCTCCTCGACCCGGAATGGGAGCCGGCACCGGCCTCCGCGGCCGCTGTCGAACTCGACAGCGCGGACAATCGGAACCTGGCGCGCACGATGGCGGAGCGATCAATCGTGCTGGTACGCAACGAGAATGCCACCTTGCCGTTGGCGGATGAGCCGCGGCGGATCGGCGTCATCGGGCCGTCCGCGCAGCAGGCGCGGACCTACCTGGGGTGCTACACCTTCCCCAACCACGTGTTGTCCCGATTCGAGGAACACGGCGCCGGGATCGAGCTTTCGACTGTGGTGGAGGCGCTCGGCGCCGAGTTGCCCTCGGCGACGCTGCGGCACGCGCGGGGCGTCGACTTCACCGATCCCGACCTGTCCGGTGTGCCGGAGGCACTCGAGGTCGTGCGCGACAGCGACATCGTCCTCCTCACCGTCGGCGACCTGGCCGGGCTGTTCGGCCGCGGCACCTCCGGCGAGGGATGTGACGTCGTCGACCTGGCGCTGCCCGGTGCACAAGCCACGCTCGTGGACGAGGTGCTCACCGCAGCGGCGGAGCGCGGGGTGCCGGTCGTGCTGCTGTTGATCACCGGGCGCCCATACGCCGTAGCCGAATTCGTCGACCGAACCGCTGCGATCGTGCAGGCGTTCATGCCGGGCGAAGAGGGCGGGTCGGCCATCGCGGGCGTCCTGTCCGGACGGGTCAATCCGAGCGGCAAGCTCCCGGTCGGGCTTCCGGCGCTGCGTGGCGGGCAGCCGGGCACCTATCTCGGGCCGCCGCTGGCGGTCAGCAACGACGGGGTGTCCAACCTGGATCCACAGCCGGCCTACGCATTCGGTCACGGCTTGAGTTACACGACGTTCGCGGTCGAAGCGCTGCAGTTGTCTGCCGGGTCGATCGCGACGGACGGCACCCTCTCGGTGAGTGCGACGGTGCGCAACACCGGAGCGCGGGCCGGCGCGGAGGTCGTGCAGCTCTACCTGTCGGATCCGGTGGCGCAGGTGACTCGCCCGACGCGCTGGCTGGCCGGCTTCGTGAAGGTGGACCTCGAACCCTCGGCGGCCGCACGGGTTACCTTCGAGGTGCACGCTGACCGCACATCGTTCACCGGTCGCGACGGCACCCGGATCGTCGAACCCGGCGAGTTCGGGATCGCGGTCGGGACCGCGAGCGACGCGCTGCCGCTCACCGGGAATTTCCGCATCGACGGTGCGGTCCGGGAGGTCGGGGAAGGACGCATCCTCGAAACCCCCAGTTCCGTTGTTCCCCAGGCGTGATGGCGCCATACAACTTGATCGACAACTACCAGGAAGCAGGAATCCCCATGGCACAGGCACCCACCCCCGACGACAGGTTCTCCTTCGGTCTGTGGACCGTCGGCTGGACCGGCGTCGACCCGTTCGGCACCGCATCGCGTGAACCCCTCGAGCCGTGGGAGTACGTCAAGCACCTGGCCGAACTCGGCGTCTGGGGCATCACCTTCCACGACAACGACGTCTTTCCCTTCGACGCCGACGAGTCGACCAAGCGGTCGCGCGTCGACCAGTTGAAGAAGGCGTGCGACGAGTCGGGCATCACGATCGAGATGGTCACGACCAACACGTTCACCCACCCGGTCTTCAAGGATGGTGGACTGACCAGCAACGACCGCGGGGTGCGCCGCTTCGGGCTGCGCAAGATCCTGCAGGCCGTCGACCTGGCCGCCGAGTGCGGCGCCGAGACGTTCGTGATGTGGGGCGGCCGGGAGGGCGCCGAGTATGACGGCAGCAAGAACGTGCACGCCGCACTCGAGCGCTACAAGGAGGGTTTGGACACGGTTGCGGCATACATCAAGGAGAAGAAGTACGGCCTGCGAATCGCGTTGGAGCCCAAGCCGAACGAGCCCCGCGGCGACATCTTCCTGCCCACGGTCGGGCACGCCCTGGCGTTCATCGCCGAGCTCGACAACGGCGACATCGTCGGCCTGAACCCGGAGACGGGTCACGAACAGATGGCCAACCTCAACTACAGCCACCAGCTCGCGCAGGCGCTGTGGAGCGGCAAGCTGTTCCACCTCGACCTCAACGGGCAGCGCGGGCTGAAGTACGACCAGGACCTGGTCTTCGGGCACGGTGACCTGCTGTCGGCGTTCTTCACCGTCGACCTGCTGGAGAACGGCTTCCCGGGCCAGCCGGACGCTCCGCGCTACACCGGCCCGCGGCACTTCGACTACAAGCCGTCGCGCACCGAGAACATGGCAGGGGTGTGGGATTCGGCGCGCGCCTGTATGTCGACCTACCTGCACCTCGCCGAGAAGGCGCGTGCCTTCCGCGCGGACTCCCGGGTCACCGAGGCGATGGAGTACGCAGGCGTCACCGCGCTGCAGGAGCCGACCCTGGCGGCGGGTGAGTCGCTCAGCGACTTCCTCGCCGCGGACGACGGCTTCGACGTGCAGCAGGCGGCCGAGCGTGACTACGGTTTCGTGAAGCTCAACCAGCTCGCGGTCGAGCACCTCACCGGGCGCTGACGGAACACGGTGGTCGAGATGCCTGACGTCGACCTGAGCGCGGTCCCGGTCCGGGTGAAGGCGAGCCTGCTGGTCGGCAAGAACTTCTGGACCACCACGGACGCGCCCGAGCACGGGATCGGCAGTGTGCAGGTCGCCGACGGTCCGCACGGTGTGCGGCATGCCGTCGGTGAGGAGCTGGGCCTGAACTCCGCGTCACCGGCGACCTGCTTCCCGCCGGCAGTCGCGGTGGGCTGCAGCTGGGACCGCGCGGTCGCACGCCGGATCGGTGAAAGTGTTGCGCGAGAGGCGCGTTCGCTGGGTGTTGACATCGTGTTGGGACCGGGTGTCAACATCAAGCGCTCGCCCTTGTGCGGTCGCAACTTCGAGTACTACTCGGAGGACCCGCTGCTGGCCGGTGAGCTCGCAGTCGCGCATGTTCAGGGCCAGCAGGGCGCGGGTGTGGGTGCCTCGGTCAAGCACTTCGCGGCGAACAACCAGGAGACCGACCGCATGCGGGTCGACGTGATCGTCGATGATCGCACGCTGCGGGAGATCTACCTGCCGGCGTTCGAGGCCGTGGTGCAGCGGGCGGAGCCGGCGACGGTCATGGCGTCATACAACCTGCTCGGCGGCCTGCACGCGACCCAGAACCCGTGGCTGCTCACGACCCTGCTGCGCGAGGAGTGGGGGTATGACGGCGCGACGGTCTCGGACTGGGGCGCGACCTGCGACCCGGTGGCATCCGTCGCGGCGGGCCTCGACCTGCAGATGCCGGGACCCGTCGAGGCAGCCGTGGACGCCATCACGGCGGCGGTCTCCGACGGGAGTCTCGACGAGGCGGACCTCGACCGGGCGGTCGGCAGGGTCCTGGCGTTGCACAGGTGGGTTGCCGATCGGATGCCCGCGTTCGACGAGGCGGCCCAGCACCGGATCGCCCGTGAGACCGCGCGATCGTGTGCGGTGCTGCTGAAGAATGTCGCGGCTGCGTTGCCGCTGCAGCCGACGCAGCGAGTCGCGGTGATCGGCGAGTTCGCGCGCACGCCGCGTATTCAAGGCGGTGGCAGTTCGCACATCAACGCGACGCAGGTCGATGCGGCACTCGACCAGATCGGCGCGGTGGCTGAAAACGTCGATTTCGCACCGGGTTTCGCCCTCGACGGCTCCGGTGACGCTGCGCTGTTGCGGGACGAGGCCGTGCACCTTGCAGCCACCTCCGACGTTGCGGTGATCTTCGCCGGATTGCCCGACCACGAGGAGTCCGAGGGCTTCGACCGTGATCGGCTCTCGTTGCCGGCCGAGCAGATCCGGCTCATCAACGCGGTGGCGGAGACCGCGCGGTGCACGGTGGTGGTGTTGTCACACGGCGGCATCGTGACCGTGGAGGAGTGGCACGAGAACGTCGACGCGATCCTCGACTGCTTCCTGCTCGGCCAGGCCGGCGGAGGCGCTACCGCGGACCTGCTCTACGGCTGGGTGAATCCTTCCGGGCATCTCGCGGAGTCGGTGCCGAAGGAGCTGCGTCATACGACTGCCTACCTGAACTTCCCGGGTGATCACCAGCAGGTCCGTTATGGCGAAGGCGTTTTCGTCGGGTATCGCGGCTACGAGAGCACCGGCACCGACGTCCGCTACCCGTTCGGTCACGGTCTCAGCTACACCTCGTTCGCCGTGTCGGACCTGGCCGTCGAGGTGACGGGCGACGACGCGGCGACCGCCACCGTGACCGTGACCAACACCGGCGATCGGGCCGGACGCGACGTCGTGCAGTTGTATGTCGGCACCGGCACCGGACCCGTGCACCGTCCGGTGCGGGAGTTGCGGGCGTTCGAGTCGGTTCGGCTCGAGCCCGGGGAGTCGCGTGAGGTGACGTTCGTCCTGGACGACCGGGCGTTCGCGTACTGGGACGTCGCCGATCACGCGTGGGTCGTGCCGGCCGGCGACTACCGGGTCGAGATCGGCGAGAACGCGCACGACATCGTTGCAGCGCAGACGATTTCGCTGACGGGCAACGAGCCGGTGCGGCCGTTGTCGCATACGTCGTCCGTCGACGAGTGGCTGGATCATCCGATCGTCGGTGGCACGGTGCTGGTGGAGTCCCTGGCCGCGAACCTGCCGCAGAAGGAAGCGGCGCTGATCCAGGACGATCCCGCGGTGCTGCGGATCATGGGATCGATGGAGATGCAGAAGGCGATGCAGATGTTCGGTCTCGGCGATGCCGTGCCGACACTGGACGCGCTCATCGAAAGGTCTGCCGCCGCCGAGTAATTGGAAGGGCTGCGAACCGACGGACAATTGGGACATGGACGTCGTCACGATCCAGAAGTGGAAGCGGCCGGCGGGTTCGGGCAGTTGGCGGGGCTATGTCCTCGGCCGCGATCACTACGGCTCGTGGGTCTACACGCCGGCGCACTCGACCTTCACCGGCGTCCATCCGGATGGCCGCAGGGAGACCTGTGAGGTCGCCCAGGACGAACAGCTCGTCGGCCGCTCCTGCGTCGTGCTCCTGCCGGCCGACGGCTGGTACGTCGCTCATTGGGTGCAGGGTGCAAAGCGCCGCGTCGACATCGACATCGCAACGCCGCCCTTGCGGTTCGGCGACCTCTGGTCCTACGACGACCTCGAACTGGATCCGTATGTCGATGCGGACGGCACCTTCGGCGTCGATGACGAGGACGAGTTCGAGCGGGCCTGTGCCCGCGGCCGGATCGGCCGGATCGCACGAGCCCGTGCGCTCGAGGAGGTGCGATCCCTGGAGCTGCGGTTGACCGCGACGCCGTCGTCGTTGCTGGACGCCGGCACGGCGCGGCTGGCCGAGGGGCAAGCCCTCGAGCTGCCGCCGATGCGTTGAGTTCTCGCCACCCTCACCCGTCGACAACGCTGCGTCCGGGAGATCGTTAGACTGGCTAACGATGAGTGAGACGCCGGAGTTCGACCTGAAACGACTGGCGATCCCGGCATACGCTCCGTCACTGCTCTTCGGGATGGCCGAGGGCGCGATGCTCCCGGTCGTGCCGCTGTCGGCGCGCGATCTCGGCGGTTCGGTGGCTGCCGCAGCCCTCATGGTGACGCTGCTCAACATCGGCTCGCTGCTGTTCAATGTGCCGAGTTCGGTGATCACCGCGAAGTATGGCGAGCGGCACGCCATCATCGGCGCCTCCGTCGTCGGTGTCGCTGCCGCGGCCGTCTGTATGGCGGCAAACACGTTGGTGCTGTTCGGAATCGGCGCGTTCCTGATGGGAATCAGCGGTTCGGTCTTCATGCTCGCCCGCCAGAGTTACCTGACCGAAGCCGTGCCCGTGCACTATCGGGCGCGGGCGCTGTCGACCCTCGGCGGAGTGATGCGGGTCGGCATGTTCCTCGGGCCCTTCGCCGGTGCGGCCGCGATGGGCCTCTGGCACCTGCGTGGTGCGTATGCCGTGTGCGTCGTGGCCCTGGCCGTCGCGGGTGTCGCCGGGGCATCGCTGCAGGACCTGCCGGCACACACCGGCGATGCGGCTCAGGCGAAGGGCGCGGCAACCGTGCGCGCCGTCGCACGTGACTACAAGCGGATCTTCCTCACGGTCGGCATGGGGATCCTGCTGGTCGCGATGATCCGCGCGACGCGTCAGGCGGTCATCCCGTTGTGGGCCGAGCACCTCGGGCTGTCGGCCCAGGCCATCTCGGTGATCGCCGGTATCGCGAGTGGCATCGACATGCTGGTCTTCTATCCGGCCGGCAAGGTGATGGACGTCTTCGGCCGGCGCTGGGTGACGGTGCCGTCGATGCTCGTCATGGGGCTGTCGATGATGGCGATCCCGCTGACCAACGGTGCGGTCCTGCTGTGCCTCGTTGCCTGCCTGCTGGGCTTCGGCAACGGCATCGGCTCCGGCATGGTGATGACGCTCGGCGCCGACTTCTCACCGTCGGTCGGACGGGCACAGTTCCTCGGCATTTGGCGCGAGCTGTCCGATGCCGGAGCAACGATCGGCCCGGCTGTCCTCTCCGTGGTGACCGCGGCCGCAGCCCTGGCCGCCGGGATCGTCGTCTCGGGCGTGTTCGGGCTGCTGGCCGCCGCGGTCATGTGGTGGTCCGTGCCCACGAAGGGAAGCGGGCCACCACGGTCTCAGGACTCGAAACTCTGCTCAGCAGAGGGGAATTCGCCCGACGCGACCTCGCGCGCGTAGTCCTGGGCCGCTCGACCGAGCTCCCCGCGCAGGTCGGCATACTTCTTGACGAAGCGCGGCGCCTTGCCGCCACGCAGGCCGGCCATGTCCTGCCAGACGAGCACCTGCGCGTCGCAGTCCGGACCCGCCCCGATGCCGACCGTCGGGATCGCCAGCGCTTCGGTGACCTTGCGCGCGACGGGTGCCGGGACCATCTCCATGACGATGGCGAAACAACCGGCCTCCTGCAGTGCGAGGGCGTCCTCGAGCAGCCGCTCGGCACCGTCGCCGCGGCCCTGCACGCGGTAGCCGCCGAGCACGTGCTCACTCTGCGGCGTGAAGCCGATGTGACCCATCACCGGAATGCCGGCACGCACCAGCAACTCGACCTCGGGAACCATCGGCTTGCCGCCCTCGAGCTTCACCGCGTGGGCAAGCCCCTCCTTCATGAAGCGGGTCGCGGTGGCGAGGGCCTGCTGGGGGCTGGCCTGGTAGGACCCGAACGGCAGGTCCGCGACCACCATGGCCCGCGAGGTCGCCGTTGCGACCGCACGCGTGAGCGGCACGAGGTGATCGACGGTCACCGGCACCGTGGTCTCGAAACCGAAGACGTTGTTGCCCGCGGAGTCGCCGACCAGCAGCACCGGGATGCCCGCCTCGTCGAAGATCTCCGCGGCATACATGTCGTATGCCGTGAGCATGGCCCACTTCTCACCCTTGGCCTTCTTCGCCTGTAGGTGCGGAACCCGGACCCGTCGCTGTGGGGCGGCCTGGGCCCCGGTGCCGTACGGGGCGCTGACTTCTGAGGATTTTTCCGTCATACAGCGACCCTATCGGCGAGCCGAAGGTAAGCGAACGGTAAAGGCAATGCACAGAAAGATTAAAGGAACCTGATGATCAGCCGCGATTTCGCACAGAACTCGGCAGGCTGATCCCGGCCCGCCTCACACCCCCGTCGGAGGCGGTCGTTTCATTGCGAAGTTCAACAAGCACAGGAGATCTGAGCTGCGTGGCCACGGCACGCAGCTCACTGTGTGCCGTGGGCTTCGCAGCAGAACCTCACCAGGAGGAACAGTGACAAGACGCGTCTTCAAGACGATTGCCGGTACCACGGCTTTCGCCGCAACGGCGTCCTTCGCCATCGCCGGGCTCACCCAGCCCGCCGATGCGCAGGCGATCCCATCGGCCGGACCCGGCCTCTCACATCGCTCGGACAACCTGCCCAACCCGCGGGCCGAGAAGCAGGCTGCGGAGCGCCAGGCCGCGGTCGACAAGCTCGTCAAGGGCAAGGCAAAGATCAAGACGATCGCCGGTAAGAAGGTGATCGAGCTGCAGGCGCCCGAGTCCGCCAGGACCCACGCCGAGCGTGGCAAGGGGACGAAGGCCAAGAAGGGCAAGTACGTCCAGTACGACCCCAACCAGTCGACCAAGATCTTCACCACGCTTGCGGAGTTCGGCACGCAGACCAAAGCGGCCACCGGGGGCACCGAGGGGCCGCTGCACAACACCATCCCCGAGCCCGACCGCACCAAGAACAACTCGACCTACTGGGTGGACGACTTCAACCAGTCGCACTACGACGACCTGTTCAACGGTGCCGGTGAGTCGTTCAAGAACTTCTACAAGGACCAGTCGCAGGGGCGCTTCGAGGTCGACACCACGGTCAGCGACTGGGTCAAGGTTCCATACAACGAAGCGCGTTACGGGCACAACCCGGTCAAGGGTGACGGCACCAGCGAAGCCGAGGGTTACTGGTCCTTCGTGCAGGATTCGCTGACCTCCTGGTACGACAAGCAGATCGAATCCGGCAAGACCAAGGACGAGATCAAGGCCGAGCTCAAGCAGTTCGACTCCTGGGACCGTTACGACTACGACGGCGACGGCGACTTCAACGAGCCCGACGGCTACATCGACCACTACGAGGCGCTGCACGCCGGTGAGGGCGAGGAGGCCGGCGGCGGAGCTGAGGGCGACGACGCGATCTGGTCGCACCGCTGGGCCGTGCAGACCGGCTACGGCACCTCGGGGCCCGAGGGCAACAAGTCCGGTGGTGTCCAGATCGGCGACACCGGCATCTGGGTCTCGGACTACACCACGGAGCCGGAGAACGGTGGCCTCGGTGTCTTCACACACGAGTTCGGGCACGATCTCGGACTGCCGGATCTTTACGACACCTCCGGCGGCGGCGACAACACCGTCGGCTTCTGGAGCCTGATGAGCAGTGGCTCGTGGCTCAACCACGGCAAGGACTCCATCGGCACCACCCCCGGCTACATGGACGCCTGGTCCAAGGTGCAGCTCGGCTGGAGCGACCTGCAGACCGTGAAGTATGGCGAGAACACCGACGTCAAGCTCGGTCCGGCCGACCTGGACAACAGCAAGAAGCCCCAGGCGGTCGCGGTCAGCCTGCCGGACAAGGAGATCACCACCGACTACAACACGCCGAAGTCCGGCTCGTACGAGTGGTGGAGCGGCAGCGCCGACAACCTCAACAACACCCTCTCGCGCGAGATCGACCTCACCGGTGCGACGTCGGCTTCGGTGTCCGCCGCCGCGTGGTACGACATCGAGCAGGATTACGACTTCCTCTACGGCCAGGTCTCGACCGACGGCGGGTCCACCTGGACGACCGTCGGTGATGGTGTGACCGGCACCAAGAAGGAGTGGAGCACGGTCAACTTCGACCTGACTCCGTATGTCGGCAAGTCGGTGCTCTTCCGTTTCGCCTACCAGACCGATGGCGGCGTGCACAACGATGGCGCCTTCCTGGACGACCTTGCGGTGACGATCGACGGCACGGCCACGACCGATGACGTCGAGTCGACCGAATCCGCTTGGACCGCAGACGGTTTCGCCCGTATGACGGGCAGCAACACCGTCACGGCCACGCACTACTACCTGGCCGAGTCCCGTCGCTACGCGGGATACGACGCCACGCTGAAGACCGGCCCGTACAACTTCGGGTTCACCGGCGACAAGGCCGACTGGGTGGAGCACTACCCCTACCAGGACGGCCTGCTGGTCTGGTACATCGACAACGAGTACGAGGACAACAACACCTCGCAGCACCCCGGGCGCGGTCAGGTGCTCCCGGTCGACGCGCACCCGGCACCCGTCGTCTGGAAGACCGGCGAGGTCGCGTCCAACCGGATCCAGTCCTACGACTCGACGTTCGGTGTCGACAAGACGGACAAGTTCACACTGCACCGCAAGGGCACGACGCTGGACCTGCCGAAGAAGGCGGGCGTCCCGATGTTCGACGACAGCGTGGCGGACGCCTACTGGTCGAGCCTGAACCCGACCGGTTCGGTGCAGGTCGCGGGTAGCGGCACGCAGATCGTGGTCAAGGGCAAGCAGGGCGACGGCCTGCGGGTCCAGGTGAAGTTCACCAAGTAGTTCGCTGCAGGCACGAGGCGCACAACGCGTCTCGCAGTCGGCCCGGGGGAGTTGTCCCCCGGGCCGTTCTGCGCTTGTGTGTCAGGTCATCGCACTCGATATTCCGAGGTAAGGCAGGATTCCTTTATGGATCGACAGCAGGAATACGTCCTTCGCACCATCGAGGAACGCGACATCCGTTTCATCCGACTGTGGTTCACCGACGTGCTCGGCACCCTGAAGTCGGTGGCGGTCGCTCCGGCGGAGCTGGACGGAGCCTTCGCGGAGGGCATCGGCTTCGACGGCAGCGCCATCGAGGGGCTGGCCCGTGTCTACGAGTCCGACATGCTGGTGCTGCCCGATGCGGACACCTTCCAGGTGTTGCCGTGGCGCGGTGAGAACCCCGGCACCGCACGGATGTTCTGCGACATCCGGCTGCCCGACGGTTCGGCGAGCCTGGCCGACCCGCGCTACGTGCTGCAACGGGCGCTGGGCAAGGCCGCCGACAAGGGGCTGACTTTCTACACCCACCCCGAGATCGAGTTCTACCTCTTCGAGAAGGACATCCAGCCCGGCCGCCCGCCGGTGCCGGTGGACAACTCCGGCTTCTTCGACCACGTGCCGCACGGCACGGGGCACGACTTCCGGCGCTCGGCGATCACGCTGCTGGAGCAGATGGGCATCTCGGTCGAGTTCTCGCACCACGAGGCCGGTCCCGGCCAGAACGAGATCGACCTGCGGTATGCCGACGCGCTCACCACCGCGGACAACATCATGACCTTCCGGACGGTCATCAAGGAGGTCGCGCTCGAGCAGGGCGTCTTCGCCTCCTTCATGCCCAAGCCGCTGGCCGACGCGCCCGGCTCCGGCATGCACACCCACGTGTCGCTCTTCGAGGGCGACCGCAACGCCTTCTTCGAGGCGGGGGCGCCATACCAACTCTCAGCAACCGCAAGGCGATTCATCGCCGGCATCCTCCGGCACGCCGGTGAGATCAGTGCGGTGACCAACCAGTGGGTCAACTCCTACAAGCGGATCTGGAGCGGCGCCGAAGCACCTGCGCACGTGTGCTGGGGCCACAACAACCGCAGTGCGATGGTGCGGGTGCCGATGTACAAGCCGTCCAAGGGGCAGAGCTCCCGGATCGAGGTACGGTCGCTGGACTCGGCGGCGAACCCCTACCTCGCCTACGCGCTGGTCCTCGCGGCCGGTATGAAGGGCGTCGACGAAGGCTACGAGTTGCCCCCGGAGGCGGAGGACAACGTGTGGGCGCTGACCGACCGCGAGCTGCGGTCCATGGGCATCGAGCCGCTGCCGGCGTCGCTGGATCACGCCATCCACCTGATGGAGCACAGCGAGCTGGTCGCCGAGACGCTCGGCGAGCACGTCTTCGACTTCTTCCTGCGCAACAAGCGTGCCGAGTGGGCGGCCTACCGCGACCAAGTGACCCAATACGAGCTGGATCGCTACCTGGGCACGCTGTGAGCCGAACAGCAGGCACCGTCTCCCGGTCCGTACTGGCCCGGGCCGGATTCACCGAGGCCGAGCGGGCCGAGGGCATGGTCGCGGAGTTGCGGATCGGGCCGGAGCTGGTCGGGCCGGCCGTCGCATCGTTGTCCCAGGCGGCATCACCGGACCACGCCCTGCTGGGGCTGGTGCGACTGGGCGAAGTTTTGCCGAAGGCCGAATTCGACCGGCTGACAGCGCTTTTCAGCCACAACCGCGACGGTTGGGACCGCTTGGTGAGGTTGTTGGGCGCCTCGACGGCGCTCACCGACCACCTGGTGCGGCATCCGGAGCAGTGGCCGGAGATCGTGTCGGCCGGGGTGCCCGGCCGGGAGGCCCTGTATGTCGCACTCTCCGAGGCGGTCGGCGAGGCCACCGGCGTCGAGGGGTATGACGCGCTGCGCGTCGCCTATTACCGACAGTTGCTGCGCATCGCCGCGGTCGACCTGACCGAGGACCCGGTGGAGCAGTTCCCGGTCATCGCCGAAGCGCTCTCGGAGCTGGCCGGTGCGGCGGTCGCCGCCGCGCTGCGCATCGCGCGCAACACGGTCGAGGACGCCGACAGCTGCCGGCTGACCGTCATCGGGATGGGCAAGTGCGGCGGCCGGGAACTCAACTACATCAGCGACGTCGACGTCATCTTCGTCGCCGAGCCGGCGCCCGGCGTCGGGGAGGCCGACGCGCTCGCGGTCGGCAACAAGCTGGCCACCGAGATCATGCGCGCGTGCTCCGACGCCACCGGTGAGGGGTCGCTCTGGCCGGTCGATCCGGCGCTCCGCCCCGAGGGCAAGCAGGGCCCGCTGGTCCGGACGGTGGAGTCGCACCGCGCCTACTACGAGCGATGGGCCAAGACCTGGGAGTTCCAGGCGCTGCTCAAGGCGCGGCCCATCGCCGGCGACGAGGAGGTGGGCTCGGCATACCTGGCCGCGATCCAGCCGATGATCTGGCGCGCCGCCGATCGTGATCACTTCGTCGAGGACGTGCAGGCGATGCGACGGCGCGTCGAGGACCACGTGCCGCAGGCGGAGGTGGGACGTCAGCTGAAACTCGGCCCCGGCGGACTGCGTGACATCGAATTCAGTGTGCAGCTCCTGCAACTGGTGCACGGACGCACCGACGACCGGCTGCGCAACCGCGGGACGCTGGCCGCGATCGAGTCACTCTCGCGCGGCGGCTACATCGGACGTGTCGACGCGCACGAACTCGACCAGGCCTACCGACGGCTGCGGGTGCTCGAGCACCGGATCCAGCTGTCCCGCATGCGTCGCACCCACCTGATCCCGAGCAGCTCGGCCGAGCTGCGCGCGCTCGGCCGGTCGGTCGGATTGCGCGCCGACCCCGAGACGGACGTCCTGAAGCAGTGGCGGGACCAGGCGGCCCAGGTGCGTCGCCTGCACGAACGGATCTTCTACCGGCCGCTGCTGTCGGCGGTCGCCAAGCTGTCCCGCGACGACGCCCGGCTGACCCCCGAGAGTGCGCAGGATCGCTTCGCGGCTTTGGGCTTCCGCGACGCCAAGGGCGCCGTTCGTCACGTCGAGGCCCTCACGGTCGGAGTGAGCCGCCGGGCAGCCATCCAGCGCACGCTGCTGCCGGTGATGCTGCAGTGGTTCGCCGAGGAGGTCGATCCCGATCTCGGACTGCTCGCCTTCCGCAAGCTCAGCGACGCGCTCGGCTCCACACACTGGTTCCTGAAGATGCTGCGCGACGAGGGCCGTGCGGCCGAGACGCTGGCCAAGGCGCTGGCCGGCAGCCGGTATGTCGGTCAGCTCCTCGAGAACGCCCCGTCGGCGGTGCGCGTCTTCGGGTCGACGCAGGCATTGCACCCGATGACCCGTGAGCAGCTGTTGACGGTGATCCGCGCAGCGGTCGACCGGCAGCCGGACGACGACGATGCCGCACTGCTGGCCGTCCGGTCCGCCCGGCGCACCGAGCTGATCCGCATCGCGGTCGCGGACCTGACCGGTCGGCTGGAGCTCGACGCGGTGGAGCGTGCCCTGACGGACCTCGCGGCGGCAACGTTGCAGGGCACCCTCGAGCTGGCCATCCGGCATGTCGAGAAGTCAAGCGGGCAAGCGCTTTCCACCGTCATCACGATCATCGGCATGGGCAGGCTCGGCGGCGCCGAGATGGCCTACGCCTCGGACGCCGACGTCATGTTCGTGCACCAGCCGCTGCCGGACGCCGACCCGCAGCTCGCCCAGAGCCAGGCCGAGGAGACGGTGACCTATCTGCGCAACGGCCTGAGCGCCGGTGGTCCCGACCCGGCCCTCGTCGTCGACGCGGACCTGCGTCCGGAGGGCAAGGCCGGGCCGATCGTGCGCACCATCGAGTCCTACGCCGCCTACTACGAACGCTGGTCGGAGGGCTGGGAGGCACAGGCACTGCTGCGGGCCACACCGGTCGCCGGTGACGCGGACCTCGGCGTGCGCTTCACCGAGCTGATCGACCCGTTGCGCTGGCCGGAGGGCGGCATCGACGAGAAGGCCGTCCGCGCCATCCGGATGCTCAAGGCCCGGATGGAGGCCGAGCGGATCCCGCGTGGCGGCGATGTCCGCACCCACTTCAAGCTCGGACGCGGCGGCTTGTCGGACGTCGAGTGGACCGTCCAGCTCGCGCAGTTGCAGCATGCGTACGAGATCCCCGAGCTGCGCCATACGGGCACCACGTCACCGCTGCTGGCGATGGCACAACACGGGCTGATCGACGCGGACGACGCCGCCAAACTGCGCGAAGCGTGGGCATTGGCAAGCAGATTGCGCAACGCCTCGGTGCTCTGGCGCGGCCGCCCGGTCGACTCGCTGCCGGGATCGCTCGCCGACGCCGACGGCATCGCACGCATCCTCGGCTCGCCGGTCGGCTCCGGGTACCAGCTGTCCGAGCGCTACCTGCGGGTGTCCCGGCGGGCACGTGAGGTCGTGGAGCAGGAGTTCTACGGCACTCTTCCCGACGCCGACCGGGACGCCGACCCGACGCGCTGACCGATGACTCCGAGCCGCCCGTGGATGGTCAGCTCGGTCGTGAGCAGCACCGAGATCGCCTGCGCGACAAGGAGAGTCACCAGCACGAGCAACTGAACGGCTGCCGCCTCCCACGCGCTCGCGCCGCCGAGCAGGGCGCCGACGAACGCACCGGGCAGGGTGACCAGCCCGACCGTCCGGGTCTGGTCCATCCCGGGGATCAACGCGAGTGCCGCGTCGTCGCGGGCGACCACGTCCGCGGCCTCGGCCGACCCGAGCCCGATGGAGAGGCCCGCCTCGAACTCGCCGTACCGGGTGCGCAGTGCCTCGTGGATCCGCTTGCCGGACAGGGAGGTCGCGGTCATCGAGTTGCCGCCGACGATCCCGAGCACCGGTATGACGGCGATCGGTTTCAGCGGCACCAGCCCGGTCGCGAGAATCCCGAGGACCCCGGGGACCGCGCCGCCGCAGATCGGCACGAGGGTCCACCAGGTCGCGCGGCCGAGGATCCGGTGCGCACTGGTGTAGGCGGCAACCGCGAGCATCAGTGCGCAGAACAGCAGCGACAGCGGCCAGGAGCCCAGGACCGCGCCGATCACGAGCCCCACGATCGCGAGCTGGACGCACGCACGGAACCCGGCGGTCAGCTGGCCGAGACCGCTGCCGAGGCGTCCCCAGCGCACGATGCCCGCCGCGAGCAGCGTGCTGACGATCACGAAGAGCAACACGACCACGTCGTCGTGCCACCCGTGCACCTGCACCAAAGTCATGTCCCGCAGTATCGCGGGTGGTCCGCGAACCGGACGGCTGCCGAGGCGGTCATCTGCCGCAACTAGAATCGACCCGTGATCAATCGCCTTGACCTGCGTGGTGCGGCGCTTCGCGATCTGGACGCCCGCACTCTGCGCAACACGCTGCCCCGAGCCGAACTCGACGTGGAGGCCGCACTCGACATCGTGCGACCCATCTGCGAGCAGGTTCATGCCGGCGGCGCCGAGGCCGTGCTCGACCTGGACGAGAAGTTCGACGGCGTGCGGCCCCCCTCGCTGCGGGTGCCCGCCGAGGTCATCGACGCGGCACTCGAGCAGCTCGACCCCGCCCTGCGCGACGCGCTGAACGAGTCGATCCGCCGCGCGCGCATCGTGCACGAGGCACAGCGCCGCACCGAGAGTGTGACCGAGGTCGTGCCCGGTGGCACGGTCACCGAGCGGCACCTGCCGGTGGAGCGGGTCGGCCTCTACGTGCCGGGTGGCCAGGCCGTCTACCCCAGCAGTGTGGTCATGAACGTCGTGCCCGCGCAGATCGCGGGCGTCGGCTCGCTCGCCGTTGCCAGCCCGCCGCAGCGCTCCAACACCGGTGACTTCATCGGCTACCCCGACCCGACCATCCTCGCGGCGTGCGCACTGCTCGGCGTCGACGAGGTCTACGCCGTCGGTGGCGCCCAGGCCGTCGCGATGTTCGCGTATGGCGCACTCGACGCCGCGGGCGAGACCGTCTGCGAGCCGGTCAACCTGGTGACGGGTCCGGGCAACGTCTACGTCGCTGCCGCCAAGCGGCTGCTGCTGGGCACGATCGGCATCGATGCCGAGGCCGGCCCGACCGAGATCGCGATCCTCGCCGATGAGACGGCCGACCCGCAGCTGGTCGCGGCCGACCTGATCAGCCAGGCCGAGCACGACGAACTCGCCGCGTCGGTGCTGGTCACCGACAGCGAGGCACTGGCCGCCAAGGTCGAGCAGGCCCTGAAGGAGCGGGTCGCGACCACCAAGCACGTCGAGCGGGTGCGCACCGCGCTCGCCGGACCGCAGTCCGGCATCGTCCTGGTCGACGGCGTCGATGAGGGTGTCCGGGTCGTCGACGCGTATGCCGCAGAGCACCTCGAGATCCAGACCCGCGACGCGGCCGGCGTGGCGGCCCGGATCCGCAACGCCGGTGCGATCTTCGTCGGCGACTACGCGCCGGTCAGCCTGGGCGACTACGCGGCCGGCTCCAACCACGTGCTGCCCACCGGCGGCTGTGCCTGCCACAGCGGCGGGCTGTCGGTGCAGTCCTTCCTGCGCGGGATCCACGTCATCGACTACTCGCGCGAGGCGCTCGCGGACATCGCCGACACCGTGGTGACGCTCTCGACCGCCGAGGACCTGCCGGCGCACGGCGCCGCGGTGACAGCGCGATTCGAAGAGAAGTCGTGAGCTCCCTGCAGGCACTGGTCCGTCCCGAGTTGCGCGGCCAGACGCCGTATGGCGCCCCGCAACTCGACGTGCCGGTGGCGGTCAACACCAACGAGTCGTCATACGCCGTCCCGCAAGAAGTCGTCGACCAGATCACGCGTGACGTGACCGAGGTCGCGGCATCGCTCAACCGCTACCCGGACCGCGAATTCGCCCGGCTGCGAGGCCTTTTGGCGGCATACCTGCAGCGCACCACGGGGGAGCCCGTGACCGCGGAGCAGATCTGGGCGGCGAACGGCTCCAACGAAGTGCTGCAGCACATCGTGCAAGCGTTCGGCGGGTCCGGCCGCACCGCACTCGGGTTCACCCCGTCCTACTCGATGCACCCGCTGATCAGTGAGCGCAACGGCACGACGTGGGTCGACGGGCTGCGTGACGCGGACCCGACGCACTTCGACATCGACGCCGACCTGGCCGTCGAGCAGACGCGCCGCCACGACCCGGCTGTGATCTTCCTCTGCTCGCCGAACAACCCGACCGGCACCGCGCTGGACATCGACGTCGTCCGGCGGGTCTATGACGCGACCGATAGCGCGATCGTCGTGGTGGACGAGGCCTACACCGAGTTCGCCCGGCCCGGCACGCCGAGTGCGGTGTCGCTGCTGCCCGGGCGCGAGCGGCTGGTGGTCAGCCGGACGATGTCGAAGGCGTTCGCGTTCGCCGGCGCCCGGCTCGGATACCTCGCAGCAACACCGGAATTCACCGATCTGCTGCGTCTGGTGCGGTTGCCCTACCACCTGTCGTCGGTGACGCAGGCCGTCGCGTGCGCGGCGCTGGAGCACACCGACACGATGCTGGCGATGGTCGAGCAGATCAAGACCACCCGCGACGAGCTGGTGGCCGGCTGCACGGAGCTGGGGCTGCAACCAGTGCCGAGCGACGCCAATTTCGTGCTCGTCGGTGGCTTCGAGGATGCGGCCGCCACCTGGCAGGCCCTGCTCGACCGGGGTGTGCTGGTGCGCGACGTCGGCATTCCGCACCACCTGCGCATCACCGCCGGCACCCCCGACGAGAACCACGCCGTGCTGCAAGCCTTGAGCGCCGTGACAACCGATCGCGGGTTGAGTAGGGCGAGGAACGAGCCCGTATCGAAACCCAGCGGAGGAGACACCGATGACTGAGCACCGCACTGCGCACATCGAGCGCGCGACCAAGGAGAGCCAGATCGACCTGTCGGTCGATCTGGACGGCACCGGCACCAGCGAGGTGTCCACCGGCGTGCGGTTCTACGACCACATGCTCGAGAGTTTCGCCAAGCACAGCCTGATCGACCTGCGGGTCAAGGCGACCGGCGACCTCGACGTCGACGCCCACCACACCGTCGAGGACACCGCGATCGTGCTCGGGCAGGCCGTCCGTGAGGCGCTCGGCGACAAGAGCGGGATAGCCCGGTTCGGTGACGCCACCGTGCCGTTGGACGAGGCGCTGGTTCATGCGGTGGTCGACGTCGCCGGTCGTCCCTACGTCGTGCACACCGGTGAGCCCGAGGGCCAGATCTACGCGATCATCGGCGGCACCTACACCGGTTCACTCACGCAACACGTGCTGGAGAGCTTCGGCCACCACGCGGCGATCGCCCTGCACGTGCGGGTGCTGTCCGGCCGCGACCCGCACCACATCGTCGAGGCGCAGTTCAAGGCCGTCGCTCGCGCGCTGCGTGCCGCGATCGCCAAGGACCCGCGCGTCGTCGGCATCCCGAGCGCCAAGGGAGCCCTGTAAGCACATGCCCCGTGGCACCACGCGGCGTTCGGGGGCGCTTCTCCTGCACGGCGACGCCAAGACCGCATCCGCCTGGGTGCGGCAGGGCATCGTGCCGTCATACGTCGTCCCGCTGGCCGGCTGGACCGCAGTCGTGCCGGGTGGTCCCTCGCCGGCGAGCAGTCCGTATGACGATGCGGTGCGCGTGTTGCTCGCCCGTCGGGTGCCGTCCCGGATGCGGGCGGCCATCGGCTTCTTCCGGCTGGACGAGCGCGCCGTGATCGTGGTGCATCCCCGCGGCTGGCGGGCGCTGCCGCGCTGGCTGGTCTGGGAGCGTGGGGACGGCGTGTCCAACCTGCCCGGACTACCGGCCGCACGCCCCGGGGACATGGCGATGGCTGCGGGTGTGGTGCCCGAGTCCGTCCGTGCGTTGCGAGAGATCCTCACCGACCGAACGGCATTACTCGATGACGTGCTCGCCGACCTGATGGGCGCGCTGGCGTTGCCCGGTGAGCGGTTGCTCAGCGGCCAGGTCAAGGATGCCGAAGGTGCTGCGCTGGTCGAGCCGACGGCGAAGGCAGTTGAACGCTTCTCGCGAGTCACCAAGGAAGACAAAGAGATTCGCAGCGAGTTGGAGCAGTTGTGACACGACAGGTAGTGGTGCTCGACTACGGCAGCGGCAACGTGCGCTCCGTCGTGCGGATGCTCGAGCGGGTGGGCGCCGACGTCGAGCTGACCGCCGATCGGCAGGCAGCGTTGCGCGCCGACGGCCTCTATGTGCCCGGGGTGGGCGCGTTCCACGCGTGCATGACCGGCCTGCGTGCCGCCGGCGGCGCCGAGATCATCGCCGAGCGACTGCGCCTGGCACGCCCGGTCCTGGGGGTGTGCGTCGGGTTCCAGGTGCTGTTCGACGGCTCGACCGAGCCGACCTCCATCCAGCCACCGCCGCCGGGGCTCGGGCACTTCGCGGGCATCGTCGAGCGCCTCGATGCGCCGGTGGTTCCACACATGGGCTGGTCGCACGTCACGCCCGCACCGGGCTCGGTGCTGCTCGAGGGCATCGAGGACGAGCGGTTCTACTTCGTCCACTCGTATGCCGCCCGACAGCTTCTCGAGAGCCGCGTCGGCGGTGCACCGCAGGTGACCACCGCGGAGCACGGCTCCACCTTCGTCGCGGCGATCGAGGACGGCGTGCTCGCCGGCACGCAGTTCCACCCCGAGAAGTCCGGCGACGCCGGAGCCCAACTGGTGGGCAACTGGCTGCGCAGCCTATGACCGGTCCTGCGGGTCGGATGGACGGGGCACGGAGCAGGCGTATCGAGATCGTGCTTCGTCACTCACACTTTGGAATGCATTCAACACGAGGAGTTTTCGATGGTTGACCAATCGCCGCGACTGGAGTTGTTGCCGGCAGTTGACGTCGCCGGTGGCCAGGCCGTGCAGCTCGTCCAGGGCGTGGCAGGCACCGGTGGACAGTTCGGTGACCCGCTGGCCGCAGCCCTCGCATGGCAGGACGCGGGAGCGGAGTGGCTGCACCTGGTCGACCTCGACGCGGCGTTCGGGCGCGGCAGCAACGCCGAACTGCTCGGCGACATCATCGGACAGCTCGACATGTTGGTCGAGTTGTCGGGCGGCATACGGAACGAGGCGTCGCTGACGGCGGCGCTCGCGACCGGCTGTCGCCGGGTCAATCTCGGCACGGCCGCACTGGAGGACCCGGAGTGGACCGCGCAGGCGATCGCCGAGCACGGTGACCGGATCGCCGTCGGACTCGACGTCCGGGGGACCACGCTGGCCGCTCGGGGCTGGACCAAGGAGGGTGGCGACCTGTGGGAGACGCTCGAGCGGCTCGACCGAGAGGGCTGCGCGCGCTACGTCGTCACCGACGTCGCCAAGGACGGCATGCTGCAGGGCCCGAATCTCAAGCTGCTGCAGGAGGTGTGCAGCCGCACCGACCGCCCGGTGGTCGCGTCGGGTGGGGTCTCGACGCTGGACGACATACGAGCCCTTCGTGAACTGGTGCCCGAGGGCGTCGAGGGTGCGATCGTCGGATCCGCGCTCTACAAGGGAGCTTTCGAGCTCGGTGACGCACTGGACCTCGCCGGCCGCCCGAGCGGCGACGAATGAGCGACGGTCACCTGCCGCACGCCGATTCGGCCGGTCAGACGTTCTCCGGTCGCTCGCTGGCGGGCACCGGATTCGACGACGACGACGGGTCCGTTCCCGAGCAGCTCGCCGCAGCGCTCGAATCGCCCGCCGACGAGGCGGCGCTGATGGCGGCGCTGGCGGAGTCCCGGCTCCTCGTGCCGATCGTGGCCGCGCTCGCCGAGGTCGACGACTCCGGCGACCTGCCGGTGGAGAAAAGTACCGATATGGCGGTCGTGACGCTCGAGGCTCCGAGCGGGGAGCGGGCATTGCCCGTCTTCACCAGCCTGGCGGAGATGGCGGCGTGGGATCCCGAGGCGCGCCCGTCGCCGGTGCGTGCCGACCTGGCAGCTCAGGCCGCGATCTCCGAGCGGTGCGATGTGATGGTGCTGGACGTCGCCGGCCGCTCGCTGGTGCTGCGTCCGAGCATGGTCTGGGCACTCGCGCAGCGGTCGACGTGGCAGCCGCCACACCTGGACGACCATGTGCGCCAAGCTGTTTCGAAGTCCGTGCTCGACGAGACGGACATTGCCGAAGTCCGCTGCGAAGAGGGTGGCACACCCGGCGAGCTGCGTGTCGTGCTCGCGGTGCAACCGGGTCTGACACAGCCGGAGCTACAGGCCCTGGCCCGCCGGGTGGGGGAGCAGATCGCCACCGACGGCGAGACCAGGGCACGGATCGACGGTCTGACCTTCTCGATCGTCACCGCGAACTGACGGGCGACCCCACCCGACCGCCGACGTCCGGTCAGAGGTTGATCATGTGGCCGACGATGCCCTCGATGGCTTCCTTCATGGCCTCGGACAGCGTCGGGTGGGCGAAGACGTTGCGGGCGATCTCGTCCGCGGTCAGGTCCCACTTCTGCGCCAGGGTGAGGGCCGGCAGCAGCTCGGTCACCTCGGGGCCGATGAGGTGGGCACCCAGCAGCTCGTTGTGCTTGGCGTCCGCCACGATCTTTACGAAGCCGGCGGTCTCCGCCATACCGCGGGCCTTGCCGTTGGCGGAGAACGGGAACGACGCGGTCTTCACGTCATACCCCTTGTCCTTGGCCTGTGCCTCGGAGTATCCGAACGACGCGATCTGCGGCTGGCAGAAGGTCGCCCGCGGGATCATGTCGAAGTCGATCTCGACGGTCTCGGCGCCGGCGATCGTCTCGGCGGCGACAACGCCCATCGCCTCTGCGGTGTGCGCCAGCATCAGCTTGCCGGTGACGTCACCGATGGCATAGACGCCCTCGACGTTGGTGCGGCCGCGTTCGTCGACGGCGATCGCGCCGCGGTCGGTCAGCTGCACACCGGTGGCGTCCAGGCCGTAGCCCTCGACGCGGGGTGCGAAGCCGATGGCCTGTAGCACCTTGTCGGCCTCGAGCACGGTGGAGTCGCCGCCGGCCGCGGGGGAGACGGTCACCTTGACCGGACCGGAACCGTTGTCCTCGATCGTCTCGACCTTGGTCGACAGCATGACCTTCACGCCGAGCTTCTTGTAGTGCCGCAGCAGCTCCTTGGACACATCGGCGTCCTCGGTCGGCACCATGCGGTCCAGGAATTCGACGATCGTCACGTCGACGCCGTAATTGGCCAGGACGTAGGCGAATTCGACGCCGATCGCGCCGGAACCGGCGATGATGATCGACTTCGGCAGGTCCTCGGTGAGGATCTGCTCCTCGTAGGTGACCACGCGCTCGGACAACTCGGTGCCCGGGATCAGCCGGGTCTGCGCGCCCGTGCCGATGATGATGTTGTCGGCGGTCACCGTGTCACTCCCGCCGGAGCTCAGCTCGACCTGGATCGTGTGCGCATCGGTGAAGGTGCCGGTGCCCTCGATCTCGGTGATCGAGTTCTTCTTCATCAGGTAGTGCACGCCCTTGGCGCTGGCGTCCGCGACACCACGGCTGCGCTTCCACGCGGTGCCGAAGTCCATTGAGACCTCACCGGAGATGCCGAAGGTCTTGGCCTCCTTGGTGAGGATGTGCGCGATCTCCGCATTGCGCAGCAGCGCCTTGGACGGGATACAGCCCACATTGAGGCACACACCGCCCCAGTACTGCTTTTCGATGATTGCGGTCTTGAGGCCGAGTTGGCTCGCGCGGATCGCTGCGACATACCCACCGGGGCCTGCACCGAGGACGACGACGTCAAAGTGTTGTGCCACGCTTCGTAACGATAGCCCTACCGCAGCAGCTCCAGAGCAAGCGGTGCGTCCACCACCAGACGGTTGACCCTCTTGCCGGCGATGGCGGCGCGCACGACCGGCGCGCGGGCGGTGCCGGTGACCAGGCCGATGACGGTCGGTATGCCGATGAGCTGCTCGTCGGACAGGGTGATGATGCGGTCGGCCAGACCTCCCTCCACGCAGTTCCCGGCGGCGTCGATGAAGATCCCGCAGATCTCGCCGATGGCGCCGGCCTTGCGCATGGCACTGCGCTCGGCACCGGTCGCGAGGTCGAAGAGCGTCGACTCCCCAGCAGCCCAGCCGCCGATGCCCACGACCGCCAGCGTCACCTCTGGGATGTGGGAATTCGCCTCGCTCACACCGGGCTGCCGGCGCAGCATCCGGGCGCTGTCCGGATCGGCCGCGACCAGCGGTGCGTAGAAGTGGTGCGCGGTGCCGCCGCTCAGGTTGGCCGCGGAGCGCACCAGGTCGACCGGCGAGTGCAGATCGGGGATAGCCAGCGCGCCGGACAACTGCACGATCGGCACCGGCGGCAGGTTGCGCAGGGCGCCGACCGTGGCCGCGACACTGCGGGACCACGGCAGGCCGAGCACGTCCTTCGCGGTCAGCAGCCGGGTTATCTCGGCTGCTGCCACGGCGCCCAGATCGCGGCGCGTCTCACCGGAGGACTGGCCTTCGTGGGTGCGTACGACGAGGGCTCCGTCGATGTCCAGCGCCTGCGAAAGTGCTTGGGACAGTGCGTAGTCCACGCTCGGCTCGCCGAGGATCTCGATGCGGACGATCCCCTTCGCGCGCGCCGTCTCGAGGAGCCGGGCGACCTTGAAGCGGGACAGTCCGAGGTCCTTGCCGATGGCGATCTTGGACTCGTCCTGCAGGTAGAACCGGCGTGCGACAGTGGCGAGCAGTTCGTGTTCCCGGTCGGAGTCGATGCGGCCGTTCCGGGTCGTGCTCATCGCGCCGTCATTTTCCATTGGTCCCTCCTGAATCCCCCCAAGGGCGTGTTGTCTGTGTCACACTACTACTCATCTGCGCACCGAAGCGCTCATTTGAGCTAAACAGGAGGACGCATGACTGCTCGCAGGAGACGGATCGCCGTGCTCGCTGCCGGGGCCGTTGCGATGAGCACGGTGACCGGCTGCGGGGCGGCGGCCGGGTGGGGCGGCGGAGGTGGTGGCGGTGGTAGCCACACCATCAACGTGCTGATGGTGAACAACCCGCAGATGATCGATCTGCAGAAGATCACCAACAAGTACTTCACCAAGAAGACCGGCATCAAGGTCAATTACACGGTGCTTCCCGAGGACGACCTGCGCGACAAGGCGAGCCAGGAGTTCTCGGCGCAGGCCGGCCAGTACGACGTGGCCACGCTGTCCAACTTCGAGATCCCGATCTACGCCAAGAGCGGCTGGGTCGCGCCGATGAACTCCTACCTGGCCAAGGACCCCGGATTCGACCAGCAGGACATCCTGCCCTCGATGCGGGCGGCGCTCAGCGTCAAGGGGAAGGTGTATGGCGAGCCGTTCTACGGTGAGTCGTCGTTCCTGATGTACCGCAAGGACGTGCTGGCCGCCAAGGGCGTCAAGATGCCGGCCAAGCCGACCTGGCAGCAGGTCGCCGACATCGCCGCGAAGATCGACAACCGCAGGGGGATGCGCGGCATCTGCCTGCGCGGTCAGCCCGGCTGGGGTCAGGTCTTCGCGCCGCTGACCACGGTGGTCAACACGTTCGGCGGCACCTGGTTCACCAAGGACTGGCAGGCCGAGGTCAACGCGCCGGCATTCAAGAAGGCGACCAACTTCTACGTGAACCTCGTCCGCAAGCACGGCGAGCCCGGCGCCGCGCAGGCCGGCTTCACCGAGTGCCTCAACGATCTGACCCAGGGTTCGGTCGCCATGTGGTACGACGCCACGTCCGCAGCCGGATCGCTGGAGGCCGACGGCAGCCCGGTCAAGGGCAAGATCGGTTACGCCCCCGCACCGGTGGTCAAGACCAAGACCTCGGGATGGCTGTACTCCTGGGCCTGGTCGATCGAGTCGGCCAGCTCCAAGAAGAGTGACGCCTGGAAGTTCATCTCCTGGGCCAGCGGCAAGGGCTACGCGAAGCAGGCCGCCTCGAAGTTCGGCTGGTCCCAGGTCCCGTCCGGTTTCCGCAGGTCGTTGTATGCCGACCCGCACTACCTGAAGGTCGCCAGCTCCTTCGCCACCCCGACGCTCAATGCCATCAAGACGGCAGATCCGAACAACCCCGGTGTCCAGCCGCGACCGGTGCCGGGCATCCAGTTCGTCGACATACCCGAGTTCACCAACCTCGGCACCGAGGTGAGCCAGGACATCAGTTCCGCGATCGCGGGCAAGATGTCGGTCGACAGCGCACTGAACAAGGGCCAGGAACGGGCGCAGGATGTGGCGGCCGACTACCGCAGGAGGGCCGGCAAATGAGCAGCGCAGTCGAGAACGGCGCGACGACTTCGACGCAGCAGCAACCGAAGAAGCCGAGCAAGGCGCTCGCAAGGTCCGGCGCCTGGGCGCGCCGGGCGCCGTTGCTGCCGGCCCTGGTGTTCATGATCATCGTCACCCAGATCCCCTTCGTGGCGACGCTGGTCATCTCGTTCATGCACTGGAACGCGTACTACCCGAACGACCGTGGCTTCGCCGGAGTCGACAACTTCAAGTCGGTCCTGACCGACGTCGACGCGCGCTCGGCGATCCTGGTCACCATCGCGCTCACGGTCGGGGTCGTCCTGGTCAGCCTGGTGCTCGGCCTGGCCGTCGCGCTGCTGCTGGATCGCAAGTTCCGCGGCCGCAGTGTGGCACGGACGTTGATGATCACGCCCTTCCTGATCGTGCCGGTCGCGGCCGCACTGCTGTGGAAGCACGCGCTTTACAACGCGCAGTACGGCTTGTTCAACGGTGTCCTCAAGTGGATCCTCGGCGACAGCGCGCCGCAACCGGACTGGATCAGCGACCATCCACTGATCGCGATCATCGTCTCGTTGGTCTGGCAGTGGACGCCATTCATGATGCTCATCCTGCTGGCCGGTCTGCAGAGCCGGCCGATGGACGTGGTCGAAGCCGCGCGGATCGACGGTGCCTCGAGCTGGCAGATCTTCACCAACATGACGCTGCCGCACCTGCGGCAGTACATCGAGTTGTCCGGGCTGCTCGGCGCGATCTACATCGTCCAGAACTTCGACTCGGTCTTCACCATCACCTCTGGTGGTCTGGGCACGGCCAACCTGCCGTACTACATCTACCAAACCTTCTATTCCGCACATGATTACGGCACCGCGTCCGCAGCGGGCGTGATCGTGGTGATCGGCACGATCATCATCGCGACCTTTGCGCTGCGCACCGTGCTGAGCCTGTTCCGGGAGGAGACGCGATAATGACTACCGTCAAGGAAGCTCAGGCCGGGCCACAGATGCTGGCCGCCGGCGGGAAGAAGAAACGCGCCGGAGTGTTGCTGACCGGCGCGACGTGGATCATCTCCGTGCTGTTCGTCTTCCCCGTCGTGTGGATGATCTGGACGTCGTTCCACTCCGAAACGGATGCTGCGACGAATCCGCCGAAAGTGTTGGCGTCGTTCAGTGTTCAGGGATACAAGTCGTTCTTCGGCAGCAACCCGTGGCCGCCGATCCTCAACTCGCTGACCGCCAGCGTCATCAGCACGATCCTCGTGCTGTGTCTGGCACTTCCCGCGGCATACGCCTTGTCGATCCGGCCGGTGAAGAAGTGGAGCGACGTGCTCTTCTTCTTCCTGTCCACCAAGTTCATGCCGGTCGTCGCGGCGCTGCTGCCGGTCTATCTGTTCGCGGAGAAGATCCACTTCCTCGACAACATCTGGCTGCTGGTCCTTCTCTACACCTCGATGAACCTGCCGATCGCCGTCTGGATGTTGCGGTCGTTCCTCGCCGAGATCCCGGCCGAGATGCTGGAGGCGGCCCAGGTCGACGGAGCCGGGCTGATGCGGACACTTCGCGAGATCATCGCGCCGGTCATCATGCCCGGTATCGCCTCGGCGGCGCTGATCTGCTTCATCTTCAGCTGGAACGAGTTGCTCTTCGCCCGTGTCCTCACCGGCACCCGCGCGGAGACGGCACCGGTCTTCCTGACCGGGTTCGTGACCAGCCAGGGCTTGTTCCTCGCGCAGGTCTGTGCCGCGTCGTTCGTGGTGTCGTTGCCCGTCCTTGCTGCCGGATTCGCGGCACAGGACAAGCTGGTCCAGGGCCTGTCCATGGGCGCGGTACGGTGACTCGGATGGCTACCAAACTGTCTGCAGCCACTATTGATTCGCTCGATTCGCGGGTGGTGGTGCCGTCATACGACAGGTCGGCGCTCACCACCGGCATCGTCCACCTGGGCGTCGGTGGTTTCCACCGGGCGCATCAGGCGATGTATGTCGACACGTTGCTCTCCGACGGTGAGGCCCGCGACTGGGCGTTCACCGGCGTCGGCGTCCTGCCGAAGGACGACCGGATCGTCGAGACGCTCAACGCGCAGGACGGTCTCTACACGCTGGTGATCAAGCACCCGGACGGGCGCCTGGAGCCGCGGGTAATCGGGTCGATCCGCGAGTTGCTGCACGCACCGACACAGCCGGACGCCGTGCTGGAGGTGATGAGCGACCCGGCCACCCGGATCGTCTCGCTGACCATCACCGAGGGCAGTTACCTGGTCGACCAGGTGACCGGGGAGTTCGACCCGCACCATCCGTCGATCCAACCCGACCTCGTTGAAAATGCTGTTCCGACAACGGCATTCGGCTTCATCGTTGAGGCGCTGCGCCGACGTCGTGAGGCAGGTGTCGCACCGTTCACGGTGATGACGTGCGACAACCTGCCCGGCAACGGCGATGTCGCCCGCGGGACGATCACGGCCTTCGCGAAGCTGAAGAACCTCGAGTTGGGGGAGTGGATCGCGGACAACGTGTCCTTCCCCAACTGCATGGTCGACCGGATCACCCCCGTCACGACCGACGAGGACATCCAGCGCCTGGCGGAGGAGTTCGGCATACAGGATGGCTGGCCGGTGGTCACCGAGCCGTTCACGCAGTGGGTGCTCGAGGACGAATTCCCCACGGGCCGACCGCCGTTGGACGATGCCGGTGTCCAGGTCGTCCCGGACGTGATGCCCTACGAGCTGATGAAGTTGCGGCTGCTCAACGCCAGCCATCAGGCGCTGTGCTACCTCGGCTACCTCGCCGGCTACCGCTATGCGCATGAAGTCGCGCAGGACGAGGAGTTCGCGCGGTTCCTGCTGGGCTACATGAAGAACGAGGGCGAGCCGACGCTGCCCGAGGTGCCCGGCGTCGACCTCACGGCATACGAGCACGACCTGGTGGCACGCTTCGCGAACCCCGAGATCCGCGACACGCTGGCCCGGTTGTGTGCCGAGAGCAGTGACCGCATCCCGAAGTGGCTGGTGCCGGTGATCCGCGAGGACCTCGCCGCGGGTCGCCCGGTCGAGCGGGCGGCACTGGTGGTCGCGTCCTGGGCGCGGTATGCCGAGGGCGTCGACGAGCAGGGCGGGATGATCGACATCGTCGACCACCGGAAGGAGCAGGTGATGGCGGCGGCGGCGAAGCAGGGCGAGGACCCGCTGGCGTTCATCCGCGATCCCAGCCTGTTCGGCGACCTCGCGGAGCAGGAGGCGTTCACGACGCCATACCTCGCGGCGCTGAAGTCGTTGCACGACAACGGTGCCGCGGCCACGTTGCGCGACACGATCACCCGCCTCGCCGACTGATCCGGCGGAGGGTCAGCGCGCCCCTCTCTGCCGAGAGGACACCCAACACACTGAGAGGACACGCAAATCGGCCGTTCCAGGCTCGATTTGCGTGTCCTCTCGGTGAGCGGGTGTCCTCTCGGCAGGGGGAGGGCACCGGGTCAGGTGAAGAGTTGCTCGCCGATGTAGTGACCGGACTTCGGCGACGGGGGTATGGCGAACAGGCCCGACCCGACGTGCTTGACGTATTCGTTGAGCAGGTCGGCGGCTCCGAGCTTGCGCTGCAGTTGCACGAAGTGCGCGGGGTCGTTCTGGTAGCAGACGAACAGCAGCCCGGCGTCGAGCTGCCCGAACTCGTTGATGCCGTCGGTGTAGTTGTAGCCGCGCCGCAGGATCTTGACGCCGCCGTTGTTCTCGTGCGCGGCCAGCGCGATGTGCGAGGTCGGGGCGATGACCGGCTTGCCGTCCTTGCCCCGGGCTGAGAAGTGCGGATTGTCGTGCTCGACCTTGCCGGTCAACGGCTCGCCGTGCATCTTGCCGCGGCCGAAGATGCGCTCCTGGTCGCTGACCCGGTCCGCGTCCCAGGTCTCGATGTTCATCTCGATCTTGCGGACCACCTGATAGGTGCCGCCGGTCATCCAGCCGGCGTCCTTCAGCCAGACGTGCTTGTCGAAGTCGGCATCCGTGCTGACGTTGCGGGTGCCGTCCTTGAAACCGAAGAGGTTGCGTGGCGTCTGCTGCCCCGTGCCGGCCGACGCGCGGCCGAATCCCATGACGGTCCAACGGGTTTGGACCACGTCTCGCGCCATACGGGCCATGTTGCGTATGGCGTGGTAGCAGACCTGCGGATCATCCGCGCAGACCTGCACCGAGAGGTCGCCGTCGCTTGTGGCGGCGGTCAGATTGTCACTCGGCAGGGCAGGAAGCTTGTGCAGCAGACGCGGTCGCTTGGCGGCCAGGTCGAAGCGGTCGTCGAAGAGCGACGGGCCGAGGCCGATCGTGACGGTGAGGCTCGCAGCGTCGAGGCCGAGTGCCTCGCCGGTGTCACCGCCGACACCGGCGTCGGAGTGCGGCTGCACCTGACCGATCGGCTGGGCGTGCATCAATTGCGCACTGGCCGCGGTCCAGCGCGCGAGCAGCGACTGCAGATCGGTCCGCAACGTCCCGTCGCTCATGTCGAACGTCATGAAGATCGAGTAGCGCTGCGGCGGTGTCCGGATCCCGACCGGCTCCGCCTGGTCGTAGAACGGGTACTGCGTCGTCAGGTCGACGGCGTCCTTGTCGGCCGCATCCGCCGGGTTGGCGCGCGACGCGTCCAGTCCCCACGAACCGCCGACCGCCAGCGCACCGACCGCCGCCCCGCCGACCGCGCCCTGGAAGAGGCGACGACGGGGGAGTCCGGTGGACTCGGTGTGTGTTCCGGTGGGCTTCGACGTCTTGCTCAACCTGCGGTCGCCACCTTCTGCGCGATACGCGACAGCGGGTCCTGCAACGCCTGGACCTTCTTGCTCAGCTTCGCGGCATCGGTCGTGCGCAGCTGCGCGGTCCACGGCTTGAAGCCGCCGAGGGCCTTGCCGTCACGGTAGGGGGTCAGTGAGTTCGTCACGTTCTGGAACTGCCTGCTGACGTTCTTGGTCAGCGCGGGGTCGATCTTCTGCAGGCCGGGCTTGAGGAAGGCGAACGCCTGCTGCGCACCCTCGACGTTCGAGGCGAAGTCGGACAGGTCGGTGTGGCTGTACTTCTCCTCCTCGCCCTTGATCTTGTTCGTCTGCACTTCCTCGAGCAGGCTGGCCGCGCCGTTGGCGAGGTCCTCGGGCTTGTAGGTGACACCCTTGACCAGGCCGGCCAGCTTGGCGACGTTGGTGTGCAGCTCCTTGGCGTACTTCTTGGTCTGCGGAGTGATCTTGCCGTTCTTCCACAGATCGCGCTCGACGGCGTGGAAACCGTGCCAGCCGACCTTCGGGTCGAGGTTGGACTCGCGCATGTCGATCAGGTAGTCCAGGTTGCCGGCGTTGTCCCCGGGCTTGAAGCCCGGCAGGACGAAGCCGCCGACGTCGGACTCGATCTTCTCGTAGAACGGCCGCGCACCGGCATACGCCTTCTTGGCCGCGGCAAGATCACCGTTGTCGACCGCGGTCTGCAGCGTCTTGACCGCCGTCACCATGTCGGTGGCGTTCTGGTTGACGAACTTCGCATAGCCCTTGGTGCCGGTCGTCAGCAGCGTGGACGCCGAGCCGTTCCCGACGGCCGCTGCCTTGCCGGTCACCGTGAACGGGACGTTCTCCTTGTCGGCGCCCGGGCAGTAGAGCTGGTACTTGCCGCCGGAGAGCGTTGCGGTGAACTTCACCGGCGCGAGCCCGGGTGCGAGGTTCTCCTTCTCACCGAGGATGCGCTGGTCGCTCTGCAGCTCGATCTCGGTGATGGCGGTCGCGTCCTTGTTGGTCACCGTGAAGGTCACCGGCCCGGCCGGGGCCGACGCGTGATCGACCTCGCAGCCACCGGCCGACGTGAGGTTCACCTTCACCTGCGCCGCACCGTGGTTCACCGGGGCGGCGGCCCCCTTCGCCGAGCCCTCCGATCCGCCGTCGGACGAACCCTTCGCGCTGCCGCCCGAGGACGACGAACCGCACGCAGCGAGGCTCAGTGCGAGTACGACGGCCGCACCGGATCCGGCGACGTGACGAATCGGGGGCCCACTCTGGCGGGGTCCCCGCGAAGTATTCGGGGGAGCGAAGCGGAGGAGAAACTTCGTGGGGTGCCTAAGCATGTGCGGAGCTCCTCGAAGGGTGCGGGGTTGCACCGCCGGCGGGCTTGCCGGCGATGTGGGGACGACGTCGCGAACGCAGCGCGACGATCACGAATGCTGCCGCTGCGACGAGCAGGGCGAGGGGGACCACTCGGCCCCAGAAGTTCGCCGAATCACGATCATTCGCAAACTGATTCAGCTGTGTGGCGAAGTCATCGGTGTATGACGGGGCGACTGACCATGATCCTGCGGGTGCGGTCACTCCGGCGGGCACCTTCGTGCCGGGGGCGATGGTCAGCGTCCGTGCGGTGCTCAACCCGCCGCCGGTGAGCGTCACGCTGGTGCGCGAGGTGCGGTTCGCGTCATACACGCGGCCGTGGCTGGTCCAGACGTCGAGCTTGTCGGCCTCGTGCCAGGTTGCCTGGTAGGGGCCGGGGTTGACGCTCGGATCCATGCCGACCGGCACGCGGCTGCCGTTCAGCGCGGCGACCTGTGCGAGCGTGAGCGTCCTCGGTGCTCCCGTGCTGCTCTTGGTGGCGGCGGCGCCGGTCAGGTGCCGGGTGCGCACACCGGTGACCACGGCCGGGCCCTTCGAGGCGAGCTCGATGTCGGTGCCCGCGGACGTACGCAGGGTGTGGCCGTTCAGCTGGATGGTCCCCGCGCTCGAGCCGGCACCGTCGACCACCGGCACCTGGCGCGGCGTGGACAGTGTCGCGGACGGTCCGGCGACGAACGCCGCGATCGCACCGACGACGCACGCGCCGGCGAGGGCCAGTTTCAACCGTGCGCTCTGTATGGCGCTGGGCCGGTGCGCGGCCGGCCAGAACACGATCAGCGTCATCGGTATGACGAAGAGGAACCAGCCGAGCACCTCGATCAGGCGCGGATCGGCGGGTATGCCGAGAACCCCCGTGAAGACCGCGCTCCGGATCGACCCGACCGGAGCCAGCCAGTGCAGGTCGACGGTGCGCTGCTGACCGGCATTCAGCCAGCCCGCCTCGTGCGCAGTGCGTAACGCGCTGACGACCAGACCGGCGGCGATGAGGATGAGGAAGGCGCTGGTGGCCTTGAAGAACTTGCCGAGGTTGATCGAGACGCCGCCGGTGTAGAGCCCGAGGCCGAGCAGCACCGCGCACCCGATGCCGAGCGCTGCGCCGGCGATCGCGCTGCCGGTGTTGGTCGCGGCCTGGAATGTCGCGAGCAGGAAGACGGCGGACTCGAAGCCCTCCTTCAGGACCGCGAGGAAGGCCATGATGACCATCGCGCGGGAGGTGCCGGTGCTGAGCGCGGTCTGCGCCGCGGATTCGATCTCGCGCTTGAGCCCGCGGGAGTGCTTGCTCATCCAGATGATCATTCCGGTGACGAAGACGACGGCGACGCCGCCGATGACCGTCTCCATCATTTCCTGCTGGCGCTGTGGCAGGTTCGACTCGATGATCTTGAGCGCGACGCCGACGGCGATGCTGATGGCGACGCCTGCGCCGACGCCGAGCCACATGGCCGTCAGCCGGTGTCCGTTCTTCTTGAGGAAGGCAGCGACGATCCCGACGATCAGAGCCGCTTCGAGACCTTCGCGCAGGCCGATCACGAATGTCGCGAGCACCGAGCACCTCTCTGGGGGATTAGGCAAGCCTTAACTAAGCAGGTCGAGCATAGACGCTCATGCCATATCGACAAATCCGGGCACTCTTCGCGGGGTACCGGAGCGGTGGAGAGCTTCGTGGGGGATAGGCGTACCCGATAGCCTCTCGGCATGCTGGTTGCCGGAGTCGACAGTTCGACACAGTCATGCAAGATCGTGGTCTGCGATGCCGCGACGGGTCGCATCGTCCGCGAGGCGAGAGCGAGCCACCCGGACGGCACCCAGGTGAGTGCCGACTCCTGGTGGGCGGCCTTCCAGGAAGCACGCGCCGGAGGGCTGTTGGACGACGTCAAGGCGATCGCCGTCGGTGGCCAGCAGCACGGCATGGTCACGCTCGACGAGGCGGATGAGCTCGTCCGGGACGCGATGCTGTGGAACGACACCAGTTCGGCGCCGCAGGCGGCGCAACTGGTCCAGGAGCTCGGCGGCGCGCCGGCCTGGGTGGACGCGGTCGACCTGGTGCCCGTCGCGAGCTTCACCGGGACCAAGCTGCGCTGGCTGGCCGACCAGGAGCCGGACAACGCCGCACGCACCAGGACCGTGGTGCTCCCGCACGATTGGCTCACGGGCCGAATCCTGAAGGATGGCAACGGTTTCGACGGCTGGACCACGGACCGTGGCGACGCCTCCGGGACGGCGTACTGGTCACCGGTCACTGGTGAATACCGCGGCGATCTGCTCAAGCGCGCGTTCGGGCGTGAGGTGCAGGTGCCGCGCGTCGTCGGCCCGTCGGAGGCTGCCGGTCACACGGCGGACGGCATGCTCGTCGCGGCCGGCACCGGCGACAACGCCGCGGCCGCACTCGGCCTGGCGATCGAACCCGGTGATGTCGTGGTCTCGCTCGGCACCAGCGGCGCGGTCTTCACCGTGCACGACCGGCCGGTCGGCGACGTGACCGGAGCCGTCGCCGGATTCGCCGACGCGACCGGACGGCACCTGCCGCTGCTGGCCACGCTCAACGCGGCCCGGATCCTCGTCGCCGCGGCCGGCACGCTGGACGTCGACCTGGCCGGTCTCGACGCGCTCGCCGGTCAAGCGCCGACCGGCGCCGGCGGCCTGACCCTCCTGCCCTACTTCGACGGGGAGCGGACGCCGAACCTACCCACCGCACGGGGCACGCTGGCCGGCATCACGCGGGCCAATTCGACCCCCGCTCACCTTGCCCGCGCGTATGTCGAGGGGATGCTGTGCAACCTCAAGGGCTGCATCGATGCGCTCGCCCGCAACGACATCCACGCGCGGCGCGTACTTCTCATCGGCGGTGCCGCAGCGGCGGGCACGGTGCGCTCGGCGGCCGCGGACATCTTCGGCGTGCCGATCCTCGTGCCGCAGCCGGGGGAGTATGTCGCGCTCGGTGCCGCGCGGCAGGCTGCCTGGGCGCTGTCCGGCGATGCCACCCCGCCGGAGTGGGAGGTTCCCGTTGCGGCGACGGTCGAGCCGTCCGATCCGGACGCCGGTGCAGTGGCGGCCGGGCGATACCGGGACCTCGTCGATGCGACGCACCCGGGAGCCGTCGCCCGCTGACCCGCGCCGGGTATGACGAAGCCGACCGCTCCTGGTCCTGCTGTGCAGGACTCGAGCCGGTCGGCCTGTCGAGGAGAAACTGCGCGAAGCCGTCAGATCTCGCCGCGCTCGAAGGCGAGCTGTTCGGCATACGGACGCATGCGGTGGACGATAGGTCCGTCCGCCTTGTCGTGGTGCGTACGGGTGACTTTGTCGCGGTGCAACTGGTCGAGCAGTCTCGACGTGGTGCTGCGCACGACGGTCGAAGTGTGTGGCATCCCTGAGTCCCTTTCGGTCGCTGGCTCACTCGGACAGAAGGTGTAACGGAGGACCCCTCCGATTAATTCCCGGCCGGACGAGTGTTTCCGGATCGACTCCATGTGCGACTCCATCTGCAACGAACGGCGGCTGCGGCGCGGCGGTGAGATTTTGCTCTCATCGGCAATAAACCTGTCGCGTCGAACATTTCGATATGGAACTATTGGATCCGGTTCGCTTCCGAGCCGGATCCCTGACGTCCAGACCTTCGAAGGAGTGACTCCCCGATGTCGTTCAGCCCCTACCAGCGTGTGTTGCGCAGTGCCGACGTTCGGCGAGTTCTGCTCCTCGGCCTGTTGCTGCGCATCCCGATCGCGTCCGCGGCCATCGTCCTGACCCTGCACGTGGTGCAGTCACTCGGCCGGTCCTACTCGGAGGCCGGATTGGTGGCAGCCGGGGCGACCCTTGCGATCGCGGTGTCCGGCCCCTGGCGCGGCAAGCTGCTGGACCGGATGGGCCTGCGTCGTGTCGTGCTGCCATCGCTGATCGTCAACGCCGTCTGCTGGGCGATCGCACCGTTCGCCGGCTACTGGGTCTTGCTCGTCCTCGCAACAACCGCAGGGCTTTTCGTCGTTCCGACCTTCTCCATCATCCGTCAGGGCGTCATCGCGGTCGTCCCGGACGACGACCGCCGTACCGCTCTCTCGCTGGACAGCATGAGCGTCGAGATGGCCTTCATGGTCGGTCCGGTCATCGCGGTCTGGTTGGCGACAGCCTTCGACACGCGCTTCGTGCTCTTCGGCCTGCAGATGGTCGGGGTGCTGGTCGGCATCGCCCTGTTCGTCATCAACCCGACGCTGCGGCCGGTCGAGCCCGACACCGACGTCGCGGGCCAGGTCGTGCCGCGCAAGGCATGGTTCCGTGCCGGCTTCCTGGGGATCTGTGGCGCCGCAGCGGCAGCGACGATCGTCCTCGGCGGCAGCGACGTCGCGATCGTCGCGGCGATGCGCCACTTCGGCGCCGTCGACCAGATGGGCATCGTGCTGGTGCCCTGGGCCGCCGGGTCGCTCTTCGGCGGTCTCATCTACGGCGCTATCTCCCGGTCGATCCAGCCGTTCATCCTGCTGCTCGGCCTGGCCGCTGCAACTGCGCCGATGGCACTGGCCGGCGGCACCTGGTCCCTCGCGACGATCTCGCTGATCTCCGGGCTGTTCTGCGCGCCGACCATCACGGCCACGGTCGACGCCGTCAGTCGCGTCGTGCCGTCGGCCGCGCGAGGCGAGGCAATGGGCTGGCACGGCTCGTTCATGACCGCTGGCGGTGCGCTCGGTGCACCGCTCGGTGGCGCCGCGATCGACACCTGGGGCTTCGGCGGAGGCTTCCTGCTGGTTTCGGCGATCGGTGTCGTCGTGGCGCTCGGTGGGTATGGCGCCCTGCACGTGCACCGTCGTCGCGTGACCATGCACGCGCTCGCAGCGTAGGAGAGAACTCCTTCACTAGGGTGACCTCGTGACTCGGGTAGCGGTGTTCTTCCTCGGCGGCACGATCAGCATGACGGGCACGGACGGGACCGGGGCGGTGGTGCGGCTGACCGGCGCGGACCTGCTGCGGTCGCCCGAGGTGGAAGCGCTCGGTATCGACGCCGAGGTCGTCGACTTCCGAGCGGTCGGCAGTTCCCGGATCTCGGTCGCCGATCTGGCCGAACTGCTCGACGCCGCCGACCGCGCCGTCACCGCCGGTGCCGATGCCGTCGTCATCGTGCAGGGCACCGACACCCTGGAGGAGACGTCGTTCCTGCTCGACCTGTGGTGGCGGCGCGATGCCCCGGTCGTGGTCACCGGGGCGATGCGCAATCCGGGCCTGCCGGGGCCGGACGGTCCGGCGAATCTGGTTGCGGCACTGCGTGTTTCGGCCTGTCCGGACTCGCGAGGCCTCGGCGCGCTCGTCGTGCTGAACGACGAGGTCCATGCTGCGCGGTTCGTCGCCAAGCGGCACACCAGCAGCGTCGGTGCGTTCGTGTCGCCCAACGCCGGACCGCTGGCACGGGTCGAAGAGGGCAGGGTGCGTTTTCTGGCGAGCGCGCCGCGTCATACACCGGTGGGGACACCGATCCGGGCAGTGCGCGTGCCGCTGATCGTCAGCGTGCTCGACGACGACGGCGGTCTTTTCGATGCGGTCACCGACTGCGACGGACTGGTCGTCGCGGCATTCGGGGTCGGACACCTGCGACCCGAGATCGCCGACCGAGCGGCCGCTCTCGCAGCGACCCGGCCGGTCGTGCTGGCGTCCCGCACCGGAGCTGGCACGGTCCATGTGCAGACCTACGGAGGTCCGGGCAGCGAGAGCGACCTGGTCGGCCGGGGACTGCTGCCGGCCGGGACGCTCGACGCATACAAGGCGCGCCTGCTGCTCCTGGCGCTGCTCGCCTCCGGGCTGGACACCATCGCGGCCGCCACCGCCTTCACCGCGTATGTCGGTTCCGGTGCCTGACCCGACCGTCAGGCCCTCAGCGGCGGATCGACGAAGTCGGGGTCGCGGCTCTCCTTCGGGATCTCCTCGGCGCCGGTGATGAACGACACCACGTCGCTCATGGTGACGTCCTTGGGTGCGATCACGCCGGCCCGCCTGCCGAGACGGTGGACGTGGATCCGGTCGGCAACCTCGAAGACCGCGGGCATGTCGTGACTGATGAGGACGACCGGAAGTCCTCTGTTGGCAATGCGTTTGATGAGATCCAGGACGTGGCCGGTCTCGCGTACACCGAGCGCAGCGGTGGGCTCGTCCATCACCACGACCTTGCTGCCGAACATCGCCGCGCGCGCTACCGCCACCGCCTGCCGCTGTCCGCCGGAGAGGGACTCCACGGGCAGGGTGATGTCCTGCACGGTCCCGATGCCCAGGGCGTCGAGCTGATTGCGTGCCTCGGTACGCATCGCTTTCCTGTCCAGGAAACGCATCGCGCCGAGGACCCCGCTGCGGCGCATCTCGCGGCCGAGGAACAGGTTGCTGGCGATGTCCATTGCCGGCGCGACCGCCAGTTGCTGATACACCGTCTCGATCCCTCTCCGGCGGGCATCCTGCGGTGAGTGGAAGGACACCGGCTCACCGTCGAGCCAGATGGTGCCGCTGTCCGGGTGGACCGCTCCGGTGAGCGCTTTGATCAGGGTCGTCTTGCCGGCGCCGTTGTCCCCGACGACCGCGAGCACCTCGCCCGGCAGCAGTTCGAAGTTCGCGCCGTTCATCGCGGTCACCCGCCCGTAGCGCTTCACCAGTCGCTCCGCACGGAAGATCGGCGTGACGTCCCGGACCGTCGTCGCCCCGGGGGCGCCCTTGGTCAGCTTGATGTCACTCGTGCTGTTGTCGCTCATGCCTTCACCCTCCGCGTCGCCTGGTCGAACGCGACGGCCAGGATGACCAGCGCACCCGTCGCCAGGTTCTGATAGTTGGAGTCGATGCCCATCTGGGTGAGCCCGCTGCGCAGCACCGCGACGATCAGCGCACCGATGACCGTCCCGACGACCCCGCCGCGTCCGCCGAACAGGCTGGTGCCACCGATGACCACGGCGGTGATGCTGTCGAGGTTGCCGGTCTGATACGCGTTCGGGTCAGCGGTCGGAGCACGGCCCAGGGCGAGCCAGGCGCCGAAGCCATAGACCAGGCCGGCCAAGGCGTAGACGCTGGCGGTGGTGCGGTTGATCCGGATGCCGGTCAGCCGGGCGGCATCGATGTCACCGCCCACGGCATACACGTGCTTGCCCCAGGCGGTCTTGGCCAGCATCAGGCCGACGATGAGGTAGAGCCCGGCTGCCAGAAAGATGCCATAGGTGAACGGCGCGCGGCCGAACAGGTATTTCGTCGTGCCGAGCCAGGTCAACAGCCCGCTGTCCGCTTGTGTCGTCGTGCCGCCGCTGTAGAGGTTGGCGATCGCGACGACCACGGCCAGCATGCCCAGCGTGACGATGAAGGGCGGCAGCTTGACCGAGGTGACCAGCAGGCCGGAGACGGTCGCCACGACCACGCACACGATTAGCCCGAGCAGCAGGCCGAGGATCGGTGATCCGGAGCCGGCGGTGGCGACCTTGGCCATGACCAGCGTGCCCAGCACCAGGATGGCGCCGTTCGCCAGATCGATGCCCGCCGTGAGGATGATGAGCGTCTGCCCGAGCGCGAGCGTCGCGACCACGACGATCTGCTGCAGGATCGTGGAGAAGTTGTCGATGCTCAAGAAGGTGCTGGACGCGAGCGAGAAGAACACGCACAGCACGACGAGCGCTCCGAAGGGGCCGAGGATCGGCTGCCGCGCGAACAACTGGCGCGCCTTCGCCCAGGGGCTCTCCCGGACTGCGAGGTCGGTGGTTGCGATTCCCATGTCAGCCCCAGCAGTGGGCGGCGCCCCACGCGGTGTCCTTGGACGGGACGCCCTTGATCGGCTTGTCCGTGATGAGCGTTGCGCCGGTGTTGATGAAGCCGGACGGCTTCGTGCCGGTCTTGGCGAACTTGACGACCGCATCGACGCCCATCTCGGCCATCTTCTTCGGGAACTGCATCACCGTGGCCACGAAGTGGCCGTTCTTGACGTCGGCGACACCACTGCACGAGCCGTCGATCGCACCGACGAGCACCTTGCCCGCCAGTCCCTTGTCCTTCAGCGCCTGGTATGAACCACGCGCGGCGGGCTCGTTGATGTTGTAGACGACGTTCACCTTGCCGGAGACGCGTTGCAGGAGGTTCTCCATCGCGGACTGCGACTTCGTCTGGTCACCCTGGGTCAGTGCTGATCCGATGATGGCGGGTGAGTTCTTGGCCAGGCCCATGCCTTCCAGGAAACCGTTGTGCCGCTGCTGGCCGACGCTGGCGCTCGGGTCGAGATCCATGGTGACCAGCTGTGGTTTGGTGGAGCCCATCTTCGCCTTGACATAGCCTCCGAGCATCTTGCCCGCCTGGGTGTTGTCAGTGGCGTATGTCGCCGCGACCGCGTCCTTGGGTGTCGTCTCGGTGTCCAGCGCGATGACCACGATGCCGGCGTTCTGCGCCTTCTTGATGACATTCAGGATCGCCGTGGCGTTGCTCGGCGTGATCAGGATGCCCTTGACACCTTGCTGGATCAGGTTCTCCACCGCCGCGACCTGACCGTCGTTGTCCCCGTCGAACTTGCCGGCCAGGGCGATCACCTTGGCGCCCTTCTTGCTCGCCTGCGCCTTCGCCGAGTCACGCAGCTTGACGAAGTAGGGGTTCGAATCGGTCTTGGTCACCAGGCCGATCTTGATCGGCCCGCCTGATCCGGCTGATCCGCCGGACCCACCCGAGGAGCCGGATCCAGCCGGTGTGCTGGTGCAACCACTGACGGCCACGATGAGTGCGGACGCAGCGACGAGCGACGTCAGATTGAGGCGCTTGCGGTTCATGAAGGTCCTCCAGGGACTGTGCGAGGGACACAACGTCGTGTTGCGTGTGCCACACCGTAGGGCGGCGTACGAGCCGGTCGGAATGATTTGCGCAAACGTTGCGCCGAACATTGCGCAGGGTCCAGATTGAGGCCATGCCACCATCCCGCCGGAACCCCGTGATGGCCGATGTCGCACGCCGGGCCGGTGTCTCGATCAGCACCGTCTCGCACGTGCTCAACGGCACCCGATTCGTTGCGTCGTCGACGCGGGACGCCGTGCTGTCGGCTGTCGATGAGCTGGGCTATCAGGGTATGAAAGATGTTACGAATACTCGTAATTCGAGTCGCGCCATCGGCCTGGTCATCACCGGTGCATCGAATCCGTACTTCGGTGAGCTGGTTGCCGGTGTCGAGCAGGAAGCGACCAGGGCGGGGTATGCGTTGCTCCTGTGCGACTCGCACGACGACCCGAAGCAGGAACTGTCCGCTGTCCAGACCCTGATCAGCCACAACGTGGAAGCGATCGTCATAGCGCCGACACCGTCGTGGGAGGACAAGACCCTGCCCCTGTTGCGCAAACACGGACGGCCGTTCGTCCTGGTCGACCGGCTGAGCAGTGCCCGGTGTGACCAGGTCGGGCTCGAGAACGAGTCGGTGTCCGCGACGCTCGTCGAGCACCTGATCGAGATCGGCCACCGCCGGATCGGCATGGTGGCAGGGCTCGACGGGCTCTCGACCTCGATCGAGCGGGTCCGCGGTTACCAGCGCGCGTTGCAGGAGAGCGGCATCGAAGCCGATGCCGACCTCATCGTGCCGGGACTGTCGACGGTGGCCGGCGGCCGCAGCGCAACCCTGCGGCTGATGGCCATGCGGCCCCGCCCCACGGCCATCTTCAGTGGCAACAACGCGATGACCATCGGTGCACTGCGGGCGCTGCGGGAGGCGCACTGCGCGATCCCGCACGACGTGGCGCTCATTGCGTTCGACGACTTCGAGTGGGCGGAGACCGTGACCCCCGCCCTCACCGCCATCGCTCAGCCCTTCCATGCAATGGGGGCGCAGGCCGTGCAGCTGTTGCTGCGTCGCCTCGCGGACCCGCTCGCTCCCCGGCGGGTCGTCCGGCTGCCGGCCGAGATCGCGCACCGCCACAGCTGTGGCTGTGGCATACGGCGCGGTCCTGCCGCGCCGGCCCCGGCGAAGTGATGGACCAGTCGTTTCCTCAGCGGGTCCAGGCGGAGCGCAACGGGGTCACCGTCAGCCCGTGCACCGTCGCCGTACCCCCGGTTGCGAACGTCGCCAGGCCGGTGCTCGACGGATTCGGGAAGATCTGATCGGTGATCAGGGTTCGTCCGTCATCGGCGAAGACCTCGACGGACGACCAGTCCACCAGGACGTGCAGGCGCACCCGGCCACCGTGCAGTGCCACCGGCGCACGCTGCACCCCGGGGAAGTCCGTGCTGAAGCCGACATCGCCGGACAGCGAGCGGTCTACGTAGACCCCGCCGGTCCTGGCGTCATACCCGATCGAGGTCGCCTGACCGTCGCCCCGCCGGATCTCGATGCCCGAGGTCGTGGCCGTGCCCGGTGCGAGTTCGAAGTCGATGCGGGCGGCCTTCGCGGACGCTGACAACCGATGCGTCCCGGAAGGCACCGACAGCAGTGGCAGGCTCGTCGCGGGGTCCCCGGCCAGCGAGTTCAGTTCCGTCACCGGTTCCTGCACGAGGCGGGCGTGACCGTCGACCGACTGCAACGACAGCTCCCGCGGCACCGTCATGGCGCTGCGCCACGGCGAGGTCGGGATCGATCCACCGTAGTTCCAGTTGTTCATCCAGCCGATCATGATGCGCCGGCCGCCCGGTGCGTTGTTGTACGTGACGGCGGCGTAGTCGTCCTTGCCATAGTCGATCCAGTGCGCCCGTTGGGTCGCCGAGGTGGCCGGCTGGTCGGCGAGCGTGAACTGGTCGGCGAGGACGTGGCCCCAGCCGCCGGTGTTGTGGTCGACCACCTGCACCTGGGCGGTTTTGCCCTGCAGGTCCTGCAGGTCCCAGGACGTCCAGTCGAGCGACTCCGCGTCCGCGCCGGTCGCGGTTCGCACGACCTTGCCGTCGACGAGCAGATTGACGGAGGTGCCGTCGTCCCACGGCGCGGCGGCCCGGTCGGAGAACACGATGTTGTCGACCATCAGATGCCCCCAGTCAGCTGCGCGGTGGTCGACCACCTGGATCGTCGCCCGCTTCCCCTTCCACTGGCGGACGTCCCACGCCCGCCAATTCAGGTTGCCCGAGTTGTCGCCGGTGGCGGTGGCGACGACCTTCCCGTCCACGAGCAGGTTCACCGCGGTCGGGTCGGTCCCGCTCAGCGGATGCTTTCCGCCGGCCACCAGGAGGTCAATGTAGTCGTGATCGATCGTGAACGACGGCGAGGTGATGGTGCCCTCCGCCGCGTCACAGGTCTTGACGCAGGTGTCGAGGACGCCGGCGCCGATCTGGCCGGGAAGGCTCTCCCGAGTCGGGCCGGTACCGACGAAGTCCCCGGTCTCGGTCCAGCCGTCACCGTAGGTGGCTCCTTCGAAATCGGCGTATGTCGTCCCAGGCGGGGGAGCCGTCGATCCGCCGGGCACATTCGGATGGTTGCCCCCGCCGATCTGGAAGTTCAGATACCGCTGATCGAGGGTGAAGGACGGTGACGTGAGTGTGCCGGTCCCGGCATCGCCGCCGTGGAAGCTGTTCACGTAGCCCGCACCGGTCCATCCGTTCACCGGCTGCTGCCCCGGAAGGCTGCCGGTCGTCGGCGACGTCCCGAACGCGGTGCCTGTGTGGGTCCAACCGTCGTAGCCACCGTCGTCGAAGGCGCCGAGCGCCCGGCCGGTGGGTGCGACATACGGCTTGTCGTCGGAGACGAACCGCTTGCCGTCGAAGCTTCCGGTGAAGTACTGCGCACCCGAGCCGCCTGCGATGCCGCCCGGGTTCAGGTTGACGACCAGGACCCACTTGGTCTGGCCGGGATGCCCGGCGACCGGCATCGGGAACAGGTCAGGGCATTCCCAGACGCCGCCCGTCGCGCCCGCCGGCCCGAAGTCGCTCAGGTGCTTCCAGTGCTTGAGGTCGGGTGAGCTGTAGAAGGTGACCTTGTGCTGGTCCGACAACGCCGCCGTCATGAGCCATTCGTGCCCGGGCGCGTACCAGAACACCTTGGGATCGCGGAAGTTCGTCGAGCCGATGTCGAGCACCGGGTTCCCCGAATACTTGGTGAAGGTGCGTCCGTCGTCCGTGCTGTAGGCGAGCGACTGAGCCTGCCTGCCGGTCTCCTTGTCAGCACTGGTGTAGATCGCCACGAGTGCTGGTTTGCCCGGCGCGCCGAAGCCGCTCGTGTTGGCCTTGTCGACGATGACGCTGCCCGAGAATGCCATCTCCTTCGCGTCCTGCGGGATGGCGACGGGAAGCTGTTTCCAGTGCACCAGGTCGCGGCTCACCGCATGTCCCCACGACATGTTGCCCCAGGTGTCACCGGACGGGTTGTACTGGAAGAACAGGTGGTATTCGCCGCGGTAGTAGACCAGGCCGTTCGGATCGTTCATCCAGTTCTTCGCCGGCGAGAAGTGGAACTGCGGCCGGTAGGTCTCGGTGTATGGCGCCGGTGGCGCCGTCGAGGCGTTCGCCGTCGGCGCGGCACCGGTCGGGCAGAAGCCGATCGTCAGTGCAGCGATCCCCAGCAGGGCCAACAGTCGTCGTACACGTCGCATCGTTCTACCGTCCTCGGTCGCGGGCGCGCCGGTCGAAGCGCTGGACCTCACCGTAGGAGCGGGCGGGTCGGCGCGAAACGGGTTGCGCAACAGGTTGTTCCGAGGGTTGTCGGTGCTGCCGTCTAGGGTCGCGTAGGTGAGTGTCGCACCACGCATCGAGTCGCTGTCAGCAGCGCAGGCACGCCGGATCGCGCTGGTGGCGCAGGGGTTTCGTGATCCGCGCCATCAACCGCCGACGATGCGCACCCTGACCCGCACGATCGAGCGCACCGGGGTGCTGCAGATCGACTCGGTCAATGTGCTGCAGCGCGCGCACTTCATGCCGCTGTTCTCCCGGATGGGCGCGTATGACGTCGGCCTGCTGGACCGTGCGTCCGGGGGGGCGCCGCGGCGGCTGGTCGAATACTGGGCGCACTGCGCGGCATACATGCCGGTGGAGCTGTGGCCGGTGATGACCCATCGGATGCGCAGCTACGCCGACCGTGGCCATGAATGGTTCGGCCTGCCGGACGACCCGACACTCCCGAAAGCACTACTGCGCGAGATCGAAACGGGCGGCCCGGCGACCGCCCGGGACCTGGACGACGGCCTGCCGCGGACGCGGGACAACTGGGGCTGGAACTGGTCCAGCACGAAGAAGGCACTTGAATTCCTCTTCTTCGCCGGCGAGCTCAGCGTCGCGCGGCGCAACTCCGCGTTCGAGCGGGTCTACGACCTGCCGGAGCGAGTGATCCCCGCGCGCGTGCTGGCCGAGCCCGTGCCGTCCTTGTTCGACGCGACCCGCGAGTTGCTGCACCGAGCCGCCCGATCGTATGGCGTGGCAACCGAATTCGACCTCCGCGACTACTTCCGGTTGCAGACGCCCGGGAGCGTCCACGCGCCGCAGATCGGGCCGGCGTTGCAGTCACTGGTGGCGGACGGCGAGCTGCTGCCGGTCACCGTCGAGGGCTGGCGCCGGCCGGCATACCTGCACCGCGACGTGACGGTGCCGCGCAAGGTCGAGGCCCGTGCCCTGCTCAGCCCGTTCGATCCGCTGGTCTGGCAGCGCGAGCGAACCGAGGCGCTGTTCGACTTCTTCTACCGCATCGAGATCTACGTGCCCGAGGCCAAGCGGGTGCACGGTTATTACGTACTACCGTTCCTGCTCGGCGACCGCATCGTCGCCCGCGTCGACCTCAAGGCCGACCGGCGGGGGAGTGCACTGCACATCCTCGGGGCGTATGCCGAGCCCGGCGCTCCGGCACACACGGCGCCCGCACTCGTGCAGTCGTTGCGCGAGCTGGCGGACTGGCTGGACCTGACCGACATGGACGTCGCCGGCCGCGGTGACCTCGCGCCGGCGCTCGCCGTCGAGGTGCAGCAGGCATCCTGACCGGTGCTTCACACCCAGCGGTATTCCACCTCGGGTCGTCCGGCGCCGGCATACCGCGAGCGGCGCACGGCCAGACCGGAGTCGCAGAGGTATTCCGCGTAGCGGCGCACCGTCACCCGGCTGACCGGCAACCGCTCCGCCAGGTCGCGCGCGGACAGCGCCGCATCCGCCTCGCGCAAGATGGCACTGACCTGCGTCAGCATGTCCTCCGACAGCCCCTTCGGCAGCTGGGTCCGGCCGCTGGGGCGCAACGAGCCGAGCATCTCATCGACCTCCGACTGGCTCGCGAGGGCCGCGCCGCGGTCGGCCCGCTCGGCATACGCCCGGTAGGCCTCGAGCCGCTCCCGCAGCGTCGCGAAGGTGAACGGCTTGAGGACGTACTGCACGACACCCAGCGACACCGCCGACCGCACGACGTCCAGCTCACGTGCGGACGTCACCGCGATGACGTCCGCCCGGTGGCGGGCGGACCGCAGTGCGCGCAGGATCTCCAGGCCGTGCCGGTCGGGCAGGTGCATGTCCAGCAGCACGACATCGACCGGGTGGTCCTGCAATGCCTGGATCGCGTCCTGGCAGGTGCCGACGGTGCCGACGACGGTGAAGCCGTCAACCCGATCGACATACGCCGTGTGCGCCTCCGCGGCCACCGGTTCGTCCTCGACCACGAGCACGCGCAGGTCAGTCATCGCTGTCCTTCCGAAGGGGGAGCCGCACGACGAATTGCGTTGGCGGGCCCAGCACTTCAACTGTGCCGTGCAGGCGCGCAACCGACTGTGCGACCAGTGCCAGGCCGACGCCGCGCCGGCCCGCCTGGCCCGTCTCCTTCGTCGAGTAGCCGCGCCGGAACGCCTGCTCGACATCGCCGCTGAGCCCCGGCCCGTTGTCCGTGACCCGCATCGTCGCCCATCCGTCCTTGACATCCGCGTGGAACCGCACGATCCGATCCGAGTCGAGATCGGTCACGGCGTCGAAAGCATTGTCGACGAGGTTTCCCACGATGGTGACCAGATCGGCGGTGGGTGCGGCGTTCTCCGGCACCGTCGAGTCCTCGATCAGCAGCGAGATGCCACGCTCGCGGGCCTGGGCCGCCTTGCCGAGCAGGAGTGCGGTGAGCGCCGGCTCGCCGTCGACGGCCCCGACCACCCGGTCGGTGAGACCCTGCGCCTGGTCCAGCTCCTCGGTCGCGAAGTTCAGTGCCCGGTCGGTGTGGCCGAGTTCGATCAGCGAGACGATCGTGTGCAGCCGGTTGGATGCTTCGTGGGTCTGCGAGCGCAGCGCTTCGGCGAGGCTGCGCGCGGAGTCCAGCTCACCGGTCAGTGCGACGAGCTCGGTGCGGTCGCGCATCGTGACGACATACCCGACGGCCTTGCCGCGAGGGGCGACCAGCGCCTTGCTGACCACAAGCGTGCGCCCGCTGGCGATCTGCAACTCGTCGTGCCGTGCCCTGTCGTCGGTCAGGGTGGTGACCATCGGCGCGGGCAGTCCGAGGTCGACCGCCGCACGCTCGGTGAAGTCCGGTGGCAGGTCCAGCAGGCGGATGGCTTCGTCATTCGCGATGCGGACCCGGCCGGTCAGGTCGATGAGCAGCAGACCGTCGGTCACCGCATGCACCACCGCGTCGTAGTAGTCGTACATCTCCTGCAGTTGCTGGGCACCGAGGCCGTGTGTCTGTCGTCGCACCCGCCGGGAGACCAACGCCGTGCCGAGACCCACGAGCAGTGCCGCGAGCAGGCCGGCACCGAGCACCGTCGGCAGTTGTTCGCTGACCTGGTGCCGCACCTCGGTCTTGCGGATACCGACCGAGACGAGCCCGATGACCCGGCCGTGCTCGGTCACCGGCACCACACAACGCCGGGACGGTCCGAGCGTGCCGGTGTAGTCCTCCACGACCCGGTGGCCCTCGGCCGCGGCACGGATGTGGCCCACGAAGGTGTGCCCGATGAGAGTGGGATTCGGGTGGCTGTAGCGCGTTCCGCGCGGGCTCATGATCACCACGAAGTCGGTGTGGGTCCGCTTGCGGACGCCCTCGGCGAGTGGTTGCAGGGTCGCGGACGGATGTATGGCGTGCAGGCCGTCGATGACCTGCGGCTGGGCGGCGACGGACTCGGCGACCGCCAGGACCTGGTCCGTCGCGCGACTGGTGCTGTAGTGACGTGCCTGCACGTAGGCGCCGGCAACTCCGGCGACGACCACGAAGAGTGCGACGACGACCTCGAGGGTGAACGTCTGCGCTGCCACACTCCATCGGCGCGGGGACCGCAGCCGCAGGTGAGCGCGGGTCTCGGTCGTCATGTCACTCATCGGGCCCGTGAACTCAATGAACACAAGCGTGACGGGGATCACTCATGCCGACATTGTCGGACATGCTCCCCGGGACCAGCGCGGGGACGAACGAACCGTTGGAGACGTGATGACCATTGTGAAAGATGCCGGGCCGGGCGGGTCGCCCGCGCCGACCCGCAAGAAGGACCGAACGCATTATCTGTATGCCGCCGTCGTGATCGCCATGGTTGCCGGCGTCGCCGTGGGCATCATCTGGCCGGACTTCGGTGTCCAGCTGAAGTGGCTCGGCACCGGATTCGTGAACCTCATCAAGATGATGATCTCACCGATCATCTTCTGCACGATCGTTCTCGGCATCGGCTCGGTCCGTAAGGCCACAGCCGTCGGGCGGATCGGTGGGCTCGCGCTCGGCTATTTCCTGACCATGTCGACGGTGGCGCTCGCGATCGGCCTGCTGGTCGGCAACCTCATCCACCCCGGCTCGGGCCTGCACCTGACGAAGGACTTGGCGGCGACCGGGCACAGCCAGGTGAACGCCGAAGCGGGTGGGACGGTCGACTTCATCCTCGGGCTGGTGCCGGACACGCTGGTCTCGGCACTGACCGCAGGGTCGGTGCTGCAAGCGCTGCTCGTGGCGCTGCTGGTCGGCTTCGCGCTGCAGAAGCTGGGTCCGGCCGGGGAGCCGATCCTGGCCGGCATCAAGCACTGCGAGCGGCTGGTCTTCCGGCTGATGCAGATGATCATGTATGCCGCGCCGGTCGGCGCGTTCGGCGCGATGGCCGCCGTCGTCGGTGCGACCGGGTGGAAGGCGCTGCAGGGCCTGGCCGTGGTGATGATCGCCTTCTACATCACCTGTTTCATCTTCGTCTTCGGTGTGCTCGGCGCCATCCTGTGGGTCGTTGCCCGGGTCAACGTGTTCTCGCTGTTGCGCTACCTGGGCCGGGAGTTCCTGCTGATCCTGTCGACCTCGTCCTCGGAGTCGGCCCTGCCCCGCCTGATCGCGAAGATGGAGCATCTCGGTGTTGCACGCCCGGTCGTCGGCATCACCGTCCCGACGGGTTACTCGTTCAATCTGGACGGCACCGCGATCTACCTGACCATGGGCTCGCTGTTCATCGCCGACGCATTGGACAAGCCGTTCAGCCTCGGGCAGCAGATCTCACTGCTGGTCTTCATGGTCATCGCGTCCAAGGGCGCCGCCGGCGTCACGGGCGCCGGACTAGCGACCCTGGCCGGCGGACTGCAGTCGCACCGCCCGGACCTGGTGGACGGTGTCGGCCTCATCGTCGGCATCGACCGGATGATGAGCGAAGCGCGTGCGCTGACCAACTTCGCCGGCAACTCGATCGCCACCGTGCTGGTCGGTCACTGGACCGGTGGGCTGGACCGCGTGCAGATGGAGGCGGTGCTCAGTGGTGCGGCGCCGTTCGATGAAAGCATGCTCGAAGGCGATCCCTCGGCCGGGGAGGGCGCCATACCCGAGCCACCCGGTGAGCGGGAACGGGCCGAGGCGATGAGTCCGGCTGGCTGACCGATGCCGCCCTACGGTCCCTTCGCCGAATGACGGCTTCCTCGCCGAGTGACGGTTCAATCTCGCCGTCACTCGGCGAAGAAGCCGTCACTCGCGGTGGAGGAGTCGCTCGATTTCGGTCGAGACCGGTGGCGCTGCTACGCTTGTCCTACCGACTGGTCCGACGTGAGCCGGGTCAGTGTGCAAGAGAAGCTGAAGCTTCCACCTCGTGCGGCAGACAAGTCGCCAGGTTCGGTCCAGTGACGAGTTGGTTCGTCGCAGATCCCATCCAGGATCTGTCGATGCACCCGACACGTTGACTGTGCTGCCAGAGGCTTCTCGCGCACCATGATGGGTGACGAGAAGCCTCTTTTCGTTGCCCGGGCAGTACGAACAACGACGAAGGAGCATCACATCAGCGCTGAGACCCGTATCAACGACCGCATCCGGGTTCCGGAAGTGCGGTTGGTTGGGCCGAACGGAGAGCAGGTCGGCATCGTGCGCGTTGAAGACGCGCTGCGCCTGGCCGCCGAAGCAGACCTCGACCTGGTCGAGGTTGCACCCATGGCCAAGCCGCCCGTGGCAAAGCTCATGGATTACGGCAAGTTCAAGTACGAAGCCGCCATGAAGGCCCGCGAGTCGCGCAAGAACCAGGTCAACACCGTCATCAAGGAGATCAAGCTCCGCCCGAAGATCGACCCGCACGACTACGGCACCAAGAAGGGCCACGTCGAGCGATTCCTGTCGGCGGGCGACAAGGTCAAGGTGACGATCATGTTCCGCGGACGCGAGCAGTCCCGGCCGGAGCTCGGCTTCCGGCTGCTGCAGCGGCTCGCGGAGGACATCGCGGAGCTCGGCTTCGTGGAGAGCGCGCCCAAGCAGGACGGCCGCAACATGGTGATGGTGCTGGGACCGACCAAGAAGAAGGCGGAGGCGCGGGCCGAGGGCCGACGCCGCCGCGAGCAGGCGCAGGCAGCAGAGACTGCCAACGCCGACAGCTGAGCCCCTCGCGCGAAGAACCGCCGCGCGCGAGTCCGCAACGAGCCATGCCCTGGTGGCTGGCAAACCATGTAACGAAGGAGATCGGCTATGCCGAAGATGAAGACCCACAGTGGCGCGAAGAAGCGCTTCAAGATCAGCGGGTCCGGCAAGGTCATCCGGCAGCGTGCACGTCACGTGCACAAGTTCCAGGAGCGCACCAGCAGCCAGGCGCGTCGCCTGGTGCCCGACGTCGAGGCGTCGGCCGCGGACAGCAAGAAGATCAAGAAGCTGCTGGGTAAGTAAACCCACTTCACCGAACTCGTCGGTGGCACGGGCTGTTTCGTGTCCGCACCGACGAACCACTAGCAATTAGAAGGAGATTCACGTGGCACGCGTGAAGCGGGCGGTCAACGCCCAGAAGAAGCGTCGGACCGTTCTGGAGCAGGCCAGCGGCTACCGCGGACAGCGTTCGCGGCTCTACCGCAAGGCCAAGGAGCAGGTCACCCACAGCATGGGTTACAGCTACCGGGACCGTCGCGCCCGGAAGGGTGACTTCCGTCGCCTCTGGATCCAGCGCATCAACGCCGGCGCCCGCGCCAACGGCATGACCTACAACCGCTTCATCCAGGGCCTGAAGGCCGCTGAGATCGAGGTCGACCGTCGCATGCTCGCCGAGCTGGCCGTCAACGACGCCGCAGCCTTCACCGCGCTGGTCGAGATCGCCAAGGCCAACGTGCCGGCGACGACCGACGCCAAGGCCGAGTCCGTGGCCTGACGCGGTTGACCCGCACAGTCTCGAACGCCGGTCCACGCTTGTCCGTCCTCACCAATCCGCGCGCGGAGCGGGTGAAGGCGGTCCGGGCGCTGGGCCGGCGTTCGGCGCGTCAACGGGCCGAACGCTTCGTCGTGGACGGCCCGCAGGGTGTCCGCGAGGTGTTGCGCTTCGCGCCCGGATCCGTCACCGACCTGTATGTCGACGACGCCGCGCTGCAACGGCACCGGGATCTGGTCGACGTGGCGCGAGACGCGAATCTGCCTGTGCACCAATGTTCTTCGGCGGTGATGGCCGCGCTGGTGGACACGCAACACCCGCAGGGCATCGTCGCCGTGTGCCGGCCGGTCGACGTCCCGGTCGCGGACGCGCTGGCCGACGATTCCGGGTTCGTCGTGATCCTGGCGCACGTCCGTGACCCGGGCAACGCCGGCACGGTGATCCGCTCGGCCGACGCCGCCGGCGCGCGGGCCGTGCTCCTGTCCGATGCGAGCGTCGATCTCTACAACCCCAAGGTCGTCCGCTCCACGGCCGGCTCGCTCTGGCACCTGCCGATCGCACTCGGCGGGGAGGTCGCCGGGCTGATCGCCGCCTGCCGGGAGCACGGGCGTCGGGTGCTCGCCGCCGACGGGGCCGGCGCCACCCTGCTGCCGGAGGCCGATCTGAGCGGTCCACACGCCTGGCTCATGGGCAACGAGGCATGGGGACTGGACGAGGCAACGCGCGACCTGGCCGATGACGTCGTCCGGGTGCCCATCCACGGTCACGCCGAATCCCTCAACCTCGCGCTCGCAGCCACTGTCTGCATGTATGCCAGTGCGGACCGTAGTGCGGTGCATCCCACCTCGTAGTCTTTTCGGATGTCCGACCAGAGCCGTCAGCCCGTCGAGCCTCCCCTGGCTCCGGGCGTCTATGCGGCTCTGTTGGAGCAGTTGCCCGAGGGCGTCGTGGTGGTCGACGCAGGGCGCCGGCTGGTGCTGGCCAATCATCGGGCGGAACGCCTCACCGGCATACACCTCACCGACCGGGTCGGTCAGGACATCTGCGAGGCACTGCCGCTGCTGAACGCCGACGGGCGCTCCTACTGGGAGACCGACAACCCGTGGGGAGGCCTGCGGACACGCAGCGGCTCACCGGAACAACGGTTGGTGCTCGCCGACGGCCGCAGCGTGCTGGCCGCGACCAGGCACATCCGCGCCGGCTCCGACCGCACCTTGCAGTGGCTGGTGATGACGATGCGCAGCACGACGGTGCGCGACCGGATCGAATCCGAGACGTCGGCGCTGGTGACGACGATCGCCCACGAGCTGCGGGCGCCGCTGGGTGCCGTCCGCGGCTTCTCCCGGACGCTGCGCAACCGGTGGGACCAGCTGCGCGACGACCAGAAGCTGTGGATGCTGGACGCCATCGACACCGACGCCGCGCGACTGCAGCGGCAGGTCGGCGAACTGCTGGACATCTCCCGTCTCGACACCGGCCGGCTGATGCTGCGGTCTCGTGAGGTCGATCTGCTGTCGCTGGTGCGCACGGGGATCGAACGGGTCGTGTCCACCGGTGTCGACGCCGATCGGTTCCGGGTCGTCAGCCAATTCGACGAGGTACGGCTGACCGCCGACGCCGACCGGCTGACCCAGGTGCTCTCGAACCTGCTGGAGAACGCCGTCCGCCACGGTCGCGGGACGGTCACCGTCACGGTGCAGCTGAGCCGCCGTGAGGTGCAACTCGACGTGTCGGACGAAGGGCCGGGGATCGCCCCCGAGCATCGCTCGCTGGTCTTCACGCGGTTCTGGCAGGCGCGTGGCCGGGGCGGCAACGGCCTCGGCCTGTATGTCGTGCACGGACTCGTGGCCGCACACGGCGGCCGGGTGGAGGTCCTCGACCTGCCGGGCGGCGCGACCTTCCGGATGACGCTGCCCCGCCATACGCCGGAACCGGAGGAGGCCGCCTCATAACCGGAGGAGACCTCCGATTAGTGCTACGGTCGATGGAGCGGAGGGCATTCCGCTTCGTCCAGGAGCACCGGAGCCACACATGCAGCACACCACGACACCACCCGGCGGCGTCTTCGATCTGGCCGGGCGACAGGTCGCCCGCGTCGGGTATGGCGCAGGGAAGCTGACAGCCTTCGACCACGACCCCGATGCAGGTGTTGCGTTGCTGCACGCGGCGAGGGACCTGGGCGTCGACCACCTGGACACGGCGCAGTTCTACGGCAACGCGAACGACATCATTCGCAGAGCGTTCGGCGCGTCCGACGACGTCACGATCGTCACCAAGATCGGAGCCGAGCGCGTCGATGCACCGGTCCCGATCGCCCCGGCGCAGCGACCCGACCAGTTGCGCGAGCAGGTCGAGGACAACCTGCGTTCGCTCGGACGTGACCGGATCGACGTGGTCAACCTTCGGCGGCTGGATGTCGGGCCCGGCTTGCGTGCGGACGGCGACCAGGTCGTCGCCATCGAGGACCAGCTCGCCGTGCTGAGCAACCTGCGCGACGAGGGGCTGATCGGCGCCATCGGGCTCAGCGGGGTCAGCGCATCGACGACGCGGCACGCGCTGCCGGCCGGGATCGCGTGTGTCCAGAACGCCTACTCGCTGCTGTCCCGCGACTTCGAGGACGTGTTCGCGGTATGCCGCGAGGCGGGTGTCGCCTGGGTGCCGTTCTGGCCGTTGGGAGGTGCGTTGCCACCCGGTGTCGGCAACGCCATCACCTCCCTGCCGACGGTCCAGAACGATGCGACCGTGCGCCGCGTTGCTGTCGAGCTCGGCGTCACACCGGCCCAGGTCGGCCTGGCCTGGCTGCTCGGACGCTCGCCGAACGTCCTCGTCATACCCGGCACGACCAGCCGTGAGCACCTCGCGGAGAACGTCGCGGCCGGTTCGCTGGAACTGGCCGCCGAGCACACGGCGGCGCTCGACGCACTCGGCGGAACCGGGAGCCTGGCCACCACCTAGAATCGTGCACTGTGTCTGGTCCCAACACGTCATACGATCCCGTCGAGGTGGCCGCCCTCGACCCCGCAGTCATCGAGCAAGCCGTTCAGGACGCGTTGAGCGCCTTTGCCGCTGCCGCGAGCCTGGACGACTTGAAAGCGGCCCGCACGGCGCATCAGGGCGACAAGAGCCCACTGGCGCTGGCCAATCGGGAGATCGGCGCGCTGCCTCCGTCCGCGAAGGCCGAGGCCGGCAAGCGGGTCGGGCAGGCGCGCGGTCGGGTCGGTGCGGCGCTGAAGCAGCGACAGGCCGAGCTGGAGGCCGAGCGTGACGAGCGGATCCTGGTCGAGGAGGCCGTCGACGTCACGATGGTGCCGGGCCGGCGTCCGCTGGGACGGCGTCACCCGGTAGACCTGATGGGCGAGCGGATTGCCGACATCCTGGTCGGCATGGGCTGGGAGATCGCCGAAGGTCCCGAGGTCGAGGCCGAGTGGTTCAACTTCGACGCGCTGAATTTCGACGTCGATCACCCTGCACGGCAGATGCAGGACACCTTCTACATCGCACCCGAGGACAGTGGCCTCGTGCTGCGCACGCACACCTCCCCGGTGCAGGCCCGATCGCTGCTCGAGCGCGGAGTCCCGCTGTATGTCGGCTGCATCGGCCGCGTCTACCGCACCGACGACCTGGACGCCACCCACATGCCGGCCTTCCATCAGATCGAGGGCATCGCCGTCGACAAGGGCATCACGATGGCGCACCTGAAGGGCACGCTCGATCGGATGGCGAGCGAGCTCTTCGGCGAGGGCATCACCACCCGCTTGCGGCCGTCGTTCTTCCCCTTCACCGAGCCGTCCGCGGAGATGGACCTGCGCTGCTTCGTATGCCGCGGCGAGGACCCCGACTGCCGGTCATGCAGCGGCACCGGCTGGATCGAGTGGGGCGGCTGCGGGATGGTCAACCGGAATGTGTTGCTGGCGTGCGGGATCGACCCCGACGTCTACTCCGGGTTCGCCTTCGGCATGGGCATCGACAGGGCATTGCAGTTCCGCACCGGACAGTCGGACATGCGGGAGCTGATCGAGGGCGACGTGCGTTTCGACACGCAGTTCGGGATGGAGATCTGATGCGGATTCCGTTGGATTGGCTGGGGGAGTATGTCCAGTTGCCTTCCGGCACCGGCGGTGCGGAGGTCGCTGCTGCCCTGGTGCGGGTCGGGCTGGAGGAGGAGGGCCTGCACGGCGGCGAGGTCACCGGCCCGCTGGTCGTCGGCCGCGTGCTCAGCAAGGAGCCCGAGGAGCAGAAGAACGGCAAGACCATCAACTGGTGCTCCGTCGACGTCGCCGCCGCCAACGGCACCGGCGAGCCGCAGGGCATCGTCTGCGGCGCGCACAACTTCGAGGTCGGCGACCTCGTCGTCGTTGTGCTGCCCGGCGCGGAATTGCCTGGTGGCTTTGCGATTTCGGCACGCAAGACCTACGGGCACGTGTCCGCCGGGATGATCTGTGCCGCCGACGAACTCGGTCTTCCGGATGACGGCTCGGGCGGGATCATCCGGCTCGCGGACCGGCTGCCCGGTGCGCAGCTGGAGCCGGGGCAGGACGCCATACCGCTGCTGGGTCTGGATCGCGAGACCATCGAGATCAACGTCACGCCGGATCGCGGCTACTGCTTCGCCATACGAGGTGTGGCGCGGGAGTTCGCGCTGTCGGAGGGAATCGCCTTCACCGACCCGGCCGCGGATCTCCTTGCCGCGGCACCCGAGGCCAACGGCGACGGCCACGAGGTGCGGGTCGAGGACGACGCACCGCTGCGGGACGTCGTGGGTTGCGACCGATTCGTCGCGCGGGTCGTGCGTGGCGTCGACGTCTCGGCGCCGACTCCCGGCTGGATGGCGACGAGGCTCACCGAGGCCGGTATGCGACCGATCTCGCTGCCGGTCGACGTCACCAACTACGTCATGCTCGGACTCGGGCAGCCACTGCACGCATACGACCTGGCCACGATCGAGGGACCGATCGTCGTACGCCGTGCTCGATCCGGCGAGAAGCTGAAAACCCTTGATGGGTCTGAGCGCTCGCTCTTCCCCGAGGACCTGCTGATCACCGACGGCGGTGAGCGGGGGCTCGGCATCGCCGGCGTCATGGGCGGTTTCGACTCCGAGGTGAGCGACACCACGACGGACGTGCTCATCGAGGGCGCGCATTTCGACCCGATCACCGTTGCGCGCTCGGCGCGGCGGCACAAGCTGCCCTCCGAGGCGTCCAAGCGCTTCGAGCGCGGCGTCGACCCGGCACTGGCGCCGGCTGCTGTCGAGCTCGTCGTGCAGTTGCTCGTGAAGTTCGGTGGCGGCACGGCCGATGCCGGGGTCACCGACGTGAAGAACTCACCCGCGATGCCGGTGATCAGCTTCGATCCGGCCCTGGCCTCCCGGCTGGTCGGCATGACGTATGACGACGAGCAGGTCGCTCGTGTGCTGCAGGACGTCGGGTGCACGGTCGACACCGGCACGACACCGTGGTCGGTGACGCCGCCGACCTGGCGACCGGACCTGCACACCGGGCCGGACCTGGTGGAAGAAGTGGCGCGAGTCGTCGGCTACGACCAGATCCCGTCCATCCTGCCCACGCCACCCGGTGGCCGTGGCCTGACCCACGGGCAGCAGGCACGGCGGATGGTCACGAATGTGCTTGCGGCGCAAGGGTTCTGCGAGATCTGGTCGGCGCCCTTCGCCAGCGACGAGCGTCATGAAGCGCTGGGTTATCCCGCGGATGCGGCCCGCGCGCGGACGGTGCGGATCGCGAATCCGTTGTCCGAGGAGCAGCCGCTGATGCGGATCTCCGTCCTGTCGACCATGGTGGACGCGCTGAAACGCAACGTCGCCCGGGGGAGTAAGGACGTCGCGCTCTTCGAGCAGGGTCTCGTCATTGCGCTCGACGAGCCGCAGCAACCTGCGCCGTCGTCCCCGGTGGGCGTCCTGCCTGCCCCGGAGTTGCTCGACCGGATCCGCGCGGCGGTGCCGCCGCAGCCGCGTCATCTCGGTGTGCTGATGACCGGTGAGGTCGCCCGCAGCGGATGGTGGGGCAATGGCCGACAGGCCGACTGGAGCGACGCGATCGCCGCTGTCCGGGGCGTCGCCGAAGCGCTCGCGGTGCCGGTCCTGGTGGCAGCGGATGACGTTGCGCCATACCACCCGGGTCGCTGTGCGAAGTTCACGCTGTCCGACGGCACCCTCGTGGGGCACGCCGGCGAGTTGCACCCCAAGGTCGTGCAGCGCCTCGGCCTGCCGGACCGCACGGTCGGTGCCGAGATCGATCTGGATGTGCTGATCGGGGCGAGCGACGAGCCGGTCGCTTCGGCACCGATCAGCACGATGCCGCACGCGAGCAGTGATGTGGCGCTCGTCGTCGACCGTGGTGTGACCGCCGCGGCGGTGGAGACCGCACTGCGGGAGGGCGCCGGGCCCCTGCTCGAGACGATCCAGTTGTTCGACGCCTACCAGGGCGATCAGGCGGGCGAGGGGAAGAAGTCGCTCGCCTACCGGATGGGTTTCCGGGCGGCGGACCGCACGCTGAAGACCGAAGAGGTCAACGCGGCGCGGGATGCGGCGGTTGCAGCAGCGAGCAAGGCGACGGGAGCCACGCAACGCACCTGACGACGGCGGCACTTCTGCCGACAGGACACCCCTTCACCGAGAGGACACCCGAATCCGGCTCCTGCGGGGCTGTGATGTCTCAGGACATCGGTGACGTTTCTACCTCAGGACATCGGTGACAGTTGATGTCTCAGGACATCGGTGACGGGGGTCTGCTGGTTGGCGAGGAAGCCGCGGGGTCTGCCGTTACCGACGAACGTGATGTGCGGG
>NZ_DASZNO010000046.1:0-51634 GCF_035551235.1 Flexivirga sp. | reverse complement strand
GAGAGGACACCCGTTCATCGAGAGGACAGGCGATTCGGGCCGAATTCGGCCCGAATCGCCTGTCCTCTCGATGAACGGGTGTCCTCTCGGCATGGATCGGTGGGGCTCGTAGAGTTGGCGGGTGACCTCTCCGCAGCCGCCACGTGCCCGTCGCGTGCCCACCACCCGCACCTTCCACGGTGACGCCGTCACCGACGACTACGAATGGTTGCGCGACAAGGAGTCGCCCGAGGTCATCGCGCATCTCGAGGCCGAGAACGCCTACACTGCCGCCGTCACGGACCACCTGAAACCGTTGGCGGACACCATCTTCGGCGAGATCAAGGCGCACACGAAGGAGACCGACCTGTCGGTACCCGTGCGCATGGGCGACTGGTGGTATTTCTCCCGCACCGTCGAGGGCGAGCAGTATGCCGTGCACGTGCGGGTGCCGTATGTCGCGGGCGCCGACCGGCCGGACCCGCAGCCGGGGGAGTCGCTCGCCGGTGAGCAGGTGCTGCTGGACGGCAACGCCGAAGCGGTCGGGCGCGACTTCTTCGAGCTGTCCGACCTGGCGGTGAGTCACGATGGCAGCCGCGTCGCGATCGGCCTGGACGTGACCGGCGACGAGATCTACGACCTGTCGGTGCGGGATGCCGCGACCGGCACGGTGCTCGACGACAAGGTCCGCCGCATCGGCAACGGCGTCGTCTGGTCGAGGGACGGGCAGCACCTCTTCTACACGCGACGGGACGAAGCCTGGCGCGCCCACGAGGTATGGCGCCACCAGCTCGGCACGCCCGTCGAGCGGGACCAACTGCTGATCCGCGAGGACGACGAGCAGTTCTCCCTCATGATCGGGGAGTCCCGGGACGAGCGGTGGTTGATCGTGATGATCGGCTCCAGCACGACGACCGAGGCACACCTGCTGGACCTGGCCGAGCCGACGGGTGAGCTACGTGTCGTGCAGCCGCGCGTGACCGGACTGGACTACGACGTCGAGGTCGATGGCGACCGGATCCTCGTGGTGCACAACGGTTCTCGGGTCGACTTCGACCTTGCGCAGGCCCCGCTGGCCACGCCCGGTCGAGAGCACTGGCAGCCGGTGATGACCGGTGTCGAGGGTGACCGCATCCTCGGTGTCGACGCCTTCGCCGGTTTCGTGCTGGTGTCGATGCGGCACGAGGGCCTACGGACGCTGCGACTGCTGCCCAAGGGTGAGGACGGTGCGCTGGGGGAGCCTCGCGCCATACCCGTGGAGCCCGAGCTGCACACGCTCGCGCTGGGCAACAACCCCGAATATCACACGGCCACAGTGCAATTGGTGCTCACATCGTGGCTGACTCCGAGCAGTGTCTTCGACTACTCACCGACCACTGGCGAGCTGACGTTGCTCAAAGCACGCGAGGTGCCCGGCTACCGGCCGGAGTTGTATGTCGAGGAGCGTGTCTGGGTCAAGGCCGAGGACGGGGCGCGGGTGCCTGCGTCGCTGGTGCGGCGCCGCGAGATCGAGGCCGACGGCAGCAATCCGGGTTTCATCTATGGCTACGGCTCCTACGAGATGTCGTTCGATCCCTACTTCTCGGCGGCGCGGTTGTCGCTGCTGGACCGCGGCGTCGTCTACGTCGTGGCGCACGTGCGCGGCGGCGGCGAGCTCGGCCGGAAGTGGTATGACGACGGCAAGCTGCTCGCGAAGCGCAACACGTTCACCGACTTCGTCGCAGTGTCGCGCGCACTCCTCGAGCTGGGCTGGGTGCATCCGGATCGCCTTGTCGCAGAAGGCGCTTCGGCCGGCGGGCTGCTGATGGGCGCGGTCACCAACCTCGCGCCAGAGCTGTATGCCGCAGTGCACGCCGACGTGCCGTTCGTCGATGCGCTGACGACGATCCTCGATCCGTCCCTACCGTTGACGGCCGGCGAATGGGAGGAGTGGGGCAACCCCATCGAGGACCCCGAGGTCTACGCCTACATGAAGTCCTACACGCCCTACGAGAATATCCGGGCGGGCCGCTACCCGGCGATCCTGGCCACCACCAGCCTGCACGACACGCGCGTGTTCTACGTCGAGCCGGCCAAGTGGGTGCAACGACTGCGCGAGACGGTCGATGCCGACCCGGAGCGTCCGATCCTGCTCAAGACCGAGATCGCAGCCGGGCACGGCGGCCGTAGCGGTCGCTATGACGGCTGGCAGCAGACGGCGTTCGAGTTCGCGTTCCTGCTCGACAGGCTGGACGCCACCCAGCGGGTCGAGTAGCGACGAAGGAGCGTCTCGAGACCCTCCACGGGGTTTCGAGACGCTCCTCCGCTTCGCTCCTCCGCTCCTCAACCCGCTTACGGACTCAGTGCATCACCAGCACGGGGGAGGTGGCGTGCGACAACAGGTCGACGGCGACGCGACCGAGGCTGAGGCCCTCGAAACCGCCGATGCCGCGTGCCCCGACGACGACGAGGTCGCTCTCGTGCGACTTGTCGACCAGCGCGCGGGTCGGGTTGCCGTCGACGAGTTCGGTCAGCACCTTGACCGACGGGTGCCGTTCCTGCTGGCCGGCGACGGACGCCTCGATCTGGGAGCGGGCGTTGGCCATGTAGGACTTCCAGTCGGCGCTGCCGAGGCCGGGGTCCTTGGCGTCGTCCGGTTGCCACACGTGGATCACGTGCAGGTCCGCGCCGGTGCGTTCGGCCTCGTCGAACGCCCACGCCAATGCCTTGCGGCTGTGGGGTGATCGGTCGACGCCGGCGGTGATGCACCCGAATGCCGTGTCGGTGTCCTTGCGGATCACCGCCACCGGGCACTTGGCGTGGGCGGCCACCTGATGCGCGGTCTCTCCGAGCGAGGAGATGTGCAGCATGCTGTCGCCGTGCGAGCCGAGGACGACGAGTTGCGCATGGGTGCTGGCACGCACCAGTGCGGCAGCCGGGTAGCCGTCCGGGTGCGATGTCGTCACATGCAGCCGCACGTCCTTCAGCAGGACCCGGTTGCGACCGCGGGTCAGGACGCGCTCGCCGGCGGCATACAGCTTCTCGGGCTCGGCACCCATGTTGAAGACGAGATCGGGTCTGTCGTGGCTGAACCCGTGGACGAGATGGATGGGTGAGTGCGTCGACTTGGCGTAGTCGGCCGCCCAGTCCAGGGCGGCGATCGATGAAGTCGAGGTGTCGATCCCCACGACAACACTTCCGGGTTGCACTGAGCCTTCCATGGTTGACCTCCGAGTCGACCTTGGCGGCGGTAGCCGTGGTGGCGGCCGTCGTCGCGGGGCGCGCCCCCGCCTCTTCCAAGTTAAGCACCAAGGCTGCGCAAAGGCTGGTAACGATCCGGTCGACGCTCCGACGGCGGCGGGCCCCGGTTCAGCCCGCCAGGGTGGCGCGCAGGCGCTCGGCGTAGTCGGCCTGCTCGCCGTCGGCATACCGCACACGCGGCCAGAAGAACCCGCGCAGCCCGTCACCCTTGGTGCGGGGGACCACGTGGCAGTGCAGGTGCGCGACGCTCTGCGACACCTTGTTGTTCATCGCGACGAAGGTGCCCTGTGCCCCCAGGGCCTCCGGTATGACGCCCGCGATGCGCCGCACCTCGCCGAAGAACGGTGCGAGCAGCGCGTCGGGCAGGTCGGGGAGGGTGACCACATGTTCGGTCGGTATGACGAGCACGTGCCCCTTGAAGACCGGGCGGTTGTCGAGGAACGCCACCGTGTGGTCGGTGCGCGCGACCTCGTGCGCGGCCGAGTCACCCGAGGCGATGGCGCAGAAGACACATGCAGACATTCCCTGGGTCCCTTTGACTACACGTCGGATTCGACGGAGCGACGGATGCCCTGCAACGTCTGCCGCATGCCGGTGGTCAGCTCCTTCTCGAAGCTCTGTTCGCCGCCGAGCAGCTTGTCGATCAGCACCTTGGAGATCTTCGTGGTGTCGCCGGAGACGTCGCGACGCTGGATCAGCCGGGTGCGTGTGTTGTCGTCGAGCGGCTCGAGGTCGAAGCTCCAGACCGTGTGGTTCTCGGTGACCCGCCAGGCGATCCGCTTGTTCGGCTCGAGGTCGACGATCTTGCTGCGCGTGGTCCAGACCCGCACGTCACGCCGGTTGACGTTGATCATCGTGCTTCCCAGGTGCAGCGGACCACCACGCGCGATGACCCGGCGTGTCTGGGGGCTCCACTGCGGCATACGTTTCAGGTCGGAGACGACCGTCCACACCTGCGTCGGCGTGGCGTTGATCTCGATGGCGACCTCGAGGTTGGCTGGCATGCGAATCCTTGCTGCTCCGAGGATGTTTCGTCGAACCTACCAAGCGGTCAGCGGCTCATCGTCCGCGCCGTTCGCGTTCCGGCACCCGCAGCCCGCTGGCGATCAGCCGGCGGATGAGCGTCGACCCACTCACCTCGGCCGCACCGGCGGCAACCGCATCGGCATAGCGGTCCTCGGGCAGGTCGTAGTGGTCGAGGTCGAAGAGTCGGCGAGGTATGCCGAGAGTGTTTGCGAACGCGTGCAGTTCGTCATACGACGTGTCGCTGACGACATGCGACCAGAGCCGGCCGTGCGCGGGCCACATCGGTGGATCGATAAGCACGGTCACGCGCGGTCGACCTGGGTGAAGCTGAGTCCGGAGCCGTTCGTGAGGCCGTGCGTGGCGACGAACCGCCAGCTGTCGCCCGCGGCGATGTCGACATCGCGCTCGGTCGCGCCGAGTTCGGACTTCCGGCCGCGATAGCGGAGGAACGCGCGGATGCGATGGGGTCCGGGCGGCACGGAGACCGTGACCGGCTTCCGCCAGCGCGCGACGTGGTCGTCGCCATCGATCTGCACGACCGGTCGGGCGGCCGATCGCAGCAGCAGGCCGTTCACCCGGTGTGGGGCGATGGTTACGGTGATGGCGGCGTCGGTGGAAGTCATTGCGTCGAGATTAACCCGGCGGCCCCACCGCTGTGTGGCGCTGCTCGAAGCAGTCGCTCGATGCAGTCGCTCGCTGACAAGCTGGTGTCTGGTGGTTGGCGGACATATCCAAACTGCATGACCGGGGCATGCGAGATTGCTCACGTCCCGAGACGAATGCCCACATGATGGGCGTCAAGGCACCACTATGGTGGCCATGTTCGATCACATGCTGGCCTTCGACGTCACTGAGCAAGGACGCGCAGCCTCCGAACCGCTGCGCGAGGACATCCGCCTGCTCGGCGGGATCCTCGGGGAGGTGATCCGGGAGCAGGAGGGCGAAGAGGTCCTCCAACTCGTCGAGGAGGCGCGGACGCGCGCGTTCGCGGTGCGTCGCCGGGAGGAGCACCGCGACGAGTTCGCGGCGATCTTCGACGCGCTGCCGACGAAGGACGCGATGAAGGTCGTTCGCGCGTTCAGCCTCTTCGCGCTGCTGGCGAACCTGGCCGAGGACCTGCACCGCGAGCGGCGGCGGGCGATGCACGTCAACGCGGGGGAGCCGCCGCAGGACGGCTCGCTGGCGGCGACGTTCACCAAGCTGGACGCGGCAGGACTGGATGACGACACGGTTCAGGACGCGCTGGGTGGCGCCACGGTCGTGCCGGTGATCACCGCGCACCCGACCGAGACGCGGCGCCGGACGGTCATTCAGACCCAGGCGCGCATCAAGGACGTCATGCGCCGTCGGGAGCAGGGCAACCTGACGCCGACCGAGCTGGCCGCGGGGGAGCGGGTGATTCGGCTGCAGATCCTGACCTTGTGGCAGACCGCGTTGGTGCGGCTGCGGCGGGTGGACATCACCGACGAGATCGAAGTCGGACTGCGCTGGTTCGAGGCGTCCCTCTTCGAAGTGATGCCGCAGCTCAATGCCCGGGTCCGGGACGAGCTGGGTGCACGCTATCCGGCGGCATACGTCGCGAAAGAGCCTGTGCTGCGGGCGGGTTCATGGATCGGCGGAGATCGCGACGGCAACCCGAACGTGACCGCCGACGTCGTGTCGACCGCCAGCGGCCGGGCCGCGCAGACCGCGATCCAGCACTACCTGCGCGAGCTGAAGGTGCTCGAGGACGAGTACTCCTTCTCCATTCGGATGACGCCCGCCTCACGAGAGCTGCTCGAGCTGGCCGCGCTCAACAGCACGGACGACCGGACGGACGAGCCGTACCGGCAGGTGATCGCCTGGATCCGTGGCCGGCTGTCCGCAACGCACGGGGAGATCTTCCACGACTGGTTCGAAGCGGCGGTCGAGGTGGCGGGCGCTGCGCCATACAGGAGTGCGGACGAGCTGTCGGCCGATCTCGACATCGTCGACACGGCACTGCGCGAAGGCTCGGGCGGGCTGATCGCCGACGACAAGCTGCTCCAATTGCGTGAAGCCGTGCGGACTTTCGGCTTCCACCTCTACGGCTTGGACCTGCGACAGAACTCCGACGTGCACGAGCAGGTGATCGCCGAGCTGTTCGCATGGGCCGGGGTGCACCCCGACTATCTGTCGCTGCAGGAGGACGCAAGGGTCGAGTTGCTGACGGCCGAGCTGGCGAACCGGCGTCCGCTGGTCGGTGCGGGTGCGCAGTTCTCGGAGCAGACGACCAAGGAACTCGCCATCACGGCTGCGGCCGCGCGTGCCGTGCAGACGTTCGGGCCCGAGGCGGTGCCGAACCACGTGATCAGCATGTGCACCTCGGTGTCCGACATGCTCGAGACGGCGGTGCTGCTGAAGGAGGCAGGACTGCTCGATCCGGGAGTGGGCGATGACGGTGCGACCTGCTCGGTCAATGTCGTGCCGCTCTTCGAAACCATTGAGGATCTTCAGGTTTCGGCTGCAACGATGCGAGCAGTCCTCGCTGTTCCGGTCTACCGGCAGCTGGTGGACAGCAAGGACGGGTTGCAGGAGGTGATGCTCGGCTACAGCGACTCCAACAAGGACGGCGGCTACATGGCGGCCAACTGGGCGCTCTACCGGGCCGAACTCGATCTGGTCGAAGTGGCACAGGAGTCCGGCATCCGGCTACGGCTCTTCCACGGGCGTGGCGGCACCGTCGGCCGCGGCGGTGGCCCGAGCTACGAGGCGATCCTCGCCCAGCCGCCGGGTGCGGTGCGTGGCTCGCTGCGGCTCACCGAGCAGGGCGAGATCATCGCTGCGAAGTATGCCGAGCCGCCGCTGGCGACGCGCAACCTGGAGACCCTGCTGGCAGCGACCCTGGAGGCGTCGCTGCTGGACGTCGAGGGGTTGGGTGACGACACCGCTGATGCGTATGCCGCGCTCGATGAAATCGCTGCTCTGGCAAGGGAATCGTATGCCGACCTGGTGCATCGCACCGACGGCTTCGTCGACTACTTCACGACCTCGACACCGGTCGCCGAGATCGGCGCGATGAACATCGGCTCGCGTCCGTCGTCGCGCAAGGCGACCAGGGAGATCAGCGACCTGCGGGCGATCCCGTGGGTGATGTCGTGGTCGCTGTCGCGGGTGATGTTGCCGGGTTGGTACGGCACCGGCAGCGCGCTGGAGAAGTGGGTCGGCGATGACGAGTCACGGCTGGCGGCGTTGCGCGGCTACTACGAGCGGTGGCCCTTCTTCCAGACGGTGATGTCGAACCTCGCACAGGTGATGGCGAAGTCGGATCTCGGTATTGCGGAACGCTATTCGCGCCTCGTCGAGGACGAGGCGCTGCGCGAGCGCGTCTTCTCCAAGATCGTCGACGAGCACCAGCGGACGCTGCAGATGTTCGCGCGGGTCACCGGCCACGAGGATCTGCTGTGGGACAACGCGGCACTGAAACGCTCTGTTTTCAACCGGTTCCCCTACCTGGAGCCCCTGAACCACCTGCAGGTCGAGCTGCTGCGGCGCTACCGCAGCGGTGACGACGACCCGCAGGTCCAGCGCGGCATCCTGCTCACCATGAACGGTCTCGCGACGGCGCTGCGCAACTCCGGCTGAGCGCGTCGGGCGGGTTGAGTAGGAAAGTGCACGCGGCGAGGAACGAGCCGCGTGCACTTTCCTTATCGAAACCAGTGGCTCACGGCATTGCGTTCAGGGAAGCTGCGCAAGGAACGACCGCACATGTTTCGCGACCTGATCGGCACACTGCTCCATCGCGGGGATCATGGCCCCGTCGACGCTCGCCGTCGTGACCTGTGCGGCGCCGGTCAGGCCGTGGACGATGTGCGGAAGAGCAGGTGCTGCGAACGGATCGTCGGTCGCGGTCAGCACGAGTACGGGGCATTGCACGAGGCCGATCCGTTCGTCCATGACATATCGATCACAGGCGCGATGTCCTTCCGCGGGATCGACTCCAGGGGCAAGCGCGTCCCTGATGAACCGGTCGAGCAGATCCGGTCGGTCGGCTGGGTAGTACGGCTGCCGCAGCGACCACAGCTCGGTCAGGTGTGATCCGTCGTTCCGTTGTTGTGCATCGTCGACACCGACGCTCTTTCCGCTCGCTCGTCGCGCCGGTCCGACCCACGGCATCGAGGACAGGACGAGTGCATCGACGCGCTCCGGGGCCTGTGCCGCCACCTCGAGCGCTACTGCGGCACCGGTGTGGTGGCCGAGCAACACCGGTGCCTCGACCTCGAGCGCGTCGAGCAGGGCGATGACGCCGTCGGCCATCGCCTCTATGGTCTGTGGGGCGGCAAGTGGCGGACTCATCCCGAAGCCGAGCAGGTCCGTCGCGATGGTGTGCACGTCGGTGGAGAGCTCGCATTGCACCTCGGCGAACTCATCGAGTGAGCGGGGCGCCTGGTGGAGCATGAGGACGGTGCGGCCGGCGCCGTCCTCCGCGTAGTGCAGTTGGCCGAGCGGGGTGTCGGCATACGCGCGCCGAAGTGTCATGTTGTCGCCTTTCCGGTCCTGAGCTGCCCGAGCCGGGGGATGACGTCACGGCCTACTGAGGCGACCAGTTCCGTGGGCAGGTCCCAGGACCCGACGTGTTGCAGGAAGATCGACGTGACACCGAGGTCGGCCACGGCGGCGATCCGGTCGACGATCTGTTCCGCTGTGCCGAACAGGCAGAACGCCTGAGCGAAAGCGGCAGCGTCGGCGTCGCTGATCCATTGGGAGCAGATGTCGACAGCGTGCTGCCAGTCCTCGGCGTGGACCAAGTCGGGCACCACACCGGTGATGGTGGTGGGCACGCTCACCTCGATGCCCGCCGTTGCCAGTGCGCTTGCGCCGCCGCGCTGCGCGATCGAGGCCAGGATCGGCTTGATGATCCGCGCGTCCCGCTCCAGATCGTCGGTCACCAAGGCGTGTGCGGACACGGTGATCTGCGGGTCGGTTGCGGCGCGGCCCGCAGCAACGGCTCCCTCGCGAACCCGCGAAATGGCAGACCGCAGCGGGGCGTCGGCAACCCCGGACAGCAGTATGGCGCCATCCCCGATCTCGCCGGCGAGGCGCAGGTTGCGCGGGCCGGTAGCGGCGAGATGCACAGGCACGCCGCTCGGGCGCGGGTCCCGCAGTCGCGCGACTGCCTCGCCATACGCGACGTCCTCGCCGGCCAGCAGTCGTCGGATCGCGTCGACGCCCGCACGCAGTTGGGCGCGGGTGCTGGGGCGCAGCCCGATCGGCTCGACCGAGCTGTGACCCACGCCCAAGCCGAGCGCGATCCGGCCCGGCGCGACCTCGTCGAGTGTCCGCACGAGGCCGGCGATGACGCTCGGATGCCGGGTCACGACGTTCGAGACGGCGGTGGCGAGTGTCAGCCGCTCAGTCGTGCCAGCCGCCGCATGCAGGCTGAGGTAACTATCGCGCCACAGCGTCTGGGAGTCCGGCACATACAGCGCGTCGAAACCGGCGTCCTCGACGGTGCCTGCGAACGCGGCGATCTCGGGCAGCGGCCGACACGGGGGCACCCGTACGCCGATCGTGATCCGGGGGTGGGTCGAGCGCGCCACAGGAGCCTCCGATGAGTTGCTGAACCGTCACCGTAGATGTGTCGGCGTGGCACCGCGTGTGGTTCGGACCGTTGAACGGAACGCTCCTTGCTTCGTCGCGCTACACCTCGAATCGGCGGGAAGGTGTCGCGAATCCTGCGTCGCGACCGGAGATTTGCCGGCGGCAGATTATGTCAGGTTCGGGCACCATTTACGCTCGTCAGAAAATTTAAACCGGCAGGTTGCGACTTCATGTGGCATGGACAATGCTCATCGCTCAAGGCCGACGATGGCCATACCGCCCACGGTGACACACCTTCCGAGTGTCTTCTCGTGTTGTTCACCGGCCGGCTGTCCCGCAGATGCCTTGGATCGAGGAGTAACGATGTCCCACTCGCAGTGCAGGTTGCGCCACCACACCCTGATGTCGGTCGCGGTAGGCCTGAGCGCAGTGCTCGCTCTCGGCGCGTGCACCAATGCTGCTAAGCAGCAGGATCAGGCGAATGCCGCCGGCACGGGCGGCGTCGCCCAGGATGGTGGCACATTGACCGTTGCCCAGACCAGCGATGCGGACCCCGGATCGTTCCTGAAGACCTCGGTCGGCAACATTCTGACGGAGTACTCCGTGCTCGAGACCCTCACCAGGATCAGTGCCAAAACGGGCAAGCCGGAGGGTGTGCTCGCGAAGTCCTGGCGACTGGCGCCGAATGGCAAGAGCATGGACATCCGGCTGAAACCGGGCATCAAGTTCCACAGCGGAGCGCCGCTGACAGCGAACGACGTGGTCTTCACCCTGCAGAAGGTGAAGGACCCGGGAACAGGCGCGGCCAACCAGGCGATCGCCGCAGACATCACCAAGATGCAGGCAGTCGGTGACGAGGAGATCAAGCTGACGTTTGCTCGACCACTGCCGAGCATCTTCGATCTGCTTGAGACGATGCCCATTCTGAATCCGAAGAGCTACGCGAAGTATGCCGCCGGCAAGACTGTCGACGGCACCGGACCGTTCACCTGGAAGTCCTGGACACCTGGCGGCAAGATCGTGCTGGCCAAGAACCCCAACTACCGCGACGCCAAGAGCGTCCATCTGAAGCAGATCGTGGTCGATATCATCACCGACCCGACGGCGCTGCTCTCGGCGATCCGCAGCGGCCGGGTCCAATACGCCGTCGGAATGGGTGCGCTGAACGCGTACACGCTCAGCAAGCAATCCGGCTACAACTTGATCAGCACTGGTGGATCGGCGATTCCGCTCGGCTTCGACGTGAAACAGAAACCCTTCGACAAGAAGGCTGTGCGGCAGGCCGCTCAGTACGCCATCGACCGCGACCGGATCGTCAAGCAGGTGGAGAGCGGTCAGGGAACGGCGACGTCCTTGCCATGGAAGACCAGCGCTGTGGGATATGACAAGTCGCAGGCCGATCACTACAAGTACGACCCGAAGAAAGCCAAGCAGCTGCTGCAGAAGGCGGGCGTCGGGAACGTGTCCTTCGACATGGTCACGCTCAACACCCCGGAGGCGAAGGGCATCTTCCAGATCGTGAAGAACAACCTGGACAAGGTGGGGTTGCACGCCAACGCCGTGACGCTGTCCGCGACGGAGTTCGACGCGCGGATCGCGGCCGGGAACATGAAGGCTCCAGCCTTCCTGCTGCTGGCCAGCAATGGACTCTCACCGGCAAGCGCGGTCCTCGGGAGGGCCGAGTTGCTCGCGTCGAAGAACCCGGAGAACTTCAGTTCGCCGAAGTACACGCAACTTGTGCGTGACGTCTCGGCGGCGACGACCGAGGGCGCGCAGGTCAAGGCGCTCTCGTCATACAACAAGTACTTCCTGGACCAGGCGTTCGCCGTGCCACTGATCACCCGCCCGTCACTGTCGGTGTCCACGAGCGACGTACACGGTGTGACCGGGACCCAGATGGGCTTCATCGACCTGACCCACGCATGGGTGAACAAGTGAGGCGCGACCGATGCTCCGCTATCTGATCCTGAAGCTGCCCACGCTGGCAATCGTCGTGATCCTCAGCTCGGTCGCAGCGTTCGCCCTGCCGCGGCTCGCGCCCGGTGACGTGGCCGTCTCGCTCGCGGGGACTGATCCCACTCAGGCGCACATCGACGCGATCCGAACCCAGCTCGGGCTCGACCGACCACTGTTCGCGCAGTACTGGGACTGGATCTGGGGCCTCCTGCACGGAGACCTCGGTGAGTCCTACGTGACGCACCGCAGCGTGGCGAGCCTCATCGGTGATCGCCTCGGAAGCACCGTGCAGCTCGCTCTGGTTTCGATCGTCCTGGTGATCCTCATCGGCATGACGCTCGGTGTCCTGGGCGGCTCGCCGCGCAGCCGCGTCGCGCGGACGGTGCTCGATCTGTCCAGCAGCATGCTGATCGCCATACCGTCGTTCCTGATCGCATTGGTCCTGATCCTCATCTTCGGGATCTTCCACCGCTGGCTGCCAGTGAGTGGCGAGGTGGGCCTCTTCCAGGACCCCGCGATCGGCATTCAGTACCTCATCCTGCCGGCCTTCGCGCTCGCGCTGGCGCCAGGCGCCGTGGTCGGTCGGATGGTGCAGACCGAGATGCTGCAGACGCGGAACGAAGAGTTCGTCGATTTGGCCAAGGCCAAGGGTGTTCCGCCGCGGCGGATCACGCTGCGACACGTGCTGCGCAACAGTCTCGGCAACGCCGTGGTCGGCGTCGGTCTTCAGGTCGGCAACCTGATCGCCGGAGCGGTGATCATCGAGGCGATCTTCAGCCGGAACGGCATCGGCCAACTTGCTGTGACCAGCGTGGATACGCGAGATTTCACCACGTTGCAGGTGCTCATCCTGGGCATCGTCATCGTGGCGGCGTTCGCGCAGATCCTGACCGAGATCGTCCTTGCCAGCATCGATCCACGCGTACGCCTCGGGAGCAAGCAATGACTGCACTTGACGACGTGGCAACGCCACAAAAACGTCGGCTGAATCCCACCATCGCGAGATATCTGTCTGCATTCCGTAGTGCCAAGGGAATCATCGGGGCGACGATCATCGGTGTGATGGTGCTGGCGGCCTTGTTGGCGCCGATCCTCTTTCCGGGCGGTTACGACCAGCAGGGCAGCCAATCACTGGCCGGACCGTCGCTTGATCACATCTTCGGTATCGATGAATACGGCCGGGACATCTTCGTCAGGAGCATCTACGGCCTGAGGATCGACCTCAGCCTCATCCTCACGGCTGTCCCGGCGAGCGCGGCCCTCGGCACGTTGATCGGGTTGGCAGGTGCACTCTCGGAACGACTGGGGGTCGCCCTGCAACGCGTCCTCGACATGATTCTCGGGTTCCCGGGCCTTGTCCTTGGCGTGTGCCTCGTCGCGATTCTCGGACCCGGCTGGCTCCCCCTCTTCCTGACCATCTTCATCAGCGGGTTGCCGCCGGCCGGCCGTTACGCAAGGAACGCCCTGCTGAATCAGCAGAGCCGTGAATATGTACTCGCGGCAAGGGTTCTCGGCGTATCGAAAAGGCAGATCCTCGCTCGGCACGTGTTGCCGCATGCGCTTGATGCGTGCGTGGTGAATGCAGCGGTATGGATGGTCGTCGGCGTGTACATCGAGGCAGGCCTGTCCATCGTCGGATTGGGCATTCAGCCCCCGACACCGTCGCTGGGTGTGCTGTTGAACAACGGACTGCGATTCGTCACGGAATCACCCACCTACGTGATGGGGCCAGCCCTGTTGCTCCTGCTGGTCGCGGTCGCGTTCAGCCTGTTGTCCGATGCCTTCAACGAAGCGGTGAATCGATCATGACGATCACAGAAGACGCCTCCGACCCGATGCGGACAGCGGTGCAGCCGTTGCTGCGTGTGGCCGGCCTGAAGACGGAGTTCCAACTCCGGGACGGGCCCGTCACCGCGGTCAATGACGTGAGTTTCGAGGTACGTCCGGGTCAGGCCCTGGGCATCGTCGGGGAGTCCGGATCGGGCAAGTCCGTCACGGCACGATCCATCATGCGGATGCTGCGACCTCCGGGCCACATCGTGGAGGGCTCGGTCGAGTACTCGGGCACCGATCTGCTCGCGCTCAGCGAGAAGGAGATGCGCACCCGCCGCGGGCAGAAGATCGCCATGGTCTTCCAGGACCCGCAAGCTGCCCTGAATCCAACCATGCGCGTCGGCGACCAGATCGTCGAGGCAATGACCGTGCACGGGCGAGACCGGCGAGCGGCCCGGGTTCGAGCGCGCGAGTTGCTGGAAGCCGTCGGGATCCCCGATGTCGAACGCAAGATCAACGACTATCCCCATCAGTTCTCCGGCGGCATGCGGCAGCGGGTGGTGATCGCGATCGCCCTGGCCAACGAGCCGGAACTGTTGATCGCCGATGAGCCGACGACCGCGCTGGACGTCACGATCCAGGCCCAGATATTGGATCTGCTGGACCGGCTCCGGACGGAACTGGGCGTGGCTGTCGCCATCATCACCCACGACATGGGGGTAGTGGCACAGCTGTGCAGTGACGTCGTGGTCATGTATGCCGGCCGGACCGTCGAATACGGCCCGGTGCGCGAGGTGTTCCGCAATCCTCGGCATCCGTACACCGCTGCCCTCCTACGGGCGATGCCACGGCTGGACGATGAGGGCCTCGGGCAGCCGTTGCCGGCCATCCCGGGCGCACCGCCGGACCCGGCCAAGCTGCCGGCCGGCTGCGCGTTCGCAGAACGCTGCCGGTTCGCCGAGGAACGCTGTCGGCAGGCGCAACCCGAGCTGCTCACGATCGACGCGCCCGGTCATCTGACCGCGTGTTTCATCGCCCAGCGTGGCGACGACATCACTCCGCAGGAGCCGGTGTCGACCGAGAGCCGTAGGCAGGCACGCGATTCATCCCGCCCGGTTCTCGAGGTGCACGAGGTTCGGGTCGATGTCGGATCGGGTCGTCGCGGCCTGTTCAGACACGACCCGCCGGTGTATGCCGTGGACGGAGTGAGCATCGAGGTGGAGGAGGGCCGTACCGTCGGTCTGGTCGGAGAGAGTGGCTGCGGCAAGTCGACGCTGTCCCGCAGCATCGTCGGCATCAATCAGCTGGCCGGTGGATCACTCGTGGTCGATGGCACGGACGTCAGTGGCATGGATGCCGATGCTGTGCGGACGGTCCGTTCGACGGTGCAGTATCTCTTCCAGGATCCGTATGCCTCGCTGAATCCGCGTCGTACGATCCGGCAGACCCTGGGCGAGGCACTCGAGCTCAGTGGAGTCGCGGGAACGGAACAGGATGCCGAGGCCCGCGCGCTGATGCATCAGGTGGGCCTGCGTGAGGACCACCTGGACCGGTATCCGCAAGCGTTCTCCGGTGGCCAGCGGCAGCGCATAGGCATCGCGCGGGCACTCGCTCGCAAACCGAGGGTGTTGATCCTGGACGAGCCGGTTTCGGCCCTCGACGTCTCGATCCAGGCGCAGATCATCAACCTGTTGGAGCAGTTGCAGGCCGACCTCGGGCTCGGGTACCTGTTCATCGCACACGACCTGTCGGTGGTCAGGCACCTCAGCGACAGCGTCGCCGTGATGTACCTGGGCCGGATCGTTGAGTACGGATCGGCGGAGAGCGTCTATGGCAACCCGCAGCACCCGTACACCGCGTCGCTGTTGTCGTCGTCGCCGGTGCCGGACCCGGGGGAGCAGACCCGTGAGCGGATCGTCCTCCAGGGCGAGTTGCCCAGCCCGGCCAACCCGCCGAGCGGCTGCCGCTTCCGAACCCGGTGCCCGATCGGCCCGCTGCATCATCCGGACCGGACGGTCTGTCTCGAGGTGGATCCGGTGCTGGACAGGGCGGGGAGTGGCCAGCAGGTTGCGTGTCATTTCCCCGGTGAACTGACCGAACCGTTCGTCACGAACATTCAGGACACGAAGAGTGAGGCCGTGCAGTGACCACACGTATGAAGCTGGCGTTGAACCCCATCCAATGGATGGCCACCAACGATGGCTGGTTGGACCCCGAACTCGCACCGGAGCCGGCCGAACTCCTGGATCAGGTGAAACGCGCCGGATTCGATCACGTGATGGCATCGGTACCGGCGGGACTGAGCGGCACGGAGTATGTGTCCCTGGTGGAGCAGGCCGGACTGGGACTCGCGCCGGGCTATGTCACGCTCCGATTCGACGGGTCAGCGGGATCGGCACAGGCGGCTGTGGACACCGCGGTGGAGAGCGCACGTGAACTCGCCGAACTCGGCTTGAGCACGACGGGCCTCGGCACGAACATGGTCAAGGGCAGTCCGAGGGTGCAGACGCCGGCGCAGGGCGTCGACCATGACCCGTCCCGCTTGAGCGCGTTCGTCGACGCCATCGGCCAGGCGGCCGAACGGATGGCGACGTACGGTATCCGGCCCGACCTCCATCCCCATGTCGGGACGTGGATCGAGACCGAGGACGAGACGAGAACGGTTCTCGACCAACTTCCCGCCGACCTGGTGGGCTTTCTTCCCGACATCGGGCACCTGTCCTGGGCGCGGGCGGACGTCGGGGGGCTGATCACGCAATACCAGAAGCGGATCTCCTTCCTGCACATCAAGGACTGTCGTCCCGAGGTCGCCGATCGAGGTCGCGAGCTCGGCTGGGGTTACCAACAGACGGTCCTGCAGGGCCTGTGGGTCGAGCCCGGGCGAGGAGGGCTAGACATACGAGGTTTGGTGGATCGACTCCCGGACGATTTCGATGGTCATCTCATGGTCGAGGTCGACCGGCCAGACATCGCCGACCCGCGCGCCAGCGCCGATGCCTCGGCCGACTGGATGAGGAGGGCTTTCGAGTTCGACGGCTAAGGGCCGCTCACGTTCTCGAGGCGGCGAGCAGCCGCGCGACCCCTTCCGCACTGAAGCACTCCTGCCTCGCCAGTGCCACTGCGCCGGCTGTCCCGGCACCGGCGCCGAGCTGGCTCGTGGTGATGACGAGCTTGCGCGTGGCCAGCGGCAACGCGCGGGCATACACCGCTGCACGGACCCCTGACAGAACTTCGTCGTGCAACTCGCTCAAGGGTCCGCCCAGGACGAGCGTGCGCGGGTTCAGCGTGTGGATGAGGGTTGCGACCACCTCGCCCAGGTCGGTCGCGGCCTGTCGGATCCGAAAGAGTGCGCTGGAGTCGCTGCGGGTGACCCGCTGAGCGAGTTCTCGCGACGCGTGCAGCGGGTCCTCGGTATCGGATCGTTCGATCTTCAGGTCCGCGAGGACAGCGCGATAGCTGGCCACCGCCTCCAGACAGTCGAGCTTCCCGCAGCTGCAGACCGTGTCCCGGCGCGTCCGAACCTGGATGTGCCCGATGTCCCCCGCGGAGCCGTCGGCCCCGCGGTGGATCGTGCCGGCGTCGGTGATGATGCCCGCGCCGATCCCGGCACCGACCTTGACGAACAACAGTGGGGTGTCCGTGTCTTCTTGAACGGCCTCGCCGAGGGCCATCAGATTGACGTCGTTGTCGACGAGGACAGGGCATCCGAACGCGTCCTGCAGGTGGTCGCCGACGGGGTAACCGTCCCACCCCGGCATGATCGGCGGGCGCACCGCGGTCCGGCGATGGAAGTCGACAGGTGCCGGAAGCCCGACGACTACATGGCGCACTCGGGATCGATCCCAGTGGTGTTTGCGCAGCAGGGAATCCGCTGCGGCGATGACGGCATCGAGCAACTCATCGGCCCCCGCATCCACAGTGGCGCGCACGATGTCCTGAGCAACCAGGTTGGCACCGAGATCGGCGATCGACACCTGCGTTGCCATGACATCGACGTCGATCGTGACGATTGCTCCCGCGTCGCGGCTGATCGAGAGCCGACGCGGCGGGCGACCTCGGACGGATCCGTTGATCTCGGTCTCCTCAACGACGCCGCGTGCGATAAGCACGTCCACCTGCTGGCTCACGGTGGAGCGAGCCAGCCCGGTGAACCGGGCGATCGAAGCGCGGCTGGTTGCCTCCCCGGTGCCGATCATGCCCAGCACCTTCAGCATCGCCGACGGGACGGCGGACGGTCCCGAGCGCTGCGACTCCGTATCTTTTTGCATTCAGACAAACTAAAGACGGCATCTTGTGTATGTCAATAGGCATAGGTGATGCTGTGATCCGTCCTGAAGTCATCGGAAGGTTCATACACATGACGTACCCACCACTCAACGCCGTGATCGTTGGTGCTGGCATGATCGGCCGGATCCACGCCGCGTCCGTACGTGCGGTAGGAGCAACGGTGCGTGGAGTTGTGGGTTCGTCGCCCGTCAAGTCGAAGCTCTTGGCCGAGGAGTGGGAAACGCCGGTGGCCTATCCCGATCTCGAGGCCGCGCTGGCCGACAGTGCCGTGGACGTGATCCACGTTTGTACTCCGAACTCGTTGCACGTCAGCCAGGCCAGGGCCGCGTTGGCCGCGGGGAAGCATGTCGTCTGTGAGAAGCCGGTTGCCACCTCGGTGCAGGATGCTCTCGAGCTGGAGGAGCTCGCGCGCCGGACCGGACGGGTGCTGACCGTCCCGTTCGTCTATCGCTACCACCCGCTGGTGCGGGAGATCCGGGCGCGGGCCGAGCATGGTGAGTTCGGCACATGGCAGCTGGTGCACGGCAGCTACCTGCAGGACTGGATGCTTCCGGAGCGCTCGACCAACTGGCGTGTGGATGCTTCGCAGGGCGGGCGATCCCGAGCCTTCGCCGACATCGGCTCGCACTGGTGCGACCTCGTCGAATGGGTAGCCGGCATCCGCTTCGCCGAGGTCGCCGCGCGGCTGGCGGTCACTCGCCCCGGCAGACCGGGGTATGACGACCACTCACAGCGGCCGAAAGCGACCAGCCGGGGCGGCATCTCGACAGTTGCGACCGAGGACGTCGCAGCGGTGCTGCTGCGAACCACAGATGGGATCCTCGGGTCACTCACCGTGTCCCAGGTTTCGGCGGGCCGGAAGAACCGGCTGTGGTTCGAGCTGGACGGCACGGAGAGAAGCGCCGTGTTCGACCAGGAGCAGCCTGAACGGATTTGGCTCGGTGGGGAACGCGATTCGCGAATCGTCCTTCGGGATCCTGCTGTCGGGTCCGAGGAACAACGTCGGCTGGCTGTGCTCCCCGCCGGACACGCGCAGGGGTATGGCGATTGTTTCCGTGCCTTCGTCGGTGACACGTACGCGGCGATCGGCGGTGCGGATGTCATCGGTCTGCCGACGATTGCGGACGGCGTGCGATCGGCTCGACTCGTGGATGCGGTCCTGCGAGCAAGCGATGGTTCGTGCTGGACCGACGTCACCGATACACCGGAGGAGTTGGTGTCATGAAACTGGGAATGCTGACGGCATGTCTGCCCGAACTGCCGCTCGAATCGATAGCGCGGTGGGCTGCCACTGCGGGCTATGAGGCACTCGAAGTCGCCTGCTGGCCCGAGACCGGCGGCCGCGATTTCGAGGCAGCACACCTGCCGATCGCCTCGATGGATCAGGCACGGGCAGACCAGGTTCGCGCGGTCATGTCAGCGTGCGGGCTGACCATTTCGGCCCTCGCCTACTACGAGAACAACCTGCACCCGGACGCGACCCGCGCCGCGGGGTTCCATACCCATCTGCGCAAGGTGATCGACGCCGCAGCTCTGCTCGAGGTGCCGTATGTCGGCACCTTCATCGGACGGGACTGGACCCGATCGGTGACGGAAAACCTGAGGATGGCGGAGCCGATCTTCCGGTCTGTTGTGGACTACGCCGGCGAGCGCGGTGTGCGGATCATCATTGAGAACTGCGTGATGGAGGGCTGGCATCCGGACGGATACCCGGGAAATCTCGCATACTCGCCGGAGCTGTGGGAGTGGATGTTCGACCTCGGGCTCTACCTCAACTGGGACCCGTCGCATCTGACGTGGATCGGCATCGACCCGGTCGCGACGATTGCGCCATACGCAGACCGCATCGTGCACGCCCAGGCCAAGGACATCGAAGTGCTCCCAGGGGCCATCGAGCGATACGGGTTCTTCGGCAAGGCCGTCGCCAGGGAGGATCCGTGGGATGTCGGCTGGTGGCGCTACCGCGTGCCGGGACGCGGCCAGGTCGATTGGAACGCAGTCGTCGACGGCCTCTACGAGCACGGCTTCACCGGCACACTCTCGGTTGAACACGAGGATCCGGTATGGGGCGGCAGCGAGGACAAGGTGAAGGCGGGCCTCGTCATTGCCCAGCAGACTCTGCGGCCGTTGATCATCGCCTGATCCGGGTCGCCACGCGCAGTCAGACGAGAACTAGGAGAGGAACCATGGCGATCGAGACCGATCGATGCCACGTCGCGATCGTCGGGAGCGGGATCATGGGGGCCGCGGTCGCGCAGTTGATCCGCGAGGCAAGTCCCGAGGCGTACATCGTGATGCTGGAAGCGGGCCGGGCACTCGGGCCAACGCCGGGACAGCACCTGCACGACGTACCGGAGGGTGATCTCCGCTCGGCATACCGAGCACGCGTCGCGTCCGGCGTGCAGGGACTGTATGTCGGGGCGGGCGCGGCTGATGATCTCGGAGCCGAGTTGGCCAAGACCGCGCCGGGGATGTATCACCTCTCCACGTTCGGCGAGGACAGCGCGGCGATGCCGACCGCTGCGCTCGCATGGAACACGGGCGGGATGGGTGTCCACTGGACTGCCGCGACGCCCGCCGCATGGGGGCAGGAGGTACCCGACTTCATCGACGCCTCCGAGTGGGCGGCGGACATGGATCGCGCCCAGTCCGTACTCCGTGTCAATCCCGACCCCGTCGGCCCCTCGGCACTTCGGACTGCGCTTCTCGGAGCGCTGAACGAGATCTTCGCACCGGTCGCGGCCAGCGGTCGCGAAGTGCAGCCGTTGCCGATGGCGGTCAATCCCGATGCGAACGGCGGCCTGGTACGCACTGGACCCAACCTGATGTTCCTGCCGATCTCCGAAGGCGGGGATCCACGGTTCGAACTCCGATCCGGGTGTCTCGTGACCCGGATCCTGCACGATGGCGGCAGGGTGTCCGGCGTCCGACTGCGTGATGTGCAGACCGGAGCCGTGTCCGATTTGGGCAGCGATGTGACGGTGGTGTGCGCTGACGTCTTCCGGACTCCCCAACTGTTGTTCGCGTCGGACATCAAACCCGATGCGCTGGGCTGTTATCTCAACGAGCACGCCTTCCTCACCGGTCGCGCAAGTGTCGCTCTCGACCGGATCGGGATCGAGCCGGCACTCCTCGCGCAGGAGCGTTCGGGGGAGTGGTCGCACACGTCGTTCTGGTTGCCGCACAGCGATGCCGCCCAACCGTTCAACGGTCAGCTGTCCGGGACGGTCAGGTTCTCGCCGGAGGGTGAGCCGGTTGATTCCTTCGCGGGCTTGGCGATGTATGTCCCCACCGAGACCCGTCGGGCGAACCGTGTCGAGTTCTCTGCGACGGAGCTGGATGCCGCCGGTATGCCGAGGATGCGCATCCGCTTCGAACGCTCGGAGCGCGATCTGGAGCTGGTCGAGCTGGCGCGGTCCTACCAGCAACGGGCCGGGGCACGGATAGGTCATCTCGACCCGGCGACCGACAGCGTTCTGTTGCCGCCGGGCACCTCGTTGCACATGACGGGTACGTCCCGAATGGGTCCGACGGACGACGGCACCAGCGTCTGCGACCCCGACAGCCGGGTGTGGGGCTTCGACAACCTCTTCCTCTCCGGCTGTGGTGTCGTCCCGACCGCTTTGGTCGGCAATTCGACGCTGACGGGTGTCGTCACCGCCGTGCGGGCGGCGCGCGCAGCGGCGCAGCAACTCAATTCCTGAGCCCGCCTGGCAGCCGCGATCGCATGTGAAAGGTGCGTAATAGCAGGAGATTTCAGTTCTCGTTCTGATCGGAGCACAGTACTGAGATGGGCAAACAGGATCGCCCGAGGTTGATCGCCGACCGCTCCGAGCGTCTCAGCAACGCGCCCGCAAGCGTTCCGGTGGACGGACCGAAGCGAGAGCGTGGCAGCGTCTGCCTGCGGTAATTCTTGGCCATGGAAGATCACATGATGTCGGATCAGGTCACGAAGATCACGGGCGCACGGCTGATAGACGGAACCGGCGCCGAGCCAGTGGACGATGCAACGATCCTGGTGGAGAACGGCCGGATCTCGTACGTCGGTCCGGCAGCCCAGTGTCCGCCGACCGACCCCGAAGCCGCGCGTTTGATCGACGTTGCCGGGCGCACGGTCACCCCTGGATTCTTCGATGCGCATGTGCACTTCCTGATGGACAACAACGGCGACTTCAGGAACCGACTCCTCAAGAACTTCCCCACGGTCACGGTCTTCGAGCGCGCGCAGCGCATGCGCGACACCTTGCATGCCGGAGTCACCACAGCGCGCGACCTCGGCGGTATCGACGCGGGGTACCGGGAAGCCGTCGAGCGCGGGCTCATCGAGGGCCCACGGCTGCACGTCGCGGTTCGACTGATGAGCCACACCGGCGGGCACGCAGATTTCCGGCTGCCGAGCGGTTTCGACCCATGTGAGGTACTCGAACCGTTCAACGAGTTGGCGGACACCCCCGACGAGGCGCAGCTTGCCACCAGGCGCCTGATCCGGGACAGGGCCGACGTCATCAAGATCTGTGCCACGGGCGGCGTCAACAGCCCGAGCGATCAGCCCGAGGACGAAGGCCTCACCGAACAGGAGATTGCTGCCGTCGTGGAGGAGACCAAGCGGCATCGCGGCATCCCTGTGGCGGCTCACGCGCAGGGTACGCAAGGCATCAAGAATGCCGTGAGGGGTGGCGTCACCAGCATCGAGCACGGCTATCTGCTGGATGACGAGGCGATCGACCTCATGGTCGAGAAGGGCACGTTCCTCGTCCCCACTCTGTCGACGTTCCATGGTCCGGCAGCCGAATTCGCTGCCGAGGCCGCGGCGAAGAAACAGCGTCTTGCCGAGGTAGCGACGGGTCGGCTCAGCGAGGCCGTCCGTCGCGGTGTCAGGTTCGCCCTCGGCACCGATTCGGGCGTCCGCGCACATGGGCACAACTTGGAGGAGTTGCTGCACATGACGCACATCGGGATGAGTCCCCTTGAGGCGATCACGGCTGGGACCTCCAACGCGGCCGCGTTGTTGGGTTTGGACGAGGACTTGGGCACTCTCGAGGTTGGAAAGATTGCGGATCTCGTTGTCTGCCAAGGAGATCCGCTAAACGACATCGGTCTCTACTCCGACAGTCGCAATGTGCTCATGGTGATGCAGGGCGGGCGGATCGCCAAGGATCTGCTCCCGTCGACCTCCGCCTGACCGCTCCGCGAACGAGACGCCCACGCCGGATGCACGGCGTTCCGGTGAGCGAACCGGACAACTGGTGTGACCTACGACATACCTCCAATATTGACCTCCTCAACGGAAGGAAGCGCATGAAAGACATGCCTGTCCCTTCAGCGCCGTTCCTGAATCGGGTCCGCGATGTGCGGCTTCCGCCGGTGCTTTCACTAATCTTCTGGCGACTGCTTCGCGGCATCGTGGTGCTGTGGCTGTTGTCCATTCTCGCTTTCGCGTTGGTCCAGGCTCTTCCTGGTTCCCCGGTCGATGTTATGGCCGGCCCGTACGCGGATGCTGCGACCCGAGCGCGCCTCAGTGCAGATCTCGGTCTCGATCGACCGATCGTGACGCAGTATTTCGCCTGGGTATCTCAGATAGTGCAGGGTAATTTTGGAACGTCGATATTCACTGGCCTCCCGGTCAGCGATCTCATTCAGGCGCGATTGGGAAATACCCTGGAACTGGCGGTTGCAGCCACATTTGTCTCGGTCTTGTGGGGGGTACCTCTCGGGGCACTAGCGGCGTTGCACCACCGCGGTTGGATGGACCGGGTTGCCCGGGCGGGTACCTTTCTCGGACTGGCAACGCCGGTGTTCGTGCTCGGCGTCGTCCTCGTGCTTGCGGCGTCCACGTGGTTTCCTGGATGGCCGACGCTCGAATTCGTGGCACTCAATGTCGATCCGGTCGAAAACCTGAAAGCGATGATTCTGCCTGCCCTCGCGCTCGGACTTCCGCTGGGATCCACGATTTGTCGGTACATGCGCACCTCGATGCTCGATATCTACGAGCAGGACTACATGCGTACCGCCCTGGCGACCGGCGCGACCAGGTTCGGCGCCACAGTGCGCCACGGAATGCGTAACGCGTCTGCCCCGGTCGTCACCATCGCCGGCCTGCAGATGGCAGGGCTCATTGGGGAATCCGTCCTGATCGAGAACGTCTTCGCAATTCCTGGCATCGGTCAGTTGACGGTGCAGTCATTGCTGAAGCAGGACTACGCGGCCGCCCAGGCATGCCTCCTCCTGCTGGGGGCGATCTATGTGTTGCTGAACCTGGTGGTGGATCTCATCTATCCACTGTTGGACCCGAAGGTTGGTGCGAATCGATGACTGATGTGTCAGACGCCTCCTCTGCCCAGGCCGCGCCGGTGTCGGCTGGACAGCGGCGCAGTCGCCGCCTGAATAGCGTCCGGTCACGCTCGGGCATCATGGTCGGCCTGTCGCTCCTGATCCTGTTGTTCGCCATGTCGTTCTGTGTAGGTCTGATCCGCCCCTACTCCGCGACCGAAGTCGCCGGTGTTCCGTTCTCCGGGCCGACCGCGGCCCACTGGCTAGGTACGGACGATGTCGGGCGGGACTACTTCGTGCGGCTTTGTGTGGCCGGACGAGTGTCGCTCACCCTGGCACTGGCGAGCGCCTTGCTGGCCATGGTGGTGGGGTCGACGATCGGGCTCGTCGCCGGCTTCCTGGGTGGCTGGTTCGACACGATCCTGATGGGAGCGATCGATCTGCTCTTGTCCTTTCCCGCGATGCTGTTGGCCCTCGGCGTCGTCGCTGTGCTGTCGCCGAACAAGCCGACCTTAGTAGCCATTCTTGCCTTGGTGACTGTGCCACACTTCGCACGCGTCGTGCGCGGGCGTTGTCTCGAACTCAAAGAACACGAATTCGTTCAGTCGGCTCGAGTTTCAGGCGTCTCCGGAATGACAATTGCCTTCAAACATCTATTGCCGAATGTCGCGCCTCTGATCACCATCCAGGTCGCCAACACTGCCGCCATCGTCATTCTTCTTGAATCATCGTTGAGTTATCTGGGCCTGGGCGTGCAGCCACCGACGCCGAGCTGGGGCCGCATGATTTACGAATCACAGCACTACATGACGCAGTCGCCCTGGTTGGTCCTAGGGGCCGGCGGTGCGCTCGTTCTCTCGTCCATTGGCTGGGGGCTGATCGGAGAGGGGTTCGCAGTTTCGCGCAAGTCGATCGTGTGAACCCGCGCAAGTGCAGTCCAAAAGCCACAGTAGGACGTCCCGACAAAAGAAGGCGATCAGAATGACAACTACGCGTCGTACAGGTATCAAAACGCTCGGAATAGTGTCGGCCGTGTCGGTGGGCATGGTGCTCTCTTCATGCGCCAGTGGTTCGGGTACCGGCGCTAAGCAGGGCTCGAACTTCTCCAAGGGCGAAGCGCTCGTCATCGCGGACGAAGCCCAACCGAGCAGCGGCTTGGACCCAATCATGGCTCAGGCATTCGATGCGAAGCGCATGGTTTCCCAGTTCTACGAGGGCCTGCTCGAGCTCGGCCCCGACGGAAGAACCGTGCGGCCTGCGCTCGCTACGAAGTGGGAGAAGGTGACGCCGACACGGTATGAGTTCACGCTCCGGAATGGCGCATCTTTCCATAACGGAGACCTAGTAACCGCACAGGATGTCGTCTTCAGCTTGAAGCGGATCATGGACCCGAAACAGAATTCGCCCTATCGGGCCTTGTATCGGATCAAGTCGGTCACTGCACCGGACGCGCACCGCGTCGTCATCGATCTCAGCGGTCCCCAGGCGTCGCTACTGCGCCTGCTTGCTCAACCGTGGAGTGGTGGCATCGTGGACAAGAAGTGGGTCTCATCCAAGTCGACCGACCAGCTGAAGACCCAAGAGAACGGCACCGGGCCGTACGCACTGACCAAGTACCAAGAGGGCGCGTTCATCAAAACTGCCGCGTTCAAGAAGTACTGGGGCGGCGCAGCGAAGGTTAAGGCCGTGACCTATCGGGTGATGCCGGACGAGGCCACGCGGGTCCAAGCATTGCAATCGGGCGCCATCCAGATGACCGAGGTACGGCTGGCTCGGAATCGTGACCAGCTGAAGAAGGCCGGGCTCAACATCGGTGACACGTACAACACTGGCGCGTACTGGCTCGCGATGAACACTACCGAGGGACCGTTGTCGGACATCCGGGTTCGCCGGGCGATCAACCTGGGAGTCGATCGCGATCAGCTGATCAAGATCGGTGCACAAGGCGCAGGGGAGCCGTCGGGTGTCGTGCCCCCTGGGGACCCTTTGGGGTCCAAGGTGGGCAAGGATATGCCCTACTACAAACACGATCCGGCCGAAGCCAAGAGGTTACTTGCCCAGACGGGTAAGAAGAACATCACCATCACGATGGCGATCCGCGCGGACTCCCCGGAGAAACTCGCCACGGCGCAACTGGTCGCGGAGCAACTCGGAAAGATCGGCGTGAAGGTCAAGATCCAGCAGGTCGAGTGGAGTCACCTGGTTGACGCGATCCTGTCTGGTCATTGGAACGCCGACATGGTGCAACTGTCGGCGGCTCTGAACGCCGACCCCAGTCAATACGTGTCGTTGTGGTTCGCGAAAGGTGGGCCAGCAACCAAGGTCAACGACCCGAAGCTGTGGAAGATGATGGATGCCGCCGTCGACGATGCAACTACAGACCAAGAACGCACTCAGGACTACGCCAAGATCAATCGTTATGTAGCGGAGAAGGCGTACATGTTGATCCCGTACGCATCGACCACGGCCTGGGAAGTGTGGACACGCGGTCTCACCTTCAAGACCGAGGTATCGAACACGCGACTGTTCCTGAAGGACGCATCGGGCAAATGAACGTTAATGCGTCCGACCATGTCGGCTTGGCCAAGCACGGCGGAACGGAAGCGGAGGTCGATGAAGCCCTTCTCGAGATCTCTGGCCTCTCCATCTCGTATGGCGACGCGAAGGCATCCGTGAAGGGCGTCGATCTACGGATGGCGCCCGGCGAAATCCTTGGCTTGATCGGCGAAAGCGGCAGCGGGAAGAGCTCGGTCGCCATGGCCTGCGCCGGTCTGCTACCGCGATCGGCACAGATCACCGCCGAACGGCTGAGTGTGTGCGGTCAGGATCTGCACGGACTCGACCCGGCCGGCTGGCGGGGTGTGCGTGGCCGGACGGTCGGGACGATCTTCCAGGATGCGATGGGGGCGCTGGACCCGTCCATGCGCATCGGCCGTCAGCTCGCCGAGGTCGTCGCAAGACACCAGGGCCTGTCCGGCGCCGCACGGCGTCGCGCCGTGTTGGACCTGATGGATCGCGTCGGCATCCCCGAGCCCCAGCGTCGTGCCCGCCAGTATTCGTTCCAGCTCTCCGGCGGGCTGCGGCAACGGGTGGCCATCGCCCTGGCCCTGGCCGGCGACCCCAAGCTGCTGCTCGCGGACGAGCCGACCACCGCCCTCGATGTCACCGTGCAGGCCGGCATCCTGGAGTTGTTCCAGACGGTACGGGACGAGTTCGGCGTAGGAATTCTGCTCATTTCGCATGACATGGGTGTCGTGGCACAGACCGCCGATCGCGTCGCGGTCATGCTGAATGGACAGATCGTCGAACGTGGTGCGGTCGACGATGTGCTGCTGCAGCCGAAGGTGGACTACACCCGCAAGCTGCTCGCGGCAATGCCGCGGCTCGAGCCCAATCCGGCAGCACCGTCGCCGGTCCCGGAGGGCCGGGCCGTGGAGCGGGCGATCTATGCGCTGGAGGATGTGCAGAAGGTCTTTCGGAGCAAGGGCCAACACATTGCTGCGGTGCGTGGCGTCTCCCTCGAGGTGAGGGAGGGCGAAGTGTTGTCGATCGTCGGCGAATCCGGCTCCGGCAAATCGACATTGGCTCGCATGCTGGCAGGACTCGACGGGCCCACTCACGGCGCGATCAACTTCGAGGGCGCGAAGGTGGATCCGCGAGGGCGCAAGACCCTCAAGGGCCGCTTACAGATGGTCTTCCAACATCCCTTGGGATCGTTGAATCCGAAGATGCGCATCCAGCAGTCGGTCGGCGAGCCGCTCGGGGCGGCCCGGCGCTCCGCGCAGGGGCGGCAGCGTGTGCGCGATGCCCTCAAAGAGGTCGGCCTGCCCGAAGAGGCGGGCCGACGGCTGCCGCACGAGTTCTCCGGTGGCCAGGCGCAACGGATCGCGATCGCGCGAGCCCTGGTCGCACGTCCCGGCGTGGTCATCCTCGACGAGCCGACGTCGGCGTTGGACGTCTCGGTCCAGGCGCAGATCCTGGAGATGCTCGCGGAAATGAAGGCCAAGCACCACTTGACCTACATCTTCATCTCGCACGACCTGGCGGTGGTGCGGCAGATCAGCGATCGGGTCGCGGTGATGTACGCAGGCGAGATCGTGGAGGTGGGTGAGGCGGCCGAGCTCTTCGCCAATCCACGCCACTGGTACACGAAGGCGTTGCTGTCGGCGGTGCCTTCCCCGGACCCGCGGCAGCGGCTCGTGCCCGCCAGATCGTCGAGCCCCGGCGGGTCGGCCGGTGTCCAGACGCACCTCGACAGCTGCGCGTTCGCCAGCCGGTGCTCGCGAGCAGACGAGACCTGCCGGACATCCCACCCGCAGTTGCTCCGCGACGTGGACGGTCACTACGTGTCGTGCCATCACCCCGCGCAACCGGCAGCTGAACACGAAGGGGAGTTTGCCCGGTGACCCTGGCCGACGTGGATGCCACGGGGCAGGCCGAGCTCGTTCGTCGTGGTGAGGTCAGCCCTCGCGAGCTCGTCGACGCCGCGATCGAGAGGATCGAGGCCGTCGACGGGCGGCTCAACGCGATCACGTATCGCCGCTACGAGCAGGCTCGCTCCGAGGCCGACCGGATCGACCGGGCGGCGCCGTTCGCCGGCGTGCCCTGCCTGACGAAATCGTTGAGCGACAGTGCCGGCGACCCGGCGACGGTGGCGAGCATCTGGCCGGCGCGGCACCGCCGGGTGGCGACGAAGGACTCGCTGCTTGTCGGTCGGCTACGTCGAGCAGGGTTCATCATGATCGGCCAGGCGTCGGCGCCCGAGTTCGGTGTGTTGTCTGTCAGCGAGTCGAAAACCCATGGCATCACTCGCAATCCGTGGCGTCCTGACCTCACGCCAGGCGGATCCTCCGGCGGAGCCTCGGCAGCTGTGGCAGCAGGGATGGTGCCGGTGGCACAGGGCGGTGACGGAGGCGGTTCGATACGTATGCCGGCGGCGTTCTGCCACCTGGTGGGGTTGAAGCCCACCGTCGGGCGGATCAGCGCCGGGCCCGGCGCAGCCGACCGCTGGGGTCACAGCGTCCCGGCGGTGGTGACGCGTACCGTCCGCGACACGGCCGCGATCCTTGATGCGGTCTCCGTCACGTCGCCGGCCGATCGCGGCCAACCACGCCCGCTTCCCGCGGATGGTCTGGTCGCGCAACTGAACGCACCGCATCGGAGGCTTCGCATCGGCGTGATGCGGAATGCTCCGCGGCACGCCCCGCAAGTGACGGCGCCGGTCCGGAAGGCGGTCGACGAGACCGCGGACCTGTTGCGTTCCCTCGGGCACCAGGTAGCCGATGACTACCCCGAAGCAATGGACGACCCCAAGTGTCTTCCGATGTTCTTCGATGCTCTCAGCGTCACGGTCGTTCAGTCGATCGAACTGCTGACCAGGGAGATCGGCCCGCCGGAGCCCGAGGATCTCGACGTCGTCACGCGTCACTGGGAACGGCGTGGGCGTGAGATCACCGGGGTCGAACTCGCCGACGCGTTCGCGTGGCAGGGACGGTTCCGGTCCCGGATGTCTGCGTGGTGGGAAGGTGGTTTCGACCTCCTGCTGAGCCCGGTCTTCGCCTCACCTCCGAAAGAGGTGTCGTGGCCGTGGAACGAGGCCGACGGCATCCAGCGGTCGGTGGACGTGTTGAGCTTCACGGCGCCGTTCAACACCACCGGCCAGCCCGCGATCTCCGTACCAGCGACGCTGACGGACGCCGATGAGCCCATCGGGATCCAGCTTGCTGCCGCAATGGGGCGAGAAGACCTGCTGCTGCGCGTCGCGGCCGAACTCGAGATGGCGCGACCGTGGTCCGCCGAGCGCCCACGGATATTCGCGCCGTGACCGCGGAGCGGATGACAGCCCTGCGGATCCATGAGTTCGGCGCCCTTCCTCGCTTGGAAGCGATCGCGTGTCCACGCCGCGCGGGTGAGGTGTTGGTCAAGGTGCTCGCTGCCGCCATCACGCACTTGGACCTCACCGTCGCGTCCGGAAATTTCGCGCGCACGCCGTCGGTTCCGTACGTTCCCGGTACCCAGGGTGTCGGCGTGGTCGTCGAAGGACCGAGCGCCGGGACGCGGGTGCGGCTGAGCGGGCAGGGCCTCGGGGTGGACCGGGACGGGTGCTGGGCCGAGTGGATCAGTGTGCCGCCGGCGGCGATGTCACCGATACCGAAAACGCTGGATCCTGCTGTCGCAGTGGCGTTGTCGACCGTCGCCGCCACCGCCCATGTCGCATTGCATGAGGTCGCCAGGGTGTCGTCGGACGACACCTTGATCGTCACGGGTGCTGGCGGAGCAGTGGGCAGCGTGGTGGCACAGCTCGCCATACGTGCGGGCGTGTCGCGGGTGCTCGGCATCGTGTCCCGGGCGGAGAGCGCGGCGGCGCTTCCGGCCGGGGTGGAGCCCGTGGTCGGCCGTGGAGACGTACTGGCCGCGGCCTTGGCGAGGGCCGGCCGAGGCACGGTCGCGGTGGACACCGTTGGTGGAGATGTCTTGAACGTGTTGTTGCGAGCGGGAATTCAGCCGGGCGGCCGCGTGGCGATCGTGGGTTACACGGCAGGCACCGGTCTCGAGCTGGACCTGCCGAGCTGGTTGTACAACGACGTTTCGCTGTTGCCCGTCAACATGCTTCGGCGGCGTGGCCAGTCGGCCGACCTGCTCTCGGCGGCGGACCGACTCGCGACGTCCGGAGACATCGCCGTACCCGTCCAGCGCGTGCGACTCGGCGACGCCCGTGCAGCGGTCGACCGCCTCCGGCGGGGCGGGGTTCGCGGCCGGTTGGTGCTGTGCCCTCACGAGAATGGAACGATCCGATGACGCGCAAGCACTATGCCGACACCAGGTGGGGTCAGATCCACTACGTCACGGCCGGCGACGGTCCGGCGGTACTGCTCCTCCATCAGACGCCACGCTCATGGGATGAGTACCGAGACGTGATCCCGGCGATGGCGACGGCTTTTCGCGTGATCGCTGTCGACACACTGGGTTTCGGGTCCTCCGACAGTCCTGATGTGCCGTGGTCGATCGAGTTGTTCGCGGATGGCATCGAGGATCTCATCGATGCACTGGGTCTCGAGAGTTGTGCGATCGTCGGCCATCACACCGGCGGCGTGGTGGCCATGGAGGTCGCGGCGCGGAGGCCGGATCTCGTGTCGGCACTCGTTCTGTCCGGGGTCCCGTATGTCGATGCCGACCGACGAGAGGCGGTGAAATCCCGACCCAGCATCGACGGCGTGCCCCTGTCCGATGACGGAAGTCACTACCAGCATCTCTGGGAAAAGCGCGCACCGTACTACCCGGCCGGACACTCCGATCTGCTCCGTCGTCTTGTCGCGGATGGTGTGCGGGTCGGGCCGAGGATCGAGGAGGGGCATCTCGCGGTCAATGCGTATCACATGGAGGATCGGATCAGTCGGGTATCGCCGCCGACATTGGTCGTCTGCGGTGAGCTCGACGAATTCTCACTCCCGGATGTTCCGCGTCTGCTCGAGGCACTGCCGGAGGGCACGAAGTCAGTGACTCTGCCTCGGGTTGGTGTTCCCACCGTCGACCAGGATCCGCAGCAGTTCTCCGGTGTCGTGGCTGACTTCCTCAGTCTCCATTTGCGCTGAGTCATTCGGGGAGAAGCGGCGAAAGGACCTCGGATTGCTCTCGTTTCGGCATTTCCGGACCGCTGAGCGGAACGCATGTGGCTGGCGGCTCCGGGAAGCCGCCTAGGGTCCGGTGATGGAGACCATCACAGTTCATGAGGCAGTCGCCCGGACCCTGCTGGCGGCAGGTCAGAACACCATCTTCGGACTGCTCGGCGACGGCAACATGCAGTACTGCGCGAACTACATGGACCTCGGCGGCAGGTTCATCGGTGCAGTGCATGAAGGAAATGCCGTGTCGATGGCTGACGGCTACGCGCGTGAAACAGATCGGGTTGCAGTCGTATCCGTCACCCATGGGCCTGCCGTCACGAACACGCTGACGGCGTTCACAGAGGCGGTTCGCGCAGGAAGCCCCGTTCTGCTCCTGAGTGGGGAGACGCCGGAGAAGCGAGACTTCGTGCAGCACATCGACCTGCGTGCAGCGGCCTCGCTCGCCGGGGCGTCGTATCGCCAGGTGCTGCGTCCGGAGCACGTGATCGACGACGTCGCGAAGGCGCTGATCACGGTCGAGACGGCTGGCCGGCCGATGCTGCTCGATATTCCCTACGCTCTACTCAACGTCGAAATCGACTACGAAATCTCACGATTCATCACGTCCCGGGCCGTGCCATCGGGCCCCGCGGCGGACGAGGACTCGCTCGACAGAGCCGTCGGCATACTCGCCGCGGCGCAGCGCCCCCTGGTGCTCGCCGGCGCCGGCGCGGTGCGCTCGGGTGCGCGCGACGAACTCGCTGCGCTCGCAGTGCAATTGGGTGCACCGCTGGCCACCACGTTGCTGGCGAAGGACTACTTCGCCGGAGTGCCAGGGCACGTCGGTGTGTGCGGCACGGTGTCGCACGACGTCGGCATCGAGACCATCTCTTCGGCCGATTGTCTGGTGGTCTTCGGGGCGAGTCTGAACCAGTACACCGCCGCGCATGGTGACCTCGTCCGTGACAAGGCCATCGTGCAGTGCGACGTGGACCCCGCCGCCCTGGGTCGGCACTTCCCGGTGGACGCCGGGATAGTCGGCGACGCGCAGGGCACCGCCGCCGCCATACGCAGCATGCTCGCGGAGGCCGAGATCGCGCCGCGCGGTTTCAACTCGGAGAAGTTGCGGCGTCGCCTCGAGGAGCGTGATCCCCGCAGCGAGTTCACCGATGCAGGCACGCAGGGTGTGCTCGACATGCGTACAGCGATGATCGAGTTGGATGAGGCGCTGCCGAGCGACCGGTCGGTGGTCACCGACACCGGCAGATTCATGGGCGCGCCGTGGAAGTACCTGCACACCGGTGGCGGAGGACGGTTCCACCACACGGTCAATTTCGGCTCCATCGGGCTCGGTCTGGCCACCGCGCTCGGGGCCGCCTTCGCGGACCGAAGCGGTCTGACCGTGGCGGTCGCCGGTGACGGTGGAGTCGCCATGTCGTACATGGAACTGGCGACCGCCGCACGGGAGAGGCTGCCGCTCGTCGTGGTGATCCTCGACGATGGCTGTTACGGCGCGGAGTACACCAAGCTGGCGGAGTCGGGTCTGGATCCGCAGTATTCGCTGCTGGATTCGCCGGATCTGTATGACGTCGCGCGCAGCCTCGGCTGTACGGCTGTGCGGGCCACCAGCGTGGCCGAACTGCGCGAAGCGGCGGCACTCGTGGCGCAGGGACAACTGCCCGTGGTGATCGATGTCCGGGCGGATCCGCGCGTGGACCCCGGCGTGCTGAACGGCTGATCCGACGGTGGTTCGCTCAGCGAACCTGGACAGTAGGCCGGCCCCCGGAACGTGACTAGCGTCACCACGCACATGGACGCGGCAGCAGCGCTCCACGCGAGAAAGAGGTAGACATGCGACGAGCCAGCAATCGACGTTGGATCGGCGTCGGCATCGTGATGAGCGCGGCCGTGGGGCTCGCCGCGTGTGGCGGATCCGGTGCCGGCGGCAAGGGTGCAGCGGGCGGAGGCAGTGGCGACACGATCCGTATCGGTGTCGGGATCGACGCGGCATACGCGCCGTTCTTCCTGGCCGACACGGACGGGATGTTCAAGGACGCCGGACTCAATGTGAAGCTGGTGCAGTTCGGCCGAGGCGGTGACGCCGTGCAGGCCATCGCGGGTGACCAGGTGGAGATGGCCGGCAACTCGGACACGACGACCCTCACCCTGCTGAAGCAGAACCCCGACCTGCGGGCGATGTTCATCTACGAACAGTCCGGCAAGTACTTGAAGGTCGTGGCCAAGCCCGGCATCACCAAGGCGAGCCAGATCAAGAAGATGGGCGTGACGCAGGGCCTCAGCGACTACATGGCCCAGAAGTACTTCGAGGCCAACAAGGTGCCGCTCGACTCGGTGAAGTTCGTTGAGTCGGACCCGTCCTCGCTTCCTGCGCTCACCAAGAAGGGGACGGTCGACGCCTATCTCCTCTGGGAGCCGTGGCCTTCGAACGGCGTCAAGCTCGGCCTGAAGGAACTGACGGACACCGGCTCATACGGCTACTCCTACGTCCACTGGGCGGTTGCCGACTCCACGTGGCTCAAGGGACACGAGAAGGAGGCAGCCAAGGTGGCCAAGGTGCTCGACAAGGCATCCAAGATCACCGCGAAGGACCCCGATCGTGCGGCTGTGGCCGTGCAGGCCGAAGCCAAGATCAAGAAGGCCGATGCGAAGCAGGCGATCGAACTCGTCGACTGGAAGGTGCGTGACTTCAACGGCAAGGACATGACGTCCTACCAGGACCAGATCAAGTACTTCGTGAAGAAGGGAACGCTGAACAAGGCGTTGGACATCAAGCCGAACATCCTCAACGGCTGGTACGACGAGCACGTCGCGAAGCCTTGAGCGACCGACGGAATTGAGTGAGTGAACAAATGGCTGTAAGCACAGCGAAACCCGACACACCCTCCTCGACCGCCCCGGATGTCGAGGCCCGGGGCGCAGCCCTCGAGCTGGACGGCGTGACGATCAAATTCGGCGACTTCACGGCTGTCGACAGTGTCGATGTCTCGGTCCGGGCGGGTGAGTTCGTCTGCCTGCTCGGACCCAGCGGTTGCGGAAAGTCCACGCTGATCTCCGCAGTGGCGGGGTTCGAGAAGCCTGCCGAAGGACAGATTCACCTGGAGGGCAACGAGATACGTGGCGCGAGCCTCGATATCGGGATGGTTTTCCAGAGCAGCGAAGCGTTGTTCGACTGGCTGACCATTCGGCAGAACATCGAGTACGGGCCGAAGATGCGCGGCGTCGGCAAGAAGCAACGCGAGGCGATCTCCGATGAGTTCCTCTCGCTCGTCGGGCTGGCCCATGCCGCGGACAAATTGCCACGTCAATTGTCCGGCGGCATGCGCCAACGTGCCCAGATCGCAAGGGTGCTCGCCAACGAGCCTCGGGTGGTGCTGATGGACGAACCGTTCGGCGCCCTCGACGCACAGACCCGGCAGGTCATGCAGCAGGAGCTCGACCGGATCTGGCGCAGCAGCGGTTGCACGGTGATCTTCGTGACGCACGACATCGACGAGGCGATCGTCCTCGCCGACCGCATTCTGGTGATGACGGCAGGTCCGGCAGCCACCATCAAGTCGAGTTACGAGGTCGACATTCCACGCCCCCGCGACGAAGCGAGTGACCAGGCGATCGCCCTGCACCGAAAACTGCGGGACGACATCGGCGCCGAGGTGCGCAAGGCATTGCAGGGCCAGGGATTGACCCAGGAGGAGTCATGACACTCGCAGAGACCAAGCCGGCGACCACGACGCCGGCCACGGACAAGGCACGCCGGCGTGGGCAACAGTCCAAGCTCACCGGGCCGCTGCGTCGCGCCGGACTCTTCGTCGTCTCGATCGCACTCGGGCTGCTGGTCTGGCAGCTGCTGGCCTCACACTTCGGGCCGGCGCTGGTCGCGTCTCCTTCCGAGACGTGGCACGGCGCCGTCGATCTGTGGTCGGACGGCACACTGTGGCAGTCGATCTGGGCCTCGAGCCGACGGATCTTCATCGGCTGGGCACTCGGTGTCGTGGTCGGTGCTCCGCTCGGCCTGCTCATGGGACGCATCACCATCGTCCGCGAGTTGCTCGACCCGTACATCGAGTTCTTCCGGTTCATCCCACCGATCGCGTTCGTGACCCTGGCGATCATCTGGTTGGGCATCGGCGAGTCGTCGAAGATCGTGCTGATCTTCTACACCTCGGTCTTCGTCGTGGTGATCAACACCATCTCGGGCGCGGTGTCGACCGACGAGACCAAGCTGCGGGCGGCGGCCAGCCTCGGCGCCAGCAAGGTGCAGATCCTGCGGACCATCGTGCTGCCTTCGACGATTCCGCACATCGTCACCGGCGCTCGCCTGGCGATGGGCAACAGCTTCCTGACGATCGTGTCCGCAGAGATCGTGGCCGCGCAGGAAGGCCTGGGTGCGTTGATCTGGACCTCGCGCAACTACGGACACATCGACTGGGTCTTCGTCGGCATCATCGTGCTCGGTGCGCTCGGCTTCCTCTTCGACCGGGTGCTGCGACTGTGCGTGCGGCCCCTGCGCCGGTATGGCGTCAAGGTCTGACCCCGCGCCGGCACCCCGCCTGTCTGTTCTGAACAAACCTTCAAGGAGCATGATGACCAGCACTTTCACCAGGCGCGGCGTGCTGCGCTCGGCCGGGCTCGCCGCGACCGCGTTCGGCCTCGCGGCATGTTCTTCGGGCAGCACGAGCGGCGGCAAGGCCGGGAAGCCGAAGGTTCGGCTCTCGGTCGGTGTCGACCCGTCATACGCCCCGATCTATCTGGCGCAGCGGGACGGCATGTTCGAGGACGCCGGTGTGTCCGTCGAATTCGTGCAGGTGGAGGGCGGTGCGGCCGGTGTGCAGAACGTCTCGGCCGGCACCACCCAGCTGTCGGTGAACGCCGACGCCACGGTGCTCCCGGTTGCCGCCAAGAGCGACAAGATCGCGGCCATCGCCAGCTTCGAGCACTCGGACACCTACTTCAAGGTGGTCCTGCGCAAGGGCGTCAAGCCCGCGACGATCCGCAGCATGGTCTACTTCCCGGGCCTCGGCCAGTACATGACCGGGAAGTACATGCGCAGCATCGGCCGCCAGGCCAGCGACATCAAGATGGTGCAGGCGGCCCCGCCGGACTTCGACGCCATCCTGTCCAGGGGCGATGCCGACGGCTGCGTGATCTTCGACCCGTGGGTGTCCCGAGCGGTCAAGCAGGGCGGTCGCGTGGTCGCCGAGAGCAAGGACTTCCACGCGGGCTACAGCCAGTGGATCATCGCGGACGCGGCCTGGCTGAAGGGCAACGAGAAGACCGCCGGCATCGTCGTCGACGTGCTCGGCAAGGCCGCGGCACGGGTTCGCAAGGAGCCGGCACTCGGTGTGCGGGCCACTGCAGCGCAGGTTGACGTGCCGAAGAAGACCGCCGAATCCGCAGTGTCCGACATCGAATTCGACGTGCGTGGCTTCTCGGACGCGGACTTCCGGGCGACCCGGGACCTGCTGCAGTTCTTGAAATCCATCAAGGCAGTCGACGGCGACGTCGAGTTGGCCACGATCATGAACCGCGATTGGTACTCCCAGCACGCCGGCAAGGCCACCGCCGCCGGGGCGTGATCTCAGCGGATGAGCTGGACCTTGAGTCGCCCGGACGCCGGACGTGAAGCCAGCTCGAACGCCAGCTGCGCCTCGGTGAAATCGAAGGTGTGCGAGACCAATTGCTTCTGCAGCTCGGGGTACCGGCGCTGGTAACCCAGGGCGAACTGCAGGCAACGACGACGCTCCGCGACGATCCCACCGGTCAACGTGGCGTGCTTGCGGAACAGGTCCTGCATCGGCAGCGGATAGACCGGCTCATCGGGGACACCGAAGCAGAAGATCCGCCCGTTCTCGGCCACGGCTTCGACAGCATCGGCGAGCGTCGCCGTCTGGTGCCCGATCGCCTCGATGACCAGATCCGGGCGTTCGTCGTCGGTGAGCGAACCTGCCCACCGGCCGGTTGAACTGTGCACGCACGTGTCGATCCCGAAGTCGTCTGCGATGGCCGAGCGATCCAGGCGATCGACCCCGATCACTTCCGCTGCACCCGCGTCGGCGAGTACGTGCGAGAACAGCAGTCCGAACGGTCCGAGCCCCAGCACCGCGACACGCAGGCCGTCGACCGGGCCGAGCGAGTGCACCGTCTCCGTGACGCAGGCGAGCGGTTGCAGGGTCAGCGCGTGTGCCGAATCCAGGTCGTCGGGAATCGCGAGCAAGCTGTCACTGTCGGTCACGGTGAACTCGGCCAGCGCGGAGAAGCCGGTCGCCCAGCCCACCGCACGGGTGCCGACCGGCAGCTCCGGGTCATCACTCGCGACGACCTCACCGACAACCTCATGCAGAGGGAAGCCGGGCACGTTCGCGGCGAACGGAGCCTCATCATCGAAGTGGATGCAGGTCTCGCCGTTGAAGTAGGGCAGGTCGCTACCGCAAATTGCGCCGGCTTCGACTCGAAGTATGGTCTGGCCAGGTAAAGCTGTGGTGAGGTCGGGCGCTGCCACGTCGACCTGCTCGAACACGCCTGGCCGTACAAGCTTTTGGGCCCACATGGGTCATTTCCATTTCTTCGTGGTGCTGGGAATCTTCGGGCCGGATGAAGCGGCGCCAAGCATCAGGTGACCCTCGACCAGGGCGTTGAAGAGGCCTGGGCGCTCGATCATCGGAGAATGCCCACACCCGGGGATCTCCACGGCTCGTGAGTCGGGGATGCCGTGGAGCAGTTCGGTGACATGATCCGGACTACGCGCGCTGTCGAGTTCTCCGCGAAGGATGAGTGTTGGCGCGGTGATTCGCGAAAGCTCCGGCCGGAGGTCCAGCCGCCGCGCAGCCACGAGCACTGCACTGATGAAGTCGGGGTCGGCGTCGAGTACGGCGCGTACGTATTCGTGACGGTCGGCGCGGGGGAGGGGGCACGCGACCAAAGCGTCGACCATCCGTGGTGCAAGCTCACGACGGTTGGCGGCACCTTCCACCCATGCCGTCACGAGTTCGCCGAACTGGCTGGGCGGTCCATCCAGACTTGCGCCGGTGCCGACCAGCGCCAACCGGTGCACGCGTTCGGGATGCCGGGCTGCCAGCAGCTGGGCGACGATCCCGCCGACGCTGTTGCCGACGACGTCGACCTGCGGAACCTCCATGGTGTCGAGCAGCACGATCACCGCTTCGGCGAGCCGCTCCGGGCTGGCCCACGGCGCCCAGTCGCCGTCACTCAGCGAATACCAGTCGACCGCCACGGTGGGTGCGGCCAGTTGTTCCGCAGTGCGGTCCCAGAAGGCGCGGCAACCGAACCATGGGTGCAGCAACAGGACCGGGACGCGCCCCGGATCGCCCTGGTGCGACTCGGTATATCGCAGTCCCGTCCCGGTCAAGGGCAGTGTCGGAGCCATGCTTCTCCTCAGCGAGCGGTGTATCCGCCGTCTACGTGGACAACGGTTCCTGTGGTCCAGCCGGCCGCCTCGTCAAGCAGGCTCACGATGGCGTGCGCGATGTCCGCGGGTCGACCCCAGCGACCCGCGGGGATCAGGTCGTCGAACTTGCCGGCCGCGTCGTCGGCGTTCATCGACGTACGGACCGGGCCAGGTGCGACGCAATTGACCGTGATCCCGGTGCGAGCCAGCTCGAGCGCAATGGAGCGGCTCAACGCGGCAACGGCTCCCTTGGTTGCCGCGTAGCCACCGCGTTCCGGCGTACCGGTGCTGCCGAGCACGGACCCGATGGTCACGATCCTGCCGTGCCCCTGCTCCTGCATGGTCGGCACGCAGGCGCGCATCGCCAGCCAGGTGCCGTGCACGTTGACCCGCCAAGCCTGCTCGAATTCGTCGGGCGACAACGTGAGCAGCGAGCCGCGGGCCAGCCGACCGGCCGTGGTGACCAAGCCGTCGAGACGCCCCCACTGGTCAACGACGTCGTGCACCGCCCCGGCAAGGTCGTCCGGCGACGTAGTATCGCCATACCGAACGAGCACCTGGTCCGGATTCCCTTGCGCGCGAAGCTGTTTCGCGGCAGCATCGGCACGCTCCGCGTCCCTCCCGAGTATGGCGACAGGTCGACCGGCTCGCAGGATCGCCGAAGCTACGCCGAGGCCGATGCCACTGGTGCCGCCGGTGACCAGAACCGGCCCGTCACCCGCTGTGAGGGTCACTGATTCGAGGGCAGCGCTGCGACCAGGGGAGTGTCGACACCGACCGGGCCCAGCGGCGTCGCACCGTTGGGATCGCCGAGCGGCGCATCGCGACCCGGGAGCACGTCGGCGAAGAACGCCACCTGATCCTCCAGGAACGGTGTCAGCTCCGGCTTCTTCTTCGCGACCCGGTCCACGACGATCGCTTCGACCGGGCACTCGACCTCGCACGCACCGCAGTCGATGCATTCGTTGCCGTTGATGTAACTCTTGCGGTCGCCGACGTAGATGCAGTCGACCGGGCACACGTCGATGCACGACCGGTCGAGTATGTCGGTGCAGCCGGGTCCGATTACGTAGGCCATGTCAATTTCCTTTCGGGACAATGGGATTCACGAGGTATCCGTGAGGTTTCAGGACTCGTCGGTCGAGTGACCGGGGAAGAGATTCAGTTCCGGGTCGAGATCGACCGCGACGTGATTGACCGCGAGAGCGACCTCGCCGAAGCCGACCGACATCAGTTTCACCTTGCCGTCGAAGTCGGCGACGTCACCGGCTGCGTAGACGCGGGGGAGGTTCGTGCGCATGGACCGGTCGACGGAGATGGACCGGCCTGCGAGTGTCAGACCCCACTGGCGCAGCGGTCCGATGTCGGAGATGAAACCGAGCGCCGCGATCACATGATCGGCCGCGACCACTTGCTCGTCACCGGAGACGTGGCTCAGCGTCACCTTCTGCAGTTGTCCGGCGGCGAGGTCGCCCTCGATCGCGGTCACCTGGCATTCGGTCAGCACCGTGGTGTTCGGTGCAGTCTCGACGCGGGCCAGGGTCGCGGCGTGGCCGCGGAAGCTCGCACGTCGGTGCACGAGCGTCACCGACGCCGCGATGGAGGACAACGCATCGGCCCAGTCGAGAGCCGAGTCGCCGCCGCCGACGATCACCACGTCCTGGTCGCGGTGGGCCTCCGGGTCCACGACGAAGTACGACAGTCCTCGCTCCAACCACTCCGAACCCGCTTCCAGTGGACGGGGTTTCGGTGTGCCGATACCGGCGGTCACCACAACCGCGCCGGCCTCGATCTGCGTCCCGTCGTCGAGCGTGACGACGGGAGCATCCTGCAGGTACTCGATGGTCACCGCTTGCCGACCCAGCAAGTAGGTGGGGGAGAAGGCATCGGCCTGTTCCTTGAGCGCGGCTACGAAGTCGCGACCGCGGATGCTGGGTAGCCCGGCGACATCGCGGATCTGCTTCTCCGGGTAGAGCGCCATCACCTGGCCGCCCACCTGGGGAAGGACGTCCACGACGATCGTCGACAGGCCGCGGAATCCCGCGTAGTAGGCGCCATACAGCCCGGTCGGGCCGGCCCCGAGGATGAGGATGTCGGTCGCCAGTTTCTGAGCCTTGCTCACGCTGACCTCCTGGTTCTGTGGAAGACCAGGAATGTAAGAAGGTGCGGGTGCCGCCGTCTCGCGGCGTGGACCGCTCACCGGAATACCCGCTGGTCGGAGACGTGATCCCGTCCTCCGCGAGGTCGTGTTCCGGTGGACGAACCGATGCGGTTGTGACCCGCTCCACAGCGGTGGTCTGCTCGGTCCAGACCACGAGGACTGGAGTGAAACCATGACGCAGACTGCGAATCCGGAGGCTGCCGGCGCTGCCGGATCCCCGGCCGATCGCCGCACCGAAATGCCCGCACCACGACACCGGGCGGGCAAGCTGCCCGGCCGCCAGGACTGGTCCACCTGGCCGCACTACAACGCGGCGAAGGCAGGCTTCCGGGGCTACTGGTATCCGGTGACGTACTCGTCCCACGTCGGGGACCGGCCCGTCCGGATCAAACTGCTCGGCGAGGACATCGCGATTGTCCGTGACAAGGGCACGGTCTACGCGCTCGCCAACCGGTGCCCACACCGCGGGGTGCCATTGACCTACGGCAACAAGCAGTTCCCCGGGACCTTGTCCTGCGTCTACCACGGCTGGACCTTCGACCTGAAGTCCGGCGATCTGTGCGCGGTCATCACCGATGGTCCGGAGTCGCGACTGTGCGGCAAGGTCACGCAGCCCACGTATGACGTCGAGGAACGACTCGGCATGGTCTGGATTTACGTCGGCGACGGCGAGGAGCCGCACCCGATCGACGACCAGCTGCCCGAGGAGCTCGTGGAGAACCCGGCCGTCGTCGGCTCGAGAATCCAGCCGCGCGAAGGCAATTGGCGCTTCGCCTGTGAGAACGGGTATGACGAGGGGCACGCCAAGTTCCTGCACCGCACCGCCCTGTGGAGGCTCTTCAAGGCGATGCCCGTCTGGAACATCACCCGGATCGAGAAGCGTGGTCGCTGGATCTTCCGGGTGCAGGAGGAGCAGCACTGGGAGGCCGACTTCCCGGGCGTGGGCAAGTGGACGAGCCTGGCTTGGTACAAGCAGAAGCCGTCCGGGAAGGTCTCCAACATCGGCAATGTGGGCTCGCAGCGCGAGCCCAACCCGGTGATCGCGAAACAGGGCTTCCCCGGCTTCGTGTCGGTGGCGATGCCCGGCATCCTTCGGGTCGTCTACCCGACCTTCATCCACTACGAGTTCTACACGCCGGTCGACGAGGACAACCATCTGTATGTCGGCGTGATGGCCAACTTCAGCAAGGGAATTCAGACGATTCCCTTCTACGTGAAGTACCTCGGGGCCGTGCGGTGGCTCTTCCACGGGCAGTTCTCCAGCCAGGACAAGTGGATGGTCGAGATGACCGACGCCCCGCCGGAGAAGCTCTATCGCCCGGACGCGTCGTTGTTGCAGTGGCGAAAGCTGGCTGAGGACGTGACCGAGGAGCGCATCGAGCGACTGGCCGAGCTGGGTCTCGCCCCGGCCGACGCCCAACAAGAAGACAGCTGAGAGGAGCGACATACATGACTGCAATCTCGTTGGGAATAGGCGCATCTCACTCCACCCTGATGAATACCCACTGGGACAAGGTGGTGCATACCGAGCGCGCCGAGGCATTCCGCGAGTCCTTGGAACACATCAATCGTCGGCTGCGGGACATCCAGCCCGACATCGCGGTGATCATCGGCTCCAATCACTTCCGTGGCTTCTGGTTGGACCTGATCCCGTCATTCACGATGGGCGTCGGTGACGTCATCGCATCCGGTGAATCGGGCACACCGAAGGGCCCGCAGAAAACCGACCCGGTCTTCGCTCAGCAGCTCGCCACTCATCTGGTGGAGGCCGGGTCCGAGGTCGCGATCTCGGCGCGCCTGCAGATCGACCACGGCCAGTCCCACGCCATCCAGTACCTGCTGGACGGCATCGACATCCCGGTGGTCCCGCTCGTCGTCAACGTCTTCGCTCAGCCGCTGCCCACCATCGAACGGTGTGCCGCGCTCGGCCGGCGTCTGGCCGAAGCGATCGAGGCAAACGCCGACGGCCGCAAGGTGGTCGTCATCGCCTCGGGTGGCCTGTCACATCAGCTGCCCTGGCCGAGCGACTGGTCGCAGCCGCAGGACGACGACGAGGAGTTCATGGTCGACGCCTGGCTCAACGGCCGCGGCGAATGGGAGCGCTACGACAAGCGCCGCCGCGAGATCATCGTCGCTGCCCAGCCGTGCATCTTCGAGGAGTTCGACGTGCAGTTCCTCGCCGACCTCGAGGCCGGCGACCTGGAGAAGTACACGAAACTGACCACCGCCGAGCTGGAGAAGATCGCCGGCAACGGCGGGCAGGAGCTGCGCACCTGGCTGGTGATGGCCGCGGCCCTCGGCTTCGCACCTGGAACCAGCCTGGGCTACTCGCCGATGCCCGAATGGCTCACCGGCATGGGCGCAGCCGTCATCGAGCCCGCAGGAGGAAAGTCATGACCACCGAACCAATGGAGCGAGTGGGGCGCGGAACGAGCTCTACTCGAGATCTTCGGACTTCGCCCGCCGCCGGACCGGCTCCCGAGAGTCACTTCGTCGATGCGGACGGCGTGACCTTCCACTATCACGATGTCGGCCGGGGAGCGGACACGATCTTCCTGCATGGTGGTGGCCCCGGCTGCACCGCGTGGAGCGACTTCGGTGCCGTGTCACCGCTGTTCGCCGCCGACCGGCGCTGTGTCCTGCTGGACCTGCTGCAGTACGGCAAGTCGGACAAGTGCCGGATCACCGGACCGATGTGGGACTTCCACGCCGCCAAGACGGTGGGGTTCATGGACGCGCTCGGCATCGAGCGCGCGGACCTGATCTGCAACTCGTGGGGCGGCACCATCGCGCTCGCAACCGCGGCCTATTACCCGGACCGGGTGCGCTCGCTGGTCATCACCGGCTCGATGCCGGTCTTCTACGGGCCACTCGCCCCCCTGCCCGAGCAGGGTCACCGCGGCCGGTCGGCACGCGACGTCTACTACGGCGGTGAGGGCCCGACCCGGGAGAAGATGCGCGAACTCATCACCCGGCTCGAGTGGTATGACGCGCAGCGGCTGCCCGAGGAGACGCTCGACCTGCGCTACCAGCAGAGCCTGGACCCGGAGGAGCGCGAACTCGCCGCCATGTCGGACTCGCCGCGGGGCGACTGGCAGGACCTGACCGAGCAGCTCGGCAAGGTGCAGGCACCGACGCTGTTCATCTGGGGCCGGGAGGACGCGTTCCTGACGCCTGACTACCCGCTGATGCTTTCCCGGATGGTGCCGCGCGGCAACCTGCACGTGATGGACCACGTGTCGCACCACCTGCAGGAGGAGCGCCCAGCCGCCTACCACGCCGTGGTCGACGGGTTCCTCCGTTCGGTCGACCACCAGTAACTCGCCATACGAGCAAGACACGAGAGGCAACCGATGAAAACCCGTTACGTCGCACTCGCCGGCGTCGCCGGCGCGGCGGGACTACTGCGTCTGAGCCAGCGGCTCGCCCTGCACCAGCGGTTGGTGCCGCAGCTGACCGCGCATCTGAACACCCAGGTCCACCGCATCAACCAGCCCTGAACCAGCTCTGAAGCTGCACTGAAGCTGCACTGAATCGTCTTTACCAGCAAAGGATCTCGCATGAGCAACGATCTGCCCGACACACTCGGGCAAACCATCTGGACCGAGCTCGCCGGGCTCGACTTCAAGGTCACCACCGTCGACGCAGGCGGTGTGCCGACCCGCTCGCTGCAGGCCGGCCACGGCGACGAGCACGTGGTGTTCCTGCACGGCACCAGCGGTCACCTGGAGGCCTTCATCCGCAACATACGGGCGCACGCGGAGCACTACACGGTGCACGCGATCGACATGCTGGGCCACGGCTACACCGGCAAGCCGGACTACCCGTACGAGATCCCGAAGTACCGCGACCACCTGCTCGCCTACTTCGACGCCGCCGGCATCGACAAGGCACACATCGGCGGCGAGTCGCTCGGCGGCTGGGTCGGTGCCCGCGCCGCCATCGACGACCCCGACCGCATCGCGAGTCTGCAACTACTGTGCGCGGGTGGCACGGTCGCGAACCCGAAGGTGATGGACCGTATCCGGACCAGCACCCGGCAGGCGGTGTCGACGAACGACGTCGAGTTGACCCGCAAGCGCCTGCAACTGCTGATGGCCGACCCCGCCGACGCGACGGAGGAGCTGGTGACGACCCGTTACGCCATCTACCACCAGCCCGACTTCGTCGCCAACGTCGAGAACCTGCTGAGCCTGCAGGACATGGAGACGCGGCAACGCAACATCCTGCGGCCCGAGGACCTGGCAAAGATCGACGTCCCGACCCTGATCGTCTGGGGGCGCAACAACCCGTTCGGTGAGACACCGGAGGCTGATGCGATGCACGCGAACATCAAGGGTTCCGAGCTTGTGCTCTTCGAGGACTGCGGGCACTGGCCGCAGCACGAGCAGGCCGCCAAGTACAACCCGCTCAGTCTCGATTTCATCGGCCGGAACCGGATCCACTGATGTCGACCATGAGGGCCGTCCGTGTCCACGACTGGGGTAAACCACCTGTCGCAGAAGAGGTTTCGGCGCCCGAGCATCAGGAGGGCGAGTCCCTCGTCCGCATCGAGGCCGCAGCAGTGGGACACCTCGACCGCACGGTCGCCGGCGGCGACTTCGGAGTCAAGCCGCAGCTGCCCTACGTCGGCGGAGTCGAGGGCTGCGGCACGGTCGTCGCGTCGGCAGCGCTCGCCGCGGGGACCCGCGTGATGCTGCGCGGCGGCGGTCTCGGACTCACCCGGGACGGCACCTGGGCCGAATACGTGCGACTGCCGGAGAAGAACCTCGTAGTGGTACCTGACGGCATGGGCCCCGCCCTCGGTGCCACGTACTTCGTGCCGCTCACGACCGCGGCGTGTGCTCTGCAGTCCATCGGCCGGCTCGGGGACTGGGGCGTGCCCGAGGTCGAGAGCGCGGCCGACGAGGTCGTCATCGTCGCGGGCGCGGCCGGAGCCGTCGGCTCGATGGTCGCCCAGCTGGCGCTGCGCGAAGGCGCTCGCGTTCTGGGCCTGGTGCTGGACAAGGCGCAGGCGGACCGGCTGCCCGACGGCGTCGAGCCGCTGCTGGCCGACGCCGAGCGGGCCGCCACACTGGGCAAGGAGCGCCCGGCGACCCTGCTCGTCGACACGCTCGGCGGACAACACCTGAGCGACCGGATGCACTGGGTCCGGGCCGGTGGCCGAGCAGTGCTGATCGGGTACGTCGCCGGCGAGGACGCCACCCTGGACCTGCCGAACTGGCTGTTGCAGGACGTCGCTCTGCTGCCCACCAACATGATGCGGCGCAACCGCGAAGCCCGGAAGTATGCCGAGGAGCTCGCGCCGCTGCTCGTCTCCGGAGAGCTCACCCTGACAGTGGAGGAGTTCGGATTCGACGAAGCAGCAACGATTTTCGACCGTATGGCGACAGGTGATCTCACCGGCCGTGCGGTGCTGCGTCCTCCGGCCGCGCCGGAGGGAGCGCCGGCATGATCCGGGATGTCAGCCCGGCGGTGGGGCAGGCGGCCGAACGGCTGCGGCACGCCGAGACCCTGCGTCGCACCTGCGCGCCGGTCCGCGACCTCATCGGCCGGACCGACGTCGAAGCGGCATACGCCGTCCAGCAGCACGTGGTGGCCCTGCGCGAGATCAGCGGCGATCGGGTGGTGGGTCGCAAGGTGGGTTTGACCGCACGTGCGGTGCAGGACCAGCTCGGGGTGCACGAGCCGACCATCGGCACACTGATGGACACCATGCAGGTCCACGACGGTGCCGTGGTCCCGGTGCGCCGGCTGCTGCAGCCGCTGGTCGAGGCCGAGGTCGTCTTCCGATTGGGAGAAGACCTCGACGAGCCGGACATCGATGCTGACCGCGCCCGATCTGCTGTTTCCGAGGTACTCGCCGGTATCGAAGTCGTGGACAGCAGAATCCACGAGTGGGACATCACCAGAGTCGATACGATTGCCGACAACGCCTCCGCGGGCTTGTTCGTACTCGCGCCGGAGGGACGCCCGATCGGGAATCTGAGGCTCGGAGAATTCGCCATGGAGTTGCGCTGCAACGGCAAGGTGGTCTCCCGGGGCTCCGGAGCCGACAACTTCCACGGCGACCCGTTGCACGGATTGGCGTGGCTGGCGAATGAGGCGCACCGGCGCGGGTTGTCGCTACGCGCCGGTCAGATCGTGCTCGCCGGGGCGCTCGGACCGATGGTCGACGTGCACGAGGACGACTCGTTCAGCGCCGTGATCGGCGACTTGCCACCGGTCTCGGTGCAGTTCCGCTCCAGCGTCGCTGCGCGCGAAGCCGGAGTGTCGTCGTGACCGTCCAGGACGAGCAGTTCGTCACCGAGGTCATGAAGCAGGTCGACCGCGACCACCTGCTGGACGCGGTGTGCGGGCTGATCGACATACCGAGCCCGACCGGCGCCGAACGACCAGCCGCGTCCTGGCTGGTCGACCACCTGGCGGACGCCGGGGTGGACGCCACCCTGCAGGTCATCGACGACGAGCAGGCCAATGCGGTCGGTGTGCTCCCCGGTGACCCGGACGGCGACACCGTGCTGCTCTACGCGCCGCTGGACACCTACACCACGGGCATCGAAGCCCTCGACATCCCCGACGCCGGGCCGCGGCTGCGGGAGGATATGCAACCGCACGCGACGGTCTATGACGACATCATCGTCGGCCTCGCCGCGGGCAACCCCAAGGGCCACGCCGCCTGCATCCTGGTCGCGATCGAGGCGATGCGACGTGCGGGAGTGGACCTGCCCGGTGATGTCGTCGCCGGCTTCGGCGCCGGCGGCATGCCCAGCTTCGCGGTCGACGGCGTCGGCGTTCCGGGTCGTGCCAACACCGGACACGGTGTCGGCGCGACGTTCCTGCTCGAGCGCGGCTTCGCCACCGACCACGCGATCATCGCCAAGCCGGGCTGGACCGTCTCGCACGAGGAGGTCGGACTTACCTGGGTCGAGGTCGAGATCCCTGGTCAGCACAGTTACGTCGGCAGCCGCCACCGGATGCCCTACCGCAACGCGGCACGCGACGCCGCCCGCGTCATCGAGGTCCTCGAGGACTGGTGCGAGACGTATGCCGAGCATCACGAGACCGGCACCATGCGGCCGCAGGGCGTCGTGTCGTCCGTGCACGGCGGCTTTGAGCGGTTGGCCGCGTCCACGACGGCGTCCGTTCGGGTGCGAATGGACATCAGGATGACTCCGGAGCAGACCGCACCGTCAGTCGTGCGCGAAGTGCGAACAGCCTTGGCACCTTTGGAGACCCAGCTGGGTGCGTGCTTCACGGTGCGCCAGATCGCCTCGGTTCCGGCGAGCCGGACCGACCCGGCCGCCCCGGTCGTGCGAGCGACGGTTGCCGCCTGGGAAGCGGTGGCTGGTGAGCGCCACGAGCCGGTCCTTGCCAATAGCGGCGCGACCGACGCCAACATCCTGCGGATGCGCGGTGTTCCGACCGCACGGGTCGGGATGCCCAAGGTCCAGCAGGGACCAGACGGCCGCCCGGTCGATTTCACGCTGGGTATGAATGCCGTCGACGTCAGGGAGATGCGGCGCCTCGTCGAGGTGCTGGTGCGTTCTGTGAGGGGTGTCTGGGGATCGCGGCAGGAGTGATGATGACAACCGCCTCTCATGAGAAGGCCTACGGCGAAGGCCAGGGCCACGGTGCCAACAGTGTGCTGGGCAAGGCCCGGCTGATCCTGGAGGCTTTCCAGCACGACGACGTCGAGCTGTCCCTCTCCGAGCTCTCCCGCCGGACCGGCGTCTCCAAGGCGTCCGTGCACCGGCTCGCGCAGGAACTGGTCGAGTGGGGCATGCTGGAGCGCTCCGGCTTCGAATACCGTTTGGGCATGCGGGCTTTCGAGCTCGGGTCCCGCGTACCGCGATTCCGTGTGCTGCGCGACGCAGCCCGGCCGACGATGGAGCGGCTGCATTTCACGACCGGCGAAGCGGTCCACCTGGTCGTGAAGGACGGTCTTGAGGCCATCTACCTGGAGAAGGTCGCTGCCAGCGAGAAGTCGGCGAAACCCTCCCGCATCGCCGGGCGGATGCCGTTGCACGCCACTGCGACCGGCAAGGTGCTGATCGCGTTCTCGCCGCCCTCGGTGCTCTCGGAGGTCGTCAGTCGTGAACTGGAGCGCTTCACCCAGCACACCACGGTCGCACCGGGTTTGCTGCTCAAGCAGGTCCAACGGGTCCGCGAGGTCGGCTATGCGTTGGAGGAGGACGAGGTGACCCTCGGGTACTGCTCGGTCGCGGTGCCGCTGTTCAGCGGCACCCGGCTGCTGCTCGGTGCTCTGTCGATCACCGCGCCCACCTACCGTGCCGACGTGCAGCGGTTCGCCGCAGCGTTGCTGGAAGCGAGCCAGCGGTTGTCCTCGTCCAACCTGGTGAACTGATCAGAGTTTTCTGCGCAGCGTTTCTGAGCAGCCCTGCTCAACTGCCCTCGAAGCACGGCTCGCGCTTGTCGAGGAACGCCTGCAGTCCCTCGGCCGCGTCTGCGACGTCGAGGTTCCGCCGCACGTAACGCCCCTCGCAGGCGAGCGCCTCCTCCAGGGGCAACTCGATGCCCTCGTCGACGACCCGCTTGATCAGACCGATGGTGGCGGTCGGCCGCGCGGCAAGGCGGGTGGCTTCCCGCCGCACCACCTCGTCGAAGTCGTCGCCGGCGACGAGGTCGACGAGCCCCTGGTCGAGGGCCTCGGCCGCGGTCAGCCGGGTGCCGTCCATCATCAGCCGCTTGGCCCGATGCGCACCGATGAGGCGGGGGAGTCGCTGGCTGCCGCCGGCGCCGGGGAAGATGCCCAGGTTCGACTCCGGAAAGCCGAAAAGCGCTCGTTCATGCAGGATTCGCAGGTCACAAGCCAGCGCGAGTTCGGCTCCACCGCCGAGGGCGTGGCCGTTGAGCGCGGCGATCACCGGCTTGGCTGCGCGGGCCAGCAGCTGCTGCACCTCGGTCCACCGGCGCATCTCGGTGTAGGTGTCGGGGTCGAGCCGGCGCATCACCCGGATGTCCGCCCCGCCGACGAAGACCTTTCCCTTGCCCCGGACCACCAATGCGCGCACGGTCGGGTCCTCCGTGATTTCCGGCAGGCCCGCGATGAGCGCCTCGATGAGCGGCGGGTCGACGGTGTTGACCGGGCCGTTGTCCAGCACCAGCGTGGCGACGGCACCATCGTGTTCGATCCGGAAGCCGGGTTCAGTCATTGCAGGACTCCTTCGTCACGAAGCCGGCGCAGCTGCGTGTGGTCGAGGTCGAGCAGCTCGGTGAGCAACTCGTCGGTGTGTTCGCCGAGCAACGGCGCGGGTCGGTCCAGCACCGGGGGTGTGCCGGCGAGGTGGTGGACCGGACCCTCGACACGTATGTCGCCCGCGATCGGGTGGTGCTGTGTCGGATAGAAGGTTCGGGCCGCCAGTTGTGGGTCGAGCTCGACCAGGTCGCGGCCGTCGCGGACCGGGTAGGCCGCAATCCCGTGCTGCTGCAACGTTGTTGCAGCCTCATCGGCATCGGTCGTGGCGGCATACTCACTCAGCCAGGACACCGGATCACGGTCGCCGGCGAGCGATCGGAGCGCGGCGCAGGCGGCGATGCCGACGGCGAGCCAGCGGTCGTCACCGGGTGCGCGCAGGGTGAACGGACCGATGGTGTCGCTGGCGTTGTGAGCGGGCATCCCGAGCACCGCAGGACCGAGGTGGGCTGTCAACGCTTCGAGTTGGGACAGATCGACATACCCGCCGTCGCCACGCAGCAGGTGCTCCAGGATTGCGACGACGGCGGCGTTCGCGGCGACCATGTCACCGAGTCCGAAGGTGAATCCCTGTGGGACACCGTCGGATCCGGTCGTCGCATGGCTGAGGCCCGACCAGGCAGCGAGCGTGTCGGCGAAAGTCACCGAGGACTGCCATGGGCCGCTCGCTCCGACGCCGGACATCGACACCAGCAGGCAGTTCGGGTTCAACAGGCGCAGGTTCGCGGGGTCGAGCCCCCATTTGGCGAGTGTGCCGGGGGAGAAGTTCTCCACCACGACGTCGGCCTCGGCGGCGAGGCGGCGCAGCAGCTCTGGGCCTTCGGCGCTGCGTAGGTTCAGTGCAAGGCTGCGCTTGTTGCGGTTGAAGTTGACGAAGTAGCCGCTGTCGTCGGGACCCGCGCCGGACCGGAGCCGCATCGACGGCGCGAACCGCGTCGGGTCCTGGCGGTGGGCGGATTCGACCTTGATGATGTCGGCGCCGTGCTCGGCGAGGGTCTTGGTGACATAGGGACCGGCAAGCACCCAGGTGAGGTCAAGGACGCGCAGCCCTGATAGGGCACCGGTGCCCGTGCCGCGTTCCCGCCAACCAGTACACCCCCCTGGCCGAGTGACGGCCACCAGGTAGTGCTCCGGGTGCA